>NZ_CP114909.1:3305000-4606250 GCF_027497355.1 Micromonospora sp. WMMA1947 | reverse complement strand
GAGGTGCGGATGACCTGGGTCCAGTCGAGCACCCGGTCGTGGTCGGCCGGCGGCACGCCGAGCAGCTCGCAGATGACTGTCATCGGCAGCGGGATGGCGAACTCGTGCATCAGGTCCGCCTCGCCGTGCGGCGCCATCTTGTCGATGAGCTGGTCGACGATCGACGCCACCCGGGGGCGCAGCGCCTCGATCCGCCGGGGCGCGAACGCCTGCGACACCACCCGGCGCAGGCGGGTGTGCTCCGGCGGGTCGGAGTTGAGCATGTTGCGGTTCAGGCCCTCGGAGTTCGGGCCGAAGATCTTCAGGTAGTGCTGCTCCGGGCCGTACAGGTCCTTGGACAGGCGCGGGTCGGTCAGCGCGGTGCGGGCGTCGTCGAAGCGGGTGATCAGCCAGGAGTCGAAGCGCGGCGAGCCGACCGGGCAGACCGGCCGGTCCGCGCGCAGCCGGGCCAGCGCGGGGTACGGGTCGGCCGCGAACGCGTCGGTGTACAGCTCGCTCGCGGGCATCACGTCGTCGGTCATCGCCTCTCCCCCGGTTCGCCGGCCACGCTGTGCAGCACCTGGTAGGTGTGCCGGTCGGCGGATTCGCGCAGCTCGCGGATGATGCTCAGCAGCCGGTCCCGGTGCGCGCTGCGGCCGAACGCGTCCAGCCGCTCGCGGTCGGCCCAGTCGCTGATGATGAGATAGCTGCGCGGGTCGTCGGCGTCGCGGACCAGGTCCTGGTGCAGGCAGCCGTCCAGCGTGCGGATCTGTTCGGCGGCGGTGAGCCACTCGGCCTCGAAGCGTTCCTCGCAGCCCGCCCGGGTCCGCATCGACAGCACGGTCCGGACCCGGCTCACCGCGTGCTCCCGAACACCAGGTGCAGGTGCTTGCGCAGCGCGTCCGGGTCGACCGGCGCGCCCCGGAAGCCGACGTGCCCGTCCGGGCGGATCAGGTACAGGCCGGTGCCGGTCAGCCCGTACCCGGCGCGGAAGCGGCGCTCGGCGTCGCGCACCACCGGCGGGTCGAGCAGTCGCGGCTCGTCGGCGTCCGGGTCGAGCAGCAGGTACGCCTCGAGTTCGCCGCCGGTGAGCCGGCGCGCGTCGGCGCACAGGCCGGTCAGCGCGGCCAACTCTCCCGCGCCGGCGGTCGCGTCGGCGTAGAGCAGCAGCGTGTGCCGGGTGCCCCGGGTGAGGTCGCGCAGCCGCAGCGGGTGGCCGACGCCGCGCCGGCGCAGCCCGTCCACGTCGGGCGCGATGTCGCCGGGGCGGGGCGCGTCACCGAGCGCGGCCGGGTCGGCGACGGTCTCCCCGACCAGCGGGCTGCCGGCGTAGCTGAGCAGCATGGACATCTCCTGGAGGAACTGCCGTTCCAGGTCGGCGCGGTCCACCTCCTCGGTGCCGGCCATCCGGACCGCGCGGCCGACGATCTCCTCGCCCTCCGGGCGCCGCTCGGTCTCGTAGCTGTCCAGCAGGCCGGGCGCGGCGAGTCCGCGTACCGCCAGCGCCAGCTTCCACGCCAGGTTCCAGGTGTCCTGGATGCCGGTGTTCATGCCCTGCCCGCCGGCGGGCGGGTGCAGGTGGGCGGCGTCCCCGGCGACGAACACGCGCCCGTCGCGGTAACGGTCGACGATGCCGTGGCTGATCCGGAACACCGAGGACCAGCGCAGGTTGGTCGCCCGGGTGCCGGGCGGCGCGAGGCGGTCCAGCGCGGCCTGCACGTCGGAGATGGTCGGTTCGTCGAGTTCCTCGCTGAAGCCGGGCGGGGCGTCGCGCCCGCCGGTCTGGGCGAAGAAGCGGGGCGGCGCGAGGGTGGCGATGCGGTAACGGTGCTCACCGCGCAGCGGTACGCAGACCAGCATCCCGTCCATCTGCCCGTCGGTCATGTGCAGGAACCGCAGCAGGTGCCCGTCCGGCATGTCCCAGTCGACGTCGACGTCCACCAGCATGAACAGCTGCGGGAACCGGCCCAGCCCGCCGGTGAAGGTGAGACCCAGCCGCTCCCGTACCCGGCTGTGCGCGCCGTCGGCGCCGACCAGGTACGCCGCGCGTACCGTCTCGGTGCCGCCGTCGGCGGTGCGGACGGTGGCGGTCACGCCGTCGGCGTCCTGGGTGAAGTCGACGAGTTCGGCGCCGCGCTGCGGGCGCACCCCGAGCGTGGCCAGCCGGTCGGTGAGGATCCGCTCGGTCTCGTACTGCGGCAGGCCGAGGTGGGCGTACGGCAGGCCGGGCAGTTCCCAGCTCATCCGGTGGGTCTGCTCGCCGTTGACGAAGACCATGTTGCCGGTGAGCCAGATGCCGGCGTCCATGGCGTCCCGGACGACGCCCTGCTCCTCCCAGATCTCCATGGTGCGGCAGTGCACGCCGATCGCCTTGTCGGCGTGGCCGGGCGGGGTGACCTGTTTGTCGATCACCAGGCAGTCGATGCCCCGCCGGGCCAGTTCGACGGCGGCGGTCAGCCCGGTGGGCCCCGCCCCGACGACGAGTACGTCTGTTGTCCTGTGCACGTCGGCCTCCCAGCCCGTGGTGGGGTGTCGGCGGTCGTCCGCGTCGGGCACGACGTGGAACAGCCGGCGCCGGATGTCGAGAAGGAACGGTGCGATCGGTCCGGCCTGCGCCGAGGCGTGGGCCGGGTCGCCGATCCAGGCGAGGAACGGCGCGGCGCCGTCCCACTCGGCGAAGATGTGGTGGATGTCCGAGCCGGGTTCGCGCAGCAGCTGCTCGCGGCGGTAGCCGGGTATCGCGGCCATCCGCCGGACCACCTCGGGGTAGCCGCTGTGGAACTCGGCGAGGCGGTCGCGCGGCACGGTCAGCTCGACGTCCACGTAGACCGGACCCGTTCCGTCCCCGGTCTCCCGCAGCAGCGGGTAGCCGGGGCCGTCCGCCGGCTCGGTCAGCGGCCGGAGCAGGCCGGCGAGGCGGGCCGCGACCGGCCCCCGCCGGTACGCGCGCAGCGCCGCCTCGTCGGCCCACTCGGTGACGACGACGAAGCCGCGCGGGTCGAGGGCGTCCCGCAGCAGCTCGTGCCGCAGGTTCCCGGCCAGCGCGCCGAGCTGACCGGCGACCGTCTCGAACGCCGGTCCGACCGCGGGCTCGCAGCCGGGGCGCGCGCGCAGCCGGAGCATCGTCCTGATCATGCAGCCCCCTCGTACGGTGCCGTCGTCGTGCCGCGACCCTGCCGCAGCGCGCGTCACCCGCTCGTCACCGTCGACCCGCCGCACGTCCGGTCCCGGTGACGCCGCCGGGACGCCCGTCGCTTATTGCAAAACTTTGGCAACAAGCCTCGACAGGGTCGCCTGCCGGTAACTATCGTGAGCGGCATGACTCCTTACGACTCGGATGTGCGCGCCTGGCAGGAGAGCTGGGACCGGCAGCAGGAGACGTTCATGCCGGACCGGGAGCACCGCTTCGCGGCGATGCTCGACGCCGTCGAGGCGGTCACCGGCGACCGGCCGCCACGGGTGCTCGACCTGGCCGGCGGCACCGGCTCGATCAGCCTGCGGACGCTGGCCCGCCGGCCCGACGCCGAGGTGACGGTGCTCGACCTCGACCCGGTGCTGCTTCACCCTCGCCGAGGCGGCGCTGGCCGGGCGGGCCGCCCTGGTGACCGCCGACCTCAACCGGTCCGACTGGGCCGCCACGCTGCCGCACCGCGACTACGACGCGGTGCTCACCGCCACCGCGCTGCACTGGGTGGACGGTCCGCGCCTGGCCGAGCTCTACCGCGAGATCCGCGACGTGTTGCGCCCCGGCGGCGTGTTCGTCAACGCCGACCACATGCCCGACGACGCGATGCCGACGCTCACCGCCCGGCTCGGCGAGCGCGCGCGGGCGCGCCGGGACGCCCGGCACCGTGCCGGCGCGGCGCTGTCCTGGCCGGACTGGTGGGCGCAGGCGGCCGACGACCCGGTGCTCGGCCCGCTCGTGGAGAAGCGGCGGCAGATCTACCCGACCGGGCACAGCCCGGAGTGGACCCCGCCCGCGGCATGGCACCTGGACGCGCTGCGCGCGGCCGGCTTCACCGAGGCCGGCGTGCTCTGGCGCGGCGGCGCGGACGCCGCGGTGGCCGCGCTCCGCTGACCCCGGCCGGCCGGAACCGGCCCGGTCCGCCGCTCAGGCGAACAGGCGGGCCAGTTCGGTGCGGGAGCGCACACCGAGCCGGTGGAAGACGTTGCGCAGGTGGTGGTCGACGGTCCGGGTGGACAGGCACATCCGGGTGGCGATCTCCCGGTTGGTCGCCCCCTCCGCGACCAGCCGGGCGATGTGCAGCTGCTGCCCGGTCAGCAACTCCTCCGGACCGTGCCGCACCGGCCCGACCGACTCCCCCGCCGCGCGCAGCTCCTCCCCCGCCCGGTCGGCCCAGACGGTCGCGCCGAGCAGCGTGAACGCCTCCCGGGCCCGGTGCAGGTGCGCGCGGGCGTCCCGGGGCCGGCGCCGGCGGCGCAGCTCGCGGCCGAACAGCAGCTCGGTGCGGGCGCGCTCGAACCGGTCGGTGTCGGCCGGGTGCAACCGCAGCGCCGCGTGGAACTCCCGTTCGGCCTCCGGGCCGCCGCGGGGCGCGAGCAGCGCCCGGCAGCGCGCGGCGAGCGCCCGCCGCGACGGGCTCGCCGTGCTGCTGGCCCAGTGGTCGAACACGGCCAGCGCGGCGGCCGGCCGCCCGCCGTCCTGGGCGGCGGCCTCCACCAGGTACGGCGTGGCCATCACCTGGACCAGCACCTGCCCCCGGCCGGTGCCGGTACGGGCCAGCGCGGACAGCCGGGACACCGCGTCGGCGTACCGGCCGTCGATGAGGTCCAGCACGCCCAGCGCCCAGCGGGCGTACGCGTCCGGCCGGCTCCCCGGCGCGGCCCCGTCACCGATCTCGGCGATCCGGGCCAGCGCGGCGTCCCGGTCGGCGCGGACCGCGGCCAGCACGGCGAGGATGCCGAGGTGCACCTGGGCGCAGACGTGCTGGCCGGCGGCGCGGGCGGCACGCACGCCCTCGCGGGCGGTCTCCGCCGCGGCCTCGTGCCGGCCCAGCCAGTACTCGGCGACGGCCCGCAGCTCCAGCGCCCGGGGCAGCAGGGACAGCTCGCCGCGCGAGCGGGCCACCTCGACCGCCCGGCCGGCGAGCCGGTGCGCGGGACCGTCCACCGCCACCAGCAGTGCGGCCGCGGCGGCGCAGACGAGCGCGCCGGGGGTGAGCGCGGGCCCGGTCAGCCGGCCGCCGAGGACGACGACCCGGCGCAGCGCCGGACCGCCACGCGCGTGGTCACCGCGCAGTGTCGCCCCGACGCCCGAGGCGAACGTGGCCAGCAGGTCGAGCTCGGGCGGGTCGCCGGGACGCCGCAGCGCCTCGGCCCGGCGGGCCACCTCGGCGTACCGGAACTGGTCGCCGGTGACGCAGATGGCCTCGCCGGCCCGGACCAGCGCCAGCAACGCGGCCCGCCGGTCGGCCGGCGCGACCGCGTCGGCGGCGGTCAGCAGCGTGGCGACCGCGGCGGCGGGCGCGTCGCAGCGCAGCTGCATCTCGCCGCGGAGCAGGTCGGCGCGACGCTCGGCGGGCGACGCGCCGGTCAGGCTTCGCAGCAGCCCGCGGGCCTGGTCCGGGTCGCCGGCGGTCCAGGCGCACCGCGCCGCCGCGACGGTCAGCTCGGCGGCGCGGCCGGGGTCGGGGCTCAGTTCGGCGGCGCGGCGCAACACGACCGCGGCGGCGGCGCGGTCCGGCACCTCGTCGACCGCCGCGCTCAACTCGGCGGCGAGCGTGTCGGCCGGACAGTCGGCGGCGATGGCGTGGCGCAGCGCCCGGCCCAGCGTGCCCTCGGCGAGCGTGCCGGCCAGCAGCAGGTGAGCCGCGCGCAGGTCGGCGAGCGGCGCGACGGCGGTGATCATCGTGCGGGCGAGCGGGTGCGGGAACGTCACGCCGCCGGGCCCGGTGCGCAGCAGGCCGGCGGCCTCGGCGGGCGCGAGCGTCTCGACGGTCAGGCCGGCCGCCCAGGCGGCGCGGACCAGGATGCCCGGGTCGTCGCCGGGGTCGAGCGCGGCGAGCAGGACCATGCGCCGGGTCGGGACCGGCAGCCGGTCCAGGCGGGCCCGGTACGCGGCGGCGAGCGCGCCGTCCACCGGCGGCGTGTCGGGCAGCGGCGCCTCGCCTCGCCACTGGGCGGGGGTGAGCGTGCCGGCCAGGTCGGCGAGCGCGGCCGGGCTGCCCCGGCTGAGCGCGGCCAGCGCGGCGGCCACCGGCGCGGACGGCCGCTCCCGCAGCCCGGCCAGCATGGCGTGGCACTCGTGGGCGTGCAGCGGACGCAGCCGGTGGGCCGGTACGCCGTCGACGGTGGCCGGCGCGGTCGCGGTCAGCAGCATCGCCACCGGCAGCCGGCGCAGCCGGCGCGCCACCACCGCCAGGGTCCAGGCGCTCTGCGGATCGCCGGCGTCGAGGTCGTCCACGGTGCACAGCAGCGGCCGGTCCGCCGCGGCGGCGGCGAGCAGGGACCGCACCGCCGCGGCCAGGGCCAGCCGCTGCTCGGCCGGGCACCCGTCGCCGCCGAGCGCGCGGCGCAGCAGCCGGCGCTGCCGTACCGGGAGCGCGGTGTCCGCGTCGAGCACCGGGTCGAGCAGGCGGTGCAGCCCGGCGTAGGGCAGTGTCGCCTCGTCGGCCACGCCGGCGCCGCTGAGCACCGCGCGCCGGCCCGCCGACTGGCGGGCGTACGCCAGCAGGGCGGTGCGCCCGGAGCCGGGCGGCCCGTGGAACAGCAGCGCGCCGCCGTCGTCGCGGTCGAGGAGCCGGCGGATCGCGTCGCACTCGTCGTCCCGGCCCCACAGGGCTATATGCACTGTCGATGCAGAAACCATGCATGCAGTGTCACAGATGGGCAACCCGTCGGAAAAGAGGCGGACACGCTCCCGGGGTGACCGCCGTGGCGGCCACCCCGGGAGCGGCGGGGATCAGGAGCTGGGGCAGGTGTTGCGGTACTCCTGGATCGCCGACCCGCTCGGGCCCGGGCAGAGGAACTGCTCGTAGCGCGTGTCGTCGTCGACGAACCGCTTCAGCCAGGCCACCATCTGCTTCGCCGTCGGCGTGTTCGTCGTCTGCGGGAAGAAGTGGCTCGCGCCGTTCAGCTCCAGGTATGCCTTCTCCGAGGACGCCGGGATGCTGTTGTAGAACGGGATCGAGTGGGACGCCACCGGCGCCACGCTGTCGGTCTCGCCGCCGATGATGAGCGTCGGGACCTGCACCTCGGACCAGGTCTTGTCCAGGTTCCACGGCGCGAGCGGGACGGCGGCCTGCAACGACGGCCGGGCCGCCGCGGCCTCCAGGCTGCCGCCGCCACCCATCGAGTGTCCGGCCACGGCGAGCCGGGAGGAGTCGATCCGGCCCCGCACCGAACTGCGCTGGGTCAGGTAGTCCAGCGCGGCCAGGAGCTGGCGCCCCCGGCTGTCCGGCTGGTCCAGCCGGGTGTTGGTCTCGATGCCGATCACCACGAAGCCGTGCGAGGCGATCCGCGGCCCGAGCCAGCTGAGGCTGGACCACGAGGCGGTGTAGCCCGGCGAGATGGCGACCGCGCCGAAGGTGCCCTCGGCGGTGCTGGTCGGGTAGTAGATGACGCCGCCGCCGAAGCCGGTCACGCTCAACGAGGAGACGTTGATCGACGAGGTGGCGAACGGGCCGCGGCTGGCCTCCAGGATGGCGCTCGTGGGAGCCGGACCGCGCTCGTAGGGGCTTTCGGCGCTCGCCGCGGCCGGGACGGCGAGGGCGCCGCCGGTGGCGAGCAGAGCCGCCACGGCGAAGCGGGCGAGGGCACGGACGGGGGTACGGGAACGGATGGTGGTGGGCACGTCGGTCACTCCTTGCGCCGGAATTACATCGACATGCGTCAGCATCCGTGCCCGGGCCACCGGCGCGCATCGGTGAAATCACCGGTCCCCCGGCACCGACGGTGACCCGGCCGTGACATGCACGACGGACGATTGCCTCATGCACCCGACCCGGCGGCACCTCACCCGGCGGCAGCTGACCCGGCGGCACCTGCTCGGCGCGACCGCGGCGGCCGGCGTGACCGGTTTGGCCACCGGTTGCGAGCCGGACCGCCCGGCGGGCGGGACCGCGGCCCCGGACGACGACGCGCCCGCCCTGGATCCGGCCAGCTGGGACAGTGTCCGCGCCCAGTTCGCGCTCGACCGTTCCCGGGCGCACCTGGCCACGTTCGTCTTCGCCCCGCACCCGGCCCCGGTACGGGCCGCCGTGGCGATCCACCGCGCCGGCCTCGACCGGGACGCGGCCGGTTATCTGGGGCTCCACGAGGAACGGCTGGACCGCGCGGTGCTCGACGCGGCGGCCGGGCACCTCGGCACCCGACCGGACCAGGTCGCGCTCACCGACTCCACCACCATGGGCCTCGGCCTGGTCTACGGCGCGGTCCGGCTGCGGCCCGGCGACGAGGTGCTGACCACCGAGCACGACTTCTACGCCACGCACGAGTCGCTGCGGTTGCGTGCCGAACGCGACGGGGTGACAGTGCGCCGGGCCCGCCTCTACCGGGACGCCGCCACGGCCGGCGTGGACGAGATGGTCGCGGGCCTGACCGCGGCGCTCACGCCCCGCACCCGTGTGGTGGCGCTGACCTGGGTGCACTCCAGCACCGGGGTGAAGCTGCCGGTACGCCGGCTGGCCGAGGTGGTCCGCGAGCGCAGCCCGGAGGCGTTGCTCTGTCTCGACGCGGTGCACGGCTTCGGCGCCGACGCGTCCACACCGGAGCAACTCGGCTGCGACGTGCTGGTCTCCGGCTGCCACAAGTGGCTGCTCGGGCCGCGTGGCACCGGTCTGGTCTGGGCCGCCGAGCGGGCGTGGGCCCGGATGACGCCGGTGATCCCCAGCTTCGACAGACGGGTCATCGGCCGCTGGCTCACCGGCGCCACCGGCGGGCCGCCCGCGCCGCCCGGACCGGCGCACACGCCCGGTGGCTACCACAGCTTCGAGCACCGGTGGGCGCTCGCCGACGCGTTCGCGTTCCACCGGCGGATCGGCCCGGCCCGGGTCGCCGAGCGCACCCGGGAACTCGCCGACCGCCTCAAGGAGGGGCTGGCCGGGATCCGGGGCGTCCGGCTGGTCACGCCGCGCGCCGCCGACCTGTCCGCCGGGGTGGTCTGCTGCGAGGTGCCGGGCGTGCCGCCGGAGAGGGCGGTGGACCGGCTGCGGTCGGCCGGCGTGATCGCCAGCAGCACCCCCTACCGGCCGTCGTACCTGCGCTTCGGCGCGACGATCGCCAACGGCGAGCAGGACGTGGAGGCGGCGCTGCGGGCGGTCCGCACGCTGGTCTGAGCCGGCCCGGCTGTCACTCGGTGAACTCGCAGAAGGACAGCACCCTGTCGAACCGCCGGGCGGCGAGGTCGTCGTGGCGGATCAGGAACCGCGCGTTGACGTACTCCTCGTCCGGTACGCCGAACTGGGCCAGCGGCACCCATTCGCGCATCACCCGCTGTTCTTCCTCGTACCGGGCCACCATTCGCTCCGCGCGGGGCAGGGACCATCCCTGCTGAACCCGCTCCGGGTCCATCATGATCACCTCGGGCGGGTCCTGCGCGGAGATGGTGTAGCCGCCGACGAAGACGTCGCGCTCAATCCACCAGTCCCGCTCGGGCCAGAGCTGTTCGACCAGCGCGCTCATCTCCTTGCGGTGCGGCATGTCGCGCAGGAGCTGGATCTGGGTGTCGCACAGCCACTCCTCCGCGCGGTCGAGCCAGTCCGGCAGCTCCGCCTGGACGGCGGCGTACATCTCGTGTTCGGGAGCGAGGAAGGACTCCCGGGCGGTCCCGGCGGGTAGGACGTACTCGCCGTCGGCCGTCTCGGTGCCGGCCGGAACGTACACGACCCGCGAGTACGCCTTCTCGTTCTCGATGCCGCAGGCGTCCTGTGCGCCCTCCTGGTCGAGGAAGAACAGCAGCGTGCCGTCGGCCGGCAGGGCGAGGTCGGGAACCCGGGGCAGCGCCGCGCAGTCGAGCCGGAGGAGGAACGGCAACGGGAAGCCCTTCGGGCACGTGGGCCACGGCATGCCCACCGGCAGCCGCGGCCGCCCGCCCCGCCGCCCGGCGTGCACGCCCTCCTCGCGCTGCCAGGCGTGGATCCGGAACCGGATCAGCTCCGCGAAGCGGGCCACCTCGTCCTCGGGCACACCCTGCTCGATCGCCGCCCGCCGGAATTGATCTCTCTCGTTCATGGTCGTGGAGGGTAGCCGCACCGTCCGACATGGAGCGTGGAACGGGGTCAGGTCCCGGTACGCGGCCGCACCGCCGGCGACCAGGTGACGTCGTAGCGCTCGGCGGCCACCGCCTCCGCGAACGCGGTCGCCGCAGCCGGTGAGCCGGCGATGCGCCAGTCCTTCTCCTTGTCCACCTCGAACCAGATCAGCCCGATCAGGTTCGGATAGCGGGGCAGCGCGCGGAACGTGTCCCGGATCCACCGCGCCTTGTGCCCGGCGGCGTCGGCGGCGCCGGTCTCGGTGACCACGAGCGGCTTGCCGGTGACCTTGCGGATCTCGGCGATCGTCGGGCCGAAGATCTGGTCGAACGACCAGTACGTCTTGGTGAACGCGCCGCTGCCGTAGTAGCCGGTGACGCCCACCCAGTCGACGTACTCGTCGCCCGGGTAGAGCCCGGTGACCCCGGCCGTCGTCTTGTCCCAGCGGGCGTTCGGGCTCCACACCCAGGTGACGTTCGTGGCGCCGGCCTCGGTGAAGATGTCGTGCACGTGCCGCCAGGCCCGGACGTAGTCGCCGGGGCGGTTGCCGTTGGCCCGCTCGCACCAGGGGTACCAGTCGCCGTTCATCTCGTGCGCGAAGCGGATCGCCACCGGGTAGCCGAGCGACCGCACCCCCTGCGCCCAGGAGCGCAGGTACGCGTCGAAGTCGCCGCGCGCGATGCGGGCCAGCCGGTAGTCCGGCTGGGTGGCGCGCAGCCGGTCGATCTGCCTGTCGGTCAGGTCGGTGCGCCGGGCCTCCCGGTCGACTGTGTGGTCCCACGGCTCCCAGCCGAGCATCGGCATCATGCCCCGCTCGGCGATCCGGTCGAACAGGCTCCGGTCGAACGCCGCCGACGCCCAGTCGGCGCCGAAGAGCATCACCTGCGGCGACCGCCCGGCCGCCTCGGCGAAGCTGTCGACCGGCGCGAAGTCGTACGGCCCCTTGTCCGTCATCACGCCGAAGAACGCCTGCCCGGCCGGCGGGAACGGACCACCGCGCGGGCTCGGCGTGGCCGCCGCCGGCACGTCGGTGCTCGCCTGCGGCGTGGCCGGGGCAGGCCGCCGCGCCGCGGCGTCGGTGCCCGGGTCGCGCCACGCGCCCGGCGCCACCACGAAGGCGTACGCGAGCAGCAGCAGCCCGGCCAGCGCCAGGCCTATCCGGGGCAGCGTCGGCCTCAGCACGGCACACCGCCGTCGGTCACGGGCCGGGGCACCACCTGGGGTTCCCGGGCCGGTTCGGCGGTCCTCCCCCGGCGCGCCCGCAGGCTCTCCACCCACGAGATCAGCGGCGGCGCGAGCCCGGTCAGCAGCGTCAGCGCCGGCCAGACCCGCAGCAGCGGATAGTCGTGGTCGAGCGCGAAGCTCGCCGCGAGCAGTCCGGCGGCGGCGAGCGACCAGCCCAGGTGCAGCCGGAACGTACGCGGCGACTCCACCGTGCGCAACGCGCCCTTGGCGGTGACCACGAAGCCGAGCTTGCGGCGCAGCAGGGCGCCCACCGCCGCGGCCACGTAGACCGGTCCGGCGAACAGCGCGAGCGCCATGCCGGTCATGCCCACCTCCTCCCGCTCGTGCGGGGCGATGTTGAAACGGCGCAGCCAGAGCCAGAGCAGGAACCAGGTGCCGATGGTGGACCCCCACAGCGTCGCCCAGACCTGCGGGTCGAGCCGGCCCGCGTCGACGCCGGTCAGCAGGTACAGGGCGGTGGCGGCGTTACCGAGCAGCAGGCTCACCGCCACGCTCGGGTAGTAGAACTGGAGCAGCCGGTACTGCCAGCGGCGGCGCGACGGCAGGTCGCGCGGCGTGCGCAGCTCGCGGCGGAGCAGGATCTCGCAGATCCCGGCCGCCCAGCGCTTCTGCTGGTTGAAGTAGTCCGCCCAGGAGGTCGGTCCCTCGCCGAGCGCCACCACGTCCGGGGTGTAGACGCCCTTCCACCGGTTGCCCGTGGCCGGGTTGACGGCGGCGTGCACGCGGATGCTGGTGAGGTGGTCCTCGATGATCGAGTCCTGGTAGCCGCCGATGGTCCGCCAGGCCGCCGGGCGGTAGAGGTGCCCGGTGCCGGTCAGCAGCGGCGCGTCCAGGCCGTTGCCGCCGCGCGCGATCAGCCCGTTGTAGAGGTACTGCTGCACCGAGGCGCCGTGGGCGACGAAGTTCTGGTGCATGTTCCCGTACACCTGGGGGGTCACCACGAACGCGACGTCCGGGTCGCGGAAGTAGCCCAGCGTGCGTTCCAGGAAGTTCGGCAACGGCACGTGGTCCGGGTCGACGTTCGCGACCACGTCGTAGCGGTGCTCGTGCTCGGCCCGCCAGGCGTTGTGGTTGCCGGACTTGGTCCGGGCCCGGAACTCACCGCCGGGCCGGTTGTACTCGGGGCGGCCCTTGCGGGTGAAGTGGCGGACGCCGAGCCGCGCGGCCATCGCCCGGACCGCCGGGTCGTCGCCCTCGTCGAGGATCCACACGTCGACGTGCCCGCAGTAGACGATCTCCCGGAGCCGGCGCAGCGTCCGCTCCGCGACCTCGATCGGCTCCTTGCTCGGCACGATCGTGGTGAGCAGGGCGACGCGCAGGCCGACCGGCGGGTCGACGGGCACCGGGTCCCGGGCGTGGAAGGCGAAGACCCAGACCACCACGTTCTGCGCCAGGCGGATCAGCTCCACGCCGACGACCACGCAGAACGCGAGCCGGGCGGCGACTGTCTGCCACCCGCCGAGCCCGACGACGCCGGGGCCGGGCACGTGCTGGGGCAGCAGCAGCCAGCCGACGAAGATCAGCCCGGCGGCGCTGTTGACGAGCACCAGCAGCGTCAGGACCAGCCGCGCGGCGACCGAGGCGGTGGGGCGGAACTCGACCGCCGCGTCGGGGCGCCGGGGCGGCCGCAGCGGCCCGGCGGTGGCGCCGCAGCGGGCGTACGCGAGGCGGGCGCGGACGTTGCGCTGCCGGCGGTCCGGGTCTCCCGGTGCCTCGGGCGGTACGGGCGCGGTCGGGCGGGCGCCCGGCGTCCCGGCCGTCGTGGCGCGGGACGGGCGTGTATCGGCGGCGACGGCCACGTTTCCCCCCATGGTCTGCATCCGGCTCAGGAGCCGCCCGAATGCTAAGCCGACAATCAACCGCAAAAGGGGTGAATCAGGCAGAGGTCGCCCGATCGTCAGTCGGTCACCACGGAAGCTGATCGGCCGCCGCGAGCAGCGCGACGAGCGCCGGCACGGCGAGCGCACCGACGGCACGCGCCCGGGTCAGCGCGACCCCGCCGAGCACCGCCCAGGCCGGCACCGTGAACAGCAGGTTCCCCGCCGACCAGACCGGCACGACCTGCGCCAGCGCCAGCAGCCCGAGCGCCGGCACCAGCGCCCAGGCGGTGCAGATCGCGGCGGGGTACCGCAGCGGAAGACTGAACAGGGCCAGCCCGGCCAGCACGCCGCCGAGCGCGGCGACGCCGAACAGGTCCCCCGGCGTGGCCGCCAGCACGGCAGCACCGGGCGACGCGCCGGACGCCAGATGCCCGCCGTCGCGCAGGCCGGCCGCGTACCAGGCGGCGACCGGGAGCAGCCCGAGGGCCACTGCGGCCAGCCACCTGACGGCGTCGCGGCGACGGAACGCCAGCACGACCCAGCCGTGGCCGGCGAGCAGCAGCAACGCCACCGGCTGGCACAGGCCCAGCAGCAGCACCGCGCCGGCGTAGGGCACGAGCCGGCGCGGGCGCGGCCGGTCCAGCACCGGCACCAGCAGCCAGGTGGCGAGCACGGCGGCGAACACCGCCAGGGCGTACGGCTGCGCCTCCTGCGCGTACCGGATCGAGGTCGGCAGCACCGCGAAGATCACGCCGGCCGCCAGGCCGGCGGCGGGCGTGGCGATCCGGGCGGCGAGCGCGCCGACCAGGGCCGCGGCGCCGACCACAGCCAGCAGGGAGGGTACGCGCAGCGCGAGGTCCGCCGCGCCGAACAGCGCCGCCCAGCCGCGCAGCAGCAGATGGTACGGCCCGAGCGCGACCTCGTCGCCGGTCAGCGCGGTGCCGAGCCCGTGCCACCGCGACGTGACCGCCTGGCGGGTCGCCAGTTCTCCGGCGCTCAGCCCCGACGCGGTGATCCGGGCGGCGCCGAGCGCACCCGCCAGCACCGCCGGCACCAGCCACGCCGCGATCCGCCACCGCGCCGGCACACCGGTCGCGGTGCGTGCGGCGGCCCGACGCGGCCGGTCCTCACCCCACGGGTCCTCGACCGCGGCGTCCCCGAGCCGGGGCAGGACCATGGTGTCCGCGTCCATCATCGTGACTCACGCATCCCTGTGGGTGCCGGCGACCGGGATCCAGCCGTAGCTGGATGACATCCTGGAGCCTAGTGAGCCAAAAACGACATAACGCCGATATCAGGTGAAAGGGTCCGCCGGCCGCCCCGTGGACGACCGGCGGACCCGGCTCAGCGAACGTCGGTCGTCGTCCACCGGGGCGAGGCGGCGGTGATCTCGGCGGTGTCCCCGGTCAGCGTCGTCCGCGCCTGGGCGTCGCGCCGGGCGCTCGTGCCCACCCAGACGTCGACCTCCCCGGGCTCCACCACCCGGGTGAACGAGCGGCCGGTGAACGCCAGCCGCGTGGTGGGGACGGTCAGCTCGACGGTCACCGAAGCGCCCGGCTCCAGACGCACCCGCCGGTAGCCGAGCAGCTGCGCGACCGGCCGGGTCACCGAGGCGACCAGATCGCGGCCGTAGAGCTGCACCACGTCGTCACCGGCGACCGGGCCGGTGTTCGTCACCCGCACCGACACCCGCAGCGACCCGTCGGTCGGCACCTCGGCCGGCACGGTCAGGTCGGTGTACGCGAACGTGGTGTAGGACAGGCCGTGCCCGAACGGCGCCACCGGCGTCGCCGGCAGGTTGGTGCCGTTCATGCCCTCACCCAGCTCCGGGTGCAGGTACGAGTACGGCTGCGCGCCGGCCGAGCCGGGCAGGGTGACCGGCAGCCGGCCGGACGGGTTGACCCGCCCGGAAAGCACGCCCGCGATCGCCCCGGCGCCCTCCTCACCCGGGAAGAACGTCTGCACCACCGCCGCGCACCGGGACAGCGCCCAGCCGAGCGTGTACGGGCGGCCGGTGAGCAGCACCAGGACGACGGGGGTGCCGGTGTCCAGCACCGCCTCGACGAGCTGGCGCTGCACGCCGGGCAGCTCCAGGTCGTCCCGGTCGCAGCCCTCGCCGACGGTGCCGCGCCCGAACAGGCTGGCGTGGTCGCCCATCACGAGGACCGCCACGTCGGCGGCGGACGCGGCGGCGACCGCCTCGTCGAACCCGGACCGGTCCGCCGAGTCCACCTCGCAGCCGGCCGCGAAGGTGACCCGGTCGGCGCCGAACTCGGCGCGCACCGCCTCCAGCACCGTCGGCACCTCGAAGCCGGTCTCCACGCCCGGGTGGTGGGCCAGCACGTGGTTGAGGAAGGAGTAGCAGCCGAACAGCGCGCCCTGCCGGTCGGCGTTCGGACCGACGACCGCCACCCGGCGGCCCGCCGGCAGCGGCAGCACCCCCTCGTTGGCGACCAGGACGACCGACTCCTCGGCGAGCCGGCGGGCGATCGACCGGTGCTCCGGCGAGTCGAGGTCGATCGCGCCCGGCGGCTCGTCGTCGAACGTGGCGTCGAGCAACCCGAGTTCCTGCTTCTGGCGCAGGACCCGCAGCACCGCCCGGTCGACCAGCGCCTCGTCGACGGCCCCGGCCCGCACCGACTCGGTCAGGGTCAGGTAGGCGTCGCCGGTGGGCAGCTCGATGTCGAGGCCGGCGCTCAGCGCCTGCACGGCCGCCTCCGCGTTGTCCGCCGCGACGTGGTGCAGCAGGCTGAGGAAGGCGACGCCGTAGTAGTCGGCCACCACCGTGCCGTCGAAGCCCCACCGGTCCCGCAGCAGGTCGGTGAGCATCGTCGGGTCGGCCGCGACCGGTACGCCGTCGATCTCCGCGTACGAGTGCATGACGCTGCGCGCGTCGCCGTCGAGGATCGCCATCTCGAACGGCGGCAGCAGCACGTCGGCGAGTTCCCGGGGACCGGCGTGCACCGGGCCGAAGTTGCGCCCGGCCCGCGAGCCGGAGTAGCCGGCGAAGTGCTTCAGCGTCGCGAGCACGCCCTGTGACTGGAGCCCACGCACGTACGAGGTCCCGATGGTGCCGACGAGGTAGGGATCCTCGGCGATGCACTCGTCGACCCGGCCCCAGCGCGGATCCCGGATCACGTCCAGCACCGGGGACAGTCCCTGGTGGATGCCGAGCGCGCGCATCGAGGCCCCGATCGCCGCCGCCATCTCGGCGACCAGGTCGGGATCGAACGCGGCGCCCCAGGCCAGCGGCGTCGGGAAGGTGGCCGCCTTCCACGCCGACAGGCCGGTCAGGCACTCCTCGTGCACGATCGCCGGAATGCCCAGCCGGGTACCGGTCACCAGGTCCCGCTGGAACTTCCACAGCCAGGCCGCCCGGGCCGCGGCGTCGACCGGGCGGGTGCCGTAGGCGCGGGTGAGGTGACCCAGCCCGTGCCGGGAGAAGTCCTCGAGCCGGCCGGTGGAGGCGAACTCGCCCTGCAGGGGCGCGACCGCCTCACCGTCCTCCTTCTCCCAGAACCCGACGAGCTGCGCGACCTTCTCCTCGATCGTCATGCGAGCGAGCAGTTCCCGTACGCGCGCCTCGGCGCCGTGCCCGTCCGGCCGGTCGTGGTCCGACCCTGCCTGAGCCGGTACCGGCCCGTCCACCACCGCGTGGACCTCTGTCATGGTGTGCCTTTCCACTGGTTGTGCTGGTGCCGCTGCCGCTCAGCCCTTGACCGCGCCCTGGAGACCGCCCACGATCTGCTTCTCCGCCAGGGTGAAGAACAGCAGCGCCGGCAACATCGCCAGCGACGTGAAGGCGAGGACGCCCGCGGTGTCGGTGGTGTACTGGCTGGAGAAGTTCTGCACGCCCAGCGGCAGCGTGTGCAGGTTGACGTCCCCGAGGACGAGCAGCGGCAGGAGGAACGCGTTCCAGCTCGCCACGAACGCGAGGATGCCGACGGTGACGATCGCGGGCCGCGAGAGCGGCAGCACGATCCGCCAGAGGAAGCCGAGCCGGCCGGCGCCGTCGATGGCGGCCGCGTCCTCCAGCTCCCGCGGAATGGCCGACAGGAAAGGCCGCAGAATGACGATCGTCAGCGGCAACGAGAAGGCCACCTGCGGAAGGATCACCGCGTAGTAGGAGTTGATCAGGTTCAGGTCGCGCAGCATGAGGTACAGCGGCAGGATCGCCGCGCCGGCCGGGAACAGCAGGCCGAGGGTGAAGAAGGTGTAGAGACCTTCGCGGCCCCGGAACGTGTAGCGGGCGAGCACGAACGCGGCGGCCATGCCGAGCACCACCACGCCGAGCGTGGTGCCGAGGGCGACCACGGCGCTGTTGAACGCCTGCTTCCAGAAGTCGCTCTGGGTCAGCACCCGGTAGTAGTTGTCCCAGACCCACGGGTCCGGCAGGCCGGCCGGGTCGTTCACGATCTGCGGCGTGGTCCGGAAACCGCCGACGACGACGTACACGACGGGTGCGATCGACACGGCCGCGACCGCGAGCGCGATCGCGTACGTCAGCGGGGAGCTCCACTGCACCGGCCGGCGCCCGGCCGAGGGGGCGGATACGGAGTTCACGGCCACTGTCACTTCCCCTTCCGGGTGATGGCGCCCTCGATGTCCCGGCGGAGCAGGAACCGCTGGAACAGCAACGCCGCGACGAACGAGATGGCGAACAGGATCACGGCCACCGCGTTGCCGTAGCCCCAGAGGCGGGCGAAGAAGCCGTTGTCCACCATGTACGTCGCCATGGTGGCCGAGGCGCCGAGGGACCGTACCGCCGGCACCGAGGTCACCCAGATCATGTCGAAGACCTGCAACGAGCCGATCATCGACAGGAACATCCAGATCCGGATGGTGGGGCCGAGCAGCGGCAGCGTGACGTGGCGCTGGATCTGCCACCAGCTCGCGCCGTCGATCTCGGCGGCCTCGTTCAGCTCCGGCGGCACGTTCGACAGGCCGGCGAGCAGCAGGATGATGGCGAAGCCGACGTACTTCCAGGTGAGGACGAACAGCAGCGTCCAGATCACCACGTCCAGGTCGGCCAGCCACGCCTGTACCAGGCCGCCCATGCCGATCGACTGGAGCAGCGCGTCGAGCGTGCCGTTCTCGGTCAGGATCAGCTTCCACATGATGCCGACGGTGACCTCGGCCAGCACGTACGGCACGAACACCAGCAGGCGGAACGCCGAGCGCCCGCGGAAGCGGCGGTTGAGCAGGAGGGCGATGCCCAGCGCGACCGGGCCCTGGATCAGCAGCGACCCGAACACGATGATCGCGTTGTTGCGCAGCGCGTCGAGGAAGATCGGGTCCTGGAAGGCGAGCGTGTAGTTGCGGAAGCCGACGTACTCGGTGGGCGGGCCGACGCCGCGCCAGCGGAACAGGCTGTAGTAGAACGCGAAGCCCATCGGCACCAGCACGAACATCACGTAGATGACGATCGCGGGCGTGGTCAGACCGATGATCTCGTACCACTTGCGACGGGTCTCGGCACGGCGGGAGGCGGCCCGTGCGCCGCCGGGCCGGAGGCCCGCCGGCGGCGCTTGCGCGCCGACGGCGGGCGTACGGGTCTGCGATGCGGACGTCACTTGCTTGCGGCCGCCTTCATGGCCGAGACGACCTTCTCAGGTGTCCCGTTGCCGGCGAAGATCGCGACGATCGCGTCGTTCATCGCGGTGCCGACGGTGCTGCCGAAGGCCGTGTCCAGCCAGAGCTGGATGTAGGTGGCCGACGCGGTCGACTCCAGGATGGACTTCAGCGCCGGGTCGGTCACGCCGTCGGCAGCACTCTTGACTGCCGGCAGGCCGGTGCCGGTGGCCGCGTAGCCCTTCTGCACCTCGGGGCTGACGATGTACTTGAGGAACTCGACGCACTCGGCCGGTGCGTTCTTGGAGCAGGCGAAGCCGTCGCCGCCGCCGAGGGCCGCCTTCGGGTCACCGGCGGAGCCGGAGATCGCCGGCACCGGGAACCAGCCGAGGAACTTGCCCAGGGCCGCCTTGTCGGTGGCGACGGTGTCCAGCGTGCCGCGGTTCCACTCGCCCATCAGCTCCATCGCGGCCTTGCCGTTGGCGAGCAGGCCGTTGGCGCTGGTCGGGTCGTTCTGGCCCGGCGTGGCGATGAAGTTGTTCTGGAACGGCTTGGTGTCGATGAAGGTCTTCAGGTCCTGACCGGCCTTGACGAAGCACGGGTCGTCGAAGGTCCGGTCCTTGGAGGCCTTCTTCAGCGTGTCGACCGAGCAGGCGCGCAGCGCGAAGTTGTACCACCAGTGCGCGGCCGGCCACTTGTCACCGGCGCCCAGGGCGATCGGGATGACGTTGATGGCCTTGAGCTTGGTGACAGCGGCGTTGAGCTCCTCGAAGGTGGTCGGCGGCGCCGAGATGCCCGCCTTCGCGAACATGTCCTTGTTGTACCAGATGCCCTCGATGCCCATCCGGAACGGCAGGCCGTACTGCTTGCCCTCCACCTGCCAGATCTCGGCGGGGCTGCCGATGTCGGCCACCTCACCCTTCACCTGGTCGGTGATGTCCTTGAGGTAGTCGGCCTCGACCTGCTCGCGCATCTCGCCGCCACCCCAGGCCTGGAAGATGTCCGGCGGGTCGTTACTCAGCAGCGCGGCGGGGAGCCGGGTGCGCTGGAGCTGGTTCGTCTCGATCGCCTCGATCTCGATCTTGACGGTCGGGTGGGCCGCGGAGAAGTCCTTGGCGACCTTCTCCCAGTACGTCTTGCCGGGGCCGTCCTGCGAGGCGTTGTGCCACCAGGTCAGCGTCACCGGGTTCTTGTACAGCTCGCTCTCGGCGGCCTTCTCCTCCTCGCCACCACCACTGCACGCGGAGGCCAGCAGGGCGCTTGTCACAAACAGTGCCAGGACGGCACCAGCACGGCGCTTCATCGCCATAGATGTCTCCTCGACCACATAGCCGGGTTACCTGCCGGGGAGTTTTACAGGGCCGTAACGTGAAGTCAATCGGTATCGATAACGTTTTCGACATCGTCTTCGATCCGCCCGGGAGAGCCCTCTATCATCGTCGGCGTGGTCTTCCAGGAGCGCGTCAAGATGTCGGACGTGGCACGTACGGCCGGCGTCTCGGTGGCAACTGTATCGAAGGTTGTCAATGGCCGGTACGGCGTCGCGCAGGCCACCGTCGAACGCGTCCAGCAGGTCATCCACGAGCTGGGGTACGAGGCCAGCCTGGGGGCGCAGAGCCTGCGCAGCCACCGGACGAACGTGCTGGGCATCCTGGTCGCCGAGTTCGAGCCGTTCTCCACGGAGTTGCTCAAGGGCGCGTCCCGCGAGGTCGCCGGCAGCGGCTACCAACTGCTCGCCTACTCCAGCGGGGACGGCGAGGGCGCGGCCATAGGGTGGGAGCGGCGCTCCCTGGCGCGGCTGTCCGGCACGCTCATCGACGGCGCCGTGATCGTGACGCCGACGGTGGTCGAGACCAAGCACGGTTTCCACGTGGTGGCCGTCGACCCGCACACCGGCCCGTCCGGCCTGCCCACGGTCGACTCCGACAACTTCGCCGGCGCGGTGCTGGCCACCGACCACCTGCTGTCGCTCGGGCACCGGCGGATCGCGCACATCAGCGGCCGCCCCGACCTGGAGTCGGCCCGGCTGCGCGAGGCGGGGTTCCGCAAGGCGATGGCCGACGCGGGCGTGCCGGTGGACGAGCGGCTCGTGCGGGTGGGCGGTTTCCGCACCGAGACCGCCGCCAGCACGGCGGCCGACCTGCTCGCGCTCGCCGACCGGCCGACCGCGATCTTCGCCGGCAACGACCTCTCCGCCATCTCCACTGTGGATGTCGCCCGCGGCCTCGGCCTGCGCGTACCGGAGGACCTGTCGGTCATCGGCTTCGACAACATCCCCGAGTCGGCGCTCGTCGACCCGCCGCTCACCACGATCCGGCAGCCGCTGCAACGCATGGGCGCCGAGTCGCTGCGCCTGCTGATCGACCTCATCGCCGGCGTCGAGCGGGACACGCACATCCAGCTCCCCACCGAGCTGGTCGTCCGCGCCTCCTGCCACCCGCTGCGCTGAGGCGCCGCCACACCCTCCCGCCCCGGTGATTGACGGACGGCTATCGGCGTCCGTAATGTTTCGGGCTACTTCCGGAAGCTGGTCCGGAAGTTTCGGAAGCCGCATCGTCAGTCCATCCTGGCGCCCGCCGATCCGTTCCACGGCGCGGCGTCTCCGGCACCGCCACCGCCGGCCCTCGGCCGCGCGCACCCTCCCGAAAGGAACGACCATGAAGCTGAGACGATGGCTCGCCGCCGGCGCCGTCGCCGTCGCGACCGCCACCGCCCTCAACGTCGTCCCCGCGACGGCCGGACGCCCGTACGACCCGGCCGCGCAGAGCCTGCGTGAGCTGGCCAAGCGCCACGGCCTGTACGTGGGCACCGCGGTGGACATGGCCGCACTCAACGACGCCTCCGAGCCGCGGTACCGCGAGCTGGCCGCGTCGGAGTTCTCCACAGTCACCGCCGAGAACGTGATGAAGTGGGAGAGCCTCGAGCCCACCCGGGGCACCTACAACTGGGGCCCGGCCGACGAGCTGATCGAGTTCGCCCGTAAGAACAACCAGCGGGTCCGCGGCCACGTGCTGGTCTGGCACAACCAGTTGCCCGCGTGGCTGACCAGCGGAGTCGCGGACGGCTCGATCAGCAAGGCCGAGCTGCGCCAGATCCTGCGCAACCACATCACCGCCGTGGTCACCCACTTCAAGGGCAAGATCTGGCAGTGGGACGTGGTAAACGAGGCGGTCAGCGACCCCTGGGACACCCCGTCCACCCTGCACTACAAGGGGTTCTGGGCGCAGAACCTCGGCCCCGGCTACATCGCCGACGCGTTCCGCTGGGCCCGCGCCGCCGACCCGAAGGCGCTGCTGTTCTACAACGACTACAACATCGAGGCGTTCGGCTCCGGCAACCCGGCCGACGACAAGACGCAGTTCGTCTACAACATGGCCCGTGACCTGCGGGCCAAGGGCGTGCCGATCGACGGCGTGGGCGCACAGGGCCACCTGGGCACCCAGTACGGCAACTTCAGCACGCTCCAGGTGGTCGCGGCGCTGCGCAAGTTCGCCGGGCTCGGGCTGGCCACGGCCCTCACCGAGGTGGACGTGCGCAGCCAGATCACCGAGGGCGTGGAGGCCGGCGACTCCGCGGAGATCAACCCGCGCCTGCAGGCGTCCGCGGCGGGCTTCAGCGTGCTGATGCAGGCCTGCCTGGCCGAGCGGCACTGCCTGTCGTTCACCCTCTGGGGCTTCACCGACAAGCACTCCTGGGTGCCCGGCGCGTTCTCCGACCCGCCGGAGGGCCTGGCCACCGTGTACGACGAGAACTACCAGCCGAAGCTCGCGTACCACGAGCTGAAGGCCGACCTGATCTTCTCGGGTCCGCCCTACGTGCTGCCGCGCATCCCGCAGCACCCGCGCCGCTAGGCGGCGAGCGCACCACGGCGGGGCCGGTCCGGTGACCGGCCCCGCCGCCTGTGTCCGGCCGGTCCGCGCTCACGCCGCCCGGCGCCGGCCCAGTTCCGACTCCAGCCGTCCGATGAGTGTCTTGCGGGCCTTGCCGCCGCGTTCCCGGCGCAGCGCCGCGTCGAGCTGACGGGTGTCCAGGTCGCGGACCAGCTTGACCGCCTCGGTCACCGGCAACTCGCTGATCTGCTGGACGGCGGTCGCGTCCCGCCGGGCCCGCTTCGCCGGGCCGGTGTTCGGCACGTACTGGCGGCCGGAGCGCGACGCCCGGCGCTTGCGGGTGTCGGTGGCCCGGCGTTCGGTCTCCGACAGCTCCTCCCACGCCCGTTTGGGCAGGTAGCGACGGGTTTCGCCGCCATTGCGGGCGCGTGTGTCACCACTGCGGGTCTGCCACTTCTCGCCACCCCAGCGTTGCAGCGAGCGCTGCCGTGCGTCCTTCGGGCCCTCGAATCCCCCGCCGGCCTTCTTGTACTCGTTCGTCAGCAGCTGCGACTTGCGGGCCGACCACTGCCCCGGCCGTCCGCCCTTGTCGGAGGCGCGGATCTCCGCCTTGAGGCGCTCCCGCAGTTCCGGCTCGGTGTACTTCGCCATGACGCAGCGTTACCCGGACCGGCAGCGGCCATGCCGGTCAGCGGGACGACGGCCGGTAGACCAGATCCATCGTGTCGCTGCGGCCGGACCAGTCCAGCCGCAGCCGCCAGCACCCGGCGGCCGGCAGGTCGACGATGGACGGCCCGGGCCCGCTCGCCACCTCCCGGACGACCGGGGTGTCCGTCCCGTCCCGCGTCGCGGTGATCACCAGCGGCGTCCGCGGCGCCGGCTCGGACCGGCCGGGCTCGGGGCGGGACACCCAGAGGATCTTGTTGTTCGCGCCGTCGCCGCGCGCGTGCACCAGCGGGTACGCGAACAGGATCGCCACGATGTCGCCCCGGGTGCCGAAGACGTGCCGGATCCGGGTGTCGCCGGTGAACCCGGCGTCCGCCCAGTCCGGCAGCCGGCCGGTCTCCACCCGCTCGGCACAGGTCGCCTGCGTGGACGGTCCGGTGGCGGGCACGGTGCCCGTGGCCGGCCCGCCGGCCGGTTGCGCGGCCGGGCCGGTGCACCCGGCCAGCAGCACGACCGGCACCAGCAGGACTCTTCTCGGAACGGACATCCGGCCTCCCCCGTCGACGACTCTCGTCACCAGGACACCGCCCGGCGCCCCGAGGTTCCCGCCGCTCACTGGACCGAGGACGCGACGTCCAGCGCCTGCTCACGGGTCAGGTCGCCCTCCAGCCGGTAGCTCACTCCGGCCCGCTCCCAGATCAGCGTGGCGGCGGACAACCGCGCGGTGGCGACCCGTACCGTGCCCGAGCGGTCCACGTACGCGAGCGCGTGCGGACCCCCGACCCAGATGGCGAACTCGCCGCCGACGTGGGTGAGCGTCACGTCCGCACCGAGGGACCGCTTGTGGAACACGATGTCGAGCGAACCGTCGAAGGCGTCCAGCCGGACCGTCCCGCCCCGGTAGAGCAGGCTGGCGACCCGGTGCGCGCCGGTGCCGTCCGGATCGGCGACGAGCACCCGTTCCGGTGCGCCGAGCCGGGCCGGCACCCGGATCGGGAAGCGGACCTGCCGCTGCGCCTCGGCGAGGGCTACCTCGTGCTGCGCGGGCAGCGGCGACGGCGTACCCGTCGGGGGCGGCGCGGGTGCGCTGTCGACGACGACCCCGGAGAACCGCAGCAGCCCGGTCACCGCGTCGGCGAGCGCGGCCCGCCCCGGCGGCAGCACCGCCACGAGCAGGGCGAGCGCGGCGGCCAGCACGTACCGCCGGCGGCGACGAGGTGCGGGCGCGTCGAGCCGGGCGCGGACCCGCGCGGTGACGTCCGGCGTCCGGGCCGGCTCCAGCCAGCCGGTCAGCTCCCGCAGCTCCCGTTCCAGGTCATCCACGGTGTGCCACCTCCCGGTCCAGCAGTGCGCGCAGCTTCGTCAGCGCCCGGTGGGTCCGGGACTTCACGGTGCCCCGGGCCACCCCCAGCACCGTCACCGTCTCCTCCTCGCCGAGGTCGAGCAGATAGCGGCAGACGATCACCTCGCGGTCCCGGGCGGGCAGCCGGCGCAGCGCCGCCACCAGCGCGGCCCGGCGCTCGGCCGCCAGCACCGCGTCGAGCCCGTCCTCGGCGGTGGCCGCCGCGACCGGGTCCGCCGCCGCCGCGCGCAGCGTCAGCCCGTCCCGCCGGGTACGCGTCCGGTGCAGGTTCCGGGTCTCGTTGGCGACGATCGCGAGCAGCCAGGACCGGAACGACGCCTCGGCCCGGTAGCGGGACAGTTTCCGGTACGCCTTGACGAACGCCTCCTGGACCACGTCCTCGGCGTCCGGCCCGGCGCCGAGCAGCACCGCCGTCCGGTACGCGGACGCGGTGTGCCGGGCGACCAGGGCGTCGTACGCCTCCCGGTCGCCGGCGCGTACGCGGGTGACGAGGTCGTCGTCGTCCAGGGCAGCCTCCACCGTCGTCCGCTTCCATGACACCGCCCGGGGCGGCCGGGTTCCATCAGGCGTTTGACCGGGTGCCGGGCCGGAAAGAGTGGCGGGATGAGCTGGGCGAGAAGAGCCGTACCCGCAGCCGTCGCCGCCGTCGCCGCGCTGGCGGCGCGGGACCTGCTGCAACGCGACCACGCGCTGCGCCGCAACTTCCCCGTGCTGGGCCGGGCCCGGTACCTGATCGAGTCGATCGGACCGGAGCTGCGGCAGTACATCGTGGCCGGCAACGACGAGGAACGGCCGTTCACCCGCGACCAGCGGCGCTGGGTGTACGCCTCGGCCAAGCAGGAGAACAACTACTTCGGGTTCGGCACCGACAACGACATCGAGCACACCTCCGGCTATCCGATCATCAAGCACCGCACGTTCGGCCGGACGGTCCCGCCGTCGGCGCCGACCGCCGGGCACGACGTGACGCTGCCCTGTGCCAAGGTGCTCGGCGCGGCGCGCGGCCGGGCGCACGCGTTCCGCCCCCAGTCGGTGGTGAACATCTCCGGGATGAGCTTCGGTTCGCTGTCCGGCAACGCGGTCGAGGCGCTCAACCGGGGCGCCGCGCTGGCCGGATGCCTGCACAACACCGGTGAGGGCGGGCTGTCGCCGTACCACCGCAACGGCGGTGAGCTGGTCTTCCAGCTCGGCACCGCCTACTTCGGCTGCCGGGACGAGCAGGGCCGGTTCAGCCTGGAGCGGCTCAAGGACCTGGTGGCGTCGGCACCGGTCCGCGCGCTGGAGATCAAGCTCAGTCAGGGCGCCAAGCCGAGCCTCGGCGGGCTGCTGCCGGCGGCGAAGGTGTCCGCCGAGATCGCCGCCACCCGGGGCATCCCGGCCGGACGCGACTGCGTCAGCCCGTCCCGGCACGCCGAGTTCTCCGACTGCGACAGCCTGCTGGACTGGGTGGAACTGCTCGCCGCCGAGACCGGCCTGCCGGTCGGCATCAAGTCCGCCGTCGGCGACCTGGGGTTCTGGGAGGAGCTGACCACGCTGATGCGCGACACCGGCCGCGGGGTGGACTTCGTGACCGTCGACGGCGGCGAGGGCGGGACCGGCGCGGCACCGCTGATCTTCAGCGACTCGGTCTCGCTGCCCTTCCAGCAGGGCTTCTCCCGGGTCTACCGGACGTTCGCCGAGCGCGACCTGCACGAGAGCGTGGTGTTCGTCGGCGCGGGCAAGCTCGGCCTGCCGGACAACGCGGTGGTGGCGTTCGCGCTCGGCGCCGACATGGTCAACGTCGGGCGGGAGGCGATGCTGGCGATCGGCTGCATCCAGGCGCAGAAGTGCCACACCGACACCTGCCCGACCGGCGTCGCCACGCAGAACGCCTGGCTGGCCCGGGGCCTGGACCCGGCCCGCAAGTCGGTGCGGGCCGCGAACTACATCCGTACGCTGCGCCGCGACCTGGTCAAGGTGGCCGAGGCGTGCGGCGTCGAGCACCCCGGACTGATCGGCACCGACGCGGTGGAGATCCTCGACGGCCGCACCTCGTCGATCCCGCTGGACCGGGCGTTCGGCTACCGGCCGGAGTGGGGGATGCCGTCGGCCGCCGACCGGGCGGAGATCGTCCGGCTGATGACGGCGGAGGCGCCGCAGGGCGGCAGCGCGCCGCCCTCCCCCACCGCCGTCGGCTGACCCGGACGGTGGGAAACCCGGTCGGCCGCCGCGCCGCCGCGGCGTACAGTCCGCCGCATGGCTGTGGACACCAGGCCGGCGGTGCGCGCCGGCCGATTCCGGCTGCTCCCGCTGGGTGTGGTCTTCCTGACCGTCGGTCTGTCCACCGCCGTGGTGCTGCCGTTCCTGTCGCTGTTCCTCGACCGGGAGGTCCACGCCAGTCCGGTACGGGTGACCGTGTTCCTGGTCGTCGCCCCGCTGTCCGGGGTGGTCGCCTCCGCGCTGATCGGCCGACTGTCGGACCGCCTGCCGATCCGGCGCGCGCTGCTGGTCGGCGCCGCGCTGGCCGGCGTGGTGGGCGCGGGCCTGACCGCGTACGTCCGC
This sequence comes from Micromonospora sp. WMMA1947, assembly GCF_027497355.1. Lineage (NCBI taxonomy): Bacteria > Bacillati > Actinomycetota > Actinomycetes > Micromonosporales > Micromonosporaceae > Micromonospora > Micromonospora sp. WMMA1947. Next base: position 4,579,024 of record NZ_CP114909.1, on the reverse strand, counting down.
GACTACTGGATCCTGCTGGGGCTGACCGCGACCGCCACCGCGCTGGCGAACTCGCTGTTCCCGCAGTCGTTCGCGTACACCCGGGCGCTGTTCGACAGGGACGATCCGGCGCGGGCCGCGTTCGGCGTCAGCCTCATGCGTACCGTGTTCTCGCTGGCGTGGGTCGCCGGGCCGGCGCTGGCCGCGGTGCTGCTCGACGTCGGCGGCTTCCGCCTGGTCTACGGCATGGCCGCCGTCATGTACGCGCTGGCCGCGCTGGTTGCCGCGTTCCGGCTGGAGGAGTTGCCGCTGCCGGCGCGGCCGGTCGCGGCCGACCCGGACGGCGCCGCGCCCGGCCCACCCGGCGCGTCCCGGCTGCGGCTGGCGCTGACGGCGCTCACGTTCGTCCTGCTCCAGTGCCCGCTGACGGTCGGTGTGCAGGCGATGCCGCTGTTCATCGACACCGAACTGAACGACGACCCCTCCCGCGCCGGGCTGGTGCTGGGCCTGTGCGCGGCGCTGGAGATCCCGCTGATCCTCGGGCTGGGCGCGCTGACCGCGCGGGTCCGGCTGCGACTGCTGGTCCTGGTCGGCGGCGCCTGCGGGGTCGCCTACTACGCGACGGCCGCGCTGGCGCCGAGCGTGCCGGTCCTGCTGTTCGCGCAGCCGGTGAACGCGCTGTTCATCGCCGCGGTGTCCGGCGTCGGCATCGCCTACGTGCAGGATCTGCTGCCGGGCGAGCCGGGCCGGGCCACCACGCTGTTCACCAACACGTTCCCGATCGGCGCCATGCTCGCCGGGCCGCTGCTCGGGCTCTCCGCGCAGGTCGGCTACCGGTGGGCGTACGGCATGAGCACCGCGCTGTGCGCGACCGGGCTGCTGGTGCTGCTGCTGACCCGGCCGCCCGCGCGGGCGGCCGGGTCGGTGCCCGTGGGCGGGTGACCCGCGGGCACCGGGATCAGCTCGGAGCGGGCGGGCGGCCGGCGGTGGCCGCGATCAGCAGGGACAACTCCCGCACGAGGTCGTCCATGCTCTGCCCACTGCTCGCCCGCACCAGGCCGAGAGCCAGGTCGGCGAGCAGGTAGAAGCCGAGGGTCCGGGCCTGCTCGCCGGGGAACGCGGCGAGCAGATCCTCGGCACCGGCGAGGTCACCCCGGTGCTTGGCCGCGATCACCCCGGCGGCGCGCTGCACCAGTTCCGCCGCCTCGGGGGTGGGCCCGCTCACCGGATCAGATCTTCGGCGTCGCGGCGCGGGCGGCGTCGAAGCGTGCGATCACGTCCGACCAGTTCACGAGGTTCCACAGCCGGTCCACATAGTCCGGACGCACGTTGCGGTACTGCAGGTAGTAGGCGTGCTCCCAGGCGTCGAAGACCAGCAGCGGCGTGGTGCCCTGGCCGACGTTGCCGTGGTGGTCGTAGACCTGCTCGACGATCAGTCGCTGTCCCAGCGGCTCCCAGGCGAGTACGCCCCACCCGGAGCCCTGCACGCTCTTCGTGGCCGCCGACAGCTGGCCGGCGAACGCGTCGAACGAGCCGAAGTGCTCGTCGATCGCCGCGGCCAGCTCGCCGTCCGGGCGGTCACCGCCGTCCGGCGACAGGTTCCCCCAGAAGATGGTGTGCAGCACGTGCCCGGACAGGTTGAACGCGAACGTCTTCTCCAGCCCGACCAGCCGGCCGAAGTCGCCCTTCGCACGCGCCTCCGCGAGCTGCTCCAGCCCGTCGTTGGCGCCCTTGACGTACGCCGCGTGGTGCTTGCTGTGGTGCAGTTCCAGGATCTCGCCGGACATGGCGGGCTCCAGGGCGCCGTAGTCGTAGGGCATGTCGGGCAGGGTGTAGAGCGCCATCGATCCTCCACTTTTGTTGCCGCAGCATTGCTGTTGCCAACATAGTGCAACAAGGTGCCCGACGGCGCTCCTGTCCCGCCGCGCGGTCAGCGGCGCCGCACCAGCACCACGTGGTCGATCAACTCGCCGGTCTGGCCGTCCGGGCCGGTGGCGGTACGGCGCGCCGCGCCCAGCCGCTCGGTGTCCCAGGCGTCCGGGTCGAGGCTCATCGCGGCCAGGATCTCCTCCGGTTCGGCGAACCGGTGATGGCCGGTGTCGGGCCCGGCCCAGGGCGGCGGCGCGCCGTGTTCGACGACGAGCAGCCGGCCGCCGGGCGCGACCGCCTCGGCCGCCGGGGGCAGCACCTCCTCCCGGGGCAGGACCAGCGGCGACTGGAAGAACTGCGCGGACACCAGGTCGTAGCGGCCGGGCGGGAAGCCCTGGGTGAGGTCGTGCCGGACGGTGGTGATCCGGTCGGCCACCCCGGCCCGCTCGGCCTCCACGGCGAGGCGGTCCAGCGCGACGGACGAGATGTCCACGGCGGTGACCCGCCAGCCGTGCGACGCGAGCCACACCGCGTCGCCGCCCTCGCCGCTGCCCAGGTCGAGCACGGTGCCCGGGGGCAGCGCGGCGGCCACCTCGGCCAGGACCGGGTTGACCCGGCCGCTCCAGATCCGGTCCCGCTGGCCGTACCGCTCGTCCCAGAACCGGGCCGGGTCGGTGTCCGCCGCCGGGTGCTCGTGGTGGTGGTGCCCCGTCATATCTGCCTCCTCGCCGCCGGTCGTCTGCCGACCGGCCCCGCCATCGTGCGTCGCCCCGGACCGGACAGCAAGGAAGCTTGCTGTTCCGGCAAACGGCTGAGCTACCGCAGGATTAACGCACCGCGCCCGTGGGCAGACATTTGTCATCGGACACGCGAACGAGGGAGACGACGGCATGGCGAAGGGCGACATCGACACCTACCAGCAGGACGGGCAGTGGAAGAACCGCCCGGAGGGCAACGAGCGCGCGAGCAGCCGCCACGACACCAAGGCGGAGGCCGAAGCGGCCGGCCGGGAGATGGCGGCCGACCGCGGCACCGAGCACGTGATCAAGAAGCAGGACGGCACGATCGGCGAGAAGAACACGTACCCCCGCGAGCGCGACCCCCGGGACATCCCGGGCTGAGCCCGCACCGCAGGCACGTCACGGCGCCGGACCCGCACGGGTCCGGCGCCGTATCGCGTACCGGCTGGTAGTGAGTGGCTGGCTAAAAACTTTTGTTCGATTCCTACAACGGTCCCCGCTCAGGCTTCGGCCGTTACGACATGGCGCCGCCCGCGCACAGCCGGAAGGGTGAGGCAAGCCGGGGGCATCGCCGCGCCCGGCGCGCAGGAGTGGGTCAACCGAAGGGGACGGTCACGTGTTCACCCGTGTCGCCATCGTCAACCGTGGTGAGGCCGCGATGCGGCTCATCCACGCGGTCCGGGAACTGGCCGCGGAGACCGGCAGCCGGATCGAGACCGTCGCGCTGTACACCGACGTCGACCGTACCGCCACGTTCGTCCGCGAGGCGGACATCGCCTACGACCTCGGCCCCGCGTCCGCCCGCCCGTACCTCGACCTGAAGACCCTGGAGCGCGCGCTGGTCGAGACCGGCGCGGACGCCGCGTGGGTGGGCTGGGGTTTCGTGGCGGAGGACCCGGCGTTCGCCGAGCTGTGCGAGAAGATCGGCGTGACGTTCGTCGGGCCGAGCCCTGATGCCATGCGCAAGCTCGGCGACAAGATCGGCGCGAAGCTGATCGCCGAGGAGGTCGGCGTGCCGGTCGCGCCGTGGAGCCGCGGCGCGGTGGAGAGCCTCGAGGACGCGCTGCGCGCGGCGGCCTCGATCGGCTACCCGCTGATGCTCAAGGCCACAGCCGGTGGCGGCGGGCGCGGCATCCGGGTGATCCGCAGCGACGCCGAGCTGGCCGACGCCTACGAGCGCACCAGCCAGGAGGCGGCGCGGGCGTTCGGCAGCGGCGTGGTCTTCCTGGAGCGCCTGGTCACCGGCGCCCGCCACGTCGAGGTCCAGGTGATCGCCGACGGTCAGGGCACCGCGTGGGCGCTCGGGGTACGGGACTGCTCGGTGCAGCGGCGCAACCAGAAGGTGATCGAGGAGTCCGCGTCGCCGGTGCTGAGCCCGGAGCAGACCGCGGAACTGAAGGCGTCGGCCGAGCGGCTGGCGGTCGCCGTCGGCTACCGGGGCGCGGCCACTGTCGAGTTCCTCTACCACCCGGGCGACCGGCTGTTCGCGTTCCTGGAGGTCAACACGCGCCTGCAGGTCGAGCACCCGATCACCGAGTCGACCACCGGGTTCGATCTGGTCAAGGCGCAGCTGCACGTGGCCGGCGGCGGCCAGCTCACCGGTGAGCCGCCGGTCGAGCGCGGGCACGCGATCGAGGCGCGGCTCAACGCCGAGGACCCGGACCGCGACTTCGCCCCCTCCCCCGGCCGGATCACCCGGCTGGACCTGCCCGCCGGGCCCGGCATCCGGGTCGACACCGGCGTCAGCGAGGGCGACACCATCCCGGCCGACTTCGACTCCATGATCGCCAAGATCATCGCGTACGGCCGGGACCGGGACGAGGCGCTGGGCCGCCTGCGCCGGGCGATGGCGAACACCACAGTGGTCATCGCCGGCGGCGCGACGAACAAGAGCTTCGTGCTCGACCTGCTCGACCAGCCCGAGGTGATCGACGCCAGCGCGGACACCGGCTGGATCGACCGGGTACGCGGCGAGGGCCGGCTGGTCGCGCACCGGCACTCCGCCGTGGCGCTCGCCGCCGCCGCGATCGAGGCGTACGAGGAGGACGAGACCGCCGAACGGCAGCGTCTGCTGTCCACGGCGGCCGGTGGACGCCCGCAGGTGCAGCACCGCAGCGGCCGGCCGCTGGACCTGAAGTTGCGCGGCGTGACCTACCGGATGCGGGTGGCCCGAGTCGGCGCGCACCGGTTCCGGGTCGGCGTCGAGGCCGGCGGCGACGTGCGCACCGCCGACGTCGAGTTGGACCGCTTCGACCGGCACACCGGCCAGATCGCGGTGAACGGCGCCCGGTTCCGCCTGCTCACCGACACCCACGGCCCGGTCCATCTGGTCGAGGTGGACGGCGTGACGCACCGGATCAGCCGCGACGAGGGCGGCGTGCTGCGCTCGCCCATGCCGGCGCTGGTGGTCGCCACGCCACTCGCGGTCGGCGCGGAGGTCGAGGCCGGCGCGCCGGTGCTGGTGCTGGAGGCGATGAAGATGGAGACGGTGCTGCGGGCACCGTTCCGGGCCCGCCTCAAGGAGTCGTCGGTGGCGGTCGGCACCCAGGTGGAGGCCGGGGCACCGCTGCTGCGCCTGGAACCGCTCGCGGAGTCCGGCGACGAGGCGGCCGCCGGCCCGGCCGGACCGGCGGTCGAGCTGGACCTGCCCACCGCGCCCGCCGACGTGCCGGCGCGGTCGCGGGCCGAACGCGGCCAGGAGGACCTGTGCTCGCTTCTGCTCGGCTACGACGTCGACCCGCACGACGAGCGCCGCGTGCTCGACGACTACCTGGACGCGCGGCGCGCGGCCACCGAGGCCGGGCACCGGCCGCTGGCCGAGGAACTGGAACTGGTGAACGTCTTCGCCGACCTGGCCGAGCTGAGCCGTAACCGGCCCGGCGGCGACGACGGGCCGGGCGGGCACGTGCACAGCGCCCGCGAGTACTTCCACACCTACCTGCAGAGCCTCGACGTCGAGCGGGCCGGTTCCCCGGAGTCGTTCCGGACCCGCCTGGCCAAGGCGCTCGCCCACTACGGCGTCACCGAGCTGGACCGCTCCCCCGACCTGGAGGCCGCGGTCTTCCGGATCTTCCTGGCCCAGCAGCGGGCCGCCGCGGACGCCACGGTGATCGCCGCGCTGCTGCGCTCCTGGCTGCGCGAGCCGCCGCCGGACGAGGCGCTGCGCGAGCCGGCCGGTCTCACGCTGGAGCGGCTCGTCGCGGCCACCCAGGTCCGCTTCCCGGTGGTCGCCGACCTGGCCCGCGGCGTGGTGTTCGCCTGGTTCGCCCAGCCGCTGCTGCGCCGCAACCGGGCCCGGGTCTACGCCCAGGTCCGCACCCACCTGCGACACCTCGACGCGCAGCCGGACTCGCCGGACCGCGCCGAACGGATCGCCGAGATGGTCCGCAGCACCGAGCCGCTGGTGCGGCTGCTCGGCCAGCGCCTGGTCCGCAACGACCTGGACAACGCGGCCATGCTGGAGGTGCTGACCCGCCGGTACTACGGCAACAAGGCGCTCACCGAGGTCAGCACCCGCGCCGCCGGCGGCTGCACGTTCGTGGTGGCCGGGCGCGACGGGTCGAGCGTGGTCTCGGCCGCCGTACGCTTCGACGCCCTCGGCGACGCGCTGCGCGGGCTGGCCGAGGTGGCCCGGGACTGCGAGGCCGTCGACGCGGACGTCTACCTGGCCTGGGAGAACCAGCCCGAGGACCTGGGCGCCACCGCCGCCGCGCTGCTGGAGGTCGTCAACGCGCACCCGCTGCCGCAGCAGGTGCGCCGCCTCACCACCACCGTCGCCGGGCGCGCGGGCGCGGTGATGCACCACCACGTCACGTTCCGCCCCGCCGAGGGCGGCGGGATGGTCGAGGAGCGGCTGATCCGAGGCCTGCACCCGTACATCGCGCAGCGGATGCACCTGGAACGGCTGCGCGAGTTCGACCTGACCCGGCTGCCGTCGCTGGACGAGGAGGTCTACCTGTTCCAGGCGGTCGCCCGGCAGAACCCGTCCGACCAGCGGCTGGTCGCGTTCGCGCAGGTGCGTGACCTGACCGAGCTGCGGGAACAGGACGGCCGGCTGGTGGCGCTGCCGACCACCGAGGACACGGTGGCGGCCTGCATCGACTCGATCCGCCGGGCGCAGTCGAGGCGGCCGTCGAAGTCGCGGTTCCCGACCAACCGGATCGTCATCTACGTGTGGCCGCCGAGCGAGCTGACCCGCGAGGAGATGGAGCTGATCGCCGGGCGGGTACGCCCGACCACTGTGGGCGCCGAGCTGGAGGAAATCCTGTTCATCGCGCGGCAGCGCGACCGGCGTACCGGCGAGCTCACCAAGGTGGGCGTGCGGATCACCTTCGACGTGAGCGGGCACGCGCAGCTGACGGTGGGCGAGCCGCCGGTCGAGCCGGTCGAGCCGCTGGACGACTACCGGCTGAAGGTGCTGCGCGCGGCCGGCCGCAACACGGTCTACCCGTACGAGCTGACCGGTCTGCTCGGTGACTTCGTCGAGCACGACCTGGACGCCGACCACCAGCTGGTGCCGGTGGACCGGCCGAAGGGCCGCAACACCGCGGCGATCGTGGCCGGCGTGGTGACCACCCCGACGCCGCGGCACCCGCAGGGCGTGACCCGGGTAGTGCTGCTCGGCGACCCGACCAAGGCGCTGGGCGCGCTGTCCGAGCCGGAGTGCCGGCGGGTGATCGCCGCGCTGGACCTGGCGCAGCGGATGGGCGTGCCGCTGGAGTGGTACGCGTTGAGCGCCGGCGCCCGGATCTCGATGACCTCCGGCACGGAGAACATGGACTGGGTAGCCGCGGCGCTCAAGCGCATCGTCGAGTTCACCCAGGACGGTGGTGAGATCAACATCGTGGTGGCGGGCATCAACGTCGGCGCCCAGCCGTACTGGAACGCCGAGGCGACGATGCTCATGCACACCAAGGGCGTGCTGGTCATGACGCCGGACTCGGCGATGGTGCTCACCGGCAAGCAGTCGCTCGACTTCTCCGGCGGCGTCTCCGCCGAGGACAACTTCGGCATCGGCGGCTACGACCGGGTGATGGGGCCGAACGGGCAGGCGCAGTACTGGGCGCCGGACCTGCCGGCCGCACGGGACGTGCTGATGGCGCACTACGACCACACGTACGTCGCGCCCGGCGAGCACGCCCCGCGCCGGGCCGTCACGATGGACCCGGTGGACCGGGACATCTGCGGTTACCCGCACGCGGTGGCCGGCAGCGACTTCGCCACTGTGGGCGAGATCTTCTCCGCCACCGCCAACCCGGACCGCAAGAAGCCGTTCGACATCCGTACCGTGATGCGGGCCCTCGCCGACCAGGACCACCCGGTGCTGGAGCGGTGGGCCGGCATGGCCGACGCGGAGACGGCGGTGGTGCAGGACGTGCACCTCGGCGGCATCCCGGTGTGCCTGCTCGGCATCGAGTCGCGTTCGGTGCCGCGGCACGGCTTCCCGCCCACCGACGGCCCGGACACGTACACCGCGGGCACGCTGTTCCCGCGTTCGTCGAAGAAGGCCGCGCGGGCGATCAACGCGGCAAGCGGCAACCGGCCGCTGGTCGTGCTCGCCAACCTGTCCGGCTTCGACGGCTCACCCGAGTCGATGCGCAAGCTGCAACTGGAGTACGGCGCGGAGATCGGCCGGGCGATCGTGAACTTCCGCGGCCCGATCGTGTTCTGCGTGATCTCGCGCTACCACGGCGGCGCGTTCGTGGTCTTCTCCAAGGCGCTCAACCCGGACATGACGGTGCTGGCGATCGAGGGGTCGTTCGCCTCGGTGCTCGGTGGCGCGCCCGCCGCCGCCGTGGTGTTCGCCGGCGAGGTCGCCGCCCGCACCGCCGCCGACGCCCGGGTACGCGGCCTGGAGGCCCGGGTCACCGCCGCGGCCGGCACCGAGCGGGCGACGCTCACCGCCGAGCTGGACGAGCTGCGCGCCTCGGTGCGGGCGGAGAAGCTGGGCGAGGTGGCCGCAGAGTTCGACCGGGTGCACAGCATCCAGCGCGCGGTCGAGGTCGGCTCGGTCGACGCGGTGATCCGTGCCGCCGAGCTGCGTCCCCGCGTCATCGAGGCGATCGAGGCGCACCTGCGCTGACACATCGCACCGCCGGGCGGCGGGCGGGCCTTGGGTCCGCCCGCCGTTTCGCGTGCGCCGGTCCTTGACGGGCCCTCCGTGGCATGGTGTGCTCAATCGGTAATGGAAACCGTGTTCGTTAGCGATGACGGAGGACCCATGTCGATCACCGTTCCGCCCGCCCTGCTGCACGCCGCCGAGACCGGTCCCGTGGACGAGGAGGCGTTCGTCGCCTGCGTCCGTGACTCCCTGCCGTACGCCTGGGAGACGGTCAGCCGAGTGGCCGCCGACCTGGCCGCGTCCGACGCCGAGTTCGCCGACAACGTCGTGCCCCCGCCCGGTGACGCCGAGCGCGGGCAACTACTGCGCGCGCTGGCCAGCGACGCGATCCGCGCCGGTCTGGAACGGCACTTCGGGGTGACGCTGGCGTTCCAGAACTGCCACCGGGTGGCGGCGTTCCGCCCCGGCGCGGCCGGCTCCGAGGCGTACCGCCGGTTCACCTCCAGCCGGGGTCAGGTGCTCAACCAGTCCCCCACGCTGCGCAACTGCTGACGGCGCCCGACGGGTCAGGCGGCGCAGCGGTCGCAGGTGCCGAAGATCTCCAGGGTGTGCCCGACGTCGGTGAATCCGTGCTGCGCGGCGACCTGGTCGGCCCACCGCTCCACGGCCGGGCCGGCCACCTCCACGGCCCGGCCGCAGCGGCGGCAGACCAGGTGGTGGTGATGGCGGCTCTGGCTGCAGCGGCGGTAGAGGTGCTCGCCACCGGGTAGCCGGGCCGAGTCGATCTCGCCGTTGTCGACGAGCATCTGCAGCGTCCGGTACACCGTGGTGAGGCCGACCTTCGCCTGCCGCTGGAGAAGCATCTGGTGCAGCTGCTGCGCGCTGTGGAAGCCGTCCAGCTCCCGCAGCAGCGCCAGCACCTCGGCGCGCTGGCGGGTGTTGCGGGTCGCCCCGGTCGTCACCTGGCTCACCGTCGCCTCCCTCGTCCGGGCGCCCGCCCGGCACCCTCGTCCGGCCGCGGCCGTGCCCGGCGCGCCACTGACACCCGGAACCATTATGCCTTCCGGGTGCACCGCCGATCCCCGGTCGGCCCCGGACCGCCGGGCCGGGTGTGACGTGACCGACCACCCCGGCCGGAACTTTCCGCCGTACCCCGCCGACAAACGGTACGAACACCGGATCATCGAGGGGACGACGTCATGCCCAGCACCACCAGCCGCCGGTTCCTGCGCCCGGCGGCCCTGATCGGCACCGCCGTGCTCGCCGCGTCGGTCACCGCCTGCGGGTCCGCGGACACGCCGTCCGCCGCCCCGTCGGCGTCCGGCTCGGCGTCGGCGTCCGCTCCGGCGAGCGCGGCGGCGGGCGTGCTCACCGTCCGCGACCCGTGGGTGAAGGCCGCCGACACGGGCATGACCGCCGCGTTCGCCACGCTCGCCAACGACGGCGACACCGACGTCACGATCACCGGGGTGACCACCGACGTGTCCCGGGCCGAGATCCACGAGATGGCCATGACCGACGGGAAGATGGCGATGCGGCAGAAGCAGGGCGGCGTCGTGGTGGCCGCCCGGTCGCAGGCCACCCTGGAACCCGGCGGCGACCACCTGATGCTGATGGACCTGACCCGCCCGGTGCGCCCCGGCGACCAGCTCGACATCACGCTGACCTTCGCCGACGGCCGGACCCAGACGTTCAGCGCGGTGGCGAAGCCGTTCACCGGCGCCCAGGAGAGCTACGCCCCCGGGCACGGCGCGAGCCCGGCGTCATGACCGGCGCCGGCGCACCCGCGCGCCGGGTCAGCCGGCGCGGCCTGCTCACCGGCGGCGCGATGGCCGCCGGGGGCGCGCTGGCCGGCGCCGGCGCCCTCGCCGCCGCCCGGTCCGGCACCCCGGGGGTACGCCCCGGCGACGCCGTCCCGGTGGCCCAGGTGGGCGACGCGGTCGAGCCGTTCCACGGCGCCCGGCAGTCCGGCGTCACCACCGACCCGCAGGCGCACGCGGCGTTCGTCGCGTTCACGCTGCGTCCCGGCACCGACCGGGCGGCGCTCGGGCGGATGCTGCGGCTGCTCTCCGACGACGCGGCCCGGCTCACCCAGGGCCGCCCGGCACTGGCCGACACCGAACCGGAACTGAGCCTGCTGCCGGCCCGGCTGACAGTCACGTTCGGCTTCGGTCCCGGGCTCTACGCCGCCGCCGGGCTCGACGACCGGCGGCCCGCCTCGGTCGCCGACCTGCCCGCGTTCGGCATCGACCGGCTGCAACCCCGCTGGTCCGGCGGGGACCTGCTGCTGCAGATCTGCGCCGACGACCCGCTCACCGTCGCCCACGCCCAGCGGGTCCTGGTCAAGGACAGCCGTCCGTTCGCCGTCGTCCGCTGGGTGCAGCAGGGCTTCCGCCGGGCGGCCGGCGCCGAGCCGGGGCGTACCCAGCGCAACCTGTTCGGGCAGCTCGACGGCACCGCCAACCCGGAGCCGGGCACGCCCGCGGACACCGCGGTGTGGGTGACCGACGGACCGGACTGGCTGCGGGACTCGACCACGCTCGTGGTGCGGCGGATCAGCATGAACCTGGAGACCTGGGACCTGCTGGGCCGCACCGACCGGGAACTCGCCGTCGGACGGCGCCTCGACACCGGCGCGCCGCTGACCGGCCGGGCCGAACACGACGAGCCGGACTTCGCCGCGCTCGGCCCCGACGGGCTCACCGTCATCCCCGACTTCTCGCACCTGACCCGGGCCCGCGTCACGGACGACCGGCAGAAGATCCTGCGCCGGCCCTACAACTACGACGGCGTGCCGACCCCGGAGGGGAACGCGGACAGCGGGCTCGTGTTCGCCTCGTACCAGGCCGACATCGCCCGCCAGTTCCTGCCCGTCCAACGCCGGCTGGCCGAGCGCGACCTGCTCAACGAGTGGACCACCCCGATCGGCTCCGCCGTGTTCGCCGTACCGCCCGGCTGTCCCGAGGGCGGCTGGATCGGCCGGCAACTGCTCGGCTGACCACCACAGGAAGGCGCGTCATGCGTACCCGTTCCGTCACCGCGCTGCTCGCCGCGGTCCTCACCACGATGCTGCTGGTACCGGCCACGCCGGCGGCGGCACACAACTCGCTGCAGGAGACCACCCCGGCGCGCGACGCCCGGCTCACCAGCGCGCCGACGCAGGTCACGCTGCGGTTCCTGCAACGGCTGAACCCCTCCTTCACCACCATCACGCTCACCGACGCCGACCGGCGCACGGTGCCCACCGGCGCACCGGCGGTGGACGGCGCCACCGGCACGGTGACGATCGACGAGCCGCTGGGCAACGGCACCTACACCGTCGCGTACCGGGTGGTGTCCCACGACGGCCACCCGGTCCAGGGCTCGTACCGCTTCACCGTCGCCGACCCGGCCGCGCCCTCGCCGTCGGCTCCCGCGTCGCCGTCGGCTCCCGCGTCGACCGGCGCGGACAACGCGTCGGGCAGCCCGGCGAACACGGGGGAACCGGATGCCTCCGGTCCGCGGTCCGGTGACGACGGCCCGCCGGTCGCGCTGCTGGCCGGCGGGGCGGTCGCCGGTCTGGTCGTGGTCGCCGGGGTCGTGCTGCTCGTCGCGCGCCGGTGGCGCGATCGTCGCCCGGATCGCTGACGACCGGCGGGCCCGGCCGCCTCAGCGCAGGGGCGGCGGGCCCACGCTGCTGCGCGGGACCAGCGTCGGCGCGATCGTCTGCCGCAACGGCCCGACGCTCGACGACTCGATCTGGGCCAGGAGCAGGTCGAGACTCGCCGCGGCGACCGCGCCGAAGTCCGGCCGCACCGTGGTGAGCGGCGGGATGAAGTACGCCGCCTCGGGCACGTCGTCGAAGCCGACCACGCTGATGTCGTCGGGCACCCGGCGGCCGTGCTCGTACAGCGCCCGCAGCACGCCCAGCGCCAGATGGTCGTTGGCGGTGAAGACGGCGGTGACCTCGGGCATCCGGGCCAGCATCTGCCCGCACCGGTAGCCCGCCGCCGCCGACCAGTCGGCCGGGACCAGTGGCGGGATCTCGGCGCCGGCCTGCCGCAGCGCCTCGCGCCACCCCTCTATCCGGCCGGCGCTGTCGAACCAGTCCGACGGGCCGGACACGTGCCACACCGTGCGGTGCCCGGCGGCGAGGAGGTGCTCGGTGGCGGCCTTGGCGCCGGCGACCTGGTCCACGGTGACCAGTGGGATGGGCCGCCGCGGATCGCCGTCGACAGTCACCAGAGGCACGTCCTGGGGCAGCCGTTCCAGCGCCTCCCCGGCGGACTCGACCGGTGCGATCACCACGATACCGGCGACCCGGTGCGCCAGGTGCCGCTCCACCGCCGCCGAGATGGAGCGGTGGTCGAGGTCGCGGACGCTGCCGATGCTCACCGCGAAACCGGCCTCGGCGGCGGTCTGCTCCAGTGCGGCCAGCAGCGACGCCGGACCGTAGAGCGTGGTGTTCTGCGCGACCACGCCGATCACCTGCGACCGGCCGGTGACCAGCGCGCGGGCCGCGCGGTTGGGCCGGTAGCCGAGTTCGGTGATGGCGGCCTGCACCCGCAGCCGGGTCTGCTCACGCACGTTGGGATGCCCGTTGAGCACCCGGGAGACCGTCTGGTGCGAGACTCCGGCGAGGCGAGCCACATCCGTCATCGCAGGACCGCGCACGGCCACCTCACTTTCGCCACTGCCCGCGGCCATGCCCGGTCGATCTCGCCGGACCGGCCCGGGTGGCGACAGTCTACGCCAGCCGTCCCATCGGTATCGGCACCGCCGATCGACCGTTCCCACCGTGGCGCGCCGATATCGCGGAATCGACAGGCGGCTCATTCCCTTCCGTTACGCAGTGGCACGAACAGGCAGCTCGGAGCGGGTGGAATTGGGCCCGGGGTGCGGCATTTCCGGCGATTGCCGGGCCGCACCCCGGGCTATTGAAGATGTGTCAACGGTCGCGAATGGTGACCGTTGTCACGGTGTCGTCAGCGAGAACTGCCGCACCGTCACCGCGCCGCCCAGCGATTGGGTGGCGTAGTTGAAGAAGCCGAACCGGTAGCCCATGAAGAACTGCCACGCGTTGTTCAGCGTCAGCGCGTTGCCCAGCGACACGAAGTTGACGCCGTCGGTGCTGTACGAGAAGCGCGCCTGCCGTCCCGAGCCGGGCCGGATGTCGGCGTTGGCCCGCAGCCAGATCCGCCCGCCGGACACCGCCGCACTGGCGATCTCCGTACCGGTGCTCGTGGTGTTCCAGTTGTTCGAGCCCATGGTCAGGCCGTTCGTCATCACCACCCGGGTGGTGCCGTTGTCCCGCCGTACGCCGATCCAGGCCGAACTGTCCCGCAACATCGCCAGGCCGGCCCGGTCACCGTCGCGCATGGTCGAGTAGTCCAGCTCGATGGTGCCGGTGGAGGTCGGACCCTGGATGCGGTGGGTGAGCGTGTTGCGGGCCCGGTACAGGTCGTTCGTGACGCTGGCGGTCTGCAGGCGCAGGCCGTTGTTCACCGACCACCTGCTGTTGTCCGGGTTGTGGTTCCACTCGTACTGCACGCCGAGCGTGGTGCCGGAGAACGTGTCGGTGCCGGTGAGCGGCTTGACCGGGCGGGTCGGCAGCGGGTTCGGGTAGCTCGCGCCCCAGGCCCCGTTGACGGTCTGCACCTGCGGCCAGCCGTCGGAGGTCCAGGTGATCGGCGCCAGCGTCGGCATCCGCCCGCCCGGGTAGGCGTCGGTGAAGGCCATGTAGTACCAGGCGCCGGTCTGCGTCTGCACGAGCCCGCCCTGGTGCGGCACGCCGCCACCGGAGATCGGGCCGGGCATGTTGAGCAGCACCTGCCGCTGCTCGTACGGGCCGAACGGGCCGTTCGTGGACTTCAGCACGTACTGGCCGTTGGCCGGCCGGGTCAGCCAGATGTAGTACGCGCCGTTGCGCTTGTAGAAGCGCGCGCCCTCCAGCGTGCCGATGCTCGACGGCGTCTGGTAGACCTGCTGGGCCCGCACCTGGCTGCGCCCGTCCGCGGACAGTTGAGCCACGCTGATCGTGCCGTTGCCGTACGCGACGTACATGGTGTCGTTGTCGTCGATCAGCATGCCGGCGTCGTAGTAGCAGTTGGGGATGGTGGCGAGCCGGCTCCACGCGCCGTCGACGGCGCCGGCGGTGTAGATGTGGGTCTGCGCGAAGTCGATGCACCCGGCCCAGTAGAACGTGCGGTTGCTCGGCCGGTAGTTCAGCGTCGACGCCCAGATGCCGTCCACGTACGCGTGCTCGTTGGCGCTGAGGTCGTACTTGGAGCCGAAGTCCAGCCGCGGCACGGAGTGCCCGGCGAACTCCCAGTTCACCAGGTCCCAGGAGCGCAGCACCGGCGCGCCGGGCGAGTAGTGCATGGTGGAGGCCGACATGTAGTAGACGTCGCCGACCCGGATGATGTCGACGTCGGCGAAGTCCTGCCAGACGGCCGGATTGGTGAAGTTACCGCCCGGGGTGCCCGGGTTGCCGGGGTTGTCGCCGACGCGGACGAGCTGCCACTGCTGGTTCGCGCCGTTCCAGTCGTCGTACTGGACGATGTTGCCGCCGTCGGCGGTGGAGGCGTTCTGCACCTCCATCACCTTGTTCGAGTTGCGGTTGATCAGCCGGACGTACCCGCTGTCGGAGTCGGCCAGCCGGAACTGCTGGTTGGTGCCGCCGTGGTCCGTCCACTGCACCACCGCCGCGCCGTTGGCGGTGGACGCGCCGGTCACGTCGAGCACCTTGCCGGAGTGCCGGGACCGCAGCCGGTAGTAGCCGCCACCGGAGTCCACGAACTGCCATTGCTGCCAGGCGCCGTCGTTGCGCGTCCACTGGGTGATCCGCGCACCGTCGTTCGTCGCCTGGTTGTACAGGTCCAGCGCCTTGCCGCTGTTGCGGTTCACCAGCACGTAGTACGCGCTGGTGTCCACTGTGGCAGCGGAAACCGGCGCGGGCACCGCGCCCACCACCACGCCGCCGACCAGCAGCGCCACCACCCCGGCCAGCAGCCGGGACAGGCGTCCACGTCCACGGGACAGTCGAGCCGTCACCACGATCCTCCTTCGTCGACCGGAGCCCGGGCACGGCGGCACGGCCGACGAAGTCGGCGTTATCGCTAACAGCGATGCCCACCCAGGCGGGAGTCGGATCCCTGGCAACTGCGGCGCAGATCGCGCCCGGAACGGCCCGCGAGCGGTGCCGGTGACCCTATCCATCGACTGTGAGCGATAACATGGCGTTCGTCAAGGCGTAACACGCCGCCCGCCGCGCGGGTCGGCGTGGCGGGCGGCGGGCGGGTTCAGAAACCCCGGGCGAGCCGGTAGTACGCCTGGTTCCAGCGCAGCTCGTCGGCGAAGCGGTGCGGGCGCGTCTCGGCGTCGATGACCACCAGCTCGGTCCGGGCCATCGCGGCCAGGTCGCGCAGTTCCTCCACGCCGACGGCCTGGGACAGCACGGTGTGGTGCGGGGCACCCGCGGTGATCCACGCCTCCGCCGAGCCGGCCAGGTCGGGCTGCGGACGCCAGACCGCGCGCGCCACCGGCAGGCGGCGCAGCGGGTGCGGCGGCGGCACCACGTCCACCGTGTTGGCGACCAGCCGGAACCGCTCCCCCATGTCCGCCATGCCCAGCACGACGGCCGGGCCGGGCGCCGCATCGAAGACCAGGCGGACCGGGTCCTCCCGCCCGCCGATACTCAGCGGGTGCACCTCCGCGCTCGGCACGTCGGCGGCGATGCTCGGGCACACCTCCAGCATGTGCGCGCCGAGGATCAGCTCCTGGCCGAACGTCAGGTCGTACGTGTAGTCCTCCATGAACGAGGTGCCGCCCGGCACGCCGACGGCCATCGCCTTGAGCGTGTGCACCAGCACCGAGGTCTTCCAGTCGCCCTCGCCGCCGAAGCCGTAGCCGTCGGCCATCAGGCGCTGCACCGCGATGCCGGGAAGCTGGCGCAGCCCGCCGAGATCCTCGAAGTTCGTGGTGAACGCCCGGAACCCGCCGGCCTCCAGGAACGCGCGCAGGCCCAGCTCCTGACGTGCCGCGTACCGCAGCGAGTCGTGCCGGTCCCCGCCGGGCCGCAGCTCCGGCGCCACTCGGAAGGTGTCGTCGTACTCCTTGACCAGGTCGTCCACCTGCGCGTCCGCCACCTGGTCGACGGCCGCGACCAGGTCGTTGACGCCGTAGGTGTTCACCGAGACGCCGAAGCGCAGCTCCGCCTCGACCTTGTCCCCCTCGGTGACCGCGACGTCGCGCATGTTGTCGCCGAAGCGCGCCAGCCGCAGCGTCCGCAGCGCCGACCAGCCGACGGCGGCCCGGGCCCAGGCCGCGACCCGGCCGACGACGCGCGGGTCGGTGACGTGGCCGGCGACGGTCTTGCGGGCGACCCCGAGCCGGGTCTGGACGAACCCGAACTCCCGGTCGCCGTGCGCGGCCTGGTTGAGGTTCATGAAGTCCATGTCGATCTCGTCCCACGGCAGCGCCACGTTCGCCTGCGTGTGCAGGTGCAGCAGCGGCGTCCGCAGCGCGTCCAGCCCGGAGATCCACATCTTCGCCGGCGAGAACGTGTGCATCCAGGCGATCACCCCGACCGCGCCCTGCACCGCGGCGTCCCGGCACACGGCCAGGATGTCCGCGCTGGAGGTGAGGACCGGCTTCCAGACCACGCGTACGGGGATGTCCGGCGACTCGTCCAGCCGCGCGGCGATCTGCCGGGACTGCTCGGCGACCTGCCGCAGGGTGTCCTCGCCGTAGAGGCCCTGGCTGCCGGTGAGGAACCAGACCTCGGGCTGGGGGTGAGTTGCCATGTTGTTGCCTTCCGCGCTAGGAACCGTCACTTGAACCGGATGCCGATGAGGCGCTGGAGGAGGATGAACGCGAAGAGCAGGCCGCCGATCACGATCTTGGTCCACCAGGAGTTGAGGCTGCCGTCGAACGTGATCAGGGTCTGGATCACGCCCAGCACCAGCACGCCGAGCACGGTGCCGAAGACGTACCCGGAACCGCCGGTGAGCACGGTGCCACCGATCACGACGGCGGCGATCACGTCCAGTTCCATCCCGACGGCGATCAGCGGCGCGCCGGAGAGCGTGTAGAACGACAGCAGAATCCCGCCGATCGCCGAGCAGAGCCCGCTGATCGTGTAGACGGCGATCCGGGTCCGCGCCACCGGCAGGCCCATCAGCAGCGCCGACTGCGCGTTGCCGCCGACCGCGTACACGTTGCGGCCGAACCGGGTGTACGCCAGCACGTACGCCGCGATCAGCACCACCGCGAACGCGATCAGCACGCTGATCGACACGAAGTTGCCGGCCGGGTCACCGATGCGCTGCTGCGACATCGAGGTCCAGAAACCGTCGGTGATGGAGATCGAGGAGTCGCTGATGAACGTGCACATGCCCCGGGCGAAGAACATCCCGGCGAGTGTCACGATGAACGGCTGGATCTCGAAGAAGTGGATCGCGCAGCCCATCAGGAAACCGAGCGTCGGGCCGATCAGCAGCGCGATCACCAGCACCAGGGCCGCGGGCAGGCCGTCGCGCAGCAACGACGCCGACACCATCGCGGTCATCGCCACCACCGAGCCGACGGACAGGTCGATGCCGCCGGTCAGGATCACGAACGTCATGCCCACCGCGACGACGAGCAGGAAGCCGTTGTCGATGAAGACGTTGAAGACGACCTGGACGTTGGAGAAGGCGCGGTACTGGGACACGCCGATGCCGTACATGACCAGCAGCAGGGCGAGCGTGGCCAGCACCGGCACGTGCCGCCGGGGCAGGCTGGGCCGCCAGGAGCGGCCGGTGGTCAACGACGTGCTGCTCATGCCGGCACCTGCTCCTTCTCCCGCTGCGGGGCCGCCGGGCCGGGTTCGGCACCGCGCCGTCGCCGGCGCAGCCGGGCCCGGAACGCCGGGGCCTGCACGAGGCAGACGGCGATGACGACGACCGCCTTGAACAGCAGCGACGTCTGCGGCGAGATGTTCATCGCGTACACCGTGGTGGTCAGGGTCTGGATGATCAGCGCGCCGAGGACGGTGCCGCCGAGGGAGAACCGGCCGCCGGCCAGCGAGGTGCCGCCGATGACGACCGCCAGGATCGCGTCGAGTTCGATCCACAGGCCGGCGGCGTTGCCGTCGGCGCTGGAGACGTTCGCGGTGACCATGAAACCGGCGAGCGCGGCGCAGACGGCGCTGATCACGTAGACGAGGAAGACGATGCGCCGCGACCGGATGCCGGCGAGCCGGCTGGCCTCGGCGTTGCCGCCGACCGACTCGACGATCAGGCCGAGCGCGGTCCGCCGGGTGAACGCGGCCACGAGCAGCGCGGCGGCGAGCGCGATCAGGATGGCCAGCGGCAGCGTCAGGAAGTGCCCGAGCCCGATCGCCCGGTACGGACCGGAGTTGATCGTGATGATCTGGCCCTCGGTGACCAGCTGGGCGATGCCCCGCCCGGCGACCATGAGGATCAGCGTGGCGATGATCGGCTGGATGCCGATGACCGCCACGAGTATCCCGTTCCAGGCGCCGAGCACGAGCGCGGCGCCGAACGCCAGCGCCAGCGCGGTGGCCACCGTGGCCGGGCTGTTCTGGTCGGCCGCCCCACTGATGTGCAGGCAGGCGATCGCGCCGCTGATCGCGCAGAGCGAGCCGACCGACAGGTCGATGCCGCCGGTGGCGATGACCAGCGTCATCCCGAGCGCGACCAGGATCAGCGGCGCGCTCAGCCGGAGGATGTCGATGGGCGTGCCGTACAGGTGGCCGCTCTTGACCTCGACGGCGAGGAAGCCGGGACGGTAGACGGTGTTCGCGGCGATCATGACCACGAGCACGAGCGCCGGCCAGAACAGGCGGTGGCCGGTCAGCGGGCGGAGGCGGTCGGCGACGGCGGTCATCGGGTCACCTCCTCCCGGGGTGTTCCACTGGCGATGGTGCGCATGACGCGGTCGGCGTCGAGCGTGTCGTCGTTGTCGAGCTGGGCGACCATCTCGCGGTCGCGCATGACCGCGACCCGGTGGCTCAGGCGCAGCACCTCCTCCAGCTCGGCGGAGATGAACAGCACCGCCATACCGCCGTCGGAGAGCTGCACCACCAGCTTCTGGATCTCGGCCTTGGCGCCGACGTCGATACCGCGGGTCGGCTCGTCGAGGATCAGCAGGCGCGGCTCGGTGATCAGCCAGCGGGCCAGCAGCACCTTCTGCTGGTTGCCGCCGGACAGGTTGCGCACCGGCAGTTCCGGGTTGGCCGGACGGATGCTCAGCGCCTCGACGTACCTGCGGACCAGCTCGTCCTGGCGGCGGCGCGGGATCGGCCGCAGCCAACCGCGCGCGGCCTGCATCGCCAGGATCATGTTCTCCCGGACCGTGAGTTCCGGGACGATGCCCTCGGCCCGGCGGTTCTCCGAGCAGAACCCGACGCCCTGGCCGATGGCCTGGATCGGGTTGCGCACCGGCGTCCGGCCGCCGTCGAGCCGGACCTGGCCGTGGTCGGCCCGGTCCGCGCCGAAGATCAGCCGCGCCACCTCGGTACGGCCGGAGCCGAGCAGGCCGGCCAGGCCAACCACCTCACCGGCGTGGATGCGCAGGCTGAACGGGGCGACGGCGCCGCGCCGGCCCAGTTCGGCGGCGTCCGCGAGCGGGGCCTTGTCCGCGGTGTCGACGGTGGCGCGCTTCTGCTGCTCGTCGAGCCGCTCCAGCACGTCCAGCTCCTGCCCGATCATCTTCTCGACCAGGCTGAACTGCGGCAGATCCTCGGTGCGGTACTCCCCCACGAGCCGGCCGTTGCGCAGCACCGTGATCCGGTCGGCGATGCCGTAGACCTGGTCGAGGAAGTGGGTGACGAACAGGATCGCGATCCCCTCGTCGCGCAACTGCCGCATGATCCGGAACAGCTGGGCCACCTCGCCGGCGTCCAGGCTGGACGTCGGTTCGTCCAGGATCAGCACCCGGGCCTGCACGTCGATCGCCCGGGCGATGGCGACCATCTGCTGCACCGCCAGCGAGTACGAGCCGAGCGGCGCGCTCACGTCGAGGTCCAGGTCGAGGCGGGCCAGCAGGTCACGGGCCCGGCGGCGCATCTCGCCCCAGCGCACCGCACCGAACCGGCGGGGCTCCCGGCCGATGAAGACGTTCTCCGCCACCGACAGGTTGGTGCAGAGGTTGACCTCCTGGTACACGGTGCTGACACCGGCCGCGGCGGCCTGCATCGGGCCGCTGAACGAGACCTGCTCGCCGCCGAGCGTGACGACGCCCGCGTCGGTCCCGTAGACGCCGGTCAGCACCTTGATCAGGGTGGACTTGCCGGCGCCGTTCTCGCCCATCAGGGCGTGGACCTCGCCCGGGAACAGCCGGAAGTCCACGTCGTGCAGCGCGCGGACCCCGGGGAAGGTCTTGCTGATACCGGTCATGGTCAGGACCGGACGGCTACCCGTCATCCCATCGGACCTCTTCTTTTGCGGTGGTGGTGCGGGGGCCGCCGTCGGTTGCGACGGCGACCCCCGGGTGACTCAGTACTTGCGGTTGGGCAGTGCCTCCTTGGCCTGCTCCTGGGTGAAGGTGGTCTCCTCGGTCTCGATCCGGGCGGGCACCTCCTCGCCGGCCTTGACCTTCTTGACCAGCTCCATCAGCTGCGGGCCGAGCAGCGGGCTGCACTCGGCGATGAAGTTGAACTTGCCGTCCGCGAGGGCCTGCATGCCGTCCTTCACCGCGTCGACGGTGATGATGGTGATGTCCTTGCCGGGCGTCTTGCCCGCCGCGGTGATCGCCTCGAGCGCGCCCAGGCCCATGTCGTCGTTGTGCGCGAACAGCACGTCGATCTTCGGGTTGGCCTTGAGGAACTGCTCCATGACCTGCTTGCCACCGGCGCGGGTGAAGTCACCGGACTGCGAGGCGACGATCTTCAGGTTCGGGTTGGCGGCGATCGCCTCGGCGAAGCCCTTCTTCCGGTCGTTGGCCGGCGCCGAGCCGGTCGTGCCCTGCAGCTCCACGATGGTGACCGGGCCGGACGCCGCCTTCTTCTGCTCCACCAGCCACTCGCCGGCGAGGCGGCCCTCCTTGACGAAGTCCGAGCCGAGGAACGTCTTGTAGAGCGACTTGTCGGCCGAGTCGACCGCGCGGTCGGTCAGGATGACCGGGATCTTCGCGTCCTTGGCCTCCTTGAGCACGGTGTCCCAGCCCGACTCCACCACCGGCGAGAAGGCGATCACGTCGACCTTCTGCTGGATGAAGTTGCGGATCGCCTTGATCTGGTTTTCCTGCTTCTGCTGCGCGTCGTCGAACTTCAGCTCGATCCCGGCCTCGGCGGCCGCTTCCTTGATCGAGGTGGTGTTCGCGGTGCGCCAGCCGCTCTCGGCGCCCACCTGGGAGAAACCCAGGACTATCTTGTCGTTGCCGCCACCGGCGTCACCGCCGGTGTCGCTGTTGCCGCAGGCCGCCATGCTGCCGGCGAGCAGCACGCCGGCGAGCGCGGCGATGGCCCTGCGGGCCGTGCTCCTGGTACTCATCGGTTCTCCTCCGGGGTTGGAAGTTCCGGACGCGCGGCGGGGAGCCGGTGCGGCCGGGTGTGGTGGTGGGGTGGATGCGCGGCGCCCGGTCCGGGGTCAGGGCGCCGGCGGACGTTGGCCGTAGACGTTCTGGTAGCGGTCGTAGAGCGAGTCGATGTCGGCCGGCGCGATCGGCACCGGCTGGCCGAGCGCCCGGGCCAGGTGTGCGGTCCGGGCGACGTCCTCGCACATCACCGCGGCCTTGACCGCCGCCCGCGCGTCGCGGCCGATGGTGAAGACGCCGTGGTTGCGCATGAGCACCGCGGGCGAGCGGTGCCCGGCCAGCGTGCTGACGATGCCCTTGCCGATGTCGTCGCCACCGATCAGCGCGAACGGCCCGATCGGGATCTCCCCGCCGAACTCGTCGGCCTGCGCGGTCAGCCAGCACGGGATCGCCTCACCGCGGGCCGCCCAGGCGGTGGCGTATCCGCTGTGGGTGTGCACGACGCCCCCGACCTCGGGCATGGCGCGGTAGACGTAGGCGTGCGCGGCGGTGTCGCTGGACGGGGCGCCGTCGCCGTCGACCACCGCGCCGTTGAGGTCGCAGACCACCATGGCCTCGGCGGTCAGGTCGTCGTAGTCGACACCACTCGGCTTGATGACCATCAGGTCCTGACCGGGTACGCGGGCCGACACGTTGCCGGCGGTCCAGGCCACCAGGTCGTAGCGGGTCAGTTCGCGGTGCAGGCGGGCCACGGTTTCGCGCAGCGCGGTCACCTGGCTGTTCATCCGACCACCTCCAGGGTCGCGGCGGTGCGGTCCGCGGCGGCGTCGGCTGCCGCGTTGCGGATCGCCCGCAGGCGGAGCATGACGTCGTTCGCGCCGCGACCGAAGTGGTCGTGCAGGGCGCGGTACTCGGCGTAGAGGGCGTCGTAGGCCCGCACGTTCTCCGGGACGGGCCGGTAGACGGCCTCGTCGATGCGTCCCATCGCGGCGGACGCCTCGTGGATCGTCGGGTACGCCCCGGCGGCCACCGCCGCGTGGATGGCCGAGCCGAGCGCCGGGCCCTGGGCGGAGCCGATGATGCTCAGCGGCCGGTTCGTCACGTCGGCGTAGATCTGCATGAGCAGCCGGTTGGAGGTGAGCCCACCGGCCACCACCAGGTCGTCGACCGGCACCCCGGCCTGCGCGAACGCCTCGACGATCATCCGGGTGCCGTACGCGGTGGACTCCAGCAGCGCGCGGTAGACGTCCGGCGGCCGGGTGGCGAGCGTCAGCCCGACGATCATCCCGCTCAGGTCGTGGTTGACCAGCAGGGACCGGTTGCCGTTCCACCAGTCCAGCGCCACCAGGCCGTGCGCGCCGACCGGCTGGGCGGCGGCGGCCTCGGTGAGCCGCTCGTGCGAGTCGAACCCGGCCGGGGCGGCGTGCCGCACGAACCAGCCGAAGATGTCCCCCACGCCGCTCTGCCCGGCCTCGAAGCCCCAGGCGCCGGGGCTGATGCCGCCGTCGACCACGCCGCACATGCCCGGCACCTCGGCCGGGTGGGTGCCGTTGAGCACGTGGCAGGTGGAGGTGCCCATGATGGCGACCAGCCGGCCCGGCCGCAGCGCCTGGGCCGCAGCGGCGGTGACGTGCGCGTCGACGTTGCCGACCGCGACCGCGATGCCCTCGGGCAGACCGGTCCAGGCGGCGGCGCGGGCGCTGAGGGTGCCGGCCCGCGCGCCCAGCGGCAGCAGCGGACCGTCCAGCTTGGTCACGAAGTCGGCGAAGCCGGGGGCGAGCGCGGCCAGGTAGTCCGGCGACGGGTACCGGCCGTCCTGCCGGATGCCCTTGTAGCCGGCGGTGCAGACGTTGCGCGTCTCGGCGCCGCACAGCTGCCAGACGATCCAGTCGGCGGCCTCGACGAAACGCTCGGCGCGCCGGTAGACCTCCGGATCCTCCTCCAGGATCTGCAGGCCCTTGGCGAACTGCCACTCCGCGGAGATCTTGCCGCCGTAGCGGCCGAGCCACGACTCGCCGCGTTCGGCCGCCAGCGCGTTGATCCGGTCGGCGTGCGGCTGCGCGGCGTGGTGCTTCCAGAGCTTCACCCAGGCGTGCGGCCGGTCGCGCAGGTCCGGGATCTCGCACAGCGGCGTGCCGTCGGCGAGCGTCGGGAGCACGGTGCAGGCGGTGAAGTCGGTGCCGATGCCCACCACCCGGGACGGGTCCACGCCGGCCTCGGCGAGCGCGGCCGGCACCGCGTGGCGCAGCACGTCGCGGTAGTCGTCCGGGTCCTGGAGGGCCCAGTCCGGGGGCAGAGCCGGGCCGCCGTCGGGAAGCGCGGTCTCGATGACCCCGCGCCGGTATTCGTGCACCGCCGTACCGAGTTCGGCGCCGTCACGGACCCGGACCACGAGCGCCCGCCCGGACAGTGTGCCGAAATCGACCCCGATCACGTACCGATCCGACGCGTCCACTTCGCTCATTTGCACCTCCGCCGTGTCACGGGGTTAGTGTTAGCGCTCACATATACATCCGTCAAGACACCTCCGGGCAACAGCTGCGTAACGAGCGGCGGCACCCGGAACCGGCGTCCGCCGCCCCGCGCGGACCGGCCCTGCCGCCGGCCGGGAGATCCACGCCGACGGCGCGGCCGGACTGCGGGCCGACGACCTGTTAACGACAACAATCGATGGAACTTCCGGAAATTCTCTCGGCGCTCCCGCCGCCCCGGGTCCAGGCGTCCAGACACCGCCGCCCAGCCGCTCAGAGGGCCGCTCAGCGGCTCTTTTTCTCCCCTCGACGCCCGCGGCGACCGGCGGCCGCGGGCCGCCCGGGGGTCGTCAGCCTATTTACAGTGTTTGATGTCAGCGATAACATTTCGCCATCCCCGCACTGTGGCGCCGCTGTCCGGGAAACCCCGGCGCCGCAGCCGGGCGGCGACGGACGGCGACCCCGTCGACCGCCGGAACCCCCACCACCCACGAGCGCCCGCCGGCACCGACCGGCCGCTGGAACTGCCGTGCCGCGTCCGTCCCCGTGGACCACGGGCGAGGCCGTGCGACCGGCGGGCCGCTCCCTTCCGGGCACCGGCACGGACGGCGCCCGGCCACCGAGGAGGACCCGTGCGCAAATGGACCCGACGGACGCTGGCCGTCCTGGGCGTCGCGGCGGTGGCGCTCGCCGCCACCGTCACCGACCAGGCCATGGCCCCACGCCCGGCCCGGGCGCTGGACAACGGCGTCGCCCGCACCCCGCCGATGGGGTGGAACACCTGGAACACCTTCGGCTGCAACATCAACGAGACCCTCATCCGCCAGACCGCCGACGCGATCGTCGCCAACGGCCTGCGCGACCTCGGCTACAAGTACGTCGTCGTGGACGACTGCTGGTTCAACCCGAACCGGGACGCGCAGGGCAACCTCCAGGCGCACCCCCAGCGGTTCCCCAGCGGGATGAAGGCGCTCGGTGACTACCTGCACGCCCGGGGCCTGCTGTTCGGCATCTACCAGGTGCCACTGGACAAGACCTGCGCCCAGGTCGGCGGCACGTTCCCCGGCGCCACCGGCAGCCTCAACCACGAGTACCAGGACGCGCGGCAGTTCGCCGCCTGGGGCGTGGACTACCTCAAGTACGACTGGTGCTCCGGCACCGGGACGATAAACGACCAGGTGGCGCGGTTCGGCATCATGCGCGACGCGCTGGCGTCCACCGGCCGGCCGATCGTCTACAGCATCAACCCCAACAGCTACCACGCCAAGACCGGGCCGCTGCGCAACTGGAGCGACGTGGCGAACCTCTGGCGGACCACCGAGGACATCACCAACGCGTGGAACACCGGCCAGACCAACGGGTACCCGATGGGCATCCAGAACATCGTCGACGTCACGGTGCCGCTGGCCGGATACGCCGCGCCCGGCGGGTTCAACGACCCGGACATGCTCGAGGTCGGCAACGGCGGCATGAACGACACCGAGATGCGCAGCCACTTCGCGCTCTGGTCCATGCTGGCCGCGCCGCTGATGATGGGCAACGACGTACGCTCGGCGAGCGCGGCCACCCTGGCCATCCTGCGCAACGCCAACCTGGTCGCCATCAACCAGGACACGCTCGGCCGCCAGGCGGTCCAGGTCTCCTTCGACGGCACCCGGCGGGTGCTGGCCAAGCCGCTGGCCAACGGTGACGTGGCGGTGGCGCTGTTCAACCAGGGCGGCTCGACCACCACCGTCTCCACCACGGCGGCCGCGATCGGCAAGAGCGGCAGCTCGTTCACGTTGCGCGACGCGTGGACCGACGCCACCTCCACCAGCACCGGCACGATCTCCGCCAGCGTGCCCGCGCACGGCACGGTGGTCTACCGGGTCAGCGGGGGCGGCACCACCACCCCGCCGCCGGTCCCCACCACGTTCCGGCTGCGCAGCGAGTCGTCCGGCCGATGCCTCGACGTCGACAACGCCGGCACCGCCAACGGCACCGGAACGCTGATCTGGGACTGCCACGGCAACGCCAACCAGCAGTTCACCGCCAACGGGCAGGCGTTGCAGGTGCTCGGCAAGTGCCTGGACGTGTCGACCAGCGCGACGGCCGGGACCCGGGTACAGATCTGGGACTGCAACGGCGGCACCAACCAGCAGTGGACCATCAACGGCAACGGCACGGTGAGCAACGTGCGCTTCCCGTCGCTGTGCCTGGACGTCGACAACGCGGGCACCGCCAACGGCACCCGGGTGATCGTCTGGACCTGCCACGGCAACACCAACCAGCGGTGGAGCCGGGCGTGAGCGGCTGCGGCCGGTGAACGGCGGTCGGCCGGACGAAGGGGCGAGCGTCCGGCCGGCCGTCACCGGGCGCCGGCCGCCCGGCGCTTGTTCCAGATGTCGAACGCCACCGCCACGAGCAGGACGAGACCCTTCACCACCGACTGGACGGACTGGTCGATGCCCATGAGCTGCATCCCGTTGCTCATCACCGCCATGATCAGGCCACCCACCATGGCGCCGACCACGGTGCCGACCCCGCCGGTGACCGCCGCGCCGCCGATGAAGGCCGCCGCGATCGCGTCCAGCTCGAACATGTTGCCGGCGGCCGGCTGGGCGCCGTTGGACCGGGACGAGTAGATCACGCCCGCCACGGCGGACAGGAAGCCCATGTTGACGAAGATCCAGAAGTTGACCCGCTTCACCCGCACGCCGGACAGCATCGCCGCGGGCAGGTTGCCGCCGATCGCGTACACCTGCCGGCCGAACACGGTACGGCGGGTGAGCAGGCCGTAGATCAGCACCAGAACGGCCAGCACGATGAGCACGATCGGCAGGCCGCGGGCGTTGGCGAGCTGCCAGGCGAACCACATGACCACGGCGCCGACCACCACGATCCGCAGGACGAACAGCGGGAACGACTCCACCGGCTGCTCGTGGCGCACCCGGGCGACCCGGGTCCGGAACACGGCCACCGCGTACCCGACGACGGCGAACGCGCCGATGAACAGCGTGAAGGCGTCGTAGCCCTCACCGCCCAGCAGTCCGTTGAGGAAACCGGCGGCGACCCGCTGGTACTCCTCGGGGAACGGCGACAGCGAGATGTTGTCCAGCACCCGCAGCGTGAGGCCGCGGAACAGGAGCATGCCGGCCAGGGTGACGATGAAGGCCGGGATCCCGGCGTACGCGACCCAGAGCCCGTGCCACGCGCCGACCGCGACGCCCACCGCGAGCGCGGCCAGCACGCCGGCCCACCAGGGCATGCCCTCGCGGATGACGAGCACCGCGGAGACCGCTCCGGTGAGCGCCACCACCGATCCCACGGACAGGTCGATGTGCCCGCCGATGATCACGATGACCATGCCGATCGCGAGCACCAGGATGTACGAGTACTGGAGCACGATGTTGGTGAGGTTGCCGGGGCTGAGCGACACGCCGTCGGTGAGGACCGCGAACAGCGCGACGATCACTACCAGAGCGATGTAGATGCCGCTCTGCCGCAGGTTGCCGAGGATCAGCGTGCGCGGATCGCTGGTGCCGGTGTGCAGGGTCGCCGCCGCGCCGGTGTCCGGGGTGGCGATCTTCGTGGCGGGGGGAGGCTTGGTGCTGGTCATCGGACGAGATCCCTGTCCTTGGTCATGAGTTCCATCAGGTTCTCCTGGGTGGCCTCGCTCACCGGCATCTCCCCGGTGATCCGGCCGGCCGCGAGGGTGTAGACGCGGTCGCACATGCCGAGCAGCTCGGGCAGTTCGGAGGAGATGAGGACCACCGCCTTGCCCTCGGCCACCAGCCGGTTGACGATCGTGTAGATCTCGAACTTCGCGCCGACGTCGATGCCCCTCGTCGGCTCGTCGAGGATCAGCACGTCCGGGTCGGTGAACAGCCACTTCGCCAGCACGACCTTCTGCTGGTTGCCGCCGGAGAGCTTGCCCACCACCGACATCACCGTCGGCGCCTTGATGTTCATGTCGCGCCGTCCCCGCTCGGCGACCTGGATCTCCCGGTTGCCGTCGATCCAGCCGTTGCGGGCGAGCTTGTCGAGCGCGGCGGCCGAGATGTTGCCCCGGACGTCGTCGATGAGGTTGAGGCCGTAGTGCTTGCGGTCCTCGGTGGCGTACGCGATGCCGTTCGCGATGGCCTCGGCCACCGTGCGCGTCCGTACCTCGCGGCCCCGGACGAAGATCCGGCCGCGGATGTCCCGGCCGTACGCCCGGCCGAAGACGCTCATCGCCAGCTCGGTGCGTCCGGCGCCCATCAGCCCGGCGATGCCGACGACCTCCCCGGCCCGCACGTGCAGCGACGCCCGGTCGACGACCAGGCGGTCCTGGGTCGGATGGCGCACCGACCAGTCCTCGATGCGCAGCACCTCGTCGCCGGGCGTCACGCTGCGGGTCGGGTAGAAGGCGGCCAGGTCGCGCCCGACCATGCCGCGGATGATCCGGTCCTGGGTGACGGCGCCGTCGGACATGTCCAGCGTCTCGACGGTACGGCCGTCGCGGATGACCGTGGTCGAGTCGGCGACGGCGGTGATCTCGCCGAGCTTGTGCGAGATCATGATGCAGGTGATGCCCTGGTCACGCAGCCGCCGCATCAGGTCCAGCAGGTGCGCCGAGTCGACGTCGTTCAGGGCCGCGGTCGGCTCGTCGAGGATCAGCAGCCGCACCTTCTTGGACAGCGCCTTGGCGATCTCCACGAGTTGCTGCTTGCCGACGCCGAGCTGGATGACCGGGGTGACCGGGTTCTCGTGCAGCCCGACCGACCGCAGCAGCGCCGCGGCCTCCGCGTTGGTGCGGTGCCAGTCGATGAGCCCGCCGCGGCCGCGGCGCTCGTTGCCGAGGAAGATGTTCTCGGCGATCGACAGGTACGGCACCAGCGCGAGTTCCTGGTGGATGATGACGATGCCGCGCGCTTCGCTGTCCTGGATGCCCCGGAAGCCGACCGGCTCGCCGTCGAAGACGATCTGACCGTCGTAGCTGCCCGCCGGGTAGACCCCGGACAGCACCTTCATCAGGGTGGACTTCCCGGCGCCGTTCTCACCGCAGATCGCGTGGATCTCGCCGCGCCGTACGGCGAGCGAGACGTCCTGGAGCGCGGTCACCCCGGGGAAGGTCTTCGTGATGCCACGCATCTCGAGGATGTGATCGCTCATGTATCCGTCCTGCTCGTGGTCGTGGTGTCCGGAGCGGTCGGGCCCGGTGGCGCGGGTGGCCGCCGGGCCCGTCGCCGCGGGTCAGCCGGCCCGGCCGGCGGCCACCTCCTGCTCGGTCAGGTAGCCGGAGTCGATCAGGACGGACTTGATGTCCTCCTTGTAGACCGTCTGCACCGGCAGCAGGAACGCGGGCACGACCTTGACGCCGTTGTTGTACGCCTTGGTCTCGTTGGCCTTCGGCTCCTCCTTGCGCAGGAACGCCTCGGCGGCGATCACCGCCTGCTCGGCCAGCAGCCGGGTGTCCTTGAACACGGTGGAGCTCTGCACGCCGTCGTTGATGAGCTTGACCGACGCGACCTCGGCGTCCTGCCCGGTCACCACCGGCATCTTCTTGGCGCCGCCGCGGTAACCGGCGTTCTGCAGGGCGGTGATGATGCCCCGGGACAGGCCGTCGAAGGGCGACAGCACGCCGTCGACCTTGCTGCCGTCGTTGTAGCTGGAGGTGAGCAGGTCCTCCATCCGCTTCTGCGCGGTCTCCTGCTGCCAGCGCAGGATGGCGGCCTGCTCGATCTTGGTCTGCCCCGACTTGACCTTCAGCGTCCCCGCGTCGAAGTACGGCTTGAGCGTGTCCATCGCGCCGTTGAAGAAGAACCCGGCGTTGTTGTCGTCGAGCGAGCCGGCGAACAGCTCCACGTTGAACGGACCCGTGGCGGTGCCCTTGGCGCCGTCCTTGGTGAGCAGCCCGAGGCCGACCAGGAGCGCGTTGGCCTGCGCCACGCCCACCTTGTAGTTGTCGAAGCTGACGTAGAAGCTGACGTTGGGGCTGTTGCGGATGAGCCGGTCGTAGGAGATGACCGGGATGTTCGCAGCGGCGGCGGCCTGGAGCTGGCCGCTCAGCGCGGTGCCGTCGATCGGGGCGATGACCAGCACGTCCGCGCCCTGGGTAATCATCTGGTCGATCTGCTGCGACTGGGTCGGGATGTCGTCCCCGGCGTACTGCAGGTCGACCTTGTAGCCCTTGGCCTGCAACTTCTCCTTCACCGAGTTGCCGTCGGCGATCCACCGTTCCGAGGTCTGGGTCGGCATCGAGACGCCGATCGTCAGGTCGCCGGGCTTGGCGGAGCTGGTGTCCGAGCCGCCTCCGGCGCCCTCGCCGCTGCACGCGGCCAGGCTGATCGCGAGCGCGGCGCCGCTGACTGCGGCCAGGATTCGTCTGCGCACGAGCGTCCTCTCCCCTCCGTGGGCCCCTGTGACACAGGTAACCGTCACGGCGAGTGTTAACGCTCACAAGTTGCCCCGTCAACCAATCGCGCGAAATGTGCATGTCTCTTTCTTGTAACAGAGACGGCGCTCCAGGTAGGACGCGACCGGACGTCGCGGGGGCGGCACGTCGTGCCGCCCCCGCGACGCCTGCGCTCAGGAGGCGGAGCAGGTGGGCGTCATGCCCGATCCGCTTCCGTTGCCCTGGAACCCGAACTCGGCGCTCTGGCCGGCGCCGAGCTGGCCGTTGTAGTCGACGTTCGTGAACCGCACCGTGCCGCTGTTGCCGCTCGCGGTGGCGCTCCAGGTGTTGGTGACGCTCGCGCCGGCCGGCAGCGTCATGGTGACGGTCCATCCCCGGGTGCCCGACGAGCCCGCTGTCACCTTCACGTTGGCGACGAAGCCACCGGTCCAGGAGTTCAGCGTCACCGAGGCCGTGCACCCGCCCTGGCCGGGCGGTGGCGTGGTCGGATTGTTGGGCGGCGGGGTGGTCGGGTTGTTCGGCGGCGGGGTGGTGGTCGGCGGCGGGTTGTTGGTGCCGGAGTTCAGCGCGTCGAGCACCGCGTTGTACGCCGCCTTCTTGTTGCCGGAGCAGTCGAACAGCAGCGCGTTGTCCGAGCCGCGCCACGAGTCGCAGTCCCGCACGCCCCACACCGTGATGCCGGTGCAGCGCGACACCGCCAGGCAGGCCCGGGTGACGGCGGCGTAGATGTTCGCCTGGTTGCCGCCGGTCATCACGTCCAGCTCGGTGATCTGCACCTCCACGCCCAGGTCGGCGAAGCGCTGGAGGTTGGCCTGGTAGTCACCGGGAAGCGTGGTGCCCAGGTGCGACTGGAAGCCGACGCAGTCGATCGGCACGCCACGCGACTTGAAGTCGCGCACCATGTTGTAGATGCCCGTCGACTTCGCGTTGATGCCGTCGGTGTTGTAGTCGTTGTAGCAGAGCTTCGCGCCCGGGTCCGCGGCGCGGGCCGCGCGGAACGCGGCCTCGATCCAGTCGTTGCCGGTGCGCTGCAGGTTCGAGTCGCGGCGCCCGCCGCTGCCGCCGTCGGCGAACGCCTCGTTCACCACGTCCCAGGCGTAGATCTGCCCGCGGAAGTGGGTGGCGACCTGGGTGACGTGGTTGATCGCGGCGTTGCGCAGCGCGCTGCCGGACAGACCCTGCGCCCACGACGGCTGCTGCTGGTGCCAGAGCAGCGCGTGCCCGCGCACCGACATCCCGTTCGCCCGGGCGTGGCTGACCAGCCGGTCGCCGCCGGTGTAGGTGAACCGCCCCTGCTGCGGCTCGGTGGCGTCCCACTTCATCTCGTTCTCGGCCACCACGGAGTTGAACTCGCGGTTCAGCACCGTGGCGTACGTGTTGTCGGACAGCTTGTTGGTGGCGACCGCAGCGCCGAAGTATCGGCCCTTCTCGGCCGCCGCCGCGCGCAGCGTGGTGCCGGCGCTCGCGGTCGGCGCCAGGGCCACCGCCATCCCGGCGGCGAGCGCGCCGGCCAGGATGCCGGTGGTCAGCAAGGCTCTCGTTCGTCTCATGCGATTCCTCTTCCGGGGGTCACGCGATGGTGGTGGTGCGACGTCCCGACTCCGCGTCCGGTGGCGGTGTCGGGGTACGACCAGCGCGGCTCGCCCGGTGAGCCTTGCGGCGCTCATGCCCTGCCATCGACTGTGAGCGATAACATCCCCCGGCGTCAACCCTTTCCGGCTAGGGATAGACGTCCTCGTGCGCCTTCCGGTAGTCGACGATCTCGTCCGGCCGCCCGGCGGCGGCGTGCCGCACCCAGGCCGGGTTGCCGAGCAGCGCCCGGCCGAGAGCGACCAGGTCGAACTCCCCGTCCGCCAGCCGCGCGGCCAGGCCCGCCACCGACTCCGGGCCGTCCGGGCGCAGGAACTCCCGCCGC
Source organism: Micromonospora sp. WMMA1947 (assembly GCF_027497355.1). Classification (NCBI taxonomy): domain Bacteria; kingdom Bacillati; phylum Actinomycetota; class Actinomycetes; order Micromonosporales; family Micromonosporaceae; genus Micromonospora; species Micromonospora sp. WMMA1947. The sequence continues at coordinate 4,546,155 of NZ_CP114909.1, read as the reverse complement.
AGTCCGACCGAGCCCACGGTGATCGACGGCAGGCCGGTGAGGCGCTTCGCCCAGCCGGCCAGGTTCAGCGCCGAGCCGGCGAACGCCGGCTGCCAGAAGCGACGCTGCGAGGCGTGCAGGACGTCCGCGCCGGCCTCGGCGAACGCGGTGAGGATCTGCCCCAGCTCGGCCGGGGTGTCCGCGATCCGCGCGTCGAACGCCCGCTCCTTGAACTGGGAGAACCGCACGATCACCGGGCGGCCCACCGGCACCTGCGCGCGGACCGCGCGCACCACCGCGGCCGGGAACGCCGCCCGGCGCGCCGGGGAGCCACCGAACACGTCGGTCCGGCGATTCGTGTACGGCCACAGGAACTCGTCGAGCAGGTAGCCGTGCGCGGCGTGGATCTCGACCGCGTCGAACCCGGCCCGGACCGCCACCCGGGCCGCGTCCGCGTACGCCGCCAGCAGCACGTCCGCGTCTGCGACGGTCATCGCGCGCGGCGCGGGGCGGCCCGACTCGCGTACCCCCGAGGGGGTCCACGCCGGAGCGCCGTCCACCGGTTCGCGCAGGCTGCCCAGGTGCCACAGCTGCGCGGCGATCCGGCCGCCGGCGGCGTGCACGGCCTCGACCACGCCGCGCCAGCCGGCCTCGGCCGCGCCGGGAGTCATCCGCGGCACGGTGTCCTCGTGGCCGGCGCTGGGGTGGTCCACCAGCACTCCCTCGGTGACGATCAGGCCGACGCCGGCCGCGGCACGGCGCCGGTAGTACTCGGCCATCTCCGGCGTCGGCACGCCACCCGGCGCGCGGTTACGGGTCATCGGCGCCATCACGAAACGGGACGGCAGCGGCAGTCCGGCGACGGTGGCGGGTTCCAACAGCGGCGCCACCAGCGATGCGGTGTCCAGGGTCGTGTTCATGACCCGAAGCTAGAAGTTGACACCGGTGTCAAGGGCAAGCGCTCAGGCGGCCGGATCCCGGGTGTCCTCGGTCACGCTCATGTCGGACACCACGTCGTCGAGCACCGCGACGGCGTGCGCGAGCCGTGCCATCTCGGCGGTCATCCGGGCCCGCTCCTCGCGCAGCCGGTCGGTCAGCCACGAGGTACGGATCTCCGGATCGGTCACGCAGGGCAGCAGCTCGGCCATCCGGCGGCTGCTCAGCCCGGCGTCGAACAGCCGCTGGATGAGCCGGACCCGGTCCACCGCCGATTCGGCGAAGACCCGCTGCCCGCTCGCGGTGCGCACGGCGGCGAGCAGGCCCTGCTGCTCGTAGTACCGGATGGACCGGGCGCTGACCCCGGTACGCGCCGACAACTCCCCGATCCGCATCACGCCTCCCCGCTCGTCGCACGTCCATCATCGAGCATGCCGCGCCGGTCAGGACAGCAGCTCGACGTACCCGTCGGTGCCGTGCACGCGGATCCGCCCGCCGTCGGGGATCAGCCGGGTCGCGTCCGGCACCGCCACCACGGCGGGCAGGCCGTACTCGCGGGCGATCACCGCGCCGTGCGTCATCAGTCCGCCCACCTCCGTCACCAGGCCCGCGACGGCCACGAACAGCGGCGTCCAGCTCGGATCGGTGTGCGCGGTGACGAGGATGTCGCCCGGCTGAAGGTCGGCACCGGTCAGGTCCGTCACCACCCGCGCCCGCCCCTCGACGACGCCGGCCGAGACCGCCAGCCCGGTCAGGGCGCCCGGCGGCACGTCGGCGCGCCGGTACGAGCCGTTCAGCGCCTCGCCGTCCGAGGTGAGCACCCGGGGCGGGGTGAGCGCCTGATGCGCCCGGAACTCGTCCCGGCGCCCGCGGATCAGCGCGGCGTCGGCCCGGCCGGTGGCCGCGACCTCGCGGAACTCGTCGAAGGTGAGGTAGAAGACGTCCTCCGGATCGGCGAGCACACCGGCGCGGGCCAGCCGGTCGGCCTCTACCATGAGCGCCTGCTTGTACACGGCGTAACGGCTGACGATGTCGTACTTCGGGTACTCCCGGTAGCCGGCGAAAGTCCGTACCCGGTCGATCATCGCCTGCGTCTCGGCGGCCTTGCGCTCGCCGTCGGGCAGGGCGCGCAGGCGGTCGAGCACCTCCCGGGCCTTCGCCCGCGCCCGCTCCCGGCCGTCGGCGAAGCGGCGCGCGGCGGCGCCCGGGGCGAAGGTGCGGACGTGGTCGAGGATCAGCGGCACGAGTGTGGCCGGGCGCTCGCTCCACCGTGGCCGGGTGATGTCGATCTCGCCGACGCAGCGCATGCCGTACCGGTCGAGGTAGCCCTCGACGGCCGCGCGTGCCTCGACGCCGCCCGGCAGCTTCGGCAGTTCGTCCAGGAACCCGTCGTCGGCGCCGTCCCGCAGGAACGCCACCACCTCGGGGTACGCGCGGATCACGTCGGCCACGTCGAGCAGCGCCAGCCCCATCTCGGCGGTGACGTTGCCGGGCGCGGACAGCGTGAGCGTGTCGGCCGCGTCGCGTTCGCCGAGCCACTCCCCCAGCTTGTCGTTGAGCCACCAGGCGGCCTGCATTCCCGCCATGATCACCTGAGCGCTCACCGGATCGGTGAGCACCCGCTTGTGCTCGGCGAACGCCTCGTCCAGGAAGTCGAACAGCCCGGACCCGGACCGGCCACGGATGTCGCGGCGCAGGGCGGCGACCGACTCCCGGCTGCGCTCGACCAGCGCGGTGACGATCGCCGGGTCGGTGTCGATCGAGGGCGGCGGCCCGCTCGCGGGCGGGCCGGCCGGTGCGGGGTCCGGCGCGGCCGGTGCGGGGTCCGGCGCGGCCGGCACCACGTCCCGGGCGAGGACCGTCTCCAGCGCGTCCCGGGTGAGTGGGTCGGCCCGGCCGATCATGCCCAGGAACGCGGCCCGGCCCGCCGGGGTGGACAGGTGCGGCGTGGCGTCGACGAACAGCCGGCCGCCCGCCTCGTGCATCGGCGCCATGGCGGTGCGCCGCCACATCGACAGGCCCAGCGGCTTCATGGCGTCGGTCATCATCTGCTGGTGGCCCACGGACAGGTAGACGTGGAACCGCCCGTCGGCGGCGGCCGCCGGCACCGGGAACAGCGTGGTGATCGGCCGGCTCTGCAGGATGTGGACGTCGTCGCCGGTCAGCGCCCACTCGATGTCCTGCGGGCACCCGAAGTGCGCCTCGATCCGCCGCCCCAGCGCGGCGAGTCGTACCGCCTGCGCGTCGGTCAGCGCGGGAGACGCCTGCCGCGCCGGGTCGACGGGCGTCTCCCGGGTGCCGCCGCCGGCCACCGCGCGCACCGCCCGCGCCTTCGTGCCGATCGTCCGGCCGACCACCGCGCCGTCGCGGACCGTGAAGACGTCCGGGTTCACCAGGCCGGAGACCAGTGCCTCACCGAGACCGAAGCCGGCCTCGACCGAGACCACCGTCCGGTCCCCGCTGACCGGGTCGGCGGTGAACATGATCCCGGCCGCGTCCGGGACGATCATCAGCTGCACCACCACCGCCATGTCCACGGCCCGGTCCTCGATGCCGTGCCTCCGCCGGTAGGTCACCGCCCGCTCGGTGAACAGCGAGGCCCAGCAGCGGCTGACGTGCCGCAGCACCTCGGCCGCGCCCACCACGTTCAGGTAGGTGTCCTGCTGGCCCGCGAACGAGGCGGTCGGCAGGTCCTCGGCGGTGGCGCTCGACCGCACGGCGTACGCGGCGTCCGCGCCGAACTCCGACAGCGCGCCGGTGACCGCCGCAGCGACCTCACCCGGCAGCGCGGTCCGCTCGACGGCGCGGCGGACCTCGGCGGCGGCCGTCCGGAGCGCCGCCGGGTCGTCCGCGTCCGCGCGGGCGAGCCGGTCCAGCGGTCCGGCGAGGGCCGGCGTCCGCGCCACCAGCCGGAAGGCGTCGGTCGCGACGCAGAAACCACCGGGTACGCGCACCCCGTCGATCCGCGTCAACGCGCCCAGGTGCGCGCCCTTGCCGCCGACGGCGGCGATCCGCGTCTCGTCCACCTCGTGCAGTTGCCACACGTACCGTCCGGTCATGCCGTGCCCCCGTTTTCGCAGCTCAATCAGCATCGGCCGATGATTCTGCGGCATCACCGGGGCCTTGCGGCAAGACCCGGGGTGCGATATACGTTTGTGGTGGCGAGGAGATCGGTCTCCTTGCCTTTCGTTTTGCCGCAGTCTTTCGTTTTGCCGCAGTCTTTCGTTTTGCCGCACCACAACCCCCTGCCCTGACCCGCTGCGCTCACGTGAGTCAGATCTCCCCGCCCCGGGTGGAGTGCCGGGGGCGCGACGGGGCAAGAAGCGACCACGAGGCCGCGACGCCGGCCTGAACGAGCGGGACCGGACGGGGTGGGGGAGACTCGGGCGATGAGCGGCGCTGACACCGACCCGCGTACGCGCGCCGACGTCTTCGCCGTCGACGCTGAGATCGGGCCGGACCTGGCGCGGATCGACTGGTCGGCGCACCCCCTGGGCCCGCCGGACACCTGGCCGCAGAGCCTGCGGACCGCGGTGCGGATCCTGCTGTCCTCCCGGTTCCCGATGTGGATGGCCTGGGGGCCGCAGCTCACCTTCTTCTGCAACGCCGCCTACCGGCGGGACACGCTCGGCCGCAAGTACCCGTGGGCGCTGGGACGCCCGGCGAACGAGGTGTGGGCCGAGATCTGGGACGACATCGGCCCCCGCGTCGACACCGTGCTGCGCACCGGCGAGGCGACCTGGGACGAGGGCCTGCTGCTGTTCCTGGAGCGGGCCGGCTACCGCGAGGAGACGTACCACACGTTCTCCTACAGCCCGCTGCGCGCCGACGACGGCAGCCTGGTCGGGATGCTCTGCGTGGTCAGCGAGGACACCGAGCGGGTCATCGGTGAGCGGCGGATGGCCACGCTGCGCGACCTCGGGTCGGACCCGAGCGTCATCCGCACCGAGCGGGAGACGCTCGCCTTCGTCAGCCGCCAGCTGGCCCGCAACCCGCAGGACCTGCCGTTCACGCTCACCTACCTGTACGACGGCGACGGCGGCGCCCGGCTGGTGGAGGCGACCGGGCTGGCGACCGGGCACCCGGCGGCCCCGGCCACGCTGTCGCTCGGTGACCCGGCCGCCCCGTGGCCGGCCGGCGCCGTCGCCGAGGGCGAGTCGGTGCGGGTCACGCTCGACGGCCCGGCCTTCGCGGACCTGCCGACCGGTGTCTGGCCCGCCGCGCCGGCCGAGGCGCTGCTGGTGCCGCTGCGGCAGCAGGGCGGTGCGCCGTACGGGTTCCTGGTCGCCGGGCTGAACCGCTACCGGGCGCTGGACGACGGGTACCACGGCTTCGTGGAGCTGACCGCCGGGCACCTGGCGACCGGCATCGCCAGCGCCCGCAGCTACCAGGCGCAGCAGCGCCGGGCCGAGGAACTCGCCGAGCTGGACCGCGCGAAGACCGCGTTCTTCTCCAACATCAGCCACGAGTTCCGCACCCCGCTGACGTTGATCATGGGACCGCTGGACGAGCTGCGCGGCCGGTTGCCGGACGCCGACGAGCAGGTCCGCGCCGAGCTGGACGTCATCCGCCGCAACGGGCTGCGCCTGGGCAAGCTGGTCAACAGCCTGCTCGACTTCTCCCGGATCGAGGCCGGGCGGATGCAGGCCCGCTACGAGCCGGTGGACCTGGCCGCGGTGACCGCCGACCTGGCCAGCGTCTTCCGGTCGGCGATCGAACGGGCCGGTCTGTCCTTCGAGGTCGACTGCCCGCCCCTGCCCGAGCCCGCGTACCTGGACCGCGGCATGTGGGAGAAGGTGGTGCTGAACCTGCTCAGCAACGCGTTGAAGTTCACCTTCGAGGGCACCATCCGGGTCGAGTTGCGCGGCAAGGGCGACACGGCGGTGCTGCGGATCTCCGACACCGGCATCGGCGTACCCGCCGACGAGATGCCGCGCCTGTTCGAGAGGTTCCACCGCATCGAGAACGCCCGCTCCCGCTCCGGCGAGGGCAGCGGGATCGGCCTCGCCCTGGTCAAGGAACTGGTCACGCTCCACGGCGGCCAGATCGACGCCGAGAGCACGGTGGGCCGGGGCACCACCTTCACGATCCGGCTGCCGTTCGGCACCGGGCACCTTCCCGCCGACGCGCTCGCTCCGGCGGGCACCGGCCGGACGCCGGCGTCGGCCGAGCCGTTCGTGCAGGAGGCGCTGCGCTGGCTGCCCGCCGACCCGGAAGCCGCCGTCGGCGGGGACGACCCGGCCGGCGAACCGGTCCAGCCGGTGCCCGGCGGGGCGGCGGCCCGCGTCCTGGTGGCCGACGACAACGCCGACATGCGGGAGTACCTCACCCGGCTGCTGCGCTCGGCCGGGCACGAGGTGCGGGCGGTCACCGACGGGCAGGCCGCGCTGGACGCCGCCCGCGCGCAGACCCCCGATCTGGTGGTCAGCGACGTGATGATGCCCCGGCTCGACGGCCTGCAACTGGTGGCCGCGCTGCGCGCCGACCAGCGTACGGCCGGCACCCCGGTGCTGCTGCTGTCCGCCCGCGCCGGTCAGGAGGCCTCGATCGAAGGGCTGGAAGCAGGCGCCGACGACTACCTGGTCAAGCCGTTCCCGGCGGCCGAACTGCTGGCCCGCGTCCGCGCGAACGTGGAACTGGCCCGGCTGCGCAACCACCACGCCCGCTGGCGTACCGCGCTCGTCGACTCGTTGCAGGAGGCGTTCTTCGTCTGCGACGAGGACGGTGCGGTGGTCGAGATCAACGCGGCGTTCACCGGCATCCTCGGCTACGGGACCGAGGGCCTGCCCTACCCGGCGGTGCACCCGTGGTGGCCGGACCGGGAGGCCGAGCCCGACGCGCACCGCCAGGTGGCGGCCGCGTTCTCGACGCTCGTGGGGCAGACCCGGGGCACGTACACCGTGCCGGTGACCCACCGAGACGGGCACCGGATCTGGATCTCGGCCGCGTTCAACCAGGTCGACGACCCGGACAGCGGCCGGCGGATGATCGTCGGCACGTTCCGTGACGTCACCGCCGAGCACTACGCGGTGCAGCGGGAGACCGCCCTGGCCGGGCTCAGCATGCGGCTGTCCCAGGCGGACGACCTCACCGACGCGCTGTCCGGGGTGCTGGACGAGTTGCGCAAGCTGTGGCGGGCCGCCGGCGTGCTCACCGCCGTCTTCGGTGACCAGCCCACCCCCGCCGTGACCGCCACCGACCCGGCGGCGCGCTGGGACACGTTGCCGCCGGAGCGCCGCCAGGCGTTGCTCGCGCTGCGGGACACTCCGCTGCTGACCCCGGTGGCGGCGCGTACGCACGGCGCCGGCATCGCCGTCGAGCACCCGCACGGCACGATGGCGGTCTGGATCGACCTGGGCGAGAAGCGGCCGTTCACCGAACAGGACCAGACCCTGCTGGCGCTGCTGGCCGGCCACATCGGTCAGGGGCTGCACCGGGTGCACCAGATCGACCAGCAGCGGGAGACCGCGCTGGCCCTGCAACGGGCGATCCTCGGTCCGGCGCAACTGCCCGCCGGTTTCGCGGTGCGGTACTCCCCCGCCGCGATGCCGCTCAAGGTCGGCGGCGACTGGTACGACACAGTGGAGCTGCCGGACGGGCGCATCGGCATCGTGGTCGGCGACTGCGTGGGGCACGGCCTGCAGGCCGCCACGGTGATGGGGCAGCTGCGCAGCGCCTGCCGTGCCCTGCTGTTGCAGGACCCGAGCCCGGCCCGGACGCTGGTGGCCCTGGACCGCTTCGCGGCGCTGCTGCCGGGCGCGTCCTGCGCCACCGTCTTCTGCGGCGTCCTCGACCCGGCCACCGGCCTGATGCGCTACTCCAGCGCCGGCCACCCGCCGGCCATCGTGGTCCGCGCGGACGGCACTCCGGAACTCCTGCGGCACGGCCGGTCCCGGCCGCTCGCCGTCCGTCCCGGCGAGGAACGCCCGGAGGCGGAGGCGACAGTGCAGCCGCGCGCCACCCTGATGCTCTACACCGACGGCCTGGTGGAACGCCGCCGCCAGCCGATCACCGCCGGCATCGCCCGCGCCACCGACGCCATCCAGCAGGGACACCACGCGCCGGTCGAGGTCCTGGCGACCGAGATCATGGACCGGCTCGCTCCCGACGGCGGCTACCACGACGACGTGGCCCTGCTGCTCTACCGCCACCCCGGGCCGCTGGAGCTGGAGTTCCCCGCGGAATCGACCCGGCTGGCCGAGGTCCGCAGCGCGCTGCGGGGATGGCTGGACCGCTGCGGGCTGGCCCCGGCCCACGCCTACAACATCCTGGTGGCGGCCGGGGAGGCATGCGCCAACGCCATCGAGCACGGGCACCGCGACGATCCGGGCGGCCGGATCCGCCTGCGTGCCGCCGCCACCGCCGGGGACCTGCGCCTGAGCGTCACCGACAGCGGCCACTGGCGGCACCGCGACCAGCCGTCCGACCCGCACCGCGGCCGGGGGCTCGTGCTCATGCGCGCGCTGATGGACAGCATCAGCGTCACCCCGGGGGCCACCGGCACCACAGTCGACATGCAGGCGAGGATCAGGCCATGAGCACGTCCCTGACGCTCACCACGAGCGACCGACCCGACGGCGGCCGCGTGCTGGCCGCCGTCGGTGAGATCGACATGAGCAACGCGTCCGCCTTCGCCGACGCGCTCGCCGAAGCCGTCCGGCCCGACGGCGAACCGCTGGTCGTGGACCTGACGAAGGTGGAGTACCTGGACAGCGCCGGGCTGGCCGCGCTGTTCCCGCACGCCGACCGGATCGCGCTGATCGCCGGTCCGCTGCTGGAGCCGCTGCTGACCATCTCCGGGCTGGCCGACCTCACCACGGTGCACAGCGCCTGACGCCGTAGCGGCGTCAGGCGCTGTCGCGGGACCGGGCGCGTTCGCGGGGTCAGGCGTTGCGCACGATCACCAGCGGCGAGTGGGCGTGGTGCAGCACCGCGTGGCTGACCGAGCCGAGCAGCAGCCCGCCCAGCGCGCCGCGGCCGTGCGCGCCGACCACCACCAGCTGAGCGTCCTTCGACTCCTCCACCAGCACGCGGGCCGGGGCACCGCGCAGCGACCGCTGCCGTACCGGCACGTCCGGGTAGCGCTCGGCCCAGCCGGCGATCGACTCGGCGACGACCCGCCGGGACTCCTCGGCGAGCGCCTCCGGGTCGTACACCAGGGGCAGGATGTCGCCGGGGCCGATCGGCGTGGGGTACAGCCAGGCGTGCACCACGATCAGCGGCGCGTCCCGGCGGGCGGCCTCCTCGTACGCGAATCCGACCGCCGCGGTGGACAGCTCGGAGCCGTCCACACCGACCACGACGGGCCCGTCGGCGCGCGCCTCGCCGCGCGTCACCAGGACCGGGCAGTGCGCGCGGGCCGACACCTGGAGCGTGACCGAGCCGATCAGCAGGCCGGCGAACCCGCCCAGGCCGCGGTGGCCGAGCACGATCAGCGCCGCCTCGCGGGACTCGGCGACCAGCACCGCCGCCGCCGCGCCGTCGACCACCACGCCGGTGACCGGTACGTCCGGCGCGACCTTGCCGGCCTCGGCTACCGCCTCGGCGACGCACCGTTCGGCCTGGTTGCGCAGGCCGGCGCCGGCGGGCGCACCCGGGGCCGGGGTGAGCGGCGCGCGGGTCAGCGGCCAGATGAACGCGTGGACGACCTGCAGCGGCCGGTTCCGGGCGGCGGCCTCGCGGGCGGCCACCCGGACCGCGTCCAGCGAGGCGGCGGAGCCGTCCACGCCCACCACGACGGGTGCCTGCGAGTGGATCGTCATGTCGTCCTCCTTCACTCGTGCTCAGCCTGCCCGTCAGGCGGCCGGCCCGGCAGGGTCCGGGGTCCCGGCCCGCGGGCCGTTGGTCCCGCGGAAGCGGCGGGTCAGCCGCAGCACCAGCCCGGGCAGCACGCCGATCGCGGCGCACGCGAGCAAGTCGAGCGCGCTGAGCGGGGAGGTGCCGAGCAGCTCGCGCAGCGGCGGCAGCAGCACGCCGGCCACCTGGAGGGCCGCGGAGATCGCGACCGCCACCGGCAGCGCGAGGTTGCGCTCACGGGAGCCCGGGGTACGGATCGCGCGGACCGCCAGCGCCACACCGAGCTGGGCCAGGCCGAGCACCACGAACACCACGGACTGCCACGGCCGGTCCGACGCGGCGGCCCACACGCCCGCGCCGAGCGTCGCCGCCGCGATCAGCGCGCCGGTGACCAGCACGTCCCGGCCCAGGCCGGCGCCGAGCACCGACTCCTGCGGGGAGCGGGGCGGCCGGCGCAGCGTGCCCGGCTCGGCCGGCTCCGCGCCGAGCGCCACACCGGGAACGCCGTGGGTGAGCAGGTTGATCCAGAGGATCTGCGCCGGCAGCAGCGGCACCGGCAGGCCGAACAGCGGGCCGAGCAGCATCACCGCGATCTCGGCCACGCCACCGGCGAGCGCGTAGCGCAGGAACCGGCGGATGTTGTCGTAGATCCGGCGGCCCTCGCCGATGGCGGTCGCCACAGTGGTCAGGTCGTCGTCGACGAGCACCAGGTCGGAGGCCTGCCGGGCCACCTCGGTGCCGCCGCCCATCGCCACCCCGATGTCCGCGCGGCGCAACGCCGGGGCGTCGTTGACGCCGTCGCCGGTCATCGCCACCACGTGCCCCCGGGTCTGGAGGCCGGCGATGATGTCGAGCTTCTGTTCCGGCTGGGTCCGCGCGTACACCCGGGTCTCGGGGTGGGCGCGGCCCGGGTCGCCGTCGTCGCCGTTGGCGAGCGGGTCGCCATCGCGCCAGAGCCCGAGCCGCCCGCCGATCGCGGCGGCCGTCGCCGGGTGGTCGCCGGTGATGAGGACCAGCCGGATGCCTGCTTCCTCGAAGCCCGCGGCGATGCCGGGCGCCGCCGCGCGCAGCGGGTCGCCGACCGCGACCAGGCCCAGCGGGCGCAGGCCGGCCGGCCGGGCCGGGTCCGGCAGGGTGTCCACCACGGCCGAGGCCACCGCCAGCACCCGCAGCCCTTCGGTGGCGAGCCGGTGCGCGGCGTCGGTCAGCTCGGCCAGTTCCCCGGCGTCGGCGTCGACCAGCGGCGCGGCCAGCAGGTTCTCCGGCGCGCCCTTGCAGACGACCAGGTAGCGCCCGTCGCAGCGGCGGTGCACCGTGGTCATCCGGCGCAGGTCCTGGTCGAAGGGCGCCTCCGCCACCCGGGGCCAGGCGTCGCGGGTGGCCTCCGGATCCAGGCCGCACCGGGCGGCGAACGTGACGAGCGCCGCCTCCAGCGGGTCACCGATCGCTGTCCACTCCGGCCGCTCGTCGGTCGGCGGCGTCACCGTGGCGTCGTTGCAGAGCAGCCCGGCACGGGCGAGGGCGCGCAGCTCGTCCGGCGCGCTCACCGGCTCGCCCCGGTGGTGCACCTCGCCGTCGGGCGCGTAGCCGGTGCCGGTGACGGCGTAGCGGTCGCGGCCGGGGACGACCGCGTGCTGCACCGCCATCCGGCCCTCGGTGAGGGTGCCGGTCTTGTCGGAGGCGATCACGGTGACCGACCCGAGGGTCTCCACCGCGTGCAGCCGGCGGGGAATGGCGCGGCTGCCGGCCATCCGGCGCGCGCCAAGGGCGAGCGCCAGCGTGACGACGGCGGGCAGCGACTCCGGCACGGCCGCCACCACGAGGCTGACGGCGGTGACGGCCATCTGCGTGACCGGCTGCCCGTCGAGCACGCCGATCGCGAAGACCAGCCCGGAGAGCACCACGGCGGTCAGGCCGAGCACCCGGCCGAGCGAGGACAGGCGACGCTGCAGCGGCGTGGGCGCCGGGCGGGTCGCCGCGACCAGGGCGCTGATCCGGCCCAGCGCGCTCGCCGCGCCGGTACGCGCCACGGTCCCGGTGGCGCGGCCGGTGGTGACCACCGTGCCCGCGTTCGCCTCCTCCCCCGCGACCCGGGTCACCGGCACCGACTCGCCGGTCAGCGCCGACTCGTCCAGGCTGAGGCGTACCGCGTCGGTGAGGTCCAGGTCGGCGGGCACCACGTCGCCGGCCTCCAGCCGGACCAGGTCGCCGCGGACCAGGTCGGCGGCGGGCAGCACGAGGTCACGGCCGTCGCGGACCACACGCGCGGTGGGTGCGGCGAGCCGGTCCAGCGCGGCGACGGCCCGATCGGCGCGGACCTCCTGCACCACGCCGATCGCCGTGTTGATCAGGACTACCAGCACGATCACCGCGGTGTCCGGGTAGTCGCGCAGCAGTGTGGTCACCACGGCGGCGGCCAGCAGGAGCGCCACCAGCGGGTCGGTGAGCTGGCGGAACACCCGGCCGGCCAGCCCTCGCTTGCGCGGGGCGGCCACGGTGTTCGGCCCGTCGGCGCGCAGCCGGGCGGCCGCCTCGGCCGAGCCGAGCCCGCTCGCGGGGGCAGGAGAGATCTCGGTGGGCGTCGTCGCCGCAGCGGGCCCGCCGTTGATCACCACATCGTCCTCCATGTCGTCGCCGCCCGCGCCGGGCAGTCCCAGCATGGCGCGCGGGCGCGCACGGATCGCAGGGCCGAGGGCCTGTCGGACCCGGGACCAACGGCCCCCCGGCGTTACGGGGCAGCGCGGCGCCCGGCTCGCCGGTAACGTCCGCGCGGTGAACCGGACACGCAGCGCCACCGGGCCGAAACCTGCAGCGCGTCACCGGTGGATCCGCTGGACGCTCGCGGCGCTCCTCCTCGCCTCGGCCGGATGCGGGAAGGGGATCGGCGAGGAGAGCGGCGACACGCTGGCACGCGACGCCGCGGCGGTGGAAGCGAAGCAGCTCAACACGCAGCTGGGGCACCGCAACCGGGTGCGGGACGCCGGGTCGATCGCGGCGGCCGAGATCGTCCAGGAGCCGACGGACGCCGCGTCGGGCGGCGGTACGGTCCGGCGGGAGGCGCTGGCGTGGTCCGGCCGCACCGCCGGGGACGAGCGGGCCACGGTCGACGTGCGATTCGTGGTGACGGTGCCGGAACGGCCGCCGGTGTCGATCGGCGGCGCGAGCAACACCGCCGGTGAGGCCACTCGCTGCTACCGCTACGAGTTCACGCTCTACCGCTACACGACGTACCACGAGATCGACTGTCCGAGCGGCGCCGCGCCCTCGCCACCGACGGCGGCGCCGGTGCCGAGGGTGCCCGAGGACGGGCGGCAGCGGCTCACCGCTGTGCTGCGCACCGCCACCCCGGAGACGCTGGCGGGCGCGGTGCGGGCCGCCTTCCCGCAGGACTGGATCACCATCGACACGACGGTGCACGAGGGCGCGCTCGTCGCCGCCGTCGGCGTACCGGCCGAACGGGACTGCCTGCTGCTCGTCCGCACACCGGCCGGGAAGATCGAGTCCCCCGGGTACGACCGGATCTGGCTGGAGCCGGGCGAGACCGGCTGCCGGACCGCCCTCTACGTGGCGCCGCCGCGCTGACGGACCGGTTTGCCGCGCGGCGGCCGGGGCACCTGACGGTCATGACTGATCCGGAGCAGTTCCAGCGGCAGCAGGAGGGCGCGCTCGAGCGCGGGCAGGTCTTCCAGGACGCCGAGGGGCGGCGTACCCGGGACCCGGGCGCCGGCGCGGAGAACGCGGAGAGTGAGGCCGACCGCAACGCCGAGCACCTGGCGCGTGGCGAGGTGGGCCCGGGCGTCCCGAAGGACTGATACTTCGGGCCCGGCTGTCAATGTAGCGTTGACGGGTGACCCTGGCCGGCCTGTCCGAGATCGCCGCGGCGCGGGTCCGGCTTGAGGACCGGGAACTGGATCTGATCGACCGGGCCCGGCACGACGGCGCCACCTGGGCCGAGATCGCGCGGGCGCTGGGCCTGCGCAGCCGGCAGGCCGCCGAGCAGCGCCGGCAGCGCCTCGTGGCGGCCCGGCGGGTCCGCCTGACCCGGCTCGACCCGGCCGGCTCCCCCGACGTGCCGGCGCTCCGGGCCGCCGTCGCCGGCCTGCACCGCTGGATCGAGGCGGACCGTTCGTGGGACGGCCGCTTCCCCCGCGCGGCGTTGACGCGCCGCACCTGCGCGCTCGCCCTCGACGCCACCGCCGGGCCGCTGTGCGCGCTGGCCGCGCACCTCGCCGACGACCTGGCCGGGGCCGGTTGCAGGCTGCCCGCTCCGGTACGCGACGCCGCCCGGCGGATCGCAACAGCGCTGTCAACGGGGCATTGACACGCGTTCGAAGTCTTGCCCCGCTCAGGCTCATGTCCCGAGGATGAGTCCTCCAGGCTCAACTCTCGGGGGACCCATGCGCCGCAACGCCTTCCTGTTCGTGGCCGTCTCGCTGCTGTCCGGCCTCGGCGGCAGCGCCATGGCCCTGGTGTCCGGCATCTGGATCCTGGACCTGACCGGCTCCACCGGCCTCGCCGCCCTGGCCGGCATGTGCGTCTACGCCCCGACCCTGGCCGGCCCGTGGCTCGGCGGCCTGCTCGACCGGGTGCCCCGGCGTTCCCTGGTGATCGGCGTCGACCTCGCGCTCGCCGCCGCGCTGCTGAGCCTGCTGGCGGTTCGCGGCCCCGGCGACGCGTGGCTGATCTACGCCGTGTCGCTCGCGTACGGCGTCGGCTACGTGCTCGTTGACGCGGGCGAGACCGCGCTGCTGCCCGCCGCGCTCCCGCTGTCCCGGCTGGCCGACGTCAACGGCTGGCGGTCGAGCGCGCAGGAGGGCATGAAGCTGGTGGCGCCGCTGGCCGGGGCGGGCCTGTACGCGTGGCGGGGCGGGCACGTCGTCGCGGTGCTCGCCGCCGTCGTACCGGTGCTCGCGGCCGCCCTGTACGGCGCGTTGCGCCTGACGCGGGCCGTCCCCGCTCCCCCGGCCGCACGTCCGGCGGGAGTGCGGGACGGCCTCGCCGCGCTGCTGGCCCGGCGGGCGGTACGCGTACCCGTGGCGCTCGCGGCGGTGTCCATCGCGATGTCCGGCTTCACCACCGCGGCGCTGTACGACGTGGTGGTGACCGGCCTGGCCATGCCGTCGACGTTCCTCGGCGTGCTGGCGAGCGCGCAGGGCGCCGGGTCGCTGGTCGCCGGGCTGGTCGTCGGCCGGCTCGTCCGTCGCCGTGGTGAGATCGCGGTCGGTGCCGCGGGTGCGGTCCTCTTCGCCGCCGGATGCCTCGGGCGCTGCCTGCCGTGGTGGCCGGGCACCGTGGCCGCCTCGGTGGTGGCCGGCGTGGGTCTGCCCTGGACGCTCGTGGCGGCGGTCACCGCCGTGCAGGCGTACACGCCGCAGGCGATGCTCGGGCGGGTGGCCGGGACGGCGAACACGGCGATGTTCGGCCCGATCACGCTGGCCATCCCGCTCGGGTCGGCGGCGGTCGCCGTGGGCGGCCGTCCGCCGCTGGTGGTCGCCGCCGTGGTGTGCCTGACCGTCGCGCTGGGGGCGACCGTCGGCGCACCTCGCCGGGGCGGGCCCGCCGCCGGGGCGGAGTCCGGCCGGGTCCGGGTGCGGGCCGGACCGGATGCGGCCCGTCCCCGGGGGTGACGGGGACGGGCCGCACGATCGTCAGCGCCAGGTGTCGGTGACGGCACGGGTGCCGCCGGCCGGCGTGGTGAGCGTCCGGTTCGCGCCGGACTCCCAGGTCACCGAGCCGTCCGGGTTCTTCCTGACGTACTTGTACTCGACCGCCGTGTTCGGCGGCAGGTCGACGGTGGCCCGCCAGACCGGGTACGCGGCCGGCGAGAGCGCGACGGCGGCGGCCGGGTTCCAGCCACCGAGCGCCGGGATGTTGCCGACGACGAACACGTTCTGCCCGTAGACGGTGGTCGCGGTGACGGAGAAGGTGGTGGCGACCGCCGTGGTGACGGTGTCGCCACGGAACGTCTCGGTCACCGCGTACGTGCCGCCGGCCGGGGTGGTGAGGGTCCGGTTCGCGCCGGACTCCCAGGTGGCGGCGCCCGCGGCGGTCAGCTTGACGAACTTGTACTCCACGGTCGTCGACCGGGGCAGGTCGACGGTGGCGCGGTAGACGCCGCCGCCGCCCTGCGCGGCGAGCGTGACGCCGTTCGCGGGCGTCCACGACCCCAGCGTGGGTACGTTGCCGACGACGCGGACGTCCTGCCCGGCGGCGAGGTTCGCGGTGACGGTGAACGTGGTGGCGATCCGGTCGCTCGGGCTGACCGTGGGCGACGCGCTCGGCGAGACCGTCGGGGAGGCGCTCGGCGAGACCGTCGGGGAGGCGCTCGGGGACGGGCTCGCGCCCGGCCGGGCGTTCACGTGGACGGCGATCGCGTCGTTGGCCGGGATGGTCACGGTGGCCCGGCCGCCGGACACGGCCACCGTACCGCCGGTGCAGCCGCTGCCGCTGGCGACGCCGGAGATGACGTCGCAGTACCGGCCGTCGGCCAGCCCGGTGACGAAGGTCGCGGTGGTGGCGGAGCCGGAGTCGTTGATGCCGATCCACGCCCGGTCGCCCCGGTGGAAGCCGATCACGTTGCTGTTCACTGTGGTGAAGTCCGAGACGGTCTTCACCGGGCGGGCGGCGTTGGCCCAGCCGACCATGCCCTTGACGCCGGTGGTGCGGCTCAGGCACGTCCAGGCGGCGCCGCAGACCGTGTCGGTGACCCGTCCGGTGCCGTCGTGCGGCGGGGACTGGTTGCGGTTGGACCAGGTGAAGCTGTCGTATACCGACGGCTTGCCGTGCGGGTAGGCCAGCGCGAAGTAGTTGGCCAGCACGTAGTCGGTGCCGTTCTTGTACGACAGCACCACACCGTCGCGCTCCAGGTCGTGGTTGGTGACCATGGAGAAGACGTTGGCGCCGGGCGCGTCGAGGTTCCAGTTCGGCACGTTCGCCAGCGCCGCGATCGAGCCCTGGAACGCCGAGCGGATGCCCTTGGCGTACGCGAAGTCGAGCACGTCGCCGTTGCCGATGTACGCGCGCGCCTGCAACGCCGGGTTGCTCGCCCCGTCGAAGATCTCCTGCGCGACGTAGGGCCGCCGGCCCTCGGCGACGGTGTTGTTCAGCTTGCCGAGAATGGCCGCGAAGTCGTCCTTGCGGATGTGCTTGACCGCGTCGACCCGGAAGCCGTCCACACCGAGCCCGATCAGATCGTTGAGGTACGCCGCGATCTTGTTGCGGACCGCTTCCTTCTCGGTGTAGAGGTCCGACAGCGACAGCAGCTCGCAGCTGGTCACCTGGGACTCGTTGTTCCAGTCGCTGATCGCGCCGCCGGTCGGGCAGTTGTCCCCGGGGCGGTGGAAGTCCCCGGCGCCGTACGGCACGGCCGGGTAGTCGTAGCCGGAGAACTCGGTGCCGGCGTAGCCGCGCGTACCGGCGGGGTTGTTGGTGCCGGCCATGTGGTTGACCACCGCGTCGACGTAGACGCGCACACCGGCGTTGTGGCACGCGGTGACCATGGCGGCGAACTGCTGACGGTTGCCGAACCGGCTGTCCAGCTTGTACGACACCGGCTGGTACACCTCGTACCAGGGGTACGCGCCGTCGGCGCTGGTGGGCAGCTGCACCGACTCCTGCGGCGGTGCCACCTGCACCGCGCCGTAGCCGGCCGGTCCGAGGTGGTCGGTGCAGGCGGCGGCGACCGAGGCCCAGTTCCATTCCCAGAGGTTGGCGGTCACCTCGCTGTCGTTGAGGACGACGGCGGCGCGGGCGGGGGTGGGGGCGGTGGTGGCAGCGGCGACGGCCACTGTGCCGCCGGCCGCGACGAGCGCGGCGGCGAGCAGCAGGCGACCGGCGCGGCCACGGGGGTGTGGCCTGGCGGATGGCATGGTCGGGGGACCTCTTCCGTGGGTTCGAAAGGGTGAGCGGGGGTGGGGCGGCCGTCCCGGGTAGCGAACACCATGCGCCATCCATGAAAGTCTTTGCAAGAGCTTGCGGCAAAGTTTTTGAAACCCGCAGGCAACACGAACGGACCCAGAATCCGCTCCACCAGCGGAGATCCACGCTGGACCCGGCGATCGAGCGCCGAGGGCAGTTCCCGCCGGTCGGGACGAGCGGACCCGCTGCGCGGGAAGGCCGCAACTTCCGAACAAATTTTCCAACGTTTGCGGGCGCGCGACCGGCGGCCGGGTCAGAACCGTCGGCGCGGCAGCCACCCCAGGAAGCGAGCCCTGGCCTGGGCGGGCGGCAGGGCCGGAAGATCCTTGGTGGCGGCGACGAGGCAGGCGCCGAGATAGACGGCGAGCCCCGCTGTCGTACCGCCGAACTCGACGAGCAGCTGACTCTGCTTGGTGGGACACGGCCAGGCGGCGGCGCAGCCGCTGCACTGCCAGCTCGGCGCGAGCGGCAGGTGCGCGGGCGGGGCGTAACGGCGGGACGCGCTGTTGCGGCTCCGCCGGTCCGGGCGGGCCGGTGCGGTGACGGCAGCCGGCCCCGCGAGTCGCCGGCGGACCCGGGTCAGCGCCGCGCCGACCCGCACCAGCGCCTCCACCCCCAGGCGCTGGGCCAGCACGGCGGTGAGCAGGTGATGCCCCAACGCGTCGAACTCGTCCAGCGTCCACTCCCGCCGTCGGCAGAACTCGTGCAGCGCACCGCCGTCGGCGTCGGACGGACGCCCCAGGGCCTCCTCGAGCGTCTCCCGCACCGCCGTTGCCAGGGTCGGCTCGTGTCCCCGGAGCCGCCCGGCCACCCGATGATCCGCTGTGAGCTGCCGGAGCGACGCCGCCGCCGCCTTCCGGGCCACCTCCCGTGCATTCGCGATGTCCATCTGCGCCCCCTCGACCACCGCAGCAAGCCGGCGTCGACTTTTCCGCACCGGCGGACGCCGGGCTAGTCCCGTAAGCGCACGGAAGGCATGCCATTGATCGCTTAGCGCAAAAGCCATTGATGGGATTCGGGATATGCAGGAATCCCATCGGGTAATAGCATCCGGAGAGGTGAGATTCCCTCGCTCCCCGCGGTGACGACTTCCGCTCCACTCTCCGGACAAATACGGCAGGGGGACGACGTGAGGCACAGCCCCATCGTCAGTCATCACTTCCGGAGCCGTCGACCCGACCTCATTCACCATTACCTCTCCGAGGCGTATGGCACGCAAGGCATGCGCATCCGTGGCAATGCCGGGTACCGGCTCAGCCACCGCCGGCTCAACGCCGGCGCGTTCCGGATGGACCGGGTCGCGCAGTCCGGCGATCTGCGCATCGACGTCGAGCAGATCGATTCCGTTGTCGTCTGCCAGAGCGCGAGCAGCATGGTGAACCGCGTCGTCGACGGCGAACCGCATTCCTTCCGCCCCGGCGACGTATTCCTGAACGCGCACCCGGGCCATCCGTACCGGCTCCGGTGGCGCTGCGGCGAGGTGCTCCTGGTCCAGCTGGACACGGGCCTGCTCCACCAGGTCGCCTTTCCCGTTCCCGGGCGGCGGCCCGTGCCGGTCCGGTTCACCGACCTCCAGCCGGCCTCGCCGGTCCTGGCCGAGCACTGGCGGTCGACGGCCCGCTACGTCCGCCACGCCGTGCTGGGCAATCCCGAGGCGAGCCGACACCCGCTGGTGCTCGGCACGGCGGCGCGCATCCTCGCGGCGGCCGCGCTCGCCGTCTTCCCCAACACCGCGCTGACCGACCCGGCGCGCCAGGACCGGCGCGACGCCTCGGCGTCGACGCTCCGCCGGGCCATCGCCTTCATGGAGGAGAACGCACACCAGGACATCAGCCCGGCGGACGTAGCCGTCGCCGCCGCCGTGTCCGTGCGATCCCTGCAACTGGCCTTCCGGCGCCATCTGGACAGCACCCCGGCGGCCCACCTGCGGCGCATCCGGCTGGAACGGGCACACCAGGAGCTGCGGATGGGCGATCCGAGACGCGAGACAGTCAGCCGGATCGCCACCCGATGGGGCTTCCTGAGCCACAGCAGGTTCACCGCCCACTACCGGTCCGTGTTCGGCATCCCACCGAGCCGTACGCTGCACGACTGACCGGAACGGCCCGCGAACGGGGCGAGCCCCGGCCCGTCGCGGCGCGACGGACCGGGGCTCGCCCGGATACGGCGGATCAGGCCAGGTCGAAGCGGTCCAGCTCCATGACCTTCGTCCAGGCGGCGACGAAGTCGCGGACGAACTTCTCCCGCGCGTCGTCGCTGGCGTAGACCTCGGCCAGCGCCCGCAGCTGCGAGTTGGAGCCGAAGATGAGGTCGACCGCGGTGGCGGTCCACTTCACCTGGTCGGTCGCCAGGTCCCGGATCTCGTACACGTGCTCCTCGGACTCCGCCGCCTTCCACCGGGTGCCCGGGGAGAGCAGGTTGACGAAGAAGTCGTTGGTGAGCACGCCGGGCCGGTCGGTGAGCACGCCGTGCGCGGCGCCGCCGACGTTGTTGCCGAGCGCGCGCAGGCCGCCGACCAGGACGGTCATCTCCGGGGCGGTCAGGTTCAGCATGTACGCGCGGTCGATGAGCAGCACCTCCGGCTGGGTCTTCTCGCCCGGCCGCAGGTAGTTGCGGAAACCGTCGGCGCGCGGCTCCATCACCCGGAACGACTCGACGTCGGTCTGCTCCTGCGTGGCGTCGGTACGACCCGGGTGGAACGGCACCGTCACCTCGACGCCGGCGTCCCGCGCCGCCTGCTCGACCGCGGCCGAACCGGCCAGCACGATCAGGTCCGCGAGCGAGATCTGGGCGCCGCCGGCGGCGTTGAACTCCTGCTGGATGCCCTCGAGGGTGCTCAGCACGGTGGCGAGCTGCTCCGGCTGGTTGACCTCCCAGTTGCGCTGCGGCTCCAGCCGGACCCGCGCGCCGTTGGCGCCACCGCGCTTGTCGGTGGAGCGGTAGCTCGCGGCCGAGGCCCACGCGGTGGAGACCAGCTGTGCGGTGGTGAGGCCGGACTCCAGCACCTTCGCCTTGAGCGCGGCGACGTCGGCGTCGTTCACCAGCTCGTGCGCGACGGCCGGCACCGGGTCCTGCCAGAGCTGGGCCTCCGGCACCCACGGGCCGAGGAAGCGGCTGACCGGGCCCATGTCACGGTGCAGCAGCTTGTACCAGGCCTTGGCGAACGCCAGGGCGAACTCGTCCGGGTTCTCCAGGAAGCGGCGGGAGATCTTCTCGTACGCCGGGTCGACGCGCAGCGACAGGTCGGTCGTGAGCATCGTGGGCTTGTGCTTCTTCGACGGGTCGTGGGCGTCCGGGATGATCGCCTCGGCGTCCTTGGCGACCCACTGCTTGGCGCCACCGGGGCTGGTGGTCAGCTCCCACTCGTAGCCGAAGAGGATCTCGAAGAACCGGTTGCTCCACTGCGTCGGCTTGTCGGTCCAGGTCACCTCGAGACCGCTGGTGATCGTGTCGCCGCCCTTGCCCTCGCCGTAGGTGCTCAGCCAGCCCAGGCCCTGCGCCTCCAGCGGCGCCGCCTCCGGCTCGGGGCCGACGTGCGCGTCGGCGGGGCCCGCGCCGTGGGTCTTGCCGAACGTGTGGCCGCCGGCGATCAGCGCGACGGTCTCCTCGTCGTTCATCGCCATCCGGCGGAACGTCTCACGGATGAAGTGCGCCGCCGCGAGCGGGTCGGCGTTGCCGCGCGGGCCCTCCGGGTTGACGTAGATCAGACCCATCTCGGTCGCGCCGACGCCGGCCACCATCTCCTTCTCGGAGGCGTAGCGCTCGTCGCCCAGCCAGGCGTCCTCGGGACCCCAGAAGATCTCCTCCGGCTCCCAGACGTCCTCCCGACCGAAGCCGAAGCCGAAGGTCTTGAAGCCCATCGACTCCAGGGCCACGTTGCCGGCGAGCACCAGCAGGTCGGCCCAGGAGATCTTCTGGCCGTACTTCTGCTTGACCGGCCAGAGCAGCCGGCGGGCCTTGTCCAGGTTGGCGTTGTCCGGCCAGCTGTTCAGCGGGGCGAACCGCTGCCCGCCGTCACCGGCGCCACCGCGGCCGTCCTCGATGCGGTAGGTGCCCGCGGCGTGCCAGCTCATCCGGATCATCAGGCCGCCGTAGTGACCGAAGTCGGCCGGCCACCAGTCCTGCGAGGTGGTGAGCACCTCGGTGATGTCCCGCTTGAGCGCCTCGACGTCGAGCTTGGCGAACTCCTTGGCGTAGCTGAACTCCGGGCCCAGCGGGTTGCCCTTGTGCGAGTGGGCGTGCAGCACCGACAGGTCGAGCTGGTTGGGCCACCAGTCGCGGTTGCTGCGCGGACGACCGCCGGTCTTCGGGGTCGGCGAGTCGATCGCCGGGTTCTCGCTCTCGCTGCCGTGCGCGGTCACGGAGTCGTGCGCGACCGGGCAGCCGGCCGCCTCCTTGGCGTCCACGCCCTGCGGGCTGACGGGCCGGTTGTCCTGGGTGTCGCTCATCTGTTTCCTTCCGAACTGGCGGATCGCTGGGCGGTACGGTCGGCCGCACAGCCGGGGCAGGTGCCCCAGTAGACGACCTCCGCCTCGTCCACCACGAAACCGTGGTCGTCGGAGGCGGTGAGACAGGGGGCGCGGCCGACGGCGCACTCGACGTCGGCGATGGCGCCGCAGGAACGGCACACGACGTGGTGGTGGTTGTCTCCCACCCGTGACTCGTAGCGGGCCGTCGCGCCGGCCGGCTGGATGCGCCGGATCAGCCCGGCGTCGGTGAGTGCCCGGAGCACATCGTAGACCGCCTGGTGGGACACGGTGGGCTGCTCGGCGCGGACCAGGGCGATCACCGTGTCGGTGTCGACGTGCGGATGGTCGCGCAGCGCGGCCAGCACCGCCAGGCGGGGCCGGGTCACCCGCAACGAGACCGCCCGGAGCTGCGTCTCGAAGTCGGCCGTCATGCGACGACCTTAGTCCGGTCTTCTGGAATCAATCAAGTTTTCGCCCAGGTGTGTCGGCTGTCACATCATGACCGTCCGGGCACACGAAACGGGGGTGCCGCGCCAGGCGCGGCACCCCCTCCCCGGAAAAGGGCTCAGGCGGCGGAACAGGTCGCCGTCGGTGTGTTGCTGTTGCCGTTCTTGTAGAGCGTGATGCCGAAGTTGTTGCCGTTGCCGTTCGGGCGTGCGGTGAGCGTGCCGCTGGTGCCGCTGACCGACGCGTTCCAGCTGTTCTGCAGGCTCTGCCCGCCCTGGGTCTGGATGCTGACCACCCAGTTGCTCGTGCCGCTGACCGAGAAGGTCACGTTGAACCGGTCGCCCCACTCCTCGGCCCGGCTGACGCTGACCGTGCAGCCACCGTTGTTCGGCGGCGGGGTGGTCGGGTTGCCACCGCTGGTGCCGCCGACCGTGATGTTGGAGTTGCCGCTGCTCTGGAAGCCCTCGGTGGCCATGATCTGGTAGTCGTGGGTGCCGAGGTTCATGCCGTAGCGCGACCAGGCGTCGAAGTGGTTGCCGGAGGTGATGGTGCCGCCGACGCGCTTCTGCTGGCGGACGCTCCAGTACTGGTAGAACGTCCGGGTGCCCTCGATCGAGGGGGCGTTGACGCGCTGGGTGCGGTAGACGTCGTACGTGCCGCCGTCGGTGGTCACCGAGCCCATGTAGCCGCTGCCCGGCGGGCGCCAGCTGCCCCAGCTGTCGACGATGTAGTACTCGACGAGCGGGTTGCGCGTCCAGCCGTAGAGCGTCAGGTACGCGTTGCCGGACGGGTTGAAGCTGCCGGAGTAGCTGACCGTCCGGCGTGAGCCCGGGTTCCAGCCCTTGCCGGCCACGAAGTTGTTGATGTTGCTCCACTGGGTGCTGTACTGACCACCGTTGCCCATGGTCATGGAGACGTTGCCACTGTCTTTCCAGAAGGAATAGAAGTAGCCGTTGTGCGTGCCGGTCGAGTTCGACGTGACGGTCTGGGCGTAAGCCGGAGCTGACGTGACCGCCGTCGCCCCGGCGGTGATCAGCGCCACGGCACAGGCGCCGCCGAGGACCATCCTGAGGCGTCCGCGCCTGCGGATGCCCGTGCGGACGGGGGCGTCTTTCATGGACGGGTTTCCTCCCTGTGACGGCTGGCGGGCGGCCAACCGGGTGGCGCGAGCCGCGGGTGCTCGCCCGCCCGCGGACGGCGGGACCGGGGCGACAGCCGCGCCACGGTGGTGGTCGGACATCGACGTCAATCGAGATACGCCGATGGCCACAGTATTGGAGCCCCGGTTCATCCTGTCAACAAGTTCCGGAAATGTTGTGGTAACCGCAGCGGGGCCCTGAACGGGCGTTACGGCTGCCGGAAAGGGCCTCCGATCAGCGTGGACGGCCCGGTCACCGGCGCACTGTCGCCGACGGAGGCAACGAGATTCCGAAACTTTTCGGTCCCGTTCCGGATCAACACCGGCACCGCCGCTCCCCCCGCACGGGCGGGCCCGGCCGGACCGTCCACATTTGACTGCTCGCCGGTCGATCGGTTCAATGGCGGCCGGACCGGAGTCGGACCCGGCTCCGGCCGGGTGAACCGAGGACGTCGCGCACCCGTCCGGCGTACGTCATCACCGGAAGGACCGCCCTGTGACACCCGATGTCCCCGGCCCGGACACCCGCCCGCGCCGGATCCCGCGCGGAGTCGTCGCCGCCGGTGCCGCCGGACTGGCGGCGCTCAGCCTGGTGGTCGCCGCCCTCAGCGGGAGCGTCGCCACCGCCCGCGACGGTGAGTCGGCCGGCCGGACCGTCTCCGCCGAGCAGCTCGCCGCCATCCGGACCGCGGCCCGGTCGTGCCCCACGCTGACCCCGGCGCGGCTGGCCGGGCAGCTGATGACCGAGTCGGGTCTGGACGGACGGGCCGAGCGGACCGCGTCCGGCGGCCGGGGCCTGGCCGGACTGGACGACGAGCGATGGCGGACCTGGGCGCCGTGGCCGGACGCGCCGCGCACGGACGCCGCCGCCAACATCCTCGCGCTGGCCCACCACATGTGCGACCTGGCCGGGCAACTGCGCACGGCGGAAGTCCCCGGCGACCCGTGGCGGCTGTCGCTCGCTGCCTTCCACACCGGATTCGACGAGGTCCGCGGCGCCGCAGGGGTGCCCTCGGCGGCGGTCCCGTACGTCGACGAGGTGAACCGGTACGCCGCCTACTACGGGCGGCAGGACGGCTTCACCGACGCCGTCGCGGCCGGTGCCGAGGGCGAACGCCGGCAGCCCAAGGCGGTCCCCGCCGCGTACGTCCGCCTGGTGGTACGGGCCGGCTCGGTGTGCCCGCAGGTGCCGCCGGCCGCGGTGGCCGCGCAGCTGATGACCCTGTCCGGCTTCGACCCGAACCTGCTCGGCGACGGCGGTCGCAAGGGCATCGCCCAGTTCCGGCCGGAGCTGTGGCGTGCGTACGGCCCGTCCGGCGCCTCGCCGTGGGAGCCGCAGGCGGCCGTACCGGCGGCCGGGGCCGCGCTCTGCGCGCTGCGACGGGAACTGGCCGCGCTCGACGGCGACCCGGATCTGCTGGCGCTGGCGGCGTACCGCAACGGGACCGACGCCGTGCGCCACACCGGCGGCGACTTCGACGCCGGCACGCAGGCGTTCCTGCGCACGGTCCGGGAGTTCACCGACTTCTACGCCCTCGACGGCCGGTTGCGCGGCACGCCGGCGAGTTCCGGCTCGCCCCCGGCCACCACGCGCTCGCCGAAGCCGACGGCCTCGTCGGCCGCGCGGCCGTCCACGCCGCCACTGGCGTCCGGCGAGCCGGACCGGTCGGAGAAGCCGTCCGCACCGGTCCGTCCGGCCGGCGCGAAGCAACTCGTCGGCAAGGAGACCGGCCTGTGCGCGAGCGGCGGCAGCGGGGACGGCGTACGCGTCGTGCTGCGGGCCTGCCGGGAGGAGCGTTCCCAGTGGTGGACGTTCGCGTCCGACGGCAGCGTCCGGGTCGACGGCGGCCTCTGCCTGGACGTGGCCTGGGGCGAGAAGCGCGACGGCGTGCCGGTGCAGACCGCGTGGTGCAGCGGCAACCCGGCGCAGAAGTGGGAGTGGATCGAGAGCCAGGGCCGGCGGTCGCTGTTCAACCGGGCGACCGACCGCTGCCTGGACGTCGACGGGCACGCGGCGGGTGCTCCGCTGAACGCCTGGACCTGTGTGTTCAACGTGAAGCAGACCTGGTCGCTGCGCTGACCGCGCGACCAGGCCCGCCGGCCGGACGGATCAGGGGTTCGAGCCCAGGGCCAGCCCGAACACCCCGCAGCAAGCCAGGCCGAAGACGGCCAGCACGATCAGCATGATGCTGTAGTTGGACCACAGACCGAACCGGGTGACGTCGGTGCCGTACCCGTCGTAGACCCGGTTGCGCCACCCGCCGAAGCGGAACGCGAGGTGGTGCGCGGCGCCCGGCTGCACCGCGAGCGCCGTGGTGACGATCGGGACACCCAGGAAGTCGGTGTACCGGACGTCGTGCGTGCCGGCCGGCACCGCGACGTGCCACGTCCCCTCGCCGGGGATCGCGACCACCTGGCGGTCGATCTTGAAGCGGCTGGTCACCGGCACGGGAATCAGGTACGGCCCGCGGTTCACCGAGACGACGAGCACCCCGCAGCCCGGCGGCGGGGAGATCGGGTGCGGGTAGGCGATCAGCGGGCTGACGCCGCCCGGCATCGGCGGATACGGCTGCGAGGGGAGGTAGGACACGGCCAGATTCTGGCACGGCTCCGCCAACCGTCGATCTTCGCCGGTCAGCCCGCGGCGCCGCAGGCGGGTGGCGGCGTGACGGGCGCGGTTACGCTGCCGTCCATGCGGGACACCGTCCGGGTCTGGATCGTCGCCGCCGCGGTGCCGGCGGACGAGCTGGCCCGCTACCGGGCGGTGCTCGACGCGGACGAGCGGCGCCGGGCGGCACGGTTGGGCGCCGAGACGCTGCGGGACCGGTTCACCGTGGCACACGGCGCGCTGCGTCTGCTGGCCGGACGGGCCACTGGCGCGTCACCGGCGGCGCTGGCCTGGCGGCCCGGCCGGTACGGCAAACCGGCGCTGACCGGCCCGTGGGCCGGCCTGCACACGAGCCTGTCCTACTCCGGCGATCTCGTGGCGGTCGCGTTGAGCGAGGACCGGCCGGTGGGGGTGGACATCCAGCTTGTCGCGCCGGGCGGGGACCCGGTGGCCGCGTCCGTGCGTCTCTTCCATCCGCAGGAGGCACGGCACGTCGCCGCCGGGGCCGGCCACGCCGACCGGGCGCTGCGGTTCACCCGGCTGTGGGCCCGCAAGGAGGCCGCCGTCAAAGCGGCCGGGGGCCCGCTGTGGCCCAACCTCGGCATGCCGGTGCACCGGGGTGACACGGTCGAGTGCGTCCGGCCGGCCGGCCCGCACCGGCTCGCCGACCTGCCCGCGCCCGCCGGGGTCGCGCTGGCTGTCGCACTGGCCGGCACCGGGCCGTACACGGTCGAGCGCCGCTGCGCCGTCGGCGGGTGACGATCGCGGTCAGCCCGCGGCGCCGCACCCGTCCTCGCCCACGCCGGCGAGCATGTCGGCGGTGGTGTGCGCCCGGATGCCGGGCGGCACCGGGTCGGCGAACCGCGCGACGACCGCCCGGACGTGCGTCTCGGCGGCCTCGGCCAGGCCGTCGTAGACGGCCGCGAACACGTCCCGGGCCGCCCGGCGCGGCCACCCGGCCGGGAGCAGTTCCAGCGGCAGCCGCGGGTCGAGCGTGGGGAACCGCCGGTACGTGTCCATCACCTCGGTACGGGCCCGCACGGCGGCGGCACCGTCGACCGAGCCGAGCCGCGACACCAGCGGGGTCCACCGGCGCAGGAACGCCTCGTAGTGCCCGCTGATCGCGTCGACGTCCCAGGCGTCGACGGGGGCGCGCTGGCCGATCGCGTCCAGCGCGTCCTGCCGTCCCCGGAACACCGTGACCGCGCCGAGGGCGAGCGGGGCGAGCCGGGCCCGCCCCGGCGCGGCCAGCTCGTACGGCGAGATCCACAGCCCGTCGTAGAGCGGCGCGAAGCCGAGCCAGCGCAACTGGCCGCGCAGCGCCCGGCGTTGCGCGCCGTGGTCCTGCGGCAGCGAGAAGGCCACGATGGTCCAGCATCCGTCCCACGTCTGGACGTCGGTCGTGGAGGCGATGATCCAGTTCCCGCCGGCGGACAGGTACTCGGCGGCGGCGCGACTGAGCCGGTAGAAGCTGTTGCGGCCCTGCCGGCTGCCCTCCAGCACCCCACGGCGGGCCAGCCGGCTGATCGCGGTACGGGCTCCGGCGCTGGTCACCCCGGCCTCGCCGAGCAGGGCGACGATCGCCGCGGACGGCAGGGCGGCGCGGGTACGCAGCGTGTAGTCGGCGAGCACGGTCACCGCGACGCTCTGCGGCGACGTGCCGGCCTGCCGCCGGGGCAACCGCGCCGCGGGCCCCTCGTCCGGGTAGATCTCCTCGATGTCGAACGGGTTTGCCACACGCGCTCCGGCTCGGCTCAGGGACGGTGCACCGACTGTAGACGAACGCCGCCGCAGCTCATCGGAGCGCATCGATTGACACTTCAGCGCCCGGCGGGAACACTATGTGCCACACGACGGAGCCAGGCCGGGCGAGACACGTCAGTGGGCGAGACGCGACACCGCGGCGGTCCGGGCCGCCGACGCGGCGCGCACCCGCCCGTCACCGCCCGCACAGGGCGATCGAAGGAGATTCCGTGAGAATCAGAGCCAAGATGGTGGTGGCCCTGGCCGCGTCGCTGGCGGCGGCCGGCCTGGTGATCCCCACCGTCCAACCCGCGTACGCGGCGTCGCTGACCGAGGTGACCAGCTTCGGCGACAACCCCGGCCGGATGCGCATGCACGTCTACGTGCCGGACGCCCGCCCGTCCCGGCCGGCGACAGTGGTGGCCATGCACGGCTGCGGCGGCTCCGGCCCCGGCTTCTACTCCGGCAGCGAGTTCGCCGGACTGGCCGACCGGTACGGCTTCATCGTCATCTACCCCAGCGCCACCCAGCAGGCCGGCTTCGGCAACTGCTTCGACACCTGGTCCGACGCGGCCAAGCGGCGCGGCGGCGGCAGCGACCCGGTGTCGCTCATCTCGATGGTCCGCTACGTCCAGCAGCAGTACGGTGCCGACCCGGACCGGGTGTACGCCACCGGCAGTTCGTCCGGCGGCATGATGACCAACCACATGCTGGCGCTCTACCCGGACGTCTTCAAGGCCGGCGCGGCGTTCATGGGCGTGCCGTTCAACTGCTTCGCCGGCGCCGCCGACTATCCGCCCGGCTCCAGCCAGTGCACCGGCGGGAACATGAACCGCACCCCGCAGCAGTGGGGTGACGCGGTCCGCCAGGCGTACCCCGGTTACACCGGGCCCCGGCCCCGGGTGCAGTTGTGGCACGGCACCAACGACACGCTGGTGCCGTACTCGCTGCTCCAGGAGACGATCGAGCAGTGGACGAACGTGTTCGGCCTGAGCCAGACGCCCACGTCCACCGACACGCCGCAGTCCGGCTGGAACCGGCGCCGCTACGCCGACACCTCCGGCACTGTCCAGGTCGAGGCGTACAGCATCCAGGGCGCCGGGCACAGCCTGCCGTCCGCCGGCATGGCCGCGGCCGCCGTGGCCTTCTTCGGCCTCACCACCACGCCGGGACCGACCACTCCCCCGCCCGGCC
Organism: Micromonospora sp. WMMA1947; assembly: GCF_027497355.1. Lineage (NCBI taxonomy): Bacteria > Bacillati > Actinomycetota > Actinomycetes > Micromonosporales > Micromonosporaceae > Micromonospora > Micromonospora sp. WMMA1947. Next base: position 4,516,928 of record NZ_CP114909.1, on the reverse strand, counting down.
CCACCACGCCCCCGCCGGGACCGACCACTCCCCCGCCCGGCCCGACCACGCCGCCGCCGGGACCGACCACCCCGCCGCCCGGCACCGGCGCCTGCTCGGTGCGCATCGAGCTGAACGCCTGGAACAACGGCCTGACCGAGAACATCACCATCAGCAACACCGGCACCGCCGCGGTGAACGGCTGGTCGCTGGCGTTCACGCTGCCCGGCGGCCAGACCATCACCTCCGGCTGGAACGCCTCGTACTCCCCCTCCTCGGGCCAGGTGACGGCGCGTAACGTCTCCTACAACGCGGCCATCCCGGCCGGCGGCTCGACCACCATCGGCTTCCAGGCCACGCACACCGGCAACACCGCCCGGCCCAGCGCGTTCAGCCTCAACGGCGCGTCCTGCACGCTCGCCTGACCGGCACCCCACACTCCGGCGTTCCTTCCCACGGCGCCGGAGACGGCCCCGCGATCCTCGAGGTCGCGGGGCCGTTTCGCGCGTACGCCACGCCGGCCTCCGGATAACGTTGAACCGAATGGTTCAGTGTCGTACGGTGAACCACGTGGTTCAGCAACAGACGCTCGACCGGGTGTTCGCCAGCCTGGCCGACCCGACACGACGCGCCATCCTGATCCGCCTCGGCACCGGCCCGGCCACCCTCAGCGAGCTCACCGAGCCCACCGGGATGAGCCTCACCGGCATGCGCAAGCACGTCCGCGCGCTGGAGGACGCGGGTCTCGTGGTGACGCGCAAGGTCGGCCGGTCCCGGCAGTGCCGGCTCAGCGAGGCCCCGCTGGACTCGGCCATGGCCTGGATCGCCTTCTACCAACGGCTCTGGGCGCGCCGCCTCGACGGGCTCGACGCCTACCTCACACTCACCACGGAGGACCGCGACCATGACACTCGACCTGCGCGTGACACGACACCTCCCGGGCACACCTGAGCAGGTTTTCGACGCCTACACCGACGCCGGGAAGCAGAAAATCTGGTTCGGCATCCTCGACGAGGAGCCCGGCATCGTGGAGATCGACGTCGACCTGCGGGTCGGCGGGACGCAGACCGCGGTCTGGGGTCCCTCGCCCGACGCGCTGTTCCGGGAGACGCAGACGTTCCTGGAGATCGACCGGCCGCACCGGCTGGTCACCGAGTCGATCGGCAGCGGTCCGGACGGCACCACCATGACCACGCGCATCGAGGTGACGTTCGAGGCGCGCGACGGCGGCACGCTGATGACCGTGGTGCAGAGCGGCTTCCCGGCCCCGCAACTGCGCGACTTCTTCGCCGGCGAGGTCTGGGTGGGGGCGTTCGCCCGCATCGAGGCGTACCTGATCCGAGAGCAGACGGAGGAGATCTCCCGTGGCTGACCTGTCCCGTACCGCCGTCGTCGCGCTCGCCACCGCCGTCGCGGTGGTCGTCAACCTCATCGTGTACGCGATCGGCCGCGCGGCCGGCGGCAGCTTCCTGTTCACCGCCGACGACCGGCGGGTCGAGGTCGACGCGGTGACCGTCGCGGGCTTCAGCGCGCTGCCGCTGGCGCTCGGGCTCACCGCCGTCGCCGTGCTGGCGCCCCGATTCGCGTGGGCGGTCCGGGCGGCGCTGATCATCGGCCCGGCGCTCGCGGTCCTCACGATCGCCACCATGACGCTGCCCGCCGACCTCGACACCACCAGCACGATCACGCTGGCGGTCTGTCACCTCACACTCGCCCCGATCATCGTGGTCGCGGTGACCGCCCTCGGCCGGCGCGCACGCCGCGCCGCCGCGGGCCCGGTCGCCGCCTGACGCCGGCGCGGCAGGCCGCGCATCACCGGCCCCGTCACGGAATGCGACCGGGTAGACAACCACCACCATCTTACCGACACCGCGTTGTTAACATGGCGACATGGTGTCGACAAGTTTGAGAGGTGGCGGCTGATGTTCCTGGCCATTCGCGAGCTGGGGTTCGCGCGGCTGCGATTCGCCCTGATGGGGGCCGTGATCGCACTGATCTCGGTGCTGATGGTGATGCTGTCCGGCCTGTCCGTCGGGCTGGTCCGTGACGGCGTCTCCGGCCTGCAGAACCTGCCGGTCACCTCGTTCGCGTTCGCGCACGGCGTGCAGCACGACTCGGCGTTCTCGCGCAGCGTGGTGGACGCCTCGGCGGTGGACACCTGGCGCGACCAGCCGGGCGTGGCGGAGGCGACCCCGTTCGGCAACACGCTCATCAACGGGCGTACCGACGGTGGCACCGAGGTCGACCTGGCGCTGTTCGGCGTCGAGACCGACTCGTTCCTGTCGCCCGCCGCCAGCGAGGGCGACCGGCTCGGTCCGGCCGACGGGATCGTGGTGAGCCCCACCGCGATCGACGCGGGCCTGCGCGTCGGCGACACCGTGACGGTGGACCGGCTGGGTACGCGGCTGCGCGTCGTCGGCGTCACCGAGCAGCAGGACACCTTCGGCCACGTCGACGTGGCGTACGTGCCGCTGGCCACGTGGCAGGCGATCAAGTCCGGCACCCCGGCCGGCGCGCAGGTGCCGGCCCAGGCGGCTCAGGAGATCACCGCCGTCGCGGTCCGCGCGGCCGACGGCGACTCGGTGGACCTCGCCGCGGGCGACAAGGCTGCGGGCACCGAGAGCATGACGCTCGAGGAGTCCTACGGCGCCTCGCCGGGCTACACCGCCGAGACGACCACGCTCCAGCTGATCCAGGGCTTCCTCTACGCGATCTCGGCGCTGGTGGCCGGCGCGTTCTTCGCGGTCTGGGCGATCCAGCGCAAGCAGGAGGTCGCGGTGCTGCGGGCGCTCGGCGCCTCGACCCGGTGGGTGCTGCGTGACGCCCTCACCCAGGCGCTGATCCTGCTGGCCGTCGCCATCGCCGTCGGCATGGGGATCGGCCTGGGCCTCGGCGCGCTGATCTCCGGCGGCAACGTTCCGTTCGCGCTGCACCCGCAGAGCATCGCCGCCGCCGCGGCCGGACTGCTCGTGCTCGGCCTGGTCGGCGCGGCAGCCGCCGTCGTCCGCCTCACGTCCATCGACCCGGCGACCGCCCTGGGAGGCAACCGATGAGCAGCCGGACCACCCCGTCCCCCTCGGCACCGGGCACCGCCCGGGACGACCTCGGCCTGGTCATGCGCGGCGTGCACCTGCGGCACGGCGACGGCGCGGAGACGGTGCACGCGCTGGACGCGGTTGACCTGACCGTCGCCCGGGGCGAACTGGCCGCGATCGTCGGGCCGTCCGGCGCGGGCAAGTCCAGCCTGCTGGCGGTCGCCGGCGGGCTGGCCCGCCCCGACGAGGGCACCGTCACCGTGGCCGGGCACGACATGACCGTGTCCAGCCGCCGGACGCGCACCGAGCTGCGCCGCCGGCACGTGGGATTCGTGTTCCAGTCGGGCAACCTGCTGCCCGCGCTGACCGCCGCCGACCAGCTGCGCCTGCCGCTGCGGCTGGGCGGGCGGCGGGAACGGTCCGGGCGCGACCCGCTGGAGATGCTCGCGCACGTCGGCCTGTCCGGTAAGGCCGACCGGCGTCCGCACCAGCTCTCCGGCGGCGAACGCCAGCGCGTCGGCATCGCCCGGGCGCTGATGACCGAGCCGTCGGTCCTGCTGGTGGACGAGCCGACCGCGGCGCTGGACCGGGCCCGCAGCCACGACATCGTCCAGCTGCTCGCCCAGGAGGCGCGGGAGCGCTCGGTGGCCGTCGTGATGGTCACTCACGATCACGACGTCCTGCAATACTGTGACACCATCTACGAGATGATCGACGGCAAGCTCGCCACCAGCAGCTGACCGACGACCAGGGAGCGACGCGGACCGGACACGGACGGCGGGAGACACGGGGAGGTCGCGGTGCCGAAGATCCAAGCCTCGACCGTCGCGGAACACCGGGCCGCACAGCGGGCGGCGTTGCTCGACGCCGCCCGCGCCCTGCTCTCCGAGCATCCGGAGCAGATCCCGAGCCTGGCCGACGTGGCCCGGCACGCCGGGCTGGCCCGGTCCAGCGCGTACTCGTACTTCAAGTCCCGCACCGACATGTTCGACGTGCTGGTCGCCGACACCTTCCCCCGGTGGTCGGCCTTCGTCGAGGAGCAGATGGCCGAGGCCCGCACGCCGGGCGCGCGGATCCTGGCGTACGTCGAGGCCAACCTGCAACTGGTTGCCCGGGGCGACCACGCGCTGGCCCGGGCGCTGGCGTCGGCCGGCAACAGCGAGGTGCTGGCGACGTCCAGCCGGCTGCTGCACGACAGCCTCGAGGCGCCGTTGCGCGCCGCGCTGACCGAACACGGGGCGAGCGACCCGGACCGGATGGCGGAGCTCGTCCAGTCGGTCGTCTACGCGCTCAGCCGGATGATCGAGAACGGTCTCGACCTTCCGGCCGCCACCGGCCTCGCCCGCGAGTTGCTCACGCCGTACCTGCGCCCGCACGCCGGCTGACCGCGCGCGACCGGGACGCCCGACGGCGCCCCGTCCACCACCACATCCGCAGACCGAACGACGGCCCGGGTCGTCGCCGACGCCGCACCTCACGTGCGCAACCCGGCGGCGGCCCGGGCCGCCGTGCACCCGGCGCAGTGTCGCCGCTCGAGAGGACGCACCGTCGCCGCCCGGGACGGCCACCGGCACGGTCCGGCGGGGCCGTCCGAATGATGGGCAGGAACCGCCGACAGTCGATCGGCGGCCGGCACCGTCGTCCGATCAGGAGCATCCGAACGATCGACCGCGCCATCGACGGTCATCATCGGTCAGCGTTCCGCCTAGTGGAACAGCAGCTCAGAGGCGGTTCGGCGGCCTAAATTACTGACCAGTAACCCGTTGACGGCATGTTGAACCCGGCCCTACCGTTCCACTCAATCGAACGGCGTACGGTTCATCCGAACGCCCTCGGCCTCGCCGAGTGCGGCCCGAAACAGGAAGTCCGAGCATGCCCGACGACAAGCTCCTCGCCCTTCTCTCCCCCACCCGGCTCGGTCGTCTCACATTGCGGAACCGGGTCTTCGTCCCCGGCCACACCACCAACTTCGGACTGAACAATGTGCCCACCCGCCGCCACGTCGCCTACCACGCGGAGCGGGCGCGCGGCGGAGCCGGCCTGATCATCACCGAGGCGATCCGCGTGCACCCCACCAGCGCGGGCCGCAGCATCAGCCTCGGCAGCTTCGACGACTCGTCGATCCCGGCGTACGCGGCGGTGACCGAGGCCGTGCACGAGCACGGCGCCCGCATGTTCGCCCAGATCATGCACGCCGGGCGGCAGGCCAACGGCGACGCGACCCGCACCGCCGCCTGGTCCTCGTCGCCGGTGCCGTGGGCGGCCGGCTCGCACGTCCCGCACGCGATGGGACGCCGGGACATCGCGACAGTCGTCGCCGCGTTCGCCGCCGCCGGGCGGCGGATGCGCGAGGCCGGCTTCGACGGCCTCGAGGTGCACGCCGGCCACGGCCACCTGCTCCAGCAGTTCCTCTCACCGCACACGAACACCCGCGACGACGCGTACGGCGGCAGCCTCGACAACCGGATGCGCCTGACCCGCGAGGTGCTGACGGCGGTGCTGGCCGCCGCCCCCGACCTGCCCGTCGGGCTGCGGGTCAGCGCCGACGAGTTCCTGCCCGGCGGGCTCGACCCGGCCGCGGTGCTGGAGATCGTCGGAAAGCTGCGCGCCGAGTTCCCCCTCGCCTACGTGCACGTCAGCCACTCCGCCTACCACGGCAGCTGGTCGCTGGCGACGCAGATGGCGGACATGAGCTTCGGCCACGCCCCGTTCCGGCACCACGCGGCGCTGTTCAAGCAGGAGTTCCCGGACCTGCCGGTGCTCGCGGTGTGCCGGCTGGACAGCCTGCCGGAGGCGGCCGAACTCGTCGCCGCGGGCGAGGCCGACCTGGTCGGCCTGGCCCGCCCGCACATCGCCGACCCGCACCTGGTCCGCAAGGCCGAGCAGGGCCGCCAGCACGAGGTGCGCGCCTGCCTGGCCTGCAACCAGGGCTGCATCGGCCGGCTGGAGACCAGCCTGCCGATCTCCTGCGTGGTGAACCCGGAGGTCGGCGCCGAGCAGGAGTGGGCCGACGCCTGGCCGGAACTGCCCGGGCCGTCCGGCGCGCGGAACGTCCTGGTCGTCGGCGGCGGACCGGCCGGCCTCGAGGCCGCCCTCTCCGCGCACCGGGCCGGGCACCGGGTGACCGTCGTGGAGGCACGGGACCACCTCGGCGGACAGGTGGAGGTGGCCGCGCGCGTACCCGGACGGGAGCGGCTCGGGCTGCTAACCCGCGACCTGGCCCGCGACGTCGAGGCCGCCGGCATCCCGGTCCGGCTCGGCCGGCGCGCCGGCGTCGACGACGTGCTGGCCGGTGGCTACCAGGACGTCGTCCTCGCCACCGGCTCCCGGCCCGCCCGCCGGGAACTGCCCGGCGGCCCGCCGGTGATCGACATCTGGCAGGCCGTCGACAACCTGGCCGACCCCGGCTACCGGCCCGCCGGTGCCGTCGTCGTGCTGGACGACGAGGGCACCTGGTCGGCGGCGTCGGTCGCGGAGGCGCTCGCCCGCCGGGGCGCCCGCGTCCACCTCGTGTCCCCCACCGCCACGGTCAGCGCCAAGATCACCACGTACTCGCGGCTGGCGCTGCTCAAGCGCTTCGCGGACCTGGGGATCGCGGTCCACCCGATGCGGACCGCCCGCGCCGCGGGCGCCACGACGGTGGCCCTCGGCGGCCCGCTCGCCGGCGGCGACACGATCGTCGAGGACGTCACCACAGTCGTCGACGGCGGTTCGGCGCAGGCCGCGGACGAGTTGTACCGGCAGCTCGACGCGCTGCCCGACGGCCCCCGCATCCACGTCGTCGGCGACGCGAACGCCCCACGCACCGCCTTCGAGGCCGTCTACGAGGGGCGGATGGCCGGCGCGTTCCTCGGCGCCTACGACACCGCGTCCGCCCAGTGCGTGCGGTACGCCCACTGACCCGTCCACCCCGGTCGCGGTGCACCGCGGACCGGACCTCCCCCACCTGTAGAGGAGACAAGCATGCTGGACATCGAGGAGCGCCTCACCCTGGATGAGCGTTCCGCCGTGGACTTCGTCCTCGGCCTGCGCAAGCGATGGGCGGACACCGTCTACCCGGCGCTGCGCGACGAGTACGGCGCCACCGGGGCGTCGGCCACGACGATCACCGACGCCGGTCAGGTGCTGCGTGGTCTTCCGCTCTACCCGTGGTTCAGCCACCTGGAGCGGGTGCAGCAGAAGATGCTGTGGAAGGTCGCCGGCGACGCGGTGCTCAGCCGCCGCGAGGAGCTGACCGACCAGCTCACCTCGCTGCCCGAGCAGCCGAAGGGCTCGCTGGAGCTGAACCCCGACCTGGAACTGCCCGACTGGTACACCGACTACGACATCCACATCCAGCCCGGCAGCTTCTTCTCCGACGACATGTCGGCCTACGTGTACGAGTTCGGCGCGCGCATTGTCATGCTGCGCGACAACGACGGCTACAAGTTCCACACGCTGTTCGCCCAGACCGCGCTGCCCGAGCTGCCCGCGGCGACCCGGATCGTCGACATCGGGTGCGGTTTCGGCAAGAGCACCCGCCCGCTGCCGGCCAAGTACCCGACCGCGCAGGTGATCGGCGTGGACCTGGCCGCACCCGGTCTGCGCCTGGCCCACGCCGAGGCCGAGGCGACCGGACTCGCGATCGACTACCGGCAGGCCGACGGCCGGGCCACCGGCATCGAGTCGGACAGCTGCGACGTGGTCACCGGCACGATGGTGCTGCACGAGATGCCGGCCGCCGCGATCCGGGAAACGATCGTGGAGGCCGCGCGCCTGCTCAAGCCGGGCGGCTCGCTGCGCTTCCTCGAGTTCATGCTGACCGGCGACCCGCTGCGCGACGCCACCGTCTACGAGCACGCCGAGCGCAACAACGAGCCGTTCTTCCACGACCTGTTCGGCTCGGACCTGATCGAGGTCTGCGCCGAGGCCGGTCTGACCGACGTGTCGTGGACCCCGTTCGACGAGCGCCGCAACGGCGTCCAGCCGCAGGGCTGGGGCGACCGTCCCGAGTGGCACTTCCCCTGGGCCGTACTGGCCGCGACCAAGCCGGAGGCGTGATGAGCACCGAGTTCGACTACTTCGGAGACCCCAAGGTCGGCAAGCTGCTCGACCTGGTGCTGCAGCTCTCCACCGAGCTGCACGTGACCCGCCAGCGCGTACGCGTCGTCGAGGCGCTGCTGACGCGCTCCGGCGCGCTCACCGCGGGCGCCGTCGACGAGTTCGTCTCCACCGAGGAGGAGCAGCAGGTCCTCGACCGGGAGCGGGACGCGCTGCTGGCCCGCCTGATGCGCATCCTCACCGAGCACGGCCCCGCGGAGCACCCGCTGCGGGACCAGTGGGAGGCGGCCCTGAGCGAGAAGACCGGCTGATGGGCACACCGGACGCGCCCGGTCTGATCGACAGGTACCTGCAACTGTGCGAGGACCGCGAGCTGGACGAAGCAGGACGCTTTCTCGCCGCGCAGGCCCGGTTGGTCTTCCCGGGCGGCCGGGAGTACTCCTCGCTGCGGGAGATGGCGGCCGCGTCCACCGGTACCTACCGGTGGGTGCGCAAGCACCGGGACCGCTACCTGGTGGGTGACACCGACGGGCGGGTCACGGTGACCTCGCTCGGGCGGCTGTACGGGGAATGGCTCGACGGCACTCCGTTCGAGGACATCCGCTACGCGGATGTGTTCGTGCTCGACGGCGAACTGATCGTCGAGCAGCACGTCTACAACGATCTGGCCCTGGTCGCGCAGCAGCGCGACAGCTGATTCCCCCGCCTCCGCCGTCACGGCGGCGGAGGCGGTCTCCCCCGACTCACGACGAGGTGTGTGCATATGAAACGAAAGTGGGCTCTGCTCCCGGCGGCGCTGGCCGCCACGCTGGTCCTGGCCGCGTGCGGCGGCGGCTCCGACGACGAGGCCGGCGGCGAGGGCAAGGAGGCGAAGCTGACCATGGCCATCGCCTCCGCCGTGATCGGCCCGAAGGAGGAGGTGGCCGTCTACGCGGTCGCCAAGGAACTCGGCTACTTCGCCGAGGAGAAGCTGACCGTCGAGACGATCAACGCCGACGGCTCGGTCGCCGCCCTCCAGGCGGTCGCGTCCGGCAGCGGTGACATCACCCCCGCCGACGCCGGCTCGGCGCTCGGCGCGGTGGAGAAGAACGTGCCGATCAAGGCCGTCGGCGGCCTGGTGCAGAACTGGCCGTGGGTGATGGCGGTCAAGCCGGACTCCCCGATCACCGGCGGCGCGGACCTGCGCGGCAAGAAGATCGGCGTGATCAGCCTGGCCTCCGGCTCGGCCCCGTACGCCCGCGCCTACGTCAAGGCCGCCGGTCTCGACCCGGCCAAGGACGTCGAGCTGCTGCCGGTGGGCGTCGGCGCGCAGGCCGCCGCCGCGCTCAACGACGGCAAGGTCGACATGCTGGCGCTCTACACCCAGGCGTACGCGGTCATCGAGAACGCCGGCACCGAGCTGAAGTACCTGACCAACCCGGACGTGTTCAGCGGCATCCGGTCGCTGACCTTCAGCGTCGGCGCCCGTGACTTCGACGCCAAGAAGGACTCGTACGAGCGGTTCCTGCGCGCGGCGTACAAGGCGATGCTCTTCTCGGCCAAGAACCCCGAGGCCGCCATGAAGATCGGCTACAAGGTCTTCCCGCAGATCCTCGCCGGCAAGTCCGCCGACGAGCGCCTCAAGGCCGACACCGAGAGCCTCGCCGCCTGGCTGAAGACGGCCACCCCGGCCAGCGGCGACCCGGAGCAGTTCGGCGACTGGGGCGCGATCAGCGACGAGGAGTGGGCGAAGACCCAGGCGTACACCAAGGAGGCCGGGCAGATCACCGGTGACGTCGACCTGAAGAAGCTCTGGGACCCGAGCCTGCTCTCCGGCGCGAACAACTTCGACAAGGCCGCGGTGCTGAGCAAGGCCGCGAACTACACCGCCTAGGCAGCGGACAGCGGAAGGGATTTCGATGGCCATCAAGGCGACGGCCCGCCGGGCGCAGACGCAGGCTCCGGCATCGGTGTCGGAAGACTCCTGGATCGAGATCGACGGGCTGGACAAGGAGTACCGGCCCCGTAAGTCGGCACCGACCCAGGCGCTGAGCGACATCAACCTGACGGTACGTCGCGGCGAGTTCATCTCGGTCGTGGGACCGTCCGGGTGCGGCAAGACCACTTTGCTGAAGATCCTCGCCGGGCTCAGCCCGAAGTCCGGCGGCGCGGTACGGATCGCCGGGCGGGACGTGACGAAGCCCCTTCCCGAGGTCGGGATGGTGTTCCAGGCACCGACGCTGCTGCCGTGGCGCACCATCTTCGACAACGTGATGGTGCCGGCGGAGATCCAGCGACTGGATCCCCGCCGGCACCGGGAACGCGCCCAGCAACTGCTCGACATGGTCGGCCTCAACGGCTTCGAGCAGAAGTATCCGCACGAGCTCAGCGGCGGCATGCAGCAGCGGGCCGGCATCTGCCGGGCCCTGGTGCACGACCCGGCGGTCCTGCTGATGGACGAGCCGTTCGGCGCGCTCGACGCGATGACCCGCGAGTACATGAACGTGGAGCTGCTGCGCATCTGGCAGGAGAGCAACCAGACGATCGTGCTGGTCACGCACTCCATCCCGGAGGCGGTCTTCCTCTCCGACCGGGTGGTCGTGCTCAGCCCCCGGCCGGGCCGCATCGCGGAGGTCCTGGACATCGACCTGGAGCGGCCACGTGACCTCGGCGTCATGTCGTCCGACCGGGCCGGGGTCTACGTGGAGCGGATCCGCCGACACTTCAACGCCGCCGGCGTTATCGACTGACGAGGGACAGCCATGGCAACAAGCAACCTGGTCCGCGAGCCGGCCCAGCCACCGGCGCCGTCCGCCCGGCCCGCCAAGCCCGCCCGGCGCAAGTTCGACCTCCGCGAGAAGCCCCAGCTCTGGCTGGTCCCGACGGTCTTCGTCGTGGTCGTCCTGGCCTGGGAGTACGGCGTCCAGCTCATCGGCGTCGACGAGTACGTCCTGCCGCTGCCGTCGAGCGTGGTCGAGTCGCTGTGGCAGCAGCTCGGCGACGACCAGTTCTGGGGCCACTTCTGGGTGACCACCCAGGAGGCGCTGCTCGGGTTCGTGATCGGTGTCGGGGCCGCGCTGGTCCTCGGCACGTTCATCTCCCAGATCAAGATCGTGGAAGCCACCCTGATGCCGTACATCGTGGCCTTCCAGACCGTGCCGAAGGTCGCCCTGGCCCCGCTGTTCGTGGTCTGGTTCGGCTTCGGCCTGACCAGCAAGGTGGTCATGGCCGCGGTGATCTCGTTCTTCCCGATGCTCGTCAACGTCATCGAGGGCCTGCGGGCGGCCGACGCCGACAAGATCCAGATGCTGACCGTGTTCGGCGCGAGCAAGACCCAGATCTTCCGGATGGTCCGGCTGCCCAGCGCGCTGCCGTTCATCTTCGCCGGCCTGGACATCGGCATCGTCTTCGCCATCCTCGGCGCGGTCGTCGGCGAGTTCATCGGCGCCAAGGAGGGCCTGGGCTACCTGCTGCTGCAGACCAACTACAACTTCGACATCGCCGGCATGTTCGCCGTCCTGGTGGTGCTGTCGGTGATGGGTCTGGTGGCGCACTTCGTGATCCGGCTGCTGCAGAAGCGGCTGGCCTTCTGGGCCGAGGACACGAAGGTGATCGGCGCGTGACGACAGCTGACGGGACCGTCGTCACGCGTGCGGAGCACCGGCCGGGCGTGGTTCACGCCCGCCCGGCCGGTGGCCGGACGGGAAAGGCAGGACACGAGACATGAACACCGATCCGAACCGGTTCGACGGGCGGGTGGCAGTGGTCACCGGCGCGGCCCGCGGCATCGGCGCCCGCATCGCCGCGACCCTGGCGCAGCGCGGCGCGACGGTGGCCCAGGCCGACCTGCTCGACGACTGGACCGAGGCCGAGCTGACCGGCGGCCCGCACACCCGGCACCGGGTCGACGTCCGGTCGGCCGCCTCCTGCGCCGGCCTGGTGGCCGAGGTCCTGGACGCCCACGGCCGCCTGGACCTGCTGGTGAACAACGCCGGGATCGTCCGGCGCGGACCGGCGGCGACGATGTCCGAGGAGGACTTCACCACCGTCCTGGACGTCAACCTGACCGGCACCTTCCGGATGTGCCAGGCCGCGTACCCGGCGCTGCGGCAGGCCGGCGGCGCGGTGGTGAACATCGGCTCCACGAACGGGCACATCGCGGTGCTGAACACGCTCGGGTACTGCGTCAGCAAGGCCGGCGTGATGCACATGGCGCGCGTGCTGGCGCTGGAGTGGGCGCCGGACCGGATCCGGGTCAACGCCGTCGGACCCACGATCGTGCCCACCGACATGACCGCCGACGTACGCGGCGACGACGCGTACCTGGCCGACAAGATGGCCTCGATCCCGCTGGGCCGGATGGCGCTGCCGCAGGACGTCGCGAACGCGGTCGCCTACCTGCTCAGTGACGCCGCCGCCATGACCACCGGGCAGACGATCTTCGTCGACGGCGGCGTCACCATCCACTGAACTTCCCCCTCTCCGACCCCTTCTGTGAGGACCACCATGCCCAAACCGGATACCGCGGCCGCTCTGGCGGCCGTCGACAAGCACTTCGACGAGTTCGTCGAGGAGCTCCAGCAGCTGTGCCGCATCCGCAGCCGCCGCCAGGAGCCGGAGCAGATGGAGGCCACCGCCGAGTTCATCGCCGGGTCGGTCCGCCGCTGGGGCGGCGAAGCCGAGATCATCCCGTGGGAGCAGTCGTACCCGTACGTGCTGGCCGAGGTGCCGGGCGAGGGTGACAAGGCGCTGCTGCACTTCACCCACTACGACGTGGAGGTCGAGCCGGCCGGTGACGACGCCGACTGGATCAGCCCGCCGTACGCGGCGGAGATCCACGACGGCCGGCTGTACGCCCGGGGCGTGGCCGACGACAAGGGCGTCGTCATGTCCCGCATCCACGCGGCGGCGGCCTGGAAGCTGGCCGGGCTGACCCCGCCGGTGACCAACCGGATCATCTTCGAGGGCAAGAAGTGGCTGCACAGCCCGGGTCTGGGCTCGTTCGTGCAGGCGCACGCCGACCGGCTCGCCAGCGACGCGGCGCTGTGGGAGAACTCCTGGCTCGACGGCGAGGACCGGCTGCTGCTCAAGCTCGCCGAGAAGGGCGTGCTCTACCTGCGCCTCACCGCGCAGACCCTGCCGCGCGACCTGACCAGCCAGAACACCGCGCTGCTGCCGGCCGCCACGGCCCGGCTGGCCGCCGCCCTGGCGCAGCTGCAGCAGCCCGACGGCACCGTGACGATCCCCGGTTTCGCCGACGACGCCCGGCCGCCGACGGACGAGGAGCGGGCGCTGCTGGAGAAGGTCGCGTTCGACGGGGACTTCCTGCGCAAGCGGGCGCAGGTCGACCGCTTCACCGGTGACCTGGACGACCAGGCCGCCGCGGTCGCCATCCGTACCGTGCCGACGCTCACCGTCGCGGGCTTCGCCGGCGGCGACATGCGCGACGACGTGACGCTCGGCATCCCGTCGACCGCCTCGGCCAAGCTGGAGTTCCGGCTGGTGCCCGGCCAGGACCCGGACCGGGTGCTCGGCTGCATCCGCGACCACCTGGCCGCGACCGGCTTCGGTGACCTGCGCATCGAGGTGATGGCGACCAGCCGGCCCAACCTCACCGACCACCGCGACCCGTTCGTCGCGCTGGTCGCCGACGCGGCCCGCCGGGTGTACGGGACCGAGCCGGTCATCGAGCCGTACACGCAGTGGATCGGCAACCAGGGCGTGATCGCCGACCGGCCGATCGTCGGCGTCGGCGTGTCCCGCGCCGACTCCGGTGTGGACGGCCCGAACGAGAACATCCGGCTGGACGACTACAAGGCCGGCATCAAGCACGTCATCGAGGTCATGGCAGCCCTGGCGGTGACGGAGTGACCCGGGCCCGCGGCGTGGCCCGCCGCGCCTACGCCGACGTGCCGTGGGGCCAGGTGCACTACCGGCACGGCGGCGACGCCGACGCCCCGGTGCTGCTGATGCTGCACCAGTCCCCGCTCTCCTCGGCCACCTACGACGCGGTGATCGAGCCGCTGGCCCGCCGCGGCCTGCGGGTGATCGCCCCGGACACGCCGGGGTTCGGCATGTCCGACGCGCCGCCGCGCCCGTGGTCCATCCCGGAGTACGCGACCGGGGTGTGGCAGTTCGCCGACGCCCTCGGGCTGTCCCGGGTGCACCTGCTCGGGCAGCACACCGGCGCGATCGTCGGCGCCCAGGCGTTGATGTCGGCGCCGCAGCGGGTGCACCGGCTGATCCTGCAGGGCATCCCACTCTACGACGAGCAGGAGCGGGCGGAGAAGAAGCGGTCGTACGCGCCCGGCTACTCCCCGGACCGCGACGGCGGGCACCTGAAGGTCATCTGGGACCGGGTGTACGGCCTGTACCCGCGCCTGACCCCGGAGGAGGCGGACCGCCAGGTCACCGAGTACCTGCTGACCGGTCCGGACTACGCCACCGCGTACCGGGCGGTGTTCGACCACCACGTGGACACCGCCGCCCTGGACGCGCTGCCCATCGTGCTGCTGCACGGCGCCGACGACCTGCTGGACCGGATGACGCCGCAGGTGCGGGCCGCGCTGCCCGGCGCCGAGCTGGTCACCATCCCCGGCGGCACCGACTTCGTGGCCGACGAGCAGCCGGAGGCGTTCGCCGACGCGGTCGCCGCGCAGGTGCACGCCGACCTGGGACGGGAGGTGGCGGCGTGAGCGCCGGCACCCCGGTCACCGAGGCGAAGGTCGTACCGGCGAACACGCTCTACACCGCCGCCGTCGAGGTCTCCGGCGGCCGGGGCGGCAGCGCCCGGTCGCTGACCGGGTCGCTGCGGGTCGACCTGACCCGCCCCGCGCAGCGGGGTCCGGACGCGCCCGGCACCGACCCGGAGGAGCTGTTCGCGGCCGGCTACGCGGCCTGCTTCGACAGCGCGCTCGCCGTCGCCGCCCGGCAGGCCGGCGTCAAGCCCGGCCCGACGACGGTGACCGCCTCGGTCTCCCTCGGGCAGACCGAGGACGGCCGGTACGCGATCGCGGTGGTGCTGGACGTGTCCGCGCCGCAGTGCCCGCAGGCCGACCTGGAACGCGCGGTGGAGCTGGCCGACCAGATGTGTCCCTACTCGAACGCCCTGCGGGGCAACACCGCGGTGGCGATCCGGGTCGATGGCCACCGCTGACCTGACCGAGCCCGCAGCGGTCCGCCACCCGGCGGATCCGCCGCGGCCCGCCGGCCCGATGGCCCTGGCCGTCGGGCTCGGCGCGGTCTACCTGATCTGGGGCTCGACCTACCTGGGCAATCGAGTGGCCCTGGACAGCATCCCGCCACTGGTCGCCACCTCGGCCCGGTTCCTGGCCGCGGCGCTGCTGCTGTTCGCGGTGGCGGCGCTGCGCCGGGGACCGGCCGGGCTGCTGCTGCCCCGGCAGCAGTGGGGCGGGGTGGGCGCCAGCGGGCTGCTGATGGTCGGTGCGGGCAGCGCACTGCTCGCCCTGGGCCAGCAGTACGTGCCGACCGGGCTGACGTCGCTGGTGGTGGCCGGCATGCCGCTGTGGGTGCTGGTGCTGCGGCTGGCGGTCGGCCCACGGCCGTCGGCACTCGCGGCGGTGGGCGTACTGGGCGGTGTGGCCGGGCTGGCGCTGTTGTTCTCGGTGCCGACGAAGGGATGGCACCTCGGCGGGATGCTGCTGCTGGTGGTCTCCACGATGGTCTGGGCGCTGGGCTCGACGCTGTCGCAGCGGCTGCACATGCCGGCCGACCACCTGGTCGGCACCGGCTGGCAGATGCTCGTCGGCGGCGTCGCGGTGGCGGTGGCGAGCGTGGTCAGCGGTGAGCTGGGACGGTTCGACCCGGCCGACGTGACCGGCCGGTCCTGGCTGGCGTGGACCTACCTGATGCTGGTGTGCACGGTGGTCGGCTTCAGCGTCTACACCTGGCTGCTGCGCAACGCGCCGATCCAGCTCGCGTCCACCTACGCGTACGTCAACCCGGTGGTGGCGGTCCTGCTCGGCATGATGGTGCTGGATGAATCGTTGTCCGGACGACAGGTGCTCGCCGGTGCCGTGGTGCTCGCCTCGGTGGCGCTCGTCATCGCGCGGGAGCGACCCCGGCAGGCCGGCGGCCTGCCACCCGGGAAGACCCCCGTCGCGCCCGCCTGACGCCCGGCGACCCCGCGCACGCACGTCGACTGTGGAGGATGAGAGATGATCACGACAGCGGTTGTCGAGAGCACCGCCGGCCGGACCCGCTCCGGTCTGGGACGCGCCCTCGACATCGTCAACATCATCGCCGAACGGGCCCCGGAGACCCTCGGCGTGTCGACGATCGCGCGGGAACTGGGTCTGCCGAAGGCGGTCGCGCACCGGATCCTCAAGGAACTGGTGGCCGACAACTTCCTCACCTTCAACGAGGAGACCAAGCGCTACCGGCTCGGCACCGGCGCGCTCGCCGTGGGCCTGGCCGCGCTGCGCGCCCTGGACGTGCCGGACATCGCGCGCCGGTACCTGGTCCGGCTGGTCCGCGACAGCGGCGAGACCGCCACGTTGTCGGTACGGCAGGGCTGGTCGCGCGTCTACATCGACCAGGTGCTCTCGCCGCACGAGGTCCGGATGTCGGTGTCCCTGGGCACCAGCCACCCGCTGCACTCCGGGTCGTCGTCGAAGGCGATCCTGGCGGCGCTGCCGGACGCCGAGGTCGACGACTACCTCGGCCACCATCCGCTGGACGCGATCACCCCGGTCACGATCACCTCCACCGCGAAGCTGCGGGCCGAACTGGGCCGGGTCCGGCGCCAGGGGTACGCGGTGAGCATGGGCGAACGGCAGAACGGCGCGGGAAGCGTGGCGGCTCCGGTGCGCTACGCGACCGGGCAGGTCTTCGGCTCGATCTCGCTGTGCGGGCCGCAGAACCGGTTCACCCCGGAGGTGTGCGCGGCGCACGGGGCACTGGTCGCCGCGGCGGCGGCGGAGATCTCCGCCGAACTGGGTTTCCGGCCGCCGGCGCAGCGTGTCGCCGGCCGGACGGGTCAGGAACAGAACTGGGGAGGTGGAACAGGTGAGTGACGGACCGCTGACGGGCCTGCGGGTGCTGGACGTCTCGACGATCCTCGCCGGGCCGCTGTGCTGTCAGATCCTCGGCGACTACGGCGCCGACGTGATCAAGATCGAGCACCCGACCATGGGTGACAGCATGCGCGGCCACGGCAAGGCCAAGGACGGCCATCCCCTGTGGTGGAAGGAGATCTCCCGCAACAAGCGGCTGGTCGGGCTGAACCTGTCCGCGCCGGAGGGCGCGGCGCTGCTGCTGCGGCTGGCCGAGCGCGCCGACGTGCTGGTGGAAAACTTCCGGCCGGGCACGCTGGAGCGCTGGGGCGTCGGCCCGGAGGAACTGCACCGGGTCAACCCCGGTCTGGTGATCGCCCGGATCACCGGCTTCGGGCAGACCGGCCCGTACGCCTCCCGCGCCGGGTTCGGCACGCTGGCCGAGGCGATGAGCGGGTTCGCCCACCTGACCGGTACGGCCGACGGCCCGCCCACGCTGCCCGCGTTCGGGCTGGCCGACAGCATCTGCGGCATCGCCACCTCGTCGGCGGTGATGATGGCGCTGTGGCACCGGGAGCGCTCCGGCGGCCGGGGCCAGGTCGTCGACATGAGCCTGCTGGAGCCGATCATGACCGCTGTCGGTCCCGGCCCCACTGTCTACGACCAGCTCGGTGTGGTGGAGCAGCGGCAGGGCAACCGCTCGACGAACAACGCGCCGCGCAACACGTACCAGACCAAGGACGGGTCGTGGGTGGCCATCTCCACCAGCGCCCAGGCCATCGCCGAGCGGGTGCTGCGGCTGGTGGGCCACCCCGAGGTGATCGACGAGCCGTGGTTCCGTACCGGCGTCGGCCGGGTGGCGCACGCGGACCTGCTCGACGAGTACGTGGGGTCGTGGATCGCCGAGCGGACCCGCGACGAGGTGGCCACGGCGTTCGCCGAGGCCGGCGCCGCCGTCGCACCGGTCTACAGCGCCAAGGACATCGTCGAGGACCCGCACGTCCAGGCCACCGAGATGATCACCACGGTCGACGACCCGGACCTCGGCCCGATGCGGATGCACAACGTCATGTGGCGGATGTCGGAGACGCCGGGCCGGATCCGGTTCACCGGCCGCTCCCCCGGCGCCGACACCGACGCCCTGCTCGTCGAGGAACTCGGCTGCGACCCGGCCGAGATCGCCGACCTGAAAGCCCGTGGCGTCGTCGCCTGACGACGCCGACAGCCGAAACGCGAGGAACCCCGTGGGCACCACTGCCAGAACCGCCGACCGCCTGCTCGACGCCGTGCAGGCCGGTGTCACGATCTACGACCTGGGCCGGCGGCTGACCGTCGGCATGCCGCAGTCGCCGAACCACCCGGCGTTCGGGCTCACCCTGCCCCGCCGCCACGGCGACATGGTGCGCGCCGACGGCGGCTCCGCCGCCAACGACCTGCTGGTGATGGGCACGCACGTCGGCACCCACGTCGACGCGCTCGCGCACGTCTCCCAGGACGGCCGGCTGCACGGCGGCGCCGACGCCGCCGAAGCGCAGGTCGGCGGCCGGTTCGACGAGCTGGGCGTGCACACCGTCGCGCCGATGGTCCGCCGGGGCGTGCTGCTGGACGTGCCCGCCGCGCTGGGCGTGGAGGCCTGCGAGCCCGGTTACGAGATCACCCCGGCCGACCTGGACGCCGCGGAGTCCCGGCAGGGCACGCCGGTGGGCGCGGGCGACGTGGTGCTCATCCGCAGCGGGTGGGGCCGGCTGTTCGACCACGAGGACCGCAACCAGTACATCGGCAAGGACTCCGGCGTACCGGGGGTCGGCGCGGACGGCGCGACCTGGCTGGCGCAGCGTCAGGTGCACGCGGCCGGCGCGGACACCATCGCCTTCGAGTGCCTGCACCCGGGCAAGGGCCACAGCTCGCTGCCGGCGCACCGGATCCTGCTGGTGGAGCACGGCATCTACCTGATCGAGACGATGGCGCTGGAGGAGCTGGCCCGCGACGGGGTGCACGAGTTCACCTTCGTGATGGCGCCGCTGCCGCTGTACGGCGCCACCGGCTCCCCGGTGCGCCCGCTGGCGGTGATCAGCCGTGGCTGAACCGACACTGGGTCGCCACCTGGCCGCCTTCGCCGCCGACACCGCCGCCGACACGCTGCCCGACGAGGTGGTCGCCAGCGTCCGGGCCCGCGTCCTGGACGTGCTCGGGCTCTGCGTGGCGGCCCGGCCGCTGCCGACCAGCCAGGCGGCCCTCGCCTACGTCGCCGAACAGGGCGGCCGGGGCCAGGCAACCGTCGTCGGCCTGGACGACAAGGCGCCGGCGGCGCTGGCCGCGTTCGCCAACGGCGTGCTGGCGCACTCGCTCGACTACGACGACACGCACCTGCCGTCGGTGCTGCACCCCAGCGCGTCGGTGGTGCCGGCCGCGCTGGCCGCCGCCGAGGCGTCCGGGGCGTCCGGGCAGGAGACCGTCGCGGCCATCGCCGTCGGCCTGGAGGTGTGCGTCCGGCTCGGCATGGCCGGCTACGACCCGGCCGCCGGCAACTCCGTCTTCTTCGAGCACGGGCAGCACGCCACCTCGATCTGCGGCACGCTCGGCGGCGCGGTCGCCGCGGCCCGGCTGCTGAAGCTGGACGCCGACGGCGCGCTCGACGCGCTCGGGGTGTCCGCCTCGATGGCGGCCGGGCTGATCGAGTCCAACCGCAACGGCGGCACGGTCAAGCGGATCCACTGCGGCTGGGCCGCGCACGCGGCGGTCAGCGCCGCGCAGCTGGCCCGGCACGGCGTGACCGGCCCGCCGACCGTGCTGGAGGGACGCTTCGGCTTCTTCCAGGCGTTCCTGCGCGGCGAGTTCGACGGCGACGAGATCGTCCGCGGCCTCGGCACCGACTGGGCCGTACCGGGCATCTTCTTCAAGCCGTACCCGGCGAACCACTTCACCCACGCGGCCATCGACGCGGCGATCGCGCTGCGCGAGCGCGGGCTGCCGCTGGACCAGATCGAGTCGATCACGCTCGGCGTGCCGACGCCGACGGTACGCACCATCGGCCAGCCCATCGAGCGCAAGCGCGCACCGCAGACCGGTTACGAGGCGCAGTTCAGCGGCCCGTACGCGGTCGTCGCCGGCCTGATCGGCGGCGGCGGTCTCGGCGTGGACCTCGCCGACTTCACCGACGCCCTGGCACACGACCCGCAGCGGCGGGAGCTGATGGCGCGCGTCGACGTGGTGGGCGACGAGCGGTGCGACGCCATCTTCCCGCACCAGTTCCCGGCCGTGCTGCGGGTGGTCACCCGCGACGGGCAGGAGTGGGTGCAGGAGGTGCTCGCCAACCGGGGCGGGCCGCAGCGTCCGCTCAGCGACGCCGAACTGGCGGTCAAGTTCCGCACCAACGCCGCCGCCCTGCCGGAGGCGACCGCCGACCGCATCACCGAGGAGGTCCACCGGCTGGACCGGGCCCCCGACGTCCACGGCCTGATGGGCCTGATCAACCGCCGCTGAACCGAGCACGAGGAGCAACACCATGAGCACCTACGACCTGCTGCTGACGAACGTCCGCGTGGTCCGGCACGACCGGCCCGAACCCGAGCTGATGGACATCGGCGTCACCGACGGGCGGATCAGCCGCGTCGCCCCGCAGATCGACCGGGCGGAGGCCGCCCAGGTCGTCGACGGCGGCGGCCGGCTCGCCTTCCCCGGCGTGGTCGACGCCCACCAGCACTGGGGCATCTACAACCCGCTGAGCGAGGACGCCGTCTCGGAGAGCCGCGCGTCGGTGCAGGGCGGCGTCACCACGGCGCTGAACTACATGCGCACCGGGCAGTACTACCTCAACCGCGGCGGCCGGTACGCGGACTTCTTCCCCGAGGTGCTGGCCGCGACCGAGGGCCGCTCCTACATCGACTACGGCTTCCACCTGGCGCCGATGTCGCGGGAGCACATCGGTGAGGTGCCGTCGCTGGTGGAGGAGCACGGGGTCACCTCGTTCAAGATCTTCATGTTCTACGGCAGCCACGGCCTGCACGGCCGGTCCACCGACCAGAACTCGTTCCTGATGATCCCGGAGGGCGAGCGGTACGACTACGCCCACTTCGAGTTCGTGATGCGGGGCGTCCAGGCGGCCCGGGAGCGTTTCCCCGAGCTGGCCGACGAGATCTCGCTGTCGCTGCACTGCGAGACCGCCGAGATCATGAGCGCGTACACCAAGCAGGTCGAGCAGGACGGCACGCTGCGCGGGCTGGAGGCGTACCACGCGTCGCGGCCGCCGCACTCCGAGGGACTGGCCGTGTCGATCGCGTCGTACCTGGCGCACGAGACCGGGCTGCCGAAGATCAACCTGCTGCACCTGACCTCGGAGAAGGCGGTCGACGCGGCGCTGCGGATGGCGCGGGCGTTCCCGCACATCGACTTCCGTCGCGAGGTGACCATCGGTCACCTGGTGGCCGACATCGACACCGCGCACGGCCTGGGCGGCAAGGTCAACCCGCCGCTGCGCCCGCGCGCCGACGTCGAGGCGCTCTGGGGGTACGTCCTGGACGGCAAGATCGACTGGGTGGTCAGCGACCACGCCTGCTGCAAGGACGAGGTCAAGTTCGGTGAGCCGCGCGACGACATCTTCGTCGCCAAGTCCGGCTTCGGCGGCGCCGAGTACCTGCTGCCCGGCCTGGTCACCGAGGGCAACCGGCGCGGTCTGTCGTACCAGCGGGTGGCGGAGCTGACCTCGTGGAACCCGGCGCAGCGCTTCGGCCTGCGCAACAAGGGCGCGCTGCTGCAGGGCTACGACGCCGACATCTGCCTGGTCGACCCGAACTCGACCTGGACGGTGCGCGCCGAGGACTCCGAGTCGACGCAGGAGTACACGCCGTTCGAGGGCTTCGAGCTGACCGCCCGGGTCACCGACACCTTCGTGCGCGGGCAGCACGTGCTCGTCGACGGCAAGGTCACCGGCGAGCCGGCCGGCCGCTACCTCGCCCGCCCGCAGCGGTAGGGGGAACGACATGGCGGCGGTGGCGCGCAGTTACCTGTACGTGCCGGGCGACCGGGCGGACCTGCTGGACAAGTCGGCCGGGCGGGGCGCGGACGCGCTCGTGCTCGACCTGGAGGACGCGGTCACGCCGGCCCGCAAGGCGCAGGCCCGGGAGACGGTCGCCGGGTTCCTGGGCGCCGCCGCGCCGTCCGCACCCGAGCTGTGGGTGCGGATCAACAGCGACCAGGTCGAGGCGGACGTCGAGGTCCTCTCCCCCGCCGCGGCCGGGGTGTGGGTGCCGAAGGCCGAGCTGGAGCTGCTCGCCGAGGTCGACGCCGCGCTGACCCGGGTACAGCGGCGGCTCGGTCCGGACGCCCCGGCGTTCCGGGTGGTGGCGCTGATCGAGACCGCCCGGGGCGTGCTCACCGCGCCGCGGGTGGCCGAAGCGCCCCGGGTGCTGCGGCTCGGCCTCGGCGAGGCGGACCTCGCCGGTGAGCTGGGGTTGCAGCCCGGGCCGGACCGGGCGGAGTTCGCCCCGATCCGCTCCCAGGTCGTCGTCGCGTCGGCGGCCGCCGGCATCGCCCCCGCGGTGGGGCCGGTGGAGACGACGCTGCGCGACCCGGAACGGCTGGAGCGGACCACCCGGGCGCTGCTGCGGCAGGGCTTCCGGGCCCGCAGCGCCATCCACCCCGGGCAGGTCGCGACCATCAACGAGGTGTTCACCCCGACCGCCGAGGAGGTGGCCTCCGCCCGGGCCGTGCTGGCGGCGCTGGAGCGGGCCGAACGTGGCGGCTCCGGGGTGGCCACCGACGCCGACGGGCGGTTGCTGGACCGGGCGGTGGTGCGTGCCGCCACCGAGGTGGTGCGCCGCGCCGAGGCGTCCGCCGAATGACCCGTGCCGCCGGGCCGGGACCGTCGAGGGTTACGACGTGTCCCCGGCCCGGCGTGGGTCAGGGCGTGCCGAGGGTGGCGCGCGCGGCCAGGATGTGCGCCCGCATCACCGAGCCGGCCCAGGCCCGGTCGCGTGCCTCGAACGCGTCGATCAGCTCCCGGTGGTGCGACATGCTGCGCGCCATCGCCGCCTCGTCGTACCGGCGGAACGTGCGGTTCACCAGCGGCGTCTGCACCACCGCCCCGAGCAGCGCGCTCAACCGGCGGTTCCGCCCGGCGCCCAGGATGATCTCGTGGAACTGCGCGTTGCAGACCGCGATCCGGTCCGCCCGGTCCCGCCGCTGACCGGCCGCGTAGCCCTCCATCTCGGCGCACAGCTCGCGCAGCCGGGCGATCTCCTCCGGCGTGATCCGGGTCGCGGCCAGCTCGGCGCCGTACCCCTCCAGCAGGGCGCGCAGCTCGAAGATCTCCTCCAGGTCCTGCTCGCGCCAGGCCGGTACGGTGGCGCCCCGGTTGGCCTCCCAGTCCACCAGGCCCTCGGCGTGCAGCCGGCGCAGCGCCTCCCGTACGGGGGTGCGGCTCACCCCCACCGCGGCGGCGAGATCCTCCTCGGACAGCTTCTTCCCCGGCTCGTACGCCCCGCCGAGGATGCGCGTCTTGATCGACTCGTACGCCGACTGCGTGGCCCGGCCCATGCGTCCCCCTCTGTTCACCGATGGTGAACCTACATCGACGCGGTGGAACCGCCGTTGACGGCGTACTCCGAACCGGTCACCTGCCGGGCCCGGTCCCCGGCGAGGAACAGCACCACCTCGGCGACGTCCTCCGGCTCGTTCATCCGGCCCAGCGGCAGCCGGCGCAGCTCGTGCACCACGTGGTCGGCGGCGGCGGAGACGTCGATGCCCAGCCGGAGCGCGACCGACTCCAGGTAGGCGTCCATGGTCGCGGTCCGCGTCGGGCCGGGCGCGACGGTGCTCACCCGCACGCCCCGGGAGCCGTACTCCAGGGCCAGGCCCTTGGCGAGGCTGAGCAGCGCGGCCTTGCTGACCGCGTAGTCGAGCATGTGCGGCTTCGGGTGCCGCGCCGCCTCGGAGCCGATGGTGACCACGCTGCCGCCGCCCCGCTCGACCATGAGCGGCACGAGCGCGCGGCACAGCCGCACGCAGGACATCACGTTGACGTCCCAGGTGCGCTGCCAGGCCGCGTCGTCGATGTCGGTGAAGGCGTCCCGGTACGGCGCGAGCGCCACGTTGTTGACGAGCACGTCCGCGCCCCCGTACCGGCTGGTCACCTCCCGCACGACGGCGGCGACGCCGGCCGGGGTGCCCAGGTCGGCGGTGACCGGGACGCCCACGCACGCGGACACGTCCAGGTCGGCGGAGACCACCTCGGCGCCCTCGTCGGCCAGCCGCCGGGCGACGGCGAGCCCGATCCCCGATCCGGCGCCGGTGACGACGGCGACCCTGCCCCTCATCCGCTGCTCCCCTCGGGACCGGCGAGCACCTCGTCGGTGTGCTCGCCGAGCGTCGGCGCGAGCCGACCGGCCGGCAGCGGCGAGGCCGACATGACGATCGGCGGGGCGATGCTGCGCAGCCGCCCGGCCACCGGGTGCTCGACGATCGACACCAGACCCGTTTCGGCCCGTTCCTCCTCGCGCAGGATCTCCTCGTAGCCCGCCAGCGGCGCGCACGGCACGTCGATCGCCGACAGCTCCGCCAGCCACTCGGCGGTGGTACGCCCGCGCAGCACGTCGGCGACCACCCGGTAGAGCCCGTCGGCGTTGGCGATCCGCTTGCCGACGGTGTCGTAGTCGGGGTGGCGCAGCAGGTCGGCGCGCCCGACCAGGGTGAGGAACCGTTCCCACTGCCGGCCGGTGTAGATCAGCACGCACAGGTGCCCGTCCGCGGTGGCGTACGGACGGCGGTTCGGCGCGGCGGTACGCGGGTAGAGCGGCGGCCCGGTGGGCGGGTCGAACGTCCAGCCGTCGAGCTGTTCGAGCAGGCCGAAGGCGACCATCGTGTCGAACATCGGCACCTCGACGCGCTGCCCCTCGCCGGTGGCGTCGCGGTGCCGCAACGCGGCGAGCACGGCGGTGGACGCGGTGAGTCCGGTGATCTTGTCGGCGAGCGGCGTGACGACGTACCCGGGCTGGTCCTGGTTGACGCTCTGCAGCCGGGCGATCCCGGAGGCGCCCTGGATCACGTCGTCGTACGCGGGCCGGTCGGCCTGCCGGCCGGTGCTCCGGAACCCCGGGATCGCGCAGTAGACGATCGCCGGGTGCAGCGCCCGCACGTCGTCGTAGGTGAGCGCGAGCCGGGCCACGGCGGCCGGGCGCATGTTGTGCACCAGCACGTCCACCGTCGGCACGAGCCGGTCGAACGCGGCCCGGTCGGCGGGCGCCTTGAGGTCCAGCAGGACGCTCTTCTTGCCCCGGTTCATGTTGAGGAACACCGCCGCCATGCCGGGGGTGCGGGCGGCGCCGAGCTGGCGGGCGATGTCGCCGCCCGGCGGCTCCACCTTGATCACCTCGGCGCCCAGGTCGGCCAGCATCAGCGTGCAGTACGGACCGGAGAACGTGCTGGTCAGGTCCAGCACCCGCAGTCCGGCCAGCGGCCCGGTCACGGGAACCCACCGGCCCGGCTCAGCATGCCCGGCAGCTCGGCGCCGAACACCTCGCCCAGCCACCTGGCGTTGCCGATGGCCGCCTCCTGCGACACCCCGGTCCGGGTCCCGGAGCGTTCCAGCGCGTACACCACGTCCTCGGTGGCCACGTTGCCGGTGGCGGCCGGCGCGAACGGGCAGCCGCCGATGCCGCCGACGCTGGCGTCGATCGCCCGCGCCCCGGCCCCGACGGCGGCCAGGACGTTGGCCAGGCCCAGGTTGCGGGTGTTGTGGAAGTGCCCGCGCAGGCTCGCGCCGGTGCGCTCGCGCACGGCCGTGAACAGCCGCTCCACCTGGGACGGCACGGCCACGCCGATGGTGTCGGCGAGCGCCACCTCGTCCGGCGCCACCGGTGCCAGGTCGTCGACGACGCGCAGCACGCGCTCCGGCGGCGTCTCCCCCTCGAACGGGCAGCCGAACGCGGCCCCGACCGTGACCGACGCGCGCAGCCCCTGTTCCCGGGCCCGGGGCAGCAGCCGCCGCACCTCCGCGACCGCCTCCGCGGTGGTCGTGCCCTGGTTGCGCCGGCAGAACGTGTCGGTGGCGACCACCACGAAGTTGACCTCGGTGACGCCTGCGGCGACCGCCCGGTCCAGTCCGCGCCCGTTCATCACCAGGCCGATCGCGGCCAGGCCCGGCTCGTCACGGACCAGTGCCATCAGCGCGTCGGCGTCGGCGAGCTTCGGCACCTTCGCCGGGTTGACGAAGCTCGTCACCTCGACCCGCCGGCTGCCCGCCGCGACCGCCCGGCGTACCAGTTCGGCCTTCTGCCCGGTGGTCAGCTCCGCCGGGTGGTTCTGCAGGCCGTCCCGGGGGCCGACCTCGACGATCTCGACGTTCAAGACAGCGCCTTCAGTCCGGCCTGCGCGACCTCCATGTCCTGCGTGTAGTGGCCGCCGCTGACCCCGATGCCGCCGACCAGCACGTCGTCGACCTTCACCGGATAGCCACCGCCGAAGGTCACCAGCCGGTCGATCGCGGGCGGGGCGCCCATGGCCAGCGGGCCGTCGTCCTTGATGAAGTCGTACCAGCCGTCGCTGCTGAGGCCGAAACCGACGGCCGTGTACGCCTTGTCCTGCGCCAGCTGGACGCTCACCAGCGGCGCGCCGTCCATCCGCTCGTACGCCTTGAGCACGCCGCTCTCGTCGCACACCGCGACGGTGACCGCGAAGCCCATCTCCTCGGCGCGGGCGACGGCGGCGGCCACCATCGCCCGCGCGGCCGGCGCGGAGATCGAGCGCTTCTTCACCACGTGCGGGTTCTTCGCCATGACTGCCTCCTCAGATCGCGCCGGCGGCGCGCAGTTCGGTGATCCGGTCGTCGGCCAGGCACAGGACCTGGCGCAGGACCTCGTCGGTGTGCTCGCCCAGCCGGGGGCCCACCGAACGCAGCCGGCCCGGGGTGCGGGACAGCCGGGGCGCGACGTTCTGCATCGGGAACGCGCCCATCTCCGGGTGGTCGAGTTCGACGATCGCCTCGCGCGCGGCGAAGTGCTCGTCGGCCAGCATCTCCCGGGCGGTGTAGACCGACCCGGCCGGTACGCCGCTCAGATGCAGCAGCCGCAGCAGCGCGGCCGGCTCGAACGTGACGGTCCACGCCGCGATCAGGTCGTCGAGTTCGGCCTGGTGCGCGCCGCGGGCGGCGTGGGTGGCGTACCGGGGGTCGTCGGCCAGGTCCGGGCGGCCCATCGCCGCCGCCAGGCGGCGGAACACCGTGTCCTGGTTCGCGGCGATCAGGACGGTGGCGCCGTCGCGCGTCGGGTACGCGTTGCTCGGCGCCACGTTGGGCAGGATCGAGCCGGTCCGCTCCCTGACGTAGCCGGTGAGCGCGTACTCCGGCACCAGCGACTCCATCAGCGCCAGCACCGACTCGTAGATGGCGCTGTCCACCACCTGGCCCTGGCCGGTGCTGCCCGCCACCCGCAACGCCATCATGGCGCCGAGCGCGGCGAACGTGCCGGCCAGCGAGTCGCCGAGGCTGACGCCGATGCGGCTCGGCGGCGTGGACGGGTCGCCGGTGACGTGCCGGATCCCGCCCATCGCCTCGCCGATCGAGCCGTAGCCGGCGCGGGACGCGTACGGGCCGTCCTGCCCGAACGCGGTGACCCGCACGACGACCAGCCGCGGGTTGATCCGGTGCAGCTCCTCCGGCGCGAGCCCCCAGCGTTCCAGCGTGCCCGGGCGGAAGTTCTCCACGAACACGTCGGCGCCGGCGAGCAGGTCGCGCATGAGCTGCTGCCCCTCCGGCACCCGCAGGTTGCAGGTGACCGACTTCTTGTTGCGGGCCACCACCGGGAACCACAGCGACTTGCCGTGCGGCTTCTCCCGCCCCCACTGCCGCATCGGGTCGCCGCCGTCCGGCTGCTCGACCTTGATCACCTCGGCGCCGAAGTCACCGAGCAGCTGCGCGCAGAACGGTCCGGCCAGCAGCACGCCGGCCTCCACCACGCGTACGCCGGTCAGCGGCCCGTCGGGAAAGCCGCCGGTCATCCGGCCGGCTCCGACAGTCCGAACATCTTCTCGATGCGCGCCTCGGCGAACCGGGACACCGCGCCCGCCCGGGTCACCGACCGGACGCCCTCGATCTTCAGCAGCGCCGGGCGGACCAGCGAGCCCATGGTGACCGGCGCCGACGGGCAGGCCGCGCAGCGGCCGTGGAACGTCACCCGGGCGTCGCCGTCGGCGTCCACGTCGACGGTGACGCCGCCGCCGTGCGCCTCGACGAGCTGGCGTACCTTGCCGTCGAGCGCGCGGTCGGCGGCCTTCGCCGTCTTGTCAGCGCCCATCCTTGCGGCCCTTCTTCGCGGACTTCTTGCCGCTCTTGCCGTACAGCTCCTTCTTCTTGGCCTTCACGTCGATGCCGAGCACCCGGGCGAAGTTCAGGCCGAAGATCTTCTCCTTGATCTCGTCGGTCAGCTCCGGGTAGCCGTAGCCGTCCTGGAGGTCCTCCGGCATCTGCATCTCGGCGAACAGGTCGATGTACGCCTGCACCTTCGGCCAGACGAACGCCTCGGAGCCCCACAGCAGCCGGTCCGGGCCGACGTGCAGCAGGCACTTGCCGATGGCGTGCAGCGCGGCGCGGGGCGCGACCGGGTACTGGTTGATCCAGGCGGTGAGCGCGAGGTGGATGTTCTCGTACCGGGCGGCGATGTTGATCGTCTCGTTGATGAACGGCTCACCGAGGTGGTGCACGATGAACGTCATCTCGGGGAAGTCCTGCGCCGCGCGTTCCAGGTCGTACGGCGCCAGGTCGGCGATGTGCTGGGTGTTGAACGCCAGCCCCTTGTGGAACTGCACGTTCGTCACGCCGTGCTCCAGCGCGGTCTCCCACAGCGGGTACGCGACCTGCCGGTCGTCGATCTTCCAGGACAGGCCGCCGGAGTGCGCCTGGTAGAACTTGAAGCTGGTGGCGCCCCACTCCTCGATCTGCCGGATCATCTCGGTCACCGCGCCGTAGCGGCCGTGGGTGATCGGGTCGACGCCGCCGCAGAACAGCACCCGGTCCGGGTACGCCTCCTTGAGCTTGTAGTTGTTCTCCGCCGGTGAGAAGCCCAGCTTCCAGCCGCCGTGGCTGGGCACCGTCTGGGCCATCGCCATGTCGGTGTCGGACTCCTCGAACATCAGCCGGTACGCGTCCTCGACGGACAGTTCGCGGCCGGAGATGTCGTCGTACGGGTAGCCCGGTGCGGAGTACTTGCGGGCGTACTCGACGAGCGCGTTCGTCGACTTCTTCCCGCCGTGGTTGAAGTCGATGTTCTCGTCGGTGAGCTTGTACATGTGGATGGCGTTGTCGAGGACGAAGAAGCCGTTCTTCATGGGGTGGGGCGTCCCTTCGGGGTGGTGTCGTGTTCCAGGCGTTCGACGTGCCGGACCGCGAGCTGGCGGCGGCGCCGTACCGACCAGGCGGCGACCGAGACGCCGGCGATGACGGCGAGGCCGTTGAAGACGCGCTCGATCCAGGTCGCGGCGCCGAGGTGTTGCAGGCCGGCGATGGTGAAGGTGATGAAGTACGCGGCGATCACGGTGCCGAGGATGTTGACCCGGCCGGGTCGCAGCGCGGCGGCGCCGAGGAAGGCGGCGGCGAAGGCCGGCAGCAGGAACTGCTCGCCGACCGTGGGCTGGGCCGAGCCGATCCGCGAGGCCAGCAGCACCCCGGCGAGCGAGGCGAGCACCGCCGCGCCGACGAACGCGCGGATGGTGTAGCTGCGGACGTCGATGCCGGCCCGGGCGGCGCCGCGCAGGTTGCCGTCCATCGCGTAGAGCCGCTGCCCGAACGGTGTCCAGACGACGATGAACTCCAGCGCCAGCACCAGCACCACGAGGTAGATCAGCGGCAGCGGGATGCCGCCCAGGTCGCCACGGGCGATCTCGGTGAACGCCGGCGGCACGTTCTGGTACAGCACCCGGCCACCGGTGACCATGTAGAGCAGACCCATCAGCAGGCTGCCCACGGCGAGCGTCGCGATGATCGAACTCATGCCGAACTTCAGCACCAGCAGGCTGTTGAGCAGGCCCACGGCGACGCCGACGGCGAGCACCGCCACCAGGGCCAGCCAGATCGGTACGCCCTGCACCGCGATCAGCCAGATGCTCACGCCCTGCGCCAGGCCCAGCATCGGGCCGACCGACGCGTCCAGGTAGTGCGCCAGCAGCGGCAGTGTGGCGGCCATCGCCACGATCACCGTCACGGTCTGGTTGACCAGGATCAGCCGGAAGTTCGTGGTGGTGAAGTAGGTGTCCGGGGTGAGCACGGAGAAGACCGCGATCACCAGGGCGAGCATGCCGAGCAGCCCGAACCGGCTCACCCCCTCGACCGCGCGCTCCCCGGCCCCGGCGCGGGACCGGTCGGCGCTCTGCTTGACGACGGTGCGGCCGCCGCCCGGGGGCGTCTGCGTGGTGGCGGCGGTCATCGGACCGCCTCCCCCGCCGTGGCGAGCGTGCCGGCGACGATCAGCTGCACGCACCGCTCGACGTCGAGCCCCTCGGTGGGGCCGTGGTAGACGTTGCGGCCCCCCTTCATCACCAGCAGCCGGTCGGCCATCGACAGGATCTCCGGGATCCGGTGGCTGATCACGATGACCGCGTAGCCGCGGTCGCGCAGCCTCCGGATCAGCGCGTTGACGCCGTCGGACTCGGTGGTGCCGAGCGCGGCCGTCGGCTCGTCCATCACCATGACGCGCGGCTCGTTCTCGGTGACCAGCGCGCGGGCGATGGCGACCATCTGCCGCTGCCCGCCGGAGAGCCCTTCGACCAGCACGTTCATGTCGTGCAGGTCGATGCCGAGCTCCTCCAGCACCGCCCGGGTGCGCTCGCGCATCGCCCGCTTGCGCAGCACCGGCAGGCCGCGTACGCCGCCGGTCCACTCGCGGCCGAGGAAGACGTTCTCGACGATGCTCAGGTTGTCGGAGAGCCCGAGGTCCTGGTAGATCATCTCGATTCCGGCGGTACGGGCCGCGCCGATGGTGTGCGGCGTCAGGTCCCGGCCGGCCACCCGCAGGCGGCCGGAGTCCGGCGCCAGCGCGCCGCTGACCATGCTCATCAGCGTGGACTTGCCGGCGCCGTTGTCCCCGACGACGCCCAGGATCTCGCCCGGGCGTACGTCGAAGGAGACGTCGGTGACGGCGCGTACCCGGCCGTAGGACTTGCTGACGCCCACCGCCTCCAGCACCGGGGCGGCACTCATCGGGCCTCGCTCCACATCTTCTCGTAGCGCTCGGCGTAGTTCACGTAGCTGTTCCAGTCGACAGCGCCGTCCTTGGGCGCGTTCGACTTGTCGAAGACGGTGGCCGGGATGCCCTGCTCGGCGTCGGGCAGCGCGGGCTGACCGGCGGCGAGCCGGCCGACCTGGTCGATGGCGGCGTAGGCGTTCCAGCCGCGGATGGCGCCGAAGTCGGCGAGCTGGTCACCGGCGGCCACGCTGCCCAGCCGCTCCGGCTCGGCGTTCTTGGACAGCACCTTGATGTCGTTGCGCCCGGCGGCCCGGATGGCGGCGATGACGGACTCCACGCCGTTGCCGTACGGCGTGAGGATGTACTGCAGGTTGTCGCCGTGCTTCTGGATCAGCGAGGTGGTGATGTTCTGCATCTCGATCGGGTCGACCGCCTGCGCCAGCGTGCGCTCGCGGACCTCCAGCAGCTCGCAGCCGGTGCAGCCGGCGAGCACGCGCTTGCTGGCGTTGAGCGCCTCGACCAGGTGCGGGTAGCCGACGTCCCAGAGGAAGACGACCTTGGCCTTGCCGTTGGAGTC
Source organism: Micromonospora sp. WMMA1947 (assembly GCF_027497355.1). Lineage (NCBI taxonomy): Bacteria > Bacillati > Actinomycetota > Actinomycetes > Micromonosporales > Micromonosporaceae > Micromonospora > Micromonospora sp. WMMA1947. The sequence goes on along the minus strand of NZ_CP114909.1, from coordinate 4,485,136 downwards.
GGCGACGGCCTTCGCCGTGGCCAGCACCGCCTGGAACGTCTCCCGGCTGGACACGTGCGCGTCGTAGCCGACCGCGCCGCCCTCGGCGACGGCGGAGACGCCCACCACCGGGATCTTCGCCTTCTGCAGCTCGGCGATGCCGTCGGCGACCTGGTTCTCCGGGATGGCGACGGTGATGACGGCGGTAGGCTTGTTGGCGGCGGCGGTGGCCAGTGCCTTCTGGTAGCCCTCCGGGGTGCCCTGGCCGTCCAGGATCTCGGCGCTCCAGCCGAGCTTCTCGGCGATGGCGGTGGCCCGCTTGCCGACCTCCTCGCAGGAGGTGCCGATCTTGCAGACGATGATGTTGAGCTTGCCGTTCGCCGGCGGCTTCACCGAGGTCGTCGGCCCGGACCATTCCTCGTAGATTTTGATCTTGTCGAGGGTGATGTCGGCTTCCTTGCCCTCGAAGTAGAGCATCCCGCCGGTGCCGGCGGCGATCAGCTTGCGGGCCATCTCGGTGTACTCGTCGTTGACCGCGGCGGGCGTGTCGGAGGCCGCGCTGTCCTCACCCGATCCGCAGGCGGCGGTGGTGAGCAGAAGGGCGGCCACCCCGAACGCGGCGGCGGCGGCGCGGAGCCGGCGGGCTCCGAAAGTGTGTGTCACGGTGCTACTCCCTCGGTGGGTGGCAGGCGTCGAAAAGAAGCACGTCGATGAGTCGGCGCAGGGAGGGGCGAAAACAAACCCGGCGCGTGACGGGCGCTTCGGGTTGCATGCAATCGCAGTCCAACACGATCAACATCGACAGTCAATAGTTCACAATGCCGAAACATAAGCCCTGTTGGCGGGCGTTTCGCCAGCCCGCGAGGGAGGCGCGCTCGCCCCGACCGGGCGGAGAAATTGTATTTTTCCGACGTGAAGCTCTCGGGGTACGCGTCAGCGGACGGGTGCTGCGGAACGCCCGATGCGCAGGATCGCGCGGCCGTGCTCGGTCATCAGCGCCTCGGACCAGTCGGTGCTGTCGCCCCACTCGACCTCGACGTCGTCGACCTCCGGCGCCACCCGTCCGATCTCCCGGCGCACGCTCTGCTCGAAGAACGGCGTGTACATGCAGAACGGACCGGTGGTGATCAGGTCGAGTGTCACCCGCAGCCGGCCGTCCGGCTCGCGGTACGCCCGCACGTCGCGTACCAGCCCCATGTCGACGATGCCCACCCGCCGGCCGACGCCCAGCCCGCAGGGGTCGTACACGGTGTTGCACGCGGTCAGCAGGCGTGACCGCAGGTCGGCGGCGACCGGGTCCGCGCCGCTCATGCCGCCAGCCGTTCCCGGTGGAGTGCCCACGGGCGGGGCGCGTGCGCGAGGTAGTCCTCGCGGCGCCGGGCGAGGTCGTCACCCGCCACCGCCGCGCGCACCGCGCTCTCGTCCAGGCCGTGCAGGCGCAGCGCGTTGCCGCCCATCAGCTTGGCGAGCACGTCCGGGGTGAACTCGGGGAAGCCCCACCCCTCGACCAGGTCCCGGGGCATCTCGAACGTCGTCAGCGCCTCGATGATCGGCTGCGGGTGCGCGGACGGCACGCCGGTGGCGAACATGATGCGATCCGTGCCGCCGTGCATCATGAGCATGCCGACGATCTCGGCGAACCGGCGCGGCTTGCGCACGATCATGTTCGACACCGACTCGATGGTCGCCCAGATGTTCGGGTGCGTCCGCAGTTGCAGCGCGCAGTCCTCCAGGAACGCCCAGCCGCTGTGCACCACCTCGAACGTCAGGTCCGGGAAGGCGATCGCCGCGCAGGTCACGTCGTCGACGTGGTTGAGCACCCGCGGACCGGCTCCGGCCGGCACCGCCTTGTGCGCGCCGATGTGCCGGACGCCGAGGTCGAGCGCCTTCTGCAGGTAGGGGAACGCCAGCTCGCGGTCGTCCAGCAGCATCAGCTTCGAGGAGTTCACCTCCGGGTCGATCAGCCCGTTGGTCGGATAGAACTTGAACCCGTCGATGTCGTCCTCTTCGGCGCGCTGCTGCATCAGGTCCAGCTCGGCGGGGCCGCGCAGCGGGTCCACCGGCGCGAACAGCAGCACCCGGTCCGGGTACCGCCGCTTCAGCTCGCGGCCCAGCTCGTACGGCGAGGCGCCGCCGTCGAAGAAGCCGTCGATCTCCACGCCGTGGTAGATCATCACGTCGACGGCGCTCTCCACGAACACGATGTCCGCCAGCTCCTCGGCGGTCCAGCCGGCGGTGAACTCGTCCCGCGTCATCAGGTAGCCGGGCGCCGGCGACTCGACCGAGGTGTGGCCGATGCGGTACAGCGCGTTCACCATGCCGTCGTACGCGGCCTGGGAGCAGTGCGGCGCCCGGTTCGCGGGCCGGAAGTCGTACCCGTGGACGACACCGTCCACCACGACCATCCCATTGATCATGTCAACTCCGTTCTCCTGTCGACGGGAGCGTGACGAGCGGTGGACGGGCGCGGCCGGTCACCGCGCCGGCCGCCCGTCGCGGCAGTGCGCGGTATGTGATCGCGGCCACCATCGGCCCGAGAATGTACACAACATAGGGGCGCAGATCGGAGCGGTCAAGATGCCCTCGTCGTCCACTCGAGCCGTCGGCACACGCCACGACCGGCGTCGCCACCTCGTGGTTTTCCCGATTTTCTCGACACGTCGGGTCGAATGAGACCCGGCGGCGAGCACCGGAACCATTGGCTCGCCGCGAATCCTTGACAGTGATTGCATACATTGCTTGACTCTCTCGCCATGACAGAGCAGGCAGCGGCAGTCCCTCGTCCCGGGGACGTCGAGCGCCGCCGGGACGACGTCCCACCCCCCACCACCACACCGGTCCTGCAGGCGCGCGGCATCGCCCGCAGCTTCGGCGCCGTACGGGCCCTGCGCGACGCGTCACTGACCTTGCGACGGGGTGAGGTCATGGCGCTGATGGGCGACAACGGCGCCGGCAAGTCGACGCTGGTGAAGACGCTCGCCGGCGTGGTCACGCCGGATCGCGGCGAGATCCTGGTCGACGGCGCGCCCCGCCGCTTCGCCGGCCCCGCCGACGCGCTCGACGCCGGCATCGAGACCGTCTACCAGGACCTGTCGCTGATCGACTCGATGAGCGCGGCGGAGAACGTCTTCCTGGGCCGGGAACCGCTGGGCCGCGGCCCGATGTCCCGGCTGCTGCGCCTGGTGGACCGCCGCGCGATGGCGGAGCGGACGCAGAAGGCCGTCGACCGCATCGGCGCCCGGCTGCCCTCGCTGTCCTCGCACGTGTCCTCGATGTCCGGCGGACAGCGCCAGGCGCTCGCCGTCGCTCGGGCCACCATGTGGGGCCGCAACATCGTGATGCTCGACGAGCCGACCGCGGCGCTCGGCGTCACCGAGTCCGGGCACGTCCTGGAGATCATCACCGCGCTCAAGCAGCAGGACATCGCGGTGCTGATGATCTCGCACAACCTCGAACACGTCTTCCGCGTCGCCGACCGGGTCACGGTCATGCGACAGGGACGCACCGTCGGCGAGCTGACCACCGCCGAGGCGTCCTCCGGCGACATCGTCGCCCTGATCACCGGTGCCGCGCCCGCCACACCGGTGACCGAGTCCTGACACCGGCCGCACCGGCCGAAGCAAGCCCGAGAGAAGGGATCAGAGTGAGACGCAGATCGTTCGCGAGCGCCGCGCTCGTCGTCGCGCTGGGCATGACGGCGGCATGTTCCACCGAGGGGGCGGCCCCGGCGGCCCCCACGGAGGGCAAGGCCATGGAGGCCAAGGAGGTCCGGATCGGGTTCGCCAACTTCGCCGAGCCGGCCAGCCCCGTGCTGGGGGCCATCGACGTCGGCATGCGCAAGGAGGCCGAGAAGCGCGGGTGGGAGATTCTCGTGCTCAACAACGACCGGGACGGGCCGACCGCGGTGGCGAACGCCGAGACCATGGTCTCCCGCGGCGTCACCCACGTGGTGGAGTTCCAGGGTGACGGCAAGGTCGCGCCGCAGATCATGGACATCTTCAACAAGGCCGGGATCCCGGTCATCGCGATCGACATCGCCCACCCGGGCGCGCACTTCTTCGGGATCAACAACGTCGAGTCGGGACGGCTGTCCGGCCGGGCCGGCGGGACGTACGCGAAGGAGAAGTGGGACTGCAAGCCGGACCTCGTGACGGTGCTGGAGAACGAGGAGTCCGGTGACGTGGCGCTGCTGCGCACCGAGGGCATCCTCAAGGGACTCAAGGAGGTGTGCCCGGACATCGACGGCGTCATCACCCGGCGCAACTCGCCGACCACGCCGGACGGTGCCCAGGGCGTCGCCCGCGACATCCTGGTCTCCAAGCCCGACGCGAAGAAGATCCTCGCGCTCGGCGGCAACGACAACATGATCATCGGCACCATCAACGCCGCGGAGCAGCTCAGCCGCGCCGGTGAGATCTACGGCTACGGCCTCGGCGCCGATCTCATGCTGTTCGGGGTCGACACGCCGGGACTCGGCGGCTCGACCGCGTTCTGGTACGAGGGCTACGCCAAGCAGATCTACACGATCCTCGACCGGATGGTCGGCGGCGAGAAGATCCCCGTGGTCGACTCGCCGAAGGACCCGAACGCGCTGTTCAACCCGGTCTGCGCGTTCCCGAAGGACGCCGTGTCGTCCATCCCGCCGCTCAAGGAGCGGATCGACGCGCTCTACGCCAAGGACGCCCCGGCCAAGTCTGCCGCCGAGCAGTACTGTCCCGCGGGTACCGAGACGTACGGGCTCGGCAAGTGAGCACCTGACCATGTCCGTGTCTGCCCCGCAGGCAGCCGTCCGGCGGAGCACGGGTCTTCCCGTGCTCCGCCGCCACGGCGCCACACTCGCCCTGGCCGCGCTCTGGGTGGCGCTGGTGCTGGCCACCGCCGTGAAGTCGCCGGCCTTCCTGTCCCACCAGACCGTCATCGCCGTGGCCTTCAACATGGCGTTCATCGGCATCCTGGTCGTCGGCGTCAGCCTGGTGATGCTCAGCGGCGCCGAGTTCGACCTGTCCGTCGGCGTGACGGCGGTGGCCGCCGCGCTGATCGCCGCCCAGCTGCTGACCGACGGCGCGTCGTTCGCCCTGGTGCTGGTCGCGGTGCTGGTGTTCGGCACGCTGATCGGCGTCGTCAACGCGGCGCTGATCGTGCGCGTGCGCATCCACCCCATCGTCGCCACGCTCGGCACGATGTTCCTGGTCAGCGGCACCACCCGGCTGTTCATCGAGTTCGTGCCGATCCCGCGCGACAGCTTCCTGCGCCGGCACGTCGCCGGCGACCTGTTCGGCGTACCGCGGGTCTTCTGGATCATGCTGGTGCTGCTCGCCGCCGTCGCGTTCGTGGCCGGCCGGACCCGCCTGGGCCGGCACCTCGTCGCGGTCGGCGGCAACCGGCAGGCCGCGCTCGTGCGCGGCCTGCGGCCGGACCGGATCCAGGCCGGCGCGCTGGTGTTCTGCGGCCTGATCGCCGGCCTCGCCGGGCTGGTCCTCGCGTCCCAGGGCGACATCGTCCAGTCCACGCTGACCCCCGGCACCGAGTTCCGGGTGATCTCGATCCTGCTGCTCGGCGGGATGGCGCTCACCGGCGGCCGGGGCAGCTTCGTCGGCGTCGCCGTCGCGCTGCTGCTGCTCAACACGCTGCCCACGGCGATCGTCACCTGGGGGGTCTCGTCCAGCTGGCAGCCGGTCGTCGAGGGAGTCGTGCTCGCGGTCGCGCTCGCCGTCAACAGCGTCAGGAGCACCCCATGACGACAACGGGTACCCGGCCCGGATGGGCCACCCTGCTCAGCCGCCCGTCCACCACGAGCGTGCTGCTGTTCGTGGTCGCCGTGACCGCCGCGCTGAGCTTCGCGCCCGACTTCGCCACCCGCGCCAACATCTCCAGCATGCTCGGCGACATGCTCGCCCCGGCGATCGTCCTGCTCGCGGCGAGCCTGGCGATGACCGGCGGCGTCGCCGACCTCAGCGTCGGCTCGGTCCTCGGCCTCGGCGCGGTCGTCTACGCCACCGTCTACACCGCCTCCGGCTCGTGGCAGATCGGCGTGCTCGCCGCGCTCGGCACCGGGCTGCTGGCCGGACTCACGAACGGCGGCCTCGCGCTGGTGTTCGGCGTCTGGCCACTGATCGCCACGCTGGGCATGCTCGTCGCCGCCCGCGGCCTGGCGAAGGTGATCAGCGACGGCAGCTCGGTGGCCGCGTACACCCCGGAACTCAGCACCGCGCTGAAGACCACGATCGGGCCGCTGCCGGTGCCGGTCCTGGTGGTGCTGGGGCTCGCCCTGGTGTGCGGCGCGCTGGTCCGCCGGTCCCGCTGGGGAACCCACCTGCGCGCCACCGGCGGCGACGAGGTGGTCGCCGCCCGCGCCGGCATCCGGGCCGGCCGGGTCCAGCTGGCGCTGTTCGTGCTGACCAGCACCGCCGCGGCGGTCGCCGGCTGCATCCAGGTGATGCGCACCGGCGCCTCGGCCGTCACCCTCGGCGAGGGCACCGAACTGTACGTCTACGGCGCGCTGCTGATCGCCGGGTTCCGGCTGGCCGGCGGCGGGCACGGGAACCCGATCACGGCGTTCCTGAGCCTGCTCTCGCTGAGCATCGTGCTGAACATCTTCCGGCTGCGCGGCATGCCGTTGCCGCTGGGCGACATCCTGCTCGGCGTCACGCTGCTCGGCGCGGTGTCGCTCGGCTGGATCCGCCAGCGTACGCAGCGGCACTCCCCGGCGCCGGAACCCGAGCCGGAGGCCCGGCCGCACACCGTGCCGGCCTGACCTCCACCCGCACCACCGGAACGACCGACGAGAGAACAGGGACGACATGAACGACTATGCCCGCGGCCCACTGTCCGGCTTGCGCGTGATCGAAGCCGGGGTCCTGCTGGCCGGGCCGTTCTGCGGCCAGATCCTCGGCGACCTCGGCGCCGACGTGATCAAACTGGAGGAGCCGGGCCGGGGCGACCCGATGCGCGAGTGGGGACGCGAGCGCCCGTACGGCAAGTCGCTGTGGTTCCCGGTGCTCGGGCGAAACAAGCGCTCGGTCACCCTCAACCTGCGCGTCCCGGAGGGGCAGGAGGTGCTCCGCCGGCTCGCCGCCGAGGCCGACGTCCTGGTGGAGAACTTCCGGCCCGGCACGCTGGAGCGCTGGGGCGTCGGCCCGGACGTGCTGTGGGACATCAACCCGCGGCTGGTGATCGTTCGGGTGTCGGCGTACGGGCAGTCCGGACCGTACGCCGAACGCGCCGGGTACGGCTCGATCGGCGAGGCGATGGGCGGCATCCGCTACACCACCGGTGATCCCGACTCGCTGCCCAGCCGGGTCGGCATCAGCATCGGCGACTCGCTGGCCGGCACGTTCGCCGCCGTCGGCGCGATGGGCGCGCTGCGGGTGGCCGAGGCGACCGGCCGGGGCCAGATCGTCGACAGCGCCATCTACGAGTCGGTGCTCGCGCTGATGGAGTCGCTGGTGCCGGAGTACGCGATCGGCGGCTACATCAGGGAACGCACCGGCTCGATCCTGCCGAACATCGCGCCGAGCAACGTCTACGTCGCCTCCGACGGCGGCATGGTGGTGATCGCGGCCAACCAGGACACCGTGTTCCGGCGGCTGGCCGAGGCGATGGCGCAACCGGAACTGGCCGCCGACCCGCGGTTCGCCGGCCACACCGGCCGCGGCCGGCACCAGCGCGAGCTGGACGAGCTGATCGCCAAGTGGTGCGCCGGGTACGCCGGGGACGAACTGCTGGAGCTGCTGCACCGCCACGGTGTCCCCGCCGGCCGGATCTACACCGCCAAGGAGATGCTGTCCGACCCGCACTTCGCCGCCCGGGAGGCGATCGTCCGGCTGGAGCACCCGGATCTCGGCGAGTTCCCGATGCAGAACGTCGTGCCGAAGCTGACCGCGACGCCCGGCGGCATCCGCCGCGTCGGGCCCGAGCTGGGCGAGCACACCGACGAGGTGCTCCGCGACGTCGCCGGACTCGACGGCGACGAGATCTCCCGCCTGCGCGCCGCGGGCGTCGTCTGAGCCCTGCCCCACCCCACCCACCACCACGGAAGGAACCCCCTCATGGACAACTTCACCAAGACGTCGGTCACGATCGGCGCCGCCCAGCGGATCCTCGCCGCCGCGATCGCCAAGGCCGAGCAGATGACGCTGCCCTGCGTCATCGCCGTCGTCGACGAGAGCGGCGTGCTGAAGGCGTTCGCCCGGATGGACGGCGCCGCGCTGCTGTCGGTGCAGGTCGCGCAGGACAAGGCGTACACGGCGGCGGGCTTCGGCATGCCCACCGACGGCTGGTACGACTTCATCAAGGACGACGCGCCCCTGGCCACCGGCGCGACCACCGGCATCGACCGGCTCGTCGTCTTCGGCGGCGGCTACCCGATCACCGCCGACGGCGCGGTGATCGGCGGCATCGGGGTCAGCGGCGGGCACTACACGCAGGACATGGAGGTCGCGCGCGCCGGCCTGGAGGCCGTGGCCTGATGCTCCGGCACCGGGCCCGGGGGACCGCCGCAGCGGCGGTCCCCCGCCCCGGCTCACCCGACGCCGGCCAGCCAGGACTCGTAGTCCAGCGCGCCGGTCAGCTCCGGCCGGTCCCGGCCGCGCAGCGCGCGGGCCAGCGCGGACGCCGTGCCCGCGCCGATCGCGCCGACCCGCGCGGCGAGCACGGCCCCGGCGTCCGGGTCCGCGGACACCGAGCCGACCAGGCCGTGCCGCAGCGCCTCCTCGGCGTCGAGCGTGGCGCCGGTCCAGGCCAGGTGCGCCAGCACGCCGGTGCCGGCGACACCGGCGAGCAGCCGTCCGGCACCGCCGGCCAGGAACGCCGCGGGCGAGCCGGTGCCGAACGTGGCGGTGGGCGCGGCGACGCGCAGGTCCGCGGCGAGCGCCAGGCCGAGCCCGAGGCCGCGTACGGCGCCGTCGACGTGAACGATCACCGGGCCGGGCGCGGCGTGCACCCGCAGCACCAGTTCGTGCAACTGCCCGCTCACCACCGGCTGGGCCAAGTCGTCCGGCTCGTGCCGCCAGGCGTCGCCCTGGACGCGGATCAGCAGCGGCTCCCCCGGCGTACGGGCGTGCCGCTTGAGCGCGTCGAGCAGGGCGGCGCGGGCGGCCGGGCCGAGCCGTTCGCCCGCGCCCGGGTCGGTGGCCTCGTGTATTTGCGTCACGTCTCTCTCCTATCGGCCGGTGAATCGGGCCGGACGCTTCTCCAGGAACGCGTCGATGCCCTCGATGTGGTCGTCGGTGGACAGCAGCGTCAGCAGCAGCGAACGCTCGTGGGCGAGGCCGGCGGTCAGGCCGACCTCCTCGGCGGTCCGCAGCGCCTGTTTGCCGAGCCGGGCCGCGACCGGGCTGCGGGCGGCGATCGAGGCGGCGAGCGCAATCCCCGCCTCGACCACCCGTTCGGCGGGTACCACCTGGCTGACCAGGCCCATCCGCTGCGCGGTCCAGGCGTCCACCAGCCGGCCGCCGAGCACCAGTTCGGCGGCCCGGAACCGGCCGGCGACGCGGGCCCAGCGCTGGGTGCCGCCGGCGCCCGGGATGATGCCGAGGTTGATCTCCGGCTGGCCGAACACGGCGGAGTCGGCGGCGACCACCGCGTCACACGTCATGGCCAGCTCGCACCCGCCACCCAGGACGTATCCGGCGACCGCGGCGACGGCCGGCTTGCCGAAGCGGGCGAACCGGTTCCAGCACTCCAGCCGCTCGGAGAGCAGGTAGTCGGCCGGGGACGTCCGGCGCAGCTCGCGGATGTCCGCGCCCGAGGCGAACAGCCGCGGGCCGCCGGTCAGCACCAGCACCCGTACCTCCGGGTCGGCCTCGGCCCGGTCCATGGCCGCGGCGAGCGCGCGCAGGACGTCGGCGCTGAGCGCGTTGCGGGTCTGCGGCCGGTCGATGGTGGCGACCGCCACCGCGTCGTGTACCGCGTAACCGACGGGTTCCACGGATCACCTCCCTGTCGTCCGCACCAGGCGAACATACCCATCGGTATGTCGTCAAGATCCGAGCCACCATCGCCGAAAGCCGCGCACACAAGGAAAAACAGCATCCGGGATCCGCTTGACACCGACAACGAGCACCGCCTAGACATCTCGACATACGCAACGGTATGGCGCGGCGCGCAACGACCGGCCCGCGCCGGAGAACCGGGAGGCACCACGTGTCCGTGATCTGGGAGCCACGCCTGGACGACGAGGGACGCCACTGGCGCGACCTCGCCCGGGACGTGGCGGCGCGCCACTTCGCGCCGCTGGCCGAGGAACTCGACAGGGAGCAGCGCTACCCGTGGGAGAGCGTGCGGGTGCTCGTCGACGAAGGGCTGGCCGGGCTGCTCGTGGAGCGCGAGCACGGCGGGCGGGGCGCGTCGTTCGTCACCGCCTGCGCGGTCATCGAGGAGGTCTCCCGCGCCTGCCCGTCGACCGGCGCGATCCTCACCGCGTACGCGCTGGGCGCCACCCCTCTGGTGCTGGCCGGCACGCCCGCGCAGCGCGAGCGCTACCTCGGCGGTCTGGCCCGGGGCGAGGCGATCAGCTTCGCGCTGACCGAGGAGGGCGCCGGCAGCGACGCCGCCCGCATCCGCACCACAGCCGAACGCGAGGGAGCGGGCTGGCGGCTGCGCGGCGAGAAGATCTACATCGGCAACGGCGGCGCGTCCCGGTACTACGTGGTCTTCGCGCTCACCGACCCGCAGGCCGGCACCCGCGGCATCACCGCGTTCCTGGTGGACAAGGACGCCGACGGCGTGGTCATCGACAGGTACGAGGACAAGATGGGCATCCGCGGGACGCTCACCAGCAACCTCAAGCTGGACACCTGGGTGCCCGACGGTGACGTGCTCGGCGACCTGAACCGGGGAATGCGGCTGGCCATGCAGACGCTGTCCGCCGGGCGGATCAGCGTCGCGGCCCAGTCGCTCGGCGTCGCCCTGGCCGGCTTCGACGTCGCGTCGCGGGAGGCGGTCCGGCGGGAGACGTTCGGCCGGCCGATCATCGACAACCAGGGCGTCTCGTTCCCGCTGGCGGACGTCGCCACCGGCATCACCGCCGCCCGGATGATCACCTTCGAGGCGGCCCGGACGCACCAGGAGGGCGGCGACGTCGGCATCCTCGGCGCGATGGCCAAGCTGTACGCCAGCGAGGTCGCGCACCGGGCGGTCGACACCGCCGTGCAGGTGTTCGGCGGCGACGGCTTCTGCAAGCCCTGCCCGGCCGAGCGGCTCTACCGGGACCAGCGGATCCTGGAGATCTACGAGGGCACCTCGGAGATCCAGCGGCTGGTGCTGGGCCGGGCGATCAAGGCGTCGGTGGCGGCATGAGCGCGCCCTGGCGGCTGAGCGTCGACTGGCCCGCGTCCGGCGCCAGCCGGGTGTTCGACCTGGCGCAGCAGATGTACACCGGCATCCCGCACCACCCGAACCACCCGCCGTACAGCTTCACGCTGACCAAGCGGCACGGCGAGATCATGTACCCGGACGGCGTCTCCGCCGCCGCCGAGATGATCACCACGGGCGGGCACGTGGGCACCCACGTCGACGGGCTCGCGCACGTCTCCCGGCTCGGCAAGGTGTACGGCGGCGTGGACGTCACGGCGAGCCAGTCGTACGCCGGCGGGGTGCCGGACGTGTCCGTGCACGACCTGCCGCCCATGCTGGCGCCCGGTCACCTGGTGGACGCGACCGTAGCGCTCGGCCGGCCGCTGACGCCCGCCGACGGAGTCGGCGCGGAGCTGTTCGAGCGCTGGTTCGCCGACCGGCCCCGCCCCCGCCCCGGTGCCGTGGTGCTGGTGCGCACCGGCTGGGACGAGAAGTGGACGGACAACGCCGCGTACCTCGGTGTCGCCACCGGCGCACCCGGCGTGGACGTCAGCGGCGCGCGCTGGCTCACCGACCACGGCGTGGTGGCGGCCGGCGCGGACACCATCGCGTTCGAGCACATGCCCAGCCCCGCGCTGGCGGTGCACTGCCACCTGCTCGTCGACCACGGCGTGCCGATCATGGAGGCGATGAACCTCGCGCCGCTGGCCGCCGAGGAGGTCTGGGACTTCTTCTTCATCGCCGCCCCGCTGTCCATCCGGGGCGGCACCGGGTCACCGATCCGCCCGCTCGCCGTCGTACCCGACACCGCACCGGAGACCGCCGCATGAGCGCCGACGACGAGACCACCACGCGCCCGCCCGCCCCCGGCCGGCGGGACATCCTGGAGGCGGCCGCCACCGCGTTCACCCGCAACGGGTACGCGGCCACCACCATCGACGACATCGCCCGCGAGATGGGCGCCACCAAGGGGCGCGTCTACCACTACTACCGCGCCAAGGCGGACGTCTTCCTGGACATCGTCACCACCGGGATGCAGGAGCTGATCGACGGCATCGAGCCGATCGCCGGCAACGGTGGTCTCGACCCGGCCACCCGGCTCTGGCGGATGGCGCACCACCACGCCGGGCTGATGATGACCCGCAACTCGTTCCAGCGGGTGGCGATGCGCGCGGTCGAGATGCGCCGCCTCGGCGAGGCGCCGGCGCAGCAGCAGGCCCTGGAGACCGTGATCGCCATGCGCGACCGGTACGAGCAGATTTTCGCCGACGTCATCGACGAGGGCCGCGAGGCCGGGGTGTTCCGCGAGGTGGACAGCCGGCTGGCCACCAAGCCGCTGCTCGGCGCGCTGAACTGGATCAGCCTCTGGTACGACCCGCAGCGCGGCGACTACAACACCCGCCAGCGGCTCGCCGACGAGTACGCCGACTTCATCGTCGGCGGGCTGCGCCGGAGCCCGCGATGACCGGGCCGTTCTCCGCGCGCCACTGGCACGAGGCCGAGACGTGGCCGCGCGAGCGGCTGGCCGCGTACCAGCTCACCCGCCTGAAGGCGCAACTGTCCTACGTGTACACCGCCAGCGACTTCTACCGCACCCGGTGGGACGCGCTCGGCTTCCACCCGGGCGACGTCCGGGACCTGGCCGACCTGCGCCGCCTGCCGCTGGTCGGCAAGGCCGACTACGTGGCCGACCTGGCCGCCCACCCGCCGTGGGGCAGCGCCGTCGCGGCGCCGGTGGCCGACCGCCGCCGGGTGCACTTCTCCTCCGGCACCACCTCGAACCCGACCCCGGTGCTGTGGACCGCGCACGACCTGGACCGCTGGGCCGACCTGTACGCGCGGGCGGCGTACAGCCAGGGCGTCCGGGACACCGACGTGTACCAGTGCCTGTTCAGCTACGCCTGGTTCGTCGGCGGGCTCGGTGCGACAGCCGGCTACCAGCGCATCGGCGTGACGCTGCTGCCCGCCGGGTCCGGCGACACCCAGCGTCAGATCGACACCATCTTCCGGTACGGCACCACAGCCGTCGGCGGGACACCGTCGTTCATGCTGCACCTGGCCGAGACCGCGGAACGCGCCGGCACACCGCTGCGCGACTCGCCGGTGCGGCGGATCCAGGTCGGTGGCGAACCGGGCGCCGGAGTGCCGGCCACCCGCGCGCACATCGAGCAGCGGTGGGGCGCGAAGTGCTTCGACGGCTACGGCAGCCTGGAGTTCCAGCCGATCGCCTGGGAGTGCGAGGAACAGGCCGGCGGCCACCTGGCCGAGGACTTCGCGTACGCCGAGGTGCTCGACCCGTACACCCACGAGCCGGTGGCCGACGGCACCCCCGGCCTGCTGGTGCTCACCCACCTGGACAAGCGGGCGACGCCGCTGGTGCGGTGGGCCACCGGCGACGTGGTGGTCCGCGACAGCACGGCCTGCCCGTGCGGGCGCACGCTCGCCCGGCTGCCCGGCGGCGTCGTCGGCCGGGCCGACGACATGCTCGTGGTACGCGGGGTGAACCTGTTCCCGTCCGCGGTCGAGCAGGTGGTCCGCGCCACCCCCGGCACCTGCGGCGAATACCTGATCGTCCTCGACGACGACGTCACCGACCCGGCGACCGGCTACCTCACCGGCATCAAGCTGCGCGTCGAGGTGACGGGCGACGACCAGCGGGTGGCCCGCGAGCTGGCGCACGCCGTGCGCGCCGAGCTGACGGTGCGGGCGGTGGTGGAGACCGTTGCCGAGGGCACGCTGCCGCGCAGCACCCACAAGAGCAAGCGCGTCGTACGCGCCGAGCGGAAGGTTCCGTGATGGACAGGCAAGCGTTCCTGGTCGGCGCCGTGCGTACCCCGCACGGCCGGTACGGCGGCGCGCTGCGCGACGTACGGGTGGTGCGCCTGGGCGGGCTGGCCGGCGCCGAGGCGCTGGCGCGGGCCGGGGTGCCCGCCGAGGCGGTGGACGAGACGGTGGTCGCCAACTGCCGCCAGGCGGGCAACGGCCCGAACCCGGGTCGGCAGGTCTCGCTCGCGGCGGGCGTACCGGTGCCGGTGCCGGCACAGACGATCAACATGGCGTGCGCCTCCGGCCTCAAGGCGGTGCAGCTCGCGCACCGGTCGGTGCGGTCCGGCGAGGCCGACGTGGCGCTGGCGGTGGCCGCGGAGAGCATGAGCACGATGCCGTACCTGGCGCCGTACACGCTGCGCTGGGACGGGGTGCGGCGCGGCGACGTCCTGCTCCAGGACGGCTGGCGCGACGGCGGCACCGACCCGATCTGCGGCATGAGCATGGGCGAGACGGCGGAGAAGGTGGCCCGCGAGTTCGGGGTGTCCCGCGCCGACCAGGACGCCTGGTCGGCGCGCAGCCACCAGCGGCTGGCCCGGGCCTGGGAGTCCGGCGCGATGGCGCGGGAGGTGCTGCCGCTGGACGAGCTGGACCGCGACGAGACGGTACGCCCCGACACCACACCGGACCGGCTCGCCCGGCTGCGTCCGTCGTTCACCGACGGCGGCACGGTCACGGCGGGCAACGCGAGCCAGATGGCCGACGGCGCCGCGGCGGTCGTGGTGGCGAGCGGCGAGGCGGTACGGCGGTACGGGCTGACCCCACTGGGCCGGATCGTCGGGTTCGCGGCGGTCGGCGTGGATCCCACGATGATGGGCGTCGGGCCGGCCGAGGCGATCCCGATGGCCCTGCGCCGGGCCGGGCTGACCGTCGGCGACATCGACCTGTTCGAGATCAACGAGGCGTTCGGCGCGCAGATCGTGCAGAACGTGCGCGCGCTGGGCCTGGACGAGGAGCGGGTGAACGTCAACGGCGGCGGGATCGCCCTCGGTCACCCGACCGGTCAGAGCGGTGCCCGGCTGGTCGTCTCGCTGCTGCACGAGCTGGCCCGCCGCGACGGCCGGTACGGCGTGGCGAGCCTGTGCGTCGGCGGCGGGCAGGGCATCGCCGCCGTGATCGAGCGGGTGACCCGGTGATCGCCGTCGTGGTCGGCCTCGGGCCGATGGGCCGGGGCATCGCGCAGGTCCTCGCCGCGGCGGGGCTCACCGTCCGGGTCGTCGACGCCACCGCCGAGCTGGGCCGCGCCGGCCTGGAGCGGATCCGCGCCGACGGCGCGACCGGCGACCTCGAGGCCGCCGCCGACGTCGAGACCGCGCTCGCCGGCGCGGACGTGCTGATCGAGGCGATCGTGGAGGACATGGACGCCAAGCGCGACCTGCTCGCCCGGGTCGCCGCGGCCGGCGGGCCGGACCTGCTCGTCGCCTCCAACACCTCGTCGCTGAGCGTCAACGAGATGGGCCGCGCGTTCGGCGCCCCGGAACGTCTGCTCGGCCTGCACTTCTTCAACCCGCCCACCCGGATGCGCCTGGTGGAGGTGATCGTCGGCGCGGCCACCGCCGAGGCGGCGGTACGGCGGGCGCTGGCGCTCGTGGAGTCGCTCGGCAAGACCGCTGTGGTGTGCCGGGACTCGCCGAACTTCATCGTCAACCGGGTCTGCCGCCCGCTGTACTACGAGGCGCAGCTCCTCCTCGCGCAGGGCGTCGAGGCGGCGGTGGTGGACGCGGTCGCCCGGGGCGCGCTCGGGCACCCGATGGGACCGCTGCAACTGCTCGACTTCACCGGGCTGCACACCCACCTGGCCTCCTCGGAGACCGCGCTGCGCGAGTTCGGCGACCCCCGGTACCGGCCCATCCCCCAGGTGCGCGGCCTGGTCCGGGCCGGCCTGACCGGCAAGGCGGCCGGCCGCGGCTTCTACGACTACGCCACCGAGCCGCCACGCGACGCCAACGCCCGGGTGGTCCGGCAGCCGGGGCAACCGAACGGCCCGGCGGCCCCCGTGGTCAGCCTCGGCGCGCCGACCCCGCAGCGGGTGTCGGAGCTGGCCGGGCTGGCGGCCCGGCAGAACGTGGTGCTGGACAGCTCGGACGCCGGCTGGGCCGACGTGCTTCCCCCGGAGGTCGGCTGGATCCGGCTGCACCGGCGCGCCGACGACGCCGTGTTCGCCGAGGTCGTCGAGGACCCGGTGGCGGGCATCACCGTGCCCGGCTTCGTCGACCGGCTGCTGGATCACCTCGGCGCGCCGTCGGTGCGGGTGCCGGCGCTGCCCGGCCTGGTCGGCGACCGGCTCGCCCACTGCCTGGTGAACGAGGCGGCCATGGTGGTCGAGGAGGGCACCGCCACCGCCGAGGACGTGGACGTGGCGTTGCGCCTGGCGATGAACCATCCGCGCGGGCCGTTCGAGACGCTGCGGTCCGCCGGGGCGGGGACGGTGTACGAGGCCCTGCGGTCGATGGCCGACGCGTTCGGCGACCCCCGCTACCGGCCGGCGCAACTGCTGCGGCGGCAGGCGATCGGCGAGGCGAGGGCCGCCCGGTGACGCGCGAGGACGACAGCGACGTGCGCGTGCTGCGCCCGGGTGTGCTCGCCGGACGGCACGCGGTGGTCACCGGCGCCGGCAGCGGCATCGGCCGGGCGGTGGCGGTACGCCTGGTCGAGCTGGGCGCCCACGTGACCGGGCTGGGGCGGCACGCCGACACGCTCGCCGCCACCGGAGAGCTGGCCAACGGCGGGGACGGCCGATACGCGTACGCGGTCTGCGACGTCCGCGACCACGCCCGTGCTGCCGCCACCGTCGCCGAGGTGGGCGACGCCCACGGGATCGACCTGCTGGTGAACAACGCCGGCGGGCAGTTCTTCGCCCCCGCCGCGCGAATCTCGGCGCGCGGCTGGGCCGCGGTGGTCGACCTGAACCTCACCAGCGTCTTCCAACTCACCACCGCCGCGTACCCGTACCTGCGGCGCAGCCGCGGTGCGGTGGTGAACATGTCGCTGTCCGGTGTGGAACGCGGCGGGCAGGGCATGGCGCACGCCGTCGCGGCCCGCGCCGGCGTGCTCGGGCTGACCCGCACGCTGGCCCTGGAGTGGGCCGCCGACGGCATCCGGCTCAACTGCCTCGGGCCGGGTACGGTGCTCACCGCCGCGCTCGACGCGGAGGCGGACCGGCACGTGCGGGACAACCTGGTGGACCGGGCCACGCCGCTGCGCCGCCCGACCCGCGCCGAGGAGGTCGCCGAGCTGGTGGCGTTCCTGGCCGGCCCGGCCGCCGCCATGATGACCGGCCAGCTCGTCCAGCTCGACGGCGGCGCGCACCTGGGCCCGGGGCTGCACATGCTGGCGGAGGCGTACCGGTGAGCCGCGCCCTCGCCGACGTCGTGGCCGAGCACGTACGCCCCGGCCGGCGGGTCTACCTGGGCAACTTCGGCGCGCAACTGTTCGCCGTCGGGCACGAGATGATCCGGCAGCGGATCCGGGACGTGGACGTGGTGATCGCCTCCGGCGGGCTGCTGATGGACCAGCTGCTCGGCGCGGGGGTGCTGCGCTCGGCCACGTACGGCCACTGCTGGAGCCCGGTCGGCCCGGCGCCGGCCTGGAACTTCCGGCGGGCCGCGCAGGACGGCGACACCCGCGTGACGCTGCACGAGCTGAGCCTCGGGCTGCTCACCGCCGCGCTCACCGCGGGCGCCTGGCGGGTGCCGTTCATGCCGGTGCCGGACCTGCCCGGCACCGGCTACGTGGACGAGGACTGGAGCCGGGGCCGGCTGTCCCGGGTGGACTCGGCGTTCGGGCCGGCGCGGGTGGTCCGGGCCGAGCGGCCCGATGTGGCGTTCGTCCACGTCGACCTGGCCGACGCCGACGGCAACGGGGTGATCCGGGGCCCGCTGGGTGAGGTGCTCGTCGCCGCCCAGGCGGCCCGCCGCACGGTGCTCGTCGCCGAGGAGGTCACCGACGCCGAGACGGTACGCGCCGCCGGGATCAGCATCCCCGGGCTGCTCGTCGACGCGGTGGTCGAACACCCCGGCGCGGTACGCCCCGACGGCGCGGTCGGCCGGTACCCGCGCGACGTGCGGGCGTACGAGCGGTACACCCGCTGCTCGGCCACCGCCGACGGTTTCCGGCGGTGGCTGGCCGAGGAGGTGCGGTGAGCACCGCGGACTTCCTGGTCCGGGCGGCGCGGGAGTTCCGGCGCGGCGGCTGGGTGTTCACCGGCTTCCACTGGCCGGTGCTGGCCGGCCAGTGCGCGTACGCGCTGCCCGGCGAACCGTTCAGCCAGGTCTTCGAGGCCGGCGCCAGCGCGCACCGGGCCGGCGCCGACGTGCCCACGAGCACCACCGACTACCCGGCGTACGCCGGCGGGTTCGGCTGGCTGGGCGGCACCGCCGACGTGCTGCTGGCGATGCGCCACCGGTTCGACCGGGTGGTGCTCGACGCCGGCAACGTCGACCTGCGAGGCCGGATCAACTCGTCGTACCTGGGCCCCCGGGAGCGGCCCACGGTACGGCTCCCCGGTGGCGGTGGCGCCGCCGACATCGCGGCGGCGGCGCGGGAACTGGTGCTGCTGCACGGCGCCCGTGACCCGCGCCGGATCGTGCGCGCGGTCGAGCACGTGACCGCCGCGCCCGCACCGGACGCGCTGGTGCGGCTGCACACCCGGTGGGGCGTGGTGCGGCTCGGCGCGGATCCGCGGCTGGAGGAGGTCACCGCGGACGGCGACGTGCTGCGCGCCCACCTGACCGCGCTCGGCGTACCCGTCGACGACGCGGTCCCCCGGCCGCCGGTCGCGGCGACCGAGCGCGCCGCGGCCGTCGGCGTGCTGCGGCGGGCCGCCGAGCGCGGCTACTCAGTGGCGAAGGGAACGGACAGAGGATGACTGACGACGATCTCGGTGAGCTGCGCCGGCAGGTGCGGGAGCTGGTCGGCGAGTGGCGCGACGGCGACCGGTTCCGGCCGGTGTGCGACGCGTGGCTGCGCTCGTACGACACGGAGTTCAGCCGCGCGCTGGCGGAGCGGGGCTGGATCGGCCTGACCTGGCCGCGCGAGTACGGCGGGCAGGCCCGCTCGAACCGGGCGCGGCTGGTGGTCACCGAGGAACTGCTGCGCGCCGGGGCGCCGGTGGCCGCGCACTGGATCGCGGACCGGCAGATCGGCCCGGCCGTCCTGCGGTACGGCTCCCCCGCGCTGCGCGAGCGGTACCTGCCGGCGATCGCCGCCGGGGAGGTGACGTTCTGCCTCGGCATGAGCGAGACCGAGTCCGGCAGCGACCTCGCCTCGGTGCGTACCACGGCCCGCCCGGACGGCGACGGCTGGCGGCTCACCGGCGGCAAGATCTGGACCAGCCACGCCCACCGGTCCACGCACGCCTACGTGCTGTGCCGCACCGGCACCGGCGACGACCGGCACGACGGGCTGACCGAGCTGATCGTGGACATGTCCGCGCCCGGCGTGACCGTCCGGCCGATCGTCGACCTGCGCGGCGAGCACCACTTCAACGAGGTCGTCTTCGACGACGTGCCGGTGCCCGGCGACCACGTGCTGGGCACCGCCGGCAACGGCTGGACGCAGGTCACCGAGCAGTTGTCCTTCGAACGCGGCGGGATGGAACGGGTGCTCAGCACGTACCCGCTGCTGGCCGCCACCGTCGACGCGTGCGCCGCACGGCGCGACGCGGACGCCGCGCTGG
Source organism: Micromonospora sp. WMMA1947 (assembly GCF_027497355.1). Taxonomy (NCBI): domain Bacteria; kingdom Bacillati; phylum Actinomycetota; class Actinomycetes; order Micromonosporales; family Micromonosporaceae; genus Micromonospora; species Micromonospora sp. WMMA1947. Next base: position 4,465,359 of record NZ_CP114909.1, on the reverse strand, counting down.
GTACGGCGCTGGCCCGGCTGGCCGGGCTGCGCGGGCTGGCCTGGCGGATCGCCGGTGAGCTGGACGCCGGGCAGGCCCCGGTGCACGCGGCGGCGGTGCTGAAGGACCTGGGCACCGAGTTCGAGGCCGACGTCAACGAGATCGCCCGTACCGTGCTCGACGTCGAGCCCGACCCCGACGGCGACGGACCGGCCGGGCTGCTCGCCCAGGGCCTGCTGGCCGCGCCGGGCTTCTCCATCCGCGGCGGCACCACCGAGGTGTTGCGCACCATCATCGCCAAGGGCGCCGCCCGGGCGGCCCGGCACGGCGGCGACGAGCTGCGGGAGCTGGCCGACGACGTGCTCGGCGGGCACGGCGGCGACCCGGACGGCCTGCCCGCGCTCTGGTCCACAGTGCACGGGCTGGGCTGGACCGGCGTGTCGGTGCCGGAGGGCGCGGGCGGCTCCGGCGGCACCCTCACCGACCTGGTGGCGCTCGTGCGTGGGCTGGGCCGCCACGGCGTCTCCCTGCCACTGGCCGAGACCGTGCTGGCCGCCCGGCAGCTCGCCACCGCCGGCCGTGGCCTGCCCGACGGCGTCGCCACGGTGGTCACCGGCGACGGGATCGCGGTGACCGGCGGGCGGCTGCGCGGCACGGCCGCCCGCGTGCCGTGGGCCGCCGCCGCGCGCACGCTGCTGGTGTACGCGGCCGACGAGGCGTTCGCGGTACCCGCCGACCACCCCGGCGTCCGGGTCACGCCCGGCCGCAACCTGGCCGCCGAGCCGCGCGACGACGTGACGCTCGACGTGCCGGTCACCGACGGCGTTCGGCTCACCGGCGTCGCGCCCGCCGCGACGGTACGCGCCGAGGCGGCGCTGCTGACCGCCGCCGCGCTGACCGGCGCGCTCGAGGCCGCCGTGGAGCACACCCGGCAGCACGTGACGACGCGGGAGCAGTTCGGCCGGCCGCTGCTGGCGTTCCAGGCGGTCGGGCAGACACTGGCCCGGATGACGGCGCACACGCTGCTGGCCGGCACCGCGCTGGACGCCGCGCTGACCGGCCCGGACCCGCTGCGGGTCGCCGCCGCGCGGGTGCTCACCGGGCGGGCCGCGACGCTGGTGGCGCGCGGCGCACACCAACTGCACGGGGCGATGGGCGTGACCCGCGAGCACCCGCTGCATCTGTCCACCCGCAGGCTCTGGTCCTGGCGGGACGAGAACGGCACCCAGCAGTTCTGGGCCGCCTCGCTCGGCGCGGCGCTGGTGCCGCGCGGCAGCGCGGCCGTCTGGTCCTGGCTGACCGAGCAGGAGGCGAAGTCATGAGCACCGTGGAACTGCACAACGAGGACGGGCGCTGGACGCTCACGCTCAACGACCCGGACCGGCGCAACGCCATCGGCGCCGAGATGCGCGACGCGCTCGGCGACGCGATCAGTGAGGTGGCGGCCGACCGGCACGCCCGGACGCTCGTGGTCACCGGCGCCGGCACGGCGTTCTGCGCGGGCGCCGACCTGCCCGCCCTGTTCGGCGAGCCCGGCCGTGGCGTCGCGGAGATCCGCGCCGACCTGCACCGCGTGTACGACAGCTTCCTGCGGGTACGGGCGCTGCCGATCCCGACGATCGCCGCCGTGCAGGGACCGGCGGTGGGCGCCGGGCTGAACCTGGCGCTCGCCTGCGACACCCGGATCGTCGGGCCGAAGGCGAAGCTGATCGCCTCGTTCACGAAGCTCGGCCTGCACCCCGGCGGGGGCTGCACCTGGTTCCTCACCCGGGCGCTGGGCCCGGAACGCGCCCTGCAACTGCTGCTCGACGGCGGGAGCGTGGACGGACCCGAGGCGGTACGCGTCGGGCTCGCCGCGACGCTCGCCGACGACCCGCTGGCCGCCGCGCACGAGCGCGCCCGGCGGTGGGCGGCGCTGGACCCGGCGCTGGCCCGCGACATCAAGACGTCGGTGCGCACCGCGGAGACGGCCGACTTCGCCGCCGCCCTGGAGTTCGAGTCGTGGGCGCAGGCGTCCTCGGCGACCGGGCCGGCGATCCAGGAGGCGGTGGCTGCCTTCCGCAGGTGAGCCGGCCGGGAACCGGACCGGGCGGGGCGCTGCGTGCGCCCCGCCCGGCGGCGTCTCCCGGTGGTCGCGGTCAGACCACCGCGGGCTGCGCCTCGGTCGCCAGGGCGAGCGCGCCGAGCAGCGCGGCGTCCTGCGCGAAGTCCGACAGCACGACCTCCGGCGGGTACGGCAGCGTGTGCGTGAGCCGCTCGGTCAGCAACTCCCGCACCAGGTCGTTGCCCGCGACGCTGCCGACCAGCACGATCCGCTGCGGGTCGAGCAGCAGGCAGCAGGTGACCAGCTGGCGGGCCAGTTCGTCGACGCGCAGGCGGAGCTGCTCGCGTACCGGGCCGGGCTGCTCCGCCGCCGCGCACAGGCCGGCCGCCCGGCCGTCCACGCCGAGCCGCTGCGCCAGCTCGTCCAGGGCCCGGCCGGAGAACGTCGCCTCCAGCATCGGTTCCAGGCGCGGCGGCCAGCTGAGATCGGTCAGTCCGTAGGCGATCTCGCCGGACGCGCCGTGGCGGCCCGGAAGCACCTCGCCGTTGACGGTGACCGCCGCGGCCACCCCGGTCCCCAGCCCGACGACGAGCCCCGGATCGGCGTCGCGCAGCGCACCGAGCCGCAGCTCGGCATAGGCGGCGGCCTTCAGGTCGTTCGTGACCCGCACGTGCGCCAGGTTCAGGTGGGCGCGGACCGCGTCGGCCAGCCGCAGCTGCTCCCAGCCGGGCACGTTCGGCGCCAGTTCGATGCCGTCGTCGTGGACGACGCCGGGCGAGGCGACGCCGGCCGCGACCAGCGTGCCGCCGGTCTGCTCGGCGAGTTCGCGCGCCCGGTCCAGCGCCCGGGTGAGGGCCTGCTGCGCGCCCTGCTCGGCATTGGTGGGCAGCCGCTCGGAGACGAGCAGCCGGCCGTCGGTGTCGCCCACGCCGATGGCCATCTTGGTGCCGCCGAAGTCGATGCCGAGCAGGCGCGGAATTGCCGGTCGTTCCATGGTGATGTCAGATCGCCCTTCGGGCCGTCGGTCCAGATCACGTGGTCGCCGCGACACGACGTCCGCGACCACGGCCAGCTGCGTCTGCCGCCCTGTCACGGGCCTACCCTCGCCGCGACCGCCTCGGCGAGAGCCGCGTCGGCACGGGTCAGCCGCTCGCGCAACGTCTGCGCCCGCTCCTGCACCGCGTCGAGCATTGTAGACAGTCGTCCGACCTGGTCCCGGACGGCCGCCTCGCCGGGGCCGTCGGCTTGGGCGCGGCGCAGCACGAGTTCGGGGCGGACCGCGGCGGCCAGCAGGTCCCGTACCGCGGCGTCGTCGAGCGCCAGACCGAGGTCGGCGGCGGTGGACCGGACCGACTCCTCGGTCCAGCCGGCGGGTGCGCCGCCGCGGACCAGCCGGCCGAGCAGCGAGTGGGCGCCCCGGAACGGCACGCCGTGGCGGGCCAGCGCGTCGGCCGCGGCGGTGGTGGTCGCGCCGGAGGCGACGATCTCCTCGCCGGACGGCGGGCGCTGCGGGTCCAGCTTCGCGATCAGGCCGCCGAGCAGGGAGAAGAACCGGTACGCCCGGTCGTCGCCGTCCCAGAGCCGGGCCTGCACGTCGGTGGTGGCGTTGTTCGAGTCCTCCCACCAGGCGGCGCCGACGTTGTTGAGCACACTCGCGGCGTCGGCCGCGGCGGCGCCGGCCATCGAGACGAGGTGTTCCAGCACCACCGGGTTGCGCTTCTGCGGCATGATGCTGCTGCCCTGGGTGAACTCGCCGGGCGTGACCACCCAGCCCCAGCTCAGCCAGTCCATCAGCGTGCGGGCGAGCCGGGCGCCGGTGGCGAGCGCCTGCGCGTTGAGCGTGGCGACCCGGACCAGGTGGTCGGCGCCGGCCACCGCCTCGTACGAGTTGACGATGAGCTGGTCGAAGCCGAGCAGGTCGGCCAGCCGGCGGGGCGAGATGTCCAGGTCGGTGCCCGCGAAGGCGCACGAGCCCAGCGGCGAGCGGTTCATCTCGTCCAGCAGGTCGGCGTACGCGGCCGCCTCGCCGGCGAGCGCCTCGGCGTAGCCGGCGAAGACGTGCCCGATGCTTGTCGGCTGGGCCGGGCGGCGGTGCGTGTACCCGATGATCACCACGTCGGCGTGCCGGTCCGCGCGGTCCAGCACGGTACGGCCGGTGGCCAGCAGGGCGTCGAGCACCTGGAGCAGCTGGTCGCGCAGCACCATCCGGAAGACGCCGGCGTCGAGGTCGTTGCGGCTGCGCGCGAGTTGCACGCTCAGCTGCGACACCTCGATGCCGGCCGCGGCGGCGAGCCGCTTCTCCAGCGTGTAGTAGACGTCCTCGACGCTGCCGTCGTACTCCAGTTCCTCGGGCCGGTCACCGGTGAGGGCGACCAGGCCGCGCAGCATCGTCGCGGCGGCCTCGTCGGAGATCAGTCCCTGCTCGGCGAGCATGACGACGTGGGCCTTGCTGGCCGTGACCATCGCCGGGTAGAGGTTTGCGACGTGGTGGTCGAACACGACGCGGAGATGGTGCTGTTGGTAGACGGTCAGTGACGAGCTCATGGTGGCCTCCCGAGGTGGTGCGTTGTCGTGCGGCGTGCCGCACGTGGTTCATCCGGTCGTCTGGTCCTCGCCGTCGGCGCCGGGTGGCCCGGGCAGCGGCGCGGCGAGCCACGCCTCGACCAGCTCACGCAGGCGTGCGCCGGCGGTGACGCGGATCCGGTCGCCGGCCTCCTCGCCGGCCAGCGAGATGTGGCCCGACCAGCCCTGCCAGGGGTCGGGCCGGGACTCGACGAGCACGTACGGGTACGGGGTGGGAAGTTTCGGCTTCGGCGGCAGGTCCGGCGCCGCGTCCAGGCGCACCGCGGCCGGGTCGAAGCCGAGCACCGCGGAACTCTCGTACGCGCCGCCGTGCCCCCGGGCCGGCAGCTCGCCGAACATGTCGGCGGTCTCGTCCGGGCCGAGGAGCTGGAACCAGTTGACCAGCATCATGCTGGCCCGCTGCCGGCCGGACACCCACTCCATCGCCGCACGGACGGTGGACATGTTGGCGTCGTGCCCGTTGACCACGAGCACCCGGGGGAAGCCCGCCTCGACGATGCCGCCGAGCACGTCGGCGAGGTAGCCGACGGCGATCTCCGGCCGCAGCGCCACGGTGCCCGGCCACGGCCGGGTCTGGCCCGGGCAGGCGGCGTACGGCGCGGCCGGGTAGAGCACGGCCCGGGCGGACCCGGTGGCCAGTTCCCCGGCGAAGCCCTCGGCCAGGATCAGGTCCGTGCCGATCGGCAGGTGCGGACCGTGCCACTCGACCGCCCCGACCGGCAGCACCGCCAGGTCGGCCGCCTCGGTCACGGCCGCGAACGCGTGCCCGGGCACCCGGGTGACCGGGAGCAGCCCTCCCCCGGTCCGCCACCGCTCGATCAGTTCGTCCACTGCTCGGCCCTCCGGGTCGCGGTCCGGCTGCTCTCCAGCCGTCCGGAGAACCACATCACCACGAAGATGAGCAGCACCTGGAGCATGCCGTAGGCGGCCGCGGTGCCCAGCTCGAAGCTGTACATGCGGTTGTTGATGGCCACCGAGATCGGCACCGTCGACGAGGTGTAGATGAGCACCGAGGCGACGAACTCGCCGACGCCGTGCACGAACGCCAGCAGCGCGCCGGCGAGCACACCGGGCAGCATCAGCCGCACGGTGATCGTGTAGAACGCGCGCAGCCAGGACGCGCCGAGGTTGCGCGCGGCGTCCTCCAGCGACGGGTCGATCAGCGCCAGCGTCGCCGAGCTGGACCGGAACACGATCGGCAGGAACCGCACGAAGTAGGCCAGCGGCAGGATCCAGAACGTGCCGACCAGGACCTGCCCGAAGCTGAACGCGTTGCCGGTGCTGAACGCCGAGATCAGGTTGATCGCCACGACCGTGCCGGGCAGCGCCCAGGCGATCATCACGGCCACGTCGAGCAGGCCGCGTCCGACGAACGTCAGCCGCCGCACCGCGTACGCGATGAGCACACCGATCACCACGCAGCCGACGACCGCGAGCAGGCTCATCTGCACCGAGTTGAGGATCGGCTGGAACGCCTTGGGGTCGGTGAAGATGGTCACGAAGTTCTCGAACGTGTACGTCGGCGGCAGCACCTCGGTGGTCCAGGACCGGTCCGCGGAGAACGCGACCAGCGCGATCGCGCCGACCGGGGCGAGCAGGACCAGCGTGGCCAGCACCGAGGCGAGCGGGGCGAGCCAGCGGCCGATCGGGTTGGTGATCTCCCGCCGCACCGCCGAGACGCCCTTGGACTGCGACTGGTAGTTGCGCCGCCCCTCGTACCAGCGCATGGCCAGCAGGAAGATGATCGAGACGATGCCGAGCACCGAGGCGTACGCCGAGGCCATCGGCAGGTCGCCGTTGGTGCGGTTGATGTAGATCTGCATCGTCATGGTCTGGCTGACGTTGAACAGCAGTGGCGCGGTGTAGGACGCCAGCGACGTCATGAAGACCAGCAGCGACGCCGAGATCAACGCGGGGGTGAGCATCGGCAGCAGGACGGTGCGCCACACGCGTACCCGGCCCGCGCCGAGGTTGTACGCCGCCTCCTCGACCGACGGGTCCATTCCGGCCAGCGCCGCGGAGGCGGCCAGGTAGAAGAACGGGTACATGGTGAACGTGTGCACCACGAGCACACCGGCGATGCCGTCGAAGGCCAGGACCGGCTTGTCGGTGCCGAGCAGCGCCTGCAGGCCGCGCGGCACGATGCCGATGTTGCTGTAGAGCAGCTGGAACGACACGGCGCCGATCAGCGGCGGCAGGGCCGCCGGCACCAGGATGAACGCCTCGATGAGCCGCCGGCCGCGGAAGTGGAACCGCTTGAGCAGGAACGCCATCGCCACGCCGACGATGCCGCAGAGCAGCACGCTCGCCGCGGAGATGAACAGCGAGGTGAACAGCGACTCGCGGGCCACCCCGGAGGAGGAGAGGAACTGGAGGTAGTTGTCGGTGCCGTTGGCGCTGACGCTCTCCCGGAAGGTGGCGAACATCGGCTGCACGACGAAGCCCCACAGCACCAGGACCAGCGGCAGCACCAGCAGGTAGGGGAACCATCGGGAGTTCGCCCCGCCGGCCAGGCGCCGGCCGAGGGCCGCCGCCCAGCCGGGGGCGGTCGGGGTCGCCGCGGTCACGGCTTGACCACCCAGAGCCGCTCCGGTACGAGCCGCAGGCCCACGACGTCGCCGAGCGCCATCCCGGCGGGCGCGTCGACCAGGGCGGCCATCACCTCGTCGCCGTCGACGTCGACGGTGACGTGGGTGGCCATGCCGGTGAACTCGACGTGGCTGACCCGGCCGCGCATGGCCGCCGTGTCGTCGTCGCCGCCGAGCGCGATGTGCTCGGGGCGGGCCGAGACCAGTGCGGTGTCGCCCTCGGTGAGGCCGTGTCCGGTGGGGGCACCCACCTCGATCGTGGCGCCGCCGGGCAGGCGTACCTGGACGCGCTGCTCCGTCGCGCCGGTCACCGGCAGGCTCAGCACGTTGCTGCGTCCGATGAACCGGGCCACGAACGCGTTCGCGGGCTGGTAGTAGACCTCGTGCGGGGTGCCGACCTGCTGGACCCGGCCGGACTCCATGACCGCGATCCGGTCCGACATCGCCATCGCCTCGGCCTGGTCGTGCGTGACGTAGATCGAGGTGGTGCCGCTCTCCCGCTGGATGCGCCGGATCTCGGCGCGGGTCTCCTCGCGCAGCTTCGCGTCGAGGTTGGACAGCGGCTCGTCGAGCAGCATGGTGCGGGGACGGATCACCAGGGCCCGCGCCAGCGCGACGCGCTGCTGCTGGCCGCCGGAGAGCGCGTCGATGCGCCGGTCGCCGTACCCGGCGAGGTGCACCTGGGCGAGCGCCTCCTCCACCCGGCGGGCCTGGTCGGCGCGGGAGACCCGGCGGACCTTGAGCCCGTACGCGACGTTCTGCGCCACTGTCATGTGCGGGAACAGCGCGTAGTTCTGGAACACCATGCCGGTGTCCCGCTTGTTGGGCGTCCAGTGCGTGACGTCGTCGTCGCCGAAGTGGATGTGACCGGAGGTCGGGAAGTAGAAGCCGGCCACCATGCGCAGCGTCGTCGTCTTGCCACAACCGCTCGGTCCGAGCAGCGTGAAGAACTCGCCGGCGCCGATGGTGACGGTGACGTCATCGACCGCCGCGGAGTCGCTCGACTTGGCGAAGCGCTTACTGACCGCCGTCAGTCGGACATCGATCATTTCGTGGGTCCTTCCAGGACGAAGCCGGGCCGTGCCGGAGCACGACCCGGTTCCGAGCGTCTTAGCCCTTGCCCTTGATCTGGGCGTTCCAGTGGGTGATCCAGGCGGTCTCGTTCTTGCCGATCACGTCCCAGTCGACGTTCATCGGCTTGAGGTCGAGCTTGGTCAGCCACTCGGGCTTCTCGGCGATGTCGACAGCGGGGATCTGGAAGTAGTCCTTTGCGAGGCTGGCCCGCAGCGAGTCGTCGAACAGGAACTCGAGGAACTTCTTCGCGCCCTCGCTGTTGCCGCCCTTGACCGCGGCCACGCCGTCGACGAGCACCGGGGCGCCCGAGGCCGGCATCACGTAGCCGAACGGCATCTTCTCGTTGGCCTGCAGCAGGATGTCCTGGAGGTTCCAGGCGCTGACCACGCCCTGCTCACGCGACATCTTCAGGTACAGGTCGCTGGGGTTGGCGGCGTACTCGACGGTGTTGGCGTCGAGCTTGCGCAGCCAGTCGTAGCCGGGCTGCGGGTTCGACCCGTCCGGGGTGTAGCGCTGGATCATCGAGGCGTAGATCGAGCGCATGGTGCCGGAGGCGGCCACGTCCCGGATGATGATCTTGTCTTTCCACTTCGGGTCGACCAGGTCGTCCCAGTCCTTCGGCGCGGTCTCCGGGGTCAGCGCCTTGTTGTTGTACATGATGACCTCGGGCAGCAGGATCTCGCCGAACCAGCGGCCCTCGGCGTCCTTGTACCGCGCGTCGATCTTCGAGGCGAACGACGGCTGCCAGGACTCCAGCAGGCCCTCGGACGCGCCGGCCGCGAGGCCCTGCTGGGTGCCGCCCCACCAGACCGACGCCTGCGGGTTGGCCTTCTCGGCGCGGACCCGCTCGAGCACCTCCTGGGCGCCCATGTTGAGCACCTCGACCTTGCCCTTGTACTCGGGGTTCTTGGTTGTGAACTGCTCGACGACGTAGTCGGTGACCGACTTGTCACGGGCGCTGTAGATGACGACCTTCTCGGCCGACGCGGAGCCGGAGGAGCCGGCGTCCTTGTCGTCGTCGCTGCTGCCGCATGCGCTGACGGCCAGCAGCGCGCTGAACGCGACGGCCAGGGCCAAACGACGTTTCATTGGTACCTCCACTGTGCGGGGGAACTATCGGAAGCGGAAAGAAAGATCAGCGCGTCGCGCCCGGACCGGGGCGCGACGCATCGCGCCGCGACCGGCCGTCCGTGGGTACGGACGCGGTCGCCGCGACGGCGTCGGTGAGGTGGGTGGTGGGTGCGGGTGGGGTGTCGGGGTCGGGGGCGTCGGGGGCGGTTTCGGTCAGGGAAGCGAGGGTCGGGGCACCGCGGCCGAGAGCGCGTAGCTGATCGCTCCGTGCAGCACGGCCTGGTCGCCAAGGGTGGCCCGGCGCACCTCGGTGGGTGCCGGGGTCCGCGCGGAGACGAGATTCTGGAGCTGGTCGAGGGCCGCGTCGTCGAGTTCCGCGGCGGCGCCGCTGAGCAGCACCAGCCCCGGGTCGACCACGCAGGCGCAGGAGAGGATGAGCCCGGCCCAGGCGCCGAGGACCTCGTCGAGGTAGGCGCGGGCGGGCTCCGACGTCGCGGCGAGCCGGCTCAGCTCCCGTACCGGCGACTCGGGCCGGCGGCCCGGGTTGAGCGCGACGACCCGCTCCGCGACGGCGTTGACCGACCACCGGGCCTCGAACTCGCCGACGCCGCTGTAGCGGCGCTCGGCGGTGCCGCCCAGCGGCAGGAAGCCGACCTCGCCCGCGGCGCCGCTGGCACCGCGGCGGACCTTGCCGTCGAGCACGAGACCCGCGCCGATGCCGTCGGCCACGTGGATGAGCAGCAGGTTCGCCACGTCCGCGCCGGCGCCGGCGACGCACTCGCCGGCAGCCATGAGGTTGACGTCGTTGTCGACGACCACCGGTACGCCGAGCCGCCGCTGCACGGATTCGCCGATCGGCCACGCCTCGACCAGTCCGACCGACGGCGCGAGGCGTACCGCGCCGTTGCTGGACACGCCGGGCACCGCGATCGCGACGCCGCGCAGCGAGGGCAGGTTGTCGCCGACCAGGTCGAGGACGAACTCGCAGACGGTGTCCACCACGTTCGCGCCGAGCCGCGCGACGCGGTGCGCGATGACCGCGCCCTCGCTGTCGGCGATCTCGCAGCTGATCCGGGGCGGCTCCAGCGACACCGCCGCGACGAGCTCGGCGCGGGGGTTGAACTCGAGCATCTCCCGGGGCCGGCCGGTGGTGGGCGCACCGGGGCCACGTTCGATGAGGTAGCCCTCGGCGACGAGTTCCCGCACGAGCGCGGTCACCGTGGCCGCCGAGAGGCCGGTCATCTCGGCCAGGTCCACGCGGGACAGCCGCCGGGCCTGCCGGGCGGCCAAGATCACCGAGAGACGCTTGATCTCACGGGACCGCTCACGGCTGACCGGGCTGGTCGGGGCTTTGTCAGACACACTTTCTTCCTAGTGAGAAAAAATTCTGCCGTCAAGTAACGAGATGATCTCGGTCCGCCGACCAGGGAAAGTTCCGCGGCCGACAAGCGGGGCGGGCCGGGGCCAGCCCGACATGGCAGGCAAAAACGAGCCCTGTGGTTCACATCGGGGTCCCAAACCGGGACATAGACTGTCCACAGGTCACTGTCGACCTCCCGGTGATCGCGCTGAGCAGGGGCGATTGTTTATTCGGATAAGGAAGAAAGTCGTCCGAGCCTATTGACGACGCCTCCGCAAGATCCCTAGGTTACGGCCCGAAGGCCTTCCGGTGGACCGACGTCACCACCGTGCGAACCGCTCACCCCCGTGACGGTGCGCGAGCACCACCATCCCGTTGTCGAGCACCACGACCCCCGAGGACCTGACGGTCCTCAGTGGACAGCTGTCTGCATCACGGCCCGGCACGAGCCACGTGTCAGCCGGCCCGTGCCGGGCCGACCGTCCCCAGCCGCAGCACTCTCGCTTCGAGACGAAGAGGTATGCCCATGAGATGGCGCACCAGCGCAGCGATCGCCATGTGCGGTCTGCTGTCGTTGGGCCTGGCCACTCCGGCCCAGGCCAACCCCCAGCAAGCAGCACCGAAGCCCCAGGCCAAGAAGTCCGACAAGCCGGTCGACCTGGACATCATGTTCATCGGCGCCCACCCGGACGACGAGGCCGGCCAGCTCGGCATGCTCGGATACTGGAACGAGTATCACGGCATGAAGGCCGGCGTCATCACCACCACCCGCGGCGAGGGCGGTGGCAACGCCACCGGTCTCGAGGAGGGCCCGGAACTCGGCATCCTGCGGGAGGCCGAGGAGCGCAAGGCCGTCGGCTGGGCCGGCATCGAGCACATCTACAACCTGGACGCGCTGGACTTCTGGTACACCGCCAGCGCTCCCCTGACCGAGGAGGTCTGGGGCCACCAGGAGACGCTGTCCCGGATCGTGCGGGTCCTGCGGACCACCAAGCCCGAGGTCATCCTCACGATGAACCCCTCGGCAACCCAGGGCAACCACGGCAACCACCAGAAGGCGGCCATGCTGGCCGTGGAGGCCTTCTACGCGGCGGCCGACCCGAAGGCGTTCCCGGAGCAGATCAAGAAGGAAGGGCTCGAGCCCTGGCGGGTCTCCCGCATCTTCCAGACCGGTGGCAGCGGCACCACCGGCACCAACGGCCCCGCCTGCGAGACCACGTTCACGCCGGCCGAGGCCAGCAACGTCATCTTCGGCACCTGGCAGGGCTACGAGTCGGCGCGCCACGACGGCAACCGGTGGAACACGGTCCAGACCTGGGCCCGCCGGGAGTACGTGTCGCAGGGCTGGGGCAACAGCTCCTTCCCGACGACCAACCCGGACGCCATCGGCTGCAACCGGCTGACGCTGATCGACACCCGCACCCCGTACCCGGACCCGAACGTGGGCGCCGGCACCGGCGCGCTGCAGGGCGCCACCCTGCGTGCCCCGGGCGGCCTGCCGCTGGGCACCGAGGTCCACGTGCGTCCGCGCACCTGGGAGGCCGTCGGCGGTCAGCCCATCAAGGTGGACACCGTCCTGTACGCCGAGAAGGCCATCCCGGGCGCCAAGGTCACCCTGGACGTCCCGGCCGGCTGGACGGTGACCGGTAACGGCAACGTCGGCACGCTCACGCCGGGCAAGGAGGTCGTGAAGACCTTCACGGTCACCCCGCCCGCGCAGGTCGAGGTGGGCACCCGCTTCAAGCTCGACGCCACGCTGACCAGCAAGAAGGACGGCAGCGGCACCAGCAGCGCCCGCGTGCAGGGCACCGCTCCGGTGCGCGGCACCCTGGAGCCGCTGGAGGAGATCGCCGACTTCCGCGCCTGGACCGTACGCAACAAGACCCAGCAGCTCGACGCCCTCATCGAGTCCCTGCTGAACATCTCCAGTGGCGGCACCCGCAGTGTCAAGGTCAACCTGACCAACCACGGCACCCGGGTCGAGTCCGGCGCGGTCAAGCTGAACGTCCCCGCCGGCTTCTCGGTGGCCGAGCAGCAGGTGCCGTACAGCGGGCTCCAGCCGGGCGCCACCACCTCGGTGACGTTCACCGTCACCAACACCGACACGTCGCTGCCGACGGCCAACCGGGCCCCGGACAACGGCGCCTACCGGGTGCAGATCGAGACCAGCTACACCGGTGGCAGCGCGAACGAGCCGGGCGCGTTCAACCTGGTGCCGACCACCACGATCCCGAAGGCCGCCACCGCGCCGACGGTGGACGGTCACGGTCACGACCACGAGTACACCGGCGAGGTCATCGACATCTCCACCCGCTGGGAGGGCACCGCCGCCCCGGCGTCGGACATCTCCGGCACCGCCCAGCTCACCCACACCGACGACGCCCTGTACGCCATCTTCAACATCACCGATGACGTGCTCGGCACCGTCCTGCCGCCGGAGGACTGCAAGCGTCCGCGGCGTAACGACAACATCGAGTTCGGCATCGACCCGCGCGGCAACTCGGCGAACACGTCCACGGTGTTCAACATGGCGCTCTTCCCGGCCACGAACGACCCGGCCAACGGGAACCCGCCGTGCTTCGCCCGGGAGCGGGACAACCACCAGGGCGGCCCGGAGACCGCGCCGGGTGTGGAGATCGCCTCCGTGGTGACCAGCAACCCGTACACCGGGTACCGGATCGAGGTCAAGATTCCGTTCAGCGTGCTGCCGGACACCATCGACCCGAGCCGGATGGGCCTGAACATCCTGGTCAACGACTCGGACACGCAGGACCTCAGCTCGCAGACCCGGGTCGGCTGGTCGACCTGGAGCGGCGTACGGGCCGACCCGTGGCGCTGGGGCAACGCGCTGCTGCCGGACCTGCCGGCGAAGCCGTCGGCGCCGAAGGCTCCGATCATGCCCGACACCGCGGCGCTGAGCGTGGACTCGCCGCAGACCCTGCTGCAGTCCGTGTCGGACGGGGTCGCACCGGGTGGTTACGCCAAGCTGGCGGACAACACCGTGAAGATCAAGAAGGTCACCCGCAACGCGAGCAAGGTGTCCGTCCAGCTCCAGGTGAAGAAGGCCGGCACCGCCCGGGCCTTCCTCTGGGACGGCAACCAGGTCGTGGCGCAGACCCAGGCCGGCCTGCGGAAGGACGGCACGCTCGTCCTGCCGCTGAGCGGGTCGCTCCCGGCCGGCACCTCGCTGCTCGTCTCGTACGAGCACGGCGGCGCCACCACCGCTCTGGCGAAGAAGATCTCCTGAGCGGATACTGATCGCGTCGACCTGACGCACGCGATGGGCCGGGCCGGCAGGTCCGGCCCATCGTGCGTCCCGGCTACCCGGACCGCGCCCCGCTCAGCGGGCCGGCCCCGGGACCGGTCGCGGCCGGTTGCACCCCGGCAGGCTCGCGCCACCAGCGGCGCGACGCAAGCGCGGCCAGTCCGGCGCCGGCGGTGTTGAGCAGGACGTCGTCCACCGAGGACACCCGGTCCAGCCGCAGGACGTACTGCGCCACCTCGACCAGGACCGAGCAGCCGGCCGCGAGCGCCAGGATCCGCGGTATCGACGCCAGCGCCGCGAACCGCGTCGGGCCGAGGAACCCGAGCGCCGCGAACACCAGCAGGTTGCCGACGATCTGGACGGTCACCGTCAGCGGCCCGCTCGCGAGGACGGTCAGCAGGTCCCGCAGCGGCACCAGGCTCACCCGGCCGGGAACCACACCGGCGCCGTCCCCCGGCAACATGATCATCCAGACCCACGGCACGGTCCCGTAGACGATGCCCACCTCGGCCAGCGACCGCCGCCACGCCGGCCGCGTGCCGCCGCGCCGCCGGGCCAGGACCCACACCACGAGCGCGGCCGCCGGCAACGCGGCCACCGTGAGCAGCACGACCCCGTTGATCGTGCCGAACCAGCCGTGCCACCCCTCGATCACGCCGCCTCCACCCGTCGTCCCGCCCCGCGTCCGCCGGGCCTGCCGTCCGCCCAGGGTGCCACGACCACGCCGACGGGGGACCCCCGCCCGGAGGACATCGCGAATGCGGAGCCTGCGCCTCCGGCCACCGGATTCGCATTCCGACCACCGGGCCGGCCCGAATCCCGGCCGTTGCGTTGATTTCCCGGGCTCATTCCGGCGGCGACCCGAATGGCGCCGGCCGTGGGCGGAATCGCCGTCGTCGCGCGCTCGCTCACTCCGTCACCGGCGCACCGACCGCGAGCGGAGCGACAGCGGCGTCCGCGCAGTTCAATCCGGGTCGGACGGGTGGCTGACGCGCGCCGGCACTCGCCGTGGCGGCGAGTCAAGAAAGACTCACCTAACAAAGGTTAGCCTTATCTTCGCCCTACGGAATTCGGCGTGTAAACGGCTCCGTACGGCTGCCTACCGCGCATTCTGTTGTTAAGGTGAGCATGATCCTCACTGGCGGCCGACGGGTTTGAGCACCGGGCCGCACGGCAAATACGAGATGGCATTCGAGCACCACGAGGCCGGCCTTTCCGTCCGCCGGCCCGCATGACTTGGAGGCACCATGAAGACCCTGTTGCAGTCTCCGCCGGTCCGTGAATGCGCCGCCACCGCGTGCAGCTTCAACGACAGCGGCTGTCACGCTCCCGCGATCACCGTGGCGGCGACCGCCGACGCGGCCTCCTGCGCGACGTTCGTCGAGTCGTCGCTCAGCGGCGGGATGAAGGAGGTCACCGGCGCGGTTGGCGCGTGCGCGCGGGCCGAGTGCGTCTACAACACCAACCTCGCCTGCACCGCCGAGTCGATCACGGTCGGTCCGGGCGCCACGGTCAGCGACTGCCTCACCTACCAGCCCGCCTGACAAATCGGACAGCACGCCCCGTACGGGTCACGACGCTCACCGTCGTGACCCGTACCGCGTCTTCGGCACCCCACCGCCGTTGCACAGGTAAGCCTTACCTACTACCGTCTGACCTGGGCCGACTTCACCCCTTCCCGGCCGAGGAGACAGACATGGCGTTGCACCCCGCGGGGCGCCCGGCCCCGGCGGCCGGTCTCGTCCCGGTCGCCGCAGGGCCGTCGGCGGGCAGTACGGCCACCTCCACGCCCCGCGACGCCGTCACCGCCCGGTGCGTGCTGACCGCCGCCTCCTCGCTGCGGCTCACGATCGGCGACACCACCGCCGACCTCCTCTCCGCCCACGCCGTCCTCCCCGACGGCACGGTCGTCCTCGCTGTCGACGCGATGAGCCGCACCGGCGGCCTGCTCGTCGCCGCGCGCGGCCACACCGGCGCGGTACGCCTCGACGTGACCCACCTCGCCCCGGTCGCCGTGCGCTCCCGGGTGCGCGCCCGGCTGCGGATCCTCGGCACCGCCCGCCGGTTCGACCCGGCCGCCCTCGACTCCTGCGATCCGACCACCGTGATGTCGCTGCTCGACCTGCCCCCGGTGGCGCTGTGGGCGATCGCGCCGGACGAGGTCGTCCTCGACCGGGCCGCCGATCCCGTCGCGGTGGACCTCGGCGCGTACCGTGCCGCCCGCCCGGATCCGATCGCCGTCGACGAGGCGGCCCACCTCGCGCACCTGACGCGGTGCCACCGCGACGTCCTCGACCGGCTCGGCGCGCTCGTCGACGCCGCCGGTGCGACGCGGATCGTCCCGGTCGCGCTCGACGCCGAGGGCATCGTGCTGCGCACGGAGCGGCCGGACGGTCACGCCGACACCCGGTTGTCCTTCGCCCGCCCGGTCACCGCCGGTTCCGGCCTGGCCGAGGCGCTGCGGACGCTGCTCGGCTGACTGTGAGCATGGCGGGGTCGGTTCAGTAGTGATGAGCTGATGGCTGGCAGTGGCAGGCGTGACCCTTCGTCTGACTGGCTTTGTGCCCTTGGCGGGACTTGTCCGTCTGCTGCTGCCAGCGCCGGCCCGGCGGGAGACGTTTGGCCTGATCAGGAGCTTGACCGCCAGTTAGCGGCTGGCGTGTCTCATCACAGTCCTGCCATCTCCGCGCCGGACCGGACCTCGCGTCCCCCACGGTGAGGAGAGAACGCATGTCCATGCTGGCAGATCTGGTCGAGGTCGTCATCGGCGTCGACACGCACAAAGACACCCACACCGCCGCGGTCCTCGATGCCCGCACCGGTGCCGTGCTGGCACGGGTCAGGGTGAACACCGACCCGGACGGCTACGCCGAGCTGGTAGCCCTGGCCGATGAGCAGTCAGGGTTGCGGGCCTGGGCGCTGGAGGGCACCGGCGGCTACGGCGCCGGCCTTCACCGTTATCTGGCCGATGCCGGTGAGCTGGTTGTCGAGCTGGACCGCCCCAAGCGGCCGACTCGCCGGGCCGGGGCGAAGTCCGACCCGATCGACGCCGAACGCGCCGCCCGTGATGCCCTGGCCCGCACCCGGCTGACGCAGCCCAAGACCGGGCCTCAGCGGGCAGCGCTGCAGATGCGGCTGACCGCCCGCCGGGCGGCCGTCGAGGCTGCCACCGCCGCCCAGCGGCAGCTGCACGCGATGGTCATCACCGCTCCCGAAGCGGTGCGAACCCGCTTTCGCGGGCAGCGCACCCGAACGATGATCACCACGGCTGGCCGGCTGCGACCGACCACGGCCGGTGGCGACATCGAGGCCGCCACCGCGCTGGCAGTGTTACGTGATCTCGCCCGACGCATTCGGACCTTGGAAACGGAGGCAGCCAGCCACGAGACAGCCATCCGCATGATCGTGCGCTCCTGGCGCCCCGACCTGCTCGACCTCACTGGCGTCGGACCCATCGTCGCCGCCACCGTCCTGACCGCCTGGTCCCACCCCGGACGCTGCCGCAACGACGCCGCGTTCGCCATGCTCGCCGGCGCCGCCCCGATCCCTGCTTCATCCGGCAAAACCATCCGCTACCGGCTCAACCGCTCAGGCGACCGGCAACTCAACCGCGCCCTGCACACCGT
The DNA here is from genome assembly GCF_027497355.1 of Micromonospora sp. WMMA1947. Taxonomy (NCBI): domain Bacteria; kingdom Bacillati; phylum Actinomycetota; class Actinomycetes; order Micromonosporales; family Micromonosporaceae; genus Micromonospora; species Micromonospora sp. WMMA1947. The sequence goes on along the minus strand of NZ_CP114909.1, from coordinate 4,447,769 downwards.
CGCCCTGTCCCGACTGCGCTACGACGAACCCACCCGCGCCTACGCCGACCGCCGCCGCGCCCAAGGCAAAACCGACCGAGAGATCAAACGCTGCCTCAAGCGATACATCGCAAGAGACCTCTACCGACGCCTCGAAAGCCCACCCCAGCCACTTGACGCGCCATAGGAGCGTCCCCACGGTCCTTGAGGACCGCGGCCCGACCCGGTAGAAACGGCGGGACCGACGGGAGATCAGCCATGACCGATGCCGACGAGCGGTTGTCCGCGACACCGCGCACCACCCTGCGCCGGATGAAGGAGAAGGGGCGCCGCGACCGCGCCGCCCTGTTCGACGTGCTCCGGGCCGCCTTCGTCTGCCACCTCGGCGTGCTCGTCGACGACGCTCCGATGGTGGTGCCGACCGTCTACGGCTTCGACGACCGGCACCTCTACCTGCACGGCTCGGTGGCCAGCCGGAGCCTCACCACCGACACCGAGGTCTGCGTGACAGTCACAGTGGTGGACGGCCTGGTCCTGGCGCGCTCGGTGTTCGAGCACGGGATCAACTACCGCAGCGCGATGATCTACGGCCGGCCCCGGTGGGTGACCGACGCCGACGAGAAGCTGCACGGCCTGCGGCTGCTCACCGAGCACGTCGCCCCCGGCCAGTGGGACCACGCCCGCCGGCCGAACCGGCGGGAACTGGCGGCCACCGCGCTGCTGGCGCTGCCGCTGGCCGAGGCGTCGGTGAAGACGCGCAGCGGCCCGCCGGACGACGGCGACAGCCCGGACGCCGCCCTCGGGCTCTGGGCCGGCGAGCTTCCGCTGGTCGCGCGCTGGGAACAGCCGCTCACCGACCCGGCGCTGCCGCCGGAGGCGACGGCGCCGGCACACGTCGCCGCGCGCGCCGGCACCCGCGCCGACCGCGCCTGACCGCCGGGGCGGCCGCGCCGCCACGCGACCGCCCCGATCCGCCGGTCCCCTACCGCAGTTGACGGGCCACCTCCGCCAGCGGCAGCCGGGGCTGGACCGCCGCGCGGGCGGCCACCACCGCCAGCGCCCGGGGCACGCCCGCGCAGTGCGCGATGATCTCCCGTACCGCCCCGCGTTCGGCCGTGAGGCGACGCTCGCCGAGGCGGGCCGCCAGCAGGTCCCACGCCTCGCCGGCGGCCAGCTCGTCGACCACGACCGGGCACGCGGCCTCGCCGACGACCAGACCGGTGAGGCGTTTCCGGCTGGTCACCACCACCATGCAGCCGGGTACGCCGGGGAGCAGCGGCCGCACCTGGTCGGCGTCGCGGGCGTCGTCGAGCACGATGAGCATCCGGCGCCCGGCCAGCGCGCTGCGGTAGAGCCCGGTGCGCGCCGCCGGGCCGCACGGGACCCCACCGGGTACGTCGAGCGCCTCGATGAGACCGCCGAGTGCCTCCGCCGGCGCCACCGCCGGGCCGCCCGGGTCGCTGCCACCGAGCTGGACGTGCAGCACCCCGTCGGCGAACCGGGCGGCCGACCGGTGCGCCCAGCGCAGCGCCAGCGCCGTCTTGCCGATCCCGGACCGGCCGGACAGGACGCACACCACCACGTTCGACATCCGCCTCGGCCCGCCGTCGAGCAGCCGGTCGAGTTGCCGCAGTTGTGTCGAACGGCCGGTGAAGCCGGGAACCTCCAGCGGCAGTTGCATGGGCCGGATCCGGGCCGACGGCGCCGGGTGGGTGGGCAGGCCGAGGACCTCGCGGAGCAGCCGGACGGTCGCGGGCCGCGGACGTGTCACCCGCGACGACTCCAGGTTGCGGATGCTCCGGACGCTCAGCCCGGTGCGGGCGGCCAGCTCCTCCTGGGTGAGGTTGGCCAGCCGCCGCGCGGTAGCGATTTCATGACCCAGCGTATCCATGTAGCCGATCACAGCGTCGTCTCCGTACCGGTTCTGGTGGATTCGTGACCGTGGACCACCGACGCCGCGACCGCTGAGCGGGCAGTCAGCAGCGACATTGCCGGTGATCTGCCGGTGAAGCTCCTGTTGGCCAAGCGAGGTTAAGTCCACAGTGGGTCCGACGCTATCGACCGGAGTCGAATCGACGGTCGACGAGACGGGCCGTTCCCGGCATCGGTGCAGCGTCGCAGAAGCAGCACTTCCGGTCACTCTCCGCAAACCTCAGAACCGTCCGGCGTGGGCCCGGAGGGCAGCGCGCCGACCAGGAGGACGAACATGCGAAGGTACGTCAGCGACACCGCCGAACTCACCGACGAGTACGGCATCCGGATCGGCCGCTGGACCCAGTACCGCGATCTCGGCCCGTTGCCGTTCGACGCCATGTGGTGCGTGATCCCGCCCGGTGGCAGCAGCAGCGAGGACATCCACCCCGAGGTCGAGTTCGCCGTGGTGACCCGCGGCACGGCCATCTACGAGGCGGGCGGCGAGAAGGTCGAGGTGCCGACCGGCGGGGTGATCCTGCTCGAACCCGAGCAACGGCACGTCATCCACAACCCCTCGCCGGAGCAGCCGCTCACCATCCTCAGCATCTACTGGATGCCCCGGCCCGACGAGGCGGCGCAGCCCCGCGCGGACGACGGAGCCGGCCGTGACTGACGCCGCCTCCGGCGTGGTGCTGGTGGTGACGCCGCCACCGACGCCGAACGGGCCGCTGCACCTCGGGCACCTCAGCGGTCCGTACGTCGCCGGGGACATCGCGGCCCGCGCGCTGCGCGCCGCCGGCCGGCCGGTGCTGACCCAGTGCGGGCTGGACGCGCACCAGAACTACGTGCTCGCCCGGGCGCAGGCGCTGGGCGAGACCCCCGCGGACACCGTCGCCCGATACGGGTCGTCGATCCACGCCGCGCTGCGCGCCGCCCGCATCCGGTACGACGTCATGGCCGACCCGCTGGCCGACGAGGGCTACCGCCGGGCGGTGGCCGGCCTGCTCACCGAGCTGGTCGAGGCAAAGGTGGTGGAGGTCGCCCCGGTGTCGCTGCGTGCCTGCGCGGCCTGCGGTCGGACCCTGCACCACGTCCGGGTCGCCGGGCGCTGCCCGGTCTGCGGCGCGGGCGCGAACGGCGGCACCTGCGAGGGGTGCGGTGGCTTCTGCACCGCCGCGAACCTCGTCGACGCGCGGTCGACCTGCTGCGACGCGGCACCCGAGCCGGTCACGCACACGATCCCGGTGCTCCGGCTCGACGACCACCGGGAACGACTCGCCGAGTTCTGGTCCCGCGCGGTGCTGCCGCCCCGGCTGCGGCGTCTCGTCGCGTCGTACCTCGACGGCGGGCTGCCGGAGGTGCCGCTGGCGTACCCGACGGACTGGGGCATCGAGTGGGACGACGGCCTGCGCATCGACGTCTGGGCCGAGATGGCCCTGGCCAACCTGGTGCTGCCCGCCCGCCACCTGCGGCCGGACGCGGACACGCTGGCCGGGTACCTGGACGCGTGGCGGGACGTGGACGAGCAGTGGATCTTCCTCGGGGTCGACAACGCGTTCTACTACGCGCTGCTCATCCCGGCGGTGCACCTGGCCGCCGGGCTGCCCGACCGGCCGACCGGTCTGGTGGTCAACGAGTTCTACCGCCTCACCGGCGCCAAGTTCTCCACCAGCCGCGAGCACGCGATCTGGGCGCACGAGTTCCTGTCCACCGAGGACCCGGCGGTGGTCCGGGCGTTCCTGAGCTGGGACCGGCCGGACAGCTACGAGTCGGACTTCCGGCCGGAGGCGTACGAGGCGTTCGCCGCCCGGTACGCCGCGACACTGGCCGGCACCGTCCCCGGCCTGGACGGCGTCCTGGCCGACACCGAACTGACGCGCGGCGAGCAGGCGCTGCGGCCGGAGCACTTCGACCCGGCCACCGCGGTGCGGGCGGCGCTGGCCGCGTACCCCGGTGCGCCGCAGCGGGCGGCCCGGCTGCTCGGCGTCGTCGGCGGCGCGGAACCGGCGGGCTTTGATGGGTGAGCCGCGCGTGCTCGTCGTCGGCGCGGGCATCAGCGGCGTCCTGCTCGCCCGGCGGCTGCGGGACGCGGGCGCCGACGCGCTCCTGATCGGTCCGCACGACGGCGCTCCGCACGGGCGGCCCGCCGACGCGACGGCCGCCTCCGGCGGGCTGGTGCGGGCCTTCGAGCCCGACCCGGCCGCCCGGGCCCTCGCCGCCGCGAGCCTCGCCGAACTGCTGGCCGACTCGTCCCTCGCGACCGCCGCCGGGTGGCGGCGGACCGGCTCGCTCTACCTCCTCGACGCCGCGTCGGCGGCCGGCGTGGACGGCGCCGAGACGCTGACCGGGGACGAGGTCGCCCGCCGGTTCGGTTTCGCCGGGCTCCCGGACGGCACGGTGGGGATCTGGGAGGACCGGGCCGGCTACCTGGAGCCGGATCGGCTGCGCCGGACCGTCCTGCGTGGCCTGGGCCGGACCGAGCCGACACCGGTGGCCCGCCTCGGCGACGGGGTGGTCGAGCTGGTCGACGGCCGCCGGCTCACCGGCGACCTCGTCGTCGTGGCCGCCGGGGCCTGGACCCCGCGCCTGCTGCGCGCCGCCGGGATGCCGGCCACGCTGCGGACCAAGCACATCCAGTACGCCCGCTACGCCACCAGGCGCGACGACCTGCCGTGCTTCGTGGACGAGTCGAGCGGCCTCTACGGCCGGCCGGCCGGTCCGGGGCGCGTCCTGCTCGGGCTGCCCAGCGACAGGTGGGACGTCGACCCGCCGGCCCCGGAACCGGACGCCGCACTGGCGGCAAGGGTCCCGACCGTGGCGGCGCGGCGGCTGCCCGGGCTCGACCCGCGGCCGGCCGGGTCGCCGGTGAGCGCCGCCGACTGCTACAGCGAACCCGCCGGCCTAGCGCTGCGCCACGTGACCGGTGCCGTGCACACCTTCACCGGCGGCAGCGGCGGCGCCGCCAAGACGGTCCTGGCCGCCAGCCGGCTCGCCGCCACCGCCCTGCTGAACACCCGAACCGCGATCCCTGTCCCCCACGGCCAGACAGAGGCAGACTCATGACGCAGACCTTTCACACAGTGGGAATCGGCGCCGGGCCGGCGAACCTGAGCCTCGCGGCGATGTACGACACCCTCGCGCCGCACGACATCGCGCTGTTCGAGGCCCGCGACCGGCCGGGCTGGCACGACGGGATGCTGCACAGCGGCGTCCGCATGCAGACCGGCTGGGTCAAGGACCTGGTCTCGCTCTACGACCCGACCCACCCGCTGTCGTTCCTCAACTACCTGGTCACCACCGGGCGGGTGTACGCCCTGCTCGGCGCCGGGTTCGACACCATCCCCCGGATCGAGTACCAGCAGTACCTGGTGTGGGCGGCGGGTCAGCTGCCGCGCATCACGTACGGCACCCGCGTCGACCGGGTCGAGTTCGACGGCGCGCTGGTCAGCCGCAGCGGCGGTGCGGAGGTCGCCCGCTCCCGGCACCTGGTGCTCGGCAGCGGGACCGTCGCCTTCGTACCGGAGTTCCTGGACGCGCTCGACCCGCGCCACCTGTTCGTCGCCGACGACCTGCACCAGCGCCTCGCGACGGTGCCGGACGAGCCGGACCTGCCGTGGATCGTGATCGGCAGCGGCCAGACCAGTGCGGAGTGCGTCGCTGCGCTGCTCGCCCGCGGATGCCGCGACATCACATGGATCGGGCGGCGGTCGTGGTTCGCCCCGCTGGAGGACTCCCCGTCGGCGAACGACCTGTACCGGCCCGCCTACCAGGAGGCGTTCCTCACCCTCTCCCGGGACGTGCGGGAACGCCTCGTCTCCGGTCAGATCCTGACCAGCGACGGGATCTCCCCGGGCACCTTGCGCGGCATCTACCAGCACAACTACGAGGAGCGGCTGCGTACCGGCCGGTTCCCGGTCACGATCATGCCGAGCCGTACCGTGACCGGCGCCCGGCAGCTCGGCGGGGAGGTCGAGCTGGAGTGCCTGACCGCCGGCAGCGGCGAGGAACGGCACCGGGCGGTGAACGTGATCGTCGCGGCGGGACGCCGGCAGGCGCCGCTGCCCTTCGATCCGGAGCTGACCGCGCTGATCGACCTGGACGAGCGCGGTGAGCCGGTCATCGAGTCGGACTACTCGATCCGCTGGAAGCACGCCGACGACCACAAGATCTTCGTGCTGAACCGGGGGCGGTACGTCCAGGGGCTCGTCGACTCCAACCTGAGCATCCTGCCGATCCGCAGCGCGATGATCCTCAACTCGATCGCCGGCCGCACGGTCTGCCGGTTCCGCGACGACTACCTGAGCACCCGATGGGCGTGAGCGCGATGACGTCATTCGACTACGACGACCGGATCTTCGTCTCCGTCGACCACGCCGGTGACGCCGACCCGCTGCGGGGGCACTACCACCAGCGCGGCGACCTGGTCTGGGCGGAGATCTCCGGCGGCCCGGTCCGGCACGGCCGGCTCGCCGGCACCTGCGACGCGCAGGGCGTGGTGCGTTTCGCGTACGTGGAGGTGCTCACCGACGGCAGCATCGTGGTCGGCGAGTGCGAGTCGCGGCCCGAGCGGCTGCCGGACGGCCGGATCCGGCTGCGCGAGCAGTGGCGCCGGCACGGGCCACGCCGCGACAGCGGCGTCTCGGTCATCGAGGAGGCCGCCCCGGCCCACGTCGAGGCGCGGGAGGAGCAGCGTGTCTGACATCCAGATCGTCAGCTTCGTCGCGGCGAGTCTGCTCATCATCATCGTGCCGGGCGTCGACTTCGCCCTGGTCACCCGGCAGACCGTGCGGTACGGGCGGCGGGCCGGATTCGTGGTGCTGGCCGGGCTGTTCGCCGCCGCCCTGGTGCACGCCTCGCTCGCCACGGCCGGCCTGTCCGCCCTGCTGGTGTCCTCACCGACGCTCTATACGGTGCTGCGCGTCGCCGGTGCGCTGTACCTGCTCTACCTGGGCGGCACCATCCTCTGGGCCACCCGGCCGCGACGGGCGGCACCCGCCGCGCAGCCGGTACCGGTCGGCGCGGGCGGCCCCGGGCCGGAGGCGGACACCGGTCCGGCCGCCGCGCCGGTCCGGGAGGCGGCGGCCGCCGACGAGCCGCACGTGGCCCGCCGCTCGTTCGTCATGGGCGTCACCAGCCAGCTGCTGAACGTCAAGGTGGTCGTCTTCTACGTCTCGTTCGTGCCGCAGTTCGTCAAGGCGGGCGACGGTGCGGCGGCCCGCACGGCGGTGCTGGCCGCCACGTTCATCGGCCTGGCCGTACTCTGGTGGGCCTGTTACATCCTGCTCATCGACCGGTTGCAGCCCTGGCTGACCCGGCCGTCGGTGCTGCTGGTGATCGAACGGCTGACCGGGCTGATCCTGATCGTCCTGGCGGTACGTATCGCGCTGAGCCACTGAGCCGCATCCCGTGGGCGCCCGCCGGTCCGGTGGGCGCCCACAGGTCAGGCGTTGCGCGGGCGGTGGGCGACGGTGAGGACGTGGGTGGTCGGCCAGTCCAGCGGCCGGCCGTCGAGGTCGGTGAGGGACGCGACGGGTGCGATCCGGTTGTCGATCACCCAGTCGTTGCGGACCGGCGCCGACACGGGGCCGATCTCGAAGCCCACCTCGGCCAGCAGGACCGTCCAGTCGGCGAAGCTCAGCCCGCAGAACTGCTCCTTCGTCTCCGACAGCCAGTTGTCCGTGTAGTCCTTGCGGGTCAGAAAGTCCATCGCCGCGCCCAGGCCGATGCGTACCGCGCCGTCGGCGAGCGGCTCGTACGCGACGCCGAACGCGAAGTCCACGGCGAACTGGTCCAGCCGCGCCCGCGTCGACAGGCCCGAGACGTACCGCCGGACCTCGGCCGAGGTCAGGCCGGCGAGATCCCGGCGGGGCGCGGCGGGGTTGTCCCCGTCGTCGGTGGACAGCCGCAGGATCACCTGCCGGTCCGGCTCGTCCGGTCCGCACACGTCGCTGTTGATCCAGACGCCGCCGGGCACCGTGTGGTCGTGGATGCGGCGGGCGAACTGGAGCAGCGAGGACCGCTGCCGCCCGTACGACCAGATCTCGTGGGTCAGCGCGAAGGTAAGCGTGGTGTCCACCGACCGGTCCTTGAACACCGCGCCGCCGAGGACGTTGCGGTGGAAGAAGTAGACGTTGGCGTTGCGGAACACGCCCTGCGCCTTCTTGTGCAGGCACTCCTGGTAGAGGTGGCGGGCCACCTCCACCCCGATCAGGTCGCTCTCCCGCAGCGCGGGCTCCCGGTCGGCCAGTTCCAGGACCGCGCCCGCGCCGCAGCCGATGTCCACGATGCGCCCGGGCTGCACGTACCGGCGCACCGAGTCCCACTTGCGGTGCGCGGCCGAGGCGAACGCCTCGACGTAGGTCCGGTAGTCGCGGGTCACGGTGAGGCCGCCCTCGTCGCCGACCAGCGGGTCGTTGACCACCGACCGGATCGCCTCGACCAGGCGGTAGCGCTCGAACACGTCGATCGTCGCCGGGTGGGTGAGCGACCGCCAGGTGTCGTCGCCCGCGGCCAGGCGCAGCAGCACGTCCCACGGCCGCTCGGGCGTCCCGGGCAGGTCCGCGTCGGCTTCGACCTGCGCGATCGCGAAGCCGAGCCGCTCGTACAGCTTGGCGACCTCCGGCGTGGAGCAGGCCACCACGGTGTCCGCGGGCGTGAGTTCGATTCCGGTGGCCACCGCGATGGACTTCAGCGTGACCTCGGCGAACGCGTCGGTGTACGCGGTGTCGAAGATCGGCACGGCCAGCGAGCGCAACCCGGTCAGCACGCTGAACCGCTCGATCGCGGCCTCCCGCCTGTGGTACGCGACCGGGTTGCGCCTGGTGTTCTCGTGGTTGGCCGACGTCACCGCCCAGACCACAGTGGCCTCGTCGCCCGCGAGCCGGCTCAGGTAGTCGGCCTGGAACCGGGTCAGCAGGTGGTGCCGCCCGGGGAACAGCACGAAGCGGGTCGGCAGGTCGGTCATGGGCACCTCGCCTGGGCCGTGGAGCGGTCGGTGATCATACCGGGACGCGCCAGGAGCGCCACAGGTGGCCGTACCGGCCGTCGGCGGCCAGCAGCTCCTCGTGCGTGCCCTGCTCCACGACGCGGCCGTGGTCGAGCACCACGATCCGGTCCGCGTCGACCGCCTGGCTGAGCCGGTGCGCCACGATCAGCGTCGTCCGTCCCTCCGTGGCCGCGCGGGCCGCCCGGTCCAGGTCGCGGGCACCGGCGCTGCCGGCCTCGGCGGTCGCCTCGTCCAGGACGGCCACGGCGGGCGCGGTGAGCACCAGCCGGGCCAGGGCGACCTGCTGGGCCTGCGCGGCGGTGAGGCGGTGACCGCCCTCGCCCACCGGTGTGGCAAGGCCCTCCGGCAGGGTACGCAGCCAGGTGGTGGCGCCGACCCGGTCCAGCGCGTCGAGCAGCTCGGCGTCGGTCGCGTCCGGGGCGGCCAGGCGCAGGTCCTCGGCGAGCGGGCCGGCGAAGACGTGCACCTCCTGGCTGACCAGTGCCACGTCGCGCCGGGAGGTGGTCTCGTCCGCCCCGGTCAGCGGCGCGCCGTCCAGGCGTACCGATCCGTCGGTGGGCGCGATGATCCCGGCGGCGATGCCGGCGAGCGTGCTCTTGCCGGCGCCGCTGGCGCCGACGAGCGCGACCCGCTCCCCCGGTGCCAGGCGCAGCTCGACGTCGGCCAGCACCAGCGGCCCGTCGTCGTAGTGGTGCCGGCGCACGGTGACGTCCAGCGCCGCCGGGCCGCGGGTGCCGGCGGGCCGGGCGGCCGGGCCGGACGCGGCGGGCGGCGCGGTGTCGGGCAGCTCCGCCACGCCGACCAGGCGGGCGAGGCTCGCGCCGGCCTGCAGCACCGAGTCGGACTCCATCAGCAGCAGGCCGATCGGGTTGAACAGCCGGTGGAAGTAGAGCGCGGCGGTGGTCGCCGCGCCGACGGTGACCAGGTCGTCGCGGACCAGGAAGAAACCGGCGACGAGCACCGCGGCCAGGCCGAGGAACTCCGACCTGTTGATCCGCAGCCCGAAGCGGGTGTGCAGGTTGAAGATGTCCAGCGACAGGTCGCGGGCCAGGCCGGACCGCTCGGCGATGGCTGCCACGTGCGCGTCCTCGGTCCGGTACGCGCGCACCGTCGCCGCGCCGCGCAGCGCACCGGCCATCGCCTGCGTCCGCTCACCGGTGGCGACCCGCTCGCGGGCGTAGTACGGCATCGAGCGCCGCAGGTACCACCGCAGCGCCAGCGCGTACGCGGGCGCGGCGACCAGCCCGGCGAGGCCGAGCCGCCAGTCCAGCGCGACCAGCCCGAACACGGTGAGCACGACCGACAGCAGCGCGCCGACGAACGACGGGCCGCTCACCGCGATCACGTTCGTCACCACCGCCACGTCGTCGCCGACGCGTGCCAGCAGGTCACCGGTGCCGGCCCGTTCCAGCGTCGCGGACGGCAGGTGCAGCGCCCGATCGAGGACGCGCTCGCGCAGCCGGGCCAGCACCGTCTCGCCGAGCCGGGACGCCAGCGCGGCGCCGAGCGCGGTGAGCAGGCCGGTGAGCACGGCGGCGGCGGCGATCACCGCCACCCGGCCGGCGATCCGGGAGACCGGGGCGTCGGCGATGACGTCGTCGACCAGGCGGCCGAGCACCAAGGGCGCGACCAGGCCGCCCGCCGCGGCGGCGACGAGCACCGTCGCCGCGGCGGCGCTGAGGCCGGGCCGGGCGCGGAACTGGGCGCCGAGCGTGGCCCAGGTCTGCCGGGCGGACGCGATCGGCAGCAGCGGCCGGTCGGCGGTACGCGGGTCAGCTGTCACCGCAGTGTCTCCTCGCGGTAGCGGGCGTCGGAGGCGAGCAGGCGCTCGTGCGGTCCCTCGGCGGCCACCCGGCCGTCGGCGATCACCACCACCCGGTCGGTGATCCGCAGCAGGGCCGGGCTGCTGGTGATCAGCAGGGTGCCCCGGGGCGTGATCCGGCGCGCCTGCGCCAGTCCGTCGGCGAGCTGCGCCTCGGTGGCCGCGTCGACGGCGGTGGTGGGGTCGTGCAGCACCAGCACGGGCGGGTCGGCGTGCAGCGCCCGGGCCAGCCCGAGCCGCTGGCGCTGTCCACCGGAGAGGTTCGCGCCGCGCTCGACGATGCGGTGGTCCAGACCGCCGGGGTGCGCGTCCACCACGTCCTGGGCCGCGGCCGCGCGGACGGCGGCGTGCAGCCGCGCCCGGTCGGCGGGGGCGCCGGCGGCGAGGTTGTCGGCCACGGTGCCCTCGAAGAGCGTCACGTCGTGCGGCTCGACGAGCACGATGCCGCGCAGCGCGTCGACGTGCAGCTCGTCGGCGGGTACGCCGTCGACACGTACGGCGCCCCGGCGCGCGTCCGGTGGCACTCGCCCGGACAGCAGCGCCACCAGCGCCTCGGCGTCGGCCGGGTCGTACGCGAGCACACCGACCAGTTCGCCGGGGCCGACGCGCAGGTTCACCCGGTCCAGTCCGGCGTGCCCGACGTCGTCGAGGGCCAGCCGTGGCCCGTCCGGGTCCGCCGGGGCCGGCGCATCACCGGGCCGGGTGAGCGGCTCGGCGCCGAGCACGCGCGCCACCCGGGCGGCGGAGGCGCGTGCCATCGCGAACAACTGCACGCACCAGCCCATGGTCTGCACCGGCTCGGCCACGAACTGCGCGAGGCCGACCACCGTCACCAGCTCGCCGATGGTGAGCCGGCCGCGCAGGGCGAGCCAGCCGGCGACACCGGCGACCGCCGCGAGGAACAGTCCGTTGGCGGCGGTGGTGAGCCCGAGGTGCAGCCCCTTGGTGTTGGCGGCGCGCAACGTCACGGCGAGGGCGTGGCGGCTGGCGGCGGCGTACCGGCCGGCGGCGTGGTGCTGGGCGCCGATGCCGCGCAGCACCCGCAGGCCGGACACGAGGTCGACGGCGAGCGCGGTGGTCTCGGCGAGGGCCTCCTGCTGGGAGGTGCTGCGGCGGGACAGCAGCGGCGCCATCCGTTGCAGTACCAGCACGAGCACCGGTACGCCGACGAGCACGCCGAGCCCGAGGGGGATGTCGATGACCAGCAGGGCGGTCGCCGCCACGGTCAACGCGGTCACCGCGGCGACGCCGAATCCGGCCACCCGCACCACGTACGCGGCGAGTTCGGCGTCGGAGGCGGCGACCGAGAGCAGTTCACCGTCGCGCAGGCCGGAGCGGTGCCCGCGCGGGTCGAGCGCGCGCTCGGCGATCTCCACCCGCAGCAGGTGCGCCTCGCGCTCCACGGCGGCGAACGCCTGACGGGCGCCGTTGCGGTAGGCGAACGCGAGCACGGCGAACAGGGCCGCGAGGCCGGCGACCGAGTACGCCAGCGCCCACGGGTCGCCGGTCACCACGGCGCGGTCGATGATGACGCCGATCGCCACCGGCACGAGCGCCTCGGCGACCTGGTGCAGGCCGAGCAGCGTCACGCCGATCAGCACCGGTCGCCGCTGGCGGCGCAACGCCTGACGGAGCACGTACCGGGCCGTGACGGCGCTGCCGGCGGGATGCGGGGACACGAGGGGACGCCTCCAGGGATCGAAGTGAGGACAGCCTAACCTCAGCGTCTCGGGTGGCCGAGCCGGGTGGCACGGCTCACCACGGGCTCCGCCAGCGGGCCATGGTGACCGCCGGTAATGTTGATCAGGCCGAGAGTGCGCCCACGTGCCCCGCTGCCCCGAGGAGCGACCATGCTCGATCACGCGTCCCGCCGCATCGACATCGCCCGCCTTCAGGAGACGCTCGACGGACCGTGGGCCGAGGTCCGCCAGGCTCACCGCAAACACCTCGACGAGCGGTTTCTCCCGGTCTACGGGGAGACCGGCGACCAGGCGCGGGAGCGGATCACCCGGCTGCTCGGCGAACTCCCGGTCGATCTGGGCATCGCCGCGGGCTTCCCCGCCGAGTACGGCGGCCGGTCCGACATCGGCGCCTCGATCGTCGCCACCGAGATGCTGGCGCAGGTCGACCTGTCACTCATGGTGAAGGCCGGCGTGCAGTGGGGCCTGTTCGGCGGCGCGGTCGCCGCCCTCGGCACCGAGCGGCACCACGACGCCTACCTCCGGGACATCGTCTCCGGCCGGATCTTCGGCTGCTTCGCGATGACCGAGACCGGCCACGGCTCGGACGTGCAGCAGCTGCGCACCACCTGCGTGTACGACCCGCGGACGCAGACCTTCGACCTGCACACGCCGCACGAGGCAGCGCGCAAGGACTACATCGGCAACGCGGCCCGGGACGGGCGGATGGCTGTGGTCTTCGCCCAGTTGATCATCGACGGGCACCGCCACGGGGTGCACGCGTGGCTGGTGCCGATCCGCGACGAGCACGGCGACCCGATGCCCGGGGTGACCATCGGCGACGCCGGGCCCAAGGCCGGGCTGCTCGGCGTGGACAACGGGCGGCTCAGCTTCGACCACGTACGCGTACCGCGGGACATGCTGCTGGACCGGTACGCGCAGGTGGCCGAGGACGGCACGTACTCCAGCCCGATCGAGAACGACTCCCGCCGCTTCTTCACCATGCTCGGCACGCTGGTGCGGGGCCGGGTCAGCGTGGGCGGCGCCGCGTCGGCGGCCACCAAGGCGGCGCTCGCCATCGCGGTGCGCTACGGCGACATCCGCCGTCAGTTCGCCGACGCCGACGGCGACGGTGAGGTGCTGCTCAACGACTACCTGGCCCACCAGCGCAAGCTGCTGCCCGCACTGGCCACCACGTACGCGCTGCACTTCGCCCAGACCGAGCTGGTCGCCGCGCTCGACGAGATCCAGGGCGGCGACGGGCCGGTCGACGAGCACCGGCAGCGGGAGCTGGAGTCCCGGGCCGCCGGGCTGAAGGCGGCGCAGACCTGGCACGCGACGCGCACCATCCAGACCTGCCGGGAGGCGTGCGGCGGCGCCGGCTACCTGTCCGAGAACCGGCTGCCCAGCCTCAAGGCCGACACCGACGTGTTCACCACGTTCGAGGGCGACAACACGGTGCTTCTGCAGCTGGTCGCCAAGGGGCTGCTGACCGGCTACCGGGACGAGTTCGGCTCGCTCGACGGCTGGGGGCGCGCGTCGTTCGTCGCCGAGCAGGTACGCGAGATGGTGCTGGAGCGCACCGCCGCGCGGGCGCTGATCGCGCGGCTGGTCGGCGCGGTGCCCGGCCGCGACGAGGAGGTCGCCGTCACCGACCGGGGCTGGCAGCTCAAGGTGTTCGAGGACCGCGAGGAGCACCTGCTCGACAGCGCGGTCCGCCGGCTGCGCGGCGGCGCCTCCACCAAGAAGGACCGTCCGTTCGACATCTTCAACGACGTGCAGGACCACGTCCTCGCCGTCGCCGCCGCGCACGTCGACCGGGTGACCCTGGAGGCGTTCGTCGCCGGCATCGACGCCACCGCCGACCCGGCGGTCAAGGAGCTGCTGTCCCGGGTCTGCGACCTGTACGCGCTGAGCGTCATCGAGGCCGACAAGGGCTGGCTGCTGGAGCACGGCCGGCTCACCCCGGCCCGGTCGAAGGCGATCACCGGCGTGGTGAACGGGCTGCTCAAGGAGCTACGACCGTTCATGCGCACGCTCGTGGACGGCTTCGCCATCCCCGACGCGTGGCTGCACGCCGCGATCCTGCGCGAGGAGCCCGCCCGGCAGGACGAGATGGCCGCGCACGACGCCGCCCGCCCGGAGGCCGCCGGCGCCGATACGCAGGAAGCCGACGCCGACTCGGCGGCCGCCGCGCCGTAGCCGTCCGGCGCGGCCTGCCGGGCGACCACGGCGAGCGGATTGCTGGAGTAGAAGACCAGACCCGTGTCGGGGTTCGGGATCGACGCCGGCTCCGCGGCGGCGGGCGCGGCGAACAGCGGGACGGTCAGGGCCGCGGCGGCGAGACCGGCGGCAGGCATCGACCTGCGTGTATTGACACATTCCGTTACGGCGGTGATATTAACTGCAAAGCTCCCGCCGGTCCCCCCGCGGGGACGCATCGCGGCGGCGCCACACCGACGTGGCCGACACACCGCCACCACCACCATCCGGGGAGCGCCGTCACGACGTCCCCTGGAGGGCGCATGAGAAGACGATCGAAGATCTACGCGGGCCTGGCCGCCGCCCTCGTCCCGCTCGCCACAGTGGTCGTGGCGCTCGGCGCGACACCGGCCGGCGCCGCGATCGGCGGCTCGGGCCCCTACCCCGCCGACTACGAGACCTCGTCGAGCCTGCCCAACCACACCATCTTCCGGCCCCAGACGCTCCCGTCCGAACGCCTTCCCGTCCTGGTCTGGGGCAACGGCGCGTGCTCGGCCAACGGGCTGTCGCAGGGCAACTTCCTGCGCGAGATCGCCTCGCACGGCTTCCTCGCCATCGCCAACGGCGCGCCGAACGGCTCCGGCTCCACGAACTCCCAGATGCTCACCCAGTCGATCGACTGGGCGGTGGCGGAGAACTCCCGCTCGGGCAGCAAGTACTACAACCGGATCGACACCACGAAGATCGCCGTGGCCGGGTTCTCCTGCGGTGGCCTGGAGGCGTACGCGGTCTCCAACGACCCGCGCGTCACCACCACCGGCATCTTCAGCAGCGGCCTGCTCAACGACGCCGACGACTACCAGTTGCGGCGACTCACCAAGCCGATCGCGTACTTCGTCGGCGGGCCCAGCGACATCGCCTACCCGAACGCCATGGACGACTGGGGCAAGCTGCCGTCCGGGCTGCCCGCCTTCATGGGCAACCTGAACGTCGGGCACGGCGGCACGTACGACCAGCCCAACGGCGGCGAGTTCGGCCGGGTCACGGTGCTCTACCTCAAGTGGCGCCTGAAGGGCGACGTCAGCGCCGGCGCCAACTTCGTCGGCCCGGACTGCGGTCTGTGCCGCAGCCAGTGGAGCGTCCAGCAGAAGAACCTGACGCTGGACGGCCCGCCGCCCACCACTCCCCCGCCCACGACCCCGCCGCCCACGACCCCGCCGCCGCCGACCACGCCCCCGCCGACCACTCCGCCGCCGGGCGGGGCCTCCTGCACCGCCGTCTACACCGTCCAGGACCAGTGGAACGGTGGCTTCGTCGCCAACGTGACGGTGACCGCCGGGAGCGCCGCGCTGACCGGCTGGCGGGTGACGCTCGCCCTGCCGGGCGGCGCCGCGATCAGTTCACTCTGGAACGGCGTGCCCAGCGGCACCAGCGGCACCGTCACCGTGTCCAACCAGAGCTACAACGGACGCCTGGGTGCGGGACAGAGCACCACCTTCGGATTCCAGGGCACCGGGACCGGCGGCGGCGCCACCGCCACCTGCACCGGTAGCTGAACCACAGCGGTGGGGCCGGCGCCGGACGCCGGCCCCGCCGAGGTGAGTATCGTCTCGCCGGGGACGCCCGGCGCTCTCCGGTCCGTCGTGGACGGTGCGGACCGGCCTCGCGAAGACTGCCTGCTGGCGCGACCGGTAGCGGTTCGGGACGAGCCCCGCACGTACTCGAAAGCCCTGCGTCGTAAGCCTTTTCGCCATCCACACGAAGTTGACATGGTAGATGGTTGGGCTAGGGTTCCGCCGAACGGTTGTCACCGAGGCAGGTATCCGGTCACCACGAGGACGGCATGACGGCACAGTGCAGTGGCTTCGACATCCGCTTGCTGGGCAATCTCCGGATCACGTACGCCGGGCGGGAGCTGCCGCTGCGCTCGGCGCAGCGCCGGGCCGTCTTCAGCGCGCTGGCGCTCACCCCGGAGCGGGGCCTGTCCCGGGACGAGCTGATCACCGCCGTCTGGGGTGACCGTCCACCGGCCAGCGCGACCGGCAACCTCTACACGTACGTCTCCGCCCTGCGCCGGATGCTCGAACCGGACCGGGACAGGTGGTCCTCCGGCCGGGTGCTCACCTCCGAGGGCGGCAGCTACCGGCTGCACCTCGACGCCGACGCCGTCGACGTGCACCGCTTCGAGCGGCTGCGCGACCGCAGCCGTGCGCCACGCGCCGCCGGGGACACCGCCGGTGAACTGGCGGCGCTGGACGCCGCGCTGGCGCAGTGGCGGGGTGACGAGGCGCTCGTCGGCGTACCGGGACCGCGGGCGGCCGGCCACCGGATCCGGCTCGGCGAGCTGTACCTGACCACAGTGGAACGCCAGGCCGAGCTGATGCTGGGCCTCGGGCGCGGCGCCGAGGTCGTCGACCGCCTGCTCGCGCTCGCCGGCCGCCACCCCGCCCGAGAGAGCCTGTACGCGCTGGCGATGCGGGCGCTCGCCGCGCAGGGCCGTGCCGCCGAGGCGCTCGCGCTCTACGCCACGCTGCGGGACCGCCTGGTGGAGGAGTCGGGCACCGAACCCGCCGCCGCCGTCCGGCAGATCCACGACCAGTTGCTGGGCGCGGCTCCCGCACCGGCGCGCAGTCCGGTACCGCACCGGCATCCCGGCTTCCGGGGCCGCGCCGCCGCGCTGAACCGGCTGCGCACGGCGGTCACCGGCCTCGCGGGAGGGCGCGGTGGCAGCGTCTGGATCAGCGGCGAGGCGGGCATCGGGAAGTCGGCGCTGCTGGCCGAGGGGCTGAGCGGCGCCGCCCCGCTCGGCGCCCAGGTCGGCTGGGCGGTCGGCGACGAGCTGGCGTACCGGATGCCGTTGAGCATCGTGCTGGAGTGCCTCACCCTGGGCAACGACGCGGACGGCCTGCCCGCCTCGCTGCAGGCCTGCACCGGTGGGGCGCCGCCGACCATGACCGTGATCGACACGATCCAGCGGTTCGTGGTC
Organism: Micromonospora sp. WMMA1947; assembly: GCF_027497355.1. Classification (NCBI taxonomy): domain Bacteria; kingdom Bacillati; phylum Actinomycetota; class Actinomycetes; order Micromonosporales; family Micromonosporaceae; genus Micromonospora; species Micromonospora sp. WMMA1947. The sequence continues at coordinate 4,430,181 of NZ_CP114909.1, read as the reverse complement.
GCGCGGTGCGCCGAGCGGCCGCTGCTGCTGGTCCTGGACGACCTCCAGTGGGCCGACGACATGTCGCTTCTGGTCTGGCACGCGCTGCACAAGCTCACCACGCGGCTGCCCCTGCTGCTCGTCTCCGCCGCGCGCCCGGTCCCGGCCGGATACGAGGTGCGGCTCCTGCGCCGGGTGCTGCCCCGCGACGGCACCACGCTCGTCGAACTCGGCCCGCTGGACGACGACACGGCCGCCGGCCTGGTACGCGCCTGGTCCCGCCCGCCCGGCCCGAACCCGGGCGCCACCCGCTCCTTCGTGGCGGCGGCCGCCGGGAACCCGTACTACCTGCGTCATCTCGTGCTCGCCGACCGGGACGGCCGGACCGCAGACACGCCCGGACCGGACCTGACCGACGCCGTCTCCCGGCACCTGCAACCACTCGCCGACGACACCCGCCAGTTGCTCCGGGCGATCGCCTTCCTCGGCGACAACTACCTGGTGGCCGACCTGGCCGCGGTCACCGGCAGGTCGGCGCCGGAGCTCGTACCCGCGGTGGAGGAGGCGCTGGCCGCCGGTGTCCTCGTCGAGGACGGGCGTCGCCTGCGGTTCCGGCATCCGGTCGTCCGCCGGGTCCTGCGCGGCGCGATCCCGACCGCGCTGCGGGTGCTGATGCACAGGCAGTTCGCCCAGCGGCTCGCCGAGGCCGGCGGCGACCTCGGCCGGGTCGCGGGCCAGTTGCTGGCCGGTCCGGTGCCTGTCGACACGTGGGTGCAGGACTGGCTGACCGCGCACGCCGCGCAGCTGAGCGTCGTCGCCCCCGCGCCCGCGATCGCGGTGCTGCGGCACGCCGTCGCCTCGCCCGGCCTGTCCGCGCCGTCCCGCGAGCTGCTCACCGCGCACCTGGCCCGGGTGCTGCACCGCTGCGGGCTGCCCGCCGGCGCCGAGGCGAGCTGGGTGTCGGCGCACACCGCGGACGCCGCGACGCGCGCCGAGATGAACCGGATCGCCGACCCGGGCGGACCGTCCCCGAGCGTCGGACCGGCGGTCGTCGGGCACCGGTGAGGAGACTGCGCGTCACCGTACTGGGCCCGGTACGGGCCTGGAACGGCGAGTCCGAGATCGACCTCGGGCCGGCCCGGCGGCGTGCCCTGTTCGCGATGCTGGCCGCGAACGCCAACCGCCCGGTCACCCGCACCGAGCTGATCCGGGCGCTGTGGGGCGAGTCGGCGCCGAGCGCCGCGGCGGGCAACATCTACACCTACGTCTCCGGGCTGCGGCGCAGCCTCGGCGCGGCCGGTGGGCTGCTGCGCTCCGGCCGGGCCGGATACACGCTGCGCCTCGAACCGGGTGCCCTGGACGCCGACCGGTTCGAGACGCTGTGCGAGGCGGCCGGGGCGCAGGCCGCCGCCGGCCGGCCCGGTCAGGCGCTGGCACTGCTCGACGAGGCACTCGCGCTCTGGCGGGGCGAGGCGTACGCGAACGTCACCGGACTCTTCGCCGACCTCGACCGGCACCGCCTGACCGAGCTGCGGATCGGCGCGGCGGAGCGGCGGGCCCGGCTGGTCCTGGCCGGCGGCGGGGACGACACGCTGATCGCCGACCTGACCGCCCTCGTCCGCGACCACCCGCTGCACGAGCCGTTCCACGAGCTGCTGATGCGCGCGCTGCACCGGGCCGGCCGGGGCACCGAGGCGCTCGACGTCTTCCACGCGGCGCGCCGGGTGCTCGTGGACGAACTCGGGGTCGAGCCCGGCCCGGCCCTGCGCGAGCTGCAGGTACAGATCCTCGCCGAGCCGGCACCGGCCGCACCGGCCGTAGCGGCCGTACCCGTGGCGCCGGACGCGGTGCCCGCGCCCGCCGTACCGTGGCGGGGCCGCCTGGTCGGGCGCGACGGCGAGCTGGCGCTGCTGCGCGGCCTGCTGGGCGCGCTGGGCGAGGGCCGCAGCACGATCGTGTGGATCGAGGGCGAGCCGGGCATCGGCAAGTCGGCGCTGCTCGACGCGGCACTGCACGAGGCGCGGGCGATGGGCCACCGGGTCGCGCGGGGCGTCGCCGAGGAGCTCAGCGGCCGCATCCCGCTGCACGTGATGCGGCGGGCGCTGCGCCTGGAGGACGCGGCGCACGACGACCCGCCGGCGGCCGTCGACCGGGTGCTCGACCACGTCCGCGAGCTGACCGCGGCAGGTCCGCTGGTGCTGGCCGTCGACCATCTCCAGTGGGCCGACGAGGTGAGCCTGCTGGCCTGGGAGCGGCTCGCCGCGCTGACCCGGTGGCTGCCGCTGCTGCTCGTCGCGACCGCCCGGCCCGAGCCCGGCCGCGCCGACCTGGCCCGGCTGCGGCGCGGCGTGAGCACCCGCGACGGGCACCTGATCCGGCTGGCTCCCCTGCCCCCGTCGGACATCGAGCAGATCTTTGGTACGACGGTGGGCGTACCACCCGGCGCGACGCTGCGGTCGCTGGCGCCGCTGGCCGCCGGCAACCCGCTGTACGCCCGGGAACTGGTCACCGGCCTCGTGGCGGAGGACGGGGTACGGGTGGTCGACGGGCTCGCCGAGGTCGACGCGCGGGCCGACGGCATGCCGCGCGCGCTTCTGGACACCGTGCGGGCCAGCCTGGACCACCTCTCCCCCGGTGCCCGGGAGGCGCTGCGCTACGCCGCCCTGCTGGGCGACCGGTTCGCCGTCGCCGAGGTCGCGGCGGTCACCGGACGGACGCCGTTCGACCTGATGGCCGACCTGGAGGAGGCGCTCGCCGCCGACGTCCTCGTGGACGCGGGCGGCGAGCTGGCATTCCGGCAACCGGTGCTGCGGCAGGCCCTCGCGGGCAGCATCCCCGCCGCGCTGCGGCCGACCCTGCGCCGGCACGCGGCACAGGCGCTCGCGGACGACGGCGGCGCCGCCGCCCGGGTCGCCGACCACCTGCTCGCCGGACCGCCCGAGGTGGACGAGTGGCTGGTGCGATGGCTGGTCGCGCACGGCGCCGAGCTGTCCCGGCAGGCCCCGGAGCCGGCGCGCGAACTGCTGCGCCGCGCCCTGGCGAGCCCTCGGCTGCTGCAGGCGGCGCGGGCGACACTCGCCGCTCTCCTCGACGGCCCGGACCGGTAGCGCCTCGCCGCCGGGACGGGATCGCCGGGCGGACCGCGAAAAGGGCAGGCATGAGTCGACGGTGACCGGGGAAGCGGCGGCACGCAGCGTACGCCTCACGGTGTACCGGAGGGAGTGCCCATGACCGCGTCCAGCGAGCCGGCCCGCGGGGCCGGCGTTCCGACCCGTGCCGGCCGGACCCGAACCGGCGGGGCGGCCAAGACCAGCGCGGCCGCCGCGTTCGCGCTCGTGTTCGGCGTGGCCGCGCTGTTCAGCGTGCTCACCGCCATCCTCGCCTGGATCGGCGTGGTGCTCGCCATCATCGGCATCGTCCTGGGCGTCGTCGGGCTCAAGATGGCCGCGCGACCAGGGGTGACCGGTCGCGGCGTGGCGATCGGCGGGCTGGTGCTCAGTGTGATCGCCCTGCTGCTCGGGCTCGCGCTCGGCGCGGGCCTCACGACGTTCCTCAACAACGAGGGCGCGGTGAACCGGATCCAGCAGCAGGTCGACGACCTGCGCGAACGACTCGACCGTTAGGTGTCTCGCCGTCGGCCCACCACCTCGCCGGGCAGCACGGACGGCACTCCCAGCGGGTACGGGGTGAGCGTCGCCGCGCAGACCCGCCCCACGGCTCGCCGAGCGGTACGGACAACTGCTGTTGATCGCGCTCGGAGAGGGTGTGTGACAGGAGACTTCGGGTAGGGCGGGGAGAACCGACGAGAGGACTGTCCGATGCCGAGCACCACAGGGCCGATGCTGGAGACGTACCCGAAGTCGATCAACCTGGATCGGGCGAAGCTGGCCGCGGCGGTCGATGCCCTCAACGACTGCGCCCAGGCCTGCACCGCCTGCGCGGACGCCTGCCTCAGCGAGGACATGGTCGCCGAGCTGACGAAGTGCATCCGGACGAACCTGGACTGCGCCGACATCTGCGCCACAACCGCCCGGGTGCTGTCCCGGCACACCGGCTACGACGCCACCATCAGCCGCACGCTGCTGGAGGCGTGCGCGACTGCCTGCCGATCGTGCGGCGACGAGTGCGCGGCGCACGCCGACAAGCACGAGCACTGCCGGATCTGCGCGGAGGCGTGCCGCGCCTGTGAGCAGGGCTGCCGGGACCTGCTGGCAACGATCAGCTGAGGGCGGCACGGGCCGCCGGAACGGGGAGGGTGCCGGCGACCCCAGGCGTGACATCACCGCGCAGTACATCTAGCGCAGCCCGGGGACGCCCAGGAACCGGCGTGCGGCGGCTGCCGGGACCGGCGTACCCGGGCCGGCGCTGCGCGCGAGGTGCTGACGCAGGGCGGCCAGGGCGAGGGCGTCGAAGCGTACCCGCCCGTCCACCGGCGGCTCCTCCACCGCCAGTTCCCGCAACAGCAGCCGGGCGGGGGCGCCGGCCTCCGGCTCCTGCACCTGGAGCACCGTGAACGCCGTACCGGGCAGGAACAGGACCCGGGCCGGCACGCCGTCGCCGGTTTCGAACGCCGCCGTGCGACGCGCGGTGGCCGACCAGATCAGCACCTCGACGGTGCCCGGCAGGTCGGCGGGCGGCTCGGCGAGCGCGTTGGTGAACCCCCAGTCGGTGAGCACCCGCCGCTGCGCGATCCGGCGCAGGTCCGCCGTGGTCAGCTCGGCCCCGGCGTACGCGACGCCGCGGTGCACCGGCAACCGGCGTACGCCCGCCGACACGCACCTGGCGAACGGCACGTGACCGCCCGGCTCGGCCGAGCGCAGCGCCTGGTCGAGACCGTCGCCCGCCGCGGAGAGGTAGAGGCGGACGGCTGTCGCGTACTCCACCGCGTCGGCGCCGCCGGCGAGCGTCGGATGCGCGGCGAGCACGTCCGACACGTCGGCGGAGACGGCGGCGATCTCGCGGCGGAACGCGCGCCGGAACCAGGTGCGCTCCTCGTCCAGGTCGGGGCCGGGGCGCACGCCCCGCGCGTCGTCGCCGGGGGTGCGCTGGAAGCGGACGGGAGCCGGTGCGGGGCTGTGCACCGGCAGCGTCATCGTCGGGCTGGTCGCCCAGCCCGCGCCGCCGCCGGGCACCGGCCCGGCCACGTCGGTCGCCGCCACACCCGGCGCGTCCGCGTCCGGCCCCGCATCGTCGATCCCGGCGACGCCCGGCCCGGCCCCGTGCAGCCCGGCCACGCCCGACGCGGCCTCGGGGCGCCCGGCAACGTCCAGCCCCGCCCCGCGAAGCACGTCCCTGTCCGATCCGGCACCGGGAATCCGGGCGATGTCCGGTCCGGCTCCGTCCGGCGGGGCGGCGGAGGCGGCACTCGCGAGAGCGGCGCCGCCGTCGGCCGCCCCCTCGGTCGCCGGCACGGACGGGCCGGCCACGGTGACGGGTACCGGTTTCGGGACGGGCACCGGCACCGACGGCGCGGGAGGCAGATCGGCGGCGGGAGTCGTCGTGTGCCGGTACGTGCCGGCCTCGATCCCGCGGGCGGAGAGCCCCGGGCGTCCCGGCGCCACGAGCGAGGACGGCTGCACCGCCACGCGCCTGCGGGTCTCCGGGTCCAGCCGCTCCGCCAGGTCACCGGCCAGTTCCCGGTGGCGCTCGGCCACCGCCGGCGCCGGGTCGTCCACGACCAGCCGGACGCGGTTCGGGTCCATCGGGACGGCACGGATCCGGTCGGCGTGCCGGGGCGGCTGCGGGGCGCGCAGCCAGAGGCCTGCCGGGATCACCTCGACCACCGCGTCGTGGGCGTACTGGTAGACGCGGGGGCCGACCGGCTCGCCGAGTTCCGGCGGTGCGCGGTGCCGCAGGATGCGCGGCGTCAGCGCCTTCGCCCCGAGCGTCTCCCGGGGCCGGTAGGCCAGTTCCTCGGCGAAGACCTGCCAGCCGGGCCGCCCGTCGGTGCCGACCGTGAACAGGGCCGGACCGCCCGGGCGGCCGGTGGGCACGCCGGTGAAGACACGCACCGGGCAACGCAGCAGGTCGGCCAGCGCCTGCCCGAACTCCTCACCGTCGGGCAGCGCGACCGGGCCGTACTGGACGAAGCGGGCGTGCTCGCGGCCCTCGGGCGCCAGCCCGCGCCAGAACCGGGCGATGTCGTCGAGGCGCAGCGGAACCGTCCCGGGGCAGCCCACCAGGACCGGCATCGCGTCCGGCAGGCACGGCATCGTCGAGGTGAGGTGGCTTCCGTGTACGGCGACGGCGGCGTCGTCGCGGCTCTCCCGGAGCCAGACGCCGCCGGGTAGCGGCTCGGCGGCGCAGGTCGAGCTGACCGTCAGGTGGTCGACGGCGGCACCGTCCCACGCCGGTACCGGATAGCGCTTCGACTGCCAGACCGGCGTGTGGCCGCGCCGGTAGCAGACCCAGCCGCCCAGATCCGTGGCGTGCACGAACAGCAGTCCCGCCGCGCCCGGGATCATCCGTCCGAAGGGGGCGATCACCGGGCGGCCGAGCCGGTCGGAGAGCCACTGGCCGGCGAGCGCCCCGGTCTCCGGGCGGGCGCCGCAGACCACCAGCCGGATGCCCCGGCGCAGGCGCTGGCGGCGCAGCTCGGTGGCGACGGTGTCCCAGATGTCGAACGGCAGCTCGTGCTGCAGGTCGAGGATCACGATGTCGTTGTCGGGATCCACGTCCACCGAGAGCGCCACCGTACGGGCCTCGGTGCTGATCCGCTCGCGGGCGTGCAGCACCAGGGCGTTGCCGACGGTGTGGCGCGTGATCACCTCAGATCATGCCGGAGCGCAGGGCGTAGGCCACCGCGTGCGAGCGGTTGCGCAGCTTCAGCCGGTGGTTGAGGCCGTAGATGACGTTCTTCACCGTGCGTTCGGAGTAGCGCAGTTCGTCGGCGATCTCGTTGGTGTCGAAGCCCTCGGCCATCAGCCGGAGCACATCGATCTCGCGGGCGGTCAGGCCGGAGGCGTTCAGGCCGTTCGGGTTGAGCACGTCGCGCTGGAGCCGTTCGATGTGCTTGAGCAGCTCACCCACCAGGTTCGGGGGCAGCACGCCGCCGCCGGAGGCGGCCGCCCGGACGCTGTGCACGAGGCGTTCGGCGGTGACCGCCGCGCGCGGCAGGACGGCCACGACCCGGCACTCCACGGCGGTCAGCAGTTCCTGCTCGGTGACCTCCGTGGTGATCAGGACCACCGGCGCGCCGATCTCGGTCGCCGCGAGGCGCAGCATGGCGATCACGTCGGTGGTGAGCCGCTCCGCGGCCACGACGAGCACCTGCGCCCGCGTCCGGTCCGCGCTGTCCAGCAGCGCGATGTCGGAGCGCGACCGGAGGTGGGCGGTCAGGCCGGTGTGGGTCAGCGGGTCGGGCGCGTGCACAAAGACGGCAACTTGCTCCACAGCCATCTCCATCACTGTCAGTAGGGGCTGACAGTCTCATGGAGAGTCCTTCAGGAAATCTCCACACTCTCCTCCGCGCCCGCCGCGAACCGTGAAGATCGGCACGTAACCGCTGGTCAGACTTTTTTCAGTCAGTGAAGATTGATTTCGACGGGGCCCATCTTCTCCGTGGCGAGCTTCCCGGCGTTCGCGGCAGCGGCTTGGATCGCCTCCATGATCGCGGTCTGCAGCGACGCTGCGTCACGCTGCTCGTACACCCGGGGGTCGACCCGGACGGTCTGGACCTTGCCGAGGCCACTGGCCATGACCACGACGGTGGCGTCCTGCGAGCGGCCGGTGACGATGGCCCGCTCCAGTTCCGACTGCGCGTTGCGCATCTGGTCCTCCAGGCGCTGCGCGTTCTCCATGAACTCCTGGAACGACGGTGGGATCGGCGTGGACTCGGGCTGCATGCCGGGCCTTTCTGTTCGGGACGGACGGTCAGCCGACGGCGGCCAGGCCGCCGAGCCGCTCGCCCACCGCCGGGCCGGGAGCGGCCAGGTCGGCGAGCGCGAGGGTACGGGAGCCGGTGCGCCGGGTCAGGGCCAGCGAGAACTGGTGGGCGGCGTGGACGGTGCGCTCGGGCAACCGCGCGGCCATCTGCGTCAGCGCCGCCCGGACGTCGTCGGGCACCTCGTGGCCCCGCCGTACCAGGTGCCGCAGCACGATCGTGGCCAGCTCGTCGGTGCTGAACTCGGGCACCGACCACTGCTGGCCGAACACCTCGTTCACCGCCGGCACCGCGGCCCGCAGACTCGCCAGCGCCGCTTCCTCGCCGGTCAGCACCACCACCGGGTCGCCGAGCCGGGAGCGCATCCGGCCGGCGAGCGCCTCGGCGATCTCCGGCGCCACGCCGGAGCCGTCGTCGACGTAGTCGAGCTGGAGCACACCGCCGGCCGCGTCGTCGAGGGCCGCGTCCACCAGGCTCCCGGCCTGGCCGGGCCACTGCGGCGCCAGTTCCCGGCTCGTGCTCACCCGCACCAGCTGGCCGACCGGCACCAGGCCCAGCTCCGACAGGCAGGCCGCGTACAGCCGGACGTACTCGCTGCGGCCGCTCCCGGCCCGGCCGCCGAGCAGCACGTTGCCCGTGCGGCCGGGCCCGCGGCGGCGGTTGCGTCCCTCGCAGAGCTGCAACAGCGTCTGCCCGGCCGCCTCCTTCACCCGCTGCCCGCCGACCAGGCCGCAGATCCGCTTCCAGCTGCGGGCCGCGTTGATCGCGCCGGTCGGGTCGGTCGCCGCGTCGGGTTGCTCGCCCTGCTCGACCGGCAGGTCCTCCAGCTGCGCCAGCTCGGGTTCGACGTCGGCGGCGGTGAGCCGGTTGAGCTCGCTGTCCTTCGTGGGCGGCGTGGTCGCCAGCCGCGACGCCTGGTTGTTGATCAGCGCCTCGAACAGCTTGCGGGCCACCCGGCCGTTGCCGAACGTCGCGTTCTTCGGCACCCGCGTGAAGTACGCGGTGAGCGCCTCCACCGCGTCGTCGGTCAGCTCGTAGTAGTGCTTGCTGACCAGGTTCGAGGTGATGGTGACGAGTTCCTCGACGGAGTAGTTGGGGAACTCGATGGTGCGGGTGAAGCGGGACGCCATACCGGGGTTGGAGGCGAGGAACTGCTCCATCAGCTCGGAGTAGCCCGCGACGATCACCACCAGCTCGTCGCGGTGGTCCTCCATCATCTTCATCAGGGCGTCGATGGCCTCCTGGCCGAAGTCCGGCCCGGAGCCGCCCGAGCCGCTGGACAGCGTGTACGCCTCGTCGATGAAGAGCACGCCGCCGAGCGCCTTGGTGACCAGCTCGGTGGTCTTGATCGCGGTGGAGCCGATGTACTGGCCCACCAGGTCGGCCCGCGCCGCCTCGACCATGTGGCCCTTGGACAGGATGCCCAGTTCCTTGAGCACCGAGCCGTACAGGCGGGCCACGGTGGTCTTGCCGGTGCCGGGCGGGCCGGCGAAGACCAGGTGCCGGCTCATCGGCGGCATCGGCAGGCCCATCTGGAGCCGGACCTGCGACATCTTGATCAGGTTGATCAGCGCGGTGACCTCCTGCTTCACCCCGCGCAGGCCGATCAGCCCGTTTAGCTCGCGAAGCGGCTCGCTCAGCTCGTCCGTGCCGTTCTCCTCCGCCGTACCATCGTCGCCGGCCACCGGGACCGGCGCGGCGGCCGGCGGGCCGGCGGGCGCCGGGGTGGCCTGCGGGCGGCCCACCGTCAGCGCCTCGGCGGTCACCGTGGCGCCGGGCGCACGGCGGACGTCCTCGCCGCCGCTGTCGCGCACCACGCACCGGGTGAGCGCGACCGGCTCCACGGTGTCCACGCCGATGCCGGCCGCGCCGCTGCCCAGCACCTCCCCATCGCTCACCGAGCCCCGGGAGCCCGCCTCGAAGACGATCCCGTCGGCCCGGGCGTCCCGCACCCGGGTCTGCGTGACGCTCGCCGAACCGGTGACCCGCAGACCGTCGCGGGCCGCGCCGACGATCTCGCTGTCCCCCAGCTGGAGCGCGCCCTCGGCCAGCACGCCGGAACCGCGCAGCAGGGCCGCGCGCAACGTCAGGTCGGCGCCGGCACCCACCCGCACGCAGGCCGCGCCCGTGCCGGTGAGGCGGGCCTCGTGGACGACGCCCCGCGCCGGCCCGGTCAGCGCGAGCGCTGTCGCCTCGCCCGCGTCCACCACCAGATCGGTGCCCTCCAGCGAGGCACCGTCCTGGACCAGCACCCCGTCGCCGGTGGTGATCTCGGCGCGCAGCCGCTGGAGCACGACAGCCGACTCGCCGGCGAGCACGGCGACGTTGTCGCGGGTGCCCCGCACCGTCAGCCCGAGGAACCGGGGTGAGCCACCGCTGACGGCGACCCCGACCGGCGCGTCCTGGACGGTGCAGTCGGTGAAGGTCGGCCGGCCGCCGCCGAGCACCTGGATCGCGGTGTGCCCGGCACCGCCGAACGTGCAGTTGCGGAACGACGGCGACGCGCCCTCGGCGATGTGCGCCGACTGCACCGCGGCGCCGGTGAACGTCGAGTCGCTGATCTGCACGTCGGCCTCGCCGCGGACGAAGACGTCGACGTTGCCGCTGCCGGTGACGGACAGGCCCCGGATGCGGGCCCAGGCGCGCTGCTCGACCACCAGGGCGGGCTTGCCGGCCCCGGTGATCTCGCACTGCTCGATCGTGAGCCGGGCGTCGCCGCCGGCGCACACGCTGTTCGCGCCCGCCGTCCGCAGGCGGCAGCGGCGCAGCGTCAGGGCGCTCTGCTCCCCGACCACGACGCTGCTGGTGGCGACGTCGTGGACATCGGTGTCCTCGATCGTGCTCGACCCGGCCGACATCACCACCACGCCCGCGCCGGCCGAGCTGGTCACGTCGCAGCCGCGCAGCGCGACGGTGCCCTGCATTCGGGCCAGCAGCGTCACCCAGGAGGCGCCGCCGACCCGGCAGTCGTCCAGCGCCACCTCGCCCGCGTACACGTCGACGGCCGCCAGCGTGGTGTCGGCGCTGCTGAGCGTGATGCCGCGCAGCTGGGCACCCTCGCCGCGCACGACGAGGACGCTGCCCTCCTCCACGTGCACCTCGACCGTGCCGGGCTGGGCCGCGCTGATCGTCACCCGGTCACCGACCACGAGCTTCTCGACGTACCGCCCGGGGTGCACGTCGATCGTGGCGCCGGGCTCGGCCCGGGACAGCGCGGAACCGATCGTCGGATAGGAACCGGGCTTCCGGTCGCCCACCACAAGAACCTGCCGACTCACCGCGTCATCCCTTCCGGTCCAGGCCGGGCAGCACCCGCAGGCGACCGCGGGCCGCCGCGCCGGTGCGTACCCGGGGCTCGGCCGTGGCCCAGCGCTCGACGCTGCGCCGCAGCGACGTGATCGCCAGGTCGTCGAGCGACACCCGGTTGGAGTCGACCCGGCCGGTGTCGTCGATCTCGTTGGCGCCGATCTCCCGCAGCAGGACCGCGCCGCGCTCGCCCGCCGCCGGCCGGCGCAGGTCCAGCACCTTGAAGTTCGTGCCGGGCAGGAACAGCACCCGGTCCTCGACGCGCTCGTCGCCCTCGGGCTCCAGCAGGCTGGTCCGGCGGGCGGTCATCGACCAGATCAGCACGTCGGTGTCGCCGTCCTCGGACGCGCACGGCTGGGTGAGCGCGTTGACGAAGCTCCAGTCGGTGACCAGTCGCCGGTCCTGGTAGAGCGCCCACTCCCCGGCGGTCGGGGACAACCGGTAGACGGTGGTGCCCCGGAACGACGGCATCCGGGAGACCCCGGCGACCACGCAGCGCGCGAACGGCACGTGCGGCCCCTTGCGGCCGGAGCGCAGGCCGGCGTCGACGCCCGGCCCACGGCCGGTCAGGTAGAGCCGCAGCGCGACCGAGTCGGCGAGGACGTCCTCGGTGGACACCCCGGAGCCCTGCATGCCCGGGTGCTCGGACATGATCCGGGACACCGAGCTGGCCATCACGTCGAACTCGCGGCTGAGCGTGCGGCGCAGCCAGGCGCGCTCGTCGACCAGCCCCTTCTTCTCCGACAGCAGCGCGCCCGCGCCGGCCGACGGCACCGGCTGCACCCGCGCCTCGGCGGCGACCTCCGACGGCTCGTCGGCCTCGGACGGCTCGGCGGTCTTCGCCGTCCCGGCGGTCTCCTCGGTCTTCTCCGTCTCGGGCACGTCCACCGTTCGGGGCACGTCCGCCGGACCGGTCGGAGCGGACGGCAGGTCGACTGCCACGACGGGTGCCGGCGCCGGAGGCACCACCGGTCCGGCGGCGACCGGTGGGGTCGCGAGCGCATGACCGAAGCCGGCGGGCATGGTCGGCGGTGCCGGCTCGTCGGCGGGGGCGACCGGCTCGACGGCGCCGACCGGCGGCGTCGGTGCGGCCACCACAGCGGGTTCGACGGGCGGCGCCGGCTCGAGCGGCGCGGGGGGCGGTTCCGGCAGCTCGGACACGAGCGGCACGGCAGGCGGGGCCGGCAGCCCGGACGCGGGCGACGCGGACTGCTCGGATGCGAGCGGCACCACGGGCGGTACGGCCACGACCGGCGGCGCCGACGGGAGCGGGATCGCAGGCGAGGCCGGCGAGGACTGCGACGCCGGCGGGGCCGAGACCACAGGCGACGCCGACGGGAGCGGGATCGCGGGCGGGGCCGGCAGGTCGGAGATCAGCGGCACGGCGGGCGGAGCCGGAAGCTCGGGCACGACCCGCGCCGCGGGCGGATCCGGCGGTCCCGGCACCAGCGGGACCGCGGGTGGGGCCGGAAGCTCGGACACCAGCGGCGCCACCGGGGGCGGCGGCAGCGGGGGCGCGGCGGCGCGCGTCTCGTCCGGCGCGCCGACGGCGGGCCCGGTGACCGGGGCGGGCACGGCGACCACCACACTGTCGGCCGCGGGCGGCGCGACCGGAGCGGGCGGGGCGGTCTCCGCGTACACGGGCACCGGCGCGACGGTGCCCGCGGCGCGCATCTCGGCCTCGAGGTCGACGACCATCTCCGCCCGGCTGGCCGGTTTGGCGCCGGGCACCAGCACCGACGCCGGCACCAGCGCCCGGCCCGTGCCGGTCATGCCGTCGACCCGGGCGGCCAGGTCGAGCGCCAGTTCCCGCATCCGGTGGGTGCTGGCGTGGACGGTGTCGTCGAACACGAGCGTGCCGCTGCGCGCGTCGAGCATCGCGGACCGCACCTGCTCGGCGTTCTTCGGCTCGGCGGTGGAGCGTACCCACAGGCCGGTCTGCACCACCTCGACCACCGCGCCGGGGGCGAACCAGTAGACCCGGGGCGCGACCTCCTCGGCGCCGGTCAGCGGCGGGCGGTGGCTGAGCACGGTGGGCCGGCGGGCCCGCGAGTTGGGGTGCGCACGGGGCGAGTACGACAGTTCGAGCGCGTACGGTGCCCAGCCGAACGCGCCGTCCGGCAGGACGGTACGGATCTCGTAGCGGTGCGGGCTGCCGATCGGCACGCCGGTGTAGCAGGTGACCTCGGTGTTCAGCAGGTCGGCGAGCGCCTGGCCGAACGCCTCGCCCTCGGGGATGCGCACCTCGCCGAACTGCACGAAGCGCACCCGCTGCCGGTTCTCCTCGTCGAGTCCGCGCCAGAAGCGCACCACGTCGTCGAGCGACAGCGACGGCGTGCCGGGGCAGCCCAGCAGCACGGTCATGGTCTCCGGCTGGCAGGGCACGTACGTGGTGAGCCGTTGCCGTTGCGGGTCGACCACCTGCGGGTCCCGGTTGCTGTGGATCCAGACCCCGGCCGGGATCGGTTCGATCTCGGCGGTGGCGCTGGACGGCCGGGTGTCGATCGCGGCCCGGTCCCACCGCGGCGTCGGGTAGCGCTTGGCGTCCCAGGCCGGCGGGCGGCCGGGCCGGAACCGCACCCAGCCGCTGCCCGGGACGGAGTGGACGAACAGCGTGCCGGCCGAGCCGCGTACCAGGTCGCCGTCCGGAGCGATGACGGTGCGGTTGAGGCGTTCGGCCAGCCACTGACCGGCCATCGCCGCGGAGTTGCCGTGCCGGCCGCAGGCGATGAGCCGGATGCCGCGGCGGCGGCGCGGCAGCACCCCGGCCATCGACTCCCAGGCGCTGATCGGCATCCCGTCGCCGAGGTCGAGCACGACCACGTCGTTCTCCGCGTCCTCGATCATGGACAGGGCGAGCGACTGGGCCTCGGGACTGATGGCGTCGTCGGCGTGCACCACGAGGGCGTTGCCGACGGTGTGCTGGACGACGCCCTCCGGACGGTCCTTGCCGCCACCGAACAGGTCCCGGATCCGGGTTGCCATGATCGACCTACCCCACTTCTGCGGCCGCGACGGCCCTCGTGCTCAGCACCGGCCCCTGGGGCATCAGCGCCAGCAGTTCTCTCGGGAAGGGAACGTTCACGACCCGGTCGAGCTTCAGTGCCCGCACCGCGTCCTGGTCGCCGATCGGGTACGCCTTTCCGTCCTCCGCGATGTAGGTGGGCAGGGGCTGCGCCGCGCCGGTGCCGACCGGTGCCGGGAGCACCGCCATGCCGCTGCCGGGCGCGGTGAGCACCGTCGTGCGGCCGTCGGGGCGGACGCCGGAGCGGGCCAGCGGGACGAGCACCGCGGTGCTGTCGAACCGCGTCCCGTCCACCGCGCTCTGACGCAGGCAGAGCGCGTACGGGCCGGGTTCCTGCGGGGTGAGGCCGGTCAGGTCGGGCAGCCGGGTGAGCAGCGACCGGTCGGCCGACATCCGGGCCGCGGCGAGGGCGGCGGCGCTCAGCTCCACCGGCTCCTTTCCGGAGGTGGCGGTGGCCAGCAGGAACTCGGTCCGGCTCAGCGGCGCGAGGCCGTCGCGGCGCAGCACCAGGAACTGCTCCGCGCCGGTGTCGGGCCGCTGGCGGAACAGCGTGCCGACCGGGTACGTCCTGTCGCCGACCCGGCCGGAGCGGCCCGCGCCGGGGATGGTGGCCGGTGCCAGGTCCGGCCCGTCGGGCAGGAAGTCGAGCCAGTCGCCCGGGGCGGGCACCTTGCGGGTGGTGGTGGCGCCGAGCGCGGCGAGCACCGCGGGGTCGGCGATCCGGTGCTTGCGGCCGGCGGTCACCAGGTAGGCCGGTCCGTCGGCGCCGCGCACGACGGCGAAGCGGTCGGCCGGCAGCGGGACGGATTCGGCGCGCGGGTCGAGGTTGAGGCCGAGCCGGTCGCCGGGTTCGTCGGTGACCGAGCCGGGCAGGCAGGCCAGCCACGGACCGGCGACCATCGACCCGGTGGCGACCGACTGCGGGGCGCCGTCGATGCCGATCGACGGTCCGCGCGGGACGTCCTTGATCGACTCCTTCGAGATGAGCTTGACGGTGGCGCCGCCGCCCTGGATCAGCATGGCCGAGGTCAGGTTCGGCGTCGGGCGCAGCACGCCGTCGAGGTAGACGTACCGGTTGCCGCTCTCCTTCTCCACCAGGATCACGCCGCTGCGGGTGTACGCCTTGCTGCCGCCCGGGACGATCCAGCCGTAGACGGCGAACCCGGCCACGACCAGGACGCTGATGAGCACGCCGAAGGCCAGGCCGGTGACGGCGCGCTGCCCGGGTATCTCCGCCGTGGACGGGTCGCCCTGGACCAGGGCGGAACTCAGCCGGCCCATCATGAACTGGTGGGCGTGGACGTGGTCGCGCTGGGTCTGCACCGCCGGCTACCCGAAGAGTCCGCGGGCCCAGGCGTAGAGCCCCAGCACCTGGGCGAGCACCGGCAGCACGGCCAGGCCGGTGGCGACGTCCAGCCCACCGGCGGTGTACTCCCAGAACGGCAGCATGCGCCGCGGCCACGGCCGCAGCGCGGCCATCACCAGCGGCACCAGAAGGGCGACGAGCCCGCCGAGCAGGACGTACCGGCCGGTCGGGGCGAGCTTGTCGGAGAACATCAGGGCCACCATGAGGTAGCCGACGGTACCGGCCGCCACCAGGGCGATCCGCTGCCAGAGCCCGAAGAAGGTACGCGAGCGCAACAGGATTGCACTCGATGTCACGAGCACGAGCGTCCACCCGGACCAGCCCGGCACCCGCATGGTGTGGTGCATCAGCACGGGCAGGACCAGGGCGGAGGCGGTCATGCAGGCGGTCAGGTAGGTGTCCGCCTCGTCGGCGCGCGACTTGACCAGGTCGGAGTCCTCCGGCTCGATGTCGTACGACATGTCGGCGCCGGTCTTGGGCAGTTGCGGCCCGCGCAGCCGGGCCAGTTTCACCGCCGCCCGGGGCGCGATCACGATCAGCACCAGGATCACCGACACGGCCATGGCGGAGACCTTCGGCGCGGTGAGCGCGAAGCCGTCGCCGGCCAGCAGCACGAGCACCACCATCGCGGCGGTCAGCGCGACGATCAGCAGCGGCGCGAACGGCATGACCGGTGTGACGGTGCGCTGCGCGATCAGCAGGAACACGGTCACCGCGACGACCGCGACGGCGGCGGCCAGTCCGGCGCCGGCGTTCCAGGCCACGCCGTCCGGGTCGCCGTCGACGGCGCTGGACGCGGCGACCGCCGCGAAGAACGCCGCGCCGCCGCCGAACAGCAGCGGGATCGCGCCGTCGGTCTGCTGGCGGGCGCTGACGACCGACGCGGTGAACAGGCCGGCTGCGAGCACCGCGCCGGCGATCACCTGGGGCAGCACCGGACCCCGGTCCACGAGTACGGCGGCGATCAGCCCCATCGCCACCGTGCAGAGCACGAGGAACAGCACCCGGCGGTACTCCGGTTGCCACCTGTCGGCGCGCCGGTTGACCACCGTGGCGACGCCCTCGGCCAGGTCGTCGAAGTCCAGTTCGGGCAGCGGGTCCTGCGCCGGGCGCAGGTGCAGTTCCTCCCCTTCCAGCCAGTCCAGGCTCTCCGGCGTGCCGGACAGCTCGAACGGCGCCTGGCCGAGGCGTTGCAGCACGAACGACTCGTCGGGCACCTCGCCGTCGGGCACCCGGGCCAGGTCGGTGGTGTGCCGCACCAGCAACGGCATCAGGTTCGCCACCGGCATCCGTACCGGCACGGCCAGATCGGCCCGGCGCGCCGGGCCGATCACCGTGATGCGGCACAGTTGGTCGTTGAGCGCTGCGGTCACCAGCGAGCCTCTCTCATCGGGCCGTGTCCGACACGAAACCGGTCTGCATCAGGCGTACGCCGCGCCGGGTGACGAGCTGGGCGCGTCCGGGCGGCAGTTGGCGGGGCTTCGCCTCGCCGAGGAACTTGCCCTCCTCCTTGGGGTAGGAGAAGAGCGTCGCGGGCGTGCCCAGCTCCCACATCCGCCGGATCACCGGGTCCATCATGGCCCGCATCGCGCCGGAGGTGCTCCGCGCGACGATCACGTGCAGGCCGATGTAGGCGCCCTGGGCCAGCAACGGCAGGAGCGGGTCGAGCGTCGAGCCCATCCCGGTGCTCTTGGTCATCAGGTCGTAGTCGTCGACGATGACGAACAGCTCCGGCCCCTCCCACCAGTCGCGCTTGCGCATCCGCTCGGACGACACGTCCGCGCCGGGCATCCGCCGGTTCATCGAGACCGACGCCTGGCCGGCCAGCTCGTGCATCTTGTCGCCGGTGAACGCGAAGCCCACCTGGTACGCGGCGCCGATCGCGGTGTCCAGGTCGCGGCGCGAGTCGCCGAGCACGACCTTCGCCCGCTCCGGCGGGTAGTGCTGCTGGATGGACCGCAGGACGAGCCGGAGCAGGTTGGTCTTGCCGGTCTCGCTGTCGCCGAGGACCAGCATGTGCGGGGTGGTCATGAAGTCGTGCCAGACCGGGGCGAGACGCTGCTCGTCCTGGCCGATGACGAACTTGAAGTCGGACTCGGGCGGCGGCAGTGTCTCGACCATCAGGTGCGCCGGGAGCATCCGTACCGGCGGGGCGGTCGGGCCGGGCCAGAACGTGCCGATCTCCTCGACCACCGACTTGGTCGCCTCGGCCAGGTCGCTCACCTCGGAGCTGCCGTCCATCCGGGGCAGCGCGGCCAGGAAGTGCAGCGCACCGTCGGTGAGGCCGCGGCCGACCTGGTTGGGGACGGTGGCGGCCTTGCGGGAGCCGTGCTCGGACTCCATCGCGTCGCCGAGCCGCAGCTCCAGCTTCGTGCCCAGCAGGTCCCGCATCCAGGTACGCAGCTCCGACCAGCGGGTCGCGGTGACGATCACGTGCACGCCGAAGGACAGGCCGCGCGAGGCGAGCTCCTGGAACTTCTGCTCCAGCTCCTGGAAGTCCTGCTTCATCGTGTACCAGCCGTCGATGACCAGGAAGACGTGCCCGAAGCCGTCGTCGATCACCCCGTCCGCGACCTTGGCGAGGTAGCTGGACATGGAGTCGAGGCCGTGCCGCGCGAACTCGGCCTCGCGCTTCTCCATGACCTGGAGGACCTCCTCGACCGTCCGGACGACGCGGTCGCGTTCCATCCGGGTGGCGATCGAGCCGACGTGCGGCAGACCGGCGATCGAGGCGAGGCCACCGCCGCCGAAGTCGAGGCCGTAGAACTGCACCTCGCGTGGCGTGTTCGCCAGCGACAGCGCCAGGATCAGGCTCCGCAGCAGCGTCGACTTGCCGCTCTGCGGGGCGCCTGCGATGCCGACGTGGCCGTCGGCGCCGCCGAGGTCGACCACCAGCAGCTCACGGAGCTGCTCGGCGGGCCGGTCCACCACACCCACCGGAACCCGCAGGCCGCCCTGGACGGCCGGGTCGTCGATGGTCATGCCGCG
Organism: Micromonospora sp. WMMA1947; assembly: GCF_027497355.1. Taxonomy (NCBI): domain Bacteria; kingdom Bacillati; phylum Actinomycetota; class Actinomycetes; order Micromonosporales; family Micromonosporaceae; genus Micromonospora; species Micromonospora sp. WMMA1947. The sequence goes on along the minus strand of NZ_CP114909.1, from coordinate 4,411,635 downwards.
TACCGGGTCCGGCAGCACGCTCGGCATGAGCGAGTCCAGGCTCGGCGCGCTGGACAGCGGCGGCAGCCAGACCTGACGGGCCGGCGGGCCCGAACCGGCGAGCCGGTCCAGCAGCACCTCGACCAGGCTCGGCCCGTTCGCGTCGGCGGCGGGCTCCTCGACCTGCTCGGCCGGGCGCTCCGGCCCGGGGTCGTGGCGCACCGCCACCTGACGGGTGGTGAACGGCACCACGTCCGCGGTGGGCTCGTCCCCGGCGTCCGCGACGTCGCCGCGGCGTCCGGTTCCGGTGTACGCGCCGGACACGTACGCCGCCTTGAAGCGCACCAGGTTCGTGGTGTCCACCTTGAGGTAGCCGTTGCCCGGCTCGGGCGGCAGTTCGTACGCGGCGCCCACGCCGATCACCGACCGCGACTCCATCGAGGAGAACGTGCGCAGCGCCAGCCGGTACGACAGGTGCCCCTCGACCCGGTTGATCCGGCCCTCGTCCAGGCGCTGGGAGGCGAGCAGCAGGTGCACGCCGAGCGACCGGCCGAGCCGGCCGATGGACACGAACAGGTCCATGAACTCGCTCTTGCTGGACAGCAACTCGCTGAACTCGTCCACGATGATCAGCAGCACCGGGAAGGGCACGAGCTGGGCGCCGTTGCCGCGCGCCTTCTCGTAGTCGAACAGCGAGGCGTAGCCGCTGGCGCGCAGCATCTCCTGCCGCCGGGTCATCTCGCCGTTGAGCGCGTCCTGCATCCGGTCGACGAGCGGCAGCTCGTCGGCCAGGTTGGTGATCACCGCCGAGGTGTGCGGCAGCTTGTCCATGCCGAGGAAGGTGGCGCCGCCCTTGAAGTCGACGAGCACCAGGTTGAGGATCTCCGAGCTGTGCGTCGCGGCCAGGCCGCAGACGAGGGTACGCAGCAGCTCCGACTTGCCCGAGCCGGTGGCGCCGATGAGCAGGCCGTGCGGTCCCATGCCGCCCTGCGCGGACTCCTTCAGGTCCAGCTCGATGACCTCACCCTCCTCGGTGACGCCGATCGGCACCATGAGGCGGTTGCGCTGCGGCGTCCGGGTCCGCCACAGGGCCTGCACGTCGAAGGTCATCGCGTCGCGGATGCCCAGCAGCGTGGTCAGCTCGAAGCTGGTGTCCAGCGGCTCGTCGGAGACATCGAGCGTGCCGCTGGTCCGCTTCGGCGCGATGATCCGGGCGAGGGCCTCGCACTGGGTCTGGTCCAGACCGTCGCGCCGGGCCGTCCCGGTCGTGGCGCCGGCCGGGAACTCCACGGTGTCGTCGGTGACTGTCAGCCGCAGCACCTTGGGGCCGCCGGGCATCGCGCCGGTGAGATCGAGCAGCACCACGTTGCGGATGCCCGCGCCGAGCAGGCGGGAGCTGTCCGGCAGGTCCACCAGGTGCGCGACGATCACCAGGAACGGCTCGCCGGTGGTCGGCTTGACGGCCCGGTCGTGGTCGCCCCGGTCGGTGATCTCGGGGCCCAGCAGGTCCATCAGCGCGTCGTGGCTGCCGGCGAACATCCGGACCGGGCCGGCCGCGTCGTACGCGGTGGGGTGCGCGTTGTGCGGCAGCCACTTGACCCACTCCCACGGGCCCCGGTGCACCTCGGCGGCGAGGACCGCGATCCGCAGCTCGTCCGGGGCGTGGAAGGTGGCCAGCTGCGCCACCATGGCCCGGGCCAGGTCGATCGCCGGGTCGATCGCGCCCTCGAACTCGACGCTGGTGAAGCTCGGCAGGCCGACCGAGGTGGGGATGCCGGACACCGTCCGGTACGCCTCGGAGAACCGCCGCAGCGAGATCGACGACAGCGGTTCGAGGTCCTCGATCGGTTTGGTGGACGGCGGGTTGAACTTCAGCATCGCGGTCTGCCGGCCGAGACCGATGCGGACCCGGCCGAAGTCGTCGTGGCTGGGCCGGCGTTCCCACAGCCGGCTGCCCATCGCGATCGACCACAGCCAGGCCGGCTGCGGGTTGTTCCACAGCACGTGCCGGCGTTGCTGGTCGGCGGCCTCGCGGGCCTGCTTGCGCAGCTGCCCGATGTAGCGCAGGAAGTCGCGCCGCTCGCCGCGCATCTTGCGTTTGCGCTCGGCGGCCGCCCGGCCGATCTGCATGACGCCCATGAGCAGCATGCCGCCGGCCATCGCGCCGCCCATCACGTACATGATCGGGGTGCGGTTGTAGAGGCCGAACATGGCGAGCATCGCGCCCATGCCGAGGCCCATCGGCACGACCATCGCGAACGAGCGGAAGTCGAGCGGGGCCTCCTCCGCCATCAGCGGCGGCTCCTGCAGCTCGATCGAGCCTTCCGGCGCCTCCGGGCCCGCCGCGCGGGGCGGGCGCTTGACGGTGACCGTACTCATCCGAGCGTCCCCGCGTCGGCGCCGTCGTCGCCCCAGACGGTGCGCTCCTGGCGCAGCAGCTTCACCGCGTAGCGGTCGTTGCGGTAGCGCTCGGCCACCTTGACGTCGTCGTCCTCCTCGGCCTGGCGCTTCTTCTCCTTCTTCGCCCGCTCCTCCTCATCCTTGCGGAGCCGCGCCTGCTCGGCCCAGAACGCCTCGGCGCGGGCGGACGCCTCCTTCTCCTCCTCGACGAGCGACGCGGAGAACTCCGCGTCGCTGACGCCGGGCTCGCCGCAGCGGCGCATCTTCTCCAGGTCGACGCTGAAGAAGTCCAACGTGCCGTCGGCCGGCCGGGGCGCCTTCGCGGGCGCGACCCGCCGCCACACGGCGCGCGGGCGCTGCGGTGTCTCCGACATGGTCACCCTTCCCTGCCGTCGTCGGTGGACGTGCCGGTCAGCCAGTCCGCGTCGCTGAGGTCGTCCCAGCCCGTCGTGTCGTCCGGATCGTCGTCCGGGCGGACGAGAGGAACGTGGTCGTCGGCCGCCGGCGCGGTACGGCCGCCGCCCCAGACGGCGTCGTCCTCGCGCAGCCCGGCGGCGGGCTCCCGGCCGGCGCCGGGTTCGCTGTCGTCGTCGCGGTCGGAGGGACGCCGGACCGTGCCGGCCCGGGCCGGGTCGTCGGGGTCCGCGCCGGCCGTCGCGCGGCCGGACGTCTGCGGTCCGGAACCGGCGAGTCCGGCCACGGCGGCGGCACCGGCCAGACCGAGCGCGCCGGGGACCGCGACCGCCACCTCGCCCTCGGCCACGACCGCGGCCACGCCGGCCTTCCGGTGCGTCCCCTCCGGACTGCCGCCTCCCGGCGACGCCGGCTGGTTCGCCTGCGCGGACGGGTTCGGCTGTGCCGGCTGGTTCGGCGCGGCTGCCTGGGCGGGTGGGTTCGCCACCGGGCCGGGTTGGGCGGGCAGGCCCGGCTGGCCGGGCGGGCCCGGCTGGCCCACGATCACCGGAGCCGCCACGACACCGCCGACCACCGGCTCCGCCGGAGGCGACGCGACGGCTGGAGGCGGCGCAACAGCCGTTGGTGGCGCAACAGCCGTGGGTGGTGCGACGGCCGCGGGCTGCTCGGCCCGCGGCAGCGGTTCCACCGCCGGGGACAGGTCGACCACGGTCGGCACCTCCACCGCCGTCGGCGGTGCGATCACCTCGGGTACGGGCGCACCCGGCGACGTACCGTCGATGCCGGACACGGGCGCGGCCGGAACCTCCGGCGCGGCCGGTTCCTCGGCGGCGGCCTCCGGCACGCCCGGATCCGGGCCGGCGGGCGGACCGTCCGGGCCCCCCGGTTGGGAGCCCGGCACGCCGGTGACCGGCGCGGAGCCGTCGAGTCCCGCGCCACCGGCCGCCGTGCCGCCGCCCGTCTCCGGCCCGCCGTCTCCCGGTCCGGCCGGAGTCCAGTCGGCCCCGTCCGTCCGGATCAGGCCGGACGCGTCGGGCGCGGTCCGGGGTGCGGTGCCGGCGGGCGCGTTGCTGCCCGGCGGGCCGGCCATCGGCGGCACCACACCGGCCGTCGGCGGCGTCGCACCGGTGCTCGGCGACACGGCAGGCGCGGAGTGGGTCGGCTCCCCCAGCCCGGCGCCGCCGGTGTCCACCCCCGTCGGCGCGTGCGGTGTGCCGGTATCGGGGGTCGACGGACGCCAGTCGTCGAGGTCGGCCTGGATCAGCCCGGAGGCGTCGGGCGCGTCCGGGACACCGCCGCCGGGCGTGCCCGCACCGGCGCCCGGCGCACCCGGCGCTCCGGGCATCATCGGCATGGCGGGGCCGGCCGGCGTCGCCACCGGCGAGTCGACGCCCGGAACCACGGGCGGGGCGGCGGGGAGCTGCGGGCCGTCGACGCCGAGCCCGTCACCACCGGCCGGCGCACCGCCCGACCCGTCCGGTACACCCGCGTCCACGCCCACCGGTCCCCAGGTCTCCGGGTCGCCGCTGACGAGTCCCCGGGCGTCGGGCGACTCGGCCCCGCCGGGATTGTTCGCGCCGCCCGCGGGACCCGGCATGCCGGGCATGGGCGGCATGCCCGCACCGAGCCCGGCGCCGCCGGACGAGGCGCCGGCCGGCGCGCCGGGGACCGGCACGCCGTCGAACCCGGGTGACCGCCAGTCCGCCTCGTCGCCCTCCACCAGGCCCTTGGCGTCCGGGGCCTCGGGGACACCGGATCCGCCGCCGGCACCGGCACCGGGAGCGCCCGCGCCGGGCATGCCCGGCATCATCGGCGACTGGAAGCCGCCGCCGCCGGGCACGGCGCCGCCGGGGGCGGCCGGGATGTCCACACCGTCGACGGCACCGGGGACGAAGTCGTCGCTGTTGCCGAGCAGCCCGTTCGCGTCCGGCTTCTCCGGCAGGCTCGGGCTACCGCCCGCGCCGGGGCCGGCGCCGCCGGGTGAGCCGAAGCCGGGGACGCCCGGCGCGGTGAAGCCGCCGCCCGGTCTGCCGATGCCTGCGCCCGTGCCCGCCCCGGGCTTCGGGCCGCCCACGTCACCCGGTCCGGAGAACGACGGCGGCTTGACCGAACCGGCGCCGCCCGCACCCCCGCCGAGGTTGGCCGAGCCCGGCGGCTTGATGCCCGGCGGTACGACACCAGGGACGAAGCCGCCCGGCAGGCCGCCACCACCCGGTAGGCCGCCACCACCCGGGAAACCGGCTCCCCCCGGCCCGTTGATGCCCGGCGCGTCGAAGCCGGGCAGCCCGCTGCCACCGCCGCCGGGCGTGGGGCCACCGATCTCACCGGGACCCGAGAACGACGGCGGGGTGATTCCTCCCGGCCCCTGGCCGGGACCCGGGCCACCGATGCCGGCCAGGTTCGGCGGGGTGATCGTGGGCACCGTGATGTTCGACGGCGCGCTGACGGCCGGCGTGGTGATGCCGCCGATGTGCGGCGTGGTGAAGCCCGGCGGGGTCGTGAACGTCGGCGTCGTGAAGGTCGGCGACGGGATCGGCGGGCCCGTCGGCACGTTGACGCTTGGCGTGGGCATGCTGACCGTGGACGTCGCCGCCTTGTCGGTGGTCATCCGGTACTTCTCGGCGACCGTGTGGACGACATCGGCCATCTGCCGGGCCATCGGCTTCTCGTACTCGGTGCCGCTGATCGGCACCGGGCCGTCGCCGCTGCCGACGCCGTTCTGGGAGGCGATCGTCGCCCAGGCGCCGTCCAGGTAGGCGATCGTCTGCTGGGCCCAGGAGAGGTGGTTGGCGGCGTCGTAGAGCTGCGACGGAAGCGAGGTGACGTTCGTCGACGAGTTGATGTCGTTGGACACCGTGGTGGAGTCCGGGATTGCGCCGCCGGCCAGGTGCTCTGCCTGCTTGCCGAGCAGGTCGGCGTAGTAGTTCATCTTGTCGCGGAACCCGTTGGCCGCCGGCCCCTTCCACGCCTTGTCGTCGCCGACCATCGAGGTGACAGCGGTACGGATGGTCTGTTCGAGCCAGATCAGCAGGTCCTGGGTCGCCTGGAAGGCCTGCGCGGTCTCGACGACGGACCGGACACTCACCAGCGTTTCGGCGTGGTCCCGCCCGCTCTGGGTGGTCAGCGCGGCGCCGCCGTTCACCGCGGCCTCGAGCTTCCGCCAGCCCCGGGTCTCGTTCGCCCAGGTCTGGTAGTCGTACAGGTCGCTGACGGGGACCGTCTTCGGCGGGAAGGTGGCCCCCTCCTCCGCGGGGTCGTTCCACCCGTCGAGCTTGCTGTCACCGAGACCGTTGCCCATGCCCTGTCCCTCTTCGCGAGCGGCGAGACCTGTTCGCCCGCGTCAGTTTCCGTCGGTCTTGACGACCTTCTGGCCGTAGGTCTTCAGGTTGTCCAGGCCATTGAAGGAGTCACCCATGATCTCGCTGAGCTTGTCGGTGGTGAGCGCGTTGAGCTCTTCGAGGTTCTCGTACTCCGCGGCCATCTTCAGCAGGGCGGTCTGCACCGCGAGCAGGGCGGTGTTCATGTTGACGAGCATGTCCTTCATGTCGCCCTTGACGCCGCCGTCCTGGGCCGTCGCCCCGACGATCGCCTGCCGCAGCACCTCGGCCCGGGCGAAGGCGCCGGGCCGCGGGTCGATCGCGCTCAGCTTGTCGGCCGTGGTGAGCAGGATGTTCCCGGCGCCGGTGATGCTGCCCAGCACGTGCTCCGCGAACCACTTCAGGGCAGCGGTGTTGACCGCCACGCCACTGGTCGAGGCGGTGTCACCCTTGAACGTCGGGTCGATCGCCGGCGGTTTGAAGCCCGAGTTCGTCGGGGTCTTCGACTCGTCGATCCAGTCGGACTGGTCGGTGAACGCTGGCGGCTTCACGTTCGACGGGTCGGTGATCCGGTCCTTGTACGTCTTGACGAGGTTCTTCCAGCCGTCGGTGTCGAGGATGTTCTTGTCGTACCACTCGCGAGCTTCGATCCACTCCGGATGCTCGGCGCGGACCTGGTTCTTCCACCCCTCCAGGTTCACACCCGTGCCGTACCGGCTGTTCCTGCCGTGCTCGTGGTAGTAGGCCATCCAGGAGTCGTACGCCGCCTGGGTGGTCCCCTCCGGCTTCCCGATCACGGCGTCGCCCATGCCGTAGGCGTTCATCGCGCTGATGGCTTTGTCGTTGGGGTATCCCCAGTCAATGCGGGCCAAGGAGCTCACTCCACTCGGGTGTCGACGGCGGAACGATGGCACAGACCCCAGCGGCCCGGGTCGTCTGGCGCACCGGGCCGGGGACGGACGACGCCGGCCGCCACGCCGCGTCCGCGGCGGCCGTCCGGCGGGTCAGCCGCCGCGGACGTCGTTCCAGATCATGGCGTGACGCTGCTCGGTGGTGCCGTAGTTGTCCGAGATCTGCAGCAGAGTCTGGCGGGCCTGCTCCAGGTAGGCGACCATCGAGTCGGCCGCCTGGTTCCAGGCCAGCTTTGAGACCTTGTACTGCTCCTGGGCGGCACCGGTCCACTGGGCGAGGCTGGCCTCGACCGTCTGCTCCATCGCCTCCAGCGACGACTGGATCTGGCCGTTGATGCGGTTCATGTCGGTCAGCACGGCGTCTGCCTGCACGAAGTCGAAGGTGTAGTTGGACATGTCGGTCCTCTCGGGAGATCGGGGGTCGGGGTGCGGCTCAGATGCCCGGCAGGGCCGCGCCGAAGGAGTTGGCCACGCTCGACGCCTCGTCCTCGGCCGTCTGGTAGCCCTTGGTGGTGACACCCATGACCTCGAGCATGTTGAGCAGCTCGTTGATCACCCGCTGGAAGGCGTTCTCCCAGTTGTCCATGGCCTGGTTGAATCCCTGCGACGCCTGGCCGGTCCAGGAGGAGATCAGGATGGCCATCTGCCCGTTGACCGCGCGCAGCTGGCCGGTGAATTCGGTGGCCTTGTCGGAGAACTCCTGGGCAGCCCGCTGCATACCCTCTTCGGTGGTGCTGACGATCGGCATCGTCACGGTCGGACTCCTCGTGTCAGGGAAAGGTGGCAGGGAAGAGTGTTGATCCGCGGCCGTGCCCGGCGGCAACCCGGTCGCGCCACCATGTCCGAACGTCACCAAACATTGCACGGCAGCGCCCCCGGAACGGGCGGCGCCGGCCGACAGCCCGGGAAGAGTGGTTGCACTTTCATGCACTGATCCCCGGCCGGAGTTCCGGCGCGACCGCGGCGGCGTCTTCACTGGACGGCGACGTCGAGGGAGTGGTCCGTCGTGAACTACAGCGAGCGCATCGAAGGCCTGTTCCAGGAGTACGAGCGACAGCGCAACAGCCTCGCCGAGATGCAGGCCCGGATGAGCGCCCTCTCGGCCACCGCGACGTCACCGCGGCGCGAGGTGAGCGTGACCGTCGGCCAGAACGGCGTGCTGACCGACATCCAGTTCCCCTCCGGCGCCCACAAGCGGCTCACCACCGCCGACCTGACCCGGCTCATCCTGGACACCTACGCCGACGCCAAGGAACAGGTCATGAACCAGGCGGCCGAGGTGCTGGCGCCGGTGCTGCCGGACGGCCTCGACGCCCACAAGCTGGTCCGGGGCCAGGCCGGGGCCGACGCGTTCCTGCCCAAGGAGCCCCGCATGGTCACGAGCGTGCGGGAACTCCTGACCCGGGGGCCCGAATGATCAGCGACAACCCCGGCGGGCGCCTGTGGGTCGACCCGGACGGCGTGGAAGGGCTCGGCAAGGCGTACGAGGCGCACGTCCTGCTCTACGAGTCCTACCTCGCCCAGCTGACCGCCCTGCGCGCCCGGTACGCCAACGCCTGGGGCGACGACGACATGGGCGAGCAGTTCTCCACGAAGTTCCTCGAGGGCATGGACAACCTCGAAGCGATCATCGGCGGCGTCAAGGGCACCCTGCGCTACACCGCCCAGGGCCTCACCGAGAGTGGCCGGGCGTACCGGGAGGCCGACGAGGCCGCCCTGGACGTCAGCCGGAAGATGGCGAAGGACTTCGACGACCTGGAGCGCCCCCCGTACACGACGCGGGCAGCGGTCACGAACCCGGCGCTGGAGCCCGCCGCGGAGGGTGAGCCGCGCCGGCAACATCTGCTGTCCCGCCGCCTGGCGGTCGGCGAGCCGGTCGCCGAACCGGTCGGCGAGCGGGCCCGGCTCGCCCCACGGCAGTACGGCACCCCGATGCTGCCGCTGGAGCCCGCCGAGGCGCCGACCCCGCTCATCGCCGCCCACCCGGCGATCTCGTCCTACTTCACGGGTCCGGAGTACGCGACCGCGCACGTCGGCGGCCGGCCGCTGCCCGAGGGGTACCGGCTGATCGCGCTCAACCCGTTCGAGGACGGCACCACCCGGGTGGACGCGAACCTCTACGACTCGATCACCCCACTTGCCGGCACACCCGTGACCACGCCGGACGGCCGGGCGATCGATCCCGGGCAGGGCCGGTTCTTCGTCGTCAGGGAGAACCCGGCCGTGGACCCCACCGCGCCCGGCTACCAGCCGCTGTACCTGAGCTACGCGCCCGACGGCACGCCCACGCCGATCATCCCCGGCGCCTGAGCCACCCACCTCGCGCCCCGGTAGGACATGCCCGACTTCCACATCCCCAACGACCCGCAGTGGCAGTGGGCGTACGACCTGATCCTCGTCGCCGTCGGCGAGGAGTACCCGAAGGCCGACCCCGCCGCGCTGCGGGCCATGGGCGACGAGCTGTACGCGCTCAGCAGCACCATCCTCAACGGGATGGGCGCCACCGCCAACCTCGGCTACGGGCTGGCCGGGAGCCTGTCCGGCCCGGCGATGGACGCGTTCCAGCAGTACCAGGTCGGAATCACCAAGAACGTGCCGGCGGGCGGCAACATCGCGCTGGCGCTGGGCGGCTCGGCCTACAACTTCGCGCTGGACTCGGAGAACACCCAGTACAACATCGTCATCGCGGCCTTCACCCAGGTCGTGGAGATCGCCATCGCGCTGGCCTCCGGCTTCGGCGCGGCGGCGGTGCCCGCTCTGATCCGGATCGGGCAGGAGATCGTCGGCGCGCTGATCGGCCTGTTCCGCCAGCGACTGCGGAACATGCTGATGCGGCTGGCCTGGGAGGCGTTCCAGGAGGGTCTGGAGGAACTCTGGCAGAGCGCCGCCGCCCAGGTCACCCAGATCATCGAGGGCAACCGCAAGTCCCTCGACTACAAGGACCTGGCGATCGCGTTCGCCGGCGGCGCCTTCATCGGGGCCGGCGTCAGCGGCGTGCAGATGATCGGCGGCAAGTTCTTCCCGAAGATCAACAACAACGTGCTGTCGCGGGAAGGGCTGTCGGCGCTCGCCGAGACGCTGTTCGAGGGCCTGTTCACCATGATGGTCGGCGGTGGCGGCTTCAACCCGTGGGCCACCATGACCTCGTCGATGATCGGCGGAATGGCCCACCACTACGCCACAGTGGTCGGCCAGAGCTACGGTCCGGGCGCCGCCGCCACGGCGCCACCGCCCACGATCGAGACGAACAACCTCACGACCACCCCGCCCACGCCGCCACCCACGGCCGTGGACGGACCGGCCGTGCCGCCACCCACCGGCCCGGGGAGTCGGAGCGGCGGCCCCGGTCCGCAGCCCTCGGGCGGCCCGGACGTGGCAGGTCCGGGACCGGGCCAGAGCAGCGCCGGAAACCAGGGGCCGGCGCAGCCGGGCTCCGGCGACCGGGGCCCGGGCCACCTGGGCGCCGGCTCGGGCAGTGCCGGGGGTACCGGTCCGGGCGACCCGACTTCCGGGGGCCAGCCCTCGGGCAGTCAGTCGCCGGGCAGTCAGCCCTCGGGCGGACAGACCACAGGCGGGCAGGCCACAGGCGGGCAGGCCACAGGCGGGCAGGCCACAGGCGGGCAGGCCTCCGGCGGCCAGGCGCCCGGCGTGCACACCCCGGGTGGCCAGAACTCGGGCGGCCAGACCTCAGGCGGGCAGACCGGAAGCGGTCCGGCCTCGGGCGGGCACACCACAGGCGGCCCGGCCTCGGCGGGCCAGACTGCCGGTGGCCCGGTGTCGAGCGGTGACACCGCGAGCGGCCCGACCTCGGACGGTCAGACCGGCGGCGGTCAGGTCCGCGACGGGTCGCCGGGCGGCACGACGAACGCCAGCGCAAGCCCGAACGCCAGCGCAAGCCCGAACGCCAGCGCGAGCCCGAACGGCAGCGCAAGCACGAACGGCGATGGCGGTCAGAACCCGAGCGGGCACGGCACGGCCCCTGCGGGCGTCGGTGCCGACCCACGGGCGGTCGGCGCTCCCGCCTCGGGTCCGGGCCCGACCGCGGGCGGCGAGGCCACGGCACCGCGCGCCGACACGACGGGCACGCCGAACGGCATCCCGGCGAGCACCGGCGCGCCCACGACCGGCGCCCCGGCCCGGGCCGCCGACGTCACGGCACCGTACGGCGGCGGTCTTCCCGGTTTCGACACTCCGACGTCCAGCAACGGACCGGCCGCTCGCGACACCCCGGCACCCGTGACCCCGCCCGCCACCGCCGCCGCCGGCCCGGCGCCTGGCCCGGCCGGCTCCTCACCGTCCACCGGCACACCGACGACCGCCACGCCGCCCACCGCCACGCCCGGCACACCGGCAACCCTCACCCCGGGCACCGGCACGCCCGGCCCAGCCGTACCGACGGCCACCGCGCCGACCATCGGCACGGCGAACACCGGCACACCGACGGCCACCGGCGCGGCGAGCACCGGCACGCCGACGGCCACCGGCACATCGGCCACGGGCACGACCTCGACGACCACCGGCCAGCCGACCGCTCCCCCGCGCGACGCCGCCGGCACGACGGAGGCGCCCCCGCCACCGTCGGCGCCCGTCGACGGCATCTCGGTCGACGGTCCGGTCGCGGTGACCTCCCCGGCCACTGACCCCGGTGTCGGCGTGCCGTCCACACCGGAGGCACTGGGTCCGGACGTCCGCCCGCGCGCCGAGGCCGCGCCGGGCGCGCCCCCCGTCGACACGGCACCCCGCGCGGTGGGGACCCCGCCGCCCCGGTTCGACGTACCGAAGACCCGCGACGAGATCGCCCGGGCACGCGCCGAGCAGCGCGACACCGCACCCAGGCGGGTCGCGAACACCAGCGCGTACGACGTCATCGACGGCGGACCCCATCCCGACACCCGGGTGCCCGACGTGGTCGCGCGCTCGTACGAGCAGGCCGGCCTGACCGTTCCGGCGGTCGACCGCCCCCGTCCGCGCCTCGACGCGGTCGACAACCGCATCGCGTACGACCATCGGGTGCTGGACCTCGGCGACCGCAAGGTGCAGGACTTCACGGTCAAGGTGTTCCTGGACGCCCGGGACGCGACGGCGGCGGCCGCCCGGCCGGAGGTCGAGTCCCGGGTACGCGACGCGGTCGACCGGATCTACAACCAGGGCTACCGGATCGGCGGCGACCAGCTCAACGTCACGGTGGAGTTCGCGGCCCGGCCCAGCGAGGCGCACGCCACCGTCACGCTGCACAGCACGCCGTCGCCGACCACCCAGACCACCTGGTCGACGCACTCCTCCGACCTCGACCTGGCACACGAGGTCGGGCACTTCCTCGGCCTGCGGGACGAGTACCCGGTGACGGGCCGCGTCCTGGACCGGCCCTTCGTCCAGGGCGACAACTCGGTGATGGCGACCACCACGCCGCAGCCCGGCAACGATCCGCGGCTGCTGGCGCGCGGTGTCGAGCGGATCGCCGGCCAGCAGCACGACGTGCTCTCGCCCGACCGCGGCGGGTTGCCGCCCCGGACCGCACCGGTCCGGTTCGAGCCGGTGCGGGTGCCCGGCGGCCGCAACGCCCGGTTCGACGCGCTGACCCGGCACACCCGCGAGGTCGGCCCCGGCAACTACCGGCAGGAGACGGCCGACCTCAAGGACGACGGGGCGCCGATCGGGTTCGTCGTCAACTCGATGCTGCCCGCCGACGACGTCGACCAGATCCCCGACGTGGTCCGCGCCGTCACCGAGGCCCTGGCCCCGGGCACCACAGTCGCGTTCGTCTTCGGTGTCAACACCACCGCCGAGGTGCCCGACACCGCCTTCCGGGACGCGGTCGCCCGGGCGGCCCGGCTCGCGGCGGACCTCGACGTGCCGGTGGCGGTCAACGGCTACGCGGTCGGTACGAAGAACGGCAAGTTCCCGTACGGCCGGACCCGCAACCAGGTACTCCGCGACCCCGACACGGTCGCCGCGATCCAGGGTCTCGCGCAGGGCGGCCCGGACGGCGAGTCCCGGCGCTACCCGTACGTGTCCATCCAGGACTTCGACACGGGCGCCCGGACGACCCCCGACGGCACCCACGTCTTCGACCGCATCGACAGCCGGACCCGTTTCGAGCCGGACGCGACCGGGCCGCGGGACGAGCCACCGGCCCGCCCCTTGATGATCTCCGGTGGCTACCGTGTCGGCGACACCGAGGAGTTGGTCCGGCGTACCCGGGAGCGGCTGGAACGACGCGCACGCGACCACCGGGCGAGAATCGACGACCTCACCGCGCAGGGCGACGCGGACTCGCGCAAGGACCGCGAGATCGAGGAGCAGAAGCTGACGGCTGTCCAGGACGGGCTCGCCAAGCTCGACACGCAGGCCGGCCGGGACGCCTTCGTCCGGGACTTCACCACCGCCGTGGACGAGGACATGCGGTCCCGGGACCGGCAGGCGACCGTCCACCCGATGCTCCCGTACTCGCCGGAGCCGAACCTGTTCGTCGACGGCCTGCTCGTCCTGGGCCGGCCCGAGGTCCGGTTCGGCGAGGCGGGCGCGGAGTTCCTCCTGCTGGCCGAGAGCCTGCACCAGGCGTACGGCGCGGAACTGGCCGTCGCCCACGGCGCGGCGACGCCGGCCGACCTCCCCGCGGACGTCCTCGCCGTCGACGTCCAGGTCGAGTCGCAGAACAACAGGCATCCCGACCGGGACCTGGCGTTCATGACGGACTTCGTGGGCGCCGCCACGCCCACCGACCTGTCCCGGCTCGCCGCCGACTTCGCCGTCGGCAACTTCCTGCCGCAGTCGCACGCCGTGCCCACGAACGTCAACCGGCAGCTGTTCTACACCGAGGGCACCGGCTTCAAGGAGTACCGGGCGGAGCTGCGCAAGCCCGCCGTCGCCGCCCCGAAGCCGTTCGCCGCGCCGACCGACATGGTGCCCGGCCCGTCGTGGACGTGGCAGCAGACGCTCACGCCGCGCCAGCTGCGGCAGCTCGGCGCGCAACCGCACAACCGGTACGTCACCGCCGTCTCGCTACCGGCGCCGGGCACCGCCCCGGTGCCGGACGTCACACCCGAGGTCGACCCGGACCTGGACCCGAAGCGGCCGGCCCGGACCGTGGGCCTGCCCGACAGCCAGCGCCTCGCCGCCGCGCACCTCGTCGCGACGTCGGACGACTCCGGGACCATCCAGCAGGAGTTCGCCGCCGCCGCCACCATCGCCGATCGTGGCGGCCTCGACCGGCAACCCGGCTCCCTCTACGACGCGATCGCCGCCGCTCTGCCCGGCAGCGACGCGGACGCCCTGCGGATCAGCACGCTGCACGCCGGGCGGGACACGATGAGCCTCGACGTCGCCGCACAGATGCGGCAGCGCAACCCGTACGACAACGGCCACTTCGTCCGGGCCGCCCTCGCCCCCGACCCCGGGCCGCGCAGCCGCCGGACGCCGGTCGACGACGCCGAACGGCAGCGCATCGCCAACGCGCACGACGTCGTCGAGTTGGCCGCCGCCCGCGGCACCCAGGTGCACCTGCTCGTGTACGACGACCCGGCCGGCCCGCCGCGCGACCATCCCGTGGTCGGCGCCCGGCCGCGGACCCGGCTGGAGCTGCTCCGCACGATCGACGAGTCGGGCCACGTCACGTACGCACGCCTGGAGTCACCGCAGCCGGCCCCGGCGAGCGACACCGACGGCGACAGCGACAGCGAGTCCGGCGGCTTCGACCTTTTCGGCGACGGCGACTTCGGCGGCTTCGGTGACCTCGACGACGGCAGCGGCGCCCGGGACAGCGACGGCGACCACGGCGGCAGCGACCACGGCGACGACGGCACGACCGTGGACGGGACCACCACCGCCGAGGACACCCCGGGCGAGACCACCGCCCCCGGGCGCCCCGCGGAGGAGACCAGCGCGGAAGCGGCCAGCGCGGAAGCGGCCTCCGCGGAGGAGAGCCCAGCCCGGGAGGACACCACGGGCGGGTCCGGCACGTCGTCGGCCACCGAGACCAGCGCGACGCCGCCGTCGCCCGACGAGGTACGCCGGAGCCTGCCGTCGTACCTGCGGGACAGCCGCAACCTCGGCCTCGCCGAACAGTTGCGCGCCACCGAGGACGCGGCGCTCGGCGCGGCGCTGCGGACCCTCGACCCCGGCCTGTCCGGCGACGTGGTCGCCGCCGTGGAGGCGGACAGCCGCGACGACGTGGACCAGTTCCTCGGCGAGGGCCGCCCGTACCCGGTGACGATCGACGGGCAACCCGCCGAGCTGCGGGTCACCGCCGTCCTCGACTGGGACGCGCTGACGGTGGACCGGGTGCACGACGACCCGCGCAAGGTCACCGCCAAGACGCGGGAGGACCTCACCCACAAGCTGCGCCACAACCGGGACCGGCGGGTCGAGCCGAAGGTGACGGTCACCGCGATACCCGGTGTCGTCGTCGGCGTCGGTGGATCGGTGCCGACGATGCCCGCCACCGAGCACTCCGCCGACCACAAGGACACGTACACGTCCACCACCACGGTCAAGGTCACCGGGCTGACCGAGGTGACGGTGCCGATCCGGTTCGTCGCCCGGCTCGTGCGCCCCGGCCGTCCCGCCGTCGAACCGGTCGAGGCCTCGGGTCGCGTCGCGCTCGCCGTACACACGGGGCTGCGGACGCCAGACGCAACAGCGCCGGTTGCCGCGGACCGCACGCCCGGCGGGCCCGTGCCCTCCCGGTTCGGTGTGGAGAGCGTCCGGAACCGGCCCGCCGATCCGGGCGCCACGTTCTTCGACCAGGTGGAGGCGATCCTCGCCGAGGACGGCATGGCCGACCTCGTCCGGATCGGCGCGCCCGGCCGCCCGGTGATGCAGAAGCTGCTCAGCGAGGCGACGTTCTCCGGCAGCCTGCCGAAGATGGTGGTCACCGACCCGGCGAACGTCCACGACGGCTGGGTCCGGTCGGGTTCCCTGCCGCGCGCCGCGCGCACCGGCTGGCGGCGCTTCTTCCCGGGCCGCGCCCGGCAGGTCGAGGTCCGCCTGGTCGCCCGGCACGTCGAGGAGGTGGAGAGCGTCGACGGGCTCACGCACGTCGACACGTCGGCGCTCGCCGCCGAGAGCACCGGCGGTGCCACCACCAAGCGACAGTGGGGGCTGTGGGGCCTCGCCGGCGCCGGAGTGGACGCGGCGCCGCTGAGCCTGGTCGTCGGGCCGCGGCTCGGCGGCGGCCGGGAGCGTGGCGCCACCCGGACGATCGCCGAGCGGACCGGCGGCAAGCAGACGGTGACCGGCACCGCGCCCGGCGTGCGGTACCGGGTCGAGTACGGCGTGCAGGTGCGCGTCCTGGGCCGCGCGCCGCGAATGCTGTCCGGGTCCGTCGACGCGCTCCAGTGGACCACCCGGGACCGGCTGCCCGGCACCGCCCTCGACCCGGACCGCCGGGAATGGCGGGGGCGGCACGGCAGCGGCCGGACCCACTTCGCGCCGGCGCGCATCGAGCGGGGCGAGTCGTTCGGCGGCGCGTACCTGACGAGGGTCGGCGACCGGAGCCTGTACGAGACCGTCGCCGAGGCGGTGCGGTCGGTGCCCGGTCACGACCGGTTCCGCCTGGCCAGCCGCGAGGAGATGCTGCGGCACTTCGGTGACGCGCAGCTCGCCGACGGGCTGACCCCCGAGCTGCAGGCGGCCCTGAACCGGGACACCGACCTGCGGACGCAACTCTCTCCCGACCAGCTCCGCCACCTGGCGGACCGGATCATCGGCCCCGGGCTGAAGATCCCGCTGATCCGCACCGGCACGTTCCACGACCACGTCACGGTGGTGACCGTCCGGGGCAGCCTCGGCGAGGTGTCCGACGGCGACCTGCTCGACCACGACACGATCGGCACCGGAGACAAGCGGACCGCCCGGTCCACGGTGACCAGCGCCCGCGACGACAGCCGGTCGGCCGAGGTGAGCCTGGAACCGCGCGTCCTGGGCCCGCTCGGCCAGGCCGCCTCGACGCTGCTCGGCGGGCCGCGCGCCGCGTTCACCTGGGGCACCACCGACGAGAACGCCGTCACCGGGGGGCAGTCCACCGAGAGCGACCACGGACCGGCGCTGGACGACGAGGGCAAGCCCACCGGGGTACGGCTGCGCGAGTTCGCCGCCACCCTCGACCTCACCGTCACCGCCACGTCCACCGTGCGGGTCAACCAGGCGGGACGGCAGTTGTCCCTCGGGTCGTACGGCCGGGACGTGCCCACCGTCGTCGCCTCGTCCGAGCTGCGCCCCCGCCGGCACCGCCTCGACGTGCGCATGCTCGTCCCGGAGACACGGGTCTCCCGGCAGCGTCCCGACGCGGAGCCCAGCCCGGTGCCCCGCGACGTGGAGACCATCGCGTACCCGCCTCCGCTGAGCCGGATGACCCGCGGCCCGCACGACCTCGACGGACGCCGGGTGGAGTCGTTCGCCGGTGCCGACCGGCTGCAGGAGGCGGTGGTCGAGACGCTGCGCGAGGCCGGCCGGGACGACGTCTACGCCGTCGAGGACGGCCTGATCTCCACAGTCGTCGCCGACGAACTGTCGCCCGAGCGCCTCACCGGCGACGCCGAGTTGTTCAGCCGCCCGCTGGCGCTGAGCAACCTGTGGCACGGCCGCCGGGCCGCCGACGCCCGCGCCGACGTGCGGGTACGGCTGCGCCCGACCAACCCGACGGTGCTCGACGGCGCCGAGTTCGCCCGGATCAAGCGGACCTTCGCCAGCGGCACCGCCCGGAAGACCACCGACACGCGCGCCGTCGAATTGAGCGTCTCCGCCACCGGCGTCGCGTCGGGCAGCGGGCCGGTCGCCGACCACGGTGGCAGCACCGGCCGGCCCGGGGGCGCGGTCATCCTGTCCGTCACGCCGTGGCGGCGGGCGTGGGGCCGGATCAGCGAGCGCAGCGTCTCCGGGATCGCCAAGCTGCGCCTGGGCGGCGGCCGGGCCGAACGCGAGCTGCTGGTGCGGGTGGACGTCGAGGCCGAGGTGGTCGCCGAGGCCCGCCACGACAGCAACCTGCGTCCGCTGGGCCGCTGGCCGGGCGCACCGGCCCGGCGGGCCGGCCGGCGCCTCACCCTGCCCGGCGCGGTCGTCATGCGGATGACCCCGGCGGAACTGAAGCGACTCCAGGACCGCGACCGCGCCCGCCGGCACGGCACCGCCGACGTGCGGCTGCAACTGCGGCACGCCGAGAACGCCGAGACGCTCCGCGCCGAGCAGCGCGAGCAGGACGCCCGGATGGCGCACGAGCAGGCCACGGAACGCGGGAACCTGCTGCGGCGGCAGCACGCCGACCTCCGTGACGTCCGGGCCTACGTGGACCGCGTCCGCCGGGACCGCCGCGTCAGCCCGGCTGGACGGCAGCTCGCCGACGCCTACTTCGCCGATCTTCAGGCACGCCACCGGCGCGAACGCGAGGACCTGGCGGCGGCGCACGAGGCGGCCACCGACGCGCTGCGGGCGGTCCACGAGCGGGAGCGGGCCGAGCAGGCCGAGCACCAGCAGCGGGAACGCGACCTGGTACGCGAGGCTCAGCAGCGGCAGAACGAGGACGCGGCCGACCCCGGCACGCCACCGACCCCGGCACCACGCGAGTTCCGGGCCGGACCGCAACGGTCGCTCGGCATCGGCGGCGTCACCACCCACATCGACCTCACCGACCGCATCCCGCACCTGCGGCGTGCCCTGGCCCGGGCGTCGAGCGAGGACCTCGCCCAGGCGATCCTGCCGGCCACCCGCGACGGCGGCCCGGACGACCCGATCCGGGGGCTCGGCAGCAGCGCGTTCCTCGGCGCCGCCCACCTGCACCTGGCCGACGCCCTCAACGGCGGCCGGAGCGAGACGGTACGGCTGGAACGGCGGTTCCGGGGCTCGACGTACCACGTGACGCTGACCGCCGAGCCGGCCGGCACGCCGAGCTTCACCGGCATCGACCTGGTCGACGAGATGTCCGTCACCGACCGCACTGTCGTCGGCGAGGCACGGACCCGCACCACCTCGCGGACCGCGGCGCAGGTCACGCTGACCGGCCGGGCACAGGGCACCGAGACCGACCGGGTCGAGAACGACGCCACCCGCACCACCGGGCACGGTCCGGCCTCCGGCACCGTCGCCGCCGGCCTGGCCGGCACCGCCGCCCTCGGCAACCAGGCCACCAAATCGACCGAACGCACCGGCCGCACGTACGAGCAGTCGCTGACCGTCTCCGGCCCGGTGCCCACGTACCGCGGGCCGGTCCGCCTGACCCTCACCGTCACCGGGCGCGGGCTGCCCGAGGGCGGGGTGTCGATCGACGCGATCCACGACGTCACCACGTACTCGGCGACCGAGGGCCGGAAACTCGCCGTATCCGGCGAGGCCACACCGGTCGACGCCGAGCAGACCACCGACGAGGGCCGGCGGCGGTGGCGCGAGGAGTCCGGCTTCGACCGGCTGCCCGAGCCGGGCCGCTTCGCCGTCGAGGACGTCCTGGTCGACCTGCCCGGCCTGCACGCGGCGGCCCGGGAGGCGCTCGTCGCCTCCGGCGCCACACCCGGCAGAGACGTCGACACGGCGCTGCGCAGCACCCTGACGGTGAGCCGGATCAAGGCGCTGCCGGCGATGCTCGACGGCGCGTTCCCCCTGCCGATGCCGGCCGGGCTGGGCCGCGACCTGTTCCTCGACGCCCGCCTGGTGGCCCGCCCGAAGCTCCTGCGCGCGGACGCCACGGTGAAGATCGGCGGCGCGGCGAAACGCACCGCCGACACCGAGTACGAGCAGACCAGCGGCAGTTCGTTCGCGGTGAAGACGGCCGGGCCGCTCGTCGTCGGCGGCACCGGTCATCCCGGCGGCGCGAGCAAGGTGGGCGAACGGCAGGACTTCGCCGCCGTCAACGCGGCCACGCTGATCGAGCAGCAGCTCTACCGGACCGACCCGGGCGCCCAGGTCAAGGACGAGGGCAAGGTCGCCGTCAGCACGACCGGCAAGCCGGCCCGGCGCGCCGACCCGGACGACACGCTGACCGCCGCGGTCGAGTACGACGTCGAGTTCCGGTTCGTCGCACGGTCCCGCGACGCCGCCGGCAAGCACCGGGCCGGCACGGAGGTCCGGGTGCCCGGCGGCTTCGTCGTACGGCTGGACGAGGCGGCGGCCCGGGACGTCACCGGCCGGGACCTCCCCCCGGGTCTGCGCGCGTCCGCGCTCGCCGTCGCCGACGCGGCGAAGAAGATGTCGGAGGCGGCGGGCCGCCTGGACGGGCTGGCCTCCCGGACGGACGCGAACGCGGACGCCGTCGCCGAGGCCGAGCAGGCCCTGACGGACGCCGAGAACGCCTGGTGGGACGCCTACCACGCGCACGAGGAGCAGGTGGCCCCGCCACCGGCCCCGGCCCCGCCGGTGGAGGTGCCCGCCGCCGAGGTGGCCACGCCCACCGCGCGGGCGCCGGTGGTCGGCGACCCGGTCGACGTCACCACCGGCCGGGTCGTCTACACCGAGGTCGACGCCCGGCTCCCCGGGCTCACAGTGGAACGGACCCACCGCTCCGACTACCGGTGGGGCCGCTGCTTCGGCCCGACGTGGGCGTCCACGCTGGACCAGCGCGTCGTCACCGACGGCACGTACGCCCGGTTCCTGGCCGCCGACGGCTCGATCCAGACGTACCCGATGCCGGCCGAGGGCGACGAGACGCTGCCGGTCGTCGGCCCGGGCGGGCCGCTGCGCCGGCTGGCCGGCGGCGGCTGGCTGCTCACCGAGCCGGGCCGGTCGCTGCTGTTCGCGCCGGCCGGCCCGGACGGCGACTCCTGGCTCACCGACGTGGTCACCGACGGCGCCGCGTGGCGCGTCGAACGCTCCGGCGACGGCACGCCCGAACTCCTGCTCTCCGCGTCCGGCCTGGTGGTGGTGCCGCACCTGGCGGGCGGGCTGGTGATCGGCGCGCACGTCCGCACCGCCGACGGCACCGCCGACGACGCGGTGCACCTGCCCACCTACGGTTACGACGACAGGCGGCGCCTGGTCGAGGTCCGCAACTCCTCCGGCCACGAGACGCGGCTGCGCTACGACGACGCGGGCCGGCTCGTGCGCTGGCAGGACCGCAACGGCGAGTGGTTCGGCTACGACTACGACGAGGCGGGCCGCTGCGTCCGGGCCGGCGGCGGCGGTGACGTCCTGCGCTACTGCCTGCGGTACGACGACGGCGTCACGCACGTGACGAACTCACTGGGCCAGGTGACCCGGTACGAGTTCGACGAGCGCCGCCGGGTCACCGCGATCGTCGACCCGCTGGGCGGAACCGTCCGGCAGGAGTGGGACGCGGCGGACCGGCTGCTGGCGCGCACCGACCCGCTCGGCCGCGTCCTGCGGTTCGACCACGAGGCGCGCACGCTCACGCTCCCGGACGGCTCGACCCGCCCGGTCCCGCCGCGCCGGCCCGCGCCCGCGGGCGACATCGAGTTCGACGCGCTCGGACGGGTCCGGGCGACCCAGCGCCCGGACGGGGCGGTCACGACGTACGGCTGGACCGCCGAGGGGGATCTCGCGTGGCGGATCCGCCCGGACGGCTCCACGCAACGGTGGTTCTACGACGGTGAAGGGAATCTGGTGGACGTCATCGACGCATCAGGAAGGGCGGTGAGCTTCGAGTACGGCCCCTTCGATCTACCCACGGCACGGGTGGATCAGGCGGGGAACCGCACCGAGTTCACGTACGACACGGAACTACGGCTGACCGCGGTGACGAACCCGGCGGGTCAGACGTGGCGCTACGAGTACGACGCGGCCGGCCGCCTGTGCGGGCAGACCGACTTCGACGGCCGCACCCAGCGCTACGAGCACGACGCCGCGGGCCGGCTGGTCGCGCACACGGACGCCGCCGGCACCGTCACCCGCTACCGCTGGGACGCGCTGGGCCGGGTCGTCGAACGCCGGGTCGGTGACGCCGTCACCCGCGTCGAGTACGACGCCGACGGCCACGTGGCAGCCGTGCTCAGCCCGGACGCGCAGGTGCGGTTCACCCGCGACGCCGAGGGCCGGGTGCTGTCCGAGACGATCAACGGCCGGACGGTGCACACCTCGTACACCACCTCCGGCGCGGTCGAGACGCGCACCACGCCGTCGGGCCGGTCGAGCCGCTGGACGTTCGACGCCGCCGGCCGCCCGGAGAGCCTGACCGCCGGGGAGCACCTGGTCGGCTTCCGCCACGACGACGCCGGCCGGGAGATCGGCCGGACCATCGACGGCCTGGTCGCGCTGCGGCAGACGTTCGACGCGGCCGGCCGGCTCACCGGGCAGCACATCGCCGACGGCGCCGAGCGGCGCTACACGTACGACGCCGCCGACCGCGTCACCGCGATCGCCGACTCGCTCGCCGGCGACCTGGCGTTCACGGCCGACGACACCGGCCGCATCCGGGCCGTCGACGGGGACGCGCCGCAGCGGTACGACTACGACGAGGCCGGCAACCTGGTCGGCGCCGGCGGCGGGCGCTGGGAGTTCACCGGCACGATGCTCGTGCGCTCCGACGACGCGACGTTCTCGTACGACGCGAAGGGCCGCCTCACCGGCCGGGTCGACGAGGCGGGCGCGTGGCGGTTCGAGTGGGACGCCGAGGACCGGATGGTCCTGGCCGTCACCCCCGGCGGCGACCGCTGGCGGTACCGCTACGACGGCTTCGGCCGGCGCATCGCCAAGCAGCGCCTGGGCGACGGCGACCAGGTGCTGGAGGAGGTCTCCTTCGCCTGGTCCGGCGACCTGATGCTGGAGCAGACGCACCGCCACGCCGCCGGCACCACCACGACCACGTGGGACTACCGTCCGGACGCGCCGGTTCCGGTCGCGCAGACCGACGACGGCGCCGTCCGCGCGGTGGTCACCGACACCATCGGCACCCCGACCCACCTGGTCGAGCCGGGCGGCGGGCTGCGCTGGTGGTCGCGGGGTGACCTGTGGGGGCGCGGCGCGGACCGCACCGCGACGCCGCTGGCGTTCCCCGGCCAGTACGTCGACGCCGAGACCGGCCTGCACTACAACCGGTTCCGCTACTACGACCCGGCCACCGGCCGGTACGTCAGCCCCGACCCGCTCGGTCTGTCCGGCGGCCCGAACCCGACCGCGTACGTCACCGACCCGCTCACCGTGGCGGACCCGCTGGGCCTGACCAGTTGCACGCCCGCCCCGACGACGCCGCACCCGCTGGCCACTGTGGAGCAGACGCTCGCCACGCCGTCCGACCAGACGCCGAGCAGTCTGCCCACGACCGCGGCGCCGCCACCGCCGACCGCGCTCTACGGCATGCCGTACCAGTTGCAGGTCAGAGTCGAGGACGAGTACGGGCAGTTCCTGGGGTACGAGACCGTCATGCGGGACACCCCGTCGCCGCCGCCGGTCACCACCGCGGCCGGCGCCGTGGGATATCAGGCCCGCCAGTGGTTCGACGACGTCGCGCCCGCGCCGAGGACCGCGCTGGACGACGAGAACTCCACCGCGCACCAGACCTACCACGAGATCCGCGAGGCGGTTCAGCCGTACATCGGGACGCAGCCTCGCACCGGCTTCCGGTCGAACGCGATCGGCCACCTCAACGAACCACTCGTCGGCGGGCTCAACTACTACAACACCGCCACGACCAGGCGCCGGGGCGTGACGAGGACCCACCAGGGTCTCGGTGACCAGATCGCCACCGAGGCCGACGGTGGCCGGGAGACCGCACGTCAGATCGCCAGTTTCCTGCGCGGCGAGATCACCCACGGCCAGATCGACTCCGTGGCCGGGCAGGACTTCGCCCGGATCGTGCTCTTCGCGGAGAACGCCAGAGGTTACGAGTCCGAGGTCAGCACGCTGCCGATCGCGCTGGACCACCTCGCCAACGCGACGAACGACGCGGATGTCGCCGCCATGTGGCAGAACATCCCGCCGTGGTTCCCCCCGGCGGCGCGGGGATACGCCAGCGACGAGTTCGTGCCGCGCGAGGACCGGCCTCCGGTGGCCAGCATCATGCCGCCGCAACGGCCCGACGGGGTCACCCGGACCGGCTCGTACTACAACATGGTCGAGATCACCGAGAGGCCTCCGCCGGCGAGTTCCTCGAACGCCCAGGCCGGGCCGAGCCGGCAGCGCGGCCACCGGTCGCGAAGCCCGGAGCGCCGCGGCGGCGGCGGTCGCCGTGGCCGCCACCAGTTCGGCTTCCAGGGCCCGCAGACCGGCACCACCGACGTCCGGGGTGCCACCGCGCCGGTCACCGACCAGTTCCGTACGCCACTCGCCGACCAGTTGACGGCGGTGCAGGGCGACCCGGGTGCGCAGGCCCGGATTCTCGACTCGTTCCGGGACCAGCTGTCGTACGGGTACACGTTGAACGACGGCTCGACGCTGCGGGTGCTGGCCGCGAACGTGCACGGCGACACCGCCAACACCGACGCCGACCTGGCCACGCTGAACGCCGCCGACCGCGCGCACCTGCGCTGGATCAACGACCACCGGGACGCCGGCAGCGTCGCCGCCAACGTCGACTGCGTGCCGCTCACCCTGGCCGTCGACGCGTACCGGCAGACCGGTGCGGTCACCCAGGTGCCGGCGCAGACCCAGCCGATGGAGATCGGCGAGGTCATGAAGCGGCACCCCGGCCGGAGTGTGGACGAGGTCGGCAGCATCCCCGGCCTGATGGAGGCCCTCGGCGCCATGCCGAACGGCACCACCGCGATCGTCGGCCTGCGGCCCGGTGGCCCGGGAACCGTCGGACACGTCATCAACGTGTCGAAGGACGGGCAGGGCCGGGTCACCTTCGAGGACGCCCAGGTCCCCGGGCTCGCCACGCTCCCGGCGATCTCCCCCGACGGCTCGGTGTTCGTCATCCGGACCAGCGACCCGGCTCCCGGCAGCGACGTCGACATGGCATCGGTGCGCGACGCCGACTCCGACGTGGACATGACCTCCGTCCGGGACGCGGACAGCGACGTGGACATGACCTCCGTCCGCGACGCCGACTCCGACGTCGACATGGCGGACTTCTCGCCGACCACCGAGACGTTCGCCGGTGTGGCGCCGGAGGCGGTGGCGAAGACCACCGCGCAGACGCCCACCGTGGGTGACCCGATCGACGTCACCACCGGCCGGATGATCCTCACCCACACCGACGCGGTCCTGCCGGGGCTCACCCTGGAGCGGACCTACCGCTCCGACTACCGGTGGGGCCGGTCGTTCGGCCGGGCCTGGGCCTCCACGCTCGACCAGCGGATCGTCGTCGACGGCGAGCAGGTCCGCTACCTGGCCGCCGACGGTTCGCTGCTCACGTACCCGCTGCCCGCCGAGGGCGCGGTGGCGCAGCCGGAGACCGGCCGGACGCTGCCGCTGCGCCGGCTGGTGGGTGGCGGCTGGCTGCTGACCGATCCGGCGTCCGGCCGCAGGCTGCTGTTCGCCGCGGCGTCGCGCACCGAGTCGCTGCTCACCGACGTCACCGACGGCGGTGTCAGCTGGACGATCCAGCGCGACCGCCGGGGTACGCCGACGCAGGTGCTGTCGTCGACCGGCGCGGTGATCGCGATCACCTCGTCCACCGGGCTGATCACGATGGTCTCGCTGCCGAACGCGTCGGGTGACCTGATGGCGGCGTCGCAGTTCGGCTACGACGGCGACCTCAACCTGGTCGAGGTGACGAACTCCTCGGGCGACCCCGAGCGCTTCACGTACGCCGACGGGCGGCTGGTGCGCTGGGAGGACCGCAACGGCGAGTGGTACACGTACACCTACGACGAGGCCGGCCGCTGCGTGGCCACCGACGGCAAGGGCGGCTACCTGCGCTACCGGTTCGACTACGAGCCGGGCCGCACCGTGGTGACCGACTCGCTCGGCGCGGTGCGCGTCTACGAACTCAACGACCGCTTCCAGGTGGTCGCGGAGACCGACGCGCTCGGCGCGACCACGCGCAACGAGTGGGACGAGGCGTACCGCCTGCGGTCCACCACCGACCCGCTGGGCCGCATTACGTCCAGTGAGTACGACGCCCTCGGGCGGCTGGTCTCGGTCACCCGGCCCGACGGCAGCCGGTCCACCACCACGTACGACGAACTCGGTCGCGCGGTGTCCTGGACCGACTTCGACGGGAGCACCCGCAACCGCCAGTTCGGGCCGGACGGCCTGCTGATCGCCGAGGTGGACGCCTCCGGTGAGGTGGTCCGGTACGAGCAGCCGGCCGCCGACGGCTGGGGCGTCACCACCCACGTCGGCCCGACCGCCGTCGTCCGCGACGCGGCCCGGCAGATCACCTCGGTGCGCACCGGCAAGGGCGAGACGGAGTACGTCTACGACGCGCTCGGCCGCCTGTTCAGCATGCGGGACGACACCGGTCTCACCGAGTTCGGCTGGACGCTGGAGGGCGACCTGGCCTGGCGGGAGAACCCGGACGGCTCGGTCGAGGAGTTCCTCTACGACGGCGAGGGCAACCTGGTCGAGTGGGTGGACGCCACGGGTCGCCGGACGATCCGCGAGTACGGCGCGTTCGACCTCGTCACGGCCGAGATCGACGACGAGGGCAACCGCACCGAGTACGCGTACGACACCGAGCTGCGGCTGGTCTCCGTCACCAACCCGGCGGGCGCGACGCGGACCTACGCGTACGACCCGAACGGGCGGTTGGTGTCCGAGACCGACTTCGACGGCCGCACCCAGCGGTACGTCTACGACGCCGCCGGGCAGCTCGTCGAGCACACCGACGCGGCCGGCGAGGTCACGCGCTACACGTACGACCTGCTCGGCCGGGTGGTGGAGCGGCGCACCGGCGACGCCTCCGGCCCGGTGGTCACCGGGGCGGTGAACGGCGCCACGGCGTCCGCCTCGTCCGGTGGCCCTCTGCCGGAACCGCGCACCGCGCCGGTACCCCGGCGGTGACCCGCCGCCCGCCCCGGCCGTTCCGGCGGCCGGGGCGGGCACCCCGTCAGACGACACACGACAGAGAAGGACTACCCGATGAACGCCGACGTCGCCCGCACCCGGGCGCAGGACGCGCTGCGCCGGCTGGAGAACCCGGCGCAGCCGCTGGCGCTGCTCGCCCCGGATGCGCCGACCGAGTACGAGTGGTGCTGGGTGTATCCGTTCAACACGGTCCGGGCCATCGAGACCGGCAGCATCATGGACACGCTCGCGGTGGGCCCGCTTGTGGTGCCCAAGAACGGCGCCGAACCCTGGGTGGCGCCGTCCGGCCCGCCGCTGGAGCGCTGGCTCAACGAGTACGCCGCGCGGGAGGGGCTGCCGGCGGTGCCGGTACCGGCCGCCCCGGACCCGTTCGCCTGAGCCCGGACGGGCGGCCCGCCGCGACCGTACCGTCGCGGCGGGCCGCCGCCACCTGGAGGAGAGCCATGACCCCCGACGCCGAGCCGCTCGACGCGCTGCTGCGCGGGATGATGCGCGGTGACGCCACGATCGAGCAGGTGCAGTCCGCGCTGCGCGGCTCCCCGCTCGACCTCGCGATGAACGGCGACGGCCGCCCTCTCGTCGTCCGCTCCTTCGACGACGTGCGGTGCGTGGTCGTGGCCACCTCGGCCGACGAGCGCGAGCACATCTTCGCGCCCGAGTGGCGCCGGGTCGAGGCGGCCGAGCTGGCCGAGCTGCTCCCGGACGGCATCGACGTCCTGGTCGACCCGGGCGGTCCCGAGCCGGTACGGCTGGCCGCCGCGATCGTCTGGTCCGCGCTGCACGTCGCCGACGAGGACACTGTGGGATGACCGACGAGGAGTTCCTGTTCCTGCTCGACCCGGCGTGGCCGGCCGACGAGAACGACGACGCACCGTTCGAGGCGGTCCTCGGGGTCTGGCAGGTCGGCGAGGACGGGGAGGTGGGCGAGTTCCGGAGCAACCCGGACTACCGCCCGCACTTCCCGGACTCCCCCGCCGACCCGGTCGACGCGCTGCTGCGCCTGATCGCCGCCGGTGCCGCGCCGCCGGCGCACCTGGGGGCGGTGCTGCGCGCGTCCACCCTGCACCTGGCGGTGAACGGCGACGGGCGGCCCCTCGTCGTACCCGCCCCCGACGACGAGCGGTGCGTGGTGGTCGCCACCGGCGAGCCGCACCGGGAGCGGGTGCCGGCCCCCGGCTGGCGGCCGCTGGACCTGGCGGAACTGGCCGCTGTGGCCGGTGAGCGCGACGCTCTGGTCAACCCCGGTGGCTCGGCACCCGCCCGGCTGGCCGCAGCCTTCCTGCGCGAGACGGCGGCGACGCGATGAGCACCGGGCAGCTGCACCTGCTCTGCCTGCGCGCCGCGGGCCGCATCCCGGACGAGGAGGTCGCCGGCCTGCGTACCCTGCTCGCCGACGGCGACCACGGCGCCTGCGCGGCCCGGCTGCTCGGTGCGTTCCCGCAGTCCGCGGCCGAGATCGCCGCGCTGACCGCCCTGCTGCCCCCGGAGACGCCGCTGCTGCCCGACCCGGCGGCGGACCAGGACGTGGACGCCGACCCGGCAGCCCGGTTCGTCCCGTTCCCCCCGGCCGACCTGCCGCGGTACGCGACGAACGCGCCGCCGGTGGTGGACGAGACCGCCGGCGGCACCGTGGACGACCTCGACCGGGCGCTGCTCGACGTGCTGGATCCGGCGCACACCGCCGGGGTGTGGCGCTGCTGGCGGATCACACCCGGACCGGCCGGCACCCCGGACGCGGTGCGGATCTACCTGGTCGAGGCGACGGTGCCCGACGACGAGCTGGCCGCGATCGCCGACCGGGGGCAGGGTGCGCTCGCCGACGCCGGTCACGCCGCGCCGGTCGAGGTCTACCGGCCCGACCTGCCGTTGCCCGCGTACCAGTGGGCGGCCCGGTCCCGGTCGGCGCTGATCTGGGCGCCGCAGCCGCCCGGCGAGGTGCGCCTGGCCACGGACGGGGACGCGCGGCTGCCGGTCGACGACGACGAGGTCGCGCCGTTCGTCACCCACCTGCGGTCCGCGCCCGCCCTGACCGCGCACCTGCGTACCGACGGCGCCTGGGTCTGGCCGGCCGGCCTGGCGGACCGGCTGCTCGACGAGGGCGCGCTGGCCGACGAGGGCCTGCTCCGGCACCTGCGGCGGTGCCGGGCCGACCCGCCGGCGCCGGCCGGCGCGGTAGCCGTCCACCGGGCCCTGGCCGCCCTGGTACGCGCGGGGGCGCTCTGACCGCGTGCACGAACGCCTCGGGTCGCGGTGTCCTTCGGGCACGAGCCCCGACGCCGCGCGGCACTCCCGTGCGCCGGCGTGGT
Organism: Micromonospora sp. WMMA1947; assembly: GCF_027497355.1. Taxonomy (NCBI): domain Bacteria; kingdom Bacillati; phylum Actinomycetota; class Actinomycetes; order Micromonosporales; family Micromonosporaceae; genus Micromonospora; species Micromonospora sp. WMMA1947. Next base: position 4,382,463 of record NZ_CP114909.1, on the reverse strand, counting down.
CGAATGCGCCGACGACCGCCGACGAGGACGCGAGGAGGCCGCCATGACGGAGCAGGACGAGCTGCACACCGCGCTGCTGCACCTCGGTGGCCGGGTACCGGACGCGACGCTCGCCGACGCGCGGATGCGGCTCGCCGACACCGGCACGGTGTCCCTTCCCGAGCCGCCCGGACCGGTCGACCTGCCGTTCACGTTCGCGTCGGCCGTACCGAATCCGCGTGTCTTCGGTGGACGGGTGCCGCCGCTGGCCGACCTCACCGGCCGCGACGGCCTGATGGACGACACCGACCGGGTCGCCGTCGCCGCCGCGCGGCACCAGCCCGGCGCGGTGGCGCTGTGGCGCGGATGGCGGATCGCCCCGGAGTGGGCCGCCGCGGTGATCCCGCCCGCGCCGGTGTACGTGCTGGAGGCCAACGGGCCGCAGGCGGAGACGGCGGCGGCGGTGATGCGGGCGCTCGCCGCGGCCGGGATCTCGGCCCCGCTGGTCGAGGTGTACCGCTCCGGCGAGAAGCTTCCGCCGTACCCGGCGGCGGCCCGCCACCGCGGCGCGCTGCTCTGGGTCGGCCGGGACACCGGGCCGCTGCGGATCGCCCGCGTGTTCGACGAGGTGGACGACGACCGGGCACGCTTCGCGCCGGACCGCGAACGGCTGTCCGGCGAGGATCTCGCGTGGGCGGCGGCGTACCTCGACGCGGGCACGCCGGTGCTCGCCACCACCGGGCGCGGGCCCGACGTGGTGGAGCCCGCGCGGGGCCGGGTCGTGCCGATGACCTACCGCACCGACGGGCGCTGGCTCTGGCCCGAGTCCGTCACCTACTACCTGCGGGCGTACGGCCTGGCGCCCGAGCCGGATCTCCTGGCCCACATCCGGTCGCGCGGCGACCGGCTCCCGGTCACCGATCCGGCCGACGAGCACCGCGCGCTGGCGCTGCTGTTCCAGTCGTACGCCCTCGTCCCGGCGGAGACGGCGGCGGCGGAGGCGGGCGCATGACGATCTTCGTGGCGATCGCGTCGTACCGGGACCGGGAACTGGTGCCGACGGTGCTGGACTGCCTGGCCAAGGCGGCGCACCCGGAGGACGTCCGGATCGCGGTGTGCTGGCAGCACCTCGGCGACGAGGACATCTCCGCCATCCAGGGTCTGCCCCAGGTGGATGTGCAGGAGTACGACGCCCGCGACAGCCGGGGCGCCTGCTGGGCCCGGGACCGGACGTTCCAGCGGTACCGCGGCGAGGAGTGGCTGTTGCAGGTGGACAGCCACACCCGGTTCGCGCCGGACTGGGACGTACGGATGATCCGGATGGCGCGGGAGACGGGGGCGGCGAAGCCGGTCCTGACCGCGTACCCGCCGAGCTACGAGCCCGATCAGGAGTTCACCGGCGCGGGCGCACCCGCCGAGATCGTCGTCAGCGACTGGACGGTGTTCGGCGTGCCGGTCTTCGGTCAGCGCTTGATCGAGGGGGCCGCGCCCGGCGTACCGCCCAAGCCGGCGCTGTTCCTGGCCGCCGGGTTCCTCTTCGCACCCGGCTCGTTCGTCACCGAGGTGCCCTACGACCCGGGCATCTACTTCCACGGCGAGGAGATCACCCTGGCGCTGCGCGCCTACACGTGGGGCTACGACCTGTTCCACCCCACCGAGGTGCTGACCTGGCACTACTACATCCGGCAGGACAGGCCGCGGCACTGGAGCGACCACGTCGAGTCCGACTGGGCCCGCTACGAGGAGCTGAGCCGCCGGCGGGTGCTCTACATGCTGCACACGCCGCCGGTGGACCGGCTCGGCATCGGGCCGGTACGCACCCTGGAGCAGTTCGTCGCGCACACCGGCTGCAACTTCACCCGGCGCACCTGGACCGACATGCTGGCCCAGGAACTCGTACTGCTCTGATCAGTGTCCCCGCGCCGGCTCGCCGGTGCCGCTCGACCAGCGGGTCTCGGCGATCGCGGTGGCGAGCCGGGCCAGCTCGGGGTGCTGCCGCGCGTACGACGTGACGTGCTCGGCCAGCTCGTACTGGGACTGCCACCGGACCTTCCCGGCCCGCACCAGCGCCCGGTCCAGCGCGAGCGGGTCGCCGCGCAGGTGCCGCCGGACGTCCACCAGGACGCCGGTGAGCGACTGCTCCTGCTCGTCGGTGCCGGGCAGCGCCGTCACCATGGCCGGCAACGCGGCCACCGTCTCGTCGTCCATGCCCGGCACCAGGCCGATGAGTGCCTTCTCCCGCGCCTCCGGCCGAGTCTCCGCCAGGTAGGCCATCCCCGCCTCGTCGGCGGCCAGGTGCCGCAGCGCGGGGTCACGGCTCAGCTCCGCCACCGCCGCCGTCACGGCCGGCCCGGTGTCACCCGGAGCGGTGCCATCCGGAGCGGTGTCATCCGAAGCGGCGCTGCCCGGATCGGCATCACCCGGAGCGGCGCCGACCGGAGCGGCGTCGGGAGAGGCGGTGACGACCGGATCGGCGGCGGGAGCGGCCGGCACAGCGGCGCTGTTCGCCATGACGGTGCGGGCGGACGGAGATGCCGTCACGGCCCCGGCGGGTACCGCCTCCGGCCGGTCCGCACCCGTCCGCGCCGACCTGCGGGCGCGCAGGCCCAGCAGGACGGCGGCGAGCGCCGCCAGCCCGGCGAGCGCGAACAGCACCCCCCGGCGGCCGATCCCGGTGGAGCCGGACGTCCGTTCGGCCGCCTGCGCGCGGGGCGCCTCCTCGGGCAGCACGGCGGTGACGGAGGCGGTCAGGTCGATCTCCGGTGCGACACCGCCGGTCGTCTTCGCGGTCTTCAGCACCCGGTTGCGGACCTGCGCCGGGTCGAGATCGGGGTACGCCGACCGGATCAGCGCCACCTGGCCCGCCACGTACGCGACGGCGAGGTGCGTGCCGGTGCCGCTGACCGGTCGCGTACCGGTGATGCCGAGGCTCGCCACGTCGACGCCGGGTGCGACCACGTCCACGTCTCCGGCCCGGTAGCTGCCGGCGGCGGCTCCGTCCGGCCCGATCCCGCCGACGCGCAGCACCGCGTCGCGCAGCGGCACGTCCGGCTCCTCCGGCGTCTGCTCGTCGGCGGCGCCCACCACTACGGCCACGCCCTCGTCGACCGCCTCGTTGACGGCTGCCACCACCTCGGCCCGGCCGAGGTCCACGTGCGGCCCGATCGCGATGACGGAGGCGCCGGAGTCCACTGCCGCGCGGATGCCCGCGACGCTCGCCGCGGCCGTGGCGCCGGCGGTCCGGCCCGCCACCCGGACCGGCATCACCGCGGCGTCCGGCGCGACCCCGGCCACCGCCGACCCCTTCGCCGGCTGGGCCACGATCAGCGCGGCCATCGCCGTACCGGTGCCGAGACAGTCGGTGTCCCCGCGGGCGCCGCCGGTCGCCCGGTCGACGCCCGTCGTCACGCGGCCGGCGAGCGGGGGCAGGTTGCCGGCGACGCCGGAGTCGACGACGGCCACGAGCTGGTCCCGCCCCCGGCTGTGCGGCCACGCCCGGTCGGCGGCGACCCGCGGCCCGGCCCACGGCGACTGCGTGCCCGAGGTCGCGGCGGGGCGGCATCCCTTCGGCGCCCGGACGGCCGCGTCGTCGGCGGCGGCGGGTCGCCGCCCGTCCGGCGTGGACGCGCCGGGTGCCGGCTTCGCGGCCGGCGGGACGCCGAGGCGTACCTCGCCGCCGTGCGCGTCCCAGGGCAGCACGAGCACCCAGCCGGCCCGCAGCCGGGAGCCGTCGGTGAGCGTGCCGCCGTCCGGCTGGATCCGCCCGGTGTTGAGGGCGAACAGCTCGGCGGCCCGGGACCCGTCGCCCAGGAACCGCTCCGCGATCGCGGTGAGGTTCTCCGGCTCGCCCTGGTGGGCGGCTTCGACCGTGTAGTACTTGACCCGGTCGCCGTCGGCGCGGGCCACCGACGCCAGCGGCGTCAGCGCGAGCACCGCCGACGCGACGACGGCGGTGAGCGCGGCCCGGGCGGCTGCGCGTACGGTCCTGGTCACCCGCGACCGCCCCGGGTGCCGGTCACGGGCGTGGTCCCGGACGTCGCGTGGTGCGGCGAACGCCGGGCGTGCGAACCATCCGTCATCGATCCACTCTTGAACCCGGTCGAGAAGACTGTCCATTTCAGACGGGCAGGCTAGCATCGCGCTTCCCCCGCCCTCGACGGGACGCCGGATCATCCGGGCGCGGCGTCACCGCGACCCGCTTCCGTCGACCGAGCCGACGCCGCCCCGGCATGCCCGGCGTTACGCAATTCCCACCGCGACACATTCTCGCAAAAGCGAGGCGCGTGCGGACCGCGCGGCGGTCAATGCGGATTCCGACAGCCGGGCGAAAAGCCCACTCCGAATTGCCCTTTCGACCCCCGACGATCAGCCGAAAGCGCATCGGAAGGGCGGTTGTTGAGGTTCGTCACACGCGATCACCGCCGGATACGACTGTCGGCTACCGGGTAGCGCCACACGCCCTCATGACGTAGCAGCCACGAGGCACGCGCCGGCCGGGAAGACATGCCACCACCACACGTCCGCGCGGGTGAGCTGGGCCGCCGGCCGGTCCGTCCCGGCAAGGTGGACAGATACCGCGAATCAGGTACGGACGGCCAGGTCCGACATCGCCGATCCGGGCCGGGTCGGCCGGGAACACCGGAAAGGCGAATCGGCGGCACCCGTACGAATCGCCGCGCTGCCGCATTTCCGACCGACACACTCAGTCGTACTGCCGTCACCCGGCGAGTCGGAAAGGCATTGACACCCCGGATCGTCGTTCGGCAAAGTTTCTTCCGCCGACCGCAACCGGAGGACACTTTCCGGCGGCCTTTCTCGATCCCCGTAATCCTTTCCACACCGAATCACCATCGTCGGTGGACAACCGTGCGCCCGTCCGGGCGATTGCCCGCCCGCTCGCGGGCCGGTTCCGGCCGTCTCCGACCCGAACGAAGGAGCACCTCCGTGCCCGTTCAGGAATCCGAGCTCATCGACACCGTCAAGCGCGTGCTCGCCGACGTGACGCACAACGACGCCGTCCTCGACATGGATCTCGACACCCAGCTCCGCGAGGACCTCGGGATCGACTCGATGACGTCGTTGACGTTCCTCATGGCGCTGGAGGACGCGGTCGACGGGTTCTTCGTGGACGCGACGACGCTGGAGGCCGAGCACTTCCAGACCATCGGCAGCATCTACGAGTACGTCCGCACGCAGCTGAGCGCCGCGAAGATCGCCTGACCGATGACCGGCCTCTACGTACAGGCGGCGCACCACGCGGTGCTGCCCACCCGCGACGACCGGCACCCGCCCCGGCCGCGCTTCGTCGAGTACCAGGCGGACCTGCACCGGATGGCCGGCGTGGTCCTCGACGAGGCCACACTCACCCGGGGCGACCAGTACACGTTCGTCGACCTGGCCGACGCGCTGGCCGACCGCACCGGACCCGGTCTCTTCCGCGACCTCGGTGTGCTCGTCACCAGCTACTGGACGCCGGAGTTCGACCCGGACGTGTCCGCGTTCGGCCCGTACCTGCACCATCGGCACCGCCTCGACTGCACCTCGTTCGACCTGGTCGACCAGGGCAGCATCTCCCCGGCGCTCGCGTTGCTGGTGCTCTGCGACTTCCTGCGGGCCGGTCCGGCGGACCGCGACGGCCTGCTGCTCAGCGTCGAGCAGACCACCGTCCCGGCCCCGGTGGGCACCCACTTCCCCGGCCCGAGCCGGTCCACCGCCGGGGCGGTCCGGATCGGCCGCCGGCCGGCCGGGACGGAGATCCTGACCGTTACGGCGCTCGGTGAGCCGGCGGTGCTGGGCGACGACGGGGACCTGTCCCGCCTGGTCGCGCGCTGGTGCGCGGAGTACGACGTGGACCCGGCGGAGCTGACAGTGCGGGTCAACCGGGCCACGTTCCTCTACCGGCGGTGGGCCTACGCGTACGGGCCGGACTCGTGGCCGTGCCGGGTCGAGTTCGTGCCGCCGGAGCGCAGTTGCACCGGGCTGTTCCGCTGGCTCGGCGCCGAGTCCACCACCCCGGCCGGCGGACACGTCGCCTACGTCGAGGAGGACGTGGAGAGCCTGTCCGCCGCCGTGGTGCTGACCCGGGCGGTGACGCCGTGACGAACGTGCTGCGACTGCCCACCCGGCCCGCCGGGACGGCCGCCGCCGGGGAGCCGGGCGCCGACCCGGTCGCGGTCCGGTTCACCGTCGGCGCCGCCGTGGCCCGGGCCCGCGAGACCGGCGCGCTGCCGGCCGGATGCGGCCCGGCGGCCGGGTACGCCGGACTGGTGCTCGCCGACCGGGACGCGGCGACGGTGGAGGCGTTCGACCTGACCACGGGTGCCGTCCTCGGGGCGGAACGGCTCACCGTCGTACCCCATGAGCTGCTGACCCGCGCGGACCTGGTGGTGCTGCGGTACCGGACGGCCGACGGACCGGCCGACGCGCCGGCCCTGCGGCTGTTCCGGCAGGCCCTCGCCGACGCCGAGCGGGACGCGCTCGGCGAGGCGGTCCGCTGGTGCCGGCGGTTCCTCGCCGGCCGGCGTTCGGCCGGTCAGCGGCTCAGCGCCCACCCGGTGGTGGCCTACCAGATGGCCGGGCTGGTGGCCCGGGCCGCCGCCCTGCGCCAGGCCGACGCGGCCGCCGCGCTCGCCGTGCCGGCCGGCCGGGCCTGGTGGGTCCGGGAGGTCGACGGGCTGGCCCGCGACCTGATCCGGATGGCCGGCGGCCGGTCCGTCCTCACCGGGCAGATGGCGCAGATGCGCACCGCCCTGCTCTACGCCAACCGGATCTACCTGGACGGTGCCCCGTGTTCCGACTGAATCCCGACCGCTTCGCCGCCCGCTACGGCCCGGAGTGGCTCGCCGCGGCCGACTGGTACCGCGAGAACTCGCCGGCCGTGCCGGACGACCCCGACCTGGTGCTGCGGCACCTCGACCACCCGGCCGTCGCGCAGAAGATCGAGGCCGAGTTCACGGCGGACACCCGGCGGCGGGCCGCGATGTTCGAGGCGCTCAGCTACGGCAGCGCGAGCTTCCTGCTCACCACCCCCGGCCCGTCACTGTCCGGCGTGCTGCTGGACGCGCTGGGCACGCCCCGGCAACGGGCCTGGTTCCGGGAGCTGGTGTCCACCACCCGGTGCCGCACGTTCTTCGCGGTCACCGAGCCCGGACGCGGCTCCGACGCCGCCCACCTGGACACCACGCTGCGCGACGGCCGGCTGACCGGGGAGAAGCTGCTGTTCGGCAACGGGGCGGTGGCGCCCGTCGGCACCGTCCTCGCGCGCACCGGCGACGGCCCGCTGGACCTGGTGGCGGTGCTGCTGACGCCGGAGCTGATCGAGTCCGGCGCGGTACGGCGACGCGTGCTCCCGATGTTCGCCCTGCCCGGCGCGCAGCTGTCCGAACTGCGCGTCGACGGGCTGCGGGTGCCGCCGGAGGCGGTGCTCGGCAGCCACCTCAAGGCCACCGAGCGCGGCATGATGGGCATGCTCAAGACGTTCCACCGCTTCCGGCCCGGGGTGGCGGCGATGGCGCTCGGCCACGCCCAGGCCCTCGTCGACTACGTCCGGGACCACGTCGGCGCCGCCCGTGCCGAGCTGGACCGGTTCGACCAGATGCTGGAGCGGTCGCGCGAGTTGAACGCCGCCGCCGCCCGCGAGGTCGACGAGGAGCCGCTGCGCGGCGCGCTGGTGTCGCTGGCGAAGCAGCGGGCCACCGCGGCGGCCGAGGAGGTCGCCGAGGTCCTCGCCCGGGAGCTGCCGGTGGCGGCGCTGGTCGACCACCCGTGGCTCGCCCGGTCCCTGACCGACGTGGTGGCGTACGAGTTCATGGAGGGCACCACGCCCATCCAGCTCGCCAATGTGCACGCCGGCTACCTGCGCCAGGAGGTGCCGGTATGACGGCCGTCGACCAGTCGCGCCCGGCCGGGGACAGCGCGGCGCCGCCGGTGCTCGCTCCGGTGCTGGCGATCGCCCTTCCGGTGCTGCTCGCGTCGCTGGCGAGCCTGGTGGCGCCGCTGCTGAACACCGCGGTGATCGGCCGGCACGACCCGGCCCACCTGTACCCGCTGGCGCTGGTGCTGCCGATGATCCTGTTGCAGAACTCGGTGAACGAGAGCCTGCGTGTCGCGTCGGTGGCGTTCGCCGCCCAGGCGTCGGGCAGCGGCGACCTCGACACGTACGCCCGGCGGCAGCGGACCGTGCTCGTGCTCGGCGTGGCGGTCAACCTCGGCGTGGCGCTGCTGTTCCTGGTGGCGCATCCGCTCTTTCTCGACCTGTACGCGGTGCCCGCCGGCTCGCGCACCCTGGTGTACGCGTTCGTCCAGCTCAACACGCTCAGCGGCGCGGTGCTGGCGGTGAGTGTGGCGCTGATGTCGAGCCTCTACGGGCTGCGGCAGGTCCGCGCGGTGACCGTCGGCACCCTGGTGAGCCTCGGCTCCGGGGTGGTGCTCACCGCCGTGCTCGTCGGCTGGCTCGGCGTGTTCGCCCTGCCGGTGGCCACCGCCACGACCGCGGCCGCCACCGCGGTCTGGGCGTCCCGCCGGCTGGCCCGGTGCGGGGTGCGGCCCTGGGCCCGGATCGGGCTGCGCGCACCGGTCCGCCGGTCCTGGCGGGAGGTCTGCCGGATCAGCGTGCCGGTGAGCCTGGGCTACCTGCTGCTGTTCGGCAGCGGGCTGGCGCTGACCCGGATCCTCGCCGGTTACTCCCCGCTGACAGTGGCCGGGTACGGCGTGGCGTACCGGGTGCAGAACCTCGTGCTCCTGCCGGCCATCGCACTCGGCGTCGGCGCCGGCATCACCGTCAACCGGCTCGCCGCGCAACGCCGGGGCAGGCGGGTCGGGCCGTCGGTCGTCGCCGCCGTCGGGCTGTCGGCGGCGGTGTTCGCGGTCGTGGCAGCCCTGGTCTGGCTGGTCCGCGGGCCCGCGACCGGGTTGCTCACCGGTGATCCGGCGGTGGCCCGGGCCGCCGCCGACTACCTCGGGTACCTGGCACCGGCCTATCTGGTCGCCGGTCCGCTGCTCACCCTGTCGATCTTCCTGGAGGAGACCGGGAACGGTGTCCGGGCGCTGGTAGTGAACGCCACGCTCACCGCTCTCCAGCTCGCCCTGGCCGCCGGGCTGGCCCGCGCCGGGCATCCGGTGTCCCACGTCTACCTCGCGCTGGCCGTGGCCCACCTGCCGGCCGTCGGCTTCGTCGTCCACGAGCTGCTCCGCGCCCGCCGCCTCGGCGATCGGGTCAGCGCCATCCCCACGAGCTGAAGGAAACACGATGCGCCGAACCCTGTACGACGTCCTCACCGCCACCGTGGACCGCCATCCCGACAAGCTCGCCCTGATCGCCGGAGGGCACCGGCTGACCTACCGCGACCTGGCCGCACGGGTGGCCGGCCTGGCCGGCCGCCTCCAGGCCGACGGTGTACGGCCCGGCGACCGGGTGGTGATCTGCGCCGGGAACCGGGTCGAGACGGTGACCGCCTTCTGGGCGGCGCTGGCCGCCGGCGGGGTCGCGGTGGTGGTCAGCCACGAGCAGCGGCCCGAGCGGATCCGCCACGTGCTGGCCGACTGTGCCGCCACCGTCCTGCTCGCCCTGGAGCCGACGGCGCGTTCCCTGACCGGCCTGGGCCTGCCGGCGTCGGTCCGGGCGGTGCTGCCGGTCGGCGCCGAGGACACCGTCTTCGCCGGTACGCCGGCACCGGTGGACGTGATCAGCGAGGACCTGGCCGCGCTGGTCTACACGTCCGGCTCCACCGGCGACGCCAAGGGCGTGATGCTCAGCCACGCGAACATGCTGACCGCGCTGGACTCGCTCAACGAGTACCTGCGCAACGGCCCGGAGGACGTGTTCCTCTGCGCCCTGCCGCTCGCCTTCGACTACGGGCTCTACCAGATGATCATGGCGTTCTCGCAGGGCGCGACGCTGGTCCTGGAGCGGGACATGAGCCTGCCGTTGCAGGTCATCAAGGACATCGCCCGCTACCGCTGCACCGTCGTGCCCGGGGTGCCGGTGCTGTTCGAGCTGGTAGAGCAGTTCAGCCGCTTCGGCATGCCGGACGTCAGCAGCGTCCGCTGCCTGACCAACACCGGCGCCGCGCTGCTGCCCCGGCACATCGCCGCGATCCGCCGGCTGTTCCCCGACGCGGACATCTACTCGATGTACGGCGTCACCGAGTGCAAGCGCTGCACCTACCTGCCGCCGGAGCTGCTCGACGCCAAGCCGGGCAGCGTCGGCAGGGCCATCCCGAACACCCAGATCCTGGTGGTGGACGAACAGGACCGGCCCTGCCCGCCCTACCAGGTGGGGCAGCTCGTGGTGCGCGGCGGCACCGTCATGCAGGGCTACTGGGGGCTGCCGGACGAGACCGCCCGCAAGATCCGCGAGCACCCGGTACGCAGTGGCCGCTGCCTCTACACCGGCGACTACGGCTACCTCGACGAGGACGGGCACTTCTTCTTCAAGGGCCGGATCGACGAGGTGATCAAGGTCCGGGGACGCAAGCTGATCCCCCGCGACGTCGAGGAGGTCCTGCGGGCCGTGCCGGGCGTCACCGAGGCGAGCGTGGTCTGCACTGCCCTCGACGACGGCGACCACGACATCGCCGCGTTCGTCGCCGCCGACCCGGCCGCCGTCGACGCGTCCGCGCTGCGGGCGGCCTGCCGGTCCGGCCTGGAGACCTGGCAGCGGCCCACCCGCTACGAGGTGCTCGCTACCCTGCCGCGCAACAGCAACGGCAAGGTGGACAAGCCCGAGCTGCTGCGCCGGCACCCGGTGCCCGCAGCGGCCCTCGCCCCGGCCGGTGCGCCGTGCTGAACCTGACCGCCGTGCAGGCCGTCGTGCCGGACCACCGGCCCAGCCTCTTCACCCTCGCCGACCGGTACGACATGCCGCGCGCCGAGCTGGCCGTGTTCCACCGGATCTACGGCCTCGACCGGGTACCGGTGTGGTCCGGCGACACCGCCGCCCTGGTCGAGGAGACGGTGGCGAACCTGCTCAAGGAATCCGGTGTGGACGCCGGCCGGGTCCGCTGGCTGGTGCACGCGCACACCGGCACCCACCAGGACGTGGTGGGCCGCGCCGGCCTGGCCCGGATCTGCCGCCGGCTCGGACTGGACCGGGCGCAGTCGTTCGGGATGACGACGAACAACTGCGCGTCGACGGTGTCCGCCATGCGGGTGGTCGACCGCCTGCTGGCCCGGGGCTCGGCCACCGACGTGGCGGTCGTGGTCACCGCCGACGTCGCCTTCACCCCGATCATGCAGGTGATCCCGAACAGCTCGGTCACCGGCGACGCCGGGGTCGCCTGCCTGTTCAGCCGCCGCGACCCCGGTCACCGCGTCCTCGCCGCCCGGATCGACACGTACGGCCGGCACGCCGCCTGCCAGTGGCAGGACGAGGCGGCAAACGCCGAGTTCGAGGCCGAGTATCCGGCGCGGCTCGCCGACGTGATGCGCCGCGCGCTCGACGACGCCGGGCTGACCTGGCCGGACGTCCGCCTGGTGCTGCCGCACAACGTCAACACGTTCTCCTGGAAGCAGGTAGCGGCGCGCGCCGGCATTCCGATCGAGTCGGTCTACCTGGACCAGGTGCCGCACACGGCGCACTGCTTCGGCGCCGACATCTTCCTCAACCTCGCCGCCGCCGACCGCGCGGGCCTGCTGCGGCCCGGTGACCGGCTGATGCTCGCCACGGTCGGGCTCGGCGCGGTCTTCGCCGCCGTGGTGCTCGAATACGGGAGTCACAGATGACCATCGGATACCGCGCCGAACTGCGCGACCGGCTGCTGGCCGCCGCCCGCCGGCACCCGGAGCGTACGGCGCTCTGGGTCGAGGACCGCGCGTACACGTACCGGGAGTTGTTCGCCCGCGCCGACGCCCTGGCCGGCCGGCTCGACGAGCGGGACGAGCCGTTCTGCCTGGTGTACTGCGGCCGGAACCTGACCCGGTACGTGGCGATCCTGGCGAGCCTGCTGGCCGGCAAGGCGTTCGTGCCGATGTGCCCGACCTCGCCGCCCGCCTACTGCGAGAAGGTGCTCAAGCGGCTCGACGGACAGGTGGTGGCAGTCCTGGACAGCGGCGACCCGGACCAGGACGACCGGCTGCGGACCATGATGGCGCCGCCGGCGCCGGTGCTCGACCACGGCCCCGGACCGCGGTGGGAGGGCGAGCCCCGGCGGCCGCAGGGCGGGGCGTACCTGATGTTCACCTCCGGCAGCACCGGGGTGCCCAAGGCGGTCCTTGTCACGCTGGACAATCTCACCGCGTACCTGGACGGCGCGATCGAGCTGTTCGGCCCGACCTGCGACGACCGGTTCGCCCAGGTCAACAACTTCACGTTCGACCTGTCGGTGCACGACATCGTGCTGCCGTGGACCGTCGGCGCGGCCGTGTACGCGCTGCCGGACCAGGCCGTCTACAAGCTTCCCGCGCTGGTCCGGGAGCACGCGCTGACGTTCTGGCTGTCCGTGCCCACCACCGGGGTCAGCCTGCTCGACCTCGGCCTGCTCCGACCGGGTGCGCTGCCCAGCCTGCGCCGCACGCTGTTCTGCGGGGAACCGCTGCCCCGGCGGCTCGCGCAGGCGTGGCACGCCGCCAACCCCGACGGAGAGCTGTTCAACGTGTACGGACCGACCGAGTGCACCATCGCGGTGACCTCCTTCGGCTGGCGGCCGGACCAGGACCTGCCGGACGTCGTACCGATCGGGTGGCCGTACCCCCGGCAGGAGGTCCGCGTCGTCGGCGCCGACCTGGCCGGGGTGGCCGACGGGCAGACCGGCGAGTTGCTGCTGCGCGGCAGCCAGCTCGTCCCGGGCTACCACGGCGACCCGGAGCAGACCGCGGCCCGGTTCGTCGAGCTGCCGGACGCGCCGGGACGCTGGTACCGCACCGGCGACCTGGTCGCCCACGACCCGCGCTGGGGGCTGGTGTTCAAGGGCCGCCGCGACGACCAGATGCAGGTCCGCGGCCACCGGGTGGAACGGCTGGAGGTGGAGACCCTGCTGCGGCAGGTGCTCGGCACCGAGGCCGTGGCGGTGGTCGGCTGGCCGGTGGCGCCCGGCGGCCTCGTCCAGGGTCTCGTCGCGTTCGTCGCGGACACCGCGACGCCGGTGCCCGAGATGCGCCGGCGGATCAGCCGGGAACTGCCCGAACACCTGTGGCCGAGCCAGATCCACGTCGGTCCGCTGCCGCAGAACCGCAGCCTCAAGGTGGACTACCCGCACCTGCGGCGCCGGCTCGAGGAGGGACTGTGACCGCCGCCGTGCGTACGCCCGCCGCCGGGCTGGACCGGATGCTCGCCACCTACCGCCGGCACACACCGATGACCGAACCCGGGCCGCACGCCGAGGCGCTGCGCCGGCTGCCCGCCGACGTGCCGGCCCTCGTGGAGGTCATCGGCGGGCTGTTCGCCCACTACGAGCTGGACCCGCCGGCGGCCGGCTGGCAGCCCGGAGGAGACCGGCTCGCCGAGGTCGACCTGCGGACCACCCGGCGGATGCTCGACCGGGTGCTCGCCCTCGATCCGGCGCCGCTGACCCGGGCCCGGCCGCTGCACCGCCGCTGGCTGGGCGTCTGCCGCGACGCCAGCCTGCTGCTCTGCGCCGTGCTGCGCGAGCAGGGGGTGCCGGCCCGGCTGCGGTACGGCACCGCCCACCACCTGTACGTGCCCTACCGGCCGATGCACGACCACGTGGTGGTCGAGTACTGGTCGGCCGCCGAGGGCCGGTGGCGGTACGCCGACGGCCGGATGTACCGGACCGCCCGGGACACCTTCCAGCTGCCCGACCACTACCGCGACGACGTACCGGAGTCGGTGTTCCTCACCGGCGCCCGCGCCTGGCGCCGGGCCCAGGAGGGCGAACGCGCGGCGCTGCGGCTCAGCGGCCTGATGCTGAACGCCGACGCCGGCCGCTGGCAGGCCCGCAACCTGTTCCTGTACGACCTGGCCGCGCTCGCCGGCTGGGAACCGCTGATGTGGGACGCCTGGGGGTACATCCGCCGGGCCCGCCCGCAGGCCCGCCCGCGCGGGTTCCTCCAGTACCGCAAGCTCGACCGGCTCGCCGCGCTCGACGACCGTGATCCGGAGCAGTGGCGCGAGCTGCTGCGCCGCTACCGGGCCACCCGCCTGGTCCGGGTGCCGGCCCGGGTGCTGTCGTGCAGCCCGGTCACCGGCCGCCGCGTCGTCGCCGCGCCGCCCGCCCGGAGGACACCCGATGATCGCGATTGACGCGGTGGTACGGGTGGAACCGGAACGGCGGCTGTCGGTCACCGACGACCACGCGCTGCTCGGCCTCAGCCCGGCCCGCGCCCGGGTGTACGGCCGGCTCTACGGCTACGACCGGATCCCGGTGGCCGCCGCCGGGCAGGAGTTCCCGATGCTCCTGGACGCCGTCGCGCGGCTGCTCGACGAGGCACGGGTGACGCCGGAGCGGGTGGCGGTCGTGGTGCACGCGCACACCGGCCCGTACATCGGACCGGTCGGCGCCGGCCTGCCCCGGCTGGTCGCCCGGCAGCTCGGCGGCGACCCGCTGTGCTTCGGCACCCAGTCCAACAAGTGCGTCTCCAGCATCACCGCGCTGGACCTGATGGACCGGCTGCTCGCCGGGCGGCCCGGCGACGCGGTCGGCGTCCTGCTGATCGGCGAGACCGCCGACAGCCCGGACCTGCGGGTGCTGGACACCGGCATCGCCGGGGACGTGGCGTGCGCGGTGCTGCTGCGCCGGGACGGACCCCGCGACCGGGTGCTCGCCCACGCGGTCGCCACGCACGGCCGCTACGCCGGCGGCATCTACACCGAGCCCGGCGCGCCGAGCCGCCAGGAGTACGAGCGCCGGTTCCAGGAGCACCTCGGCGACGTGGTCGACCGGACGCTGCGTCGGGCCGGGCGCCGGCCCGACGAGCTGACCGTCCTGTTGCCGCACAACGTCAACGTCAACGTGTGGCGGGCGGCGGCCGGGGTGATCGGCGTACCGGCCGAGCGGATCGTGCTCGACAACGTCCCCCGGTACGGCCACTGCTTCGGCGCCGACATCTTCCTGAACCTGGACACCGTCCGGCCCCGGCTGCGCCCGGGTGACCTGGCGCTGATGGCGTCCGTCGGGGTCGGCGGCACGTTCGGCGCCGTCCTGCTCGAACACTGACCCGCGAGGAGAGTCGCGTGAAGAAGCTGTACGTCGTCCTCATCAACGACAACGTGATCCGCTCCGGACTGGCCGACCTGGGCCGGCTGGCGGACGCGGAACTCTGGCTGGTCTCCAGCCCGCACTACGCGCGCCGGCTCACCGACGAGCAGCGCGCCGCGTACGCCCGCGTCGTGGTGCCCGACGACATGGAGACGACCGACCTGGTGGCGTTGCTGGACCGGGAGCTGCCCCGCCCCCGGCCGGAGCAGCTCCGGTTCCTCACCAACGACGAGTCCTGCGAGCTGCTCTGCGCACGGCTCGCCGAGCACTTCGGCACTGACGGCTGGCCGGCCGCGCGCCTGCTGCCGTTCGTGGACAAGATGGCCAGCAAGGCCGCGCTCGCCGGCAGCGGACTGCGGCTGCCACGGCACCTGCGCTTCGACCGGGACGAGCACGCCGCGGACCCGCGCGGCTACTGCGAGCGGATCGCCGCGGAGATCGGCTTCCCGATGGTGGTCAAGCCGGTCGACAGGTACGCCAGCATGGACGTGCGGCGGCTGGACGGCCCGGCGGCGCTACGCGCCTGGGCGAGCTGGGCGTCCTCCCCCAAGGATCGCAACAGCTACGAGGTCGACGAGTTCGTCTCCGGCACGCTCTACAACTTCGACGCCCTCGTGCAGGACGGCCGGGTGGTGTGGAGCAACGTCTGCGCCAACCTCAACCCCTGCATGGAATTCGCCGCCGGGCGGTCGCTCGGCGTGTGGACGCTGCCCGCCGACGACCCGGCGGCCGTACGGGTGACCGAGTTCGGCCACCGGGCACTCGAGGCGCTGCGGCCACCGGACGGCGGCGTGCACATGGAGGTGTTCGGCACGCCCGACGGCGAGCTGGTCTTCCTGGAGGTCGCGGCCCGGCCGCCCGGCGGCGAGATGCGCGCCGTCTACCTGCGCACCCACGGCGTCGACATCGACCTCGCGCACTACCTGCTGCGGGCCGGCGAGCCGTACGCGGTGCGGCCCCGGCCGACCGGCGAGCTGGGGGCCTGGGTGATCACTCCCCGTCGCGCCGGCCGGGTCAGCGCCGTCGACGTGCCCGCGCTGCGCAGCGAGCACACCGTGCGGGTGCACGTGTCGGTCGGTGAGACCGTCGCGCGCGCCAGCGCGCACATCGTCGAGCCGCCGTCGGCCGAGTTCATGGTCTTCGGCGCCGACCGGGCCGCCTTCGGCCACGACATGGACCTGCTGCGTGACCTCACCCTCTACCGCGTGGAGCCCTGATGGACCTGAACCTCGCCGCCGACATCGCCGGCCGTACGCCCTTCTACCTGTACGACTTCGCCGCCGTCCGCCGCCGGGTCGCCGAGCTGCGGGCCGCCCTGCCCGGCGGCGTGCTGCTGCACTACGCGATCAAGGCCAACCCGATGCCGGCCCTGGTGCAGCGCCTCGCGCCGCTCGTCGACGGGCTCGACGTGGCCAGCCACGGTGAGCTGCTCACCGCGCTCGGCACCGCCGTCGACCGGGAGCAGATCAGTTTCGCCGGGCCGGGCAAGCGTGACCCGGAGCTGGCCGCCGCGATCGCCGCCGGTGTGGTCCTCAACGTCGAGTCCGGCGACGAGCTGGCCCGGCTGCGCCGGATCGAGACGGCGGTCGGCCGGTCCGCCCGGTTCGCGCTGCGGGTCAACCCGGACTTCCAGCTTTCCGGTTCCGGAATGACGATGGGCGGCGGCGCGACCCAGTTCGGCATCGACGCCGAGGCGGTCGGCGAGGTGCTGCGCGGGCCGGGCCGGCGCGGACTGTGCGGGTTGCACATCTTCGCCGGGTCGCAGAACCTGCGCCTGGACGCGCTGGCCACCGGCGTCAGCCAGACCTTCGCGCTGGCCGACCGGCTGGTACGCGAGCACCGGCTGGACCTCGCCCACGTCAACATCGGCGGCGGGCTCGGCATCCCGTACTTCCCCCGCGACGAGGCGCTGGACCTGGCCGCGTACGGCCGGCACCTGGCCGTGGAGGTGGAGCGGTGGCGCCGCCGCCACCCGGACACGGCCGTCGTGCTGGAGCTGGGGCGGTACCTGGTCGGCGAGGCGGGCGTCTTCGTCAGCCGGGTGGTCGAGCGCAAGCACTCCCGCGGCGAGACGTTCCTGGTGGTCGACGGCGGCATGCACCACCACCTCGCCGCCTCCGGCAACTTCGGCCAGGTGGTACGCCGCAACTACCCGGTGTCGGCGGTGACCGCGAAGCCGGCCGACGAGCGGGAGACCGTCACCGTGGTCGGACCGCTGTGCACGCCGCTGGACACGCTCGGCCGCCGGGTGGAGCTGCCCCGGTGCGAGGTCGGCGACCTGGTGGTGGTGCACCAGTCCGGGGCGTACGGGCCGACCGCCAGTCCGGTGCACTTCCTCGGCCACCCGGCGCCGGTCGAGGTGCTGCTCTGAGCGCACACGACGCCCCGCCGCGACGGCCGGCACACCCGCTAGACCGTCCTAGGACATTGGTGTGCCGGCCGCCGGAGACTACTGCGCGGTGGCTCGGGCCGCGGTGTCGATGAAATCCGCGACGGCGCCCGGCTGCGAGACCGTCACCGCGTGCGACGCGTCGACCTCGACCGTCGTGGACCCGGCCCGCTGGGCCATGAAGCGCTGCAGGTCCGGCGGGATCGCCAGGTCCTGGGTGGACACGAGCGTCCAGGACGGGATGATCTTCCAGGCGGCCCGCGTCACCGCGTCGGTCAGCGTGTTCGCCGCGGCCGGCCGCTGCGTGGCAGCCATCACCACCGCCTGCTCCCGGGGGACGTCGGGGGCGAAGAAGTCCGGGTAGGTCTCCTGCTTGACGTACTGATCCATGTCCGCGCTGCCGTCCTGGGCGGGAATCGGCACCGCCTGGATGTTGTCGGCGAGCCGGCTGCCGGGGAACTTCGCGTTCACGTCGGCCACCGACTCGCCGACGTCCGGGCTGAAGCTGGCGACGTAGACCAGGGCCCGCACGTTCGCCGCGCCCTCCGCGGCCTCGGTGATGACCGCGCCGCCGTACGAGTGGGCGGCCAGCACGACCGGTCCGGACAGGCTGTCCACGAGGGCACGCAGGTAGGCGGCGTCCCGCTGCACGCTGCGCACCGGGTTCGCGAGGGCGATGACCGGGTAGCCCCGGCGCTGGAGATCGGCGATCACCCCGTTCCAGCTCGACCCGTCCACGAATGCCCCGTGAACGAGCACGACAGTCGGCATTCCGGTCCCCGGCATGGCTGCTGCGCTCATCTGTCATTCCTTCCGAAAGGCACGGTGGAGTCTCCAATATCGGGCACGCGCGGAATCGCTGTCAGCGGAATACGGAAACGTCGGAGAACGGCTGCGGGCGTTATCGGACGGTCCCGAATCGTGCAACCGATTCCCAGGAACACCCGGCTGAGAGAATGCTGAGAGCCGTACCCGCGCAGGGCCGCCGGCGGGGCAGTCCCGGACCGAACGTTCTGTTCGTTAGCATGGGCCCATGGCGCGTGAGAGCTCTGGCACCCGGCCCTCGGAGGCACAACTCCGGCTTCTCGACACCGCGACCCGGGTCTTCTACGCCGAGGGCATCCATTCCGTCGGGGTCGACCGGATCATCGCCGAGGCGAAAGTCACCCGCGCCACCTTTTACCGGCACTTCCCCGGCAAGGACGATCTCATTCTCGCCTATCTGCGCCGGGTGCACGAAATGGACCGCACCGCCGTGGAGGCGGCGATCGCGGGCCATCCGGGGCCGGTCGATCGTCTGCTCGCCGTCGCCGAGGGAATCGCCGCGCTCATCCGCTCCCCCGGATTCCGCGGGTGCGCATTCCTGAACGCCGCAGCGGAATACCCGGACGACGAGCATCCGGTGCACCAGGAGATCATCGCTCACCGCCAGTGGTTCCTGGACACGCTCACCGCCCAGATGGCGCAGGTCCACGAGGCGACTGCGGAGGCCGCCGCGCGTCACTTCGTCATGCTCCGCGACGGCGCCATGGCGGCCGGATGCCTCTTCGACCCCGCGCTGGTGTCGGAGACGTTCCTGCGCGGGGTCGAAGGGCTCCTGCGCGCCGGCACCGGGCGCGGTCCGGCCGGCTCCGGCGTTCAGCCCGCCTCGGGCGACGCCCCCGCCCGCGCGGCGCGGCCGAGGCGGACGGCCGAGACGAGGAAGAAGACGGCACCCGGGACGGCGTAGCCGATCGCGCCGGCCAGGGCCGGATCCGGCCCGGAGGCGGCGGCGAGGAACGACACCCCGGCGAGGACCGAGATGCCGCCGCTGAGGATCATCGGCCACTGGCCACCCATCCGGCGGCGCGGCACGGCCACGATCAACTGGACGAGACCGGCCACGACCGCCCAGGCGCCCCACACCCGCAGCACCGCGGGAACACCGGACGCGCCGGCGACGGCCAGGCCGGCGGCGGCCAGCAGGCTGACCGCGACGTTCACGTACAGCAGGGCCGGCGATCCGGTGGCCCGCGAGGCTCTGATGTCGGCCACGGCGGCGGCCACGTCGAACAGCGGGTAGATCACGAGCAGCGCCACAGTCACGGGGTCGAGGTGCCCGGCGAGCGGGAACGT
Source organism: Micromonospora sp. WMMA1947 (assembly GCF_027497355.1). Lineage (NCBI taxonomy): Bacteria > Bacillati > Actinomycetota > Actinomycetes > Micromonosporales > Micromonosporaceae > Micromonospora > Micromonospora sp. WMMA1947. The sequence continues at coordinate 4,362,828 of NZ_CP114909.1, read as the reverse complement.
CACGGCTGCCCAGACGGCGGCGAAGACGAACCGGACGACGTACAGCCGCCGCAGGCCGGCTGCAGTGGTCGGGATTCGGGGGGCGGTAACGGAGGTCATGACTTCCTCTCGGCGGCCGTCGGCGCCGCTGGGGAGAACGAACGTTCTGTCTTGCGCAAGCATGACCGCGCGGCGACCCGCCGTCAAGACCGATCGTTCTCCCCCGGTGCCAGGCGACGGTTCACGCCTCGGCGTCGCGCTCGCCGCCCTCCTCCCGCCCGACCGGCGAGACCCGCACCTCCGGCGGCCGCCAGCGGTCGCGCACCGTGTCGAGGCAGGCCACCAGGGCCAGCACCACGCCCACCGCGATCAACACGGCCATCGGCGTCCCGAGCGCCGCGCCCGGCGTGACCACCACCAGAAGCAGCAGGCCGACGACCCGGGACGGGGAGACCCGGCCGAAGATCTCGTACTCCAGCCGCATCCGGGCGACGAGGAACAGCGCCGGACCCCCGATCACGAACAGCAGCCAGCCGGGCCGGGGCGGGCCGTACGGGTTGTCGATCACCAGTTCGTAACCCACCGAGGTGACCAGCACGCTGAGCACGATCAGCAGATGCGTCCGTTCCGACGTGGCACCCAGCCGGCCGGGCATGGCCGCCCGGCCCATCGCCTCGGGCAGCAGCAGACCGGCCCGGTGGAAGTAGATCCGCCAGAGCAACGCGGTGGTGGCGAACGCGACCACGAAGGCCGCCGCCCGCTCGGCCGAGTAGTCCACCCCGCCGAAGACCAACCCGATGACCAGGATCGACTCGCCGAGCGCGATGAGGAACATCTGCTGGTAGCGGTCGGCGAGATGCGTACCCGCGATCCGCCAGCGGCCCACCGCCGAGGCACCGACCCGGGGCAGCGGCCAGCCCAGCGTCCAGGCCAGGTAGTCCACGGCGAGGGCGAGCGTCCACAGCGGCAGGCGAAGGTGCTCCGGGCCCAGCGCGCCGGCCAGCCAGACGGGCGCGCTCACCGCCGCCCACGCGGCGAGCCGGAACGGCACCAGCCGCCGCGGATGGCCGCGCAGCGCGACGCCGATCGTCAGCGGCCGCACCACCATCACCATCAGGTACGCGACAGCGAACGGCACCGCCCGCTCCTCCATGGCGCGGGGCAGCGTCACCGCCATGACCAGGCTCGCGAACATGGTGCCGACCACCACGGCCTGGATGATCGGCTGCTCGGGCTCGTAGCGGCTGGTGATCCAGGCGGTGTGCGACCAGATCAGCCACAGCGCCAGGAACAGCAGCAGGGTGTGGCCGAACCCGGTGACGAGCGCCCACCCGGTGGTGTCGGCCAAGGCCACGAAGCGCTGGGAGACCCGGGCGAGGGCCACCACGAAGGCCAGGTCGAAGAACAGTTCCAGGAGCGTGGCCCGGCCCGAACTCGACGGTGGGCGCAGCAGTTCCGCACCCCGTCCGGCCGCCATCGCCCTCCTCCGCCCACCCCTCGTGGCCCCAACGAGCCGGTCGGCGTCGGAGTTGCGTCGGCCGCGGCGCTACGTCACGGGCAGGGGCCGCCCGCGCAGACGTCGATCACCTTGCCGGTGAGCAGGAACACCGCCTTCTGCCGCTGGGCGCCGGCCTGGGCGCGCGGGAACTCGTGCGAGTCCTCGCCGTACTCCGGTCCGGCGGGGGCGAGGTTCGTCGGCGGCGGCGCGTACGCGGCGCCGCTGTTCCACACCACCATGGCCGAGCCGGCGTACGGGTACCGGCGGATCGGCGCGATGCCCCAGAACGGCCGCACGTCCGGTGACCAGCCGTCGGCGAGCGCCGGGGTGTGCAGGCGGGCGCCGATGGTGCGGGCCTGCACCTCCGCCGCGACCGTGGAGACCTGCTGGTCGGCGAAGGCGACGTGCATCAGCACCCGGTGCGCCGGGGTACGCGGCAGCGGCCGGTCGGTCATGTGCTGGGCGTACCCGTTGGCCTCGGACCGGTCCCACAGCATCTGGAGCAGCGCGAAGATCAGCTGCTGGTCCACCTTGTCCGGGTAGTAGCCGTCCAGCACCGTCTGGAACGGAGCGAAGTCGACGCTGCGCTGCAGCAGCGTCGAGTAGTTCATCGCGGGCACGCCGAGCACCGACCGGGTCCAGTCCTGGGCGATGGCGGTGAGCGCGCCGCCGTTGATGCCGCCCTGGCTGTTGCCGTCGTAGTGCAGGCCGCCGGCCACGTCGATCAGCGGCCGCCCGGCGGCGTCGCGGAACGCCGGGTGGGCGGCGAAGCCGTTGCGGTGGATCATCGTCCGGCCCAGGAACAGGAAGTTCAGGAAGCTCTGCTGGAGCCGGTCGGCCACCGCGGGGAAGGCGCTGAGGTCGGTGAAGGCACCGGCGACGTACGGGACGTCGGCGGCCGCCATGCCGATCCAGCTCGTCGCGCAGAACGTGAAGTCGTACGTCTGCGACATGGTCTTGACGTTGCCGGCGTTGATCTCGGTCGGCCGGCCGAGCAGCCCGTGGCCGTAGAGCGACAGATGGGCCGGTTTCGCGGCGGAGGCGCTGCGCGGGATGTTGCAGACGAAGTCGGCCGCCACCGTCGCGCCGGACGGTGTGGGCAGCGCGTTCGGCGTCGGCGGGGTGCCGTCGCCGCCGGGCGGCCCGTAGTGCAGCCGGGAACCCGGTCCGCCGTCACCGGTCAGGTAGGACGGCACGGCGACGGTGCCGGTCACCTGCCGGGCGATCAGCGGGTCCTGTTCCGGCGTGTAGTCGGTGACCTGAGTGACGGTGAACGCGGGGGCGCGGCGCCCGAGCGCGGCGAACGCGCCGTCCCGGACCGCCAGCATCCGCCCGGTCAGGCCGTGCCGGCTCGCGACCGTGAAGTCCCAGGCCAGGTAGAGGCTGTGCCGCTTGACGCCGGCCCGGGTCAGGTCGGCGAGGATCCGCTTCATCTGCGGCGCGCGCGGATCCCGCCGGTCCAGGCCGGTTCCGGTGACGTAGGCGCGGAACGCCTTCGGCGCCGGGATGAGCGTGCCGTCGCCGTCGCGCATGCCGCGCAGGCCGACGACGTACCGGGTGCCCTCGGTCAGCGCCACCGCCGGCCGGATGATCAGCACCTGCCGGTCCGGGCTGCCCGCGGCGTGCGCGTCCAGTTCGGCCCAGTACGGCGTACGTTTGCCGGTGCGGGCGTCGAGCAGCACGATCGGCGCGTCCGGCGCCAGCGAGCGGCCCACGTCGGTGACCGGCGCGATCCGGGTCCGCGTGACGTCGAGACCGGGTACGCGTGCCAGGATCGGCGAGCCGGGGCTGAATCCGTCCTGCCGGTTCCACTCCGCCGGGTCGATCGGCACGCCGAGCACGTTGGCGGGCATCGCGGAAGCCGCGAACCGGACCCGCTTGCCGGTCGGGGTGCTGCGGTCCGGCACGGTGAAGTAGTCGTTGGGGAACGGCAGCAGGCAGGCCGCCGGATCGATCGGGTCGCAGGACCGCTGACCGGCCGGCGCGGGCGGTACGGACGGCGCCGCGGCGGCGCCGGAGCCGAGCAGCACGGCCGACGCGGTCACCAACGCGGACACGGCGAGACGGAGCCGTCTGGGGGTGGGCACGGCGTCTCCTTCGACATCGGACGGTGGTGTTCTTCCTACGCTCGTGAACGGATCTCGGCAAGGGCCCGGACATCGACGCTGCCGGATCAACGACGAAGAATCCGCTGGTCAGGCGCACAGCCCTACGGTGGGTGGCGAAGCACTCACGTCCAGTGGAGGACGTCATGACCACTCCCACTCCCACCCCACCACCTCAGCTCCAGGTCGCCCTCGGCACCCCCGGGGACCCCGGCTCGGTGCACGCCATCACCGACACCGGCACGGCCCTGCTCGTCGCCCACTACCCCACGTCCGGCGCCGGCCGGCTGCACGTCCTCGACCCCCGTACCCTCGCCCCGGTCCGGCCGTCCCTGCCGGTCGGCCACGAGCCCCGCGCGGTGGCCTGGCACCCCGGACGCGGGCAGGCATACGTGATGAACCGGGGGGTGCAGAGCTACAGCGTCTCCCGGTGCGACCTGGCCACCGGAACGGTCACCGACATCCCGATCGGCTTCGGGCTGATCGCGATCGCCGTGGACCCGGTGGCCGACCTGCTGTACGTCGCCGACTGGGCGCACAAACGCCTGCAGGTCATCGAGCTGGCGGACACCACCCAGCGGCGCTTCGTGTCGCTGCCGTCGGCGCCGAACCGCCTCGCGGTGGCCCCGGACGGCACCGTCTACGCGGCGCTGTACGTCAAGGGCCTCGTGCCGGCCGACGACGCGCTCGCCGTGCTGCGCCCGGACGGGACGCTCACCGTGGCGCCGATCGAACCCGCCCACCTCCAGCCGGGCGAGCTGGCCGTCGCGCACGACGGCATGGTCTACCTCGGCTCGCTCGGTGGCGGCACCGTGCACCCGCTGTTCGGCGTGCACGATCCGGACACCGGCCGGCGCCTCGGCGCGGTGGGGAGCGCGGCCGGTGTCCGCGATCTCGCGGCCGTACCGGGACTGTCCCGGGCGTGGCTGGCGACAGACAAGGGCGTCCAGCTCGTCGACACCACCAACCCGTACGCGCCGCGCACGCTCGAACCGATCACCACCGGCCACGGCCCGTACGCGGTGGCGGTCACCGCCGACGGCACGGCGTACGTGGGCGACGTGGCGGACGGCACCGTGTCGCTGATCCGGCCGGACGTCGCGGACCTCCCCCTGGAGGCGGTGGCCACGCTGCTCACCGAGGCGGGCTTCGCCCCGGTCACCGGGCTGGGCGCGGCGATCCGGGCCTACCAGACGTTCCACGAGCTGCCGGTGACCGGGCGGCCCGACGCCGTCACCGCCGCCCACCTGACCGCGCCCGGCTGCGGCACCCCGGACCGGCCGGACACCGCCGGTTTCGTCCTCCAGGGCGAGCACTTCCGGCACACGAACCTGACCTACCACCTCGGTGACATGACGATGCCGTACGCCCGGGACGACTTCACCGACGCGCTCAAGCACGAACTGATCCAGGTGTCGCTCGAGGTGTGGCGCGAGGTGCTGGGTGAGAACTGGAACGGGCCGTTCGAGTTCACCCGCGTCTTCGACCCGGCGCAGGCCGACATCGTCTTCTCCGTCGGCGACGATCCGGTCTTCCACGACACCGGCTGGTTCCGGACCGTGTACGCGGTGACCAAGTGGTCGGCCGCCCCGGGCTGGCCCGACGCGGCCGGTCAGCTCCCGGTCATCTTCAACCGGAAGATCAACTGGGATGCGCACGGGTACTTCGACGTCGACCTGCACGGACCCGACTTCCGGCACGTCGCCACGCACGAGATCGGCCACGCGTTCGGGCTCAACCACGGCAAGAGCGGCAACGTGATGCACCGCAACGCGAGCTGGTACCGGGTGCCCAAGTCCGACGACCGCAACGGCCTGTTCGCCATGTACGGGCGGCTGCCGTTCACCGACGGCGTCGGCATCCGGGTGCTGCCCGCTGTGGACCACGTCGCCTACTCCGACTGTGAGCGGCACCTCGTGGTGCACTACCCCGAGGGCGACGGGTGGACGTGGACGCGGCTCACCGCGGACGTGGGCGCGCCCCGGATGGCCCGCGGGATCGCCCCGTCGCCGTTCTTCGCCCACGACGGCGTGCCCTCGTACGTCTACCCGGGCGAGGGCGGCCACGTCCACCAGATCTGGTACGACCAGGGCCAGTGGTGGTGGGGTGACCTGACGCAGGACAGCGGCGGCCCGCCCGCCGTGCGCTACGGCACCCACGCCTACCGCAACGGCGACACCCAGCGGGTGGTGTACGGCGCGACCGACGGCCGGGTGATCCGGCTGTCCCAGGCCCCCGGACAGGGCTGGGTCTGGCAGGACGTGTCGGTGGAGGGCGCGGCCGTGCCGGACGGCACCCCCTTCGGGTACGTCGACGGCGTCACCGGCCTCGACGTGATCGTCTACCGGGACGCCGAGGAGCACCTGCGGATGCTGTGGGAGGGCCCCGAGGGCTGGGGGCAGATGTCGCTGACCTGGGCCACCCAGGCGGAGAACCCGTTGCCGCTGACCATGTTGCCGCTGTGGGGCGAGCACCGGGCCGGCGAGCGGCACCGGGTGTTCGGCGTCGACCACCGGCAGGACGTCCGGATGTATGCCGTCGGCGACGACGGTGCCTGGCACACCCGGTCGCTGACGGCCGAACTCGGCCTGCCCGAGTGCGTCTCGTCGGCGGTGCAGCGGCTCCCCGGCCCGGACGGCGCGGCCGACACCTGGCTGGTGGTCGTCGCCGACGTCGACGGCGGGCTGTGGGAGCTGACCGGCGACGGTGACACGTGGCAGGCCGAGCGGGTGCAGATCGACGGCATGCCGCCGGTCGGCCGCAGCCTGCTGTCGGTGTGGCCGGCCGGGGGCCGGCTCCAGATCACCTACACGGCGGCGAACGGCAACATCCAGTTGCTGTCCCGCTCGCTCGGCGACCACGACTGGCAGCGCACCAACCTGACCCGGGTGTCCGACGTGGTGTGACGCGGGTCCCGGCGCTCCGCCGGCCCGGCGCGGGTCGTCACCCGATCGCCGGGTCGGCGGGGTGCCGGGGTGCGACGAGCCGGGGCGGCCAGTTCCGGACCCGGGACGGATCGGCCCGGTGCAGGACGGACAGACGCTCCCCCACCGACAGCGCGCGCGACAGACCCCCGCGCACCTCGTACCCGGCGGTGACGAACTTCGACAGGTAGTGGATGCCGACGCTGATCACGACCAGACCGAAGACGTAGGCGTCGCGGTCGTGCAGGAAGCCGGCTTGGAGACCGGCCGCGATGACGCAAATGACGGCCGCGTAGAGCAACATGGACCACCACCATTGTTCGAAGCCCCGCGCCACCCCGTCGCCGGCGGGCGGCACTGTCGACAGCCCGCTGGCCTCCCCAGCCCGCAGGATCCGTCGGCTGAGCAGCAGGAGCAGGAGATTCGTGACGGCGACAGCCACCGCCCCGGCCGCGCAGCCCCATGCCCACAGGGTGGGTTTCCAGAACACCGACAGCAGCACGGTCGGCAGCGCGACGACGCACATCGCCCGTACCGCGACCTCCGTGCAGCGGGCCAGGGCGCCGGGAATGTGCCGCGCGGTGAGCCGCGCCAGCACGCTCTGGTAGTACTTCGCCCCGACCAGCGCCTGGCCGAACCCGATGATCACGGCCGCTCTCAGGTCGGCCGGAGGCAGCGGCTTGGCCGAGAAGGTCAACACGTCGTCGACCTTCCACAAAGCCGTCTTGGCGCAGATGAACCACCAGCAGGCGGTCGCGACGAGCGCGAACCCCATCAGGTACGTGTCGTGCGTGACCTTCGCCGCCCGGGCCACCCGGAACTGCCGGTACTGCGTCCGGACCTCCCGGGAGGCGGGCGCGAGCCGGGCGACCCAGCGTCGCAGCGCCGACCGGCTGGTCTCGGACTCCTGCGCCGCCAGGTCGAAGGTGAGAACCATCAGCCGGTGCAGGTCGTCGAACCGGAACGGCCGGTCCGGCAGGAGCAGCAACCGGTCCTTCGGCTGCTCCTCGATGAAGTCGTCGAGCATCCGGGCGATGGTGGGGCTGATCGCGTAGACGCGGTCCGGCACCCGCCCGTCGCGCGCAGCGCTGCCGACCATCACCTGGATGAGGATGATTCCCAACGAGTAGACGTCGGCCACCTCGGACTGGCCGCGGTTCTTCACCTCGGGCGCGATGTAGACGGCGTCGTCGTGCTCGGCGATGCCGACCTGGCGGCTGTACAGGTGGTTGACACCGAGATCGATGAAGTGGACCCGGCCGTCGGACAGGATGATGTTCCCGGGCGACAGATCCAGGTGCTGTCGTTCTCGATGGTTCACGTCGACCGGCTCCGACCGCGCCAGCTTGTGCAGCGCCTCGGCGAGCAGAAGCCCGACCTGGCGGGCCTTGGCCACCCGGGCGCCCGGCGACGGCCCGGAACTCTCGAAGGCGATGAGGTGGTCGCCCAGTGTCTCGCCCTCCTGGTAGGGCATCAGCACCCACTGGTCGGTCGACGCGAGCGGGTGCACGACCACGCTCGGTGTGTTGCCGGCGCCGTACCGGACCGCGTACTCGTCGGTGGCCTGCGCCACCGACGTCAGCTTGCTCCACGGAAAGAGCACGCACTTGAGTACCAACTCGGGATGCAGACCGGACTCGTCAACCGGTTCGAGCGTGGTGGCCCTGAGGATGAACGAGGTGGTCCCCGCGCGGTGGTACACGAGCGAGTCGAAGTCGATCTCGCGCCACCGGCGCAGATCGATCTCGGAGATCGGCCGCCTCGCGCCCGGACGCCCGCCCGGCCGGTAGAGGGCCCGGATCGCCGCCGACACCGGCGTGGTCCGGAACAGTTCGCGGCAGTATTCGTCCGAGGCGTCCTGCTTGGCGCGCTCCGGCGGCTCGAAGCGCCGGTCGAGGAGGGTGACGTTGAGGCAGAGGAAGGCCAGCAGCGCCGCCACCGGCGGGTCGTGGGGATCCGCGGCCTGGCTCAACCGTGCGAGCGCCGCCTGACAGCCGCCCAGGAAGGTGCCCACCCCGTGGATGGACTCGTGGTCCGCGGCCGTGTCCATCAGGTCGGCGAGAATCTGGTGAGTCGCGGCCAACCGCGCCTCGGGCGGCGACCCCAGCAGCCGGCCGGTCTCGTCGGCGCTGTTGCGGTCCCGGATCTCGCCGAGCAGGAGCTGCCGTACCGCCTCTACCGGCTCGCCGTCAGGTGCGGCGCCCCGTACGTCGTCCGCCACACCGTCAACCATAGGCGAGCATCAACATCTTGTGGGGTGCGCTCCGCCCAGTGAGCGAGGACGGTCGTCGTCCCGCCCGTCCCGCGGCACGCCGAGGGCGGCCGACAGGTCCTGGGCGGCCTGCTCGACGCCGCCGGGCCGCACCAGCGCGAACACGAACCGGTCCGGCCGCAGCACCACCAGGTCGGCGCCGTGCCGCCGCAGCCAGGCGCAGAGCACCCCGTCGGCGTCGACGACGTCGATCCGGTCGTACCCACCGTCCCCGGACACGTCCGGCAGGTCGGCCAGCGGCGTACCGGACGGATGGACCGCGACGAACCGCACCGGCAGCCCCGGCCGCCACACTTCGAGCGGGTTGTCCACGCCGGCGCGGCCGAGCACGACGAAGCCGTCGCCGAGCGCCTCGTCGAGCAGGCGATCGCCGGGGGCGCCCGGGACGAGGACGCGCGGCTGGGGGAACATCGTCCCGACCACGCCGGCGCGCCGCCCGCCGGCCATCAGGCCCCGCCGGTACGCCGGGACCGGCTTGAACTCGAACCGCTCCACGAACCGCCGTATCCGGGGGATCGTCTGGACCGCCCGCAGCGCGGCGTCGCGCAGCCCGGCGGCGACCCGGTTGCGGGCCAGGAAGACGTGCCCCAGCCGGACGCTCGTCCGCGCCATCTCCACAGTGTGCGGGCGCCGCTCGGTCTCGTACGTGTCGAGCACCTCGGCGCCGGCGGCGCCGGACAGCACCATCGACAGCTTCCACGACAGGTTCGCCGCGTCGCGCAGGCCGCTGCACAGGCCCTGGCCCATGAACGGGGGCATCTGGTGGGCCGCGTCGCCGAGCAGGAACACCCGCCCCTCCCGCCACCGCTGCGCGACGAGGTGGTGGAAGGTGTAGACCACCGCCCGGGTGACGGTGAACCGGTCCGGGTCCACGTACGGCGAGACGAGCGCGGCGATGGTCTCCGGCCGCTGCATCTCGGCCTCGGTCTCGCCCGGGCGCAGCATGAACTCCATCCGGTAGCTGCCGGCCGCGCCCGGAGAGACGAACGCCGGGCGCTGCCAGTCGCAGACGAACGTGGTGTCGGGCACCCGTACCGCGTCGGGCGGCACGTCGCCGGAGACGGCCAGCCACGGTTCGGCGTAGCTCGCCCCGGACAGCGGGATCCGGACCGCGGTGCGGGTGGCGCTGCGGGCGCCGTCGCAGCCGAGCACGTACCGGGCGCGGACGGCCCGCCGCTGCCCGGTGGCCACGTCGGACAACAGCACCGTCACGCCGTCGTCGTCCTGGGTCAGGCCGACCAGTTCGGTGCCGAGTGCGAGCTGGACGTGCGGGAAGCGGTCCAGCCCGGTGCGCAGCGTGTGTTCCAGTCGCGGCTGGTCGAAGAAGCGCAGCGGCGCGTGCCCGTACCCGAAGTCCGTCTCGGACAGCTTCATCCGGGCGAAGACCCGGCCGGCGCGGTTGACGTACTCGACCAGTGGCGGCGCGATCGTCGCGTCGCGTATCTCGTCGAGCAGGCCGGCCTGCTGGTAGATGCGCAGCGCCTCGTCGTCGCAGGAGAAGGCCCGCGGCTGGCCGTGCGGTGTCGCGCTGCGCTCCACGACCAGCGTGGTGACGCCGCGGGCGCCGAGCAGGTTGGCGGTGAGCGCGCCCACCGGCCCGCAGCCGATGACGGCGACCTCGACCTCCTGGACCGCCTGAGAATCCGGCGGCTGAACTGATTCCATTGTGCTGCCCCTTCGGAACGTGGTCCCGGACGGCTCCGGCCGTCCCACACCGACCAGGGCACCGCAGCGGCGTGGAAGGGGTGTGGAGAAGGTGTGGAGGTGGGCCTCCACACCGGTCAGAAGACCGCGAAGCGGGGCAGCAGCAGCCCGGCGCCCTGCTCGGCGGCGATCCGGGCGCCGAGATCCCACTCCGCGCGGTCACCGCGCGCGACCCCGCGGATCCGGTGCAGCTCCGCGACGACGACGCGCTCGCCGGTCCGGTCCGCCACGGCCAGCCCTTCCTCGGCCAGCGCGGCAGCGGTCTCCGGGCGGCCGGCGGTCAGGTACGCCTCGGCCATCGCCGCGCACGTGATGGTCCGGGTGGACCGCAGTCCGGGACGGTAGAAATCGTCAGCGGCGGCGCGCATCGCGTCGAGCCGGCCGTGGTCGCCGCCGCGCGCCGCGGCCCAGTGGAGGAAGTACGCGCCGGTCGCCGTCATGTGCGGCAGCCCGGTGGCCCGGCCGATGTCCCGGCACCGCCGTCCCGCCGCGTCGGCCGCGGCGACGTCGTGCTCCTGCATCGCCAGCCAGGCGGCGTAGAGCGCCGCGTTGGCCCGGCCGTACGGGTCGTCGAGCTCCTGGGCGAGGGCCTCGGCCGCGGCGATGTCCGACCGGGCGCCGGCCGGGTCGCCGCGCATCGAGCGCACGAGCGCCCGGAAGTTGTGGCAGGCCAGCACCGGACGCCGGCCGACCTCGCGGCGCAGCAGCGCCCGCTCGACGGTACGCAGCCGGTCGATCCCGGCGGTGAGCCGCCGTTCGCCCTCGCTCTGGCGGCCGGTGAAGTAGCCGACCGCGCCCAGCAGGTACTCACCGGCCACGGCGATCAGCCCGCTGCCGTCGTCGGGTGCGCGGACGAGCCGCCCGGCGAGGTCGGCGCAGATCGCGAACTCGGCCCGGTTGGCGGCCAGCTCACCGAGCGCCCAGAGCGCGTGGCGGATGTCCGCGTCCGGCCCGACGAGTGTCAGCAGCTCCCGGGCCCGGGCGCAGACCCGGTCGACGGCGTCGCTGCCGACGCCCACTGTCATCTGGAGCAGGGCCGCCCGGTGCAGCTGGACGGTCAGCTCGGTGCGCGCCGCGCCGGGCGCGGCCCGGGCGGCCGGGGCCAGCCGGCGCGCGGCGCGTTCGAGGTGGCCCAGCGCGTCCTCGTAGGCGACCCGACGGGTGGCGTCGTCGGCGGCCCGCAGCGACCACCGCAGGTGGTCCTCGCCGTGGCCGAGCCCGATCGCCTCGCCGTAGTGGTGCGCCAGCTCCGCCGGTGCGGTGCCGGCCGTCCGCTCGTACGCGGCGGCCAGACGGGCGTGCAGCGCGGCCCGGCGCGGCGGGACCAGCTCGGCGTAGGTGACCTCGGCGATCAGCGGATGGCGGAACGCGAGCGCGCCCGGCCCGGTCTCGACCACCAGCGCCGCCGGGTACGCCGGGGCGAGGTCCTCGGCGACCGCCTCGGCGGTGCGGTGCAGCGCCGCCGCCAGCACCGCCAGGTCCAGCTCGTGCCCGGCCACGCTGAGCAGGTCGAGGCAGCGCCGGGTGGGACCGGGCAGCCCGTCGAGCCGCAGCCGTACCGTGTCGCGGATGCTCGGTGGCAGCTCCCCGGCGGAGCCCGCGTCGGTCCGCGAGCGCAGCAGCTCGGTGAGGAAGAACGGATTCCCGCCGGTACGGGTCACGAGCCGGGTCACCACCGGCTCCGGCGGCGCCACGCCGGTCCGGTCCCGGACCAGGTCGGCGACCGCCGCGGCGTCCAGCCCGGCGAGCCGGACCTGGCCGAAGCCCGGCCCGCGGGCCAGCTCGGCCACCGTCGCCACCAGGGCCGGATCCTGGTCGTACGGCCGCAGCGTGGCGACCACCAGCGCCCGGGACGCCGGCAGAGCGGTGGCGAGGAAGCGCAGCAACAGCAACGAGTCCGGGTCGGCCGCGTGCAGGTCGTCCAGGACGATCAGCAGTCCGTGCTGCCGGGCCGCCCCGTGCACCAGGTCCGCCACCGCCTCGTACACCTGGAACCGGGCCGTGGGGTCCGGACCGCGACCGTCCGCCGGTCCGCCCGGCGCGTCCGCGGCGAACCCGTCCAGCCGGCCCGCCGAGCCGGTGGCGCGGGTCTGCGGCATCGCCACCAGCGCGCGCACCACCCGGCTCCACAGCCAGAACGGCGGCGCCTGCCCGACGTCCGGACAGCGACCCCAGACCACCGGGACGCCCGTCGCGGCGGCCCGCTCGCCGAGCGCCACGGCGAGGCTGGTCTTGCCGATACCGGCCTCCCCCACCAGCGTCAGCACCCGCCCGCCGTGCCCGGTGGCCGCGTCCAGTGCCGCCCGCAGGCGCTCCAGCTCGGCGTCCCGCCCCACGAGCGGTCCGCCGTCCCGCTGCGGCGGTGTCCCGGCCGCCACCGGGCCGCCCGCGTCCGCGGGGCGGTCCGGCGGTACGGCCTGGTCCAGGATCAGCCGGTGCACCGACCGGATCTGCTCACCGGGGTCGATCCCGTACTCGCCGGCCAGGATCCGGCGCCCCTCGTCGAAGACGGCGAGCGCCTCGGTCTGCCGCCCCGAGCGGTACAGCGCCAGCATCAGCTGCGCCCGGGCGCCCTCGCGCAGCGGGTTCGCCGACACGAACCGGCGCAGCTCCGGCAGCAGCGTGGCATGCCGTCCGGCCGCGACGGCGGCGGTCAACCGCCCCTCCTCGGCGCTCAACCGCAGCTCCGCCAGCCGGACCGCCTCCGGACGCACCGCGGCCAGGTCGGCCACGCCCGCCAGCGGTTCACCGCGCCACAACGCCAGCGCCTCGGTGTAGCACTGTTCGGCGGCTGCCGGCGCTCCGGCCGCGAGCGCGTCAGCCGCCCGGTCCAGCAGGGCACCGAACCGGATCGCATCCACGGCTTCGGGGGCGACCCGCAGTTCGTACCCTCGCGGGTGGCTACGCAGGACGCGGGCCGGCTCGCCGTGCGGCCGTTCCGCTTCCACCACCCGGCGCAGCCCCGCGACGTACGTCCGCAGCGTCGTCCGGGCGCTGGCCGGCGGTCGCGAGTCCCAGAGCGCGTCGACCAGCCAGTCGGCGGCGACGAACCGGTTCGGCCGCAGCAGGAACAGGGCCAGCAGTGCCTGCTGCTTCGGCCCGCCGAGGGGCACCACCCGGCCGTTCCGGACGACCTCCGGCGGGCCCAGCACCCGGAACTGCACCGCCACCTCGGCAACGACCCGTCGTGTCCCGGGCCGGGTCAGGCCGCCGCCATCTCGCGCAACTTCAGCACCGAGCGCCAGTTGCGTGTCGTCCCGACCACACCCGTCTTCTTCTCCACGAAGGCGTTGCCGAGCTTGCTGCGTCCGTACCCGTCGGGGACGTGCACGAACACATCCCGGCCGACGAGCGTCAGCGTCCCGGTCTCGCCGGGCGGGGACGCGAGCGCCGCCTGCTTGTCCGCCCCCGGGTCGCTGCTGAGCATCGTGACGAGCAACTTCGTCAGATCGGTCTGCACGTCGAGGTACGGATTCGCGGCGATCATCGCGTCGAGTTCGGCCAGGCTGCGCAGCACCACAGGTACGTCCCGGCCCCACCGCCGCGTGACGGCCCAGCCGATCTGGGCCAGGATCGCGGCCTCGTCGGTCTCCGGGCAGCCGAACACCACGTTGCCGCTCTGGATGTAGGTCGCCACCCGGTCGAAGCCGCAGGAGACGAAGACCTCCTTCAGCTCCGCCATCGCCATGGAACTGGCGCCACCGATGTTCACGCCCCGCAGCAGGGCGACGTACCTGGCCATGACTCGGGATGGTAACCGCCCGTGGCGTCCCCGTGGTACGTCCGTGACCTCGACGCACCGGCCGGCCGCCGCCTGCGTACGCTGTCCGGGCCGGTCGCGGCGTGAGCCAGCCGGTCCCCGCACTGACATCGAGGTGGGAGATGCCGCAGCTCAACCCGGTCGTGACGCAGCGCGTCGAGGCCGCCGTCGTCGCCGTCCTCGCCGTCGTCGTGACCGTCGCGGCCGGATACCCGTGGTGGTCGCTGCTCGCCCTGTTCCTCGTGTTCGACCTGTCCATGCTCGGCTACCTGCGCGGGCCGCGCGTCGGCGCCGCCTGCTACAACCTGGCGCACTCGTACGCGCTACCGGCGGCGCTCGGCGCGGTGGCCGTGGCGGCGGCCGCGTCCGGCGAACGGATCGACTGGCTCGGCGTCCTGGCCGTCGCGTGGGCGTTCCACATCGCCGTCGACCGCGCGCTGGGCTACGGGCTCAAGACGGGCGAGGGGTTCGAGCACACCCACCTCGGCCTGATCGGGAAGGCCCGCCGCGCCCGGACCGCTACTGACGCACGCTGACGTCCGGTCACGGGCGCGCCGGGTCGCAGTTCGCGCTCGTCAGCCGCACCGAGTACTCGCGGTCGTCGGACGTGATCCCGGACGGCACGCCGTCGAAGTGGGCCTCCACCTTCTCCCAGCCGCGGCGCTGCTCGTAGTGCAGGTGCGGTGCGCCGGAGTTCCCGGTGCTGCCGACCCGCCCGATCCGCTCGCCCCGGGCCACCCGCTGACCGGCCTTCACCGACGGCGGTTCGAGCAGGTGCAGGTACTGCGTCTCCCACTTGCCACCGTGGTCGATCTTGACCCAGTAGCCGCCGCCACGACCGCGCGGCCCGTCGGGATCGTCCGGGGTACGACCGCCCAGCGAGCCGTTGATCCCCGCGACGGTGACGGTGCCGGCGGCGGAGGCGAGCACCGGGCGTCCCCACGCGTCCCCGGAGGTCGGGAACAGGTCGACGTCGTAGTCGTCGTGCCCCGGATAGGTGGACAGCCGCCACGTCTCGCCGCAGGCCACCGGGAGCTGGAAGTCCGGTCGTGGGCCCGGTGGCCGTACCAGCGGTACCACGACCGCCGCGCCGGCGACGAGCACCGCGAGGGCGCCGACGATCAGCAGGACGCGTGGGAGGCGGCGACGCGGGCCGTGGGGACGCTCGGTGGTCATCGGTTCGAGCATGACAGGCGGGCTGGGGACAGGATGACCGGTCTATCCGCTCAGCCATCGCGCGACGAGCCGGTGGTCCGCGTCGGTGAGGCCGCGGCGCGCCTCGACGCGGTGCAGGAGCGCCGGCGCGTCGTGGTTCCCCGCCACCCACCTCCGGTCGGCGTCGGTGATCTCGTCGTCCAGCCAGACGAACCGGCGTCCCGCGGCCCATTCGACGAGCCGCCGCGTCTTCCAGTGCAGTCGGCCACCGTCGTCCTCGTCGTCGTCCGGCCAGTCGACGACGGGCAGCGGAGGCAGGCCGAGCCGCGGCGCGAGCACCTCGTTGGCGTCGTGCATCCAGGTGGTGGCCCACACGAGATCGCACGGCAACGCGGCGAGCCGGGGGCCGTGGCCGGCTTCCAGACCGGCCAGCAGCGGGTTGGCGCCGGCCTCCGACGGCCCGGCGGAGCCGCCGAAGGGCAGGAGCGTCCCGTCGACGTCCAGGAACAGCAGCGGACGATCGAATCCCGCGGGTCCGGTCGCCATCCGGGCCTCAGCTCAGCTCGACGACCGGCCGGGTCAGGATCTCGTCGGCGTAGCCGTCGTCGGAGGCGAACCACCGGCCGAAGTCCTCGTCGCGGTACGCGGTCGCCAGGGTGAGCCAGCCCAGGAAGAAGCCGCTCCCGCCGCAGGTGGCACCGCCGCCGTCGCCACCGCACACCACGGTGCGCTCGGTCGTCGCCTCGTGCCGGTAGGGATCCTGCCCGATCGCCAGTCCCCAGAGGTTCTCCCGCCGGTGCGGGCCGGTTCTGTGGTCGTACGGATAGCCGTCGCCGGGGCAGTCGTCACCCCAGCGGAACAGCGTCGTCGCACCGGCACCACACGCCCACTCCCATTCGTCCGGAGTGGTCGTCCGCACGCCGAGGCTGGCGAGGCCGGCCATCGCCTCGTCGTACGAGACCTCGCGGATCGCCCGGGCACGCACCACCTGCCCGGTCGCCCGGTCGAACTCCACGGAAAGCCCGTCACCCGACCGGAAGGTGCGCACCCCACCGAACCGGTTCCCGGCCGACGCGACCAGCTCCCGCACCCGAGGGTCGTCCGGCGCCAGCGGAACCTCACACGGGTCGAAGGCGTCCACCGCGACCAGCATCGCCGGCATGTCGACGTCGCGTACCGGCGACGTCATCGCGTCGACGAACTCGGTCAGCGAAGGAAGCCCGAACTCGGCGGCGCTGTCAGCGTAGTCGGCGGCCTGGTGCACGGCGGGCCGGAACCGGCCCGCGTCGTAGCCGAGCGTCGGCCGGCCGCCGGGCACGAGAGCGAACCGCATGCCGCCGCGGTCGAACAGCGCCGTCCGGTGCGTCCGCCCCGCGTACGCGGTGTCCCGCAGGCCGACCACCGTCAGCTCGTGCCGCGCGGCGATGTCCCGGGTCAACCGGCCGGCGGCGCCCTCGGAGAGGTCGTTCCACTGCGCGAAGCTGAGATCGGCGTACGGCACCGCGAAAGGATAGCCACGGGCTCCGACATCGTCCGGATCGCCGGGCGGCCCGCCTCCACCTCGGAGACGGGCCGACGCGTGCGCGAGGGCGCCCCCGATCGCGGTCAGGCCTGGTCGACGTCCGTGGTGAGCGCCAGCTCGCGGCCGGCTTCGATGTCGCTGAGCAGCGCCGCCACGCGGGCCTTCGCGAGGTCGTAGGAGTCGGAACCGAGCACCTGGTGCAGCGGGGCGTCGCCGCGGACGGCCACCTCGATGATGGCGGCCGCCGCCTTGACCGGGTCGCCGAGCTGGGTGCCGGGCATGGCCAGGTGCGCCTCGGTCATCTCGCGGATCGCCTGGTAGCCGTCGATGGTGCCGGCCGGCAGGCCGAGGGAGGACGGCCGCAGGAAGTCGGTACGCGTGTACCCGGGCTCCACGACGGTGACCTTGATGCCGAGGTGCGCGACCTCGGCCGCCAGGGAGTCCGACAGGCCCTCCAGGGCGTACTTCGCCGCGCAGTAGAGGCCCCAGCCGGGGAAGGCGGTCAGGCCCAGGATCGAGGACACGTTGATGACGTGGCCGCTGCCGGCGACGCGCATGCCGGGCAGGGCCGCGCGAAGCACGTTCCAGACGCCGAAGATCTGCACCTCGAACATCGCCCGGACCTCGGCGTCGGCGGCTTCCTCGACCGCGCCGAGGAAGCCGTACCCGGCGTTGTTGACCACGACGTCGAGCCCGCCGAAGCGGCCGGTGGCGGCGCGGACGGCCGCTGCCACCGCCGCCTCGTCGGTCAGGTCGAGTTCGAGGGGAAGCAGCCGCTCGCGGTCGACGGCTCCGAGGGCCGCACCGAGGCGCTCGGCCGAGCGGGTCGTCGCCGCGACGTTGTCGCCCCGCTCCAGCAGCTGCCGGACCAGTTCCAGACCGATACCGCGGGACGTGCCGGTGACGAACCAGGTGGCCGGACCGGCGGTCGGGAAGGACATGAGAGCTCCTACGTGTCGATGTCGTGCCGTCCCCGGCTGGGAACACCTCCCATGCTGCGGACGACGGAGGGCCGCGAACACGGCGTGGCAGGCCCAGCGCTGCCGGGGAACGGCGTACCCACCCGGGCGGTGTCGCCGGACGACCTCGCGGCGGATCATTGGGGCATGGCGGGACACTCAGACCTCGGCCGGTTCCTTCGTCAGTGCCGGGCCGATCTGACTCCGGAGGCGTCCGGCATCGCCGCGGAGACGCAGGGACGCCGCGTCCGCGGACTGCGCCGCGAGGAGGTGGCGATGCTCGCCGGCGTGAGCGTCGACTACTACACCCGGCTCGAACAGGGCCGGCACACCAGCCCGTCGCCCGCTGTGGTCGACGCCCTGGCGCGGGTCTTTCAGCTCGACGCCGCCGCCCGCGCCCACCTCGCCGACCTCGCGCGGCCGGCGAGGCGCAGCGACCGGCAGATGCCGGCCCAACGGGTACGCGCGGCGATGCACCAGTTGCTCGCCTCGATGACCGAGCACCCCGCGCTCATCCTCGGGCGCCGCACCGACGTGCTCGCCTCGAACGCCCTCGCCCGTGCGCTCCTCACCGACTGGACGCTCCTGCCGCCGAGGCACCGCAACTACGTACGGTGGATCTTCCTTGACCCGGACGCCCGCGACGCCTTCCTGGACTGGCCGACGGTGGCGGCCGACGTGGTCGGCACGCTGCGCCTCTACGCCGGCCGCCATCCCGACGATCCGCAGCTCAGCGAGTTGGTCGGCGAGCTGACCATCAAGAGTGCCGAGTTCCGTACCTGGTGGAACGGCCGCCACGTGCACGAGCGCACGCACGGCACCAAGCGGATGAACCACCCGGCGGTCGGACCGATCACCCTTCGCTACGAGGCCCTCGCCCTGCCCGGCGACCCGGACCAGACGTTGTTCGTCTACACCACCGATCCGGGCAGCCCGTCGCACGACAACCTGCGCCTGCTGGGTTCGCTGGCCGCCCGGACCGGGCCGGTGCCCGGCACTGCCCCGTCCACTCCGGCGCGGGCGGCCGACGCGAGCACCGAACGCGCCGACCCGTCCTGACGCCGCCGCCCGTCGATCTCGGGCCGCGCTCAGTAGCGGTAGTGGTCGGGCTTGAACGGGCCTTCCGGGGAGACGCCCAGGTAGGAGGCCTGTTCCTTGGTCAGGGTGGTGAGTTTGGCGCCGAGGGCGTCCAGGTGCAGGCGGGCGACCTTCTCGTCCAGGTGCTTGGGCAGCACGTAGACACCGATCGGGTACTCGTCGGTCTTGGTGAACAGCTCGATCTGGGCGATCGTCTGGTTGGCGAACGAGTTCGACATCACGAAGCTCGGGTGACCGGTGGCGTTGCCCAGGTTCAGCAGACGGCCCTCGGACAACACGATGATCGCGTGGCCGTCGTCGAAACGCCACACGTCGACCTGCGGCTTGATGTTCTCCCGCGTCACGTCGCTGCGCTTGGCCAGACCGGCCATGTCGATCTCGTTGTCGAAGTGCCCGATGTTACCCACGATCGCCTGGTGCTTCATCCGCGCCATGTGCTCGTTGGTGATGACGTCGAAGCAGCCCGTCGCGGTGATGAAGATGTCCGCCTGCTCCACCACGTCATCCAGGGTGGCGACCTGGTAGCCGTCCATCGCCGCCTGCAACGCGCAGATCGGGTCGACCTCGGTCACCACCACCCGGGCGCCCTGCCCGCGCAGCGACTCCGCGCAGCCCTTACCCACGTCGCCGTAGCCCATCACCACGGCCATCTTCCCGCCGATCAGCACATCGGTGGCCCGGTTGATGCCGTCGATCAGCGAGTGCCGGCAGCCGTACTTGTTGTCGAACTTGCTCTTCGTCACCGAGTCGTTGACGTTGATCGCCGGGAAGAGCAGCGTCCCGGCGCGGTGCATCTCGTAGAGCCGGTGCACGCCGGTGGTGGTCTCCTCGGTGACGCCCTTTATGCCGGCGGCGATCCGGGTCCACCGCTGGTTGTCCTCGGCCAGCGAACGGTGCAGCAGCTCGAGGATGACCGCGTACTCCTCCGAGTCGGCGGACTCGACCGGCGGCACGACACCGGCCTTCTCGAACTCGGCGCCCTTGTGCACGAGCAGGGTGGCGTCGCCGCCGTCGTCGAGGATCATGTTCGGGCCCTGCCCGTCGGGCCAGGCGAGCACCTGTTCGGTGCACCACCAGTATTCGGGCAGCGTTTCGCCCTTCCAGGCGTAGACCGGCACACCGGCCGGGGCCTCGGGGGTGCCCTCCGGGCCGACCACGATCGCCGCGGCCGCGTGGTCCTGGGTGGAGAAGATGTTGCACGACGCCCACCGGACCTGCGCGCCCAACGCGACCAGAGTCTCGATCAGAACAGCGGTCTGCACCGTCATGTGCAACGAACCAGTGATACGGGCACCGGCCAACGGCTGAACCTCGGCGAACTCACGCCGAATCGCCATCAGACCGGGCATCTCATGCTCGGCGAGCCGGATCTCCTTACGCCCGAACTCGGCAAGCGACAGATCCGCCACCTTGTAGTCGCCCTCGTTGACGCTCACACCGCCGCCTTCAGGTCGCCGGCCCGGTCGGTGCTCTCCCAGGTCAGGTCCGGCAGCTCGCGGCCGAAGTGCCCGTAGGAGGCGGTCTGCGCGTAGATCGGGCGCTTGAGGTCGAGGTCCCGGATGATCGCGGCCGGCCGCAGGTCGAACACCTCGGAAACGGCCCTCTCGATCGCCTCGACCGGCACGGTCTCGGTGCCGAACGTCTCGATGAACAGGCTCACCGGGTGCGCCTTGCCGATCGCGTACGCGACCTGCGCCTCGCACCGCTCCGCGAGCCCGGCGGCGACGACGTTCTTCGCCACCCAGCGCATCGCGTACGCCGCCGACCGGTCGACCTTCGACGGGTCCTTGCCGGAGAACGCGCCGCCACCGTGCCGGGCGTACCCGCCGTAGGTGTCCACGATGATCTTCCGGCCGGTCAGACCGGCGTCACCCATCGGCCCACCGATCTCGAACCGGCCCGTCGGGTTCACCAGCAGCCGGTAGCCCTCGGTGTCCAGGCCAAGGCCCTCCAGCTCCGGCGCGATCACGTGGTCGCGGATGTCCGGGGTGAGCAGCGACTCCAGCGAGATGCCGGCCGCGTGCTGCGACGACACGACCACCGTGTTCAACCGCACCGGCCGCAGGCCCTCGTACTCGATGGTCACCTGCGTCTTGCCGTCCGGCCGCAGGTACGGAATCGTCCCGTCCTTGCGTACCCCGGACAGCCGCCGGGCCAGCCGATGGGCCAGGGCGATCGGCAGCGGCATCAGCTCCGGCGTCTCCGAGCACGCGAAACCGAACATCATGCCCTGGTCCCCCGCGCCCTGGGCGTCCAGCGCGTGCGCCGACGCGCCGGTGCGGGA
The DNA here is from genome assembly GCF_027497355.1 of Micromonospora sp. WMMA1947. Lineage (NCBI taxonomy): Bacteria > Bacillati > Actinomycetota > Actinomycetes > Micromonosporales > Micromonosporaceae > Micromonospora > Micromonospora sp. WMMA1947. Next base: position 4,341,568 of record NZ_CP114909.1, on the reverse strand, counting down.
CTCGACGGCGTTGTCCACGCCCTGCGCGATGTCCGGGGACTGGGCGCCGATCGCGATGTTCACTCCGCAGGACGCCCCGTCGAAACCCTTCTTCGACGAGTCGTACCCGATCCCGAGGATGGTCTCCCGGACGATCGTCGGAATGTCGGCGTACGCCTTGGTGGTGACCTCGCCGGCCACGTGAACCTGACCGGTGGTGATGAGGGTTTCCACGGCGACCCGGCTGTGCGGGTCCTGGGCGAGCAGCGCGTCGAGGATGCCGTCGCTGATCTGATCGGCGATCTTGTCCGGGTGGCCCTCCGTGACCGACTCGGACGTGAACAGGCGGGAAGCCACGTGACCTCCGGTAGGGATGGGCCCGGGCCGGCACACCGACACGGACGACTCGATCGTGGGCACCGACGGTAGGAGACCGGATCAGCGTTTCGGTCGGGAACGGGTGGAGCCCGGCGCGCCACCACAGTGGACGGGTGATCGACGGTCGTTGACGTGACCCACGGGGCTCGGGATACTGCTCATCTCATGGCCGTTCCCCGCCTGCCGTGGCCGGCCCGGCCGTGGGGTTCCGCCGTGGCCGGACTGGTGGGCGAGCGCCCCGCAGCCACGAGGAGGAGGAATCCTGTTCATCACCGACGGGCCAGTCGTGGCTGATGCCGGCCTCCGGTGGTGCTGCCGCTCAGTTCGGCTCCAGTTCGTAGAAGCCCGTGCCGTTGATGAGCCGGACGCTGTTGAGGGCGGTCTGCACCACCTCTTCGCTCTCGTGGAACAGGATCACCAGCACGGGGTAGCCGAGGTCGTTCACCGTCCGGCTGATGCGCTCGCCCGGGGCGACGAGACACGTGAGGCTGTCGAAACCCTCCAACGCGCGGATCTCGTCGAGGCCACGATAGGCGCGCAGCACCCCCTCCACCGGGGAGACCATCCCGACGATCGCACAGAAGCGCGACACCTGGTACTCGGTGCCGACCTTCGCCAGGAACCTCTCCGGCTCGAGGTACGCCGAGATCGCCAGGTCCATCTGCGACTCTCCGATGGCCCGGGCCGCCTGCACGGCGATGCCGCCGCCGGGCAGACGCGCGCCGACCTCCACCAGGCAGGGGCCGGACGGGGTCAGCCGGATCTCCACGTGGGCCGCGCCGTGCCGGATGCCGACCGCGTCCAGCACGCCGAACGCATAGCGGGACAACGCCCGCACCACCTCGCTGCCCGAGTCGACCAGGCAGAGGGCATCGGCCAGGTCGATCATCCCGTTGGCCTGAACCCGCGTGGTACGCCAGACGTCCGTCACGTAGTGCCGGCCGTCGCGGCTCACCGTGTTCACCATGTACTCCGGCCCGCCCAGATACTCCTGGGCCACCACGCCGGTGTTCGTGGCGGAGAAGATGTTCCGGCTGCCGACCAGCCGCCGGAAGGCGGCCACCGACTCCTCCGGGTCGTCGCAGAAGGAGACGCCGTCACCGCCGGCGCTGCTCAACGGCTTGACCACGACCCGGCCGCCGTGCTTGGTGTGCCACTCGCGCAGCGTCTCCTCGTCGGTGGCCCGGACCTGCTCCGCGGCGCGCAACCCGGCTGCTCGGACCGTCTCCACCATCAGGTACTTGTCCCGCCGGGCGGCGCTCGTCGCGGTGCCGTTCGTGAGCAGACCGAGCGCCTCGGCCAGCTGGTCCGTGAACTCCACCCCGATCTCCCCGCCCGCCATGACCGCGACCGGGGCGTGCGCGGCGACCGCCGCCACTGTGGCGTCGAAGTCACCGGTGTGCACGATGTCGGCCACGAAGTCCTCGGCGATCGACGGCGCGTCGGCGTACACCTCCGGTACGTCGGGTGTGCTGAGCACCCGCACGCACGCGTAGCCACGATCGCGCAGCGCGGTGACCAGCGGACGGACGGGCAGGTACGCGTCCACGACGACGACGCGTTCGGCATCGCCGGTTACCGGGATATCGAGCGACATGCGGCGAGCATAGTGCCGACGCCCCGCCTCCGAGTCACAACTGTCCGTAAGGGATTCATGTGTCTGATCTCCTGAGGCATCGAGTCGGCGCGGTGGTGCCGACCCTGTTGCTCCTGAACACCGCCGGCAGCTTCTTCGTCCTCCTGCGCCTGTCGACCGAGGTCAGCGAGGTGACAGGGTCCACCCTCCTGGCCGCCCTGGTGCTCGCCGCGCCGTGGTTGCCGGCGCTGATCCTCGTCCGGCCGCTCAACCGGCTCCTCGCCGGTCGCGCGCCGGCCCGCCTGATCCTCGTCGCCGAGGTCGCCAGTCTGGTGCTGACGCTCGCCGTCGTCGCCACGCCCCTGTCCGGCAACCCGTTCTTCCTCGTGGCCGCTGTCGCGCTGATGGTCCGGGGGTTCGGGGAGGCGGTGACCCGGTCCTCGGCGACGGTCCTGATCAAGCTGACGATCCCGGCCGACCGGCTCGGCCGGGTCAACACCCTGGCCGAGATCGGCAAGCTGGGCGGAACGAGTATCGGCGCTGTCCTCACCGGGCTGGCCGACCCGGCGCTGGGCGTACGGACCATCCTGGCCCTGAACGCGGCGAGCCTGCTGCTCTCGGCGGCGCTCGCCGTCACGCTCCCCGGGGCCGTGCCCGCGCCGGCGGCGGGCGGTGACGGCCCACCGCGGCTGCGCCTGGCCAACCCCCACCTGCGGCGCCTGTTCGTCCTGTTCGTCCTCGTCGCGTGCCTGCAGGGCTACCACACCATCGCGGTCAACGCCGTGCCCCGGGACGTGCTCGGAGGCGGCACGGACCTGGTGGCCGCCTTTGTCACGGTGTCCGCCTTCGCCGTCTTCGCGGGCTCGTTCGTGGCGCTTCCCGTCCAGCGTCACGCCCATCGCCTGCCGTCGTTCATCTGGACGCTGGTGCCGCTGCCCTTCCTGCTCACCGCGGTCCTCGCCGGGGCCGAGATTCCGACGTTGACCGCGTACGCGTTCTTCCTGCTGTTCTTCGAGGTCGCCTTCGTCCAGTACAACAACCTGGTCGTGGCGACCGCCACCGAGCAGGAGGTGGCGACGGTGGCCACGTTGCGGGCCACGCTGCTGCCCCTCGGGGTCGTGGTGTCGACGATGGGCATCGGGCTGACCGCGGACCTGACCAGCACCGTGACCGCGACCGTACTGGTCGTCGTGCTCACCGTCGGAGTCACGCTCGGCACCCTGCTGTGGAGACCGCCGGCCCAGGGATCGGGCCGCCCGGCCCCGGCGGCGGACCCGGACCAGGTCCCGCACCAGGCGCACAAAGGGAACCGAACCGCCGTCACACGGCAGGAATGAATGAACCGTTCTGCAATAGAGACGCCATTCTTGTCCCCACGGGGCGGCGCCTCGAGTCGCGCTTGAGTGATCCTCGCGGGCCCTCCATAGACTCGTCGACATCGCAGGCCCGGGTCCACCGACGGGAATAGGACCGCATTCGGTCGCATCCCCGGTGGCACATCCGCACCGTTCCCGACACCAGCAATTCGCCATCCGGGCTGATCCTCGAGTTTCGGGCCGCAACCGCGGATCCGATTTCCGGTTCTCCCCCGGGAGGAGGTGCTGACATGTCGGACGACCGTTTCATCGAGACCCGCGAGGACGAGGAGGTCACCAAGTGGTGACGTCCGTGCCCCCGCGCGATCGCTGATCGATCGCAGCCCGGCCACCTCCCCAGGGTGGCCGGGCACCCACCACGTGATCAGGAAGGGAAGGGTCCATGACCGTCACGAGTGATCCTGCCGTCTTCGACGGCACGACAGACGATCAGTACTGGCTGGCCATCCAGCAGGTGACCGCCGACCTCGAGCGGCATGCCGACCTGGACCGTCTCTGCGAGCTCTCCGCCACCCATCCCGAGTGGCCGGTACGCGCCGCCTGCGTCCGCATCCTCGGCGCGAGCTTCGCCGATCGCGAGGCCGCCCAGCGGGCCATCGCCGCGGCCACCCACGACACTGTCGACAGCGTCGCCTTCACCGCCATCACCGTGGCCGGTGAGCACCGGATCGCGCTGGCGGCCCGCGACCTGATCGGCATCTCCGGCTGGCCCAGCAACTTCACCCGCCCCGCCTACCTGCGCAAGCCGGTCGGCTGTGGCGCGGCACTGACCAAACGGGCCCTGATCGCGATCTTCGGCAGCGAGGATCCCGACGAACTGCGGCGGCTGGAGGACCAGCACTTCGCCGACGTCCTCAACCGGGTGGCGGCCGTCAAGCAGCGGTCCGCCCAGCTGGCGGACGCGGTGCTGGTGCCGGCCGGTCCGTTCATCGCCGGGGCGACCGGAACGGTGCCCGGGCCGTTCCAGATGAACGACCAGGACAACCCGCTGCGGGTCGTGGACCTGCCCGCCTTCTACATCGACCGGACCGCGGTGACGAACGAGCGTTACAACCGGTTCGTCGAGGAGACCGCGGGAACCACCGAGTTCGACCACCCGGACCAGCCGCCCCGGCCCGACCACGCCTCGGCGCACCGCCGGGACCCCCGCTTCAACCGGCCCGAGCACCCGGCGACCGGGATGGACTGGTACGACGCGTGGGCCTTCGCCCGCTGGGCCGGCGGACGACTGCCGAGCGAGGACGAGTGGGAGAAGGCCGCCCGGGGCGCGGACGGCCGGCGGTACCCGTGGGGCAACGACTGGGATCCGAGCCGGGCCAACTACGTCGAGCGGTCGTTCGGCAACTCGGTGCACGACCTGCGCAGTCTGGAGAGCGTGCTGGTCACTGTCGGGCCGTCGACGCCCGCGGAGCCGGTGATGCCGGCGGACAGCCTGCCCGAGGGCGCCAGCCCGTACGGGCTGCTCCACATGGCCGGCAACGTGTGGGAGATGACCCGGACGAACTTCTTCACCAAGGCCGACCTGGACCCGTTCTTCAAGGGCCGGCAGCCGGTCGAGTTCATGAATCGGCGAGACGCGTTCTACAGCTTGCGTGGTGGCACGTGGACCTCGCCGCCGGTGTGCCTCACGACCTACTACCGGGGTAAGGACCTGCTGACCGACAAGCACAACGAGATCGGTTTCCGCTGCGTCTACCCGGCGGCAGGGTGAGATGAGGCTGACGAGTTTCGGCCACGCCACCGTTCTCATCGAAACCGGCACCGAAAGAATTCTCGTCGATCCGTGGCTGACTCCTGAACTCGACCGATTCTGGGAGCATTTCCCGGCACAGCCACCGGAATTGCTGTCGATGCTCGACGAGGAAGTCGACTACGTCGTCTTCAGTCACCACCACTACGACCACCACCACTTCCCCAGCCTGGTGCGGCTCGCCGAGGCGCGTGAGGTCGACTTCGACGAGGCGCCGCTGCGCGCGCCGGACACCGTCACGGTGTGGCCGCGCGGCGACGGTCTTCCGTTGCTGTCCTACTCGGGCCTCGGTCACCAGGCCATCGCCTGGACCCAGCGGCGCCTCGGCTACAGCCGGAGCCACGGTGTCCGGCCGGGTGACGTCGTCAACCTCGGCCGGACGCGGCTGCGAACCCTGGCCTCCCGGGTGCCGTTCCCGGAGATGAGCCTGCTGTTCGAGACGCCCGACGCCACCGTGATGATCGCCGGTGACTCGGTGCTGCATCCCGACACGGAGAGCTTCTTCGCCCGGGCCGACGCCCCGGCGGTCGACGTCGCGCTGATCCCGGCGCACAGCCTGGCTCCGCCGGGGGTGCTCACCCAGCGCCGGCAGGTCGGCGCGCCGGACGACCTCGTCGCGCGCTCCGCGGCCAACTTCGACCGCTGGGCCGACGTGGTCGGCGCCGGCCTGACGATCCCGTCGTCCTTCGGCTGGCGGGTGCGCGACAGCTTCGCGTGGTGCAACACCGCCCTGTTCCCGTTCACCCCCTGGCAGGCGCTGCGGCACCTGGAGTCCGTCGGGCGTCCCGGGGCGTTGTGGGGTCCCGGTCAGACCCTCGACGTGTCGCACGACGGCAGTGTGATGTCCACCGGCGACTTCGACTTCGCCGCCGTCTCGGCCGCCGTCACCCTCGACCCGGCGGCCGGCGTGCCGGCGTTCGACCCGGAGACGGATCAGGTCGGACGCCAGCGGGAACCGACCGAACGGCTCGTGCAGCGGTTGATGGACCACCTGGTCGGGACCGACTTCTGGTACCGGGAGATCGACGGTGGGGCCGACCAGACGATCACGGTGTACGAGGACGGCGGCAAGGCGCGTGGCTTCGTCCTCGACTTCACCGGCGAGCGGGTCCGGCCGCTGCCGAGCGAGGCGGGCGACGGGGGCGCGCACACCGCGATCGCCGGCAGCACGCTGCAGGCGCTGTTCGACGCGGACCTGCTGATGGGCAGCTCGTACGGACTCTGGACCAGTGACAACGCACTGCTCTCCGCCGTGTTCCACAACCCCGTCTGGTACGTACGGCACGTGGACCGGGCTCTGCTGGAGCAGCGCCGATGAGGTATCGGGTCGACGCCTTCACCCATGACAGCTCGGTGTTACGCGGGAATCGGCTGGGCGACCCGAGCCGCCGGGAGGTGGTCGTCCTCACCCCGGCGGATCCACCGCGGCGGGCACTGCCCGTCGTGTACCTGCTGGCCGGCTTCGGCTCGCGCGGCCGGGACCTGCTGGGTATTCGTCCGCTCGGTGAGAGCCTTCCCGACCGGCTGTCCCGGCTGGTGGCGCAGGGGGTGCTGCCGCCGGTGCACGTCGTGCTTCCCGACTGTGCCACCCGCTACGGCGGATCGCAGTACCTCGACTCCGCCATGTGCGGTCCGTACCAGCGATACCTCGTCGACGAGGTGGTCGCCCTGGTCGACGAGCGGCTGCCCACCGTCGCCGAGGCAGGCGGCCGGGCGGTGGTCGGCAAGTCCAGCGGCGGATACGGCGCCCTCATGGCCGCCATCCAGCGCCCCGGCGTCTTCGGCCACGTCGCCGCGCACACGCCGGACTGCGGATTCGAGCACACGTACCTGTCGCTGCTGGTCCGCGCCCTGAACACGCTGCGGGCCCGCGGCGGCATCGCCGCGCTCAGCCGAGCCGGGTACGCCGGCACCGTCGACGGTGCGTTCATGGAGGCGATGAGCATCGTCGCGATGGGCGTCTGCTACGCGCCGGAGGTCCTGCCGGACATCGCCGACGGGTTCCCCTGCGACCCCCGCACCGGACGGTTCCGGGACGCCGTGTGGCAGACCTGGCTCGACCGGGACCCGGTCCGGCTGGTCGCGGGCGCCGCCCCCGCGCTCGCCACGCTGGAGACGCTCTACCTGGACGTCGGCGAGCAGGACGAGTACGGCATGCAGTGGGGCGCCCGGGCGCTGCACGCCGAGCTGACGGCCGCCTCGGTGCCGCACGAGTACGACGAGCACCCGTACGGGCATCAGGGCATCGACCACCGCCTGGAGCGGTCGCTGGCCGCCTGCGGCGCGAAGTGGAGCGCGTGATGTGCGGCATCGCCGGCTTCGTCAGCCTGGACGGCCCACGGCCGGCATGGTGGCTCGACCGGCTGGGACGCCGCCTCGTCGGGGCCATGCACCACCGCGGGCCGGACGACAGCGGGCTGCACCTCTCCGACGACGGCCGGGTCCTGCTCGCGGCCACCCGGCTGGCCGTGCGGGACCGCAGCCCGTCGGGGCATCAGCCGATGGTCAGCCCCGACGGCGAGGTGGCGCTGGCCTACAACGGCGAGTTGTACGCCAGCCGGACCCGGATCAGCGGCTGGCCGGCGCGCAGCCGGTGCGACACCGAGCAGTTCCTGCAGGCCGTCCACGCCGGCCCGCCGACCGTGGTCGGCGAGCTGGACGGCATGTTCGCGGCGGCCTGGTACGACCGGCGGACCGGCCGGACGGTCCTCGCCCGGGACCACTTCGGCGTCAAGCCGCTGGTCTGGTGCCGGGTCGCCGGGGGGATCCTGTTCGCCTCGGAGGTGGCCACGCTGCTCGCCGGCGGCCTGGTGGAACCCCGGGTGGACTGGACGGCGTTCCTCCACCGGGCGTACGTCCGGATGGACGCGATCGACGACGGCACCTGGCTCGCCGGGATCCACTCCGTCGAGCCGGGCCACCTGATGGTCATCGACGGCGACCGGGTCAGCCACCGGCGCTACTGGATGCCGGCGCCGGCGGAACGGGAGGTGACCGTCGACGAGGTCGCCGAGGCGTTCCGGCGCGCGGTGGACATCCGGCGCCCCGCCGACGTGCCGATGGCGGCGGTGGTCAGCGGCGGCGTCGACTCCTCCGCCGTCTTCGGCGCGCTGCGGGCCCTGCACAGCGACGTCACCCCCTACGTGGTGCGCTACGAGGGAACCGAGGCGGGCCAGAACGAGGACCTGCCGTACGCCCTGGAGGTCGCTCGGGCGGCCGGCGTGGAGCCGGTCCACTGCGATGTCGCCGTCGCCGACGTCGAGGGCCTGACCGCGGTCGCCGTCCGGCACCTGCAACGGCCGTTCCTGCACGGCGCCGAGCTGGCGTTGCTCCGCACTTACCAGCGAATCGCCGCCGACGGCCGGGTGGTGGTGTTCTCCGGGCACGGCTCCGACGAGTTGTGGGGCTACCAGGAGGGCACCTACTTCCCGATCGTCGACCCGACGCGCCCTCCCGACACCCACGGTGAGCACTACCTGCGCACCCGGCTCTACCGCGACGAGCGACCGCTGTGGCACCGGATGGTCGACGAGCTGTGCCGGCACGTCGGTGTGTCCGAGGAGGACGTCACCGACCGGGTCTGGAGTCGTACCCTGCGGCCGTATCGCGAGCTGGCCACCCTCGATCCGCACAAGCGCGGCCGGTACCACCTGATGCGGCGGTTCCTGGTGTACGTCAACGAGATGGTCGACGCCTGCTCGTCGGCGTACTCGCTGGAGGACCGGCCGGTCTTCCAGGACGTGACGCTGGCCGGTCTGGCGTTCTCGATGCCGGAGTGGCGGAAGAACCGGGGCGGGCTCGGCGGTTCCAAGCCGTTCCTCAAACAGGCGCTGGCGCCGTACCTTCCGCCGAGTGTCCTGCACCGGCCCAAGAAGGGCTTCCCGGCGCCGCGTGACACCGCCTTCCTGGCCCGGCTGCGTGGCCTCGTCGAATCGGTGGGCCTGCCGGCCGACGCCCCGCTGAGCGGTGAGCTGCTCGCCGCCGCCGGAACCGGTGAACTGCTGTTCCTGTATTCCAGCCAGATGTGGCTGCGCCAACTCCCCCGCGCGGACGGGGGACCGACCCACGGGAGTGGAGACCATGACGTGGCGACACCGGACGTTGGCCTCGGCGGAGGAACTGGACCAGTGGCCACCGTCGCTGGATCCTGACGCCGCCCAGCCGTGGTGCAACTTCATCCTCTGGTGGCCGGACGAGCCGGTGCCCGGCCTGCGCAGCACGCCGGGCACGCTGCGCAAGGAGGCCCCGCCCGGCGTACCGTCCCGCCCGACCGCCGGGCGCACCCCGTGGTCGGCGAACAACCCGGCGGCCCACCGCTTCGAGCTCACCGACGGCGCCCGCCGGCTGCGGGTCAAGCAGTTCCTGTACGACTGGGCGTTCCCCGCCCTCGACCACCCCTGTCTGTGGCAGAGCGAGACCCGTGCGGTGCCTCTCGACGACGAGCACGTCCTGTGGCTGGGGGTGGACTACATCGGCAACGCGGCGGCGTCGGCAAGGCTGGGCCGCACCACTGTGGAGCTGTCCGTTCTCGACGGGCAGTTCGAGGACGCCGAGATCGCCGCCGTCTACCGGTCCCTCGCTCCGGTGGACGACGACGCGGCGCGGCAGATCGCCGCGACGCCACTGGCCGAACTGAGCTACTGGGCACGCCAGCCGGAGGCGAGCGCGGTACGGGTGCCGGTCGGACTGTGGGCCTTCCACCGGCCCAGTGACCATCGCCGTGCCTGGCGGCCGGACGTCGCCGCGCCGCTCGGTCTGCCGGACACCCTGGCCGGGCTCCCCGTCGACAGCGTCGGCACCTTCACCCGCCCGGACGGACGGGAGGAGACCGAGGTCGTCTACTCCGGCGGCCGCCTGCGCGGCCGCGAGATCCGGGTCATCGCCCAGCGTCCGCAGCAGGGCGGCATATCGGTGCCGGCGAAGCCGGACAAGCACCCGGGGACCTTCGACCAGGTCGACGTGGACGGCGTACCGGTGCAACTGGCCTGGATCGACGAACGCCACGGCCCTTTCCACGCCGTCCTCGCCACCGGCGCGCTGGAGCTGATGGTCCTCGCCGGCACCTCCGTGCACCTCGACCGGGACGCGTTCCTCGGCGCGATCCGGGAGCTGACGCGATGACTGGCCTGCCCGCACCGCTGCGGGAGCGACTCGGCGGGGTCGCGGTCGGCGGCGACCTGACGCCCGGACGCGGATCCGCGCGGACGCTGGTGGACCCCGCCGACGGTACGACGCTGGCCGAGCTGACCGACGCCTCCCCCGACGACGTCGACCTCGCTGTCGCCCACGCGGCCAAGGCGTTCGGGCACTGGTCGCAGACCCACCCGCGGGAGCGGCAGGACGCCCTGCTCGCCCTGGCGGACGCCGTCGAGCGCAACGCCGCCGAGCTGGCGACCCTGGAGACGCTCAACGGGGGCAAGCCACCGGGCCGGTCCCAGGGCGAGGTCGGGTTCGCCGTGCGTACCCTGCGGTACTTCGCCGGGCTGGCGATGCAGCCCTCGGGCGAGGTGAATCCGGTCGGCGCGGGCACCCTGTCGATCACCGACCGGGTTCCGCTCGGCGTCTGCGCGGCGATCGCACCGTCGAACTACCCGTTGCTGCTCGCGGTCTGGAAGGTCGCCGCGGCGCTCGCGCACGGCAACACCGTCGTGGTCAAGCCGGCCGACGACACCCCGCTGTCCCTGCTGCGGCTGGCCGAGATCGCCGCGGGCGCGGGCCTTCCCGCCGGTGCGCTCGGTGTGGTCACGGGCGGGGCGGCGGTCGGCCGTCACCTCTGCGCCCACCCCGACGTGGCGCTGGTGTCGTTCACCGGATCGACGGCGACCGGTGCCCTCATCCGCGCGGAGTGCGGGATCAAGCCGATCCTGCTGGAGCTCGGCGGAAAGAGCCCGTTCGTGGTGTTCGCCGACGCGGACCTCGACGCGGCGGCCCGCGCCCTGGTCGACGGGTACACCGGCAACACCGGGCAGATGTGCGTCGCCGCGAGCCGGCTGATCGTCGACCACCGGGTTCGGGAACGGTTCGTGGCCGCGGTGACCGAACTCAGCCGGCTGCGGGTCGGTCCCCCGCTCGCCCCCGGCACCCAGCTCGGCCCGCTGGTGAACGCCGCCGGCCGCGACCGCGTCCGGCGGCTCGTCGACGAGGCGGTCGCCGCCGGCGCGCGGGCGACGGTGACGGCCGACATTCCCGCCGACTCGGCGGGCTTCTACGTCGCGCCGGTGATCCTGGAGTCGGTCCCGGCCGGAGCGGCCGCCGCCCGGGAGGAGGTGTTCGGTCCGGTTCTCACGGTGACCGGCTTCGACACCGAGGCCGAGGCGCTGGCACTGGCGAACGACACCGGGTACGGGCTGGCCGCTTCCGTCTGGACCCGCGACCTCGGCCGGGCACACCGGTCCGCCCGGCGGCTGCGGGCGGGAATGGTCTGGGTGAACACCTACGGCGACACCGAGGAGCACGTCAGCGTCGGCGGCCTCGCGATGTCCGGGTACGGCCGGGAACTCGGAGTCCATTCCCGCGACGGCTACACGGCGACCCGCGCGATGTTCGTGAGACACGAATGACGCCCGTCGACCTGCGCAGCGACACCCGGACCGTGCCGGACGACGCGATGCGCAAGGCGATGAGCGTCGCCGCGGTCGGCGACGACAGCTACGGTGACGATCCCACGGTGGCCGAGCTGGAGGAGACCGCCGCCGGGCTTCTGGGCACCGACGCCGCCGTCTTCACACCGAGCACGACCATGAGCAACCTGCTCGCCGTCCTGCTGTGGCTGGGCACCGACGGGGGCGTGCTGGTCGTCGGGCGCCGGGCCCACGTGGTCACGCTGGAGAACGACGGCGCACGCCGCCTCGCCCGGGCCCACCTGGTCACCCTGGCCGACCCGGCGGGGCACCTCAGCCCCGCGGACGTCACGGCGGCACTGCCCGGGCCGGCCGGCCGTACGCTGCTCTGGCTGGAGAACACCGCCAACCTCGCCGGCGGGCACGCACAGACCCCGGCCGAGCTGGCCACGTCGGCCCGGGCCGGCCGCGCCGGTGGTGCGCGGGTGCACCTCGACGGCGCCCGGCTGACGAACGCCGCCGTCGCCACCGGGTCGTCGCTGGCCGATCTCGCCGCGCCGGCCGACACCGTGGCCCTGTCGTTGAGCAAGGGCCTGGGCGCCCCGGCCGGTGCCCTGCTCGCGGGCCCGGCGAGCGCGATCGCGGAAGCCCGCGAGCTGCGGCAGATGCTCGGCGGGACGATGCACCAGGCGGGGGTGCTGGCCGCGGCCGGGCTGGTCGCCCTCGGCCGGCGGCACGAGCTGGCCCGCGACCACGAGCGGGCCGACCGGCTGCGCGAAGGACTGGGCGGGATCGACGGCGTCGACGTGGTGGAGGTCGACCGGCCCACGAACATGGTGTTCCTCCGGCGCGTGGGGACCCCGGCCGAGGTGACCGCGACCCGGCTCGCCGAGAACGGGGTGCTCGTACTGCCGGTCGGGGACGACACGGTGCGGCTCGTGGTGCACCGGCAGCACACCGACGACGACATCGAGGCGGTCACCGTACGTGCCGCGCTCGCACTCCGACCGAACGGAAGGGGCCCAGCGTGAGAGACGACCTGCGGATCAACGGGTACGCCGTCGTCGACGGCATCGTCGACGAGACAGACCTGGACGTCATGCGCGCCTGCGTGGCCCGCCTGGAGGACATGGCCGGGCGCCGCCGGGCGAGCGGAGACGGCTTCGTTCTCGAGGCGCCGGACGTCGGCGGCTGGGTGGCCTGGCAGCAGGGCCTGCCCCCGGCATCCGGCGTCCTGCGCTCGGTGGACGGCGCCCACCGGCACTGCCCCGAGTTGACGGGGATCGCCGAAACCGTGGCGAAGACCCACATCGTGCCGGCGACCGGCACCGACGTGGACGTGGTGAACACCTTCCTCTGGGCGAAACCGGCGAAGGTCGGCTCGGAGAAGCCGTGGCACCAGGACATGGCGTTCGCGCCGGACGGCTTCCACGACCGGTACGCCAACGTCGTCACGGCCTGGATCGCCGTCGACCCCGCCACCACCGAGAACGGCTGCCTGCAGTTCGTGCCGGGATCGCACCGGCTCGGCGTGCTCCCGCACGTCGGCGACCCGGAGCGCGCCGACGGGGATCCGCCGCGCGAGCGCGCGGTGGAACCGCACGTCGAGCCGGCCACTGTGGCGACGCTCGGCACGCCCGTGCACGCCCCACTCGATCCCGGCGCCGGTGCGGTCTTCGACGGGCTGATGGTGCACCGCTCGGCACCGAACACCTCGGCCGCGCCACGCCGCGCCCTCAGCTTCGTCTTCGCGCTGCACCGCCGCTGACGGACCGGAGCGCCGTCCTGCTCGACGACGGCGCGGCCGGTGGCTCCGACAACCAGCGCAGCCCGAGCACGCGCCGAGCGTCCCTTGCTTGCATGGGGCCGGCCGCTCGGGCCACGACCGCCGGCGGGCCGGACCGGCGGGATCAGTCGGTCAGCGGGCCACACGCCCGACGGCACAGGGAGCAGACATGGACAGACGACACCTCATCCGTCTCGCGGGCCTGGCCGCGGGAGGGACTCTCCTCTCGGCCTGCAACGAGAGCAGCGCCGCGATCCATGCCGGACACGGCCCGCACCCGGGCGGCGGCACCGGCGACCCCAGCACCCCGCCCGTCCCCTTCACCGTCCCGCTTCCGGTTCCTCCGGTACTGCGCCCGAGCGCGGTGGTGGGCGGCACCGACGTCTACGACCTGTCGGTCCGGTCCACCACGACGGAGATCCTGCCCGGGGTGAGGACACCGGTGCTCGGCTACAACGGCCGGTTCGTCGGCCCGACCATCCGCGCCCGGCGCGGCCGGCCGGCGATCGTCCGGCTGAACAACGGCCTGCACCACCCGACGAACGTCCACCTGCACGGCGCATCGGTCGCCGCGGCCAGCGACGGGCACCCGATGGACGTGGTCGAGCCGGGGCGCCTGCGCACCTACCACTATCCGAACCGGCAGCACGGCGCGACGCTGTGGTACCATGACCACAGCCACCACATGGAAGCCGAGCACGTCTACCGCGGCCTGCACGGGTTCTACCTGATCGACGACGACGCCGAACGGCGATTCGGGTTGCCGACGGGCCGGTACGACATCCCGATCATGTTGCGGGACGCCCGGATCGCGGCCGACGGCACACTGGCGTTCGACCCGGCGGATCCCTTCGTCCAGCAGACCACCCTGGCGAACGGCAAACCACAGCCGGTCCTGCGGGTGGCCGCCCGCCGATACCGCCTGCGGCTGCTCAACGGCGCCATCCAGCGGAACTTCCAGCTGAGCCTGACCGGCGCCGACATGATCCAGGTCGCCACCGACGGCGGCCTGCTTCCCGCGCCGGTGCCCCGTACCGAACTGGCCCTGTCGCCGGGCGAGCGCGCCGAGATCGTCGTGGACTTCCGCCGGTCACCGGTCGGCAGCCGCCTGGTCCTGGCGGACACCACCGGTCCGGTGCTCGCGTTCGACGTGGTCGGCGCGGCCGCCGACAACAGCCGGCTCCCGGCGAAGCTCCGGCCGCTGCCGCCGCTGCCCCGGGCCACCACGGTCCGCGACGTGACGCTGAGCCGCCGGCCCGGCCAGGCGACGTTCACCATCAACGGCGAGGTCTTCGACGCCGCCCGCGTCGACGCCCGCATCCCGATCGGCACGACCGAGATCTGGCGGGTCACCAACGTGGACGTGGACTTCCCGATCGACCACAGCCTGCATCTGCACCTCGTACAGTTCCGGGTGCTGGACCGCGACGGCGTCCCGCCGGCGCCGGGCGAGGCGGGCCTGAAGGACACCGTCGCGGTGCCGCCCGGTTCCACCGTGCGCATCCAGGCCACGTTCACCGGGTTCAAGGGGCGCTACGTCTACCACTGCCACTACCTGCGGCACTCGCAGCTCGGCCAGATGGCGCAGTTCGAGGTGGTGTGACGGCGTCACCCGCCGGACGGCCCGGCCGGATCGCACCGGCCGGGCCGTCCGGCACTCCCGTCAGCGGGCTCCCGCCGCCACGTTCATGACGTACCTGCCGTACTCGGTGTGGGCCAGCTGGGCGCCGAGGCTGAGGCAGGCGTCGGCGTCGATGAAGCCCATCCGCAGGGCGACCTCCTCCAGGCAGGCGATGTGGATCCCCTGCCGCTGCTCCAGGGTCTGCAGGTAGTGCCCGGCCTGCAGCAGTGAGTCGTAGGTGCCGGCGTCCAACCAGGCCAGGCCCCGCCCGAGGTCGACCAGCCGGGCCTTGCCGCGCTCCAGGTAGACCTGGTTGACCCTGGTGATCTCGATTTCGCCGCGCGCGGACGGGCGGACGTTCTTGGCGATGTCCACCACGTCGTTGTCGTAGAAGTACAACCCGGTGATGGCGCGGTTGGACCGCGGCTTCTCCGGCTTCTCCTCGATGGAGATGAGCCGGCCCGTCGCGTCGGTCTCGCCCACGCCGTACCGCTCGGGGTCGGTCACCGGATAGCCGAAGAGGACGCAGCCGTCGATGTCGCGGCTCTCCGCCTGCAGCACCTCGGAGAAGCCGTAGCCGTGGAAGATGTTGTCGCCGAGGATCAGGGCGACCGGATCGTCGCCGACGTGCTCCGCGCCGATGATGAAGGCGTCGGCCAGACCCCGGGGAGCCGGCTGGGGAGCGTAGGTCAACGACAGCCCGAACTGCGACCCGTCGCCGAGGAGCCGTTCGAAGAGCGGCAGGTCACGCGGGGTGGAGATGATCAGGATGTCCCGGATGTCGGCGAGCATGAGCACCGAGAGCGGGTAGTAGATCATCGGCTTGTTGTAGACGGGTAGGAGCTGCTTCGACATCGCCAGCGTCACCGGGTGCAGGCGCGTTCCCGAACCGCCGGCCAGGATGATGCCCTTCACTCGAGTCCTCCTCGCAAGCTGTGGCTGTGGGTCGGTCCGTACGTGGGCGTCACGGTCCGCGCGGTCAGAGCGGGATGTTCCCGTGCGCTCCCCGGCGGGCCGGTGCCGCGATCAGCGCCGTCACCACCTTCGACCGGGTGAGCGAGGGATCGATGACCTCGTCGACGACACCGATGGACAGGGCGCGTCGCACCCCGCCCGAGTCCTGCTCGTACTCCTTGATCAGCTGCGTCCGCAGGGCCTCGCGCTCGTCGTCGGGTGCGGCGGCCAGGGTGCGGCGGTGCAGGACGGCCACCGCGGCCTCCGCGCCCATCACCGCCAGTTCCGCCTGCGGCCAGGCCAGGACCGCGCTCGCACCCAGCGAGCGGGAGTTCATCGCGATGTACGCGCCGCCGTAGGACTTCCGGGTCACGAGGGTGACCCGGGGCACCACCGCCTCGGCGAACGCGTGCAACAGCTTCGCGCCACGGCGCACCACACCGGTCCACTCCTGGTCGAGGCCGGGCAGGTAACCGGGCACGTCGACGAGCACGAGAAGGGGCACGCCGAAGGAGTCGCACCGCCGGACGAACATGGCCGCCTTCTCCGCGCCGAGCGCATCCAGGCATCCGCCCTTGCGCAGCGGGTTGTTGGCCACGACCCCGATCGTGCGACCGGCCAGGCGTCCCAGCCCGACCACGACGTTCGGCGCCCAGCGGGGCTGCAACTCCAGGAAACCGTGCTCCTCCGCCGGATCGAGGATCGCCCGGACCAGGGGACGCACGTCGTAGGCGCGATTGGGGTTCTCCGGCAGCAGCGCCGACAGGTTCGACGGCGTCCGCACGGCGGCCACCTCGTACGTCCCCTGCTGCCCGAGCAGCGTCGTCAGGGCACGCGCCCGCGCGAACGCGTCGCTCTCGGTGGGGACGACCACATGGGCGACGCCGGAGCGGCGGCCGTGGGTGTCCGGACCGCCGAGGCTCTCCATATCGACCTGCTCCCCGGTGACGCGGCGGACCACCTCGGGACCGGTGACGAACACCCGCGCCTCGGACGACATCACCACCACGTCGGTCAGCGCCGGGCCGTAGGCCGCACCACCGGCGGCGGGGCCGAGCACGACGGAGATCTGCGGAACGCGGCCGGACGCGTGCACCATCGCGGCGAACATCCGGCCGACGCCGTCGAGTGCCGCCACGCCCTCGGACAGACGGGCACCGCCGGAGTGCCAGACCCCGACGACCGGACAGTGCTCGTCCACCGCCGCCTGGATGGCGGCCACGACGCGGCGGCAGCCGTCCGCGCCCAGGGCGCCGCCCATGATCCGGGCATCGGTGCAGTACGCGATCACCGGTCCGCCGGCCACGCGGCCGCGGACGACCGCGACGCCGGTGTCGTCGTCCCCGTGGACGAGCCGGAGGGTGCCCGGGTCGAACAGCTGGCGGAGACGGACCACCGGATCCCGGCGGTCACTGTCCTGGATCCGGGTCGGGCCGGCGGCGAGAACCACGATGAGGCTCCTCTGTTGGCGATGCGGCAGAAGTTTCGTCCGCAACGCTCACGCAGCGCTCAAGGCAAGCTCGCGTCGTCAGGCCGGTTGCCGCTCCTCACGGGTCCGGATCGGCCGGGTGACCTGCTTCGACACGCACGACGGCATCCCGGCCGTCGCCTGCGACGCCGCACGCCGGTACGCACTGGGCGGCACCCCGACCAGCTCGGTGAACCGGCTGCTGAACGTGCCCAGAGAAGCACACCCGACCGCGAAGCAGACCTCGGTGACGGTCATGTCACCGCGGCGCAGCAGGGTCATCGCGCGTTCCACCCGCCGGGTCAGCAGGTACGCGTACGGCGACTCCCCGTACGCCAGCCGGAACTCGCGGCTGAGATAACCGGCCGACATGGCCACCCCGCGTGCCAGCGCCTGCACGTCCAGGGGCTGCGCGTACTCCCGGTCGATCCGGTCACGCACCCGGCGCAGCCGCGCGAGACGGCGCAGGCGCGCCGTGGCGGCGGCCTCCTCGGGCGTCTGCTGCTGCGGGAGCACGCGGTTATCGTGCCGAAACTCGATCGGCCCGTCCAGCCGACGCTCTCGCGATTCCCCCTTTCGTGTTCCATTCACATTTGAGCGGCCCTCCGGGGGACGGCGGCACACTCGACCAGACGTCCGGCGGTGCGACGCCGCGCCGAGCGCGTGTGGCGGGGCCGCGCGGCGGACGGCGCCCCGATCTGCGAGGACAAGGAGCCAGTCGTGCAGCCGATCACGTTGCGGGAGCTCGAGAACCTCATGCGCCAGTACGTCTGGGACGGGGACTGGCGGTCCTTCGAGCACGCCCCGGACCAACCCTTCGACGAGCTGGGGTACGACTCGCTCGCCCTGCTCGAGACGCACAGCCGCATCAAGCGTGACTACGGTGTGCCGATCTCCGAGGACGACCTGGGCCTCGTCCGGACCCCCCGGGAACTCGTCGAGTTCGTCAACAGCCGCCTGGAGCCGGCGTGACGCCCCACCCGGTGGCGGGGTGCCGTGCTCATCCCGCCCGGTTCTGGGTGATGCGCTGACGCGCCACGGCGAGCAGGCTGCCGTCCTGCCGGCGCACCGTCACGTCGACCACGTCCTCACCCCCGGCGTCGGGGAATGTCGTGACCGCGACGTCGAGGACGTCGTCGGCGTTCGCGTTGGCGAACAGGCAGACCTGCCGGTCCGGCACCCGCCGGCGCAGGAAGCTGTCGGACGACCGGCCGAGGCTGCGCCACAACGTCAGGACCGCCCAGTCGACGATCGAGAAGTACGACGCGAAGTACAGCAGGCCGACGCCGTTGAGGTCGCGACTGGCGCTCACCTGGTAGGTCAGCGTGAGCCCGGCCTCCGGCGGCGGCTCCCCCTCGGTCCGGAAGCCGGCTGCCCGGCGCGCCATCGACACGACGCGACGGGGGGTGTGCTCGTCGGCGATCGGGTCCAGGTGGTGCGACTGGAAGCCGATGGGTGTCGCCCGCCGCAATCCGTGGTTCGTGCCGTCGCCGGAACGCTGGATCCAGCGGTTGAACGTCTCGACGTGCACACATCCGGGCGAGTCGTAGCGGAAGAAGTCGTCCATGGCGAGGCCGTCGCCGTACGCGGCCTCCGTACCGGCGTCCCCGTGATAGCGGCTGACCTGGTGCACGGTGAGCAACGAGTCACCGCCGCAGGACAGCACCTTCGACCGTACGCGGAGCCGGTCGCCGAAGGTCAGTTGCTCGACGGACAGGTCGCTGCAGGCCTTGACCCGGAAGTAGGCGAAGGACAGGTAGACGGGGTTGCCCTCGGGATCCACCGCGGAGTACGGATCGATGTGGCAGGCGGCGCCGACCGCGTCCCAGGTCCAGTCGCCGAGCTGGCCGATGAACAGCGAGTTGGGGCCGCACATCGCGGGGGTGATCAGCTCGACGCGTTCGAGCCAGTCACCCGGGCGTCGAACCAGCGCCGGACGACCGACCTGGGGAAACAGGGCGTGCTGGTTGGTCTCCATGTCATCTCCGCGGTCCTAGGGGACGGCCACCGCCTGGGTGGATCGTGCTTGCGCAGCCTGGCACCGGCCTCACCAGGTCCGGTCGAGCAGCGGTTGACCCGGGGGCGGCACCGCGGATCAGGGCAGCGAGACTCCCAGCCGGGCCGCCGCGGCGGCGAGGTGCTCGGCCTCCCGGGCCGGGCCCGACGCCGCCGGCCCGATCAGCGACAGCACCTCGCATCGCCCGGAACGGACGTCCGGGTGCCGGCGGGCGAAGGTGGTCAGGCTGGTGCCGGGGCCGCACTCGACCAGCAGGTGGGGCCCGGCCTCCGCCAGTCTCGCCAGGGCGGGCCAGAACAGCACCGGGTTCACCGGGTGCTCGGCCCAGTACCGTGGATCCTTCACCTCGGCCTCGGTCAGGTAGCCGGCGGTGTACCCGGACACCACGGGGATCCGGGGCGGGTTCGCCGGCAGGCTCGCCAGCAGGGAGCAGGCCGGGTCGACCGCCGGCCGGAGCCACTCGCTGTGGAAGGGAACCGTCGACGGCACCGCAGCACAGGTGTAGCCGGCCTGGCGCAGGGCGTCCACTGTGGTCCGCAGCGGCTCGTCCGCACCGGCGATCACCGTCTGCCGGGGCGTGTTGACCGCCCCGACGTCGACACCCGGCCGCAGGTACGGCTCGACCTCGGCCCGGGACGCCGCCACGGCGGCCATTCCGCCCGGCGGCACCAGGGTGAACTGGCCGACCCGCTGCCCGACGATGCGGGTCGCGCCGGGCAGGTCGAAGATGCCGGCGAGGGTGGCGGCGGCCATCTCGCCGACACTGTGTCCCAGCAGGACCGCCGGCCGCAGCCCGCGGTCCAGCAGCAGCCTGCCGAGCGCGTAGTCGATGGCGAACAGCAGCGGCTGCGAACGGCTGGCATGGTCGACCGGAAGCTGCGGGGAGGCGGCGAGCCAGTCGGAACGTAGCTGCTCTCCGGCCCTCCCCATGAGCTCGAACACCTCGTCGATGATCGCCGCGAAGGCGGAGACATCCCGGTACAGCCCCGTGCCCATGCCCTGGTACTGGGAACCCTGGCCCGGCATCAGCAGGGCAGGTGGCGGTTGCGGCGGGCCCTCGGCCGGCGTGTCCCGGCCGGCCGGCGCCCCGGCGCCGGTCAGGCCGCGGTCAGCCATCGGTTCACGAGGTCCACCAGCTGCCGCGGCGTGGTGGCCTCGCTCAGGGCCTGCTCGGAGATCTCGACGCCGTAGTCCCGCTTGATGACACTCTGCGTCTCGAGCAACGCGAGCGAGTCGTATCCGAGGTCGGTGAACGCCTGGTCCGGAGCCTGCTGGAACGAGGACGTCGACTCGTCGTCCCCGGCGCACCTGCGCATGATCTCCTCAAGGTCCGGCAGAGTTATCCGCTGCACGACTACTCCCCTCCTGATCCGGTTCGAATGTCACTGTCGTTGCTCGTCGCTTCCGCGGAGACGTCCGGGGACGCGGTGCCGCGCCGGAGCACCATCGCGGAGTTGAATCCGCCCCTGCCCCGGGCGATCACCAGCGCGGCCCCGGGTTCCCACCGGCGGGGCCCGCCGGTGACGAGGTCGATCTGCGCGCCGGCCGCGACCGTGCGCACGTTGACCGTCGGCGGAATGAGCCCGTCGCGCATGGCGAGCAGGGCGCACGCGAGGTCGGCGGACGCGCCGCCGGAGCTCATCCGTCCGGTCATGGTCTTCGGGACGGTGACGGGAACCGCGCCCGGACCGAACACGGCGGCGATCGCCTCGGCCTCGGCGTGGTCCTCGTCCGGCGTTCCGGAGCCGTCGGCGAAGACCACGCCGATGTCCGCGGCCGTCATGTGCGCGTCCGCCAGGGCGCCTTCCACGGCGCGGCGCAGTCCCCGCGCACCACCGTGGCGCGCGGCGGCGTCGAACGTCGCCGCGTACCCGGCGATCTCCCCGTGGATGTGCGCGCCCCGGCGGCGGGCGCCGGCGGCGTCCTCGACCACCAGGACGGCACCACCCTCACCGGGGACGTACCCACGGGCGCCGACGTCGAAGGGCACGTACGCGGTTCGCGGATCGTCGCCGGTGCTCAGCGTGCCGCCGCTCATCCGGGCCACCCAGCCGTACGGGCAGAAGGAGCTCTCGAAGCCCCCGGAGAGCATGAGCCGGGACCCCTTGCGGATGTTCCGCCGGGCCTGCGCGACCGCGTCGAGCCCGCCCGCCTGGTCGCTGACGATGACGCCGGCGGGGCCTCTCATGCCGTGCCGGATCGACGTCTGCCCCGTGTTGACGGCGTAGAACCAGGCGAACGACATGTACACGCTGACGTGCTCGGGACCGGACCGCCACAGGTTCTCCAGCTCGCGCTGGCCGTACTCGAAGCCGCCGAACGCCCCGGCCATCGCCACGCCGGTCTCGGTCGCCTCGTAGGCGCCGGGTTCCACCCGGGCGTCGGCGAGCGCCCAGGCCGACGCGGCCAGCGCGAACTGGGTCATCCGGTCGGTCTGCGGGAGAAGCCGGCTGGGAATGTGGTCGGCGGGATCGAATCCGTCGAGTTCGCCGCCCAGCCGGGCCGGGTACCCGCTCACGTCGAATCGCCGGACCGGGCGGATGGCGGACTCGCCACGCAACGTCGCGGCCCAGAAGTTCTCGGTCCCGAAGCCGTTCGGCGCCGCGACGCCGATCCCGGTGATCACCGCCGCGGTCATGCCGCACCCCGCCCGGGACGGGCGAGCACGATGGCGCTCTGGAAGCCTCCGAAGCCGCTGCCGACGCTGACGACGGTGTCGAGCCTCTGCTCCCGCGCGTGCAGCGGGACGTAGTCCAGGTCCAGCTCGGGGTCCGGCTCGTGGAGGTTCGCGGTCGGCGGGATCACGCCCTGGTCCAGGGCGAGCGCGCAGGCGGCGATCTCGATCGAGCCGATCGCACCGAGGGAGTGGCCCACCATCGACTTGATGGAACTGACCGGTGTCGAGTAGGCGTGGTGGCCGAGTGCCCGCTTGAGAGCGGCCGTCTCGTGCCTGTCGTTCTGCTGCGTCGCCGTGCCGTGCGCGTTGACGTAGTCGACGTCCTCCGGTGACAGCTTGCTCTCCGCCAGCGCGGCGGTGATCGCCGCGGCCATCTCGGCGCCGTCGGGCCGCAGGCCGGTCATGTGGTACGCGTTGCTGCGGGAGGCGAATCCGGTGACCTCGGCGTAGATCCGGGCGCCGCGGGCGCGGGCGTGCTCCTCGCTCTCGAGGACGAGCACGGCGGCCCCCTCCCCCAGCACGAAGCCGTTGCGGGTGCGGTCAAAGGGGCGGAGCGCGTGGGCCGCGTCGTCGTTGCTCGACGAGGTCGCCCGGATGGCGTCGAAGCAGGCGACGGTGATCGGTGAGATCGGCGCGTCGGTGCCACCGGTCACCATCGCGTCGACCGCGCCCTCCCGGATCAGATCCACCGCGTGTCCGACCGCGTCCAGTCCGGAGGTGCACCCCGCGGAGATCACGGCGACCGGGCCCTGGGCGTTGACGTCCCAGGCGACCTCCGCCGCCATGGAGCCGGGCATGAAGTAGTCGTACAGGTGCGGGCCGGCGTAGTGGTGGTCGAGCACCCACTCCCGCCCGGTGTCGCTGAGAGCGAGGTACTCCGACTCGAGGTTGCACGTGGCACCCACGGCGGTGCCGAGGCTCACGCCGACGCGGGTGGGATCGGACCGGTCCGTCTCCAGACCGCTGTCGGCCATCGCCTCCCTGGTGGCGACCAGGGCGAACTGCGCCGCCCGGTCCAGCCGGCTGATCTCCCGGTGGGACAGCTCGGCCTGGGCCGGTTCGAAGTCCACCTCGGCGGCGATCCGGGACCGGAAGGCGGACGCGTCGAAGGCGGTGATCGGCCTGGTCGCGGTGCGACCGGCGGTGATCAGTTGCCAGAACGCCTTGGTACCCACGCCGCCGGGCGCCACGACGCCGAGACCGGTGATCACCACTTTGCGAACACTCACCGCGACACCGCCGCGGTCGTCCCGACAGCCTTCATGTTCATCGACCCCTGTTCCTCTGTGTCCGGACCGGGCATTGCCGGCTCTGGTGCGGCTTGCGTGTGGTGCCGCTCCGACTCGTCGGCCCACCGGTCGCTGTTGGTCCGGTACCAGGCGACGACCTCGGCGAGGCCCGACTCGAAGGGCACCTGCGGGGCGTAGCCGAGCTCGCGGCGGGCCTTGCTGTCGTCGAGGGAGTACCGGAGGTCGTGCCCCTTGCGGTCGGCGACCGGCCGCACCGCGTCCCAGTCCGCCCCGCACAGGCGCAGGAGTTCGGCGGTCAGGTCCCGGTTGGTCAGCTCGGTGCCGCTGCCCAGGTGGTAGACCTCGCCGTCACGACCCTTCCCCAGCGCCAGCTGCACGCCCCGGCAGTGGTCCGCGACGTGCAGCCACTCCCGGACGTTGCGGCCGTCGCCGTAGAGGGGCACCGGCCGGCCGCTGAGCAGGTTGGTGACGAAGCGCGGGATCATCTTCTCGACGTGCTGGTACGGCCCGTAGTTGTTCGAGCAGCGGGTGATCACCACCGGCAGCCCGTGCGAGCGGTGGTACGAGCGCGCAAGCAGGTCGGCCGCCGCTTTCGAGGCGGCGTACGGGGAGTTCGGCAGGAGCGGGTGATCCTCCGTCCACGACCCGTGGGCGATGGTGCCGTACACCTCGTCGGTCGAGACCTGCACCACCCGGCTGATGCCTGTCCGGAGGCAGCAGTCCAGCAGCGTCTGGGTCCCCAGCACATTCGTCGTCGTGAACGGCGAGGCGTCGAGCAGCGACCGGTCCACGTGGCTCTCGGCCGCGAAGTGGACGACCGCGTCGTGTCCCGGCAGCAGGTCGAGAAGCAGCTCGCGGTCGGCGATGTCGCCTCGGACAAAGGTGAGCCGCGGATCGTCCGCCGGGATGTTCGTCAGACTGCCCGCGTACGTGAGCTTGTCGAGGACGGTGATCTCCGCGTTCTCGTAACCCTCGTAGGCGCCGCCGAGCATGCTGCGTACGTACTCGGAGCCGACGAAGCCGGCTCCCCCGGTCACGAGAAGTTTCATGTTTCCGAGCGTCGCCGGGCACGGCCGACCCATGGTGGAGGTCCACTGGAAGGGCGGTGGAGCGGTTCCGCCTGATAGCCCCGGCGGGCGTCACCCCAGTTGCGCTCAACCGAGGTGCGAGCACCGTCCGGGACGCTGTCGTTCCGGCACACCGCCGGCCCATGGCACGTCGCACGGCATGATGGAGGCCCGCGCGTGAAAGACACACTCGCTGATCTCGCTGCGCTCGGCGGGACCCCGGAGTTCTCACGGTTCCTGCAGGTGGGAACGCCCAGCGTCGGCGATCGGTCGCGTCTGTTCGACAGGCTGAACACGGCGATGGACAACGAATGGCTCACCAACGGCGCGCTGGTCCGCGAGTTCGAGGAGCGCATCGCGGACCTGGCGGGCGTCCGGCACTGCGTGGCGACGTGCAACGGCACCCTGGCGCTGCAACTGCTCTACATGGCCACCGGGCTGTCGGGTGAGGTCGTCATGCCCGCGATGACCTATGTGGCCACGGCGCACGCCGCCCGGGTGCTGGGCCTGACACCGGTCTTCTGCGACGTCGATCCGGTCACCGGATGCCTCGACCCGGAGCAGGTGGAGGCGGCCGTCACGCCGCGGACCTCCGGCATCGTCGGCGTCCACCTGTGGGGCCGCCCCGGCCGGGCCGACGAGCTGGAGAAGGTGGCCGCGCGGCACGGCCTCACGCTCACCTTCGACGCGGCGCACGCGCTGGGGTCCAGCTTCCAGGGCCGGCGCGTCGGCGGCTTCGGCTCCGCCGAGGTGTTCAGCTTCCACGCCACGAAGGTGGTCAACTGCTTCGAGGGCGGCGCCGTCGTCACCGACGACGACGGGCTGGCGCAGGAGCTCCGCGTCCTGCGGACCTTCGGCATCACCGCCGACGGCCGCAGCGTGGGCATCGGCACCAACGCCAAGATGACCGAGGCCTCCGCGGCCATGGGACTGACCTCGCTGGACGCCTTCGGCGAGACCGTACGGCACAACCGCGCCAACCACGCGCGCTACCGCTCCGCGTTGCGCGGGGTGGACGGGCTCTCGGTCGTCGACTTCGACGAGCAGGAGGATCCCAACTGGCAGTACGTGATCCTCAAGATCGACGAAGCGGTCACCGGGATCCACCGCGACCTGATGATCGAGGTGCTGACGGCGGAGAACGCCGGTGCGCGGCGCTACTTCTCGCCCGCCTGCCACCAGCTCGAGCCCTACCGCTCGGAGCGTCCGACCTCGCTGCCGCACACCGAGCGCCTGGCCGAGCAGGTGGTCGCCCTGCCGACCGGCCCGGCCGTCTCCCCCACGGACATCGACCGGATCTGTCACATCGTGCGGCTCGCGATCTCCCACGGGCCGGAACTCACCGACCGGCTGCGTCGCCGCGCGGCCCCGCCCTCCACAGCCGGGAGCGGGACGTGAGGCGTCCGTCCCCGGCCACCGCGCTGTCCCCCCGGCCCCGCCTGCGGATCGTCCGGCGGCCGCGGCTCCCGGGCCGGTCCGCCGCCGCCCGCGCGTCTCGCGTGGCCCCCCGCACGTGCCCGAACGCGCCGCGAGGACGCCGGTCCGTCGTGGTGCACCTGTCCGCAGTCGTCGAGAAGAAGACGGATCACGATGAAATTCCTGTTCACCGTAGGCGGTAGCCAGTCCACCGTGTTCTCCATCGCCCCGCTCGCGACGGCGGCCCGGAGCGCGGGCCACGAGATCCTCGTGACCGCCGACGAGCCGCTGCTGGAGACGGCGACGGCGATCGGACTGCCGGTGGTCCCCTCACCTCATCCGGGGATGCCCGCGGCCAGGCTGCAGGCGCTGCTGGAGCTGACCCGGCAGTGGCCGGCCGATGTGGTCGTCGGTGGCCTGTCGCACGTCCCCGGAATCCTCGCCACCCATCTGAAGGCGCTGTACGTACGCCACTACTGGGACATCGTCCCGCTGCGGCCGGAGCCGGGAATCGAGCCCGACCTGGAGCGTCTCGGCCTCACCGGGCCGCCGGAGGCCGACCTGTTCATCGACGTCTGCCCGCCGTGCCTGCGGCCGTCGCCCACCCCGGGCGCGCGACCGATGCGCTGGATCCCGAGGAACCGCCAGGGCCGACTCGACCCGTGGATGTACACCCGGCCCGCAGGGCGCCCACGGGTGCTGGTCACCGCGGGAACGCGCAATCTCATGCTGCACTCGCACACCGGGGTCATGCGGCAGCTGGTCGACCAGCTGACGGCAGCCGGGGCGGAGGTCGTGATCGCGGCACCGGACCGTGCCGCCGAGGAGTTCGGCGCACAGTTCGCCGACGTGCGCATCGGCTGGGTGCCGCTCGACGTCGTCGCTCCCACCTGCGACCTCGCGGTGCACCACGGCGGCGCGGCCACCGCGATGACGCTCATGAACGCCGGCGTGCCGCAGCTGATCACCCCGGACAACGACTACTCGAGGACCATCGCGAAGGCCCTGGGCGACTTCGGTGCCGCCCTCGCCGTGCCGCCGGCCCCCCGCCAGGCCGGCCAGGAGGCGTACCGGGAAGCGGTCGACGCCGTCGCCGCGGCCTGCCGGCAGATCCTCTCGGACCGCCGGTTCGCCGAGCGCGCGCGGGTCCTGGCCACCGAGATCGGTAAGCTGCCCACGACGGCCGAGATGGTCGGCACGATCGAGCAGCTGGCCGCCGCCGGCTAGCCGCCGGCCCTCACCCTTCTCGCCGCCCGGATCGGGCGAGCCTCCGTCGTGCCCCCACCGGGAGGAGTTCCGTGTTGACGACGAGAGTGGGAGTGCTCCTGCACAGCCGCCATCTGGCCACCGACGGGTGGGCGGAACTGGTCGTCGGCGTGCCCGAGGACGACCGTCTGGGTGACCTGGGCACGCTGGCGCGAGCCGTCCTGACACTGGGCAGCGATCACGAACTCGCCTGCATCGTCATCGGCGGCGGCTTCTCCCGGCGGGACGGCGTCGGTGAGGGCGAGTACACCAAGAGGTTCTTTCTGGAGAACCTATCCAGACTGGACGGGTTCAGCCGCCTGAAGCCCCTGCTCGACCGGTTGTCGGACGCGGAGCGCGCGGCGTTCCGCCAGGCCCTGCACGACATCGTCATCACGCAGCCGGTGCACAACACGGTCGCCGAGATCGAGGCGGCCGCCGGCATCTTCGCCGCGCACGGCGTCGACACGGTGCTGCAGATCGCCGCCGCCAGTCATGCTCCGCGCTGCCTGAAGGAACAGTCGGTGGCCCGCGCGCGCGGAACGATCGCCGGGGAACAGCAGTGGTTCACGGTCGCCACGGACATGGCGTACCGCGGCAC
This sequence comes from Micromonospora sp. WMMA1947, assembly GCF_027497355.1. Lineage (NCBI taxonomy): Bacteria > Bacillati > Actinomycetota > Actinomycetes > Micromonosporales > Micromonosporaceae > Micromonospora > Micromonospora sp. WMMA1947. The sequence goes on along the minus strand of NZ_CP114909.1, from coordinate 4,313,847 downwards.
CGGGCCCGGGGACGTGTGCGTGATCGAACCGCTGCACCGGCGCGACCAGCCGATGACGTTCGTCCGGCCGGGGTTGTCCGAGGTCCTCGCGCCGTACTTCCGCCTGCCGGACGCCGACAAGGCGACGTTCGTGGCGACGGTCGCGGAGTTCATGGCGTCGAGAACCGGCGGGGCGCGACCGTCCCGGTGACCGGACGTCCGGCGCGGGCCGGCGGTTCCTCTCCGTCGAGGACCGCCGGCCCTGTCATCCGGCGATCCCGCTCCACTGCACCCGGCGGGGCTCGGTGATGCGGATCGCGCTGGACCGCACCTTGTCGACGAGCTCGGCCTGCTGGCAGATCGCTTCGGCGTGCGGCGTGTAGTCCCCGCCGTCGAGCAGGGACCGGGCGAAGAACTCCGCGATGTTCTTGAACTGGTGGTCGGCGGGGAGAACGACCTCCTCGGCGTGGTCCTCCGCTTCGATCCGGACCACTGGTTGCCGGGTCACCGGCGGTGTGAAGGCCCGGTCCAGGGTGAGGCGGGCCCGGTCGCCCCACAGCGAGTAGCAGGACCGGTACGCGTGCTCGAAACCGAAGGACAGCTCGGCCGTCACACCCGACGGGGTACTGAGCAGGGCGTGCCCGGCCACGTCGACGCCCCGGACCGGATGGATGCGCAGCACCGACCCGACGACCTCCAGGTCGGCGCCGAGGAAGTAGGTGGCGGCGCGCAGTGGGTAGACGCCCACGTCGAGCAGCGCCCCACCACCGAGCTCGACGTGGTACCGCCAGTTCGCCGCGTCGAGCGGGGGGATGCCGAAGCTCGCGGTGAAGACGCGGGGCTCGCCGATCCTGCCCTGCGCGACGAGGTCACGGACCATGTCGTGCTGGCGGTGGTGGAGGAACATGTAGTTCTCGATCAGCCACAGACCCGCGCCCTTCGCCTGGTTCACGAGGTCACGGGCGGTGGCGTGGTCACTGGTGAGCGGCTTCTCCGAGAGCACGTGCTTGCCGGCGGCGAGGGCGCGGCTCGCCCAGTACGCGTGCAGGCCGGTGGGCAGCGGGATGTAGACCGCGTCGATGTCGGGCCGGTCCAGCAGGTCGTCGTACCCCTCGGCGGCCACGCAGCCGAAACGCTCGGCGATCGCGTGCGCCTTGGCGGGATCGCGGCTCGCGACGGCCCGCAGCTCCATGCCGTCCGCCTCGATCATCGCCGGCAGAACCCGGCGGAGCGCGATGCTCGCGCACCCCAGGACTCCCATGCGAACCACAGATGGCATGCGGTGCGTCCTTTCACCGGAACCGGGTGGGCAGCGAGCGGGGCGAACGGGTGCGCGGCGGCGCCGGGACCCCGGCGACCGGACCTCCGGTCACCGGGCCGGCTCGTCGTGGGGCGGACCCGGCCCGCGGGTGCGGTTCCGCCACGTCCCGGCGCAGCTCACGAGGCGGAGCGGAGCAGCCGCTCCTCGATGGCCCGGCACTCCTGGTAGTCCGGTAGCAGGCCCGCCTCGGCCGCCTCCGCCAGCCGCGGGCCCACGCTGTCCCGCTCGGAGACGATCGGCTCGATGTCCCCGGGAATCGGCAGCCCCAGGTCCGGGTCGAACACGGAGATCGCCTTTTCGTACTCGGGCACGTAGGCGCTGGTCAGCATGTACGACATGACCGTGTCGTCGGCCAGGGCCACGAAGGCGTGCCCGACCCCGACCGGGAAGTACACCGCGCGGAAGTCCCGCGGGTTCACCCGCACGGCGTCCCACTTGCCGTACGTCGGCGAGCCGACCCGGATGTCGACCACGATGTCGATGGCCTCACCCGCCGCACAGTAGACGTACTTCGTCGTGCCCGGCGGGGTGACGGTGTAGTGGATGCCCCGCACGACGCCCCGGCGGGAGACGCTGTGATTCGTCTGCGCGACGGGGAGGAACGGCGCACCCTTCGCCGAGGCGAAGGCCCGTTGCTGGAACGGCGACACGAACGATCCACGATGGTCGGGGTAGACGTCGGGCGTGAACACGAACGCACCGGTGACCGCGAGCTCTTCGACCTTCACCTGATCTCCCTAGAACCGGCCGTTCACAGCGTCTTGAGGATGTCTCGGAGGGCACTGATCGTCTTCTCCTGGACGTCGACCGGGAGAGACGGATACATCGGCAGTGAGAAGATCTGCCCGGCCAGCGCCTCGGTGACCGGAAGCGAGCCCTCCCGGTAGCCGAGGTGGGCGAACCCGGTCATGGTGTGCACCGGCCAGGGGTAGCTGACGTTCAGCTCGATCCCGTAGCCGCGCAGCCGCGTCAGGATCTCGTCCCGGCGGGGGTGCCGCACCACGTAGAGGTAGTACACGTGGTCGTTCCCGTCGGCCACCCGGGGCAGGACCAGGTCGGTGTCCCCGAGGCCCTCCGCGTACCGCTGCGCCACCGCGCGCCGGTCCGCGATGTACCGGTCGAGACGTGTGAGCTTGCGACGCAGGATCTCGGCCTGCACCTCGTCCAGCCGGCTGTTGTGCCCCGGCGTCTGCACGACGTAGTAGCGGCTCTCCATGCCGTAGTACCGCAGGCGCCGCAGGTTGGCCGCCACCGCGTCGTCCGCGGTGATCGTCGCGCCACCGTCACCGTACGCGCCGAGCACCTTCGTCGGATAGAACGAGAACGCCGCGGCGTCGCCCATCGTGCCGGCGAGCACACCGCCGTGGCGTGCCCCGTGCGCCTGGGCGCAGTCCTCCAGGATCAGCAGGCCGTGGCGGTCGGCGACCTCGCGCAGCGGCCGCATGTCGACGCACTGTCCGTACAGGTGAACCGGAAGCAGGCAGCGGGTCCGTTCGGTGAGGGCCGCCTCCACCTGCGTGGTGTCCATCAGGTAGTCGTCCGCCCGGATGTCGACGAACACCGGCGTGGCGCCCACCGCGTCGATCGCCACGACGGTCGGTGCGGCGGTGTTGGACACGGTGACGACCTCGTCTCCGGGGCCCACGCCGAGCGCCTGCAGACCCAGCTTGATGGCGTTCGTCCCGTTGTCCACGCTGACGCAGTGCGGGACGCCGTGGTAGGCGGCGAACGCCTCCTCGAAGCCCTGGACGCTCGCGCCGAGCACCAGCTGGCCGGACCGGAACACCGTCTCCACCGCGTCGAGGACGTCCGGACGCTCACTCTCGTACTCGGCGAGGTAGTCCCACACCCGGATCGTCACGGCCGCTCCTCGACGGCGACGGCGACGAAGAGTCCCCGGCCGCCCTGGACGTCCTCGATGTAGTCGGCGTCGAAGCCGGCCGCGGCGAAGGCCGCCTCGTACTGGGCCCGGCTGAACAACGTGTGGGTGTACGTCTCGGCGAAGTGCCGCACCCCGGTCTCCGGGTCGGCCACCAGGAAGTGCACGTCCATTGTCGACCGGTGCCCGGAACGCGCGGTGTGCGACATCCGCGCGATGGTCGACCGGCCGCTCCGGACGACGTCACCGGAGATGAATCCGTCCACCGACTTCTCCAGGAACCACCACGGCTCGACCACGACGACGCCACCGGCGGAGAGATGCCGCCCGAAGCAGCGCAGCGTCTGCCGCAGTTCGTCCTCGTCATGGGTGTGGCCGACGGACCCGAACAGGCACACCACGGCGTCGTACTCGCGGCCGAGGTCGAACCCCCGCATGTCGCCCTGGTGCAGCCCGGCACCGGGCAGCTTGCCCCGGGCCACGGCCAGCATGTCCTCCGACAGCTCGATCCCTCCGACGGTGTCGAAGAACTCGGCGAAGTGCACGAGGTGGCCGCCCGCGCCGCACCCGATGTCGAGCAGGGAACGCGCTCCGGGGAACCGGCTACGGACCACCTCGGTGATGTACTCCGCTTCGGTCCGGTAGTCCTTTCCCCGGCTCTCGTTGAGGTCGTCATGGATCTCGGCCACGTCACGTCCGTACATGGGGCTCCTCTCCGGTAGCTTCACCGCGATCCAGCAGAGCGGCGACAGTGCGGTCCACGGCATCGTCGAGCGCCGTCCGCGCCCGCCAGCCGGAAGCGAGCTGGAAGGGTGCGGGATCAATCGTGACGCTCAGAAAATCGATCACAGGCGCGTGCGCGGGCGGCGGCACGGACGTCACCGGCACCGGCGGCCGACCCGTGTGCGCGGCGACCGACGCCGCGATCACACGGAACACCGAGCCGACCGTGTCGTGCCGGCCGGTGCCCACCAGCCAGTGCCGGCCGGCCAGTTCGTCAGGTCGCCGCATGGCTGCCAGGAAGGCGTCCGCCGCGTCCTCGACGTACACCAGGTCGCGCTTGACCGTTCCGTCGTGCCACATGGTCAACGGCCGGCCGGCGATCGCCTGACGCGCCATCGCGGAGACCACGCCGACGTCGGGTACGCGGGACAACCCGCTCTGGCCGAAGACCGTCGGCAGCCGCAGGCTCACGCCCCGGATCACCGACGCCTCGGTCGCGGCCTTGAGGATGCCCTCGGCCCGGAGCTTCTGACGGTCGTACGCCGTCTCCGGGCGGTCCGGCTCGCTGCCGTTCATAGGGTGCTCGGGCGGACGGCCGACCTGCGAGGTCGTCGCGGCGAACACCACCACCGGAGGCGCCGCTGCCGGCCGTCGCCGGCCGAGGATGTCGACGAGGTCGCGCGCGACGCCGACGTTCACCCGATCGCCCTCCGGCGTGTCCGCGTCACGCCATCCGCCGCTGTGCTTACCGAGGTGAAGGATCACGTCGGCGTCCGCGACGGCGTCGGCGAGACATCGCGGGTCGGTGAGGTCGGCGGTACGGATCTCCACGTCGGCCACCACCTCGTCCGGGATCGGGCTGACCCGGCGCGACACGGCACGCAGCCGGATCGGGAGCTGCGAGAGGCGGGCGGTGACGACCGATCCCAGGTATCCGGACGCACCCAGCACGCTCACCAGTGGACCCACTGTTCCTCCGACCTTCGGTACTCGCCTGCTTCCGTCCCCCGGCACGGTCACCGCTGCGGGCCGGTGCTCGGCCTCCCCCGGCGGTAGATCGCCTGCCAGTAGAAGCTCCACGGCACGGCCCAGGCGTCGGCGACGCAGCGCCAGTCGTCACCGGGCCGGTAGGCAGCGATGAACTCCGGGACGGCAGCGCGCACCGCCCGGTCGTCGTGGATGTCGAGCACCTCGCGCAGCAGGCCGGTCTCCATCGCCCGGCGCAGGGCGTCGTCGCCCTCGACGTGCCCGTCCAGGCTCTGGTCCCAGTACTTGCCGACCGGGTTCTTCACGTACAGGGCCGTGCCCCGCTCGCCGATGAGGTCGAGGTAGCTCCGTGCGGTCTCCGGGGCCATCTCGGCGAACGAGTCGATGTTGATGCACAGATCGAACTCGCTCTCGCGCAGCGCCGCGTTCACGTCCTCGTCCTCCACCGGGACGAAACGGATCTTGGCGAACCGGGCGTCGTCGAGGACCTCCCGGAGATACCGTCGGCTGAGGTGCATGGTGCTGCGCAGGTCCACGATGCAGTAGGCGGCGATGTCGTGGTTCGACAGCAGGGTGTGACACGTTCGTCCGTAGCCCGCACCGATCTCGAGGACGCTCGCACCCGCCAGGTCGACGCTCTGCTCGATGAAACCGAGTTCGAGGGTGGCCTGCAGATAGTCGAGGCAGATGCTCTCGCCGCCCACGCGGACGGCGATGGGGTTGCCCACGTCCCGGTGGGTGGTCCTGCGCAGCCGCTCCCAGTCGGCCGGCCCGAGCGCTGTCGCCAGGTTGTGGACGAGCGTCTTCAGGTACCGGACGCCGTTCACCTCGGGATTCCACAGCGAAATCTTGTGGTTCGGCCGCCCCGACTTGAAATTCGCGAGGTCGACGGCCGCTTCCTCGGTCACCCAGTGCCTGCTGATGCGTTCCCATTGCCGGCTGGCTTGGTACGTGTCTGCCATGTCGATTCGTCTTTCGCCAGAGGAGAGGAGCCGGAAATGCCGATTTAATCGCTCGGTGAGCGCCGACGTACTCGACCTCGACGGAGCTTGGCATCTGGCCGATCCCGCCACAACCTCGCGATTGCGGTCGGCCGTGTTCAACTGAACGTTCTCGCCGGTCGAACGGCATCCGGAACCATCGCGCGCAGTTCTGAACGAGCTGTGCGGATCGATGAATGCCGCTATCGTGAGGCGCTCCGGTGCCGCCCGCCCGCAGGCGTGGCAGTGGGCCGACTTCGGCCAGGGCCGGTGGGGAAATTCCGGCAGCGAATTCCAGGCGGCCCAGCCGTGGGCTGTCGAGCCGCGTCGACCACTGGAGGTGGCAAATGTCGGAGAAGGTGGATGTCGATTCGCTCAGTGATCTGGCGACCCCGTGGAGCCTGCGGGTGGTGGTGACACTGGGCATCGCCGAGCACGTGGCAGCCGGCGTCACGACGATCGGGGAGCTCGCCCGGAAGACGGACTGCGATCGCGACGCGCTCGCGCGGGTCCTGCGCCATCTGGTGGGCAAGGGCGTCTTCGAGGAGCCGGCCGAGGGCGAGTTCGCGTTGAACGAGGCGGCCCGCACCCTGCTGGAGCCCGGTCCGCTGCGCGGGCTCACCCTCGACGGCCACGGCGGTCGCAGCGCCGCCGCCTGGAGCGGGCTGCTCGCGACCGTCCGCACCGGCCGCCCGGGCTACGAGACCGTCTTCGGACGCTCGTTCTGGGAGGACCTCGAGGCTCATCCCGAGATCGCGGAGAGCTACGACGCCATGATGGGCCATCGGGCCGGCGACGCCTCGGATCCCGCCGTTCTCGTCGACGACGACTGGGCGGACGTCCACCACGTCGTCGACGTGGGCGGCGGTACCGGCGAGACGCTGGCCGAGATCCTGCGGGTCCGGCCGCACGTGCACGGCACCCTGGTCGACCTGCCCCGTGCGGTCGCCCGAGCCGCGGAGGTCTTCGCCGCCGCCGGGGTCGCCGACCGGGCCGCGGTCAGCGGGCAGAGCTTCTTCGACCCGCTCCCGCCCGGAGCGGACGTGTACCTGCTCAAGCGCCTGCTGCTGGACTGGCCCGACGAGGAGGCCGCCGCCCTGCTCACCCGGTGCGCCGAGGCCGCAGCCCCACGGGGTCGCGTCGTCGTGGTCGGTGGTGTCTCCCCCGGGCGGGAGGCCGCCCGGGCCGGGCTGATGATGATGGTGCAGACCGGCGGCAAGCCCCGCACGCTGGACGAGTTCCGTGCCCTGGCGGCGCGGGCCAGCCTGGCGGTCACCGCGTACGGGCGCACGCCGTCCGGCCAGTTCGTGGTCGAGTGCCGCCCGGAGGCCGGCGGCCCCGCGCGGAAGGCCGGCGACCGAGCATGAGATTCCTGTTCCTCACCACGGGCAGCCACGTCACCGTCTACGCGACCGCCGCTCTGGCGAAGGCGGTGCGCAACGCGGGGCACGAGCTCCTGGTGGCCACGAACGAACCGCTGATCGATGCGGTGGAGGGCATCGGCGTACCCGGAGTGTCGATCATGCCGGAGCCGATCCGGCACTTCCTGACCGGCGTCGGCTCGACGGACGAGATGGTGGTCGCCGGCCGTGGCCTGGCCAGGATGGCCGCCGCCGCGACGCCCACCCTGCGGGACCTCGCGGAGGACTGGGCTCCCGACGTGGTCCTCGGGAGTTCGATGAGCTACGCGGCGGGCCTGCTCGCCACCCGGCTGGGCGTCCCCTTCGTCCGGCACGCCGAGTACCTCCAGATCCCGATGGCGGAGATCGATCCGGCGGCCGAGGAGGAGCTGGCGCCGCAGCTGAAGGACCTGGGCCTGGGCGGGCTCCCGGATCCCGCGATGCTGATCGACGTCACTCCGCCGTCCCTCGGGCCGTCGCCGTCGGCGCGGGCGCAGCCCATGGGTTTCGTCGCGACGAATCCTCAGCGCCGCCTCGAACGATGGATGTACACCCGGCCGACGGACCGGCCCCGGGTGCTGATCACCTCCGGGACGCATCACCGCATGCTCGCCGGCAGCGCGCTGCACCACCTGGTGCGGCAGCTCACCTCCGCGGGAGCCGAGGTGGTGATCGCGGCGCACGCGGAGGTCGCCGCGGAGTTCGGGGCGGACACGGACGACGTCCGCGTCGGCTGGATCCCGCTGGACGTCGTCGTCCCCACCTGCGACCTGACGGTGCACCATGGCGGGGCGACCACCGCGATGACCATCATGACGGCGGGGGTCCCCCAGCTGATCACTCCCCCGAACACGCACACCAGGGCGATCGCCGGCGTCCTGTCGGCCGCCGGCGCGGCGCGGACGATCCGGTCGGAGCTGCCGGAGGGGAGCCATGACCTGGCTGACGCCATGGCCGCGGACAGCCGGGAGATCCTCGCCGACCCGCGGTACTCCCGGCGGGCGCGAGCCCTGGCCGCCGAGATCGCCGCGCTCCCGACGCCGGCCGATGTGGTCCGACGGATGGAGTCGCTGGTCACCGGGTGACCGGTCCGACAGGGACCCGGCCGGGGCAGTCGCCCTCGGCCGGGTCCCTTCGTGTGGGCCGGATCCGCCGGCATCGAGTTATTTGAATTCCCCTCGGCCGTCACCGTCTCCGGACGCCTGTGCCGTAAGGACTGAAGAATCGACCCGATCCGCATGATCGACCGACCGGGTCGGCAGGCCGAACCGCTCCCCGTCGCCATCACTGTGCATTTTCCGCCAGCCATGTCGGCCGGCCGGGCACCCCGCCGTCGGCCGACCGATCGATGGCCGCACCACGACCTCCGACAGCGCTTCCCTCCGCACCGGCGTCAGCCTGGGACGATTCGAATGGCCGGACTGGCGAGGTAAGACCCGAATAGGCGCTGTTGCAGCGTTACGTGCCGCATTCCCCCGCCGAATCGCCGCCGCACGAACTCATTGATTCGACCTGTGAAGCTGGTTTGACAAAGCGCGTCGAGCCCTGTCGAATCAGCGGCCACGCATCTGTGAATGCATTCGCTTTCGAGCAATGGGGGAATGGATGAGAAAACTGTTAGCCGGCGCGGCGGCGGTTGCGCTGGGTCTGACGGCACAGGTCACCGTGGTCCCCTCCGCGGCGGCGGCCCGGCCGGCCGACCGGCCGATTGCCGGAATCGCCTGGTCACCTTGCCCGGACGACGACCCTCTGATGGACGACTATCTCGTGGGGCTCGAGTGCGGTTCCCTCGAGGTTCCACTCGACCACTCCCGACCGAACGGCCAGAAGATCACTCTGGCCCTGACCCGAGCCAAGCACACCTCGCCCGAATCGCAGTACCAGGGCGTCGTCCTGTTGAACCGGGGCCAGTGGCCGGGCACCATCGGACGGGATCTGCCGACCCGCTTCGCGGACGGCTCCACCGGCCTGCTGACCTCCGTGGGCTCCACGTACGACTGGATCGGCTTCGACCCGCGCGGCGTCGGCGCGAGCGAGCCGTCGATCAGCTGCGATCCCACGTACCTCTACCCGGGCGGGGCCCGGCCCGACTACGTTCCGGCCGGCAACGCCGAAGAAGCGGTGTGGGTGAACCGGGCGCGCACATTCGCCGAGAGCTGCGGGCAGAAGTACGGTGACACGCTCAAGTACTTCCGGACGGCGGACACCGCCCGCGACATGGACCTCATGCGGATCGCCCTCGGCCAGGAGAAAATCAATTACCTGGGCTACTCCCACGGCACCTACGTCGGCTCCGTCTACGCCTCCCTGTTCCCGAACCGGGTACGGCGCATGGTCCTGGACAGCGTGGTGCGGCCGAGCAGCGTCGGGTACAAATCCCTGCTGGAGACGAACGAAGCCTTCGAGAAGCGGGCCCAGATCTACTTCGCCTGGATCGCCGAGCACGACTCGTACTACCACCTCGGACGAACGCCGGCACAGGTCGAGGCGAACTACTACAAGGGCATGGCGATGCTCCGCAAGGCGCCGATCGACGGCAAGATCGGGCCGGCCGAGTACAGCGACATCTTCTCGGTGAACGTGTATCGCAGCTACATCTGGACCTACCACGCCGGGGTGCTGGCCGACTGGGTGCTGCGCGGGGACCCGTCCGGGCTTCGGGACAACTTCCTCGAGCCCGACTTCCCCGCCCAGAACACCCACGCGATGTACCGCGCCGTGCAGTGCGTCGACGGCCCCTGGCCCCGGAACTGGAACCAGTGGCGGACCGATCTGTCCCAGCAGCACCGCAGGGGCACCAAGTTCATGACCTGGAACAACGGGTGGTACAACGCGCCGTGCGCCTTCTGGCCGGTGCCGGCGGGCAAGCCGACGAAGGTCGGCGACCGGAACGTGAACATGCTGCTGATCCAGGCGGAACACGACGCCCTCACGCCGGTGCAGGGCGCCGTCGAGGTACACCGGTTGTTCCCGAACTCCCGGCTGGTCCTGGAGCGTGGCGGCGTCTTCCACGGCGCGTCCCTAACCGCCAACGCCAACGCGTGCCTGAACAACCACGTCATCGCCTACCTGAGGGACGGCACCCGGCCGAACTCGGTCGCCGGCGTCGACGCTCACTGCAACGCCAATCCGTTGCCGGATCCGGCTGACGGCTGACGGCTGACGGCTGACGGCTGACGGCTGAGCACGGCACCGGGCCTCTGGCCGGGAGACATCCCGGCCAGAGGCCCGCTCTGCTATGCGCTGGTCGCCCTCCACAGGAAGCCGTCCGGGTCGACGAAGTATCCCGAGTAGACCCCCGGCGAGGTCTCCGCGCCGGCTGCGGCGACGTGGCCGCCGGCCGGAGTCACCGCGGCCAGAAGGCTGTCGACCTCGTCGCGCGAGGCCGCGGCCCGCTCGAAGGCCGCCGCGCGGAAGCCGGCGCCGCCGCTCTCCTTGACCCCGGCGTCCTTCGCCAGCATGCCGCCGTCCATCAGGCCCAGCCGGCAGCCGCCCGAGGTCGGCTTGAAGTCGATGTACTTGCTGCCGTAGTCGCGGTCGACGGTCATGCCCAGGGCCTGGTAGAAGGCCGTGGACGCCTTCGTGTCGGCCACCCCGAGCAGCACGCCGACCTCGCTCGGCACGGGCGTCTCCTGCGCCGGGCCGGTGTCCTTCTTCTCGGACGACGCGAGCTTCCACACCGCGCCGTCCGGCGCCTGGAACACACCGGAGAAGCCGGCGAACATGGCCTTCTTCGCCGGCTTGAGGACGCTCGCGCCGTGCTGGGCGGCGGCGTCGAGAATGCTCCTCACCTCGCTGGGCTGGTCGACGATGTAGGTGAGGACGTAGCCGCGATAACCGGGCGCCTTGGGCTCCACGTTCGCCTCCGCGGCCAGCGCCTCGGAGGGGCACACGGCCAGCTGTGCGACACCGTGCAGGTCGAGCTCGACCCGCTCGTCCCGGTGCTCGACCCCGGTCGGCAGGAACACGGACTTGTAGAAGGCGTGGGCGGCTTGCGGGTCCGTCGCCCCGATCGTGATCACGTCGGGCAACAGCATGTGACGACCTCCTCTGGCTGAGATGACGATGCGGGCCGGGACCGGTTCCCGGCCCTGGTTGACGAAGAGAACGAGGGTGGGCTCAGCGTGCCTGCTGAATCCTGATCAAATTGCCGGCCGGGTCGCGGAACGCGCAGTCCCGCACGCCGTAGTCCTGTTCGATCGGCTCCTGCACCACGTCGGCCCCGCTGGCCTGGACGCGCTCGAAGACCCCGTCGAGGTCGGGAGCGGACAGGAGCACACCGGCGTACGTGCCCTTGGCCATCATCTCCTGGATGGTGCGCCGCTCCTCGTCGGTGATGCCGGGGTCGGCGGCCGGCGGCTGCAGCACGATCGACGTCTGCGGCTGGTCGGCCGGCCCCACGGTGACCCAGCGCATGCCGTCGTAGCCCACGTCGTTGCGGATCTCGAACCCCAGCACGTCGCGATAGAAGGTGACCGACGCGTCCGCATCCTCGTGCGGCAGGAAGCTTGAGTGAATTGTGATGTTCATACCGCAAACGCTAGCGGCCGCCGCGCGACCAGTGCTTCTTGATTCCTGACGCTTCTGGTCCCTTTCCGTCGGTTCCACGAGGGCTCCTCCGCCGTCCGAGGGACCACCCGAACGAGCCCGCGCCGCCCCCGGCGGCGGCGCCTCCAGCGCGGTTCGACCCGCCCTCCGTTCCTGCCTGAGGGCCCGGGCGCAAGGTGGCGATGGTCGTTTCCGTCCGGGTGCGATCGGGAGAGGGCTGACTCGATGGATTTCGTCAAGGCGTGTCCGGTGGCAGACGTCCCGGATGAGGGCGCGATCGCGCTGGAGATCGAGGGCACCACGGTGGCCCTGGCCCGCAGCGGCGGGCAGGTGTACGCGATCCACGACCTGTGCTCGCACGCCGAGGTCTCGCTCTCCGAGGGCGAGGTGTACGACGGCACGATCGAGTGCTGGCTGCACGGATCCTGCTTCGACCTGCGGACCGGTGAGCCCACCAACCCACCCGCGACCCGGCCGATCGGCACCTACCCCGTGCGGGTGGAGGACGGATACGTCTACGTCGCCCTCACCCGGACCGCCGAGCGGCAGCCCTGATGGGGAGCGGTCGCGCGGCGGCGCCGCCCTCGTCCATCGACTCGCATGAGGAGAGCCCATCATGAAGACCCCACGGCTGCCGGACGGGCTGCGTTCCGTGCTGCATCACCTCAAGATGGGCCTGATCTGGTCGGGAGCCATGTGGGCCGGCGTGCCGACGGGATTCGTGACGATGCACATGGACGAGCCGCTGACAGCGGCCGAACGCGCCGAGTGGGCGGCGCTGGAGCAGCGCCTGCGGTAGCGGATCCCCGGCTGTGCGCACTGCCGTCCGACGCCGCGATCCGCGGGCTTGCACGACATATGGTTCTCGTCCGGAGCATGCCGCCCCGTCGCGCCCGAGGGCGCGACGACGCCTCCGGTGGCGCGCCGCGCCTGACGCACGTCGGCTGAGGAGGCCTGGTGACCACCGCTGACCCCCATGTGCCGTTGCGGCGCATCCTCCGGCTCTTCCGCCCGTACGGATGGAGCCTGCTGCTCGTCGCCGCTCTCGTCTGCGCCACCTCAGCGGTCTTCCTCGTCAACCCGTTCCTGATCCGCGAGATCCTGGACGTGGCCCTGCCCCAGGGACGGACGGGCCTGCTGACCGTCCTCGCCCTCGGCATGATCCTCGCCTCGGTCGCGAACAGCTCCTTCGTCGTCTGGCAGACGTACGTGTCGACGAAGGTCGGCGAGCAGGTCATGCACGACCTGCGATCGGCTGTCTACGCGCACCTGCAGCGCATGCCGCTGGCCTTCTACACGCGGACCCGCGCCGGCGAGGTGCAGTCGCGGATCACCAACGACATCGGCGACATGCAGGCCACCGTGACCACGTCCGCGACGACCCTGGTGTCCGACGTGACAGTCGTGGTGGCCACCGTCGTCGCGATGGCCATCCTCGACTGGCGTCTCACCATCGTGTCGCTGGTGATGGTGCCGTTCTTCGTGTGGGTGGGCCGCCGGGTGGGCAACCAGCGGCGCCGCATCACCCGGGAGCGGCAACGCCAGTACGCGACGATCGCCGCGATCGTGCAGGAGTCGTTGTCCGTCAGTGGCGTGCTGCTGGCCCGGACGATGGGACGCTCCCGCTCGCTGACCGACGCCTTCACCGCCGAGTCCCGGACCCTGTCGGATCTGGAGATCCGCTCGCAGACGGCGGGCCGGTGGAGCCAGGCGACGACGTGGGTCGTCATGGCGTCGATGCCCGCGGTGATCTACTGGGTGGCGGGGCAGAGCGGCCGGGGCGACAGCATGGCGATCTCCATCGGTACGTTGGTCGCCTTCACCACGCTGCAACAGAACCTGCTGCGACCGGCGGTGTCCCTGCTGGATGTCGCCGTGGAGCTGCAGACCTCGCTCGAACTGTTCAACCGGATCTTCGAGTACCTCGACCTGCCGGTGGAGATCAGCGAGCCCCGGCACGCCAACACGGTGAAGCCGCGCGGCGAACTGCGGATGCAGGGAGTCTGCTTCGCGTACCCGGGCGCCGCCCGGCCCACGCTCAACGCCATAGACATCACCGTTCCCGCCGGGCGCAAGCTCGCCATCGTCGGCGAGACCGGATCCGGCAAGACCACCCTCAGTTACCTGATTCCGCGGCTGTACGACGTGACGTCCGGGCGGGTGACCATCGACGGCGTCGACGTGCGGGACATGTCCGCCGACTCGCTCGCCGGGGCGGTCGGGATGGTCTTCCAGGAGACCTACCTGTTCCACACCTCGGTCGCCGAGAACCTGCGGTTCGCCCGGCCCGGGGCGACCGACGACGAACTCGTCGCGGCCGCGAAGATCGCACACATCCACGACCACCTGATGTCTCTTCCCGACGGCTACGACACGGTGGTGGGCGAACGCGGATTCCGGTTCTCCGGCGGGGAGCGGCAGCGCCTGGCGATCGCCCGCGCGGTCCTGCGCGACCCGCCGATTCTCGTGCTGGACGAAGCCACGAGCGCCTTGGACAACCAGACCGAGCAGGCCGTGCACCAGGCCATCGAGGCGGCGAGCGCCGGCCGCACCACAGTCACGATCGCCCACCGGCTGTCGACGATCCGGGACGCCGACGAGATCATCGTGTTGGACGCCGGCACGATCGTCGAGCGCGGTACCCACGACGAGCTGCTGGCGCTGGGGGGCCACTACGCGATGCTGATCAGCCGCGACGCCCAGCTTCCCGCCGAGACCCGCTGACGGGACCGCCACCGGTCGAGCCGGGCGCGGATCACGCGCCCGGCCCGCGGCACGCCGGTACCCGCACCGGCCGTTTCGCCGTGCGGGTCCGGCACCGCGGGCCTGCCTTGCTACGGATTGAGCACCCAGGCGGAATCGTGCCGGGTGAAACCGATGTGCGGGTAGTAGTCGCTCGCGGCGGGCGCCGACAGGAGCACGATCTTGGCCATCGGCGCCTCGTTCCGGGTCGCCTCGATGAGGGCCTTGCCGATACCGGAGCGCTGATGGGAACGCGCGACGGCGATGTCCGAGAGGTAGGTCACGTACGAGAAGTCGGAAACACTCCTCGCGATGCCCACCAGCTCACCCTCGATTCGGCAGGTCACGATCAGGTTCGCCGATCTCACCATGGTGGCCATTCGCGCGACGTCAGCAATGGGCCGGCGCTCGCCCAGCCCGGAGGACCGGTAGACGCCCAGGACCGCTTCCATATCCAGGTCGGCGCCCGTCTCGCGTTCAATCTTCCAGTTCACGGAGGCTTTCCAATCGCTTGAGGACGACATCGTGGTGGACGAGGAAACGGTCCGGCCGAAGCGGGCCGACGTCGACCCCCTGGGCACGGAGCAGGGTCCCGAAGTCGGCGTCGCCGGAGCCGGCTCCGTCGGCGGCGGCCTGAACCGCCCGGTAGGCACGTTCCCGCTCGGTGCCGCGCTCCAGCAGGTCGGCCAGGACCGCGGAACTGTAGACCAGGCCGTTGGTGAGGTCGACGGCCGCCCGCATGCGGTCGGGAAAGACCTGGAGCCCCGCCACCAGCGCCGTCGCCGCGCTCACCTGGTAGTGCGCGACGATCATCGCGTCCGGCAGGACGACCCGCTCCACCGAGGAGTGCGACAGGTCCCGCTCGTGCCACAGCGCCACGTTCTCCAGCATCGTCCCCGAGTATCCGCGCAGCAGGCGCGCCAGTCCCACCAGTCGCTCGCTGCTCGTGGGGTTGCGCTTGTGCGGCATGGCGCTCGACCCCTGGTAGGCGGCCGGCCGGGGCTCCTCCACCTCACGGATCTCGGTACGTGAGAGCAGGCGGACCTCGGTGGCGATCTGCTCGACGCATCCGCCGAGGAGGGCGATCACGTGCAGGAGTTGCGCGTGCCGGTCGCGCGCCACGACCTGGGTCGGCGCGGGTTCCACGCCGAGGCCCAGCTCGGCGCAGACGTACTCCTCGACGAACGGGTCGATGAGCGCGTAGGTCCCGACGGACCCGGAGATCGTCCCGACCGCGACCTCCGAGCGTGCCGCCCGCAGCCGCCGCACGGACCGGTCGATCGCGAAGGCGAAACCGGCGAACTTGTGGCCCAGCGTGGTGGGCTCGGCGTGCATCCCGTGGGTCCGTCCGATGCACACCGTGTGCCAGTGCGCGACCGCCTGGTCCGCCAGTACCGCGCGGAGCCGCACCGCCGCACCGAGCAGCAGGTCGCAGGCCCGGGCCATGGTGGAGCCCTGGGCGGTGTCGACGAGGTCGTAGCTGGTCATCCCGAGGTGCACCCACCGGGCGGAGTCCTCCGGGATGCCCTCGCAGAGGGCCGCGAGGAAGGCGAGGATCTCGTGGTCGCGCTCGCGCTCGTGCGCGACCACCTGGGCCACCGAAGGCACACGGGCGCTCCGGATGTCGTTGAGGGCGCTCTCCGGTACGCGTCCCAGAATCGCCTGCGCCTGCGTGGCCAGGACCTCCACCTCGGTCCATGTCGCGTAGCGCGCCTGGTCCGACCAGATGTCCGCCATCTCGGGCAGAGAATAACGGGGAATCATGACTGTGCAGAATAGTC
This sequence comes from Micromonospora sp. WMMA1947, assembly GCF_027497355.1. NCBI lineage: Bacteria > Bacillati > Actinomycetota > Actinomycetes > Micromonosporales > Micromonosporaceae > Micromonospora > Micromonospora sp. WMMA1947. Next base: position 4,297,507 of record NZ_CP114909.1, on the reverse strand, counting down.
ATTCCGTCGATGTGCTGTACAGCCGGGTTTTCTGTTTTATCCGTGCGTGCTTTCGCCTGGTAGACCATTTTTCAGCAGTTGAACAGGGCCCACCCCGAAGGATGAGGCATTTCTTCTCCGCGATTGCTCCGACCGGCTCCCACCGGCGCGCGAACACTTGCACGAATACGCGTCGATGACCTGTAGTGGTGCGGTGCCGGTATTCACGGGTTCCAGTATCAGGCAGCCGGTCTGCGGCAGCATCCACGAGACGAGACAACTGTTTCTCACGGGCCGTTCGACGGTCGCGGCGCACGTACGGAACGTCCTGGACGCCATTCGCGACACCGACCCGGAAATCGGGGCGTTCGTCGCGGTGGCGGGCGACGGCGCGCTGCGCGAGGCGGACGCGGCCGACCGGATGATCCGCACCGTCGGCGAGGCGGCCTTCCGGGAACGGCCGCTGCTCGGCGTCCCGGTCTCCGTCAAGGACCTGATCCAGACACGAGACCTTCCCACCCGCCGGGGCTCGCTCCTGCCCAACCGCCGGGCGGCGGCGGACGCGCCCGCCGTGGCGCGCCTGCGCGCGGCGGGTGCGATCGTCGTGGGCAAGACGACGACGTCGGAGTACGGGTGGAGCGCCAGCACGGTGAACCGGCTCGCCGGGCCGACGCGGAACCCCTGGGCACCGGACCGGACCGCCGGCGGTTCGAGCGGCGGATCCGCCGCCGCGGTGGCGGCGGGCCTGTGCGCCGCGTCGATCGGCACGGACGGGGCCGGCTCGGTACGTATCCCCGCGGCGTTCTGCGGTGTGGTCGGGTTCAAGCCGTCCTTCGCCCGGATCCCCTACGTACCGCCGTGCGCCGACCGCCTGGCGCACGTGGGACCGCTGGCCCGCAGCGTCGCCGACGTCGCCGAGCTGATGGCCGTGCTGACCGGGCCGGACCAGCGGGACCCGGACTCGTCCACGGGCCCCTTGGCGTCCCGGGCGGCGCCCGCGTCGCTGCGGATCGGCTGGCTGGAGTTCCCGGGAACGTCCGACGAGGTCCGCGGCGTGACCGACGCCGTCCCGTCGGTGCTGACCGGCCTGGGCCACCGCGTCGAGCGCATCGAGGTCCCGTTCGCCGACCCGTACGCGGCCCTGGTGGATGTCGTCGCCGCCGCCGAGGCCGACGGTACGGCACCGGAGGACGAGCACCTCTGCGACGAGGGCCGGCTGGCGGTCGTGCGGTACGGACGGTCGCTGACCGGCGCGGCCGTGATGCGGGCCGAGGAGGTGCGGATGACGCTGCGGGCGACGCTCGCCGCCGTGATGGAACGCTACGACCTGCTGGCCATGGCGACCGTCCCGATCGAGCCGTTCGACGCCGACGCCGTCGCCCCGCCCTGGGCCGCCGACCCGGCCGATCTGCTGTGGCTCGCGTGGTCGCCGGCGACGTACCCGTTCAACATCACCGGTCAGCCGGCGCTGTCCCTGCCGGCCGGCCTGACGTCCCGCGGGTTGCCGGTCGGGCTGCAACTCGTGGGACGGCCCGGCGACGACGACCTGGTGCTTCGGCTGGCCGCCCGGGTCGAGTCGGAACTGGCCCACACGATGCTGCCGTCCGGCTGCGAGAGTCAAGGAGGACGATGACGATGTCCAGGCGATGGTCCCTGCTCGGCGACGGCAGCGGCGTCGGGCGCCCCTCGTTCGTGACCGAGTTCGGCCTGTGGGACGACGAGCAGGCTGCCGCGGCCGAGAAGGTCGAGGCGCAGCTCGACGACGTGGATCTCGTCCGGGTCGTCTTCTGCGACCCGCACGGCCTGGCCCGGTCCAAGACCGTACCGGTAAACGTCTTCCGCACGGTGCTGCGCAACGGCATGGACTTCAGTCCGGGACCGTTCCTCTTCGACACCGGCCATGCCGTCGCCGTGGACTTCCTCGCCGACTCCGGCGTCGGCGTCGGCGAGCTGCTCGGCGCGGGCGACTTCGTGCTGGTCCCGGATCCGCGCACGTTCCAGGTGCTGCCGGTGCGCGAGCAACGGACCGCCTGGGTCCTCGGCAACGAATACCTGCGCGACGGCACGCCGCACCCGCTGGCGTCCCGCGAGGTCCTGCGCCGGGTGTGTGCCACGTACGCCGACCGGCACCTCGTGCCGGTGATCGGGCTCGAGGTCGAGTGGTACCTGACGCGCCGGACCGCCGGGCCGGTGGGCAACGAGGGCAACGGATTCGGCCGGCAGGGCCCGGCCCCTTCGGTGGAGGCCGTCAACCCCGGGTACCAGTTCAACCTCGACAGCTACTACGACGCGGTGGCCGACGTCGCCGACCCGTTGGCCGCGATGCTCATGGCACTCGGCCTGCCGCTGCGCACGATCGAGCACGAGTCCGGTCCGGGGCAGCTCGAGACGACGTTCGACCCGATGCTGGCGCTGGACGCGGCGGACGCGATGCTGCTGTTCCGCACCCAGATCAAGCAGGAGTGCAGGCGCCGCGGCTACCACGCGTCGTTCATGACGCTGCCCCGGCTGGACGGGTTCGACCCGAGCGGCTGGCACCTGCACCAGTCGGTGACGAGCACGGCGACGAGCCGCAACCTGTTCGCGCCGGACGCCGGCACGGCGGGTCCGCTCTCCCCCGCGGGCGAGGCCTACGTGCAGGGCCTGCTGGCCCACGCGCGGGAGCTGTGCCTGCTGTCCGTCCCGACCGTGAACGGCTACCACCGGCTGGCGCCGCGGTTCACGCTCTCCCCCACCGCCGCCGACTGGCGCGAGGAGGACCGCAGCGCCATGGTCCGGGTGCTGAGCGGCGGCAGTTCGACGCACGTCGAGAACCGGGTCGGGGAACCGTGCGCGAATCCGTACCTGGTCATCGCCTCGCAGCTGTACGCGGGCCTGGCCGGGCTGGACGCCGGCGCCGCCCCGGGCGGCGGTGAGGCCGACGGGCTGCCGACGTCGCTGGACGAGGCGATCGACGCGTTCCGGGCGAGCAGCCGAGCCGAGGAGCTGCTCGGCACGCCGCTGAAGACCTGTCTGACGAAGCTCAAGGAGAGCGAGGCGTCCCGCTTCCGCGCCTGGTGCGCGACGGAACACCCGCCCGCCGACCACGTCACCGAATGGGAGCACCGCGAGTACTTCGGTGTCTTCTGACCACGCCGGCCCCACCCGCTCGAAAGGAGAACGGTCATGTCACGGTACGACTGGGGAGGGTCCACCCCCGCCATCGACAAGCTCAAGGACGCCGTCGAGCCCGCCCGGCAGAAGGTGATCGGGCACCCACTCTACGGTCAGCTGAACACCGTCGACGCGGTGGTCACCTTCATGGAGCACCACGTCTTCGCGGTCTGGGACTTCATGTCCCTGCTCAAGTCGCTGCAGCGGCAGCTCACCTGCGTCGAGGTGCCCTGGGTGCCGTCCGGGCATCCCGGCAGCAGCCGGCTCATCAACGACATCACCCTCGTCGAGGAGAGCGACGAACTCGGCGACGGCTTCATCAGCCACTTCGAGCTGTACGTCAACGGCATGCGTCAGGCGGGCGCCGACACCACCCGGATCGACGAGTTCATCGGTCTGCTGCGCGCCGGCGAGCCGGTGCGGGCCGCCGCCCAGAAGGCCGGCGTGCCCGGGCCTTCGGCCGAGTTCATCGGTACGACCTGGACGATCATCGAGGGCGCGCCCGTGCACTGTCAGGCCGCCGCGTTCGCGTTCGGCCGCGAGGACCTGATTCCCGACATGTTCGACCAGGTGGCCGCGCTCGACGCCGGCGTCGGCGTGCTCTCCACCTTCGTCGACTACCTGCGGCGGCACATCCAGGTGGACAGCGAGGAGCACACGCCGATGGCGATGCAGATGCTCGCCGACCTGTGCGGGGACGACAACGGCAAGTGGGAGCAGTGCGAGGACACCATCAACACCGCGCTGGCGGCCCGGGTCCGGCTCTGGGACGGCATCCTCGCGGAGATCTCCGAGCGCTCCCGCTGATCGGCCGTGCGCTTCGTACCGGGCGGCCGCCGGCGTGCCCGGGTGACACCAGGAAGACGAGGTGAGGACAGGACATGCCGTGGGCAAAGGAGACCGCTGCCGGAGCGGACGCCGCGCGCGCCGCCCGGATCGCCCAGCGGACCAGGAACGAGGACTGGAAGAAGCCGCCACGCCGCATCGAGGCTTCCGAGTGCATCACGTGCGACACGTGCCTGCGCAGCTGCCCGCCCGAGTTCGGGGCGATCTTCGACCGGGGGCTGGACGTCGTGATCATCCCGGAGCTGTGCTCCGGGTGCCCGGTGTGCGTGATGGTCTGCCCGGTCGACTGCATCTATGTGGACGAGCAGTGGACGGCCACCGACGACAGCCTCTGGAACCACATCGACCTCACCGCGGAGGGGCAGCATGACCTTGCCGGTCGAGCCCGATAGCGGGCTCTCCCGCAGAGCCGCTCTGGCCAAGGCACGGCAGAGCCGCCGGCCCAGCCGGCTCGGGCGGCAGGCCGGAGCCGCGGCCCGGCCCGACTATCCGGTCGCCGGGGACGCCGGTTTTCCCGGTCTGCTGAAGCGGGTCTGGCAGCGCGCGGCCACCGAACCGGACCTGGCGGCGGCCCTGGACACGCTGCTCACCCTCGACGGGCACGTCCCGGCGGACATCCAGCTCCGGGCCCTGCCCGCCGCAGAGGAGTGCGCGCTGCGGATCCTGTTCGGCCGCTCGTGGCGCGACGACGGCGGCGGCGTGGCGCCGCAGCCGGCCGGTGGCAGCGAGGCGGCCTTCCTCGGCGAGGTCGGGCTGACCACGGGCGGCCGGGTGGTCGTCCGGGTGCCGTCGAGGGGTCCGCTCACCAGTACCGACGACCTCGTCGGCGGTGTGCTGCGCGTACCCTGGTCCGCGCAGGACCTGGCGGACTACCGGACGCGGCTCGCCGAAGCCGACGAGCGCCTGCGCGACTCGGTCGCCGACTGCCGCCGCTGGCTGGCCGACGCCGGCCCGGACGGCCGGGAGAAGGTGCTGGAGGAGCTCACCGAGGCGGTCCGCCGGACCGCGCCGGTGGTGTTCTACTGCGGCGACCGGCAGTACACCAACTTCCGCGACCACAACACCCTGACCGGCAAGACGCTGTGGCCCGGGCACCCCGACTGCGCGTTGAGCAGCCTGGTCGCCGTACCGCTGGAGCTGTGGTCGGACAGCGATGTCCTGATGGTGGTCTGCCTCACGCTGCTGGTCCGGTCGGCCGGGTACGGCCGGATCGAGGAGGCCAACGGCACCCAGCTGACGCTCGACCACGTGGCCCACCTCCTGGAACGCACGCGGGTCGCGTACAACGCGGTCCCCGGCGGGGACCCGGTGCCGGCCGCCGCGTCGGCCGGGGTGGCGGCCCTCGACGCGCTCGCGGTGGCGGTCGCGCGGCGCCGACGCGAGATCGCCGGGCGGGTTCAGCTCTACCGGGAGATCCACGGACCGTTGATGCACAAGGTCGAGCGGATCGCCGGACCCGCCACCGCCAGGGTGGAACGAGCCGAGGCGGACCTCTGCGCCCGCCTGCGTGACCGGCTCCCCGTCTCCGGAGCGACACTCGGGGAACTCGGTGCCGGCATCGACGCGTCACCCGGCTGGCTGGTCGAGCCGCACGGCGACTTCGGCACGGGGCTGGAGTCCCTGGTGTACGAGACGGTGTGCGCGGCGACCACGGTGTTCGACGCCGACTTCGCGATGAGCCGCGGCATGCGCTCGCTGACCCGGCTCGTCGCGTCACTCCGGGAGGAGAGCTGGTCCACGATCACGGCGTGGGACATCCCGCACTTCTTCTGCTGCGTGGTTCCCACGCCGCAGGCCCGCCGGTACTTCGGGGACTCCCCCGCCCACCTGGCCGACACCGCGTGGTCCATCGCCGCGCGCATGCAGTACAACTCGTGGCACTTCCTGGTCGGCAACCTGCCGAAGGTGCCGGCGGTGGTGGACCGGGACTACTTCGTGCCGCCCACGATGCCGGACATCGCCTACCACTCCGATCAGCACCATCACGGCCACGTCGCCGCCAAGGTGCGCTTCAGCATCCGCAGTCCACAGCCCGTCGTCGTGCTGGGACGTACCTTCACCGGCTTCGTCGACCTGCGCCTGCTGCGCAGCGAAGGGAAGCCGTTCGACGAGCAGGACCTGCTGGCCACGCATCGCACGTCGGGCTTCATCGCCCGGGCGACGACCAGCGCCGCCCGGCTGGTCGCCGACGGCGCCGGCCTCGACGTCACCGCGTTCGACAGCCGGTGGCACTGGGAGACGATCACCGCACGATAGGACGACACCGCAACCGTCAGCGGCCCCTGGCGAGAACGCCAGGGGCCGCCGGCGGTGTGTGGACCGGGTCAGGCGGGCGTGGTCTGCGCCGCGGACCGGGAGTGCACGACGCGGTAGGTGTTCCACTCGGCGGAGGTCGCCAGCGAGTCCCGCTTGTCCAGCGACGCGCGGCGCGCGGCGGGCTGATCCGCCGAGGGCAGGGCGCGGAACGCGTCGTAGGACTCCTTGCCGTCCCACTGCGAGTAGACCACCACGAAGTCCTTCTCCTGGCCCACGGCCGTCAGACCCCCGTCGGTGCCGCCGACGCCGCGCGACCGGATGCCGCGCAGGACGGTCTGGGAGCGGTATCCCGGCACGTCCACCAGCCACTCGTGCATGGCGCCCTGGACGCGGATCAGCTCACTCTGGTCGGCGGGCGCCACCCCGAGGATCTCGATGACCGTGTAGTCGTCGCGGTCCGGTGAGATCTCCGTGACGTCACCCAGTGCCGGGTGGCGCTGACTCAGCTCGACCTCCGTCTGCATCAGCCGGATGTACGTGGCGATCTCGTGGAACACCGGAACCGTCCGGTGCTTGAACTCGTCGCCGGCGTACCGCGACTCCAGGTCCTGGTTGCCTCGCCACTGGATGAAGTTGGCGGTGCCGGGCCGCTCCTGCCCCTGGTGCACGGTGCTCGAGATCCAGCCGGGGTAGTCGGCGACGTCGACGATCGCCCGCATCTCGCCGACGAGCCGGTGCACACGCTCCGGGGTGTCGGTCTTGAACAGGTTGATGACCGTCAGGTAGCCGTTCTCGGGGTCGATGAAGGGCATGCTTCTCCTCGCATCCTCTGATGGACGTGATCGCGGCGGCGCCCGCCGCGAGAGGGCTAGGCTCGGCCGAACCACCGGGCCAGGGCGTCGGGCAGCTCGGTGCCGTCCGCCGCGTCGGGACGGACCCACGCGACATAGCCGTCCGGGCGGACCAGCACGGCGTCGACGTCGGCCAGCGCGCCGGACGGCCGCGACGCCGGGGTCACCACGTCGACCCGGTCCTTCCACGGCTCGGCCGCGGCGCGCAGCTTCGCGTCGTCGGCCAGGTCCAGGACGACGGCCCGGCCGGAGTGCAGGAGTTCGAACGCGCGCGTCGTGCCGGAAGGGCCGAAGTCGCCGGTGAGCTCGACGTCGGGCAGCCGCCGGCCGAGCAGCGGGTGGCTGCCCGCTCCGACGTCGTAGCGGATGTCCAGGCCGGTGACCATGCCCACCAGCAGCTTCTGGACCTCCTCGTACGCGAGCAGCTCCGTCATGACGGCCCGCATCGGGTCCATCTCGTCGCCGCCCAGGTACAGGATGCGCTGCGCGAGGGTGTTGGTCAGGATCCGGGCGCCCACCGGGTGCCGCTCGTCGTGGTAGGTGTCCAGCAGGTCGTCCGGGGCGTGACCGTTGATCACGGCGCCCAGCTTCCATCCGAGGTTCACGGCGTCGCCGACCCCCGCGCTCATCCCCTGCGCGCCCACCGGCAGGTGGATGTGGGCGGCGTCGCCGAGCAGGAACACACGTCCGCGCCGGTACTCCGCCGCCTGCCGGCTCGCGTCGGTCGTCCAGCTCGTCCACAACGGCTTCCCGCCGCTGATGTCCTCGCCGGTCAGCCGGTTCCACGCGGCGGCGACCTCGGCGAAGCTCGGGGCGCCGTCGCCCTGCCGGGTCATGCCGCGCTCGTAGACGACGACGCGGTTGACCCCCGGGCCCAGCGGCAGCACCATGACCATCCCGCCCGGCACCCGCTCGCCGGAGAAACGGGGCCGCAGTTCACAGCCGGCCACGTCGGCGAACCACATCTCGATCGTGGCGTCGGTGCCGGGGAAGTCCACGCCGACCAGCTTGCGGACGGTGCTGCGGCCGCCGTCGCACCCGGCCAGGTAGCGGGCACGCAGCTGCTTGCGGCCCTCGGGGGTGACCACGTCCAGCTCGACGCCGTCGTCGGTCTCCCGCACACCTGTCACGTCGTGGCTGCGGAGGACGGCGGCGCCCTGCTCGGCGGCCCAGCCGGTCAGCACGCCCTCGGTGAGGGACTGCGGCTTGCCCCGGGCGCCGTACGAGCCGCCCTCGACGACGCGGTAGTCCAGCGGGAGCCCGCCGAAGTGACCGAAGGGGATGGTCTGCAGCTCGCCGAAGCGGGGCAGGAGCCCGCGCTGGTCGAACTCCTCGATGGTGCGCGCCGAGAAGCCGAGCGCACGGGACTGCTTCGTCGGCTCGGCGAGCCGGTCCAGGACGAGGGCCTCGACGCCGGCCAGGCGAAGCTCCCCGGCGAGCATGAGCCCGGTGGGGCCGGCCCCCACGATGATGACGTCCGCGTCAAACTCTGGCATTGTCCGTCCTACCTTCCGCGAGTAGCAGCTTGTCGATCGCCCGGTTCAGGCCGTCCTCGTCGTCGCCGGCCCACGCGATGTAGCCGTCGGGCCGCAGGAGGAGGGCGGTGGTTCCCGGAAGGGAACCCTTGTCGGGACGTGCGTGGACCGTGGGAACAGTGCGGCGGACGGCGTCCGGGCCGGGGGCGAGCCGGACCACGACCGGCCCGGGGTTCGCCACCGGAAGCGGTCCCGAGTCCGTGCGCAGCCGCAGGTTCACCACCCGCCGCCCCACCAGCGGCGATGTCGGCGGGCCGTAACGGTCGCCGACGTTGGCGGCCGTCTCCGCCAGGTGGGCGCGGACCTGGCCGAGTGCGACGAGTTCGGCGAGGACCGCGCGCAGCGGATCGATCTCGGCGCCGCCCAGCAGCAACATCTCCTGCGCCGCCACGTGGTCGAGCACGCGCGCCGCGACGGGGTGCCGCTCGTCGTGGTAGCTGTCCAGCAGCCCCGGAGCGGCCCGGCCGTGCACTGTCGCGGCCAGCTTCCAGCCCAGGTTGACCGCGTCCTGGAGCCCGACGTTGAGAGCCTGACCGCCGATCGGCATGTGCCAGTGGGCGGCGTCGCCGGCCAGCAGGACCCGGCCACGCCGGTACGCGTCGGCCTGGCCTCTGGAGTTGTCGAACGCGTCGAGCCAGACGGCGGTCCCGCCGGACAGGTCCTCGCCGGTGACGTCCCGCCAGGCCCGGATCACCTCGCCGAAATCGGGAGGACCGCTGCGCCGGGTCACCGGCCGGCCGCGCGGGTGCACCATCACCCGTGTCACACCGTCGCGGGTCGCCGCCACCGCGAACCCGCCGTCCAGCCGCTCGAACCTGCGGTCGCGGATCCGGACACCCGTCACGTCCGCCCGCAGCAGCTCCTTCGTCGCCGGCGTGACCGACGCCGGGAACCCGTGCAGCCGGCGTACGGTGCTGTGCGCCCCGTCGCACCCGACCACGAAGCGGGCCCTGACGGTCCGATCACCGTCTGGTCCCCGGAGCCGGCACACCACGTGGTCCGGCCGCTCGGTGAGCCCGGTCAGCTCCTGCGCCCGCAGCACTGTCACGCCGAGGCGTTCGGCCTGCCGCCCGAGGACGGCCTCGGTCCGGTACTGGGGCACCTTCCAGCCGCCCCGGTAGTCGCTGTCCAGCTGCGACAGGTCGAACGCGAGACCCGCGAAGTGCGCGCGCGGCTCGTGCACCGCCTCGTCGAGCAGCTCGTCGAACCCGCGCTCGTGCAGCAACTCCGCGGTCAACGTGGAGAGCTGGCTGGCCCGCGACTCGGTCATCGGCGTGGCGAGACGCTCCACGACGACGACCGGCACGCGAGCCCGTCCGAGTTCGCAGGCCAGCATGAGTCCGACCGGGCCGGCACCGACGACGACGACCGGGGAGACGGTCACGGGACCGGGTGCCTGCCGCCGCCGCCCTCGGCGTACGCCTTCGCGGCCCGCAGGGTCGTCAGGCTGTTGGCACTGAGGGCGTTGCGGACCAGCTGCTGCGCCGTGGCCAGATCGGCCTCCGGGCCCAGGAGCTCGGTGATCCGCGCGGTGTTGATCCGGACCGTGTGCCGCGAGGTGACCGCCACCTGGCCGGCGCCCTGCGGCTCGATGAGCCAGCGGCCGGTGTGCAGCGTCATCAGTGCGGGCGTGACGGTCTGCTTGTACACGATGCTGCGGTGGGGTTCACACACGCGGACGGAGCGCGTCGTGTGCACCGACCCGTCCTTGGTCCGGGTGTCCATCTCGAGCACCTGGAGGCCCGGCGAATCCTCCTCGAGCGAGACCCGGGCGACGTGCGGGAGCCGCTGCGGCCACAGCTGGGCGTTGTTGAGGAAGTCGTAGACGTCCTCGGCGCTGCCCTCGACCGTCACGGTGTCGGCGAAGGTGAAGCACTGGCCCGGCTCCGCCGGCTCGGCGCTGGACTTCAGCGCCTGCAGCTCCGACGCGCTGTTGCGGTCCACCGCCTGCTTGATCCACTCGAGGTCGGCGGGCTCGTCGCTGGCCGGGAAGAAGTCGTGCAGCAGCCGTACCCGGCAGGTGGCGTCGGTGATCGGCTCGATCACCCACGCCCCGCCCATGCCGCCGACCGGATGCTGCGACCGCTCCTGCCGGAACGACACGCTCAGGCGGTCGGGGTCGTGTCGGCGGCGGGACGTCCACGTCTTGGCGACGCCGTTGGCGGTCGCCCAGATCCTGATCAGCTCGGTGTCGCCGTCGCGTTCGAGACACTCGGCGTGCACGGTCGGCGGGAACACCTCCGGCCAGGTGCCGACATCCTCGATCAGGGCGTAGACCCGCTCGGCGGGAGCGTCGACGACGATCAGGTGCTCCGTCTCGTGGACCGTATCGGTGGTCACGTTTGCCTCCTCTGGCGACGGGACGTCTATCGGGCGGACGCGAGCTGCGGGGAGTCCGCCGTGTCGCCGGCCGGCCGGGGCGCGCCGAACCAGCGCCGCAGCGCCTCGTCGAGGTCGCCTCCGTCCGGCGCGACCCAGGCGACGTGCCCGTCCGGGCGGACCAGCACCGATTCCGGCGCGGCCCCGTCCTCGCGCGACCCGACCGGCACGCTGCGGACGCGTACCACGTCGACCCGGTCGGACCAGGGCGCGGCGCGACGGCTGGTCTCCCCGGAGCCGTCGGCGGTGATCAGCACGCCGCGCGCGGTGTGCAGCAGCCGCGCGATCCGGTCGGTGCCGCCGTCCGCGAGGTCCACGTCCCGGTCCGGGATCCGCGCGCCGAGGAGCGGGTGGCCCTCCGCGCCGACGTCGTACCGGATGTCGAGTCCGCTCACCATGCCGGACAGGTGTCGCGCCACCACGGGCAGCGCGATGAGCTCCGCCACGACGGCCCGCAGCGGCTCCGTCGCCTTGCCGCTGAGGTTCAGGGTCCCCTGGGCCCGCGTGTTGCGCAGGACCCGGGCGCCCACCGGGTGCCGCTCGCTGTGATACGTGTCGAGAAGGGCGTCGTCCCCCGTCCCCCGGACCGCGGCCGCGAGCTTCCAGCCGAGGTTCACCGCGTCCTGCAGGCCGATGCTCATCCCCTGGCCGCCGGCGGGGAGGTGGATGTGCGCGGCGTCGCCGGCCAGCAGGACGCGGCCCCGCCGGTACTCGGTGACCTGCCGCGTGGCGTCGGTGAAGCGGCTGACCCATCGCGCCTCGCCGCCGTGGATGGAGTCGCCGGTAAGCCGCTGCCAGGCGTCCGCCACGTCGGCGAAGGTGACCTGGCGGTTGCGGTCCGGCGGCGTACCGGTCTCGCAGACGATGATGCGGAAGTAGCCCTCGCCGAGCGGGCCCGCCATGACCATGCCGTTCGGGAGCAGTTCGCCGATCATCCGGGGCCGGATGTCACAGCCGGTGACGTCCGCCAGGTACATCTCGCACGTCGCGTCCCGGCCCGGGAAGTCGAAGGCGGCCAGCTTCCGCACCGTGCTCCGGCCGCCGTCACACCCGACGAGGTACCGGGCCGAGTACTCGGCACGGCCGTCGGGACCCTGCACGGTCACCGTGACGCCGTCTCCCGAATCGGCCAGGTCGGTGAGCTCGTGCCCGCGGTGCAGAGTCACACCGAGTTCCAGCGCCCGCTTCTCCAGCATCTCCTCCACCACGAACTGGGGTGCGCCGCGCACGCCGAAGTGCGAGTCCTCGAGCACCCCGAAGTCGAGCGGGATGCCGCCGAAGTGCCCCTGCCGGGTGATCTCGGTGTTCTCCAGCCTCTCGAGGAGGCCGCGCTGCTGGAACACCTCCGCCGCGCGCGCCGTGAAGCCGATGCCGCGTGACTCCCAGCTCCGCTCGCTCCGCCGTTCGAAGACGGTGACCTCCGCGCCACCGAGGCGAAGTTCGGCAGCGAGCATCAGTCCCGTGGGACCAGCACCGATGACGATGACATCCGTATCCATGATCTGACCTCGCTTCTCGTGGGAGTCCCGCAGCCGGGGCGTGCCCGCCGCGGCTCAGGCGGGAGTGGCTTCGATGATCGAGACCGGCGAGGCGGTGGGGATCACCCTGGTGACCTTCATGCCCGCCTTGGCGAAGAGCTCGGTGTACTGCGGCAGGGTGCGCTCCTTCGCGCCGAGGAGGAGCAGCAGCCACAGGTCGATGATGTTTCCGATGTGGCGCTTGTTGTTCTCCTCGAGCACGTACTCGATCACGAGCATCCGGCCGCCGGGAGCGATCGCCTCCCGGACGTTCTGCAGCAGCTGCAGGCATGCCTGCTCCGGGAAGTCGTGCAGGATGTGCTTGAGCACGTAGGCGTCGGCCCCGGCCGGCAGCTTGTCGAAGTGGGAACCGTTCTCGATCGTGACCCGGTCGGCGACGCCTGCGGCCTCGAGCGTCGCCGGCGCGTCAGCGGTCGCGACCTCGTTGTCGTACAGGATGCCCCGGGTCTTGGTTGCCCCGGCGAGGATGCCGGCCAGGAGCCGGCCGCGCCCGCCGACGACGTCCACGATGGTGCCGAAGCTCGAGAAGTCGTACGCCGCGAGGACCGGGTCGGTCTCCGAGTCGGACATGCTGCCCATGCCCTGGAAGAACTCGGCGGCGTACGCGGGGTTCGACATGAGGAACTCGTAGGCGCCCATGCCGCGCAGCTTGGGCATGTTGGCCTCGCCGGTGCGGACCGACTCGATGAGGTGCGCCCACTCCTCCCAGAGCAGCGGGTGCCCCATCAGCATGGCGATGCCGCGCATCGAGTCCGGGGCGCCCTCGCGCAGCGCGTCACCCATCGGCGTGAGCTCGAACCGGCCGTCGGCCCGAAGCGCGAACACCGAGCAACCGGAGAGAGTACGCAGCAGCCGGTACGTCGCCTCGCTGTCGGATCCGACGCGCTTGGCGATCTCCTCGGCCGGCAGGGGCCCGTCGGCGAGAACGTCGGCGACGCCGAGCTTGGCTGCCACGGAGATCGCCTGGGTGATCACCGAACCCTGGATCAGATCGAGCAGCGCGTAGGCCGCCGAGTTGTCCCGCACTGCGGGCACGGTAGGCAATGCGGACATGATTCTCCTCCAGGAATGGGAAATTGCGGGGTTGCCAGACGATAGATCGGTGCCTTTTCCGATCGCAAGCTCCGCCGAGGTCGTTCAACTGGAGAGCCGGAGCGGTTGAAACAAATGCTTCCACCGAGGCTCGAGTGAGATTTCTGAAATTGCTGAGATACTGCCGCGACACGATATTGGTGAGGGGCGGGTCGAATGACGGACAACGGACAGCGAGTTGCGCTGATCACCGGTGGAACCAGCGGAATCGGCCTTGCGGTGGCGGAAAGACTCGCCCGTGACGGCCTCAAGGTCTTCGTCTGTGCGCGGAACCCCGAATCCGTCGAGGAGACGGTCGGCAAGCTACGCGCGGCCGGTCACGACGCCGACGGCGTGACCGCCGACGTCCGGCGCGGTGAGGACGTCGAACAGCTGGTGGCTGCCGCCGTGCGCAGGTACGGGCGTGTCGACGTCCTGGTCAACAGCGCCGGCCGCAGCGGCGGCGGGGTGACCAGCGACATCAGTGACGAACTCTGGTACGACGTCATCGAGACCAACCTGAACGGCGTCTTCCGGGTGACCCGGGAGGTGCTCCGGTCGGGCGGGTCGCTCGACCGCGGCTGGGGACGGATCATCAACATCGCGTCGACCGGCGGCAAGCAGGGTGTGGTGCTGGGCGCCCCGTACTCCGCGTCCAAGCACGGTGTCGTCGGCTTCACGAAGGCGCTGGGACTGGAACTGGCGAAGACCGGGGTCACGGTGAACGCCGTCTGTCCCGGCTACGTCGAGACGCCCATGGCCCAGCGGGTACGGCAGGGCTACGCCGCGCACTTCGAGACGACCGAGGCGGCGATCCTCGAGCGGTTCGAGGCGAAGATCCCCCTCGGCCGGTACTCCACCCCCGAGGAGGTCGCCGGCCTCGTCGGTTATCTGGTCAGTGATGCCGCCGCCCCGGTGACCGCGCAGGCGATGAACGTCTGTGGTGGCCTCGGGAACTACTGATCGCGTCCACCCCCGATCCCGCAACGAAGGCGGTGAGCTTGACATGCACAGCACCCTGATCGTCGGTCGGATGCAACCGCAGTCGTCGACCGAGGTGGCCGAACTGTTCGGCGCGTTCGACCGGACCGACATGCCACAGCGCATGGGCACCCGGCGTCGTGAGCTCTTCAGCTATCGAGGGTTGTACTTCCACCTGCAGGACTTCGACGGCGAGTACGGCGGCGAGCGGATCATCGAGGCCCGCACCGACCCCCGGTTCATCAGGATCAGCGAGGACCTGAAGCCGTTCATCGAGCCGTACGACCCGGCGACCTGGCGCTCCCCCGCGGACGCCATGGCCACCCGCTTCTACCACTGGGAGCCGCTCGGCTGATCCGCCGGCCGCACTCGCGAGTCGTACGAGTTCCGATCACAAGCACTGCGAGGAGGCCGGCGATGCCGGACGGTGTCGGTACCACTGTGGACTTCTGGTTCGACCCGACGTGTCCATGGGCGTGGATCACCTCTCGGTGGATTCTCGAAGTCGCCGAACACCGTCCGGTCAGGCCGTGCTGGCACGTCATGAGTCTGGCGGTGCTCAACGAGGGGCGCGACGACCTGCCCGAGCGGTACCGGACGGGTCTGCGGTCCTCGCTGGAGGCGGTGCGGGTCTGCGTCGCCGCCGAGCAGCGGTACGGGCCGGAGTCGCTGGGACGGCTCTACACCGAACTGGGTACCCGGTTCCACGTCGACCGGGCGTCCCGGGACCGGGCCACCTACGAGGCGGCGCTGGTCGCCGCCGGCATGGATCCCGGGGTGGCCGCGGCGGCCGGGTCCGACGAGTTCGACGAGGCCGTTCGAGCCTCGCACGACGACGGCATCAGCCGGGTCGGCACCGACGTGGGCACACCGGTCATCGCGGTGGGGGACGTCGCGTTCTTCGGCCCGGTGGTGTCACCGGTCCCGCGTGGCGACGCCGCGCTCCGGCTCTGGGACGGCGTGCTCGCGCTGGCCCGGACCGACGGGTTTTTCGAGCTCAAGCGCAGCCGCACCAGCGGCCCGGTCGTCACCTGATCCGCGCGATGTGCCCGCCCTCCCCGGATCGGGAGGGCGGGCACATTTGTCGCGCCGGCTGGTCAGGCCGCCACAGGGGCGGTCCAGCTGGTACGCAGGAAGTCCTCCAGGCTGACCAGGTCCTGCCGGATGCGCCGGAGTGCCGGCAGGTCGGCGCGGTAGCCCCTGTCGTTGAAGAAGTCGAACATGGCCGCCAGGTCCGGGCGAACGGCTCGGAGCTGTTCGATGGGCAGCTCCTGGTAGCGCGCCGGAATGCCCGCCACGCGCGCGAACGCCTCGGCCATCTGCGGCCCGGTGAGTTCGTCACCGGCGATCTCCACCTGCCGGCCCAGCCAGGTGTCCGGATCCTCGAAGGCGTCCGCGGCGAACCCGGCGATGTCGCTGGTCGCGATGAGCTGCAGCGGGACGTCGGGCCGCAGCCACAGGCCGAGGACCAGCCGGCCGTCCACGAGGCGGGGACCGGTGTCCAGGAAGACCTCGTGGAACATCGTCGGCCGCAGGACGGTCGCCGGGACACCGAGCTTCTGGATGTGCTGCTCGACGTGCCACTTGCTCTCGAAGTGGTCGACACCGCTGGACCGTTCCGCGCCGCCGACGGAGCTGTAGACGAGGTGTGCCACGCCGGTCCGGGCGGCCGCGTCGGCCACCGCCTTGCCCTGCCGCTCCTCGGTGGCCACCCCGCCGGGCGTCCGGAACGTCTGGACGCTGAACACCCCGTGCACGCCGGTCATCGCCGCCCGCAACGAGGCCTCGTCGTCGAAGTCGCCGTGCACCAGCACGGCGCCCGCGTCGGCCAGCGCCCGCGCCGCGGGAGCCTGCGGGTCGCGGACCAGGGCGTGCACCACCCGCCCTCGCCTCAGCAGCTCGCGAGCGGTCGCACCACCCTGCCGGCCGGTACCGCCCAGCACCAGAATCGGCCCATCTACCGCCACGATCCCTGTCCCCCTTGTCGTCAAGTCGTCGATCCGTCGCCCCGGGCCTGTCACCAGGGAACGACGCCTTCCTCCGCCAGGCAGGCGCCCGACGGTCCCGTGTCGTCGAGCGTCGCCAGCCGGACCGCGATCGCCGCCCCCTGAGCCGGAGTCCGGTTTCCGCGGTGGTGGTTGAGGTCCGTCGCCACCACTCCGGGGCTCGCCGCGTTCACCTTGATCGGCGTGTCCCGCAGCTCCTTGGCGTACGCGACAGTGACGGCGTTCAGCGCGGTCTTCGACGACTGGTACGCGACCATGTTGAGGCCGGCGAACGGCGAGTCCGGTGCCGAGTTCAGGGTGAGGGAGCCCAGGTGGCTGGACATGTTGACGATTCGCGCGGCCTCGGCGCGGCGCAGCAGCGGGAGCATCGCGTTCGTCACCGACACGACACCGAGGACGTTCGTCTCGTACACCTGACGGAGATCGGCCGCGCTCACCGTGCTGGGGGCACCGGTGGAGCCGCCGGCGATCCCGGCGTTGTTCACCAGCACGTCCAGGCGGCCGTAGCGCCGCTCGATCTCGGCCGCGGCGTCGACGACGGAGGTCTCGTCCGTCACGTCGATCCGCAGCCGGACGGCGTCGACGCCCCGGGCCGAGAGCGACTCGACCGCCTGCTTGCCGCGGACCTCGTCCCGGGCTCCGACGAGGACGACGTATCCCCGCTCCCCCAGCTGGCGTGCGATCTCGTACCCGATGCCCTTGTTCGCGCCCGTGATGAGCGCGATTCTGCCGACCGGCACGTCTGGAATCCTTCCCTCGTGCTTTTGTGTCCATCCTGATCGGCAGCACGACATCCGGCATCTCTGAAATTGCTCTGCGCGGCCACCGGTTCAACCAGGAGGAATGCACGGTCGAACAATTGAGCGCGTTTCGATGGTTCGACGTTGAGCCGCGCGGCAATGATGTGTACTTTGGCGTCGCGATTCTCTGGCCGCGGCGCGTGGAGGTCCGAAACAATGCAAACTGATGTGATCGTGGTGGGCGCGGGCCCGGTCGGCCTGATGCTCGCCGGCGAACTGCACCTGGGTGGGGCGAGAGTCCGCGTCTACGACCGGCTCGCCGCGCCCACCGGTGAGTCCCGCGCGCTCGGCTTCAACAGGCGCGCCGCCGAGTCGCTGGACCAACGCGGTCTGCTCCCCCGGCTCGGCGCCTTCCGGTGGGGCCCGATGGGCCACTTCGGGGGCGTGCGGATCGCTCTCGACATGCTCGACGACGACCACAGTGGTGTGCTGGGCCTGCCTCAGTCCCGGACCGAGGAGATGCTGGCGGGGTGGCTGAACGAACTCGGCGTACCGGTCCGCCGGCGCCACGAGCTGGTCGGCCTGCGGCAGACGGAGCACGGGGTCGTGGCGACCTTCGACGAGCCCGCGGGACGCGTCGAGGAGACCGCCGCCTACCTGGTCGGGTGCGACGGCGCGGGAAGCACCGTCCGTGCGCTGGCCGGTATCGGGGCCGACGCGACGCCGGCCACCCGGGGCATGTACACCGCGGAGGTCACCGGGGTGGCGCTGCGGCCGCGACCGATCGGTGAACGCCTTCCCGGCGGCAACATGGTGGTGTGCACTCCGGTCGGCCAGGGCCGCTACCGCATCGTGATCCACGACCGGGCGCTGCGCCCGCACCCCGATCCGGCGGCACTGACGTTCACCGAGGTCGCCGACGCGTGGCAGCGGCTCACCGGCGAATCCATCCACCACGGCGCGGCACCGTGGTTGTGGGCCAGCGGCAACGCCTCAGCGGTGGCCGACGAGTACCGGCGCGGCCGGATCTTCCTCGCCGGCGACGCCGCGCACGAGATGCCACCGCTTGCCGCCTGGGGGCTCAGCGCCGGCCTGCTGGACGCGGTGAACCTGGGCTGGAAGCTGGCGGCGGCGGTACGGGGCTGGGCGCCGGACGGCCTGCTCGACACCTACCAGGCCGAACGCCACCCGATCGGACGGCAGCTGATCAGCAACGCCAAGGCCGCGTCGATGCTGTACCTCGGCGACGACGGCGTGGAACCCCTGCGTCGCGTGCTGTCCGACCTGGCCACCGCGAAGGCGGCGGCGGAGCACCTCATCGGTCTGGGCAGCGGGCTGGGCATCCGCTACGACACCGGCCCCGGCGACCACCCCCTGCTCGGCCGACGCATGCCACCCGATGACCAACTCACCCTGCCCGACGGCACCCACACCCGCATCGCCGACCTCCTCCACCCCGCCCGCGCCGTCCTCGTCACCACCGACACCACCACACCACCCACCCACCACTGGCACGACCGCGTCGACACCGTCACCGGAACCTGGACCCACCAACCCGACACCCCACTCGACACCGTCCTCATCCGACCCGACGGCTACGTCGCCTGGACCTCACCCGGCAGCACCGACACCCTCACCGACACCCTCACCCACTGGTTCGGCAGCGTCGACGCCGGCCGGATCGGAGCAGCGCGATGACCCGGGACGTGATCGTGGTCGGGGCCGGCCCCGTCGGTCTGATGATGGCCGGCGAACTGCGCCTCGGCGGAGCCGATGTCGTCGTCTACGAGAAGCTGCCCGAGCGGCCGACGGAGTCGCGCGGCGCCAGCTTCACCCGGCGTACGGCCGAGTGCTTCGACCAGCGTGGGCTGCTGGGCCGGCTGGGCGCGACGGAGCCGGCGGACAGCCACTTCGGTGGCGTGCCCCTCGACCTCGGCCTGCTGCCGGAGGATCACGCCGGCTTCCGGGGAATCTCCCAGTTCCGCACCGAGCGGATGCTGGAAGGCTGGGTGGCCGAACTCGGGGTGCCGGTGCGCCGTGGATACGAGGTCACGGGCTTCGAGGAGAGCGCGGACGGCGTCGTCGTCACCTTCGACGGCCCGGAGGGCAGCGGCCGGGACGCCGCTCGGTACCTGGTGGGCTGCGACGGCGGACGCAGCGCCGTCCGCCGGTTCGCCGGCATCGACTTCACCGGCCCGGAACCCACCCGCGGGTTCTACACCGCCGACGTCACCGGGATCGACACCCGCCGCCGGCGCATCGGCGAGAACCTGCCCGGCGGCAGCATGGTGATGGCGATGGACCTGGAGAACGGTGTCACCCGCGTCGTCGTGCACGAGCGGGGCATGCGCCCGAAGGACCGCGACTCGCTGAGCTACCGGGAACTCGCCGACGCGTGGCAGCGGCTCACCGGTGAGTCCATCCACCACGGACGGTGTCGCTGGATCAGCTGCTTCACCGACGCCTCGCGCGTCGCCGCGGAGTACCGGCGTGGCCGGGTGTTCCTGGCCGGCGACGCCGCTCACGTGCAGCCACCGGCAATGGCGCAGGGTTTGAGCGTGGGCGTCCAGGACGCGGTGAACCTCGGTTGGAAGCTGGCAGCGGCGGTGCGGGGCTGGGCGCCGGACGGCCTGCTCGACACCTACCAGACCGAGCGCCTCCCGATCGGGCGGCAGCTGGCCCGCAACGCCCGGGCCGCCATCGAGCTGCGGCTCACCGGCGAGGAGATGGACCCGGTCCGCGGTGTGCTCGCCGAGCTGGCCACCTACCGGGACTCGGCCGGACATCTCGCCGGGATGCTCAGCGGGCTGGGCATCCGCTACGACACCGGCCCCGGCGACCACCCCCTGCTCGGCCGACGCATGCCACCCGATGAACAACTCACCCTGCCCGACGGCACCCACACCCGCATCGCCGACCTCCTCCACCCCGCCCGCGCCGTCCTCGTCACCACCGACACCACCACACCACCCACCCACCACTGGCACGACCGCGTCGACACCGTCACCGGAACCTGGACCCACCAACCCGACACCCCACTCGACACCGTCCTCATCCGACCCGACGGCTACGTCGCCTGGACCTCACCCGGCAGCACCGACACCCTCACCGACACCCTCACCCACTGGTTCGGCAGCGCCCTCACCAGCACCGGGGTACGACCGGCCGACGGCTAGCCCTGTCCACCCCGTCTCGACTGCGGCTAAAGATCCCTCTGCCAACCTCGTCGCAAACCGCAACAGAGGGGGGTCGCACCGGATGTCTCGCCGCAACGGGCAGGCTGCTCTGGCTAGGGAGAGCCTCGCGCTCGCCGTGTCGGACGACGACGGGTCCACCGACGGGGACGGATTCGATCTGAGGAACTTCGAGAGGCTCCCGGCGCGGGACGTTCCCGTCAACGCGCTGTCACCCAACCTTCGTCTGCGTCAGGGCGGGACGAACCCCGCCCACGTGCAACTGCTCGTCGACGCGGCCGGCACCGCGGAGCTTCCGCCGATCCTCGTCCAGGAGGACGGCTGGTGCGTCATCGACGGCCTGCACCGGCTGGAAGCCGCCCGGCTCCGCGGCGACCAGGTCATCAAGGCCCGCTTCCTGGACTGCACCGCCTCCGAGGCACTCGTCCTGGCGATGAAGGCCAACATCGCCCACGGGCTTCCCCTGTCCCGGGCCGACCGCCTGGCCGGCGCCGATCGGGTCCTGGCCCAGCATCCCGACTGGTCCGATCGCGCCCTGGCCGGCATCACCGGGCTGAGCGCGAAGACCATCGCCTCGCTGCGCGCCCGGTCGGCGGGCGCCGTCGATCCCGGGAGCAAGCGGATCGGCCGAGACGGGAGGCGGCGCCCGGTCACCGCCGCGGAGGGCCGGCGCCGCGCCGCCGAGTACCTCAGCGCACACCCGAACGCCCCGCTCCGGCAGGTCGCCCGGGAGGCGGACGTCTCCCTCGGCACCGTGCACGACGTGAGCGCCCGGCTCCGCCGTGGCATCAGCCCCGAGCGCAACGGGCACCGCCAGCCCGCGGACCGCCCGGACGGGGAGCCGGACGACAGAGCCGCGACAGCGACCGCCGCCTCGCCGGCGGCTCCCCGCGCGGTGGTACGACGCAAGGGCTGCTCGGACGCCCCACTCACCTGGGCCGGCGTGGCGGAGAAACTGGCCACCGACCCGTCGATCCGCTACACCGAGGGCGGCCGGGCGTTCATCCGCTGGATGGCATGGCACGCGGGCGCCCCGGATCGGTGGCGCGACGTCGCCGGCTCGATCCCGCCGCACTGGCTGAGCGTGATCGCTCCCATCGCGGACAGCATCAGCAAGGAGTGGAGCCTGTTCGCCGAGCAGCTGAAGCGGAAGCAGGAAGCCGGACAGTAACGGCCGCGGTTCACACCGCACACCGCCGGGTCCACCCGCGCTCGACCGGGATTCACCGGGCCTCGGCGAAACTGCCACGGACATCGCACCGACGAAAGAGCAGGCGACATGGTGGACAACCAACCGGAACGGGCAGACGGGGTGCCACACGTGGTCATCGTGGGAGGCGGCGTCGCGGGTTTGACCGCAGCCTTCTACCTTCGCGAGGCATCGGTACGGATCACCCTCCTCGAGGCGTCGTCGCGGCTCGGCGGGAAGCTGGCCGCGTCCGAGGTGGCCGGTGTCACTGTCGACGAGGGGGCCGAGGGGCTGTACGCGCGGCGTCCCAAGACAACCCGGTTGCTCACCGCAGCCGGGCTCGGCGACCAGCTGGTCCTGGCCGGCGCCACCGCCACGGCGATCTGGACGAGGGGCGCACTCCGGTCGCTGCCCGCCGGCCAGTTCATGGGTGTGCCGTCGGACATGGACGCGCTCGCCCGCTCCGGCATCGTCTCCGCGGAGGGCGTGGCCCGGGCCCGCAGGGACGTCGATCTGCCCCCGACCGAGCGGAACGGCGACGTTTCCGTCGCGGCGTACGTCTCGGAGCGACTCGGCCGCGAGGTGCTGGACCGTCTCGTCGATCCCTTCCTCAGCGACGTGTGCGCCGGCCGCTCCGACGAGTTGTCCTTCGAGGCCATGCTGGCTCCCCTGGCCAACGCGTCCCGGAAGCACCCGTCACTGACCAGGGCGGCGGCCTCGCTCATCCCGCCGCCGCCCCCGGACGGGCAGGAGCCTCCGACCGGCATCGGCACCCTGATCGGCAGCCTCGGGAACCTGGCCACGGTGCTGGCCGCGGCGGTGCGCGCCGACTCGACGGCAGCGACCTTGCGGACCGGCGCGGAGGTCACCGCCCTCTCCCCCGGCGAACACGGCTGGCGGCTCACCGTCTCCTCCGCCGCCGGGACGGAACATCTGACCGCGGACGCGGTGATCGTCGCCGCCCCGGCCGGGCCCGCCGGCCGGCTTCTGGCCGGGGTACCCGGTGTCGCCCCGGCCGCCGCCGAGCTCGCGGAGATCCCGTACGCGAGCGTCGGGATCGTCACGCTGGCCTACCCGCGCGGAGCGTTCCCCGGCGGTCTCGCCGCACGCGGGTTCTGCGGGTACCGCGTGCCGGCGGTGGACGGGCGGGCGGTGAACGAGGTGACCTTCTCGACGGTGAAGTGGCCGCATCTGGCGGGCGAGGTGGAGATCCTCCGGTGCTCGATCGGGCGGGTCAGCGACGAGACGCTGCTGCAGCGTGACGACGCCGACCTCGCGTCGCTGGCCGCCGCCGAGGTGGCCGAGGCCACGGGCGCCGTGGGTGCCCCGGTGGCGACGCGGGTGACCAGGTGGGACAGCGCACTGCCGCAGTACACAGTCGGTCATCTGGACCGGACGGCCCGGCTGCGTGCCGCGCTGGCCGCTCATCGCGGGCTCGCCGTGTGTGGCGCCGCGTACGACGGGGTCGGCGTCGGCACGTGCATCGCCGACGCACGCAAGGCCGTCGACCAGGTGCTCGCCGCGCTCCCGAGGACCGCCGCGACAGCGGCCTCCTCCTGATCGTTCCTCCGAAGTCCCCGGCCGGGCCGGGGTGGCGGTTGCCACCCCGGCCCGGTTGTGTGCGCACTGCTCGCTGACGTCGGCCGGCACAACGACCCACGCCCGGACCGATGGTCCGGGCGTGGCAGAGAGAGAGGTCAGCTGAGCGCCGGCCCCGGCTGGCTGTCGAGGAGGCGCCCGATCGCACCGGCCAGGTCCCCGACGGGATCCGCTGCGGCGCCCGTGCTGCGCCACGCGACGTGGTTGTCGGGCCGTACCAGGATCGCGCCCTCGTCCGTGATCTCCCGGACGTCCTGCCACCGGCCGTCGGTCCCCACGTACTCCCCGCCGGCCCCGATCGACGCGGTGACGATCGGGACGGAGAACTTGGTGGCGACCTCCGCGGCCGCCTCCTGCCAGGGTGCCGCCTGCGGGCCGGTGATGAGCACGAAGCCGGTCGACGTGCCGGTGAGGTCCTGGGTGGACAGGACGCGGCCGCCACCTTCGATCCACGCGTGCGGCAGCACGTGGCCGGGCCGCGTCGTCGGGTGGTACACGTCCCGCAGGGGCTCCCGCGGCGGCGGCTGGCTGCCGTCGGGGATGACCGCTCCCTCCTCGTACGCGAAGCCGATCTCCACGTCGTGCGCCTGGCACCCGCCCCGGTGGGTGGCGAAGATCTCCGCCGACCGGGCGCGCGCCGCGACGGCGAGCGGAGACGGGTCGACGAGCGCGGCGAACGACCTGTCGCGGCGCGGCTGCGGCGTGTGCTGCCCGAGGCCGATGGCCTCGAGGATCGCGTGGTGGTGCAGGGCCGCGGACACCGCCCAGTCGACGTTGTGCCGCCCGATCGGGTGCCGCTCCGCCTCGTACGTGTCCAGCAGCCTGTCGTTCGCCCGGCCGCCGAGCACCGCGGCGAGCTTCCACGCGAGGTTGTGCGCGTCCTGGATCCCGGTGTTCAGCCCCAGGCCGACGGTGGGCGGCTGCCGGTGCACGGCATCGCCGGCGAGCAGCACCCGGCCCACCCGGTAGCGGTCGGCGACCAGGGACTCCACGGCCCAGTTCGTCACGTGGTGCAGCGTGAGTTCCAGCTCGGGCAGTCCGAGGACCTCGCGGATCTTGGGCACGATCGTCTCCGGCGGGAAGCGCTCCGGGTCGCCCGGCGGGAAGTGCAGGACCCACTCCTCGCAGTGCTTGCCCCAGGTCGGTCCCATCTCGATGAGGTTGCTGGACAGATCGGGGTCGTAGGGGTTGAGGAAGTGGGTGAGGAGCGTGCCCTCCTGCCACCACGGCGACAGGTCCGCGGTGAAGTACGCGGTCGTGACCTGGAGAAAACCGGGAAGACCTTCCATCCGTACGCCGAGAGCGGCGCCCACCGTGCGGCCGCCGTCGGCCGCGACGAGGTAGCGCGCCACGACGGTGGTGACCTCACCGGTGTCGACGTTGCGGACCTCGGCCACGACCCGGTCGCCCTCCTCGGCGAAGCCGACCAGCTCGTGACTGAACAGAATCCGGCCCGGATTGCGTTGCTCGGCGTGCCGGCGCAGGATCGGCTCCAGCCGGACCTGGGGCAGCTTGACCGGCATGACCGGCCCGGCCACCTCGTAGGTCTCGCGCAGCTCACCGCCGCCGAAGGCGTCCATCTCCTGGACGACGAGGCCGTCGAGCGGCCGGTCGCCGCCGAGCGACGTCAGCCACCGGAGCTTTCCGAACTCCTCGATCGACGCCCCGAGTTCGGCCACCTCGCCGTCGAGCCCGTGCTGACGGAAGATGCTCATGGTGCGCTGGTTCAGATAATGCGCCTTCGGCATTCTCGATGTCTCCGAGTGCCGTTCCACCAGCAGATGACCTACGCCGTGGTCGGAGAGGAAGACAGATGCGGACAAGCCGCATCCACCGCCGCCGACGATGAGAACCGGGACCTCGATTGTTGCCATTGCCGTCCTTCCGGAAGATGACTGTACCGGTCGTGACGCGCTGGTGTCGCGACGGACATCGAACCGCTACGCCGGACCCGCACGGACGCCTCGCAGTTTGACGAAAGCCTCTTTAGTCCCGGTCAAGGACCGATGGACGCCACGGCGCCCCGGTGAGCCGAGCACGCCGCTGAACAGCGGTTTCCGCTCACGCTCCGCCTCAGTTGAACGATCGGCGACGGCGGCGGTCCGGCTCGGTCGCCACCGGACGACGGCCCGTTCCGTAGCGTTCCCGCGAAGCCGCCGGCGATGGTTGCGAGTCGCCGAGGAACCGTTGTACGGTCGGCCGCGATGGTCGCCGGCCCGCCATCGTCCGATGATTCCCCACCTCATTCGCCGCACCATCGTCCCGTGCGGCGGAACCGCCTGGAACGGCGATTTCCGGAAGTTATGAGGGTGTCCATGAACTCATCCTTCAACAATTATGCGCAGAGGCGGGAAGGCCCCGCGCGTCCCGTGATCGGAATCAGCGCACGAACGGTTCCGGTGACCGTGCAGGGCCTCCAGACAACCGTCAGCCTCGCGCTCCAGTCCCACGTGGACATGCTCGCCTCGGCGGACGGCATCCCGCTGCTGGTGCCGCTGGTGCCCGGCGCCGAGCACACGGTGCCCCAGCTCGACGGACTGCTGGTGCCGGGCGGCCCCGACGTGGATC
The DNA here is from genome assembly GCF_027497355.1 of Micromonospora sp. WMMA1947. Taxonomy (NCBI): domain Bacteria; kingdom Bacillati; phylum Actinomycetota; class Actinomycetes; order Micromonosporales; family Micromonosporaceae; genus Micromonospora; species Micromonospora sp. WMMA1947. The sequence goes on along the minus strand of NZ_CP114909.1, from coordinate 4,271,622 downwards.
CGGCGCTGTACGGACAGGAACGTCATCCCCGGACCCGGTGCGGCAGCCCGGAGGCGGACCGGGTCGAGCTGGCCCTGATCGAGGCCGCGCTCGACGCCGGCCTGCCCGTCCTGGCCATCTGCCGCGGCATGCAGCTGCTGAACGTGCTGCACGGAGGCACGCTGCACCAGCACCTACCGGAACTCGTCGGCCACGACGGGCACAGTCCCGAGACCGAGGCCTTCACCCTCGGCCGGACCCGCCTGGACCTGCATGCCGGCAGCGCGATCGACGGCGTGCTGGGCAACGACGTTCCCGAGGCCCGCTGCCACCACCATCAGGGAATCGACCGGGTCGGCACGGGCCTCACGGTGACGGCCGAGGCGCCGGACGGTGTCGCCGAGGTGGTGGAGGCGGCAGCGCATCCGTTCGTCCTCGGGGTGCAGTGGGAAGCCGGGCAGGACGACGACGAACGGCTGCACCATGCGCTCGTCGGCGCCGCCCGCAAGGGCCGATCCGCCTCGTCACGAGAGCGTGAAGGCCGGCTCCCCGCTCGCGTCTCGCATCCGTGACGCACCGGGCGATCCGGATCTCTCTCCCCGTTCCCCCGAAAGAGCCGCCCCCATCCCCAGGAGAATGCCATGGCACCGCGGATGAACAACCCTTCACTGGTCGTGCCGGACGCCCTGCTGCCGCTGCTCGACCTCGCCAAGGCGATCAACCAGATCGGCGTGCCGGTGCGGACGCTCGATCTGGTCCGCATGCGCGTCAGCCAGATCAACGGCCGGGTCAACATCCTGCCCACCGATCCGGACGCTGCGGCCCAGATCGATCAACGTCTGCACAAGGTGGACGCCTGGCACGACGCCGACTGTTTCACCGAATCCGAACGCGCCGCCCTGGCGCTCGCCGAGGCCGCGACGCGCCTCAACGACAAGGAGGACCCGGTGCCGGACACCGTCTGGAACGACGCCGCCCGGCACTTCACCGAGCCGGAACTCGGTGCGCTGATCCTGCACATCGGCCTCGTCAACATGTGGAACTGCGTCAACGTGTCCACCCGGCAGGCGCCGGGTGACTGGCGCTGAGCCACGGCACCCGATCCACTGAAGAAGGGAACTCCTTTGTTGCGGCTCATCAACACCGGGTTGGGCAGGACCGGCACCACGTCGCTGAAGGTCGCGTTGGAACGTCTCGGTTACGGGCCCTGCTACCACATGTTCGAGGTCGTCCGCGATCCGCACCGCCTGGGCCAGTGGGAGAAGGTCGTCTGTGACGGGCAGCAGCCCGACTGGCCGGCCCTCTTCGACGGCTTCACCTCAGCTGTCGACGGCCCCAGCTCCATCTACTACAAGCAGATCGTGCGGGCCTTCCCGGAGGCCAAGGTCGTTCTCACCATCCGTGACGGCGAGGAGTGGTACCGCAGCACCCACGACACGCTGTACCAGTTCGCCGTGCGGAACAGTGAGAACCGCCCGCCGGCCGGTTCCATGCCGGCCCGGGTGCACCGCCTCGTGAGCACGATGGTGTGGGACGGCCTGTTCGGTGGACGGTTCGCCGACAAGGACCACGCCATCGAGGTCTTTCGCAGGCACAACGAGGAGGTCGTCAACTCCATCGAGCCGGACAACCTTCTCGTCTACGACGTCAAGCAGGGATGGGAGCCCCTGTGCGCGTTCCTCGGGGTGAAGGTGCCGGAGGACGACTTCCCGCGCGCCAACGACAGGGAGTCGATGCGCCGGACCATCCGGCAGGTGGGCGACGGCAAGGGTCCTGTCGCCGCCCGCTGAGACACAGCGGTTCCGGTCGGTGAGGCAGAGCCACGACTGGCTCTGCCTCACCGACCGGTACGACCCGTTGCGGGCCGGTTCACGAACAGCCCTGACCGATGTCGACGGCACGACTGTTGAGGATGGCGAGCAGCGTCCTCGCCTGGACGTTGACGTAGCGGCTGTGACCTGCGAGCCATCCGAGCTGGCCCGGGGTGATCCAGTGGTAGCCGGGCGGCGGCTCGGCCGGCGTCGTCGACTCGTCGGTGGCGACGACGAGGTAGCGGCTCTCGGCGTTGAGGAACCGTCCGCCCTCCTCGGAGTGGATCGCGGCGTACCGGATCCGATCCTGGGGTGCCTCCAGCATCACGTCGAGGAACGGCGGACGTTGCGAGGCCGGCAGGTGGAGGTAGTTCGCCGGGACGCACTGAACGGTCGGCGCGAGTTCCATGGTGTCGAGGAATCCGCCTTCGACCCGGGCATGAACGAGCAGGTGCGGTACGCCGGCGAACGCCCGGTACGCGAAGGCCACGACGCCCTGGGCCACCGGTTCGAACAGCGGCTGACTCCAACTCGGGACCTCCCGGTTGGCTCCCTCCACGGCGACGGCCAGCACCTGGAAGAACCTCTGGTCCTCCCGGTGGATGGTGTACTCGTCCCGGACCCAGCCCGCCACCTCGGTCAGGGGGATACGGCGGGCCCGGACCTCGTGGAGTGCCCGCTTACCGGTGATCCAGGAGTGCAGCTCGACGTCGGACGAGAGGGCCTGGTGCTCGGGATACATCACCGGTGCGCTCGCCAGCACGGTCCGCGCATCCATGTTCACGACGTTGTCGTGCTGGAGAAGCCGTCCGAGCTGACCCAGGGTGAGCCACCGGAAGTTCTCGTCGGCCGGCACGTCGTCCTCGACCTCGACGATCATGTTGCGGTTGCGCTTGCGGTAGAACCACGCACCGTGCTCCGACTGCAGCACGTCGGTGATCACCATCCGGGGGTCGGGACGGAGAAAGTACTCCAGGTACTTCACCGCCGCCCCGCCGTGGGCCTTCGTGTAGTTGCTGCGCGTCGCCTGCACGGTGGGTGACAGCTGGACCAGGTTGGGGTTGCCCGGCTCCACCTTCGCCTGCATGAGGAAGTGCAGCGTCCCGTCGAACTCCTTGGCCAGAATGCCGAGGATGCCGACCTCCGGTTGCACGATGATCGGCTGCTGCCACTCGGTGCCGATGTCCGGCCGGGCGACATGCAGGCCTTCGACGGAGAAGAAGCGTCCGCTGCGGTGTCGCAGGTTCCCGCCGGCCGGACTGAACGACCACCCGTCCAGCTCAGCGAAGGGAATCCGGCGCACCCTGGTACCGCAGGCCACCGTCTCGGCGGCCAGCCAGCCCGGCACGTCGGCCGTCTTGATGCCGGCGCCCTCGGTCGCTGCCGCCGAACGCGCCAGCCGTTCCGTGAGGGCGGTGCCGGAGCGAGGTCTGAGCAGTACGGCTGAGGTCACGGTCGATCACCACTTTCTGGCTCGCGTGTTCCGCTTGCGGCGGTGCCGACGATGCGAAGGCCGCTGGGCAGTGGTGGCCCCAGCCCTTTCCCCACCGCTGTGCGACGGGCCGCGGAGAGACAGTCCCGATGGGGCAATCCGTCTGTGTCTCGGCCATAGTGCAGTGGCCCGCGATCGGCCGGCATCCTCCACGTTGCCCCCCCGGGCTGCCGGACTCGACCGCCGACAGAGGAAGCCGCGGGCTTGACGGACCGGGCCGCGCCGAGCATGGTTCGATGAGGTGCCGGATCGGTGCGAGCCCTCTCCGCTGAGGGAGGGCCGTGTCCCGACCGGCCGGGAGCAACGCCGCCCCGGCTCAGTGACGTTCAACTGCATCAATATTCGCAGTTGAAAGCGGCACCTCACGCCGTGTTCGTGCCGGAGGGGCCCGCTACGACAACCCGGGACGGGGCGCGGCCAGCGCCAGCCCACGTCGATCCTCCTGCCACGCGGCCGGCGCCTGGCGTGCCGTGACGGCCGGGCACCCGGTGAGCGGTGCCGGCGCAGGCGGCGGCACCAGGTCGGGCAGGGCGAGCAGCACCGGCGGGTCGATCGGCCGGCGGCGACGCAGACGGACCGCGGCGCTGGTCACTCCACCTGCGGTCACCGTCACCGACGGGTGCATTCCGACCAGTGGGGCGTGCGGCCGCCGCGCGTCGAGTCCGGCGCCGTCGGCCACCGCCACCGCGTGCACGATCCAGGTGCCCTCGGGAACGTGCGGCAGGCGGTAGCACGCCGGCCGGCCACCGGGAACGTCGACGATCACCGCGGCGGCCGCCGGGTGCTTCACGGTCTGCGTCCGGAAGGCGCCCAGATACACGCGCGCGTTTCCGTGCCCCTCCGGCAGGCTGATCGTCCCCGCGACCGCGCCCGAGGGACCGTGCGGGGCCGGCAACGCGCCCGGCAGCTCGATGCCGTCGATCTGCGACAGACGCCGGAAACGGCCGGGTGACAGGCCGACGCTGGAGGTGAAGCAATTGCTGAACGACCCCAGGCTGTTGTAACCCACCGACACGGAGACATCGGTTATCCGCATCGACGTGTCAATGAGGAGCCGTTTGGCGTGGTGTATGCGAATGGCGGCCAGAAAGCGCCCGGGGGTGATTCCGGTGGTGTCCCGGAACAGGCGGGCGAAGTAGAAACGGCTCAGGCGGACGCTCTCCGCCACCTCGGTCAGCGACAGCGGTCGGTCGTAGTGCTTCCAGAGATACTCGACGGCACGTTCGACTGCATTTTCCATGGGCACCTCACTACATCCGTGGCAGCCGTCAGCATCCCCTCGGGCCGTCGGGATCAGCTCGAGCACCGCTGGTGCCCGGCTCCGAGCAGCAAATCCCGGGCCGAAGCGCCGGAAACCAATTCGGCACTCCGGTACCGCTGACGTGAGGCCGGGCCGCGAGCCAGGAGGCCCGCCATTTCCGCTCGGCAGCGCCGGTACGGACAGCCAGCCCGCGAATCTTCGCAACACCCCGCGCCGCCCTCACGCGACGGTGCGAGGCGGCGAATCACGGATCTGTCGGACCTCGAACCGGCAGTCGGCACCGATGATCGGTGGCACGCCTTTCGCCGGCCCATTCACCGGATCCCCGGAGTGGCGCATCAGGCCGGAGCAGCCTCATCGACCGACCACGTCCCGCGACAATTCGTGGCTCCGCGGAGATGAGGGGCGAACCGGCCCGGTTCGCGCAACAGGGTCACCGGTTACCGCCCGATTCCTGGCGCGGCGCGTCCCCCTATTCGCCGGAAACCGGCGCTGGTCTTCCCGGAAGTCGAACCGGCCCGGAAACGACGCTGCTGCGAAGTCGCTGCGGCGGCTCGGTGGTACGGCCGGAAGCGGGGCGGACGTTGCAGACCGTGATCCGCCGGCCCTCCGACGCGGTCGCCGCCGGGTTCGTCGGCCGACCCGCCGCCTGGCGCGAATTCGGTTGCCCAGGGCACCTGACGAGCATTTGTGACGAACGCCACCGGTGTGGATCACGGCCTGCACCGACGCGGACCGGGCACCGATGAGGCTCGCCGCGAGCTGGCCCCAGCGGACGCTTTCCGTTGCTTCGACGCGGCCCCCGGAGGCCATCGGCCGCACCCCGGCAGCAGCGCGGGAACCGGCGGGCGCCGAGTCCGTCGAAGCAGTCTAAAGAGGACGCGTCCCAAATCTCGACACATCGACTTCTCGCAGCTCAGCCTCCGGATACGCGATCCCACCCCAACTTTTGCAGCGCATCAGGTAAGCGGTCGGGTACGATAAACCCGCAGTTCCCCGGGACCACCGGATCACACCACAATGCGTAATCGCGTGCAGTAATCCAGTTATTCGATCTTGTAGGGGGAGACTCATCGAGTAAAAAAACTTGCACCCGTTACCATCGGCGCCGAGCCGGGCCTTGTGCCCCAATCGCGCCTATTTTCACATTCGCGTGAATAAAATCGTTGTGTACCGAAGACGCATCAGTCAAGCATTTGTTATGTCACGACGGAGAGCTCGGCCACAGCAATCCGAAACGGGGCAGGAGATTATATGGAGAAGAATCAGAAGCCACTCAGTATCGGGCTGCTCGGCCCACTGTCCCTACGTTTCTGCCGGACGGCGGTGACGGCAAGCGCACCGAAACAACGACAGGTTCTCGCTCTTCTCGCGCTCAATGCGGGCCGCGTCGTCACCGTGCCGACACTTATCGAAGAACTGTGGGGGGACCGCCCACCACGAAGCCACGCCACCACGTTGCAGACGTACATTCTGCAGCTGCGCAACGCTCTTGCCGCCGCCGGCTGCGGGAATCTGCGGGCACGGCAGATCATCAGCACCCGCCACAACGGTTATCTGCTCGAGGACCACGCCTGCGAAACGGACGTCGAGGTCTACACCCGCCATCTCGTCGCCGGTCGCGAAGCGGCCGAATCAGACGATCACCGCCGGGCTTCCCATGAATTCAGTCGCGCGCTGCAGGTATGGCGCGGCTCGGCACTGGTCGACGTCCGAATGGGGCCGATACTCGAGATCGAGGCGGCTTCGCTGGAGGAGAGCCGGCTCGGCGCGCTGGAACGCCGGATCGAAGCCGACCTCGCTCTCGGGCGGCACTCCGACCTGCTGGCCGAGCTGACGCTCCTGACGGCCCGGAATCCGATGAACGAGAACCTCTGTGCCCTGCTGATGACAGCCATGTACCGCGCCGGCCACGTCGGTCGATCGCTGCAGGTCTATCACCGCCTTCGTGCCGTGCTGAACGACGAGCTCGGCGTCGAACCAGGCCCGCGGGTGCAACGACTCCTGGCCGCGATCCTCGCCGGCGATCCGGGGTTGGAGGGCGGCGTCACCGCCATCGCCTCGTAGACCTCGCCGCCGGCGCGGCGATCCGGACCGCGTCAGGCACGACCGCTCCTCGACCGGACGTCAACCAGCCAGCCGCACGTTGGCTGCGGATTCATCCGTGCGGGCCCACTGAGGAGAGCGCCATGCGCAAGGTCGTTTCGCGGGACGGTACGACGATCGCCTATCGACGAGCCGGCGAAGGGCCACCGATCGTCTTGCTGAACGGCGCGTTTCGCGATCACACGATCTTCGACGCCCTCGTGCCCGAGCTGGCACCGTACTGCACCACGTTCGTCTACGACCGCCGAGGACGCGGGCAGAGCGGTGACTCGCCCGTCTACGCGGTCGAGCGCGAGATCGAGGATCTCGCCGCGGTGATCGAGGAGGCCGGCGGCAGCGCTGTGGTGTTCGCCGGTTCGTGCGGCGCGAACCTCGCGCTGGAGGCGGCGATGGCGGGTCTGGCGATCACGAAGCTCGCACTGCACGAGCCGTACTTCCGGGTCGACGGTCACCCGAAGCCGCCCCTCGACGCCGCCGACGCGCTCCGGGCGCTTGTTGCCGACGGCAGGCGCGGCGAAGCGGCGGAGTACTTCCTCACGGTGCTGATGGGACTGCCGCCCGAGGCGATCAGCCAGTGGCGGCAGGGCCCGCTGTGGGAGACGAACGAGGCGAACGCCCACACGCTCGCGTACGACACGGCAATCTGCGGTGACTTCGACGTCCCGGTCGAGCGGCTCGCGGCCCTCCGGACGGAGACGTTGGTCGTCAACAGCGACGGCACCAGTGACTGGCTGCGGGCGGCGGCGCAGGCGACGGCGAAGGCCCTGCCCAACGGCTCCGGACGCGAACTGCCCGGATCCTGGCACCGGGTGGAGACCGAAATCCTCGCCCGGGTCCTGGTCGAATTCGTCAAGGCCTGAGGCTCACCGGCGCACGGAAGGACGCTCTTATGGAACCGTCGGCACACGGGCCTTCCCGTCCGGATGCGCCCGACACCCGTCAGGAATCGAGAAGCAACCGGGCACCGTCTGTCAGTAGCGTGACACGCATGGGAGTCAAGGTTTCACAGTGCTTCGTCGCCGTGGACGACCACGAGAAGGCAATTGCCTTCTACCGGGATGTCCTCGGTTTCGAGGTGCTCAAGGACATAGCGTTCGAGGGACTGCGCTGGGTGACTCTCGGTTCGGCCGCACAGCCTGACGCCGACATCGTCCTCCAGTCCCTTGTCGTCGATCCGGAGACCTCGCCCGCCGACCAGCAGGCCCTCGCAAGCCTTCTGGCGAAGGGGTTGCTGCCCGGTCTCGTGTTCCGTACCGACGACTGCGACGCCACGTTCGAGCGCCTCCGCGAAGCGGGAGCGACGGTCACGCAGGAACCGACGGATCAGCCCTGGGGCGTTCGCGACTGCGCCGTCCAGGATCCCGCCGGCAATGCGCTGCGTTTCGCCCAACCGCGTTCCCGATGACTGCTCGGGAGCGTTGTTCCCGGGGCGAATGCGAACGCGACTGATTCCGACTCCCTCGCTTTGTCCCACTCATCGCCTAATCCAGGACGGAACGGATGATCGAAGCCAGGAACCTTACCAAGCGCTACGGCGACAAGACCGCGGTGAAGGATCTGTCCTTCACCGTCGGCCCCGGCAAGGTGACCGGATTCCTCGGGCCCAACGGCGCCGGAAAATCGACGACGATGCGCCTGTTGCTGGGCCTCGACCGTCCCGACGGCGGCAACGCCACCATCGACGGCAAGCAGTACCACGAACTCGCCACGCCGCTGACCGTCGTCGGCTCGTTGTTGGAGGCCAAGGCCGTGCACCCCGGCCGCAGCGCGTACAACCACCTGCTCTGCCTCGCCCAGTCGCAGGGCATCGGCAAGAAGCGGGTGAACGAGGTCCTCGACCTCGTCGGGCTGACGGAGGTAGCACGCAAGCGGGCCGGCGGCTTCTCCCTCGGCATGGGGCAGCGTCTCGGGCTGGCCGCCGCCCTGCTCGGCGACCCGTCCGTGCTGATCCTGGACGAGCCGGTCAACGGGCTCGACCCTGAGGGCATCCTGTGGATTCGCACCCTGATGAGGAAACTGGCGGCCGAGGGGCGAACCGTGTTCGTCTCCAGCCACCTGATGAACGAGATGGCGGTGACCGCCGAGCATCTCATCATCATCGGACGCGGCCGGTTGGTCGCCGACTGCCCCACCCAGGAGTTCATCGAACGCGGCAAGAAGCAGACGGTGCTGGTCCGCAGCCCGCACGCCGACCTGCTGGCCGAGGCGATCACGCGTGAGGGCGGCGAGGTGACCCGCAACGGCGACGGCGAACTGAGTGTCCAGGACATGACGGCGGCCCGGATCGGCGAGATCGCCTCCGCCGGGGGGCACGTCCTGCACGAGGTCGTGCCGCAGCGAAGCACATTGGAAGAGGCGTTCATGGAACTGACGCGCGAGAGCGTCGAGTACACCGGTACCGGTGGCACCGGATCCACCCGCGAAACCGTCGCCCCCAACTCCCGAGGAGCTGCCCGATGACCACGGCCACTGCTGACGTCACCACGACACCGGTGGCCAGTCGCTCCGGGTTCGGCCAGGTGATGCTCTCCGAATGGACGAAGCTGAAGTCGGTGCGGTCGACCGGATGGTCGCTCGCCCTGCTCGCGGTGCTGTATCCGGCCTTCACGGCGCTGTTCGTCGGCCTGACCGTCGCCTCGTGGGATCAGATGACCGAGAGCGACCGGGCCCTGGCCGCCTCGGATCCCGCCGCCGTCATCCTCGGCAGCGGCTTCCTGATCAGCCAGCCGGCGATCTGCGTCCTGGGTGTCATGGCGATCGCGTCGGAGTACTCGACCGGCATGATCCGTGCCAGCCTCCTCGCCGTACCGCGGCGGATGCCGCTTCTCGCCGCCAAGGCCGTGGTGTTGTGCCTGCTGGTCCTGGCCGTGAGTCTCGTGGCGGCGTTCGCCTCCTTCTTCGTCGGGGCCTCGATGCTGGCCAGCAAGGTCGACGTCTCGCTGGGCGACCCCGGTGTGGCGAGGGCCGTGGTGGGCACGGCGCTGTACCTGGCCGTGCTGAGCCTGTTCGCGTTCGCCATCGGCGCCATCGTCCGGCGCACCGCGGCCGGCATCACCAGCGTGATCATGTTCGTGCTCGTGCTGGCTCCGCTGGTCCAGCTGCTGCCCGGCAAGGTCGGCGAGTACGCCCACGCCTACCTGCCCACCGAGGCCGGAATCCTCATCGGGCAGGCCACGAAGCTCCCCGGCGATCTGCTCACGCCGTGGCAGGGCTTCGGAGTGTTCTGCCTGTGGACCGCCGCGCTGCTCGCGCTCGCAGCTGTCCTGCTCAAGCGCCGAGACGCCTGACCGACGACGAAACCCGTGTGCCCACGGCGTCGCGCGACGCCGTGGGCACACGGGCTGCAGAGACGGGCCGGAAGCGCGGGCCGGCCGAGCAGCTGTCGCTGCTCGGCCGGACTATGACGCTGGGTCGCCCGCGCTGTTTGCGACCGCGGAAATCAACCCAAAGCCTTCTTCAGAAGCTTCTTGATCGTCGCCTCACCCTTGTCGCTCAGCTCGGTGAGAGCGAAGGACGTCGGCCAGAGGCCGTGGTCCTCGTCGAGCTTCGCTTCCGTCGTGAACCCGAACGACGAGTAGCGTTCCTTGTCCACCTTGCCGCTGCGGAAGAAGCACACCACCTTCCCGCCGCGGGCGTAGGCGGGCTGGCCGTACCACAACTTCGGGGCCAGTTCGGGAGCGGTTTCCGTGATGATGGCGTGCAGGCGCTCGGCCACCTTCCGGTCAGGCTGCCCCATCTCGGCGATCTTCGCGAGCACGTCCTTCTCGTCGGCCGCCGCCTTGTTCGCGCTCTTGCTGCGGCGAGCCTCCGACTTCAACTCGGCCGCGCGGTCCTTGATGGCGGCTCGCTCGACCTCGGAGAATCCCTCATCGGAAGACTTGCTCTGCTTGCCGACCTTACTGGCTTTCGACGTGGTGCTCACTTAGGTACCGCTCCTCTCTCTCGTCACCGTTCTCCTCAGGCTAGTCGCACCCGGTGTGCCACGCCTTCTCTATTCCTGATCACTTTCTTTCCGGTACCCACGATCCGTATTGCCAGAAACCGAGGTCGAATCAGGAATGTCTTCGCCTTCATCGGCGGCGGTGAAGTGATGGTGCGGGGCGGCTCACCAGGTCTTGCCGGCCTGTTCCCGGATGGAGTGGTTGATCCGGTTGAAGAAGTTGGTCATGGCGATCTCCAGGATGATCGCGTTCAACTCCTCCTCGCTGAAGTGTTCGGCGGCGGCGTCCCAGACCTGATCGGTCACGCCGGGGGCGCCGTCCTGAATGCGGGTGGCGGCCTCGGTCAGCGCGAGCGCCGCCCGCTCCCGTTCGCTGAAGAACGGCGTCTCCCGCCACGCGACCACGTGGTGCAGCCGCTCGTCCGTCTCGCCGGCCTTCTTCGCCCCCGAGACGGACGCGAAGACGCACGGCGCACAGCCGTTGATCTGACTGGCGCGGAGGTGGACCAGCGACAGCAGGCGCGGCTCGACACCCCCGGCGGCTATCGCCTTGTGGAGGTGCTGGACCGCAGTCATCAGATCCGGGTTCATCGCACTCTTGAGGCGTGGTTCCATCAGTCCCTGCTCCTTCAGCGGTTACCCGGGCCCGCCCGGACCCGTCATCACCTCTGACGAAGCGGAATCGTGGAAGGTAACAACATGGTCGACAGCGGCTCGACGGACTCGGCGGCAACGGCATTCGAGTCCCACCGCGACCGGCTGCGCGCGGTCGCCTACCGCGTACTCGGGTCGCACGCCGACGCCGAGGACGTGGTCCAGGAAGCCTGGCTGAGACTCGCCCGCCAGGACGCGGACACCATCGACAACCTCGCCGGATGGCTCACCACAGTGGTCGGCCGGCTTAGCCTCGACGTCCTGCGGGCGCGCCAGGCCCGCCCCGAGGCCTCTTTCGACATCCACCTTCCCGACCTCGTGGTGACGTTCGACGACGCACACGCTCCGGACGACGACGCGGTGCTCGCCGACTCGGTCGGGCTCGCGCTCCTCGTCGTTCTCGATTCACTGCGCCCGAGCGAGCGGCTGGCATTCGTGCTCCACGATCTGTTCGCGGTGCCGTTCGACGAGATCGGCCGCATCCTCGGCAAGTCCACCGACGCCACCAAGATGCTCGCCAGCCGTGCCCGCAGGAAGGTCCAGGCGACCGAACGCCCGACCGGCCCGGGCCGGGAACAACGCGAGGTGGTCTCCGCCTTCCTGGCGGCGGCTCGCGGTGGAGACTTCGAAGGTCTGCTTCGCGTGCTCGATCCCGACGTGAGGCTCACCGTCGACGGCCCCGGCGACGCGGTGGTCACCATCGGTGCCACCAGGGTCGCCGCCGGCGCGCGGGCCGCCGCCGGCCAGGCCGCGTCGACCCGGACCGCGCTGGTGGACGGCCTGCCCGGAGTTGTCTCCTGGCGCGCGGACGGCACGCCGCTCTCGATCCTCGCGTTCGCCGTCACCGGCGGCCGGATCACCGCCGTCACGGCCGTGATCGACCCGGCCAAGCTGGCACGGTTGCACCTGGACCCGGCGTGAGCGGTCGCCCGCCACCCGGTGCCCCGAGCCGGACCACCACGCGCCGGCCCAGGTGCGGGCGCTCCGTGCGGGCATCCGGTGAGCCGGTCAGCCGGCTGCCGTCCCGGCGGCACGGATCACCGCGTCGAGCCAGCGCAGCTGCCGCCGGACGTGGACGGCCTCGCCGCCCTCGTGGCCGTTGAACGGGTACGTGTGCATCTCCCGTAACGGCACTGTCGATCCGGCGGCGGCGTACTGGTTGTAGGCGGCGAAGCCGGTGCTCGGCGGGCAGACCTCGTCGCGCAGGCCGATCCCGAAGTGCGCCGGGGCGGTGGCCCGCCGGGCGAAGGTGACGCCGTCCACGTACGACAGGGTGCGCCGGACCGCCTCCTCGGCCTCGCGGTGCACCGCCAGGTAGCGGGCGATCTCGCCGTAGGGGGATGCCTCGGTCAGTTCGACGGCGCGCTGGATGTCGCACAGGAACGGGGCGGTGACCAGGAGCGCGGCGAGGCCGTCGGCGAGGCCCGCCGCCGCGAGCGCGAGTCCCCCGCCCTGGCTGTTGCCCACCGCGGCGACGCGGGCCGGGTCCACCCCGGGCAGGACGCGGACGGCGTCGATCGCGCGGACCGCGTCGGTGATCAGTCGGCGGTAGTGGTAGTCGTCCGGGGACAGGATTCCCCGCGTGGCCGGGCTGGGCCCGCCGGGCGCGTCGTGCGGGTCCGGGGTGTCCCCGCGGCTGTACAGCCCGGCCTGGCCCCGGTTGTCCACCAGGAGGTGGGCGTAACCGGCCACCGGCCAGGTGAGCCGCTCGCCCGGCAGGCCCCGGCCGCGCCCGTAGCCGGGGTACTCCACCACGGCCGGCAGCGGCGCCGGTACGCCGGCGGGACGGGTGTACCAGGCCCGGACCGGTTCGCCGTCGAACCCGGCGAACGTCACGTCCCACACGTCGACCAGCCGCAGGTCGGTGGGTTCGGGCCGGACGTCGACGAGCACCGGGGTGGCTGCGGCGGCGGTGAGGGTGGCACGCCAGAACCGGTCGAAGTCGGCGGGCTCGACGACGGCCGGCGTGTAGCGACGGAGCTGGTCGAGGGAGTTATCAATCGACGCTCTTGACACGCCGATAACGATACCCATAAATTTCCGAAAGGCTTACGACGTATTACCGGAAAGTTCCATCTGACGGTCAGGCGGGAGGACGAGCTTGGCAGCCCCGACCGCGCGCAGTCGTCGTACGCCCTGGCGGCGGGCCCTGCGCCGGGACTGGCAGCTCTACTCGCTGGCCGTCCTGCCGCTGCTGTTCTTCCTGACGTTCCGCTACCTGCCGATGCTCGGCAACGTGATCGCGTTCCGGCGCTTCCAGCCGGGCGGCAGCATCTTCGGCGAGTACTGGACCGGGCTGCGGTACTTCCGGCTGTTCTTCACCGACCCCACCTTCTGGAGCGTGTTCACCAACACGCTCGTGCTGGGCGCTCTGACCCTGCTGTTCTGCTTCCCGCTGCCGATCGTCCTCGCGCTGCTGCTCAACGAGGTGCGCAACCGCGCCCTCAAGCGGTTCGTCCAGTCGGTGTCCTACCTGCCGCACTTCCTGTCGATCGTGATCGTGGCCGCCATGGTCCTCCAGTTGCTGTCGGTGGACGGCACGGTGAACCAGATGGTGCGCGCCGTGGGCGGCGAGCCGGTGGCGTTCATGCAGCAGGCCGGATGGTTCCGGACGATCTACGTCTCCTCGGAGGTCTGGCAGACCGTCGGGTGGGGCACCATCCTCTACCTCGCCGCGCTCACCACCGTCGACGGCGACCTGTACGAGGCGGCCCGCATCGACGGCGCCAACCGGTGGCGGCAGACCTGGCACGTGACGCTGCCGGGGATCCGGCCGACGATGGTGACCCTGCTGATCCTCAACATCGGCACCTTCATGGCCGTCGGCTTCGAGAAGATCCTGCTGCTGTACAACCCGCTCACCTACCCGACGGCGGACGTGATCTCGACCTACCTGTACCGGGTGGGCATCGTCTCCGGGAACCTCAGCTACGCCGCCGCGATCGGCCTGTTCGAGTCCGTGATCGGGCTGACGCTGGTGCTGTCGGCGAACGCGATCTCCCGGCGCACGGTGGGGACAAGCCTGTGGTGAGCACGCGGGCCCGCACCCAGGCCCCGACACGAGAACCGGCGGCCCGGCCGCGTGGCCCCCGGCCCAGCCGGGGCTACCGGGTCTTCCAGGTGGTGAACGTCGTCGTGCTGACCGGCGTCGTGGTGGTGACCCTGTATCCGTTCCTCACCATCGTGGCCCGCTCGCTCAGCGACAACGCGTACATCGTCGCGGGCGAGGTGAACCTCGTGCCGCGCGGGTTCAACCTCACCGCGTACCGCGTGGTGACGTCGGACCCGACGTTCTGGGTCAGCTACCGCAACACCGTCTTCTACACGGTGGTCGCCACGCTCATCTCCGTCGTGCTGACCACCTGCTACGCGTACGTGCTGTCGAAGAAGCACCTGCGGGGCCGGACCGCGCTGGTCGGGATCGCCGTGTTCACCATGTTCTTCACCGGCGGCCTGATCCCCAACTACGTCCTGGTCACCAGCCTGGGGTTGAAGAACACCGTGTGGGCGATCGCCCTGCCCAACGCGATAAACGTGTTCAACCTGCTGGTGATGAAGGCGTTCTTCGAGAGCCTGCCGGTCGAACTGGAGGAGGCAGCCGCCGTCGACGGCCTGAACACGTACGGCACGCTGCTGCGGATCGTGCTGCCGCTGTCGAAGGCGATGGTCGCCACGATGGTGCTGTTCTACGCCGTCTCGTTCTGGAACTCCTGGTTCGCCGCGTTCCTCTACATGGACCGTCAGAACCTGCTCCCGGTGACCGTCTATCTGCGCAACCTGATCGCGGGCGCGACCGACGCCACGCAGACCGGCGGCGGCCTCGGCAGCGCCGGCGACGTCGTCCAGTCCGCCGCCACCATCCAGTCCGTGACCATCGTGCTGACGATCCTGCCGATCCTCGCGGTCTATCCCTTCATCCAGCGCTATTTCGTCTCCGGAATCATGCTCGGCGCCGTGAAGGGATAGCCGCCACCGGCATCACCACCCCACCACCGGAAGGAAGAACCCATGGCCAAGCTGTCCCGGCGCCAGGTGCTGCTCGCCACCGGCGCGGCCGCCGTCGCCTCCCTGGCGGGTTGCGGCGACGACGCCCCGGACAAGAAGGACCTCGACCGCAACCGCGCGGGCGCGATGGAGAAGTACGGCGTCGGCGACCAGTTCAAGGCCACCGAGCCGGTCACGTTCTCGATCCTCTACAACAACCACCCGAACTACCCGCTCAAGCCCGAATGGCTGTTCTGGACCGAGCTGGCCGGGCGGACGAACGTCAAGCTGGACCCGGTCGCCGTCCCGCTGAGCGACTACGAGCAGAAACGCAGCGTGCTGGTCGGCTCCGGCGACGCCCCGCTGATCATCCCGAAGACCTACCACCCGCAGGAGAACTCGTACGTCTCGTCCGGCGCGATCCTGCCGGTCAGCGACTACCTCGACCTGATGCCGCACTTCAAGGACAAGATCGAGAAGTGGAACCTCAAGCCGGAGATGGACACGCTCCGGCAGGAGGACGGCAAGTTCTACCTGCTGCCCGGGCTGCACGAGAAGCCCTGGCAGGACTACACCCTCGCGGTCCGCACCGACGTGCTGGAGCAGTTGAAGATCCCGTCCCCGACCACCTGGGACGAGGTGTACGCCATGCTCAAGGCGATGAAGGCGGCCCACCCGGATGTCATCCCCTTCTCCGACCGGTTCGGCAAGCCCAACCCGGCCGGCAACCTGTTGAACATGCTGGCCCTCGCGCACGGCCTGCCCGGCGCCGGCTGGAACTACCAGCCGACGAGCTGGGACGAAGGCGCCGGCAAGTACGTCTTCACCGGCGCCTCGGACGGCTACCGGCAGGTCGTGGAGTACCTCCACAAGCTGGTCGCCGAAGGGCTGCTCGACCCGGAGACGTTCACCCAGACCGACGACCAGGCCCGGCAGAAGCTCGCCAGCGGCAAGTCCTTCGTGATCAGCACGAACGCGCAGACCCTGGTGAACGACTACCGCCCGGACATCGCGAAGATCAACCCGAACGCCCGGCTCGGCAAGATCCTCTTCCCGGTCGGTCCGGCCGGCCCGGTCAACGCGGCGAGCCGGCTGGAGAACGGCGTGATGATCTCCAGCAAGGCCCGCGACGGCAAGAACTTCGTGGCCATGATGCAGTTCGTCGACTGGCTCTGGTACTCCGACGCCGGCCAGGAGTTCGCCAAGTGGGGCGTCGAGGGCACCACGTACACCAAGGACGCCTCGGGCAAGCGCAGCCTCGCCCCGGACGTCAACGTCATCGGGCTCAACCCCAAGGCCAGCAAGCATCTGCAGAAGGACTTCGGCTTCTACAACGGCGTCTTCGCGTACGGCGGCACGCTCGACCTGGTGCAGTCGTTCTTCTCGCCCGAGGAACTGGAGTTCCAGAAGGAGATGAACGCCCGCAAGGCCGCGCCCTGGGTGACTCCGCCACCCGCGCCGCTCAGCGATGAGGAGCGGGAGCAGACGACGCTCTGGGCGACCGCGCTGAAGGACCACGTCACCCAGAACACGCTGAAGTTCGCCCTCGGCCAGCGGCCGCTGAGCGAGTGGGACGCCTACGTCTCGGAGCTGAAGGGCAAGAACGCGCAGGCCTACATCGACCTGGTCAACAAGGCGTACGAGCGGTACCGCAAAGACCACGGATGATGCGGCTCCTCGTCCCCGACCGGCCCGTCGGCCGGCTGACCGACGCCTGGCGTACCTGCGTGGGCACCGGGCGGTTCGACCTGGCGCTGCGACGCGACTATCAGGACTCGCTGGCGCTGGTGCAGCGGGACATCGGGTTCCGGCACATCCGCGGGCACGGGCTGCTCAGCGACGGCGTCGGCGTGCACCGCCCCTACACGTACCAGGGCGAGCGCCGGGTGCGGCACGCCTTCACCTACGTCGACCAGGTCGTCGACGCCTACCTCGCGATGGGCATCCGGCCCTTCGTCGAGCTGGGGTTCATGCCCTCGGCGCTCGCCTCCGGCGACCAGACGGTGTTCTGGTGGCGGGGCAACGTGACGCCTCCGGAGTCGTACACCGAATGGGGTGACCTGGTGCGCGCCACGGTGGCCCACCTGGTCGACCGGTACGGCCTCGACGAGGTGCGCGGCTGGCCCGTCGAGGTCTGGAACGAGCCCAACCTGCCGGCGTTCTGGGCGGGCGCCGACCAGGACGCCTACCACCGCCTGTACGAGGTCTCGGCGCACGCCGTCAAGGATGTCGACGCGGCGCTCCAGGTCGGCGGCCCGGCCCTGTCCCCCGGCGCCGACGAGTGGCTGAAGCCGTTCGCCGAGTTCGTCACCGACCGCGACGTGCCTGTCGACTTCGTCAGCCGGCACGCCTACACCTCCGGCCCGGCCCGGCACGTGCCGTTCGGCACCCGGCAGACCCTGGCCCCGGCCGCGGAACTGCTGGAGCAGTTCGCCGCGCCCCGCCGGCACCTGGCCGGCACCGCGCTGGCCGGCCGCCCGGTGCACATCACCGAGTTCAACTCCTCCTACCGGCCGGACAACCCGATCCACGACACGGCCTTCCACGCCGCCTACCTCGCTCCGGTGCTGGCCGGCGGCGGGGACCTGGTCGACTCCTTCTCCTACTGGACCTTCAGCGACGTGTTCGAGGAGGAGGGGGTGCCGACCGCGCCGCTGCACGGCGGCTTCGGCCTGCTCACCCACCGGCAGATCAAGAAACCCACCTACCACCTGTACGCGTTCATGGCCCGGCTCGGTGACGAGGTGCTCGCGCGCGGGCCGGACCACCTCGTCACCCGGCACCCCGACGGCCGGATCGCGGTGCTGGCCTGGGCCCCCGTCGACGTCACCGGCCGGGAACCGGCACCCGAGCGGCACACCCTGTCGCTGTCGGTGCCGATCGGCCCGTCGGGCACCGCGTCGGCGTTCCTGCTCCGCTCGTCGGTGAGCGAGGACGCCGGAAACGCCTTCGCGGCCTGGCGGGAGATGGGCAGCCCGCACTCACCACGGCCCCGGCAGTTCGACGCGTTGCGGGAGGCCGCCGAGCCGGCCCGTACCCATCGGGCGGTGCCGGTCGCGGCCGGGCGGGCGGACCTCGACCTCGACCTCGCCCGGCACGAGGTGACTCTCGCCGAGCTGACCCCGGTGGTGGACGAGACCCCGCCGTGGTGGGACGACAGGCTGCTCGACCCGCCCGGGGATCGACAGTGACCGGCGCGACGGGCGGGCTGCGGGAGTTCGGCGACGGGCCGTTGTCGCGGGCCGCCGCGACGGTTCACACCCTGCTCGTGGTCGAACTGCTGCTCCTGGTGAGCACGCTGCCCGGTCTGGCCGTGCTCGTGCTGCTCGACCGCGACAGCAGCAACCTCCCGCTGGTCGCCGTCGCCGCGCTACCGGTCGGCCCGGCCGTCTCCGCCGCGCTGTACACGCTGCGGCACCAGCGCCCCGACCTGACCGATCTGCGTCCCGCCGCCGCGTTCCGCCGGGCCTACCGGGCCAACCTGCCGGGCGTCCTGCGCGTCTGGGCGCCAACGCTGCTGTGGCTGGCCGTCATCGCGGTCAACCTGGCGAACCTACCCGCCGCCGCCGTCCCCGGCTGGTGGGCGGTGCCGCTGGTGGTGGTCGGGGCGGGGGTGATCCTGGTCGGGGTCAACGCGCTGGTGATCGTCTCTCTGTTCACCTTCCGCACCCGCGACGTGCTCCGGCTCGCCGTGTACTACGTGGCGCGCAAGCCCGGCGTCACCGTCGGCAACGTCGCGCTGCTGGCCGCCGCCGCCGGCGTCACCGCGGTGTTCTCCGAGGCGGTGCTCGCCCTGCTCGCGGCGCTCCTGGTGCTGGCGCTGCTGCGCATCGGCGACCCCATGATCGACGACATCCGGGCGGAGTTCACCGCGTGAGCGTTCCGGCCACCGGCCGCGCGTCGGCCGGCAGCGGCGAGTCGGCCTGGCACGCCGCCTGGCTCCCACCAGCGGCGTTCCGCGAACTCGGCTCACGCGGCGTGCTGGTGCACGGCGACGGACCCCTGGTCGACACCGTCCTCGACGAGGTGAGCCGGGCCTGCGCCCGGTACGGCGGGCGGCTCTGGCACGGTCCGCCATGGCCGGTCGACGCGGACCTGGTGCTGGCCCTGCGCGAGGCCGGCCCGGTGCCGAACGCGGCGGCGGAGGCGGCCCGGCTCGGTGCGACACCGGCGGTGAACGGCACCGGTGACGGCTCCCTCGGCGACGAGGGGTACCTGCTGACGCGGGCGAGCGGCGTGACTGTGGTCCTGGCCGACGCGCCGGCCGGCCTGCTGTACGGGATGTTCCACGTGGTCCGGCTCGGCGCGGCGGCGTTCGACGACGACCTTCCGGCGCGGCGGCACCGGCCGGCACTGGACCGGCGGATGCTCGACCACTGGGACAACGTGGCCGTACACCCGGTGTCGGGCCAGGTCGAGCGGGGCTACGCCGGCGGCTCCGTGTTCTGGCGCGACGGCGCCGCCCGGCGCGAGCCCGCCCGGCTCCGCGACTACGGCCGCCTGCTCGCCGCCTGCGGGGTCAACGCGATCTGCGTGAACAACGTCAACGTGCACGACACCGAGGCACTGCTGCTGACCGACCGGCTCGGCGACGTCGCGGAGATCGCCGAGGTGCTGCGCCCGTACGGCATCCGGGTGCACCTGTCGGTGACCTTCGCCGCCCCGGTGCTCCTCGGTGGCCTGCCCACCGCCGATCCGCTGGACGAGCGGGTACGGGCCTGGTGGGCCGCCGTCACCCGGCGGGTATACCGGCGGATCCCCGACTTCGGCGGGTATCTGGTGAAGGCCGACTCCGAGGGCCGGCCCGGCCCGTTCGCGTACGGGCGCGACCACGCCGACGGCGCGAACCTGCTCGCCGAGGCGCTCGCACCGCACGGAGGCGTGGTGCGCTGGCGGGCGTTCGTCTACGACCACCACCAGGACTGGCGGGACCGGTCGACCGACCGGGCCCGGGCCGCCCACGACCACTTCGCGCCGCTGGACGGACGATTCGCCGACAACGTGATCCTCCAGGTGAAGTTCGGCCCGATCGACTTCCAGCCACGCGAACCCGTGTCCCCGGTGCTCGCCGCGATGCCGGCCACCCGGCTGGCGGTGGAGGTACAGGCGACGCAGGAGTACACCGGCCAGCAGCGGCACGTCTGCTACCTCGCACCCTGGTGGAGCGAGGTCCTGCGGTTCCGGCCCCGGGGCGCGACCGGCGGCACGATCGCCGACGTGGCGGCCGGCCCGGCGGGCACCGGTGGCGGCCTGGTCGCCGTGTCCAACGTGGGCGACGACCCGTTCTGGACCGGGCACCCGCTGGCCCAGGCGAACCTGTACGCCTTCGGCCGGCTCGCCTGGGACCCGCAGATGGATCCCGGCGCGATCCTCGACGAGTGGATCGACCTGACCTGGCTGCCGGTCTCCACCGGCGATCCGGAGACGGTGCGGCGGACGATGCACGCCGTCATGGACGACTCCTGGCGCACCTACGAGCGCTACACCGCCCCGCTCGGCGTCGGCTTCATGGTGCGGCCCGGCCACCACTACGGCCCGGACGTGGACGGCTACGAGTACACCCCGTGGGGCACCTACCACTTCGCCGACCGCGACGGCGTCGGGGTGGACCGGACCCGGGCGACCGGAACCGGCTTCACCGGCCAGTACCCGCCGCCGTGGTCGGAGGTGTACGAGTCACGCGAGCGCTGCCCCGACGAGTTGCTGCTGTTCTTCCACCACGTCCCGTACCGGCACGTGCTGCACAGCGGCCGTACCGTGATCCAGCACATCTACGACACGCACTTCGCCGGAGTCGAGGAGGTGGCGGCGATGCGGGAACGGTGGCGGCTCCTCGCCGGGGCGATCGACCCGGCCGTCCACGACCGGGTGGCCGAGCGCCTCGACGAACAGTTCCGCAGCGCCGTGGAGTGGCGGGACCAGATCAACACCTACTTCTTCCGCAAGTCCGGGATCCCGGACGCGCACGGTCGCCGCATCCACTGAGCCGGCGCGCTCACCAGGGGTGCACGGTGCCGTCCGCCAGCCGGTTCACCGGCAGGTAGGCCGGCGCGTACGGGTAGCGGGCCGCGGCCTGCTCGTCGATGTCCACCCCGAGCCCCGGAGTCTCGGCCGGATGCAGGTAGCCGCCGTCGTAGTGGTAGCCGTGCGGGAACACCTCGTCCGTCGCCTCGGTGTGCCGCATGTACTCCTGCAGGCCGAAGTTGGGGATGGCCAGGTCCAGGTGCAGCGCGGCGGCCATGCAGACCGGGGACAGGTCGGTGGCGCCGTGCGAGCCGCTGCGGACGTGGTGCAGCGCGGCGAGGTCGAAGATGCGCCGCAGGTGGGTGATCCCACCGGCGTGGACCACTGTGGTGCGCACGTAGTCGATGAGCTGTTCCCGGATGAGCTGGGCGGCGTCCCAGATGCTGCTGAAGACCTCGCCGACGGCGATCGGCGTGGTGGTGTGCGAGCGGATGAGCCGGAACCCCTCCTGCAGGTCCGCCGGGACGGGATCCTCCATCCAGGTCAACGCGTACGGCTCCAGGCTCTTGCCGAGCCGCGCCGCCTCGATCGGGGTGAGCCGGTGGTGCACGTCGTGCAGCAGCCGGAGGGTGGGGCCGAACTCCTCGCGGACCCGGGCGAACACGCCCGGCGCGTGGGCCAGATACGCCTCCGTCGACCAGGTCGTCTCGGTCGGCAGCGCGGCGTCGGCGGGCTCGTAGAACATCTTGTCGGCGCTGACGCCGTACGTCCGGGGCAGGCCGGGCACGCCGCACTGCACCCGCACCGCGCGATAGCCGAGGTCGACGAAACGGGCGACCTCGGTCAGCACCTCGTCGACCGTCTCGCCGTTGGCGTGTCCGTACACTGTCACGCCCTCGCGGGACCGGCCGCCGAGCAGCTGGTAGACCGGCAGCCCGGCGACCTTGCCCTTGATATCCCACAGCGCGGTGTCCACGGCGGCGACGGCGCTCATCGTGACCGGCCCGCGCCGCCAGTACGACCCCTGGTAGAGGTACTGCCAGGTGTCCTCGATCCGGGCCGGGTCGCGCCCGATCAGCAGCGGCACGACGTGGTCGCGCAGGTAGGACGCGACTGCGAGTTCCCGGCCGTTGAGGGTGGCGTCACCGACGCCGGTGAGACCGGCGTCGGTCACGACCTTCAGGGTCACGAAGTTCCGGCCGGGGCAGGTCACGATCACCCGGGCGTCGACGATTCTCATCCGGTCTCCCCTGCGGTCGGCGCTCCGGTCACCACAGGATTATCCATCATCGTCGATCAATTGGGCGCCCTGCGCCGGCCGGTCAGGCCGGTTCGGGCACGCCCCCGGGCTCCCCGTCGTCGGGCATCGGCTCGACCGGCGCCTCGGGCAGTTCGCCGGGCGTGTCCGGGAGGAGTTCACCCGGGTCGTCCGGCACGTCCTCACGCGGGTCGATCGGCGGGTACAGCTCGGGATCGAGGTCGGGGTTGGTCATCGGCCCAGTATCCGACGCCACCGCCGGGATCGCCCGCCGACGTCTGATCGAGCGCCGTCACCGGCTTTCGACGTCGCCGGTCGCGGGCGTGGACGACCCCTCTGCCGGCTTGCGCAACCACAGCCACACCCCCGCCAGCATGCACGCCGCGCCACCGATCGCGACCGCCGTCTCCGCCAGCTCGGGGAAATCGTCGAGGAACGGGAAGGTGCGCGTGGCCGCCATCGCCAGGATCCCGATCAACAACAGGAGGCCGGCGCCGATCCGCTGGAGAATCATGCGCTTCATTGCATCATGACCTCGCCACAGCAGGGCCAGGCCCACGCCCCGGTCGTTGCCGAGTCACCCCGGGCAGGGGCGTGGGCCTGGCCGCTCATCTGGTGCGCTCGATCACACCGGCCTGGCGGAACCCGTCGACGGTCGCAGCGCCGCTGCCCCAGAAGGATGAGGTTCCCGGGATGTTGGCCAGCGCGTCCAGGTGCGGGTCGTTGCCGTCGACCTTGGGTCCGTACGCGACACTCCACCGCCCGCCGGTGTAGCGCAGCAACAGCGTGCCCGGGTACTCGACGTACGGCGGAATCGGGTTCGTGCCGCTGATCCAGACGTTGCCGTTCGCGTCGCCGGCGACCGCGTACACCCAGCCCGCTGGCGCCGGTCCGGCCACCCGCTGCCACGTCCGGCCGTCCCAGTGCAGGATGACCGGCTTGGGCGAGGAGTCGAAGTCCTGGGTGCCGACCGCCCAGGCGTCGGTCGCCGAGCGGGCCCACACGCCGGTGAGGTGGACGCTCGCGATCGGCGGAATCGGGGCCACCCGCCACGACCCGCCGATGCGCTGCACGATCATCGGCTCCGGGTAGGGCGCGTCGGTGACGTACCGGTCGCCGGCGGCGAAGACGGCACCGTCCTTGGTGCGCGAGACCGCCCGCAGGACGCCGTTCACTCCTTCCGTCCCCGGTACCGCCACCCGGCTGAACTGACGCGCGTCGCCTTCGACGACCAGCGGCCGGCCGCCGTCGTGACCGACGAGCACGGCCCGCCCGCCACCGGTCCCGGCCACGTCCAGCAGGTCCGAGGTCCCGGACGGGGCGGACCACGGCGTGTGGGACGTCCAGGTCACGCCGTCGAAGTGCCCGGCGTACGGCTCTCCGGAGCGCCGGATGCCCACCGTCCAGACGTCGCCGGCGTTCACCGCGTCCACCTTGTACAGCACATGCGCCTGGTGCGGCAGCCGCCGCTCGATCCATGCCCCTCCGTTCCATTGGAGCAGGGCGTACGGCTGGTCGATCGAGTACCCCGTGTAGGTCGACGCCTGGTAGCCGACGGACCAGGCGTTGTTCGGGCCGGTGGCGGCCACGTCGGTGAGCCGGCTGTCGTGGATCAGCGCGGGAACCGTCGCCGACCAGGCCGACGATGATGCGGCCACGACCGGCGTGCCCGCCGGGAGCACCATGCCCACCGTCAGAGTGGAGACCGCCGCCGCCGACAGCCCGTACCGTGCCAGAGATCCCATGATGCCCTCTTCCCCGATTGATGGCAGGTCCTCAGCATCGCGCTCCGGGACGTTCCGCGTACGCCCGGCGACTGTCCCGTAAGACAGTGGTAAGAACGGCTGGTCCGGCCTCGGAGCCGTCAGCGGGGCCGGGAGCCGGTCATCGGCGGAACGGCCCGGTGACGCAGTAGGTGATGCCGCCGGAGGACGAGCCGGTCGTGCCGCGCTGCGACGAGAAGTACAGCCGGTCGCCGGCCGGGGTGAACGCCGGCCCGGTGATCTCCGAGCCGCTCTGTCCGGTGATCCGCAGGAACACCGAGATCTTGTCGTCCGGCGTGATCATGCAGATCTCCATGTTGCCGCCGTCCTCGGCGACGTACAGGTCACCGGCCGTGGACCCGGTGATGTTGTCGACGCCGGTCAGCGGAGCGGTGCCGTGGCTGACCAGGTTGTCGTCGTAGGCGAGTTCGTACGTGCCGGCGGCCAGGTTCACCTGCCACACACGGTTGTCGCCCTTCGTGGTGAACCAGACGGTGTCGTCGGCGTAGTGGCAGCCCTCGCCACCGTTGAACGTCTTCGCGCCGGACACCTGCTGCCGGGTCGGGGTGGGCGAGCCGTCCGGATCGGGCACCGTGGCCCAGGTGAAGGTGCCGGAGGTGGCCGTACCGGCGCGGAGGACCTGGAGGGTTCCGGCGGACAGGTCGCCCCAGGTGGTCGGCACGAAGCGGTAGAACTTGCCGTCGGTCTCGTCCTCGGTCAGGTAGACGACCCGGCGGACCGGGTCGGCCGCGGCCGCCTCGTGCTTGAACCGGCCCATCGCGGGACGCGCCACCGCGGTCTCGCCGAGGGGGTACGTCTCGAAGACCCGGCCCCGGGACACCTCCTCGCAGGAGAGCCAGGTGTTCCACGGCGTCTTGCCCCCGGCGCAGTTGTTGTCGGTGCCGGAGAGGATCCGCGACGCCCCGACCACGACACCGCTGGAGTTGAAGACGAGGCGTGAGGCGCCGCCGCCCGCCCCGGCCGACACCTCGGAGTTCGACACGTAGATCCAGCCGGAGCCGTTCGGGAACACGGCGCCGCCGTCCGGGGCGTCGTGCCAGGTGTACGACGTCCCCGGCACCGTCCGCCGGGATCGCGCGACGACCGAGCTGGTGAATCCGGCCGGCAGCTGGATGCCGTTGGCGTCGGCGGCCTGGAGCCCACCGTACGGCCCCGCCGCGTTCTGCGCCGGGGCTCCGTACGCGGCCGACCACGCCGTGAACGGCAGGGCGACGGCGCCCGCACCGAGAACAGTGGCCCGCAACATCGCTCGACGATCCATGGAACCTCCTCCGTAGGTTCCCCAGATCCGACCGTGCGGAGCTTACGCACGCCGATCTGGTGGATGAACGTCGATGGACGGCTCGATGTGCGATGTCGCTACGGACGCAGATCCGTCCGTGCCGTCCCGGTCGAGGGGTCGTACGGGTAGGAGAGGTGCTGGTGGGTCATCAGCCAGGCCCCGTCGCGCCGCTGGAAGACCCGGGTGCCCCGGGACCAGCTCTCGATCGGTGGACCACTGCTCGGGCGTACCGAGACGTGGTTGAGGCCCCACGCGACGGCGAGGTCACCGTCGACCACGATCGTCAGGTCGGGAACGTCCCAGGCGACTGATCCGTCACCCGACGCCGCCAGGCCCGCCGCGCAGACCTCGCGAACAGCGTTCACACCGACGTATCGCAGCGGTTGGTCGTGCTCGTACGAGACCACGTCGTCGGCGACGGCATCCATTAGGGCATCGAGGTCCTTGGCCGCCGTGCCCTCGAACCACCGCCGGTGAAGCCGGCGCACCTCCGCCTCGGCCGCGTCCGCGTCCGGCTCGGTACCGGCGAGCGGGAAGGAATGGTGTTCGTGGGCGACGATCCACCGGCCCTCCCGCCTCCGCAGGCCGAAGGTCACCCGCAGGCGGTTCTCCGGATCCGCAGCGACGTCGGCCGGCGTGCCGCACCGCAGCAGCGCGTACGCGAAGGCCACGTCCTCGCCGGCGACGACGTCCAGCGACTCGACCTCGAACGACGCACCCTGCGCCTGCCACCTGAAGAACGGCGGCCAGATCTCCCGGTAGGCGTCCAACCCGCGCACGCCCTCGTACGGCGGCGGCACGTCGAACATCACCATGTCCTCGGCGTGGTCGGCCAGGACGCCGGCGAGGTTCCCCTCGTGGACCGCGGCGGCCCAGCGCGCGACCAGGGCCCGGATCTGTTCTTCGTTGCTCGGCATGTCGGCTCTGCCCTTCGTGGCTGGTGGACCCGTCAGGACTACAACCCCGGCCGGGCCGCGAACTCATCGCCTCCGCGCGAACTTTCCGGAAGCCGATCCGGCAGGTCGAAGGCAGGCAGGCGCGCGTCGAGGAACGAGACGACCTCGGCCACCCGGCGTCCCCGCAGCACGAGCAGGTCCAGCCCCGCCGGGAGGTAGGCGGCAGCCGCCTCGTCCCACAGGTACGTCCCGAAGGCGAGCTGCCCGTTGGCACCCGTCGGCAGGAACCGCCACCTTCGCCCCGCTGTCACCTCGGTCAGGAAACCGCGGATCTGCTCGTGGCCCTCGTACCAGACGGTCAGCGGCGGCATCGAGTACCGCGCGTCCTCCGTCAGCATCGCCACGATCGTCTCGACGTCGCCGGACTCCCACGCCGCGGCGTACTGCCTGGCCACCTCCCGCTGCCCCGCGTCGCCCAGCTCGGCGAGGGTCCGCTGCTGGCTCCCGGACGGGTTCAGCCCGGCGACGATCCGGCGGGCCCGCTGCATCGCGCTGTTGACCGCGGCGACGGTGGTGCCAAGCATCCCGGCGGTCTCCTCGGCGGAGTAACCGAGAACGTCACGCAGCAGCAGGACGGCACGTTGTCGCGGCGGCAGGTGCTGCAACGCGGCGACGAACGCGAGTTCCATGGTCTCCCGCGCGATCGCGCGGGTCTCCGGATCCGATTCGGCGGGCCGGGCCGCAAGGCGGTCCGGATACGGTTCGAGCCAGCTCACCTCGGCCCGGGACATGCCCGGGCCGGTGAAGTCGGTGGGCAGTTCACGCCGCCCGCGCGCGCCGAGGAGAGACAGAGCGCGGTTGGTGGCGATCCGGTAGAGCCACGGCCGGATCGAGCGGTGACCCTCGAACCTGTCGACGGCCCGCCATGCCCGGTCCATGGTGTCCTGGACCGCGTCCTCCGCGTCGTGGAAGGAACCGAGCATCCGGTAGCAGTGCGCACGCAGCTCGTCCCGCAGGGGTGCGACCAGACGGCTGAAGGCCGCGCCGTCGCCCGCGCGCGCCGCCGCCAGCATCCTCGCCGTCGCGTCCTCGCCCGACGGACCGGCCTGCGCCGATGGTTCGCCCTGGCTCACCCGCCTCAATCTAGTGCCGGGCACCGCGCTGGGTGCCTGGTCTCCGCGCCCACCCGGCGGAGGCCGGTGAGCGGGGACGCAAAGGGAACGACCTTGGTCGATCCCTTGACTCTCCAGATGAGACCGCTAACACTTGCCGGTAACGCGCACGTAACCACCAGAAAACATCGGCCCGGCCGCGAAGACCTGGCTTGTGGGTGATTGAGCGATGTTAACGCTAACGACGTCGGGCGTCGGTGGCAGCAGCGGCTCCGGCGATCGGTCTGACATCCGAACCCAGAGAGGCTGGATCAGTGATCGACCACTTCTTGACGCGGATCACGTTGCTGCGGGGTCACGCAGCGGGACCAACGCGGCGCACCCGGTCGTTACGCCGGCTGCTGATCGCGCTGGTGGCCGCGATGACGGCGATGGCCGGCGGCGTCGTCGTCATGTCGTCGCCCGCCATTGCCGCCACCAGCCAGTTCCGAGGCATGAACTGGGCCGTGCTGGGTGACAACTTCAGCACCGGCCCCCTCGTCGTGCAGGGCCTGAGCTCCTCCGACAGCAACGCGACGGTACGGGCCAAGGCCAACGCCCTCTACGACGACATGGCTTCGACCATGGGGGTCAACACCGTCCGGCTGCCCATCAACACCCACACGGTCGGGACGGCGTGGTGGGAGGCCTACCGAGGCGCCGTCGACGCCGCCACCGCCCGCGGGTTCAAGGTCATCCTCGCGTACTGGGAGGACGGTGCCGCCTCCGGCGGCAGGATCACGAACCTCGCCGCGTGGAACGCGATGTGGTCCACGGTGACCAACACGTACGGCTCGAACCCCAACGTCTACTTCGAGCCGATGAACGAACCGCACGGTTACAGCTCGACGGAGTGGCGCAACGTCGCGGCCAACTGGCTCAGCTACCACTACTCGGCGGTGCCCAGCCGCGTGCTCATCGGGGGCACCGGGTTCAGCCAGGACCTGCGGGACGTCTGCAACGACACCCGCTTCGCCTCGACGCTGCTGTCCTTCCACCACTACGCCTTCTTCTACGGTGAGATGACCTACGACGCCTTCCGCGGCCACATCCAGACCCGCCTCGGCAACTGCGCGTCGCGGGCGGTCGCCACCGAGTTCGGCGCACCCATGAACGACGGCCGCAACTACGCCGACGCGAACAGCACCGACAACTTCGTGCGCCACATCCGCGCCATGGCCCAGGTCATGCGCGACAACCGGATGGGCGGCACCTACTGGCCCGCCCTCGGCGGAAAGCCCGGCACCATCGGCTACGACTGGTACTCGATGTACTCGCTGAGCGGCGGCGGCACCGACCTCAACCTGACCGTCCGCAACACCTCCGGCGCCGACCAGATCCGGTACGCGTGGGGCGACACCGTCGGGGGTGGCCCGACGACGTCCCCGCCGACTGGCACGTTCTACCGGATCACCGTGCGGCACAGCGGCAAGGCCATGGACGTCCAGCAGCCGAACACCGACAACGGCGCGCGCGTCGGCCAGTACACGTACAACGGCAACGCGTGGCAGCAGTGGCAGTTCCAGGACGCGGGCGGCGGCTACTGGCGACTCGTCAGCCGCAACAGCGGCAAGTGCCTCGACGTGGTGAGCGCGTCCACCGCCGACGGCGCCGAGCTGATCCAGTACACCTGTGGCGGCGGCGCCAACCAGCAGTTCCAGATGGTCGCCGACGGCAGCTACTTCCAGCTCCGGGCACGGCACAGCGGCAAGTGCGTGGACGTACCGGCAGCGTCGACCGCAGACGGAGTCATCCTCAAGCAGTACGCGTGCAACACCGGCGCCAACCAGCAGTGGTCGCGCACGAGCGTCTGACGAGCCCGGCTGCCGATGGGGCCGTTCACCGGCGCAGGTGGCCGATGCCGTGCCGGTCGAGCCAGGTGACCGTCCGCGGCACGAACGTCGGCGCTGCCGGGCCGGCGCTGACGTCGGTGGCGACCAGCGGTACCTGGGCGGCGACCGGAAGCAGCGTGGACTGCCAGCAGGCCGGCGTGGCGCAGGCCGAGCGGTCGTCGACGCGCCAGGCGGCGGCCACGCTGCGGCCGTCCGGGTCGGCCGGGCGGTACTCAAGCCACCGGCGCAGGTCGTTGCCGCCGTCGACCCCGGCGGCGAGGACCAGGTTGAACGAGCCGTGGACGCGAAGCAGGCGGATCTGCTCCTGCACGCCGAAGTTCGGCAGGCCGGCGTCCAGGCAGGCGGGGCCGCCGTCGCGCCAACAGGTCCAGACCGCCGCGGGGTCGGTGCCGCCCGCCGCCGGGAAGTCGTACGGCGAGATGTCGAGGACCACCGCGTTGTCGTCGCCGAACACCTCCGCCACCGCGCTCCAGAACGAGCGCGTGGCGAGGATGTCGCTCTGGCGCAGCGACACGACGGGTGTGATGCCGCCCCGGACGAGCCGGTCGACGTACCGGGCCGCCTCGTCGAGGTAGCCGACGCGGTTCTGCCTGTCGGCAGGGCTGCCGGTGTAGACGTAGCAGGCGTCACTCAGCACGACCCGCACCGCGTTGACGCCGCGGGCCCGCAGCGCGCCCACTGACGCGTCGTCGACCGGGCCGTCCCAGCGAATCGGTCCCCACGCGCACTCGCCGGGCGCGGCCGACCGGATGACTCCGCGTGGCCGGTACGGCCTCGGGTCGGCGGTGACCGTGAGGATGCGATTGCCGAACGCCTTCAGCGCGGGGGCGGCACCGGGTGCCTGCGGCGGGAGCACCCGGACGCCGCGGACCTCGGCGGTGGCCCGGGCGCCGGCGCTGTCGTAGGCGGTGGCGGTGACGTGGGTACCGCTGTTCGGCGGCACGCCGCGCCAGTCGAACGCGTACGGCGCGGTGGTGTCCACGGCGAGTAACGTGCCGCGCTCGCGGAACTCGACCCGCTCGATCCGCCGGCCGGGCGCCGCCGTGGCCTCCGCACGGATCGGGACGACGCCCGGCGCGGCGAAGAAGTCGTTGGGCAGGGGCGAGGTGAGCGCCACCGACGGCCCGCCCGGCAGTGGGCTGGGCTGCGGGCTCCCCGAGGCCGACGGCGGCGACGAGCCGGTCGGGCCGCCGCCGTCCGCGTCGCACGGCTGGCCGCTCAACACCCAGTCGGTCGGCTCGGGGTCGGCGCCCCGGTAGTTGCCGCCGAACCGCACAGTCACCGAGGCGCCGGTGGG
This sequence comes from Micromonospora sp. WMMA1947, assembly GCF_027497355.1. Lineage (NCBI taxonomy): Bacteria > Bacillati > Actinomycetota > Actinomycetes > Micromonosporales > Micromonosporaceae > Micromonospora > Micromonospora sp. WMMA1947. The sequence goes on along the minus strand of NZ_CP114909.1, from coordinate 4,240,910 downwards.
CAGCGTGGAGCCCGCCGGTGGGCGGAGCATGGTCACCGGGTACAGCTCGCCGCTGCCGAGCGTGTATCCGTCCGGCAGCCGGTCGAGGCCCATGGTGATCGTCTGGCCGTTTGCCTGCCGGAATCGCAGCCACCAGTCGGTGACCGGAGCGCCCAGGTTGGTGACGGTGAGCTCGGCCCAGAAGCCGCTGGACCACTCCCGGGTGATCGTGTAGTCCACCGTGCACGCCGTCGCGGCGTACGCCGGCCGCAGCACCATGGTCATGGCCCCGCCGACGACAACCGCTGCGGCTGTAGCCAGCGCGAAGATCCTGCGTCGCATCATGCCCCCATGTGTCGATTGCATCGCGTCAAGCAGCCTCAGCGGTCGGGTCGCTCGGCGTGGTCAGAGGCCGGCGGCGGCGTCGTACCGGCGCCGCAGGTCGGCCATCTCCGATGCGGGCAACGCTTCCCTGAGTGCCAGTTCCTCGTACTTGTCGGGGAACATCTCCCGTAGCCGGTCGACGAACCTGACGTCGGCGGTCGCCTCGACCACCTGAATGCCGGGAGGCTGGGTGGTCATGTCCATGATCACCGGGCCGACGAGTTTGACCGCTCCGTCCCAGTGGCGCCTCTGTTCGGCCACGCCGCAGAGGTGGAAGCCGTAGACCGTGTGGACGTCGGCCAGTGTGGCCGCCCCGGTGGGCTCGTAGCCGTAGACATGGACGCCGCAGACGACCGCCGGCGCGGCCTGCTCTCCGGCCGGCGCCTCTGGGACGGTGTGCCCGGCGTGCTGATGATCTTTCGGGTCCGCCTGCTCGAGCGTCGTACGCATCCGGGTCAGGATCTCCTGGCGGAGAACTGCCGGGTCCGTCCTCGGGACGATCGAGGTGACCACGCTGGCCGCCCCGAGCGACGCGGCCAGCAGGCACACCTCGATCCACACGAACCGGCTTCGGTACCAGCCGCTGACGCCTGCCCGGGAAATCATTGTCGTTCCTCACCTCACTGCGGTTCCTGATGCTGGCGGAGGGCAGCCTTTTCGACGGTGGGGTGGCGCGTGCCGCGCCACCCCACCGCGGACGCTGTTACCGGGCGGTGCAGGTGAGGGTGGGTGTGGAGTTGGTGCCGTTCCAGGAGGCGTTGAAGCCGAAGCTGGTGCTGGCGTTGGCGCTCAGGGAACCGTTGTAGGCGACGTTCGACGCGGAGACCGACGAACCGCTCGAGGTGACCGTCGCGTTCCAGGCGTTGGTGATGCTCTGGCCGTTGGGCCAGGTCCACGCCACCGTCCATCCGGAGATCGCGGCGTTACCGGCCCGGACGGTGACCTCGGCGCCGAAGCCACCGGACCACTCGTTCGTCTTGCGGAAGGTGGCGGTGCAGGCGCCGTTTCCGGCCGGCGGCGGGGTCGTCGGGGGCGTCGTGGTGGGCGGCGGGGTCGTCGGCGGCGTGGTGGTGGGCGGCGGGGTCGTGGGCGGCGGGTTGCCGCCGCCGCCGAAGATCACGTCACTGCACAGGTAGTACGGCTGGTCGAGGTGGGACGCCTGCCAGATGGTGTAGACGACGTGCCGCCCGGTGCGGTTGCCCGCGTTCACCTGCGCCTCGTAGAGCCCGGTGGTCGGGTAGCTGCCGGTACGGAGTACCAGCTCGAGGCTGTTCCAGGTGAGGGGCTGGGTGGTCGGGTCGAAACCCTGCTTGGTGATGTAGATCAGCATGTAGTCGGCGCCGTGCCGAGCACCGTCGGTCAGCGTCAGGGTGAAGTTGTTCGGCATCGGCTTCGCGGTCCACGCGCCGACCGCGTCGAGCGAGGCGTACAGGCCGTTCTGGGTGCGACCGCCGCTGCACAGCTGCCCGTCCGGCACGGCGGCCTGGTGGTTGCCGCCGACGTTCTCGCGGTACAGGCCGTTCCAGTTCCACATCGTGTTCGGGTTGGCCTGCCACGCCTGCCAGCACATCGGGTCGGTCTGGGCCATCGTGGGGTTGAGGTGATCGGAACCCCAGCGCTCGTAACATCCGTAGTTGCGTGACGGCGGGTTGGTGACCGATCCGTGCGCCGAGGCCGGACCGGCCTGGTTGACCACGACCATCGTGAACGAGGCGACGAGAACTGCGACCGCAGCCAGTCCCAGACGGCGTGCTGTCCGTGAGATTTTCATGATGCTCCAGTGGATGCGCCGGCGCCCAGTGACCCTCGCTGGGTGCCCACCCCGGAGAAGATGACGCCGATCGATTCAAGCCGTCCCAGGGGCGGACGGCACTGCTGCCCAGCAGCGCTTGGCGACTCCCAGCCACGATGGTAGTAAAGACCGCGGTCAATGTAAATTGGACACCGGCCCGGATCAGACCGCGAGGGCCGCGCGTACCTCCCGCTCCGCCGTCACTCCCCCGTCGCCGTGCGAGGTGACCCGGCCGGATTCGAGGACGTGGTAGCGGTTCGCCACCCGCAGCGCGAACCCGAGGTGCTGCTCGACGAGCAGCACGCTGAAGCCGGACTGCCGGGTCAGCTCGACGATCCGCTCCTGGATCTCGGCGACCACCGACGGCTGGATGCCCTCGGTCGGCTCGTCGAGCATGAGCAGCCGCGGCCGGGTGATCAACGCGCGGGCGATGGCGAGTTGCTGACGCTGACCACCGGAGAGCAGCCCGGCCCGCCGCCGCAGCAGCGGACGCAGCGCCGGGAACAGGTCCAGCACCTCCGCCGTCGCCACCGCGCCGTCGCGCCGGCCGTCGGCGACGAGGCGCAGGTTCTCCGCCGCCGTCAGGTGCGGGAAGCACTGCTGGCCCTGCGGGACGTACGCCATGCCGCGCGCCACCCGCTCGTGCGGCGCGAGACGGGTGACGTCCTCGCCGTCCAGCTCGACGGTGCCGGCGGCCGGGCGCAGCAGGCCCGCCGCGACACGCAGCAGTGTGCTCTTGCCGGCGCCGTTGTGCCCGAGCACCGCGGCCACCCCGTCGGGCGGGACGGCGAGGTCCACGCCGTGCAGCACCCGGGAACGCCCGTATCCGGCGTGCACCCCACGCAGGGTCAGCATCATGCCTCCAGACCGCTGGGGACCGACCCGGCGTCGACCGGGTGGCCGAGGTAGACCTCCTGCACGCGCGGGTCCGCCTGGACCTGCGCCACGGTGCCCTCGCTGAGGACCTTCCCCGCGTGCAGCACGGTGACGCTGCGCGCGAAGCGACGCAGGAAGTCCATGTCGTGCTCGATCACCACCACCGTGCGGTCCCGGCTCACCGTCTCCAGCAGGGCGCCCGTGGCGTCGCGCTCCTCGTGGCTCATCCCGGCGACCGGCTCGTCGAGCAGCAGCAGCCGCGCGTCCTGCACCAGCAGCATGCCGATCTCCAGCCACTGCTTCTGGCCGTGCGCGAGGGTGCCGGCCAACTGGTCGGCCCGGCCGGTGAGCCCGATGGTCTCCAGCGCGGCGGCCACCTCGTCGGGGATCCCCCGCCGGCGCCGGGCCAGGATGGCCCAGCTCCGGCGGGCGCCCGCGGCGATGTCCAGGTTCTGCAGCACCGACAGCTCCTCGAAGACCGCCGACGTCTGGAACGTCCGGCCGATGCCGAGCCGGCTGATCCGGTGCACCGGGCGACCCAGCAGTTCTTGTTCGCCGAAGCACACCGAACCGGTGGCCCGCACCAGACCGGTGATCGCGTCGACGAGGGTGGTCTTGCCGGCGCCGTTCGGCCCGATCAGGAACCGGATGTCACCGGCGGGCACCTCCAGCGAGACGCCGTCGACGGCGGTGAAGCCGTCGAAGCTGACCCGCACGTCACGGACGGACAGCCCGTCCAGCCGGTCGTCGCTCACGGTGTCTCCACCTCCGCCCGCTTCGCGCGGCGGCGGGCCAGCGCCCACAGCGACGCCAGGCCGCCGGGAAGGAACGCCACCACCACCACGAACAGCAGACCCTGCAGGTACGTCCAGGTGCCCGGGAAACGTTCGGAGAGGGCGGTACGCGCCCAGGCGACCGCCACCGCGCCGAGCACCGGTCCGAGCAGCGTGGCCCGGCCGCCCACCGCCACTCCGATGACGAACTCGATCGACGGGACGATGCCGATGAGGGCGGGCGAGATGATGCCCACCGCCGGCACGAACAGCGCGCCGGCGAGGCCCGCCATGCCCGCCGCCACCACGTAGGCGACGAGCTTGACCGACGCCGGGTCGTAGCCGAGGAAACGGACCCGCTCCTCGCTGTCCCGTACCGCCACCAGCAGTTCCCCGTAGCGGCTGTGGACGATCTGGCGGGCCAGCGCGAGCAGCGCGAGCAGGACGCCGGCGATGATGAAGTAGACCATCCGCTGGTTGACCGGGTCGTCCAGGTCGTACCCGAAGAAGCCCTGGATGTCGGTGAGCCCGTTGGTGCCGCCCGTGGTCCCCTGCTGGCCGATCAGCAGGATCACCATGGCGGCGGCGAGCGCCTGGCTGAGGATGGCGAAGTACGCGCCCCGCACCCGGCGGCGGAACACCAGTGAGCCGAGCCCGAAGGCGACGGCCATCGGCAGCAGCACCGTGGCCGGCAGCGCGAACCACGGGCTGGCGAACGGCCGCCACCAGACCGGTAGTTCGTCGAGTTGCCCGTACAGCTGCATGAAGTCGGGCATCCCACCGGGACCCGCGTCGGCGAGCTTGAGGTGCATGGCCATCGCGTAGCCGCCCAGGCCGAAGAAGACGCCCTGGCCGAGGGTGAGCATGCCGCCGCGTCCCCAGGCGATGCCGATGCCGACGGCCACCATGGCGACGCAGAGGTACTTGGCGAGCAGGGCCAGCCGGAAGTCCGACAGCGCCAGCGGCGCGACGGCGAACAGCAGAGCCGCGCCGAACGCGAACCCCGCCGCCGCGCGCAGCCGGGACCGGCCACCCGGTCGGCTTCCCGGTGCGGTGCCGGCCGGGGCCGGCGGGTCGGCGGTGCTCGGCGGCGCGGGTGTCACGGCGGTCATGCGAGGCTCCTGGTCCGCAGGGTGAACAGGCCCTGTGGCCGCCACTGGAGGAACGCGACGATCGCCACGAAGACGATCACCTTGGCGACGCTGAGGGTGGTGAGGTACTCCCCGGTGGCCTGGAGGACCCCGAGGGCGAAGGCGACGATCACGCTGCCCTTGAGCTGCCCGATCCCGCCGACCACGACGACCAGGAAGGCGTCGATGATCAGATTGGTGCCCATGGTCGGGCCGATCGGGCCGAGCAGGGTGAGCGCCACCCCGGCGAGCCCGGCCAGGCCCGAGCCGAGGAAGAAGGTCGTCCGGTCGACCCGGGCGGTGGGTACGCCGGACACCGCGGCGAGGTCGCGGTTCTGCACGACCGCGCGGATCCGGCGCCCCAACGGGGTGAGCCGCAGCGCCAGGGTGAGGACGGCGACGGCGGCCAGGGCCAGGGCCAGGATGAACAGCCGGTTGTTGGCGACCGTCAGCCCGCCGGGCAGGGCCACGTTGCCGGTGAGCAGGTCCGGCGCGCGGGTCTGCACGTTCGGACTGCCGAAGATGTCCCGGGCGAGCTGTTGCAGCATCAGGGACACGCCCCAGGTGACCAGCAGGGTGTCCAGGGGCCGGGCGTAGAGCCGGCGGATCAGCAGGATCTCCAGCAGCACCCCCATCGTGCCGGCGACCACGAACGCGACAGGCAGCGCGACCAGCAGCGACAGGCCGGCGCCGGTGATGCTCTGTTGCAGCACGTACGTGGTGTAGGCGCCGGCCATGATGAACTCGCCGTGCGCCATGTTGATGACGTTCATCTGGCCGAAGGTCAGCGCCAGCCCGAGCGCGATGAGCAGCAGGACAGCGCCGATGCTGATGCCGGTGAAGAGTTGACCGAAGAGGACTGTCACGGTGGGTACTCCCGTACTGCTGGTCGGGGACCCGGGCGGGGCGCGTCGTCGCGGTGCCCGCCCGGGGCCGGCGTCGTCAGCTCAGACCGCTCGCCCACGGATAGGTCTTGAGGTACGGGTCCGGCGCGATCGGCTTGCCGGAGTTCCACACCTCGGTGATCAGGCCGTCCGCGCCGACCTTGCCGATGCGGGCGGTCTTGGCGATGTGCTGGGTCTTGCCGTCGACGGTGACCAGGCCCTCCGGCGCCTCGAAGGTGATTCCGTCGGAGGCGCCACGGACCTTCTCGACGTCGAACGTGCCGGCCTTCTCGACCATCGCCTTCCACAGGTAGACGCTGACGTAGGCGGCCTCCATCGGGTCGCTCGTCGGCTTGTCCGCGCCGTACTTCGCCTTGTACGCGGCCACGAACTTGTTGTTCGCCGCGCCGGGCGTGGTCTGGTAGTAGTTCCAGGCGGTCAGCTGGCCCTCCAGGTACTGGGTGCCGATGCCCTTGACCTCCTCCTCGGCGATGGACACCGAGACCACCGGCATCGCGGCGGCGGTCAGCCCGGCCGACTTGTACTCCTTGAAGAACGCCACGTTGCTGTCGCCGTTGAGGGTGTTGAAGACCGCCTTCGCGCCGGACGACTTGACCTTGTTGACGATCGTGCCGAATTCGGTCGATCCGAGTGGCGCGTAATCCTCGCCGACCACTGTCATGCCGTTCGCCGCCGCGTACGCCTTGATGATTTTGTTGGCCGTGCGCGGGAAGACGTAGTCGCTGCCGACCAGGTAGACCGATTTCGTTCCCTGAGCCTTGAGGTAGTCGAGCCCGGGGACGATCTGCTGGTTGGTCGTCGCGCCCGTGTAGAAGATGTAGGGCGACTGTTCCAGACCCTCGTACTGCACCGGGTAGAACAGCAGCGCCTTGTTCTTCTCGAACACCGGCTTGACCGCCTTGCGGCTGGCCGACGTCCAGCAGCCGAAAACGGCGGCCACCCGGTCCTCGGAGATGAGCTTCTCGGCCTTCTCCGCGAAGGTGGGCCAGTCCGAGGCGCCGTCCTCCCCGATCGGCTGGATCTTCTTGCCGAGGACGCCGCCGGCCGCGTTGATCTCCTCGACGGCGAGCATGATGGAGTCGCGGACGGTGACCTCGCTGATCGCCATGGTGCCGGAGAGCGAGTTGAGCAGGCCCACCTTGACGGTGTTGCCGGAGACGTCGGCGGTGACGCCGGCCGCGCCGCCCTCGTCACTGGTCTTGCTGCCGCACGCGGTCACGGCGACCGCGGCGACGAGGGTCATGGCACCCGCCATGATGCGGCGGCTCCGAAGAAGTGACATCTAATCTCCCTGCGGTGCACTCAGGTAGCGAAAGGACGGTCGGTGCGGTCCGGTGGAGTTGGCGACGCCGGAGCCGACGGGTGGACGTCAACTACGGTCATCGCATTGGCTACGGGCACGCAAAGCGTCGACCGGCATGATTGCGCGGACGTTTCCCAGTCCTTAATTGACTGTTTCCCGCGCAGCGGGGAGAGCGCACGCCACAACGGCCGCAACCGCCTGGTGCAAGGCGGTTTCAGCCGTGGTCAACGCAGTGAAAAAATTGCCACCGGAATGGTCGGCGGACGCATTCCGCCGACGGTGGACAGGAGATCGCGGTATCCACCCTCCGGGACAGATACTTCACGCAGGAAGTATCTTAGGGCCGGGCCGGGTGGACGTGTCAAGGGTCCGCATCGGACGGTCAGATCTGGGCGAGCACGGTGAAGTCGAGGCCGTCGGCCTCGGCGAGGTAGATCCGCTGACGCACGTGCCGCCGGCGCAGCTGCAGCCGACCGCGCGGCCCGTGGTACGCCACCGTGTCGGCAGCCGTCTCGATCGCCCGTACGTCGAGGGTGCGGGCCTGCCCGATCAGGGCGGCGAGCAGCATCACGCCCTCGTAGCAGGACTCCCCCAGGCTGCCCAGCGGCGGCGCCTCCACCCCGAACCGGCGGGCGAACTCGCCGTGGAAGTCGAGGTTCTCCTGCGTCACGAGGCCGGCGAAGAAGCCCGCCGTGCTGTAGAGCCGCCGCGTCGCGCCCGCCCCGCTGGCCAGCAGCATGTTCTCGTCCATCAGGGTGCTCAGCCGCAGGCAGCGCTGGTCCATCGCGGCACGCGCGAACGCCCGGTTGAACCGCACCGCGTCCGCGCCGACGAGCAGCATCACCACGGCGTCGGCGCCGCTGCGCTCGATCCGGCGCAACACGTCGTCGAAGTCGTGCGTCTCCAACGGCAGGAACGCCTGCCCCACCACGCGGCCACCGCCGCGCAGCGCGTACCGGTGGGCCGCCCGCGCGGTGCGCCGGGGCCACACGTAGTCGTTGCCGACCACGAACCAGCGGCGCACGCCCTGCTCCCCCGCGAGCAGCCGCATCGCGGGCCACAGCTGGGCATCCGGTGTCTCGCTGGTCAGATAGACCCCTTCGGTACGCTCACCGCCCTCGTACAGGGCGGTGTAGACGTACGGCACGCGGTGCGCGACCCGGGGCGCGAGCGCCTGCCGCACCGAGGAGATGTGCCAGCCGGTCACGCCCTGCACGGCGCCCATCGACACCAGCGCCTCCACCTGGGCGGCCACCTCGGCCGGCGGGGCGCCGCCGTCGACCGGCACCAGCCGCACCTCGCGGCCCAGCACCCCGCCACCGGCGTTGATCTCCTCGACCGCGAGCTGGGCGCAGAGTTCGCAGGTCGGGCCGAACATTCCCGCCGGCCCGCGCATCGGGTACACCAGCGCGATGCTGACCACGGCCCGATCGACTGTGAGCCACGGCGGTGCCGGCGCGGTCATGAGCCCATGATTGCCCGGCCGACGTGGGAAAACCACAGCTCTCCACGGAGCGGGACGAGTCGCTACGATGACAGGGCCACCGGCCCAGGGAGTTCCATGTCAGACGTGCCCGGGACGCCAGCCGATCTGCTGCGCTCGCTCACCCGCGCCGAACGGCTGCTCTCCCGCCGGTTGGCCGTCGTTCTGGCCGACGACGACCTGACCACCGAGGCGTGGCGGGTGCTGTGCCTGCTCGCCGACGGCCAGGGCCATCCGATGAGCGAGGTGTCAGCCGAGGCGTCGTTGCCGCCGGGGACCCTCACCAAGCTGGTCGACCAGCTCGTCGACCGTAACCTGGTGTTCCGGCGGATCGACCCGCTGGACCGGCGCCGTATCCGGGCCTACCTGACCGCCCGGGGCCGCCGTGAGCACGCCCGCGTCGACGAACGGGTCCGGACCAGCCTCGCCGAGGCGGGCGTACCGGCCGACACCGCCCTGCTCGACCATCTCGCCGACCTGATCGCCCGGCTCGACCCGGCGGGTCGCCGCGACAACGCCGAGGCGGCCGGCCTTCGGCGTTGACCCTCGCTTCACTCCACCTCGGTGAGCAGCGGCTCGACCTGCACGTCGAGGTGGGCGCGCAGCGTGTGCGCGTCGGGAGCGGTGGCGGTCCACAGTGTCGCCGGACCACCCGCCAGGGGCAGCCGGGCGACGGTGCCCTCGACCGTCGCCCGCTCGTCGGAAAGCGACGGGTCCACCACCAGCAGCGACCCGGTGGCCGGTGCGCCGCCGAGCACCGCGGGGCCGGCCCAGCCGGGCGCACCCGGTCCCACTGCCAGCGACTGGCGCAGCAGCGGCCGGCCGTCGTAGTCGACCCGGGTGTGGACGACAGCGCCGCCCGGCGCCTCGCCGTACCGGCCGCAGATCACCTCGTCGCGCCAGGTCAGCCTCGCCCCGGCGGCCAGCTCCACCCGGGACTCGGCGAGATGCGCGCAGCCGGCCGCCGCGACCAGTTGCTCGGGCAGCCAGTGCAGTGCGCCGCCGTCGCGCACCACGGCGTGGACCGCCATCCGCGACGCGACGCCGGGCCGGCCGGGCAGGGCGACCGAGGCGGCGACGGTGTGTACCCGCACCGCCGCCCCCGGTCCCACGTCGATGTCCAGCCGCAGGTCGTCGCCGGCGAGCGGGCCGGCCGCTCCGCCGACGACGTACACGGTCACGGCACGACCGCTGCCGGGCGTCTGTCGCAGCAGCAGCGGCGTCTCACCGCGCAGCTCGGCGAGGACCGTGCCGCCCCGGCCGTCGGCCCGGGCCACCAGCCGGGCGTACGCGCGCATCAGGCCGGGCCGCCCCGCGCGGCGACCGGATGCGCTGCCGCGTGGTGGGCCAGTTCGTGGCGAATCCAGTCGGCGACCGGTCCCGCCGCCGTGTCGCCGACGATCGACAGGAACACGGTCGGCAGCTCGCCGCGCCGGGCCCGCGCGTCCCGGTCCATGACGGAAAGGTCCGCGCCCACCATCGGTGCCAGGTCGGTCTTGTTGATCACGAGCAGGTCGGCGGACGTCACACCGGGTCCGCCCTTGCGCGGCACCTTGTCCCCGCCGGCCACGTCGACCACGAATATCTGCCGGTCCACCAGGCCCCGGCTGAAGGTGGCGGTCAGGTTGTCCCCGCCGCTCTCGACCAGCACCAGGTCCAGCGGGCCGACCGCCTCGGCCAACTCGTCCACGGCGTCGAGGTTGGCCCCGATGTCGTCCCGGATGGCGGTGTGCGGGCAGCAACCGGTTTCGACGGCGCGGATCCGGCTCGGGTCCAGCACGCCGGCCCGCTTGAGGAAGTCGGCGTCCTCGGTCGTGTAGATGTCGTTTGTGACCACGCCGAGCCGCAGCTCCCCGGCGAACGCCCGGCACAGGGCCGCCACCAGGGCGGTCTTGCCCGACCCGACCGGCCCGCCGATGCCGACGCGCAGCGCCCGCCCGGCTTGCGCCAGCGGCGGATGCGGGTCCACCCCCGGTTCGGGGTGGGTGTGCGGAACGGTCTCGTCGTGCGGGGCGGGATTCCGGTCGGCATCGGGCGCAACGGTTTCAGGACGCAAAGAGACGCACCTCCCAGGTGGCATGAGCTTCGGCATGGATGTCGGCAAGGGGCGCGGCCGCCGCGGGCAGCCGCTCGGGTGGGTCGTCGGCGGCCCGGGCCGCCGCGGCGGCGGTGCCGTCGCACCGGGAGGCGAGACCGACCAGCAGTGCCTGGACCTGGTACGGGTCGAGGCCGAGCAGGCGTACGGCAGCACTGGCCGCACCGGTCACCGTCCCGTGGGTGGCGACCGTGGCGGTCTCGGCGCGGCTCAGGCCGGCGGCGGCGCAGAGCAGCCCGAGCACCAACGGCTGGTGCGCTCCGCCCGGTGTGGCGGGCAGGTCGTCGAAGGACGCCTCCGGCCAGATGGCCCGGCCCGCGCGCAGTAGAGCCCGTCCCTGGCGACGGGACACCGTACGCAGCGCCGGTGCCGCCGTCCGGGCGTCCAGCTCCGCGTCGAGCAACGCCAGCGTGGACCGGCGTACGGCGGAACCGGCCGAGGTCACCGCCCGGTGCGCCGCCGCCGCGAACGCCGCACCGACCAGCCCGGCGGTCGCCAGCCGGCCGGCCAGGAACGCCTCCAACGTGGCCAGGTCGGTGACCCGGCCGGCGGCGACGGCCGCCTCCAGGCCGCCCGAGTGGGCGTGCGCACCGGCCGGGAAGCGGCCGTCGGCCAGCAGCAGGAGCAGACTCGACGTCGCCATCAGAACAGGAAGTACCGCTGGGCCATCGGCAGGCGTGGCACCGGGTCCGGCTCCACCACCTCACCGTCGATCCGCACCGTGAAGGTGTCCGGGTCCACCTCGATCCGGGGCATCGCGTCGTTCTCCGGCAGGTCCGCCTTGCCCCGCGAGCGCACGTCCGCGACGGGCACCACCCGTCGCCGCACGTCGAGGCGCAGCCCGGCGTCGAGGGCGGCCGGCGCGACGAACGCCAGGCTGGTAGCCGAGGCGGCGGCACCGTACGCCCCGAACATCGGGCGCGGCAGCATCGGCTGCGGCGTCGGGATGGACGCGTTGGCGTCACCCATCTGGGCGTACGCGATCATGCCGCCCTTGAGCACCAGGTGCGGTCGTACGCCGAAGAACGCCGGCTCCCACAGCACCAGGTCGGCCAGTTTGCCCGGCTCGACCGAGCCGACCTCCCGGTCCAGCCCGTTCGCCATGGCCGCGCAGATGGTGTACTTCGCCACGTACCGGCGGGCCCGGTGGTTGTCGGCCGCGCCGTCGCCTGGTAGCGCGCCGACCCGCTCCTTCATGACGTGCGCGCTCTGCCAGGTTCGCAGGATCACCTCGCCCACCCGGCCCATCGCCTGCGAGTCGGAGCCGATGATCGAGATCGCGCCGAGGTCGTGCAGCAGGTCCTCGGCGGCCATGGTGGACGGCCGGATGCGGCTCTCGGCGAAGGCCAGGTCCTCCGGCACGGACGGGTTGAGATGGTGGCAGACCATCAGCATGTCCAGGTGCTCGGCGAGGGTGTTGGCGGTGTACGGCCGGGTCGGGTTGGTCGACGACGGCAACACGTTGGGCTCGCCGGCCACCGTGATGATGTCCGGCGCGTGCCCGCCTCCCGCCCCCTCGGTGTGGTACGAGTGGATGGCCCGGCCGGCGATCGCCCGCAGCGTGTCGGCCACGAAACCGGCCTCGTTGAGGGTGTCGGTGTGGATGGACACCTGCACCCCGGAGGCGTCCGCCACCCGCAGGCAGGAGTCGATCGCCGCCGGTGTGGTGCCCCAGTCCTCGTGCAGCTTGAACCCGCCCGCGCCGGCGCGCAACTGCTCCCACAGCGCCTCCGGCGAGACGGTGTTGCCCTTGCCGAGCAGCAGCACGTTGACCGGCAGCGTGTCCAGCGCCTCGTGCATGCGGGCCAGGTGCCAGGCGTTCGGGGTGACGGTCGTGGCCCGGGTGCCCTCGGCGGGGCCGGTGCCGCCGCCGACGAGTGTGGTGATGCCACTTGCCAGCGCCTCGGTGACGATCTCCGGGCAGATGAAGTGCACATGGGTGTCGACGGCGCCGGCCGTGAGGATCCGGCCGTTGCCGGCGATGACCTCGGTGGCCGGGCCGATGACCAGCTCGGGGTGCACGCCGGGCATGGTGTCCGGGTTACCGGCCCGGCCCAGCGCCACGATCCGCCCGTCGCGCAGACCCACGTCGGCCTTGACCACGCCCCAGTGGTCGAGCACCACCGCACCGGTGATGACGGTGTCGAGCGCGCCCTCGGCGCGGGTCGCCCGCGACTGGCCCATCGACTCGCGGATCACCTTCCCCCCGCCGAAGACCGCCTCGTCGCCGCCCACACAGTGGTCGGTCTCCACCTCGATCAGCAGGCTCGTGTCGGCCAGCCGGATGCGGTCGCCGGTGGTCGGCCCGTACAAGTCGATGTAGCGGTCCCGCCGCACGGCGCTCACCGCGCCGGCCCGTCGCTCGTCGGCGCGTCCGTTTGCGGCGCGCCGGTTTCCGGCGCGGTCGGTGACGCTTCGTCGAGCGGCCCGGCGCACTCGCCGCGCAGACCGGGCACGACGCGTGCGCCGCCGAGCGGGACCAGCTCGACGTCGCGGCTCACGCCCGGCTCGAACCGGACCGAGGTTCCCGCCGGAACGGCGAGACGCTGACCCCAGGCGACGGCCCGGTCGAACATCAGGGCCGGGTTGGCCTCGGCGAAGTGGTAGTGCGAACCGACCTGCACCGGACGGTCGGCGGTGTTGACCACGACCACCGTGGTCACCGGCCGACCCACGTTGATCTCGACCGGGCCGGCCGCCGGCAGGATCTCCCCGGGGATCACGGGATCGGGTGGTGCACCGTCACGAGCTTGGTACCGTCCGGGAACGTCGCCTCCACCTGCACCTCCCTCAGCATCTCGGGGATGCCGTCCTGGACGTCCTCGCGGCCGAGCACCGTCCGGCCGGCGGCCATGAGGTCGACCACCGACCGTCCGTCGCGGGCCCCTTCGAGCAGGAAGGCCACGATGATCGCGACGGCTTCGGGATAGTTGAGTCGCAGGCCGCGCTCGCGGCGGCGGCGAGCGACGTCGGCCGCGACGTGGACGAGCAGGCGGTCCTGTTCGTGCGGGCTGAGGAACACGGGATTCTCCGGTGGGGGTCGGCGTGGCCCGCTCGCCGCCGGCTCCGCGCGGAGCCGCGCCGGGCAGCACCACCCGGAGGACGAGCTGGAGTCACACGACCGCCGCGACGCCCCCGACGGGGTGGCCCGGGACTCCACCGTCCCGGCCCGCGCGAGGGGCACCCGGCGGTGTCGGTCGGATGCGGACCGCACCGCCCACCGCTTCAGCCGACCGTAGAGGATCGTCACCGGCGGGGGCAACAGTGTGCTCGGGATGAGGGATCGGGTGCCGGCGAATACGCAGACGGTGCGCGCCGAGCCGATCTCAGCGCGCACCGTGAGCCTGTGGGTCGTGTCCCCGATCCCGTGCACGCCCAAGCCGATGACGGGGCGTCCGGTCGATGTGCGGACCGGCTGGCCGAGGCCGACCGCAGGCGGGCTACAGGTTGTTGATCCGTGCCAGCAGCTCTGCCTCGGTCAGGTTTTCCAGGACCGCGTCCTGCTTGCGGCCCAGGACCGCCAGCGGTCGCCGAGAACCTCGAACACCTTGCGGTGCGGTTGCAGATCGGCGCGGAGGAACTCGTTGTAGATCCCCCGCGTCGGCTGGTCGTTCACGCACCCCTTCAGCATGAAGAAGTAGTGCCGGTTGCCCACCTCGTGGTCGTCGAAGTAGTTCGGCGAGTACATGACGGTGGAGACCGGTACGAACTGTTCGGTGGTGATGCCCCACAACTCCTTGCCCGCACTGCCCTGCTGCACGTCCTTACCCGGCCGGAAAGCGGTGATCACCCCGCCGGAGACAGTCATCCGGCCCACCTCGACGGTCTCCTTGTGGCCGACCGCGCGCTCGTGGCGGTAATGCTCGATCTTCCCGTTGCTCTCGGTCTCGATCACGAAGCCGACCTGCGCGCTGTCCCGCTTGCGGTACTGGTTCACCTCGATCCGGTACTCACCGTCGGGCACACGGTCGGCCCAGGTGACGTTCTCCACCGGCTCACGGGAGAGCGGCCCGCCGGCGTTCATGTCGACGTCCAGCTTGTTGCGCTTCTCCTGGTACCAGATGTGGTCGCCGTTGGGTTCGAACACGTGCAGGTCGAGGTCGTCGTGGTTGAACCAGGACAGGCTCACCCGCAGCTTGCCCGTGACGTTGCCGCCGGCCCGCTTGACCTTCTCCCGGATCGAGTCGGTGACGTTGCCGCCGTACGACCAGCCGAAATCGTTGTCCCACTTGAACAACCGCGGAGCAGCCGGGTGGCGCCCGGTCGTGAGGCTGACGAAGTGCGGCTCGTAGGCGTTGGCGACCCACAGGTCGATGGTGGTGGCGCCGGGCAGGACGTCCTTCATGAAGGAGACCACGGGAACCTCCTCCGGCTTCGCGTCACGAAGGCGCGCGCCCGTCGACGTCGTGGTGGCCGCCTGCATGAGCAGCCCCTCGATGCCGTCCTTCATCAGCGGCTGTGTGTCGTTGTCCACCCACAGCACGTTGGTGACCGACACGTCGGACAGCCGGGCGAACCGTCGCTGCAACGAATCCTCGATACCCAGCTCGTCAATGGTCTTCATGGCAGCCTTGACCCTGGCCGGGGTGATCAACGCGGTGGGTCGCTGGTAGTTCTGCGGTGCCACCTTCGTCTCGAACGACCGGACCGCCTGCGCCAGGTCGACGCCCGCGGAGAGATCCTGGACGAGAGTGCCGATCACCGTGTTGCGCAGACGTGCCGCCGGGTTCATGGCGTTGGCGAAGACGAAGGCGCGTCCGTCGGTCGCCTTCGCCCACCGGCTCTGCAGCGACCGGAACTCGGTCACCGCCGGACGATGCTCCGTGCCGCGGTAGAGGGCGTTGTCGTCGATCAGGTCGACCACGGTGTCCAGAGCGTGCCGGGTCAGCTCGGCCAGGCCACGCCGGAAGACCTGCACCGCGCCGTCGAAGGTGCCCTGCGCCGCGCCGACGTCCTCGGTGTGATGCCGCTCTGCCACCCGGCCGTGCAGGTGATGCCACACCTCGACCTGGCCGTCGCGCAGCGTCCGGGTGGTCTTCGTCCCGTACTGCGCCTGGCTGGACCGGAAGATGGTGGACAACGGCAGCGAGAGGACGAACTCGTCCATCGCGGCGGCGACGACGGAGAAGACCGGGTCGGATGCCGACACCCCGGACCAGACGGTACGGACCCGCCCGTCGTGGATCTCGACGACGTTGCCGAAGTGCTTGATGAACCCCCGGCAGGTCGAGCAGTCGTACTCGGACCGCTCACGGAACCGCAGATTGGTGCCGGCGGGGAAGGACTCGAGGAACGTGAGCCAGAGCGAGTCCCGGTCGAGACCGTCGCCCACGAGGTACAACTCACCCCTGGACATGGTGGACAGACGCGAGGTCACATCTGTCACGAACTGCTGGAAGTCGCCCACCGTCTCATCCCCTTTGATCGCCGGAGATCCTACGGAAGCGAACGTCATTCGGAGAACGCGTTTCCGGCTTTCCGCACGTCGTGGACACCCTCAAGGAACGTCGTCGGGTGTCGCAGGACAGCGCGGAACAGGCGTATCGACGGACACTTGTGTCATGGACCTCACCCCCGATCTCGACACGCCCAGCCCTGCGCGGGTCTACGACTACTTCCTCGGCGGGTCGCACAACTTCGCGGCGGACCGTGCGCTGGCGGCCCGCATGGAGCAGGCCATGCCCGACATCGGGCACATCATGCGGGCCAACCGCGCGTTCCTGCGTCGCGCGGTTCGGGCGCTCGTCGACGCGGGCATCCGGCAGTTCCTCGACCTCGGCTCCGGCATCCCCACGGTGGGCAACGTGCACGAGGTCGCCGGCCAGGCCGCCCCGGACACCGTCGTCGCGTACGTCGACATCGACCCCGTGGCGTACAACCACAGCCGACGCCTCCTGGCCGACGACCCGCGGACCGTGGTCTTGCACGCCGACCTCACCCAGCCCGAGGCGGTGCTCGGTGACCCGACACTGCGCGACGTGCTCGACCTCGACCGGCCGGTCGCGGTCCTGCTGGTGGGCGTGCTGCACCAGCTCACCACCGACCCGGCGCCGATCATCGCCCACTACCGCGACCGGCTCGCCCCGGGCAGCTACCTCGCCCTGTCACACGCCTCCTCCGACGAACGTTCCGACGCACTGGCGCTACGCGACACCTACAACCAGGGGTACGCCAACACCGCCCGGATGACCCTACGCAGCCGGTCCGAGATCGAACGGCTCTTCACCGGCTACACCCTCATTCCGCCAGGGCTGGTGCAACTGCCCGAGTGGCGGCCCGACTGGCCGGTCGACCCGGACGAGGACCCTCGCCGCTTCTCCACCTATTGCGGGGTGGGCCGGCTCGACTGACAGCCGCGCCGCCGGATCGTGACGGGCCAGGCTCAGCTCGTCGCGCGGGTACGTCGCGCCGCGACGTAGCGGCGCATCTTCTCGGACGTTCCGCAGTCGTCCATGCTGCACCAGCGGCGACTGCGGTTCTTGCTCTCGTCGTGGAAGAGGAAACGACAGCCGCCGCATCCCTTGATCCGGTCCAGTGCGCCGGTGGTGAGGAGCTGGACCGCCGCGTGCACCACCGGCCGCAGCGGCCGGGCAAGGGTCTGGTCGTCCCGCCAGGTCCACTCGAACGTACGCCCTTGGTCGAGTCGTGCATGACCGAGCGCGTCCGCTTCGTCGTCCCGCAGACGGGCCAGCACGGACCTGCCCGGGCTGCGATCGGCAGCGACTGCCCGGAACACGTCGTCGAGGTCGTCGCGGATCCGCAGCGATCGGGCGAAGGCGGTCTGAGAGCCGGCCGGATCATCGCGTGACAGCCGCCGCAACGCCTCCGCCTCCGGCTCGCTGAGCGTACCCGCGTACACGCTCCAGGCGACGAGCTCGGGGTAGCCGGTCAGCACGTCGCCGTCCGGAGATCCGACGGGCGGACCGGTACGGGTGTTGATGAAGTCCAGCGCGAGGTTGCCGCCCACCAGGCGCACCCGCGTCACACCCTCAAGTGTTTCCATCGAAACTCACTTTACCAGTTGACCTGCATCGACGGGCGCCGCTAGCGTGTTGCCATCGTAAGTCCTTTTACCGGAAACAGGGGGCCAGATGAGACGCGTACGGGCAGTGGGGGCGCTGATCGGACTGTCCGGCGGGACGTTCCTCTACACCACCGCCGAGGCGCTGCCGGTCGGGCTGCTGCTTCCGATGGCGGTGGACCTGGCCGTCTCGCCGCCGCAGGTGGGCATGCTCGTCACCGCGTACGGCGCGGTGGTGATGGTCGCCTCGGTACCGTTGACGGCGCTGGTCCGCAGGGTCCCTCGCCGCCGGCTGCTGTCGGCGCTCCTGGCCGGCTTCGTTCTCAGCACCGCCGTCACGGCACTGACGAGCACCTTCGCGCTGCTCCTGGTCGCCAGGATGGTCACCGCAACGACCCATGCGCTGTTCTGGGCCGTGGTGGTGCCGGCTGCGGCTGAGCTGTTCCGGCCCGCACGACGCGGGCGGGTCGTCGCGGTCGTGTTCGCCGGCGGCACCGTCGCGTTGGCCCTGGGAGTGCCCGCAGGCACCTGGCTGGGCGACCGCGCCGGATGGCGCACATCGTTCCTGGCGGTAGCCGGGCTCGGCGCCGTCGTGCTCGTCGTGGTGGCGGCGCTGCTGCCCTCGACGCGGCCGGAAGACGGACACGCCGCCCGAGGTGCGACGCCCGATGCCCGACGCTTCTGGCTGCTGGTGGCGATGGCCGTCCTGGCGACCGCCGGCGCCATCGCCGCCTACACCTACGTCGCCCTCTTCGTCACCGAGGTCAGCGGATTCTCTGCCGCGTCAGTCGGGGCGATCCTGTTCGTGCGTGGCATCGCCAGCGTGCTCGGCATCCTCGCCGTCGGCGCGCTGCTGGACCGCAGCCCGTGGCTCGCTCTCCTCACGACCGTCGCACTGCAATCGGCAGCACTGCTCGGCCTGTACACGTTCGGCCAACGGCCGTCGGTGTCCGTCGGCCTGATCGCTCTGGCCGGACTGGCATTCGCCGCGTTCACCGCGACGCTCGGCGGCCTCGTACTGCAGGTGGCCCCCGGGCGCTCCGACCTCGCCGCCGCCGCAGTCTCCGCCGCGGTCAACGTCGGCATCACCGCCGGCGCCTTCGTCGGCGGCCTGGCCCTGCCGAGCCACGGTGTGCGCGCTACGGTGCTGATCGGCGCTCTGCTCGGCGTGGCCGCCCTGGTGCTGGCTCTCGGCGAACGACTCATCCCGCCCGCACGTCCTCTCAGTCACGATGCGGACTTTCGTCACGCAAGCGCCGGTGGCGGTACGTCCAGTTCCTCGGCCAGCCGGCCGACCCGCGTCTAGAGAGGACTACCGGCACCGCCGCCGGGCGGTCCACGCCAGAGCGATCGACTTCAGCGCACACCGTGGGTTGTCGCAGACGGTACGGGCGTCTCGATCACTGGACGGGCGCCGGCCGGATCGGCCTGCGAGATCCCCCCCCCCCCCCCCCCCCCCCCCCCCCCCCCCCCCCCCCCCCCCCCCCCCCCCCGCGTTCCGGTCCGGAGTGGGCACCCGGGGATCAGCACGAATCAGAAGGCGGTCCGGCGCAGGCCGGCGATCTGGAGGGCGGCGAAGCCGGCGACCACCACCGCCTGCGCGATGACGAGCGCGACGCCGAGGGTGGTCAACGGGAACCAGCCGGCGACGAGCAGCTCGACGCTCGCGGCGACCCAGGCGATGTTGAGGGCGATCACGACTACCACGGCGGGTCGGCTCACCGTCGGCCTCGACGCGAGGAAGAGCAGGGCGGCCGCGAAGGCGACCAGGAAGACGCCTACGGGGTAGAGGAGACCGGCGGGAAGGCCGAACATCCGGCCGAAGATCGCCGCGGCGGCGAGGTAGACGACGCCGTTGGCACCTGAGCCGATCGCGTCCTGCTTGAGGGCGAAGCGGAGCAGCTTGGCGTCGTCGGCGGTCCGGGCGGTGCTGGCGCTCACGGCGCAGGAACGCGAGGTCGTGCGGCTGGCCGCCGCCGGCGCCTCCAACCGCGACATCGCCGCCCAGCTCTTCCTCAGCCCACGGACCGTGGGCTACCACCTCTACAAGGCGTTCCCCAAGCTGGGCATCACGTCGCGGGCTCAGCTGGCGACGCTGGTCGGGGTCGCGTCCGCCGAGTGAGGACGGCCGCCCGCAGGAGACGGGCGGCGTCCGGGCAGATGTTCCTCGTAGGCCCCGGCCGGAACACAAACTGGATGTCTGTCGCAGCCTTGGGCTGTACCCGTCACCCGGCCCGGAAACGCGACCCATTGCCCCACCGCCGAAAGCGTCGTTCGGGCCAACACCGCGCCGACTCTGAGCGGTCGTGGTCGTCGACTGGGAGCGCTGTCGCTGATGACCACAGACGTGCCGAAGAACTCATCGGACGGACAGCCCTGGTTCGGGTGGCGAGCCTAGGATCGACCTTCAAGCCACCTGGACGATTCGGGCAGGAAAGAGCTTGATCATGAGTAGTGCACTGGCCGACATCCTGAATGCTGCCGCGCACGGGCACTTTCCCGCACCGGACGGCGGAACCACCGTAGTGCCACAGCCAAACCATCGCGATGCCGGAGTGATCGCGTTCACCGCACACTCGGTGGTATTCACGGACGAGGATCCACTCTGGGTACGTGGCGTCCTGGCGGCCCTGGACTGCGATGCCCTGGCCGCCACCATGAATCCGGGCTTTTTGAGCGCGCTGCTCGGCCGGACAGGGCGATCCATGGACACGATTGATCTGCTGACTGTCGCGAGCCCGCTCGCCGGCGCGCCTCCCCTGCGACTGACCGAGCTGTTTGAAGCCGATCACCCCCGAGCGGGCAGAGCGCGCCACCGTCGTGACAACATTCGCGTCTGGGCGGCTGACGGCGGGGTGATCGTCCTGGGCCAAGGTGTGGCGGGCCGCTGGGAGGCCTCCATAGAGGTCGATGAAGGGCTTCGTCATCGAGGGCTGGGGCGGTCGCTGGCGCTGGCCGCACGGCATCTGGTGCCTGATCGGCAGCCGGTCTGGTCCCAGCAGGCCGCCGGGAACGCCCGCAGCGTGCGGGCGTTTCAAGCTGCTGGGTTTCGGGCGGTGGGAGCCGAAGCGCTGCTCCTGCCCGGCCGCCGAGCTGCAGGCTCGCCAACGGACCCTGTCGGCGGTCACGGGCCAGTCGCACAACAGCACGGTATCGGTGTGGACCGCATCAGGCCAGGTGGCCCGCGCTCGCGTACTGCCTTCCGGGCGTCGTCGTGATGACAGTCGCCGGATTGCTGGTCGTCGTCGCCGCAGTCGCCGCCGGGTTGCTGCCGCTGTCTGTCCCTGGCGCACAGAAGTGACCCGTTGCCGTGCGGTACGACGCACATCAGTCTGACGTTTCCAAGGAACGGGGGAAGTGTGGTTTCGGACGTCGACCGGCGATGGCTCCGGGAGGCCGTCGAGACCTCCCGGCTCTGTGTGCCCCGCAAGACGCCTACGCCGGCGGAGCGGTCACGTCTCACGCGCGATGTCCGTGACGATCTCAGCGACGTACCGCTTGCTCGTCGCGGCCGCACGGGCCGGCGACGCGGTGATCTGCTGGCCCGACTGAGCGCGCCCCGACCGGCGAACCGCTGAATCGCGGTATGAGCGGACGCCACCCTGGCCCGTGCGGCGGCCGGTCACGCCGGCGTTTGGCCCGGGTGTCGGTTCAGGATGAGGTCACCCGCGCGACGGAGCACCTGCGCCCGGGATCGATCGCCGTGGTCGGCGGCCAGGAAGTGCTCGCCGATCAGGAGGCAGAACGCGAGGACGCTGCGGGCTTCCACCTCGTCCGGGTCGTCGCAGAAGGTGCCGATCATCTCCCGCAGGAGGCCCATCCGCCGGTTGTCGACCCTGCGGAGACGATCGGCGATCACCGGGTCGCGCCGGGCCCAGTCACGGATCGCCAGGTCGATCGGCAGCAGCCGGTCACTGGAGAAGGTCTGGACGCCGGCTCGGGCGATTCGGGTCTTCGGGCTGCCGCCTTCCTTCTCGACACGGTTGATGACCTCGTCGGTGCTCTCCCGCTCCCAGGTGTCCACCATGGCCGTCAGCAGCGCATCACGGTCGGCGAAGAAGCCGTAGAAGCCGCCCTTGGATACGCCGAGCCGCTTGGCCAGCGCCTCGACCCGTACCGCATCCGGACCGCCGGATGCGAGCGCCTCGAGGCCGGCCTCGATCCATCGGTCTCGCGGGGTCCGCGTTTCGAACTTGATGTGATCCACCTCACTCCGCCGTATACGGCACCGTACATGGCCAGCTAGCCTTCCGTATACGGCAGCGTACACGGGGGCGCTGCCGCCCAGGAGGTCGTCATGAACGTCTTCGGTCACGTGGCCGCCCTCTACGAGCGGGAGCGGCCCGCTTACCCGGCCGGCGTTGCCGATGCGATCGTGGCCTACCACGGCAGCGGGCCCGCCTCGGTGGCCGAGATCGGCGCCGGCACCGGCAAGGGCACCGAGGTGCTGGCCGCCATCGGCGCGCCGCTGATCTGCATCGAGCCGGATCCACGCATGGCCGGCCTTCTGAAGGACAAGGTTCCGCGGGCCGAGGTGCATACGGGAACGTTCGAGCAGTGGACTCCGCCGCCCGGCGGGGTGGACGTGCTCGGCTGCGCCATGGCGTGGCACTGGCTGGACCCGCACACCCGGTCCTCCCGGGCCCGCGACGCCCTGGCACCCGGCGGCGTCCTCGCCCTGTTCGGGCACCGGTACGGCTTCGCCGACGCCCGGCACGCGGCTGCCATCCGATCGGCGCTGGATTCCCTTGACCCGGCGCTGCGGGAACCTCCGGCCGACTGGATGTACCACGATGTGATGGCCAGCCACATGTTCACTGACGCCCGGATGCAGCAGTTCCATCGTCATCTGCAGCTCGCCCGGGACCGGTACCTCGCACTGGTACGCACCTTCGGCCCGTTTTTGACCGCCCCGCCGCAACTGCGGCAGCGCGGCCTCAAACTGCTCGACCGGGTGATCGACGACCTCGGCGGCACGGTGACTCTCGACCTGCGCACCACCCTGACCCTGGCCCGCAACGGCGCCGGAGTGACGGCATGAACCCGGTCTGGCTGCCGGTCGTCGTGGTCCAGGGCGCCTGGCTGCGCTCGACCCTGCGGCTCGCGTCGGCACCGGGTGGCGGTGTCAGCGGCACCGTCCCCGGCCCCGAGGCGGAGCCGCTGCGCCTGGCCGTACTGGGCGACTCGACCGCCGCCGGCTGCGGCGTGACCGACGGCGAGGAGGCGTTCGCGGCCAGCCTCGCACGGGAACTGGCCGCCCGCACCCGTCGGCCGGTCGACTGGCAGGCCGTCGGCCAGTTCGGCGCCACCTCCCGCCGGATCCGATTCCAGCTCGTGCCGCGCCTCAACAAGAACCTCGACCTGGTCGTGCTGCTCGCCGGCGCGAACGACGTGCTGGCCGGCCGCGGACCGGACCTCTGGCGCGAGGACCTGACCGGTATCCTCGCCGGGCTCACCCGCCGCGCACACCGGGTGGCGGTAGTGGGACTTCCGCCGTTCACCCTGTTCCCGGCCATTCCGGCCACCCTCGCGCGCTATCTCGGAGAGCGCGCCGCCGCACTGGACGCGGTCACCCGGGAGGTCTGCTGCGACCACCCCCGAACGTCGTTCATCGACCAACCCGCCGGGACGCCGCCACCCGACTTCTTCAGCATCGACCGCTTCCACCCGTCGACCCACGGATACCGATTCTGGGCACGGGACGTCGCCGACCGGCTCTGTCTTGGCCAACCAGCGCCCTGACGAGCCGGCACGACCTGCACACCGGCGGGTCCCTGGGTCGTTCGCACCGTTCGCACCAGGCGGGTCCACCATCGGGTTATGGCTGCGGCGGTGGCGCACTACCGTCGATCGGCATGGCCGGTGTCGGGATCGAGATGACCGCGGAGAAATACCAGCCGGAAAACGGAAATGGTGCGCGCTGAAGTGGACCTCCGCGCACACCGTGGGGTTATCGTTGTGTCCGAGGGGCCACACCACCCATTACCCCACCGCCGATGACACTCAGCGCAACTTTGAGGCTTGCGCAAGTCTAGCGACGCCAAGTAGATCCGGTATCCGGAGCCGACCGTGATCGGCCGGCGCCGCATATCGGTTCAGCGTGTTCCGGCCCGAAAGTGCCCGCTACGCCAGCTCGCGAGCGACCTGTGCACCCAGCCACAGCGCTGCGGCGGCGTGAGGAACGGTGTTGAGCGGACTGAGCCGCTGCCTGCCGATGAGCTCGAACTGATCGTCGAGTTCAACGCGGATCGAGTCCAGTCTCTTGCCGTCGATGTCGTCTCGGTCGTCCTCAAACTCCCAGTTCAGGTTGAATCCGTGCCGTCGGCACCTGAGCTCCGCTCCGCTCACCAGCTCATCGAACCAGCCTGGCTGACGGACCAGCACGAGGACGTACACCTCGGGGCGGAGGGTAAGTAGCGGCACCGAGATGCCGGTATATCTGATCTCGACCGCCGGTGGCTCCCCCATGGGTCCGGGCTGGGTGGCGTTAAGCATGTGCTGGATCGGCCAGATGCCACCGAGTGGATCGCGGAGGTCCCGGCTGTCGTAGGCCAGGTCGTTGTACCCGAAGAGCTCCTCGGCGAACTCGCGAAGGAAGGCTCGTTTCACCGAGTACTCCGCGCGCTCACTGCCGTAACGGGAGCTGGTCGGCGCGAGGATTCCGGAGGGAAAGACATGCTGGAAGCCCGGATGCGTCTTGACGTCCCCGGATCTCCGGCTCAACAGCGCGCTGTACCCCTGCTTCTCCTTCACGATCATTACTGCCGCCACCGACAAGGCGGCCGCCCGCTGGGTGCCATTGAAGAGTTCATTTCCGTCAGCCCGTTCTCGCAGCCAGGCACGTCGCGGGAAGTCGCTCAACGACCACACGGCATTCGGCCGGCGACTCACGACGTCGATGAACTCGCGTTCAAGCATTTCCGAGGTCGCCACCGACTGAAAGTAGGTGCCGTAGCGAGCGTGAATGCGGGACCTGCCGGGCCCGTGGCGCTCAATGTTGTCGAGCGCGAACGTCTCCGCGTTGAACCGCCGAACTTCGTCGCGCCGCCAGTAGGTGCGTCGGAACTCCGCCCTGCCACGGTGGTCGAAACCCCGACCTTCCGCGTCGTACCGACGCCTGTCAGGCCGGACGTGATCGGTGATGTTTCCAATCGCTGAGTCGAGGTCGCCTCTGAGCTCGGGTGCCGCGACCTCAGCCCAGATCGGGAAGGTGCAGCGGCCCAGCGACACCAACGGGATTTCGGGGTACAGCCTCCGCAGCGTTCCTTCCCAGCCGGATGCGCCGAACACCTTCCTTACGCGGTTGTCTGATATCGAGTACCGCCTGCTTTCCAACTCGGCCAGCGCCCGCAGCGGCCACGGGCCCGGCTGGTGAGGCACTGTACGCACCTGGAGCTCTTGGAGCGGCGCCTCACAAGTACAACCATCGGAGGTCTGGCGCCCTGCGGAATCTTCAGCGGTCGCCGTTGGAGCCACGGCCGACCCGTCGCTGCGAGAACGCACCTCTACCGTCGCAACCACCACAAGCAGCAACAGGAAGGCGCCCAGCACCACGAGCAGCCACCGCTCACCGGGCAGGTCGACGCGGTTGGTGACTAAATTGCCAGCCAGCCCGAGCAGCGCGGACGCAAGTACGGCAACAACTGCCCGAGCCGCTCCGCGTGTGCGTCTGTCTCCCCGATCCATCCCAACCCCTGCAATCGCGGCCTCGGTAGTGATGGCAAGTGTCAGGGCCATCCGCACCCGTGTCTGAGAGCACCGGTTGACCATCTGCGCGGCAGCGCCTGCCAGAGACTTTAGGGACCCGAGGTCGAGCTGACCTCCCCCGCCCGGACAACGTCGCGTCGATCAGCAAACCCGGCTGCATGAACCTTCGGGCTCGCCGAAGCGGTCACCGAGCACGATGCCCTGGTCAGCAGGCTTCGGGTGGGATTCGAGTCTCAACCCCCGGGTGTCAACGCCGGCTGAACTTTGACCCCTCTGTTCCGGCCGAATGTTGACCCCCTCGCTGGTTGTTGATGTTCAGTCGTTGGTCTTGGTTGCTGCGGGGACGCGGCCGAGGTCGCGGTCTTTGAGGCGGTAGCTGTCGCCCTTCATCGAGATGACCTCGGCGTGGTGGACGAGGCGGTCGATCATGGCCGCGGCGACGACATCGTCGCCGAACACTTCGCCCCAGCGGCCGAAGGGCTTGTTGCTGGTGACGATCAGCGAGGCTCGTTCGTAGCGGTTGGAGACGAGCTGGAAGAACAGGTTCGCGGCTTCGGCTTCGAAGGGGATGTAGCCGACCTCGTCGACGATCAGCAGCGGGATCCGGCCGAGTTTGACCAGTTCGTCCTGCAGCCGGCCGGCATGGTGGGCGTCAGCCAGGCGAGACACCCACTGGGCGGCGGTGGCGAACGCGACCCGGTGCCCGGCCTGGCAGGCCCGGATCCCGAGGCCGATGGACAGGTGGGTTTTGCCGGTGCCGGGCGGGCCCAGGAAGACGACGTTCTCTCGGCCGGTGATGAAGTCGAGGGTTCCCAGATGGGCGATGGTCTCCCGCTTCAACGACCGTTGGTGGTCGAAGTCGAACTCCTCCAGGCTCTTGCGGGCCGGGAACCTGGCTGCCCGGATGCGTCCTTCTCCGCCGTGGGCTTCGCGGGCGGCGACCTCGCGTTGCAGGCAGGCGGCGAGGAACTCCTCATGCGTCCACGACTCTGCCCGGGCCCGCTCCGCCAGGCGTTCCACCGACGCGGCCAGGGACGGCGCCTTCAGGGCACGGGTGAGGAACGCGATCTCGGATGCGACGTTGCGGCTGGTCTTGGCGGCCATCACGCAGCCACCTCGTCCAGGCCGAACATCCGGTCGTAGTCGCTCAACGGCCGGCGTTCGACCTGGGCGTCGACGGCGGCCGTCGGGGTGCGTTGGGCGGCGATGCGCAGATCGGCGGCGGCTTGCCGGTGTGCGAGGTCGGTGATGCTCTGATGCTTGGCCCAGCAACGGTCGTGCCGGGCCACCGGTCGGCCGTCGCAGAGCACCGTCACGTGGTCGCAGTCGGCGGTGACCTCGACCCGCCGGCCGACCACTGACGGGTGCACCGAGTAGTCGTTGCCGTCCAAGCGGACGTAGTGATCGCGGGGCAGCCGGGTGGCCTGCCGCCACCCGACCACCGGCGCGACCGGCGGCAGCGGCAGCATCACCTGCCGGTCGGCGTCCCACCGCTCCGCCGGGCGGCAGCCCAGCATCCGGTGCTGGCGGTTGTTCGCCCGCACCAACCACTCGGTGAGCTGAGCGTTGAAGTCGCCGGGTGAGGCGAAGCGGCGTCCGGGCAGGAACGACGTCTCCAGATAGCCGTTGGCCCGTTCGACCAGGCCCTTCGATTCGGGGTCCGCCGGCCGGCACTGGATCACCTTGATGCCGAGGGTGCCGCGGAAGGCGTTCATCGCCTCGGTCAGCTGCGGCCTGCCGGCCCGCCACTGCCCGACGGCGGACTCGTTGTCCCACACCAACGCCTTGGGCACCCGCCCCCAGCCGGAGATCAGCGTCCAGTGTCCGACCAGCAGGTCCGGCGACTGCCGCGACGGGATCATCACCGCAGACAGCCACCGCGAATACCCCGACACCATCACCAGCACCGGCGGCCGACCGACCTGCCCGAAGCCCAACGGCACGTCCGCCGGCGGGAACCACAGATCACACTGCGCCAGCTCACCCGGCAGATACTCCGTCCGCTGGGCCGGATCCGGCCGGCGGAACAACGGCCGCAGCTGCTGCACCCGATCAGAGAACACCGTCTTGCCGCGAGTCCACCCGACCCGCTCCATGATCACCGTCGTCGGCATATCCGGGAACTCCGCCAACAACGCCCTGATCTGCGGCTCGACCGCGTCCACGATCGAACCCTTCGCCGCCCGCTGATAACGAGGCGGCTCATGACTGGCCAAGGCCTTGCGCACCGTGTTCCGCGATACCCCCAGCCGACGACAGATCGCCTTGATCGCCATCCGCTCCGCCCGGTGCAACCGACGGATCTCCGCCCAGTCCTCCACGCTCAGCACCTCCCGATGCTTCCGGAAGGGGTCAAAATTCAGCCGGAACCACGGGGTCAGTTTTCAGGCGGAGCCGACACCGGGATGCATGCCGACGTCACCGCGATGGCATCCGGTGCCATGCGGTGACGCGACGAGCCCTGTTGGCTGACGTCAACGAGCTTCGAGACAACAGCCGACACCAGTCAAGCGGGGAGCGATGCTCGTGACCACTTCGGAGTTCTCTGGGAGGTCGCACCGGATTCATCGCCCACATCACCGCAGGCCAAAGCCTTCCGTTCTGCCCGGCCTCGGTGACCACTTCGGGCGGGCGACGAGACCCCGTCGTTCCATCGCCCGATGGCCGCCATCAAGACTTCGAACTGTGGGACCCGCTCCTCTGGCCTTCATCCTGCGCGCCGCATGGACCTGGCCCCGGATCATTCGAGCCACCGCCGGCCCCGACCTCGCCCAGGCACGGGTGTGACGCTCGAGGCAGGCCCGGTTGCGGGGTCGGTGACAGCG
Source organism: Micromonospora sp. WMMA1947 (assembly GCF_027497355.1). Classification (NCBI taxonomy): domain Bacteria; kingdom Bacillati; phylum Actinomycetota; class Actinomycetes; order Micromonosporales; family Micromonosporaceae; genus Micromonospora; species Micromonospora sp. WMMA1947. Next base: position 4,212,637 of record NZ_CP114909.1, on the reverse strand, counting down.
GCTCCGGCAACAGCGACCGCGAGCAGCAGCACGATCCAGAGCGGGACGGCGCCGACGTCGCGTTTCGGGTCAGGTGGTGCCGCGGACGACGAGCGTCGTCGGCAGCACGGTCGGCTTGGGCGGGTCGTCGCCGCCGTGCAGCATGGCGACCAGCGCATCGGCGGCGGCCGTGCCGAAGCCGGGCTTGTTCTGGGCGACGGTGCTGAGCCCGGGCGGGATCAGCGCGGCCACCTCGATGTCGTCGAAGCCGACAATCGCAATGTCGTCGGGGATCCGTAGGCCGGCCGCCTGGGCCGCCCGCATCGCGCCGACAGCCATCTCGTCACCGGCGACGAACACTGCGGTAGGGCGGTCGTCGAGGGCGAGCAGCCGGTCCATCGCGGCGTGACCGCCGTCGAGATAGAAGTCTCCCTCGACGACGTGGCCGTCGGTGAGCGGCAGGCCGGCCCCGGCCAGCGCGGCCCGGAAGCCGACGAGCCGTTCGGCTCCCGGCCAGGTTCGCAGCGGGCCGGTGATGGTGGCGATGCGCCGGTGGCCGCGTTCGACGAGGTGGCGCACGGCGAGCGCCGCGCCGCCGGCATTGTCCGAGGTGATGTAGGTCGACGTCGGACCGTCGACCCGCAGGTCGAGAGCGACGCACGGCACCTGGGCTTCGACGAGGGCGAGCACGGCCGGGTCCCGGGTGCCGTTGTCGATGATGACCGCGCCGTCGAGGTTGTGCTGGCGGACGGCGCGCACGTATCGCTGCCCGTCGTCGGGCCCCGCCGCGTCGTGGCCGGCGAGCATGAGCAGGTTCAGCCCGTGCGCGCTGAGCGCCGTCTTGAGCGCGACGAGGATCTCCTGCAGGAATGGGTGGCGCCACCCAGGGCGGCGATGGTCGGTGTCCCATACCAGGCCCACCATGTTGGACTTCTTCGTGGCGAGCGTCCGGGCCGACCCGTTCGGCAGGTAGCCGATCTCGGCGGCCAGGTCGAGGATGCGCTGGCGGGTGTGCTGGCTGACGACCTCGGGGGTGTTGAAGACGCGGGACACGGTGGCGACGGACACGCCGGAGCGGCGCGCCAGCTCCCTGATAGTGGTCAATGTGGTGCCTTCTCTGTAACCGGTTTCACGACCGTAGCGCCAGCGATGTCCGCCGGTCAACCCGCATCGACCGTTACCTTTTCGTAACTTGACACCCCATAGCCGAACCCGTTCACACTTCCCAGGAAAGGCGCTCGCCGGCGGTCACCCGCAACTCGGCCGGCATCCGATCTTCATCCAACTCCACCCACCCCCACCACCATGGCTCGCCGACAATGTAACCGGTTTCAGGTAACCGGTTACATCGCACGAAAGGGTTCCCTGGCATGCACCCAAACCGACTGTTGCGACTGGCGGCGGCCACCCTGGCCGCCGGAGTACTGCTGACCGCGTGTGGCACCGGCACCGAGGGAGGCTCCGGCGGCGGCAACGAAAAGATCACCCTGAACGTCAACCTGTTCGGCAACTTCGGGTACCAGGACCTGTACGCCGAGTACCAGAAGGCGCATCCGAACATCACGATCCAGGAGCGCACGGCCGCCTACAACGACCATCATCGCGACCTGATCACCCACCTGGCCACCGGCTCCGGCGCGGGCGACATCGAGGGCGTCGACACGGGCTTCATCGCGCAGATGCGCGAGCGGGGCAACCTCTTCGTCGACCTGGGCAAGGACCGCCAGTCCGAGTACCTCGACTGGAAGTGGGCGGCGTCGCTGGCGAAGGACGGCAAGCAGATCGGGTACGGCACCGACGTCGGCGGCCTGGCCATCTGCTATCGGCGTGACCTGTTCGAGAAGGCCGGCATGCCGTTCGACCGCGACCAGGTGTCGGCCGCCTGGGGCAGCAGCTGGGACCAGTACATCGAGTTCGGCAAGCGGTACGCGGCGAAGGCCCCGGCCGGCAGCGCCTTCTTCGACGGCGGAGGCCAACTGTTCAACGCCATCATCGGCCAGGCCCCGGTCGGGTACTACAACGAGGACAACGCCATCGTCGTGGGCACCAGCCCCGATGTCCGAAAGGCCTGGGACCTGACGGTGAAGGCGATCCAGAGCAACCTGTCGGCCAAGCTGATCGGCAGCTCGCAGGAGTGGAACAACGGCTTCGCGAAGGACCAGTTCGCCACCATCGCGTGTCCGGCCTGGATGATGACCAAGATCAAGGACCAGGCGAAGCACGCCGCCGGCAAGTGGGACGTGGCGAGCGTCCCGGGCGGCGGCGGCAACTGGGGCGGCTCTTACCTCACCGTTCCCAAGCAGGGCAAGCACACCGAGGAGGCCAAGAAGCTCGCGGCGTGGCTGACCGCCCCGGAACAGCAGGCCAAGGTGTTCACCGCGCGGGGCAACCTGCCGTCCATCCCGGCTCTGTACGACAAGCCCGACATTGCCCAGTACAAGGACGCCTTCTTCAACAACGCACCGGTGGGCCAGCTCTTCACCACCGCGGCGAAGCAGCTCAAGCCCCAGTACCAGGGCCCGCGAGCCGGAGACGTGCAGACCACCATCCGCGACGCCCTCGTCCGCATCGAACAGGGCAAGCAAAGCTCCGACGAGTCCTGGAAGCAGATGGTCAGCGACGTCGAGCGACTCGCCAAGTAACTCGACCCGCGCCGCCGGCGGTCGCCCCTGACCGCCGGCGGCTCCCGGCGACGAAGGATCGACGATGGCCACCTACCTCCACCAGGCCCGGCGGGCCGGCCTGAGCCGGCTCGACACCAAGGGCTCGCCCTACCTCTACATCCTGCCGTTCTTCCTGCTGTTCGGCGCGTTCGGGCTGTTCCCGCTGCTGTACACGGCGTACGTCTCGTTCAATGACTGGGACCTGCTCGACTCCGGGTCGCACCGCTGGGTCGGCCTCGCGAACTACCGCGAGATGCTGCAGGACGCGTACTTCTGGAACGCCCTGGGCAACACACTCAGCATCTGGGTGCTGTCCACCGTGCCGCAACTGCTCGCCGCGCTCTGGATCGCCCACCTGCTCAACCACCGGCTGCGGGCCCGCACCGCGCTACGGATGGGTGTGCTGCTGCCCAACGTCACCTCGATCGTGGCGGTGACGATCGTCTTCACCCAGCTTTTCGGCCGCGACTTCGGCATGGTCAACTGGGCGCTCGGCCTCGTCGGCATCGGCCCGATCGACTGGCAGGCCAACACCTGGAGCTCCCACCTGGCCATCTCGTTCATCGTCGCCTGGCGGTGGACCGGCTACAACGCCCTCATCTACCTCGCCTCGATGCAGGCGATTCCGCATCACCTGTACGAGGCCGCCGACCTCGACGGCGCGTCGCAGGCTCAGCAGTTCAGGCGGATCACCGTCCCGATGCTGCGGCCGACGATCATCTTCACCACGGTGATCTCGACGATCGGCGGCCTGCAGATCATGGCCGAACCCCTGCTGTTCGCCAGCTCCCAGACGCCCACCGGCGGCTCCGACCGGCAGTTCCAGACCGTTGCCCTGTTCATGTACGAGCAGGGGTTCCGGGAGTTCCGCTTCGGCTACGCCTCGGCGGTCGCCTGGACGCTCTGTCTGGTCATCGCCATCTTCGCGATCATCAACTTCCTGCTCACCCGGCGCATCGCCAAGGACGAGGACTGAGGAGAACGCCGTGACCACCCTCGCGGACCCCATTCAGACCGGCACCACACCCTCGCCGCCGCCACGCCGGTCCCACCGGCGCCGGAGCTTCGGGTACCCACGCAAGGGCTCGGTCTGGAGCTACGGCGCCCTGCTGGCGGTCGTGGCCGGGTCGGTCTTCCCGCTCTACTGGTCCGTCGTCGTGTCCTCGCAGACCAGCGACGCCGTCACGAAGGTGCCGCCGGCCCTGGTGCCGGGCGGGCACCTCTTCGACAACATCGCGCGCGTGTTCGACACGACCGACTTCGGCCGAGCCCTGGTGAACTCCTTCATCGTCAGCGGCTCGATCACCGTCTCCGTGGTGTTCTTCTCGACCCTGGCCGGGTTCGCCTTCGCCAAACTGCGGTTCCGAGGCCGAAAGGCGCTTCTCGTCGTGGCCATCGCGACCTCGATGGTGCCGCACCAGCTCGGCATCATCCCGCTGTACATCCTGATGGCCGACCTCGGCTGGACCGGGCGCCTCACCGCCGTGATCGTGCCCGGGCTGGTAACCGCGTTCGGCGTCTTCTTCATGACCCAGTACCTCGGCCGCGCCGTACCCGACGAACTGCTGGAGGCCGGCCGCGTCGACGGGTCCAGCACGTTCGGCCTGTACTGGCACATCGTCCTGCCGGCGGCCCGCCCCGCCGCGGCGGTGCTCGGGCTGTTCACCTTCATGCAGGCGTGGAACGACTTCTTCTGGCCGCTGGTCGTGCTGCAGAACAACGCGACCGTGCAGGTGGCGCTCTCCGCACTGGCCAGCGGCTACACCACCGACTACACCCTGACGCTGACCGGCACGTTGCTCGCCACGCTGCCGATCCTCGTCGTCTTCATGCTCCTCGGCCGGCATCTCGTCGACGGCATCATGCAGGGTGCGGTGAAGGGATGACCACCACATCCGAAGGTGCCGCCGCGGCCTCAACCCGGCCGGACCTGCCCGAGCTGCCGGACCTGCCGGACCTGCCGGCCGGCTTCAGCTGGGGCGCCGCCACCGCGGCGTACCAGATCGAGGGGGCGGTCGACGAGGACGGCCGCGGGCCGTCGATCTGGGACACCTTCTGCCGCCGCCCCGGTGCCGTCGACGACGGCACCTCCGGCTCGGTCGCCTGTGACAGCTACCACCGCTGGCGGGAGGACGTGGACCTGCTGGCCGGCCTCGGCGTGGACGCCTACCGTTTCTCGGTCGCCTGGCCACGGGTCATGCCGACCGGGCGGGGCGCGGTGAACCGGCGAGGCCTCGACTACTACGACCGGCTCGTCGACGCCCTGTGCGGGCACGGCATCCGGCCGTTCGTGACGCTGTACCACTGGGATCTGCCCCAGGCGCTCGAGGACGAGGGTGGCTGGCGGGTACGGGACACCGCCGAGTGGTTCGCCGAGTACGCCGCCGCGGTGGCGGGCGTCCTCGGCGACCGGGTCCAGGACTGGATCACGCTGAACGAGCCGTACTGCTCGTCGATGGTCGGCTACGCGGAGGGCCGGCACGCTCCCGGCGCCGCCGAAGGACATGGTGCCCTGGCCGCCGCCCACCACCTGCTGCTCGGGCACGGCAGGGCGGTCGCCGCAGTCCGGTCCGCCGCCGGCCCGCGGTCGCGCGTCGGCATCACGCTCAACCTCTCCCCCGCCGTGCCAGCCAGCGACACCGAGGCCGACCGGGCGGCGGCGGATCGGCAGGACCTCATGCTCAACCGGCAGTTCACGGATCCGGTGCTGGGCGGCGCGTACCCGTCCGGATTTGAGCGGCTCTACGCCGGGGTGAGCGATCTGTCGTTCCGCCGCGACGGTGACCTGGCGGTGATCTCCACGCCGCTGGACTTCCTCGGTGTCAACTACTACTACCGGGTGCACGTCGCCGACGCCCCGTACGAGCAGCCCGACCCGGCGCTGCGCAGCGCGTTCGACATCGGGGTCCGGCATCTACGGCCGGACGGGTTGCCCACCACCGACCTGGGCTGGCCGGTGGAGCCGCAAGGGCTGTTCGACACCCTGACCGGGCTCGCGGACCGTTACCCGGGCCTGCCTGCCGTGTACGTGACGGAGAACGGCTGCGCCGACCTGCGGGACGGACCCGAGCCGGACCCGGAACGGATCTCGTTCGTGGCCGGGCACCTGGCGGCGGCGGCCCGTGCGGCCGCCGTCGACGACCGGCTCGATCTGCGGGGGTACTTCTACTGGTCGCTCATCGACAACTTCGAGTGGGCCCGCGGGTACGGGCCCCGCTTCGGTCTGGCCCACGTCGACTACGGCACCGGATCCCGTACGCCCAAGGCCAGCTACCACTGGCTGCGTGACCGCTTGCGGGCGTGGCGGGAACGCACCTCCACCTGAAGCGCCGCCCGCGGCTCGTGGCGGCAACGGCATGCGCGGTCACCCGGCCGGTTGCCCACGCCGATCCCGCCGTCCGGGCTGCCCTGGTTGTCGGCGCCCGTGGCGCGCCCCGCGAGTGGTAAGAGCGACTCATCGTGCGGCTGCCTGCTCGACCTACTACGCCCGTGCCGTCGCGGAGGTCGTGGGCGGCGCCGGGCACGGCGAACTCCAGCAGCCGGGCGCCTTCGGCCTCGATCTCGGCGCGCTCGATGGCGGTCAGCGGCCGGAACGGGTCGATCTCCAGAGTCGCTGACGCCGTGCCTGGATGGAGCTTCCAGGCGCCCGTCACCTGCCCGTCCACGAGGAAGGTGGCGCGCATCCCGTTGCGCGTCATGACCCGTTTGCGGGCCTCCTCTGAGATCACGCGGGTGCGGTCGGCATGGGAGGCCAGGAGGTTGTCGTATTCGGGCAGGAAGCGAACCGGCGCGCGGGCGTCGGCGTCGGGGCGTGGCGCATCCGGGAGGTCGAACAGCTCCACCCCGTGCTCGTCGCGGAAGACCGCCAGCCGTGGCCGCAGCCTCTCCAGGACGGGCCGCAGCCGGGTTCGGCCGGCCCACGTCTGCATGTCGGCGACCGACGCCGGGCCGAACGCGGCGAGGTAGCGCAGCACGATGTGTTCGGAGTCGGCGGCGGAGGCGGGCTCGGCTCCGGTCCAGCAGGCCGCCGTCGCGTACCGGGTGGTGCCGCCGACGCCCCAGACGGCGCGTGGCGGCACCTGCACCAGCGGTACCAGGTTCCGCACCACGGTGGCGAGTGCCCGGGGCTCGCGATCGGGCCACCGCTCGTGCAGCGCCGCGACGAGTTCCTTGGGGGTGAGGTGTCGTGCGCCGAGCAGTGCCCGGCCCGACTCCGCCACGGCCGCACGGTCCAGACCGGTCAGGATCGTCTTGAACGCGGTGTCCAGCTCACGGTCGAGCGCGGGCTGCGCCCATGGCCGCAACGAGCGGTAGTCCGCCGTGGTGACCAGGTGGACGGTGCTGCGCATCAGCGCGACCCGCACCAGGCGGCGCTTTGGTCAGCGCGTCCGTCAGGTGGGCAGTGCCGAACTTCCGCAATCTGCTCCAGAGCCCGAAGTAGGGCGCCTGCGCCTGCATGCCGACCAGCCGGGTGACCGCCTCCTCGGCGGTCGCGTCGGCCCGTTCCAGCAGCATCTGACGGGCCAGCAGGGCTCGCCCCAGCACCCGTCGCCGCAGCACCTGTGCCACCGTGCCGTCCTTTCATCGTATGGCAGGGCGGCGGATGCCGCCCCTGCCTCGTCGATCAGCCGCCGAAGTCGGCCCGGTGATCCGCGGCCCACCGAGCGTAGGTACGCGCGGGGTGCCCGGTGATCTGCTCGATGACGTCGTTGACCGGCGCGGGCCTGCCGACCGCCTGCGCCATGAGACCGAACAGCGCCGCCAGGAACTCGGGGTCCATGAACTGGCTCATCTGCTCCAGCACGGGCTCCGGGTCGAGGTCCTCGGCGGTGAGCGGGCGCCCCAACGTCTCGCCGAGGATGCGGACCTGCTGCGCCTGGGTCAGCGACTCGGGGCCGGTCAGGTCGTAGGCCCGCCCCGCCTGCCCGCCGCCGGTCAGGATCCGCGCGGCCACCTCGGCGACGTCCCTCTCGTGCGCGGCGCTGAACGCGGCTTCGGCGTACGGCGCGCGAATGACGTCACCGCCCTGGAGCTGCATCGCGAACGTCAACGAGTTGATGGCGGGGAAGAGTAGCCGCAGGAACGTCCACTCGATCCCAGATGCCTCGATGGCCTGCTCGACGTCGCGGTGGTACTGGGCGATTACGTCGGGCTGCCGCTCGGCGCCCGGGACGATCGCCCCCGAGGACAGGAACACCAGCCGCCGCACCCCGGCCCGCCCCGCGGCCGCCAGTAGCGGAGCGACATCCATCCCGTACTGCAGAACCAGGAAGGCGGCTTCGACGCCGGCCAGCGCCGCCGGCAGCGTCTCGGGCTTGGTCAGATCGCCCTGGACGACGTCGACTTCCGCCGGGAGCCTGGCCTGTTCCGGGGTACGGGTCAGCGCCCGTACCGGCGCACCCGCGGCGACCAGCTCTTCTACTGCCTGACGTCCGAACTGAGCCGTGGCACCAATGACGAGATACATGAGGGTTTCCCTTCGTGTGAAGACTGGGGGTCTGATGGGGTCCGCCTACAACCGGCGGCGGATCAGCGAACCTTGCGGAAGAACTGCTGGATGTCGTGGACGAGCAGATCGGGCGCGTCGTGGGCGGCGAAGTGGCTGCCCCGGTCGTAGACGTTCCAGGAGACGATGTTTTCGTGGTCGCGATCGGCGAACGTCCGGATCGACTGGTAGTCCCAGGCGAAGTTGGCCAGGCCGAGGGGCACGGTGGTCGGTTTCGGCACGGTGGTGCCCCGGCCGTTCGACTTCTGCTGTACGGGGGCCGCCGCCGCGTCCTCGTAGTAGAACCGGGCGGCTGAGGCGGCTGTGTTGGTCAGCCAGTAGATCATCACGTTGGTGAGTACGTAGTCCGGGTCGAGCGAAGCGCCGAGCAGCTGCGCGTGCCAGCCCAGCAGGCCGGCCGGGGAGTCGGCCAGGGCGTGCGCCAGATTCTGCGGCTCGGTGGACTGGAGCTTGTCGTACGCGCCCCGGTTCTGGGTGAACCACTCGGCGAACGCGAGCTTGCCGCGCTCCTCCTCGGAGAGGCCGGCCAGTTCGGCGGGGTCGCCCGACGGGAACGAGAAGACCTGTGTCACGTGCACGCCGCAGACGTGCTCGGGGTCGACCCGGCCCACCTCGGGCGAGATCAGCGATCCGCCGTCGTTGCCGGCCGCGCCGTACCGGTCGTAGCCGAGCCGCTGCATCAGCTCGGCCCAGGCCCGGGCCACCCGGTACCGGTCCCAGCCGCGCTCCCGGGTCGGCCCGGAGAAGCCGAAACCCGGCACCGACGGGATGACCAGGTGGAACGCGTCCGCTGGGTCGCCGCCGTGCGTTCGTGGCTCGGTGAGCGGGCCGATCACATCCAGCCACTCGACCACCGAGGTCGGCCAACCGTGGGTCAGTATCAGCGGCGTCGCGTCCGGCTCCGGCGACCGCACGTGCAGGAAGTGGATGTTCTGGCCGTCGATCTCGGTGGTGAACTGCGGGTACGCGTTCAGCCTCGCCTCCCAGGCCCGCCAGTCGTACCCGGTGCGCCACCGCTCGACCAGCTGCCTCACGTAGCCCACCGGGACGCCGTACTCCCAACCGGGCGGCACCGGACCAGCCGGCGCCGACTCGTCCGCGGGCAGTTCCTCCGCCCACCGAGTGTGGGCCAGCCGCTGCTGGAGATCGTCGAGCTCGGCCTGGGGGATGTCGATCCGGAACGGTGCGATCGTGCTGTCGTTCGTCATGGTCATCAGCGTAGGAGGAGATTAGGCAAGGTTCGTTCCTAATAAACTGGCATACTGCGAAGAATGTTGGAAACCGCGGCGCGGCTGCTGCGCCTGCTCTCGCTACTCCAGACACCCCGCGAGTGGACCGGCGCCGAACTGGCCGAACGGCTGTCGGTCAGCACCCGGACCGTTCGCAACGACGTGGACCGCCTGCGGAACCTCGGCTATCCGGTGCACGGCAGCCGGGGCGCGGTGGGCGGCTACCGACTCGGCGCCGGGGCCAAGCTGCCGCCGCTGCTGCTCGACGACGAGGAAGCGGTCGCGGTGGCGATCGGGCTGCGCACTGCCGCCGGGGGCACGATCACCGGGGTCGAGGAGACCTCGTTGCGCGCGCTGGCCAAGCTGGAGCAGGTGCTACCGACGCGACTCCAGCGTCGCGTTGACGCCCTCAAGCGGTACGCCGTCGTGGTGCCGCGGGACGACCTTGGCCCGCGGGTGGACGCGGACAGGCTGAGTGTCCTCGCCGCAGCCTGCCGGGACCACGAGCGCCTGCGATTCGGCTACCGAAGCCACGACGGCTCCGAGAGCCGGCGCGAGGTGGAACCGTACCGGCTGGTCAACTGGGGACGACGGTGGTATCTCGTCGGGTTCGACGTCGAGCGGGCCGACTGGCGAACGTTCCGGGTGGACCGGCTCCACCCACGTACCCCGACGGGCCCCCGATTCATCCCCCGCGATCTCCCCGAGGAAGCCGTCGACCAGGTACGCCGGGGCGTGTCGTCGGCCGCATGGCGGTACCGGGCCCAAGTCGTCGTACACGCACCGGCCGAACAGCTCATCGAGCAAATCAACGCCGCCATCGGCGCCATCACTCCGGTCGACGACACCCACTGTCTGCTGGACACCGGCGCGGACAGCATCGAGGCGCTCGCCGTCCACCTCGGCCTGCTCGGCGTCGACTTCACCGTGACGGAACCCGCGGAACTCGTCGAACTCGTGCGTACGCTCGCCGGCCGCTACCACCGCGCCACCACCGAACCGCGTCCGCAGGACACCTAGGCGGTGTCTTCAAAGGATCTTGGTGTCGGATGATGTAGCGCGTGGGTCGTCGCTACGAGTTGTCTGACGTCGAGTGGGAAGCCCTGTCGAGGTATCTGCCGTCGGCGGTGACGGGTGGTCGGCCGCGGGTCGATGACCGGCGGGTGCTCAACGGGATCGTGTGGAAGATCCGGGCCGGGGCGGCGTGGCGTGATGTGCCGGCCCGGTACGGGTCGTGGCAGTCGATCTATACGCGTTTCCGCAGGTGGGCGCTCGATGGCACGTTCGAGCGGATGCTCGCCGGGATCCAGGCCGACGCGGACGCCGCCGGGGACATCGACTGGCTGGTGTCGGTCGACTCGACCATCGTGCGAGCCCACCAGCATGCCGCCGGCGCTAAAGGGGGCGCGGAGAATCGGACGAACCACAAGATCACGCCCTCGGTCGAAGTCGAGGTGGACTGACCACCAAGATTCACCTCGCCTGCGACGGCCTCGGGCGGACCCTGGCCTTCGTGCTCTCCGGCGGCAACGTCAACGACTGCACCCGCTTCATCCACGTCATGGCCGCCATCCGTGTCGAGCGACCAGGTCCCGGCCGGCCCCGGGTCCGCCCGGACCACGTCATTGCCGACAAGGGCTACAGCTCCAAGGCCATCCGGGCGGCCCTGCGCCGGCGCGGCATCGGGCACACCATCCCTGAGCGCGCCGACCAGCAGGCCAACCGCCGCCGACGAGGCAACCGCGGCGGCCGGCCACCGGCCTTCGACAAGCAGCTCTACAAGCGGCGCAACGTCGTCGAACGCTGCTTCAACCGGCTCAAGCAGTGCCGCAGCGTCGCCACCCGATACGACAAGACCGCGACCTCGTACCAGGCCACCGTCACCATCGCCGCCCTACTCCAATGGTTGTGAACCTTTGAAGACACGGCCTAGCACATTAAGGAGGGCGAACCCGACGACGAACCAGGCCGCGACGTCCCAACTTGCCGTCTCTGGCGCGGGCGGCGGCGTCGGGGACCGGCACATGTGGCCTTGGCCGGGATGTTCGAGTTCGATCCCGCATTTCGTGCAGTGCAAGGGGTCTCCTAAGCGGGCGCAGTCAAGCCTTCGTCAGGCCAGATGAGCTGGGTATCGTACAGCTTCCCGCACGGGACGAAGCGCCCGGCGGGTTCGGTGTGTAGAAAATCATGCCCGGTCGGTTCCGGGCCGGCGACCCAGGTCCCGCGAAACGAAGCCCGGTTAAATCCGCTGCTTGTGTAGCAGCACGTCGGGCTTTCCCTCTGTCCAGCCCGTACGGCGACCTGTACGGACTTGTACGGGCTGGACGGCGGCCCTGTCCGTGCGGCTGATCGTCCGCTGTTCTTGAATCCGGCCGCGGCAATGGGACGGATGCTCAACAAGGGACGATCTGCTGCGTGGCAGTTGAGCGGCCCGGTGGGGCCGGGAAGCTGCCGAGCACGCGCTTCCCGGCACCGATGCCGACGTCGAACCGTCCCTGTCATCCTGTTGGGACCAGCGGTCCAGGATCGACGGTCGACTACGGCGAGATCTACGATTGTTTGGCTGACGGGGTCACTGAGACGCTCGTGCCGCACCCCGATGCTCATCGCTCCGCTACGGCAACGCTGGAAGCGTTGACCGCGCTGGAAAGCCCCGATGGCGGAGCGCCGCAGTACACCTGTGCCTCGGCGTGGGCCGGACGAGGTATGGGCGGACCTGCCTCAGCCCTCGGACTGCGCGCGCGGCCGCTCGCGCCGGGACAAGTCCGGCTGTCGGCCCCGACACCACGGCCTGACGGAGATCCCCATCGAGGTCGACGGCACGAGCATCGTCCGCGCCTGACGTCCCAGAGCCGCCGAGGTCAGCCGCACCCTCCCGCGTGGCCGCCGTCGGTGGACGCGACACCGCTGGCCATCCCCACCGTCGCCTCGTCGGGGACCTGGTCGTCCGCCGGCCGCGGAACCGACCCGCGGAGAGCCGCGACGGCTAGGGGCAGCCGGTCCAGGCCCCAGAAGGCATCGCGGTCGACCACGAAGAACGGCACCCCGAAGGCGCCGACCCGGCCGGCCGCCGCCAGCGCCGCCGCGCCCTCCTTGCGAACCACCGGATCGTCGACGACGTCGGCGGTGCCCGGAAGCCCGATCTCGTCACCAATGGCGACGATGGTGGCGGGGTCGGAGATGTCCCGCCCCTCCTGCCAGCGAGCCTGGTACACGCGGTCGACATAACGGCGGGCGACACCCTGCCGTTCCGCCGCGAAGAACGGCAGGTGGGAAACCTCCCAGTGCGGATCGCGGTCCACCGGCCACGTCATCTCCAGGTCCCGCTCCCGGCTGAGCCGTCGGATGTCGCGCAGGATGTAGAGGTGCTTGGCCCGCGACATCGGCGAGTAGTCGAACCGCCCGCCCTGATCCGCTATGAGGCGGGTCGTCCACTCGTCCGGCTCCCAGAACGGCAACCAATGCACCGCGTCGGCGACGTCGGCGTACCGGTCGCGCAGGTCGAGATAGGTCAGCCATGAGTACGGACTGCGGAACGAGAAGAAGAACGTCGCCTGGCGCGGGCGGGTACCCGGTTGCTGCGGCATAGTCCCCTCCATTCGAGGATAAGCCGGTCAGACGGTGATTCCACCATCGACCTGGAACACCTGGCCGGTGATGTAGCGGGCCTGGTCGGAGACGAGGAAGGAGACAAGGTCGGCGACGTCCTCCGGCTGGCCGAAACGGCCTAGAGGGATTTGTCCCCGCATCTCCGAACGCACCTTCTCCGGCAGGTCCGTGGTCATGTCGGTCTCAATGAACCCCGGCGCCACCACGTTCGCCCGGATGCCGTACCGCCCCACCTCCTTGGCGATCGAACGGGTGAAGCCGATGATCCCTGCCTTGGACGCGGCGTAGTTCGCCTGCGTGGCATTGCCGTAGACGCCGGCGACCGAGGACAGCGTGACGATCCGGCCACTGCGCCGCTTCATCATCGAGAAGATGGCCGCGCGGCAGACATGGTAGGTGCCGTCGAGATTGACCTGGCGAACCTCCCGCCACTCCTCGTCGGACATCATGACCAGCGGCCGGTCCCGAACGATGCCGGCGGAGGTGACCACCGCCGCCAGGGGCCCCAACTCGTTCTCCGCACCCGCCACGAACTCGCGCACCGCGTCGCCGTCGGCCACGTCGACCTGCGCCCTGAAGATCCGCGCCCCGCCCTCCTCGGCTGCCTTGGCCAGTTCCTCGGCGGTCTCGCGCCGCCGCCGGTAGCAGAAGGCGACGTCGAACCCGTCGGCCGCCAGCCGGCGCACTACCGCGCTCCCGATGCCCCGCGACCCCCCGCTGACCAGCGCGACGGGGCGTTCCTGCGTGGTCATGTCGGCGTCCCCTCATCGGTCCTGGGTGACGCCACGACGGCGGGGGTCAGCTCGGCCACCGGCCGCAGCGCCACGACGAAGTGGCCGATCTCCAGCACCGTCTCGCCGTCGACCAGGGTTTCGCCGGCCAGGATCGCCGTGTCGCCGACGGCACGGACCATCCGCACCCGGTGCTCCAGTACGCTGCCCGGCCGCACTGGGCGCAGGAACCGCACCCGTTCGATGGCGCCGGCCAGATCGATCCGTCCGGACCGCACGTCCGACGTCGGGTGGTCCCAGGCCGCGAGCAACACGGCCGCCTGGCCCCAGGACTCGACCAGCAGCATCGACGGATAGTCCAGCTCGCTGGCGGGCTGGTCCGGCCCGAAGTGGCGGTAGCAGGGCTCGTTGGCGCTCACGGCCTTGCGTGCCGAGAGGGTGCGTCCCACCACCATCTCGGTAACCTGGTCGACCAGCAGGACGGGAAAGCGGTGCGGGATGACGCGCGTCACCTCGGTCGCCTCCGCCACCACGCTTGCCGTCATTCGTCCTCCTCGTAGCGCAACCGGATCTCGGCGACCGGCCCACCCGGGCCCCGCACCACGGCGTGGCAGTTGAGCCCTCCCTCGTCCGGGGCGAGGGTCAGCTCGTAGTCCAGCCGATCGCCGGGCCAGACCGGGGATAGGAACCGGCAGCGATGGATGTGCGACAGTCGGGACGCGTAAGCGTCGGCGACGGCCGCGGCGACCACCCGTTGCAACACGTCGATCAGGCAGACGCCCGGCACGATCGGCAGCCCGGGGAAGTGCCCGTCCAGCAGGGGCAGGTCGGCCGGGACCTCGACGCTGAACCAGAGGCGGTCGTCGGCGCCGCGTACCGCGGTGGGAGTAAGCCCCAGGCGGCTCGGAGGCAGCGTGGGCACCACGGTTTGCGGTGGTGTCCGAAGCCCGGCGGTCACGGCCGCCCGCCCAGCTTCTCCGTCAACAGTCGACAGGTCTTGTTCAGGCTCGTCACCTCGACGAGTTCGTCCTCCTGCATCCGGACGCCGTACTTCTTCTCCAGTTGTACGGTGATCTCCAGCGCCATCAGCGAGTCGACCCCGAGGTCGTCGACGAAGTTTGCGTCGTCGGTGATCTCGTCGGAGTCGATGTCGAGGATCTCCGCCAGGGTCTCCCGCAGATCCTCCTTGTCGACCAGGCCGGTGCCGTTCTCCGTCATCTCTGGGTCTCCCTTCCTCCAGTCGGCGCCCCGGCATCCGCCGGCGGCTGTCCGACCCTCTGCCGGTTGTCACGCAGTCTCATCAACAGGCAGCCGGCGATGCCCTCGCGGTCGACGGACGTGACGAGCGCCAGACGCCCGGCAGCCGGACCCGGTACGTCCGCCACCAACGCCACCGCGATCTGGACGTTCGCCGACACCGAGGCGGCGTCTCCGAGCAGCTCTCGGTGGCGCAACCGGACCACCCGGTTGCCGCTGAACGCGTCGTCGAGCGCCCACTGCTCGGCCTCGCCGAGCGGGCCGGCCGGAGCGGCGGGCACGACGAGCTCGACATCTTCGGCGTGTACGCCCGCGCGACGCAGTGCCCGGTTGACGCAGCGCCCCAACGCGAAACGCGCCGACTCCGGGTCCGTGAACGCGCCGAACTCCGTGGCCAGCAGATCCGCGACCGGCTCCCGACCGCGCGCGGTGGCTGAACTCTCCCACTCGGTGAGGAAGACCACCGCGCCCTCACCAAGCGGCGCCGGATCGACGCCCTCGCCGCGGGCATGCCACTCCAGCCAGGCACGCTGTTCGGAGAACTCCTCGACCGCGCCACACACGACGACGGCGCAGTGACCCCCGCGTTGCAGCCGCATCGCGTAGCTCAGGGCCAGCAGCCCGGTGACCGCGCCGCCGGCCACAGTCGTGTTCGGACCCTTCAGTCCGTGCCAGATGGCGCACTGCCCTGCCGCGCGGTTCATCACCGTGTTCGGGAAGCGCGCCGGATCGACGTGGTACGGCTTCGCCCCGGTCAGCGAGTCACGGGTGAAGCGCATCATGCTTTGCACGCTGCCCGAGGTCGTGCCGAGTACGAGCCCGACGTCGGAGCGGGTCTCCGCCAACCGGTCGATGGGATGTTTGGCCAGCAGCAGCCCGACGGTCGCCACGGCGATGCCGGTCGCCCGGTCCATCGACCGGATGCCCTTGTTGCCCAGCAGACCGGGCAGGTCCAGGTCCGTGATCAGCGCGCCCTGCCGGTACGGCGTCTGCCAGCCGGTCGGGTCCAGCTCGGCCACAGCCGTCCCACCGGACCTGATCCCCGTCGCCAGGCTCTCCGCACCGACACCCCAGGGTGACAGCGCGGCCCAATCGGTCAACACGAGTCGGTCGTCGACTCCCGCCTGCCTGCTCATGATCGTCTCCTCTCGCCCGATCGATGTGGCCGCCCGATCACCGGTCGACCGCCACAGCGGTGACGCTCGTCGCGCCGTTCGCGGCCGTGTCGTCGCCCAACTCCCACGCGTCGCCCGCGGCGAGGAGCTCGCCGCCGTCCACGCCGATCGTGTTGCCGGTCAGCCAGGACGAATCCGTTCCGGACAGCAGCACCACGGTCTCGGCCACGTCCTCCGGCTCGGTCAGCCGGCCGTGCGGATTGCCCCTGCCGGCCCGGGCCACGAACTCGGCGTGCTCCGGGATCCGCCGCAGAGAGGGCGTCACCGTGACGCCGGCGCGCAGCGCGTTGACCGCGACCCCGCGCGGCGCCAGCTCGCAGGCGAGTTGCCGGACGTGCGACTCCAGCGCCGCCTTCGCCGCCGACACCGCGCCGTAGCTCGGCAGCGCCTGCACGACACCGGCACTGGTCATCGCGAAGATCTTCGCGCCCCTGCGCAGCAGCCCCGCCGCCACCAGGTCCTGCACCCAGTAGACGAGGCTGTGCGCCATCACGTCGACAGTCATCTCCAGCTGGCGCTGGGCCAGCGTCGATCCGTGGCCGGTCCGCGGCAGGTAGGGCACGAGGGAGCCGAAAGCCAGCGAGTGCATGACGACACGTGGCCCCGCCCCGTCGGTCAGCTCGGCGACCATCGGAACCACCTCGGCCCGGGTGCGGACGCTCGCGGCGTTCATGTTCCAGAACCGCGCCTGGACCCCGTACCCCTCGATCTCCTTGACCAGGGCCGCCACGGAGTCGGCCGCGGGACCGTGATCGAAGTGGACGCCGATGATGTTGCTGCCGGCGCGCGACAGGGCCAGGGCGGCGGCCCGTCCCATGCCGCTGGACGCGCCGAGAATCATCGACCAGCTACCGCCCAACGGGATCAACATGTCACTCCCTCAGCTCGTGAAAGGCATCCGGACCGGGCCGGACGTAGGCGGCGGCGAGGTTTCCCCCCTCGTCGGCGGCCAGCAGCAACGACCGCCCGTCGCCGTCACCGCGCGGCCTGTCGCACAGCTGACGCGCCAGCCGTAGCATCGGCGCGACGCACCCGGCGCCGGACGGCTGCACACTGCTGACGCTGTCCCGTCCCACCGCCGTCACCACGGCCCCGGCCACGGCCGAGCCGTCGCCGACGAGATGCACGGGCAGGTCCGGTCGTTCGGCTCCGGTGACCGCCTCGACCAGCGAGGTGATCCGGCGGCCGATCTCGGGCGCGCCACCCGACTCGCGGACGAGGTCCGGGGGCACGAACCCGGTCCGGACGCGGCAGCCACCGACGGTGCCGGGCGGGGCGGGGGAACCGGAGGCGACCTGTTGCAGGACGAGCACCACGGCGCCCTGCTCACTCTGGCCGACCCGGGGCGCGTCGTCGGACAGCCGCTCCTCGGTGGCCGCGGCGAGCACCACGTCGGCCCGTCCGACCGCGAGTGCCCGCCCGCCCACCTCCACCGCCTCGAGACCGGCGACCAGCGGCGAGGTGAGCGTCAGGCTGAACCCCTTGAGACCGTGCTCCGCGCACAGCCGACTGGCGAGGACGTTGACCGCGAAGAGCGGCGCCGTGGCCGGGCTCAACGCTTCGGCGCCCTGCTCGACCAGGGTGTGGTCCATCCCGGCGAGAAGCGCAGCAGCGCCGTTGTTGGAACCCACCGCCGCGGCCCGCCGGGCGGCGGGCACATCCGTGAGCCCGACCACGTCGGGTACGGCACGTCGCGCCGCCGCCAGCAGGTACTGCGCCGCCGGCGGCAGGTAGCGGTAGCCGCGGCGCCCGAGTTCGGAGTTCGTGTCGAACCAGGGACCCGGGGCGGGATCGTCGGGCCGGGCCGTCAGCGGATCGTCACCTCCCGGGGTGACCACGCCGACGCCGGTGACGGCGATCCAGCCGACGGGGTTCATGCCGACGCCCCGGACTCGATCACGAAGGACGTGTTGTTCCCGCCGAACGCGTACGCGTTGACCAGGAGTCGTCGGGCGGCCAGCGGTGCGGGGGTGTGCGGCAGGAACACCTTGCACTCCGGGTCCTGGTCGTCCAGTGGCACGTTGGACGGCACGGTGCCGTGGCGCAGGATCAGCGTCGCGGCGACGGCGGCCAGCGCGGCGGCGGCGCCACCGGTGTGCCCGATCAGGGCCTTGAGGCTGTACAGCGGCACGTCCAGCGTCGCCGCGCCGAGCAGCTGTCGCAGCGCCTGACTCTCGACCACGTCGTTGAGCTGGGTCCCGGTGCCGTGCGGGATGACGCACCCGAGCCGTCCCCCGGTCACACCGGCGTCGTTGGGCGCGTCGCTGTCCAGCGCCTCGCGCATCGCGCGAACGATCTGTTCGGCGCTCGGTTCCGGGGCGGTCGGGTGGTAGGCGTCGCAGCTCCACCCCGAGCGGCCGAGCGTCGCCAGCGGCACGGCGTCGCGGGCCGCGGCGTGCTCGGCCGACTCCAGCACCAGCATGGCGGCGCCCTCGCCGAAGACCGTGCCCCGGCGGTTCCGGTCGAAGGGCCGGCACCGGACCGGGTCCGCCGCCCGCATCCGGTCGAAACACCCGACCGCGACCCGGGAGTACGCGTCGGCGCCACCGGCGAGCACCAGGTCCGCCTCGCCGACCCGGATCATGTCCGCCGCGATGCCCAACGCGTAGCCACTGGCGGAGCAGGCGTTGCTGACGCTGGTGTTGGCGCCGGTGGCCCTCAACCGGTCGCCGAGATAAGCCGCCACCGAGAAGATCGGTTCCGGACCCGGAGTGCCGCCGGCCGCGCGCGTCTGCTCCTCCCGGCCCGTCTCCCCCATGCAGGTGCCGACGACGACATTGAGCGGCGTGGGGGGCCGGGTACCGGCGGGCAGGCCCGCGTCGGCCAGAGCCTCCGTCGCCGCCGCGACGGCAAGCCCGGACGCCACACCGGGCGCCGGCGGCAGCGAGTCGGTCGGCGCGAGGTACATGTACGGATGCTGGCCCGGAGCGTACGGGTCGGGGAGCCGGTCCGGCAGGCGAACTGGCGCCCGACACATGGCCTGCCACAGCGCCGCGGAGCCGACACCGTGGCAGGTGACGGCGCCCACGCCGGTGATGACGACATCGCTCATCCCCGTGGCTCCCCGGTGGCCGTACGGCCCCGATCCCGCACGGCGGTGGCCCCGGCGGGCGGCGATGACAGTGCGTTCAGCATGCGCTCGTCGAACTCGACCAGGTGCCAGTCCCGTCGGTTCTCGATCAGGGCGTACCCGTGGGTGATGTGTCCCACCGCGACGAGTCGCCGGCCGTGTTGGTCCTGGACGTACCAGTCGAGTCGGGCGTCGTAGGTGAGGCCCTTGAAGACGTTCTGCACGGTGAAGACGAGGTCGAGTTCCTGCTCCATGCGGACCTCGTCGAGGATGGTGACGCGCGAGCGGGGCACGACGGGAATCCAGTCCTGCTCGTCGAGCAGCGTCCGGATCGAGATGCCGCGCTGCTCGAGGAAGAGGTCCACGGCCTCCTCCATCAGCCGCAGGTAACCCGACATCTGCAGCCGCTCGGTGAAGTGGCAGTAGAAGTACGGGATGCGCCAGCTCCAGTGGAACTCGTTGCCGCCCGGCGCGGTCGCGAATTTCCGTTCGGTTCGACGGATCGCCGGCGTGGTGATCGGTCGCAGCTCCGGCGGCGCCTCGGGCGTGTCGCCGCTGTCGCGGCGGAGCACGACCCGGACCCGCGCGGTGGCCGCCCGGATCGGCTCGTCGCCGTCCACGTGCAGGACGACGGAGAAGGCAAGTTCACCGTCGACCGGGTCGAGCGGGGTCACATCCGCCAGCACCACGTCGTCGATGTGGAAGGCGTGCAGCACGCGGGTGTCCAGGTCGACGAGATCCACGCCGAGGCCGTACCGCTCGTAGAGCTCGCCGGGTGCCAACCCACCGCTGCGCAGATGCTCCAGCACCGCCTCCTCGACCAGGTAGTTGACGTGCTTGAAGCCGATCCAGGTACAGATGTTGGCCCCTTCGTACCGGGGTCGCAGCCGCGTCCGTGTCCGCTCGCGCAGTACAGCGGCGAGGTTCGGTCCGGCGATGTGCGTCGTGGTCACAGCAACTCCAGGGGTACGTCGACGATGGGCAGGGGGGACGGCGGCGCGTTCACCGCGAGGAAGTCCTGGACGACGGAGGTGAACCAGGGCGGGTGTTCCGCCATGGCGAAATGGCCGCTCGCGGCGACCCGGGCGAGCCGGCCCGCCGGTAGGGCCTGGGCCAGCGCCTCGACGTCCTCGATGGGCACGGCGATGTCCCGCCGGCCGCCGATCACCAGGACCG
Source organism: Micromonospora sp. WMMA1947 (assembly GCF_027497355.1). NCBI lineage: Bacteria > Bacillati > Actinomycetota > Actinomycetes > Micromonosporales > Micromonosporaceae > Micromonospora > Micromonospora sp. WMMA1947. The sequence goes on along the minus strand of NZ_CP114909.1, from coordinate 4,192,242 downwards.
GGACCAGCACCCCGGTCAGATCCAGGAACGGGGTACGCAGGTAGGCGTCGAAGAACCGCATCCACCCGTACGGGCCGATCCTTTCCCGAAGCCGCAGGGCCATCCGCTCCACCACCTCGTCGGCCGGAGGTTGGGCGGCGGAGACCCGGATCCCTTCGGCGAGGATGCGGTGGAAGTTGTTGAGGTAGAAGCTGATGTCCGACCAGTCGAAGCGGTCTGGTGTGGCCCGGTAGAACGGTGAGACCAGAACGACCGCCTGCAACCGGTCCGGTACCCGTCGGCAGAGCAGCTCCAGCAGCGCGTTCGCGGCGAACGAGTGGGCGATGACCACGTCCGCGCCACGCGGCACCCCGGCGAGCGCCTCGGCCACCACGTCGGTCGTGGTGCCGCCGGCGGCCTGCCAGCGTGGGTCTCCCCCGGATGCCCAGGGCAGCTCGGCGCCCCACAGTTCGATCTCGGCGGGCACCCGCTGGGCGAACGGTCGCCAGATCGTCGGGCTGCCGGCGAGGCCGTTGAGCAGCAGCACCCGCTGACACGAGAGGCCCCGTGCGGGCCGCATCCGGTGCACGCGGACCGGTTGCCGGGCTGTGGCCACCGGCCCGGACACGGGCGCCATCGCCGGATCGCCGGGCCACCGCGGGACGGTCATCGGAAAGCTCCGGCGGTGAGGACCAGGGCGGACGTGGCGTCGTCGAAGCGGCCGGGGGCGGTGGTGGGCGCACCGACGCCGGCGGTGGCCAGAACCGATCCGGGTGTCCCGTCCGCCAGCCAGGCCGCGCCGGCCGCGCACTGCAGGACGCCGAGGGCGCCGGAGCTGCGCCCGAGCACGGCGGTCAGGTCCAGCCGCGCCGCGGCAAGTACCGCCGACGGCAGCGTGCCCGGGTTGTGGGGCAGGCCGTCGGGTTGCTCCGGCGGACACCACAGTCCCAACCGCGCGTCTGGCGGGCACACCGCGCGGGTCGCCTCGTCGTGGGAGCCGGCACGGGCGTACCGGTCGACGGTAGCGAGGACGCGGGCCTGCCGGGCGGCCGCGACACGGGCGTCCTCCACGACCAGCCCGACCGCGCCGTCGAAGAGCAGGGCCGATCCGGACGGCCCGGGTCCGACGGCGTCCCCGCGATCCGCCGCGGCCAGCCGGCGCACCGGCTCGGTCACCGGCTCGACCCCGACCACCAGCATCCGCTCGACGCGCCCGGAGCGGATCATCGTGCGCGCCCAGTGGACGGCGTCCAGCCCGGAGGTGGGGCCGTTGCAGAAGGTCAGGTTGACCCCGCGCAGGCCGTAGGTGATCGCCAGCCAGGACGCGATGACATTGCTGGCCGTGTTGGGCAGCAGCATCGGACTGGTGGCGAGGTACGTCTCGTCCGCGATGGTCCGCACGGTGTCGCAGACAGTGTCCACGTTTCCCAGGTTCGAGCTGACCACGACGCCGGTGCTGAGCTGCGGCGGTATTGCCCGATCGGACGGCAGTCCGGCGTCGCGGAGCGCGGCCTCGCCGGCGACGAGCCCGAGCCGGGTCGCACGGTCCTTGTAGCGATGTCCGCGACCGGTGATGCGCTCGGCCGGGTCGTCGTCGCCGCGCACCGGGTCGGGGCCGAGCAGGTCACCGACGCCACCCACACCGGCGATGGCGGTACCGATGCCGGTCACCACCACGGGATCGGACATCTAGCTCACCTTCTCCACGATGGCGACGGCGTTCAAGCCGCCGAATCCGAAGGAGTGGACCTGCGCGGTGCGTACCGGCGCACGCAGTTCGCGGTCGGCCACCAGTCCGAACCCGGCGACCTCCTCGATTGGTCGGACCAGGCCGACGACGGGCGGTATCCGGCTCTCCCGCATCGCGCGGACGGCGACGACGAGGCTGTGCAGCCCGGAGGCGCCCGCGGTGTGCCCGGTCATCGACTTGATCGCGGTCATCCGGCAGGATCGGACGTCGTCGGCGAAGACCGACCGCAGCGCCTCCGCCTCCGCCTCGTCGTTGCGGGGGGTACCGGTGCCGTGAAGCATGACCAGATCGATCTCGGCGGGTTTGGTGCCGGCCCGACGGTGGGCGTCGGCGATGACCGTTGCGATGCTCTCCGCGTCCGGGGCGGACGGGTGATAGGCGTCGCAGTTCAGCCCCACGCCCCGGACCCTGGCGTGGCGCTGGCCGCCGCCCGGGCCGTCGGCCTCGCGGCGCAGCACGACCGCCACCGCGCCGTCGCCCTGCAACATGCCCCGACGGTCCCGGTCGAACGGGCGCACCGCTTCGGGAGGGAGCGGGTAGACCCGGTCGAGCATGCCGTAGGTGCTCTCGGTGATGGTGTCCACACCGGCGACCACGACGGTGTCGGCCTCACCGAGGTCGATCATGTCGGCGGCCAACCCCAGCGCGTAGAGCGACGCCGAGCAGGCGTTGGCGACGGTGTAGGTCCGGGTCGCGCCGAAGCGGCGGCGCAGGGCGGTGCCGAAGTGCAGGTCCCGTAGGTCGAAGGGGACGTCGTCCCGCCAGCACAGTTCGACCGAGCGCAGCTCCCGCAGGGTGGTGCCGATCAGCACCGGCACGTCCGACAGGTCGTCGTCGAGGCCGGCGTCGGTTAGTGCCTGCTGCACCGCCTGTTCCAGCCATCGGGTCGCCCGCAGCGTCAGGTCCTCCCCCGACGGTGGGCGGTCGTCGATCTCGTAGGCGTGCTGGGCCCTGAAGCGGGTCGGGTCGAACCCGCGCAGTGGGCCGACTCCGCTCCGCCCGGCGCAGAGCGCGTCGAAGATGGCGGGGACGTCGTCGCCGACCGCGGCTACCGCGCCCATTCCCGTGATCAGTGCACTCACCTGCGACCTCCCGCGTTCACGCCGCTACTCCGGCGTCCGGTCGGCAACGGCCGAGGATGAGCACCGCGTTGTTGCCGCCGAAGGCGAGCGCGTTGTTCTGCACCACCCGCAATTCCGCTTCCCGGGCCTGGTTGGGCACGCAGTCCAGGCCACACTCCGGGTCGGTCTCGACGTGGTTCACCGTCGGCGGGATGAAGCTCTCCGAGATCGCCAGGGCGCAGGCGGCCGCGGCGAGGGCGCTCGCCGCGCCCATGGTGTGGCCGATCATCGCCTTGACCGAGATGGTGGGCGGAGGGCTGTCACCGAAGACCCGCCGGATGGCCGCGGCCTCGGTCACGTCGTTGGCGCGGGTGCCGGTGCCGTGGGCGGAGATGAAGTCAATCTCCTCGGGCTTGACCCCCGCGTTGTGCTGCGCCAGCTCCATGCACCGCGCGATGCTGTCCCGATCCGGGGCGACCGGGTGGTGGGCGTCGCAGTTCAGGCCGTACCCGAGTACCTCGGCGTAGATGCGGGCGCCCCGCGCCCGCGCCGACTCCAAGCTCTCCAGCAGCAGGATGCCGGCGCCCTCCCCGGTGAGGATGCCCCGCCGGTTGCGGTCGAACGGCTGACATGCTTCAGGAGCGATGGTGCCCAGGCGGTAGAAGCCGGTGAAGGTCTTGCGGCAGAGGGCGTCCGCACCGCCCACCAGCGCGACGTCCGCGTCACCGAGGCGGATCGCGTCGTAGCCGTGTCCCACCGCGTAGTTGCCGGCGGCACACGCGGTGGGGATGGTCAGAGTCTCCACGTCACTCAGGTCCAGTTCCCGCACGATGCTCGTGGAGAGGCGCACCGCGGGCACGCGGGCGGCGACGACGGGATCCAGCTGTGGATAGCCCTCCCGCACCTCGGTCTCGGTGAGCCGGTCCAGGTCGTGGGACTCCCCGTCGGTGGTCCCCACCGAGACGAGCGCCCGCCTACCCTGGAGCACGTCGAGGGGCAGACCGGCGTCCTCGACCGCCATCCGGGCCGCCGCGACCGAGAACTGACTCGCCCGGCCCAGACTGTCGGCCGGAGTATGCCGCAACCACCGACTGGCGTCGAAGTCCTCGATCTGACACCCGTTGGCGTACGCGAAACCCTCGGTGTCGAAGGCCGTGATCGGCTTGGCACCGGTCCGGCCGTTACGCAGGCCGGCCAGGAAGTCCGCCGCACCGATGCCGATGCTGCTGACGACCCCCAGCCCGGTCACCACCACCTGGGTGGGTCCGCTGCGATCTTCAGGGTTCTCCATGGCCTCCCCGTCCACTCGTGCCCCGGCAGCTCGGATCAGCGGCTCGCTTCCGCCTCGGCGACGACGGCGCGTACTCCGTTGAGGTTGACCATCCGGCTCAGCTCGGCCTGGTCGATGGTGATGTCGAACTCGCGTTCCAGCGCCGCCAGGATCTCGATGGCGCGCAGAGAATCGGCGCCGTGGTCCTCCTTGAACAGGCTGGTGTCGGTCACGTCGGCGGGTTCCATCTCGAGGACGTCGCAGACGATCTCCTTGATCTGCTGATCGCGGCGGCTGTCCCCGACGATCTCCGGTGAAGTGCTCACATTCCCTCCCTGGATCCTGACGGGGTCGACAGGTCGTTCCCCGGCTGAACAGTGGCGACCTCTTCGACCAGCCACTCCATCGTTTTGATCATTTCTGCCGGTCGCATGGAGAGATCCAGGACCAGAAGCGAGACACCGGCGTCGCGGTAGGCGTCGAACTGGGCGGCGACTTCCTCCGCCGATCCGGTGATGCTGATCCGGTCGGACATGAAGTCCATGACCGGGAACGGAGGCACCAGGCCCCGACGGACCGTCACCATGATCTCCGCCGGGTCCCGTCCCGCCTCGTGGCTCAACCGGGCCAGCGTCTCGCGAGCGGCCAAGATCTCGTCCGGGTACAGCTCGTGGGCCAGCCAGCCCTCGCCGAGCCGGGCGACGCGACGCAGCGCGTGCTCGGTGTTCCCGCCGACGAAGACGGGCGGGCCGGCCTCGCTGTGCGGGCGGGCCGCGAGCCACATGTCGTCGAAGTCGACGAAACGTCCGTGGAAGGAGACCGGCCGCTTGCCGCGCCACAGCGTCCGCATCACCTCGATGTACTCGTCGGTGCGAGCCCCCCGCTGGCGACGGGGTACGCCGACGATGGCGAACTCCTCGTCCATCCAGCCCAATCCGGCCCCCAGGATGATCCGGCCCAGCGAGAGCTGGTCGAGGGTGGCCAGCTCGGAGGCGAGGATGACCGGGTTGCGGTAGGGCAGGGCGAGCACGTGGGTGCCCACCTTAATCCGCTCGGTCACCCCGGCCACCAGGCCCATCAGCGTGAGCGGCTCCAGCCACGCGACGCCCCAGTTGTACGCGTCGGCGGTCTTCGCCCGGGGATACAGACAGCTGCCGTCACGCTGCTTCGGAAGTGCCACGTGGCTGCTGATCCAGAGCGAGTGGAAGCCGAGTTCGTCGGCCGCTTCGGCGACGTCGATCAGGTACCGACGGCGTCCGGGCGGTCCGACCGTCGGCAACGACAGGCCCAGCTGCATCATCACTCCTCAAAGGTCGGGTGGCTCGGCATGGTCACGGTCAGCACCGGACGGGCCGGCGTTTTCCGGGGGCGACCATCGGCCGCAGTGCGGTGACGACGTCGAACGGCCCGGGTACGACCAGATCCGCCCAGCGCCCGGCATCTGGGGTGGTGGGCGCGACCGCCACCACCGTCGCCCCGGCCCGACGTGCGGCGGCACCGAGTTCCGCGCCGCCGGTGGCCACCACGACACCGGCCGCCGTCCCCGAGCGGGCCAGAGCCAGCCCGATCAGGACGTCCCACCGGCAGTCGTCCGAGCCGTAGGCCCGAGCGTCCGACAGGTGCCGGTCGAGGCCCGTCGCACGGAGCTTGAGCAGCGCGTTGGGTCGCACCGAGGCGGCCACGACCCCCTGCTTCAGCCCTGGACAGTGCCGCGAGACCAGCTCGACAGTCTCGAGTCCGACACCCGGTGGCCCGTCGACGTCCGCCGGGCGCAGTCCCCGTTGACGCAGGACGAGAGCGAGGGCTGCCAGAAGCCTGGGCAGGCTGCTGGCCCGTTCACCGTCGCGTCCCGACCGATCCAGCAGGTCGACGGCCACCACCGGGTCGGTGCGCCGGTCCGGGCGGTACAAAATCCTCGGCGCCGGCCGACCGAGCTCCCGGGCCAGCGCCGTACGGTGCACTTCGCGGTCCAGTTCGGGCGTGGGCACGAGGGTGGCGAGGTCCCAGAGCAGCAGCGGCGTCGTGAGCAGGGGCGGCGACGTCGGACGTATGCCACCGGCCAGCAGCCCGACAGGCGTGTCCGCGAAGCGCAACGTACGCGGTGACGCCAACGCCACCCGTCCGCTCTCCGGCCAGGAACCCATCACCCCTCCTCCTACACACCGCCGCCCGCCGCCCGTCAGGACGGACGTTCGAACCAGTGCTCGAATTTGGCCGCGTAGAGCGTGTTGCCGGAGAGCTTGACCTTGCCGCGCAGGAACGCCTGCATGCCGTTGATCCGTCCGGTCACCAGCCGCAGGAACGTGGGAAGCTCCACCGTCGTGGTGAGCTGCGGAGACTCCACCTGCCCCCGACCGGATTCGCAGACGCCGTCGTGGATCCGGACGAAGTACTCGTGCGGGCCGTCCGGCGTCTTGATGACATACTGGAAGTCCGCCTGCTGGCCCTTCGCCCGGTCGGCGCGGAACACGTCGGGCATGTTGCCGAAGACCTCGTCGAGCAGCCCGCCGACGCCGCCCTCGTGCTCCTGGGCGAAGGCGAAGACGTCCGACTCCGACCGGGAACCGGCCGCCTGCCTGATCCGCTCGAACCTCGTCGTGTCGATAGCCATCGAAGAGGAACTCCTTCCGCTCGGTTCCGGTTCGGGGTCGGCGACCCCTGGTTACTGAAGACCACCATCAGCGGCGGGCGGGGCACAGCGCCGAGAGGGCAGTGCTTCCGCGCCCCCCGTGCTGAACGGTCCGGGACACCGAAGAGGGCACCCGATCGGCCCCCCTCTTCGGGGTTCACGCCCCTCTGCCGACGCTGGTTGGCTGCCAATGGTCAGCACGCACCCGACAGCACTCCGGTGGATGGCGCCGGGGCGGGCGGAACGCACCGGAGCGGAGGCACGATGTACGACGTCATCGTCATCGGGGGACGCTGCGCTGGATCCCCGCTCGCGATGCTGCTGGCCCAACGCGGGCACCGGGTGCTCGTACTGGACCGGTCCCACTTCCCCAGCGATCGGCTGTCGACCCACTACGTCCAGCCCAGCGGGCTCGCCCGACTGCGGCGCTGGGGGCTGCTGGACCAGCTCGCCGCGAGCGGCTGTCCGCCGATCAGGGAGGCCCGTTGGTGGTTCGATGACACGCTGGTCAGCGGTTTCGCGCCGCCGGTCGACGGCATCGACATGGCGTACGCCCCGCGACGCACGGTGCTCGACGCGCTGCTGGTCGGCGCGGCACGCGACCGGGGTGTCGAGGTACGCGAGGGGTTCACGGTACGGGAGCTGCTGTTCGACGGCGACCAGGTCTGCGGCGTCCGCGGCCGGAGCGCGGGCGGGGCGGACGAGACGATCCGGGCCACCGTGGTCGTGGGCGCGGACGGCCGGCACTCGATGGTGGCCCGCGCGGTGGGCGCGGAGAGCTACGACGAGCGGCCCGCCTACACGGTCGTCTACTACACCTACTGGCACGGGCTGTCCGCGCACCGCCGGAACCGCAACGAGGTGTTCATCCACGAGGACACCCAGGTCGGGGTGATTCCCACCCACGACGACGCCTACCTGATCCAGGCGGCCCGGCCGCACTCGTTCGCCGCGACCTACCGCACCGACATCGAGGGGCACTACCGCCGAGCGATCCGCGCCGCGGCTCCCGCCCTGGACCGGGAGCTGGACGGCGCCACCCGGGTGTCGCGGTTCCAGGGGACGGCAGCGCTGCAGAACTACTACCGCCGCCCGTACGGACCCGGTTGGGCGCTGCTCGGTGACGCCGGCTTCCACAAGGATCCGCTGACCGGCCAGGGCATCAGCGACGCGTGGCGGGACGCCGAGGCGCTCAGCGCGGCACTGCACGCGACACTGACCGGCGCCCAGGAATGGGACCAGGTGATGTCGGAGTACGAGCGCCGGCGCAACGCCGAGTCGGCGATGATGTACGACTTCACCTGCGAGGCGGCGAGCTTCGAGTTCGACCCGATGACCAAGCATCTCGTCCAGGTCCTCGCCACGTCGCCGGAGCACGCGAACCGCTTCTTCGGCGTCATCGCCGGAACCGTGACGCCGGAGGACTTCTTCTCGCCCGACAGCCTGCTGGACATGCTCGGGCGGCTGCCGGAGGACACCTTCGCCGACGAGGGCGACCTGGTCGGTTGAAGCCCCACCCGCAACCAGGGAGACGACCGTGAGCGGCACCCCGACGTCGCAGCTGACCCCGCCCGTCCTCGATGATTTCGACCCGTACAACCCGGTCTTCCGCGCGGATCCGTACCCCGAGTACGACCGCATCCGCGAAATGGGAGGCCCCGTCTACTGGGAGTACCTCGACTCGTACCTCGTCGCCTCGCACGCGGACGCGACAGCGGTGCTGGCCGAGCCGGGTCTGCGGGTCCAACCGCCACCCGAGGTGGCCGAGATGCTGCTCTCCATGGTGCCGACCGAACTGCACCCGATGCAGCAGACCCTGCTGTTCCAGGACCCGCCGGACCACACCCGGCTGCGGAACTTGACCCGGCGGGCGTTCTCGTCGTCGGCGATCGCCGGTGCGCTCGCCGAGGCTCGGCGCACCGCCCGGACGATCCTCGACCGGGCGGTGCGGTCGGGCAGGCTGGAGGTGGTCGACGAGCTCGCCTTCCCGGTCTCCCTCCAGGTGATCGGCGACCTGCTCGGGGTGCCCCGGTCGGACCTGCCGCTGCTCAAGGAGTGGGGGCAGGCGCTCTCCCCGGCTGCGGACATCCCGGCCGCGGCCGGCTCACTCGAGCGGGCCCTGGAAGGCTTCCAGGCATTCGACGACTACTTCGGCCGGCTGGCCGAGCGTCGCCGCCGGGACCCGGGCGAGGACCTCTTCACCGCCCTGGTCCAGGCCGAGACCGAGGGGGTCATTTCCCGTGCGGAGCTGCACGCCAACGCGATCCTGACGTTCATTTCGGGGCACGAGACGCTTGTCGCCTTCGCCGCCAGCGCGTTCCTCTGCTTCCTGCGTCGTCCGGACCAGCTCACCCTGCTGCGCGAGCGGCCGGAGCTGGCCGCCAACACGGTGGACGAGGTGCTCCGGTACGAGAGCCCGCTCCAGCTGGCGACCGCCGGCGGAGGTCGGTGGACGCGGGAGGACCTCGTGGTCGGCGACCACGTCATCCCGGCCGGGCAACGGGTGCTCGTCCTGCTGGCCGCCGCGAACCGCGATCCGGCCGTCTACACCGACCCGCACCGCTTCGACATCCTGCGACCCGGCTACCGCCACCTCGCCCTCGGGCACGGGCTGCACTTCTGTGTGGGCGCCGTGCTCGCCAGGCAGCAGGGCAGCATGATCATGGAGGAGCTGGCCGCGACGCGGGCCGAGTTCGAGGCAGGGCTGACCGAGTTGAGCTGGATGCCGTTGTTCATGCAACGCCGGCTGGCGACGCTGCCGCTGCGGGTCCACCCGCGCTAGGCCGTGTCTTCAAAGGTTCACAACCATTGGAGTAGGGCGGCGATGGTGACGGTGGCCTGGTACGAGGTCGCGGTCTTGTCGTATCGGGTGGCGACGCTGCGGCACTGCTTGAGCCGGTTGAAGCAGCGTTCGACGACGTTGCGCCGCTTGTAGAGCTGCTTGTCGAAGGCCGGTGGCCGGCCGCCGCGGTTGCCTCGTCGGCGGCGGTTGGCCTGCTGGTCGGCGCGCTCAGGGATGGTGTGCCCGATGCCGCGCCGGCGCAGGGCCGCCCGGATGGCCTTGGAGCTGTAGCCCTTGTCGGCAATGACGTGGTCCGGGCGGACCCGGGGCCGGCCGGGACCTGGTCGCTCGACACGGATGGCGGCCATGACGTGGATGAAGCGGGTGCAGTCGTTGACGTTGCCGCCGGAGAGCACGAAGGCCAGGGTCCGCCCGAGGCCGTCGCAGGCGAGGTGAATCTTGGTGGTCAGTCCACCTCGACTTCGACCGAGGGCGTGATCTTGTGGTTCGTCCGATTCTCCGCGCCCCCTTTAGCGCCGGCGGCATGCTGGTGGGCTCGCACGATGGTCGAGTCGACCGACACCAGCCAGTCGATGTCCCCGGCGGCGTCCGCGTCGGCCTGGATCCCGGCGAGCATCCGCTCGAACGTGCCATCGAGCGCCCACCTGCGGAAACGCGTATAGATCGACTGCCACGACCCGTACCGGGCCGGCACATCACGCCACGCCGCCCCGGCCCGGATCTTCCACACGATCCCGTTGAGCACCCGCCGGTCATCGACCCGCGGCCGACCACCCGTCACCGCCGACGGCAGATACCTCGACAGGGCTTCCCACTCGACGTCAGACAACTCGTAGCGACGACCCACGCGCTACATCATCCGACACCAAGATCCTTTGAAGACACCGCCTAGAGCCTGTTCTCCAACGGCGGTCGGGCCGAGGCGGAGCCCGGGCGGCGATCCAACAAGACGCGGTTGCGTCCGGACACGACACCGGACGCAACCGCGACGCCGCGTGTCGTCGTTCGGGGCCGCCGCAGGCCGGCCAGTTCTTGTGCAACGGGCCCTGGGCGTACCCCCACCCGGACCGGTCAGTCGACCTCGTGGCGGCCGGCCCGCCGGTGGCGGTGGGCGGTCACCCAAACGCCTTCCCCCGCCCACGATGTCGCGGGCGGGGGAATCAGGTCGTACGCACCTCGGCGGTCAGATCGGCTGGTCGCCGCCGGAGCGGGCGCGCGCGGCCTCGGTGCGGGCGATCAGGTCGTCGGTGAAGAACTCCTGCCAGGTGTACATTCCGGCGATCAGCCCGAAGAACCTGTCGACCTGCTCCTGGTCGCCCTCGATGACCCGCAGCACGTCGAGCAGCTCGGGCATGGGCTCGAGGCGGGCCGCCTGGAGGTTGAAGTAGTACTCGGGCATGGCGTCCTCGTCACGGCGGACGCCGAACCGCTCGAGGGCCGGTTCGAGCGGACCGTCCTGCGACAGGGCCGGGATCAGGTGCTCGGCGAGCAGGTCGGCATGACGGACGGCGTCGCTGATGCCGAACGCCCCCACGGGGTCCTTGTGGAATCCGGCGTCACCGACGAGCGCCCAGCCCGGACCGGTGGCCTGCCGGAAGAAGTTCGGCAGCCGGCCGGTCCCGACGAACCGCTCCTCGCGACGCCCCTCGCGCAGCCGCTCCGCAAACGCGGGAGAGGCCACCTCCAGCGCCTTCCAGTAGTTGCCCTCGACGTCCTTGCGGACGTCCTCGAACTCCTCGCGCGGCCACTGGATGCCGACCATGACGCGCCCGTCGTTGGTGGGTACGACCCCGACGGCGCGCCGCTGGTTGACGTAGACCTCGTAGTCGGCGGGCACCCCACTCCAGTACGTGTAGTACAGGCAGCAGAGGGTGGGCACCTCCTCGTACATCGGCGCCTCGACGCTGCGGGCCACCACGGAGTCGATGCCGTCCGCCCCGATCACCACGCGGGCCCGCTCGGTGAAGGGGGTGCCCCGGTCGCTGCTACCGATCACGCCGACAACCCGCCCGTCCTCCCAGAACAGACCGTTGACGTTGACCCCTTCGCGCACCTCGGCGCCCGCCGCGCCGGCGGCCCTGACCAACATCGTGTCGAGCACGTACCGACGGGGTCCGTAGGCGGCGCGGATGCCGTCGACCGGCGGCGCGCAGCCGGTCACCGAGAAACCGGACAGCGTCCAGCGGGCCACCTCCAGCGGCGGACAGCCACTCTGCTGCAGCTCGTCGAGGAGACCCCAGCGGGCCAGCCGAGCGATCGTGGGCTGGTGGACGTAGTGCGTCGACATGGTGTCGCTTGGGAAGGTGGCGCGATCGAGCAGCAGCACGCGGTGGCCGGCTCGGGCGAGGAGCATGGCCGTGGTGGATCCGGCGCACCGGGCGCCGACCACGATCGCGTCGTACATGGGTGGTCCTCCTGCCGATAAGCGGGGATGGTCCGGATCGGATGTCCGTCGTCAGCGCAGAACGGCGGCGACCGGCCGACGAGGGCTCGCCGCCGCCGGCCTCGTGGGGTATCCGATGCGGAAGGTGACTAGCGCCTGGGCAGCCGGGTCGTCGACCAGGTCGGCGAGGATCCGCCCGAACCGCGCGGGCGCCCCGGTCTGCCGCTCGCGGTCGGCCCGCACGGTGAGCATGTTGAGGTGCCCAACGGCCAGCCCGCGCGAGGTGGCGAAGAGGTGGATACGCTGCAGCAGCCGGCCACCGTTGATCCGGTCGACGACGTCGCTGGCGTCGGGCACGGTGACGATCGCGAACGCCGCCGCCGTGGGTACGTGCACCTTTCTCGTCTGGCGCAGCCAGAAGCGATCGGCCATCCGGCGGGAGGGTGCGGGCAGCCACCCGCCGATGCGGGCGAGCAGCGGGTGCATTCCCTGCGTCGCCGTGGTCAGCCCGTCGGCGTGGCGTTGCACCTCGGCGTCGGTGCCGCGGAACCAGACGTGCCCGGCGCGGGACTGCTCGTCGTCCTCGATGACCGCCTCGGTCGCCGCCACCAGCGCGTTGCCGACACGACGGCGCTGTTGCGCCGTGGTGAACCAGCGGATTCCGGTGCGCGGCAGGTCGACGGCGCCCAGGCCGCTGATCTCGGCGATCAGTTCGTCGGGGAGCGCCGCGTTCCGGAACGGCCCCCGGTTGGTGTGCCTGGCGGGTATCGCCTGGTACAGTTCGGAGACGTCCGGCGTCCCCGGGCGCAGCAGCATGGTCGCGGCGTGTTCGGGTTGGTCCGGGTCCGGACGGAGTTGGATTTCGGGCGACCATCCGCTGGCCCGCGCCGCCAGGACCATGTTCTCCAGCGCGCAGCCGAGGCCGACGTCCAGCTCGCGGTCGAACGGATCGAGCGCGCCCTGGCGTCGGGTGAGGTCGGCGAAGAGGTCGATCCGGTCGGGGGCCACGCGGAATGACCATGGTTGGACGTTGCGTGCGTTCGCCGCGAGGATCGCCGCCGCGACCAGCACGGCCGGTCCCTGCTCGTCGCGCCAGGTCTGCCAGGGCGTGAACGGGGAGCCTCGCTCAGGCTGTGCTGGATTGAGCGCCGTGAGATCCATAGCAGCAACACTGCGCGGTCGTGCCGGTCACCGGCAACGCCCTTCAGGCCGCGAACGTGGGGTACCCGATCGGTCAGCGCGGGTGGCCCTGTCCGGACGTGCGGGAATCTCCAAGAGTGGGGGGATGACTGACACGGTAATCGACGACACGGATGCGCCGGAACTGCACCTGATGAAGTTCTTCGATCCTGAGTCCCGACCCAACCCCTACCCGTCGTTGCGCCAGATCCGCGAGGCGTCCCCCTTCATGGCGATGAACGGCAACCTGATGGTGCTCGCCCGGCACCAGGACGTCGAGCGCGTGCTGCGGCATCCCGCCGCCAGCGCCGACCGGAGCCGGTCGAAGATCCTGAGCAGCCAGGCCGTCGAGTCCCGGCGGGAGGTCATGACCTTCCTGGACCCGCCCGATCACACCCGCCTCCGAGGGCTGGTCTCCAAGGCGTTCACCCCGCGCATGGTCACCAACCTGGAGCCCCGGGTACGCGCCGTGGTCGACGAGCTGGTCCGCGATGTGGCGGCGCACGGGTCGCCGGTCGACGTGCCGAGCGTCTTCGCGTATCCGGTCCCGGTGAAGGTGATCTGCGAGCTGCTCGGGGTACCGCCGGAGGACCACCGGGTGTTCGGCCAGTGGTCGTCGATCCTGGGTCGGGCACTGGATCCGCTGATGGCGGCCAACCGGGACGAGGACGTGGACCGGGAGGACGTGGAGACGCGCGCCGCGTTCTACCAGTACTTCCGCGATCTCATCGCCAAGGGCGAATGGTCGGAGGAACACCTCCTGCCCCGGCTCGTGCGCGCCGAGGCCGAGGGTGACCGGCTGACCGAGACGGAACTGCTCGCGACCCTGGCCCTGCTGGTCATGGCCGGCCACGAGACCACGGCCAACCTCATCTCGCACGCCATCCTGACCCTGCTGCGCCACCCCGACCAGCTCGCGATGCTGCGCGAGGACGTCAGCCTCATCCCGGGCGCGGTCGACGAGATCCTGCGGTACGAGCCGTCGGTGCAGATGTTGCACCGGATGGCCGGCTCCGAGATGACCTTCGACGACCTCACGGTGCCCGAGGGGATGGACCTGCTGCTGCTCACGGCCGCCGCGAATCGCGACCCGGACGTGTTCGAGGACCCGGAGCGCTTCGACATCACCCGCCGTGGAGAGAACCGGCTTAACCACCTCTCCTTCTCCGCCGGTCCGCACTTCTGCCTCGGCGCGAATCTGGGGAGGCTCGAAGCGGAGGTGGCGATCGAGGCCTTCGTGACCAGGTTCGAGAACGCGCAGCTGGTAGAGGAGTCGCTGGAGTACCGCCCGCACGTCATCCTGCGCGGGCCGGAACGCATGCAGGTGTCCTTCTCGGCCATCCGCTGACGGCCCTGGGTACCGGGCCGGCCGGACGGCACCCACGCGAGTCACCCCTTTACTTCATGTTGGCCTGAACTGCAAGACTGTCCGCAGACGGCCGGATCCACCGGGCCCGCAGGTGAGTCGAGGTGTCCAATGGCAACGCTGCGTGACTTCGTACATCGCTCTACGCGGCTGCTCGGCGGCCGCCACCAGCACGGGGCGGCGGACCCCAGTGGAATGGGGATGAATGCCGAAACCTACGACCGCCTGAGCGGTCGGATGCTCGCCGGGCTCTACGACCGGGTGGCCCGTGACGTGTGCGAGGTGGCCACCGGCCCCGTCCTGGACGTCGGCACCGGGCCGGCACGGCTGCTGCGGACGGTGGCGTCCCGACGGTCCGACCTGCGCCTCACCGGGGTGGACGTCTCACCGCAGATGGTCGCCGCCGCGCGGGAGCGGGTCACCGAGGCCGACCTGACCGACCGGGTCACCGTCGACGTGGCCGACGCCACCGCCCTGCCCTATCCGGACGGCTCGTTCGCGGTGGTGGTCTCCACCCTGAGCATGCACCACTGGCCGGTCCTCATCGCGGCGGTCAGCGAACTGCTGCGGGTGCTGCGGCCCGGCGGTCGCCTGCTCATCTACGACTTCCGGTCGGCGCAGATGGAACAGGCGGCACGCCTCATCGGCACCGACGCGTCCGCCACGTCGCGGGTCACGCTCGACCCGGTACCCCTGAGTCGGTGGCTTCCCGTGCCACTCTTCGCCCGGCTGAGCGCCGAGACCCAGCCGGACAATTCGCCGACAGATCACTAGGTGACCTGTCGGCTACCCCTGCCGACCCGGTTATCCGCGTCTGGCTCCCACCCCTTGACCGAAAGTTGAATGTCGGCCATGACTGATCACAGTGAATTCGGACCAGAGTCGTACGGCGAGCGCATGGCGGAGATCTACGACGACTGGGTGGTACAGCTGCAGGACGACACCGAGCAGACGGTCACCTTCCTCGCCGACCTGTCCAAGCAGACGGCCGCCGAGACCGGCGCCGGGGACCTGCTCGAACTCGGCGTGGGCACCGGCCGGGTGGCGCTCCCGCTGGCCGCCAAGGGGTTGTCCGTCACCGGAGTGGACGCCTCGGTGCAGATGCTGAACCTGCTGGCGGGCAAGCCCGGCGGCCAGCAGATCGAGCGGGTGCTGGGTGACTTCACCGACGTGCGTGTCGACCGGAAGTTCGGCGTCGTCTACATCGTCTTCAACACCCTTCTGAGCCTGCCCAGCCAAGAGGACCAGGTGCAGTGTCTCCGCAACGCGGCCGAGCACCTGGTCAGAGGGGGCGCCCTGGTGGTGCAGGCGTTCGTCCCCGACGTGGCCCGGTTCGAAGCCGGCCGCAGCAGCGGTCAGGCGATGGAGGTCGCCCGCAAGGAGAGCACCAGCCTGCTGCTGAGCGTCGCCAACCACGACCCGGTGACGCAACGCATGTGGCCGCGCTACGGGCTCAAGAAGGAGGACGGCGTCCAGGAGTACCCCCTTCAGTTCCGCTACGTCTGGCCCAGCGAGCTGGACCTCATGGCTCGGCTGGCCGGCCTGAAGCCGGAAGGCCGGTGGGGCGGCTGGGAGGGCCAGGAGTTTACCGGTGAGTCGCCTTGGCACGTGTCGGTCTACCGCCGGGTCAACTGACCCCGCCGACCACCAGGAGGCGCACCAGTGCAGGGCAATCGACCGTCACGGCACACCGTCATCGTCGTCGGCGCCGGCTTCGCGGGCCTGGCCGTGGGCATCCAACTGAAGCGGCGCGGGATCGACTCGTTCCTCATTCTCGACAAGGGTGACGACCTGGGCGGCACCTGGCGCGACAACGTCTACCCGGGTGCGAGCTGCGACATCCCGTCGCACCTCTACTCGTACTCCTTCGCGCCGTACCGCGACGCGTCGGTGCGCTACCCGGCCCAGCCGCAGATCCTCGACTACCTGCGAAGCTGCGCCGACCGGTACGGCCTACGGCCGCATATGCGCACCGGCGTGGAGATCGAGTCCGCCAGCTACGACGACGGCACCTGCACGTGGAGCTTCAGCGCGACCGACGGTACGCGCTTCGAGGCCGACGCGGCGGTCTTCGCCCTCGGGCAGCTACACCTGCCCAACGTTCCGGCCATTCCCGGGCAGGACGACTTCGCGGGCACCTCGTTCCACTCGGCGAAGTGGGACCCCCGGGTGGACCTGACCGGTCAACGCGTCGCGGTCATCGGAAACGGGTCCAGCGCGGCACAGATCGTGCCCGGCATCGTCGACGAGGTGGCCGAGTTGCACGTGTTCCACCGGTCGGCCGCGTACGTCATGCCGAAACCGTCGCCGGAGTTCCGCCCGTCGTTACGCTCCGCGCTGCGCGTGCTGCCCGGGTTGCACCAGGCGTACCGGTCGATGCTGTTCTGGCGCTCGGAGCTGGTCCTCTTCTCGGCGCTGCGCCGGCACCGCATCGCCGGTGTCCTCGCCGCCGCGACCCGTAAGCACCTGCACGACCAGGTCAGCGACCCCATCCTGCGCGAAAAGCTCACCCCCGACTACCCCATCGGGTGCAAGCGGCTCCTGCTCGCCAGCGACTACTATCCGGCCCTGAGCAAACCGCACGTCGATGTCGTCCGAGACGCGATCACCCGGATCACCGCGGACGGCATCCACACGGCCGACGGACGGGAGCGCCGCGTCGACACCATCATCTACGCCACCGGCTTCCGCAGCACCGAGTTCCTCGCCTCCGTCGAGGTGACCGGCGCCGACGGGGTCCGGCTGCGCGACAGGTGGAAGCAGGGGGCGTACGCCTACCTCGGCATGATGGTCGACGGCTTTCCGAACATGTTCCTCATGTACGGCCCGCACACCAACCTCGGGCACAACTCAGTGGTGCTCGCGCTCGAGTCGCAGGCGGACTACATCGCCCAGTCGGTGGTGGCGTCGCGCGACCAGCGCGCCGGCGCGTGGGACGTCCGTCCGGAACGGATGGCCGAGTGGCGCCGCTTGGTCGACAGCGCCCTCGACGGGATGGTGTGGGGCGACCGCTGCACCAGCTGGTTCAAGGACGCCAGCGGACGGGTCTCCACGAACTGGCCCTACCGGACACCCCGCTACCAGCGGATGGTGCGCCGACGCAACCCCGACGACTTCCGGCTCCGACACGCGCGGCGGACCGTGGAGCCGGCGACGTAGCCTGCTGGCCCACCGCTGCGGCGGCGGCCGACGGAACTCCGGCCGGGACGGTCATCCTCCGGTCTGCCGGCAGAGCTGCTCGATGACCGTCGCCAGGGTCACGTCACCGACCAGTCCGGCGGCGATCAGCAGTGCGCAGGGCATGTGCCGGTACACCGCCTGCCGCCCGTCGTGGCGGGCCACCCGCCCCTCGAGTTGCCGTACCCGGGCTTCGAGGATCTCCGCGGTGTGCATGCCGGCGACGGCCGCATTGAACTTCGGCGCCGAGGCGACCTTCAACAGCGCGCCCGCGAGCACCTGGCGCCGGGATCGGGACAGCGCCGCACGGTCGGCGGCCAGTTCCTGGCAGAGCAGGTGGTGCCGGAGCATGCGTCGGCTACCGGGCAGGTACCACACCAGGGCGGAGAACAGCCCGAGCACCAACCGGTTCAGAGGGTCGAGCCGCTCGGCGTGGTGCCATTCGTGCCGGAGCACCACGGCAAGTTCGGCCTCGGTGGCGACCGCGACGAATCCGCTGCTCAACAACACCCGGGGCCGTAGGAGACCGTAGGTCAGCGCGAACGCGCCGCGCGAGTCGACCTGCACGATCCGATTGGTAGGCAGGACGCCCTCAGCGGCGCGCAGCAGCCGGGGAGCCGGCGCCATCCGGTGCACGGCCACCCACCCGGACAGGCTCAACATCCCCATGCACTGACGCACCAGGGTGAACGCGCAGCGGACGATCCCCGACACCGTCAGCACGATGCCGACGGCGGTGAGGATCTCGACGGCCAACCTCGGCAGCCCGCCGCTGTCACCCGCGGCCCCCGGCTCGAACGAGGCCACCGCCCGGCTCATCTCGGTCACCAGGTAGCCGAGCACGACGAGCACCGTCGTCAACTGGGCCACCCGCGTCAGCGGGTATCTCCACCGGCCCGAGCAGCACATCCTCAGCTGCCTCCCTCAGGTCTGGTCGCCGTTTGCCGCAGGTGGCGGACGGGTCGCTCAGAGCGCTTATCCGCCGGCGTCCTCATCGCGTATCAAGCGACTCAGGCGGGACCGGATGCCGAGTTCGGCGGAGTACATGTCGACGAAGTGGGCGACGGCCATCTCGCCATGGTCGCGGATCACGTCGCGCACCGCCAGCTCCGCCGCGTCGGCCACGACCGCCTGGTAGACGTACGCCCGGCCATTCATCTCGCGGACCAGGATGTCCCGCTCGGCGAGCCTCGCCAGCACGGTCATGATCGTCGTGTAGGCGAGCGGTTCCGGGCGGGCGCGGTTGAGACGCTCCTGCACCTCCCGCACCGTGAGCGGCCTCGGCGCATCCCACAGGGTTTCCAGCACCTCGGCACCCAGGGTTCCTAGCATCCTGCTCAGCTGGGACGACATGAGCACCCCACCCTTCGTACCGGATATACCTTGCCGACAAAGGTAGCCGCTTCAGCCGGCGTTCTGCATGTTGGCGACGACCGGTTGGCGACGCATGAGCGCCTCCAGACGCACCACGCCGAGAACGGCGACCGCGAATCCGTACCAGAGCAGGTCGTGCCAGATCTCCCTCGACCGGCCCTGTCCGTGCAGGTACATGTCCCACCCGAAGCCGAGGAGCTGGGCGCCCCCGCCCACCAGCATCAGCAGGCCGGCGATCCGAAGCCCGGGCCGGGTCAGCAGCCAGGCGCCGAGTGCGGTCAGCATGGCGGCACCCAGGTAGATGCCAAGGTGGATCTTCCACAGCTCCCGCGGTGGTTCTGGGACGAATGAGACGTTGCGGGCGTGCCAGTAGGTGTCGAACGCCTGTCCGAAAAGGAACACGACGACACCGGCGAAGACGGCGGCACGACCGAGCGCGGGAACGGTCGGCACAGCGGCACTCCCTTCCAGGGGCGTAGGAACACATCGAGCCTCGCAGCACGAACGGCCCGTGGACACGCTCCGACGACCACCACGATCGGTCCAGCGAGAAGGCCACTCCGGTCGGGCACACCCCACCCTGACCCGGTGGCAGCACAGTCCGAGGCTGGCATGACGGCGGCCGGGAAACCACGCTGCCCCGATGGACGGTGTCATCAATCTCGCACACGTCACCGGCTCCGTGGACGACCCGATCCCACTTTCGTATGCGTTGGTCGCCGCGTGCGCAGCCCTCTACGCCTCCTTCGACGTTCTACGTCTGAGCGGACGCAGAGCCCCTGCGGAACACGCGGAACGTCCGCTGCCCGACCTGGTGCGGTCCATCGTCGACGAGCCCCCGTTGCGCGTGGCGGCGGCGCTGCTCGGCGTCGGTGCCGCGACGTGGACACTCGGTACGCTCTGGGCCGGCCCGGCGGGCCCGGACAACCCGGCGCTCGGGGCGGTGTTCGGCGTCTTCTGGGTCGGCCTGGTGCCGCTGTCGCTGCTGTTCGGCGGGGTGTGGCGGCAGCTGAACCCGATCCGGACCGCGCAGACGCTCATCTGTCGGGTCGTCCGGATCGACCCCACGCGGGGAAGGCTCCGCCTGCCCGACCGGCTGGGTCACTGGCCGGCCGCCGTCGGCCTGTTCGGCTTCACCTGGTGGGAGCTTGTCTCGCCGGCACGGCAGCAACCCTCGTCGGTGGCCGCCTGGCTCACCGGGTACGCCCTCGTGCAGCTCGCCGCCGGCCTGCTGTTCGGCAACCGCTGGTTCGAGAAGGGGGACGCGTTCGAGGTCTACTCCGACCTCGTCGGACGGATGTCCCCGATCGGGCGGGACGTGGACGGCGTGCTGGTGCTGCGGCGCCCACTCGTCGGTCTGGCGTCCGTCCCCGTCGCCCCCGGGCTCCTCGCCACCGTGGCGATGCTGCTCGGCGCCACCTTCTACGACAGCCTCAGCTCCGGCGCCTGGATGCGGACGCGCCTGGAAGACGCCTCGCTACCGATGCTGTGGTCCACGCTGGCCCTGCTCGGCACGGCAGCCGCGGTGTACGCGCTGTTCGTCGCCGCGACCGGGGTGGCCGCCCGGCTCGGCGGGGTCTCCCCCGCCGTCCTCACCGGACGGCTCACGCCCAGTCTGGTGCCCATCGCGGCCGGCTACGTCGTCGCGCACTACTTCACCCTGTTCGTCGTCCAGGTCCAGAGCCTCGGCGGTGCGGGTCACAGCGGCGACGGCGAGGCTGCGGAGGCAACCGCGTGGGTGCCCCCGCAACTGCTCGTCTCTCTGGTGCAGGTGGCGGCGGTGATCGTCGGGCATGTGGTAGGCAGCGTCGCAGCGCACGTCCACGCGGCCGGCGTCCTGCCGCCGGCACGACTCACCCGGGCGATGGTGCCCATGCTGGTGTGCATGGTGGCGATCACCTTCACCGGCCTCGCACTGCTCTGGGCGGCCTGACCCGCGCGGTGGCCGCCGGGGCCCGGTGGCGCCCGGTCGCCCGGGCGCCACCGGAATTCACCGGACCTGCTCGGCGATCTCCTCGAGGGTCGAGACCAGTCGGTCGACGAAGAGACCGATGGTCTCCGCGGTGTGCCGGTTGACGCTGTACCCGACGGTGAGACTGAGCCGGCCGGCGACGACGTACCCCACGACGTCGAGCAGCCGGACGCGGGCGCCCACGTCGCTGCGCTGCTGGCCGTAGGACATCCGTGGCACGCTGAGCAGGTCGCTGCGCAGGAACACCTCGTCGACCTGACCCAGGTAGTTGACGCCCACCTCGGCCTGCGGCATCGCGGCGAGCGCCTCGGCGTCCTGGTCGGTGCCCAAGTAACGCAGCAACCCGTAGTGGCCGCCGTGGGCGGGCACCACGCGGAGCTGCCGGCTGACCTCGGCGACGCCGGACAGCACGGGCGCCGCGACGTCCATCTCCACCAGCACGGGAGCCAGGGTGGAGAACCGACCGACGGTACGGCTCACGTTCAGCTCCCCCAGAGGCAGGTCGCGTCCGTGCCACTCCAGGTCCATGAGCACGCGACGGGTGTCGCCCTGGGCGTCGCGTCCGGTCACCGGCAGTGCCCGCAGCACCGCGGCCGTCAGCGCCTCGCCGAAATCCACCGAGGTGCGTCGTGCGAGGAGGCGGACCAGCGATTCGGTGGTGCGGTGGGCGACCCGCACGGTGGCCGTACGCAGCGAGGTCAGGTCGTTGGCACCCTCGGTCTGGTCGCACCGGACGGAGTCGACGTCGCGTCGCTCCGGAGCCGTCCAGTAGTCGATCTCGGCACGCACCGGCGCACTCTGGGCGAACGCCCGCAGTTCCCGCGTCCAGGCCCGGAACGGACTCGTCTTGCGCGGCAACGCCGCCGCACCGCCCGCTTCCAGCTCCGCGTAGCAGGCGAGCAGGTCCTCGATGACCGTACGCCCGGAGTAGTGGTCGACGGCCAGCCAGTGCGCGAGGAAGAGGAGGCAGTGCGGACGCGGCCCCATGTCGAAGTAGGCCACCCGCAGCAGCGGGCCGGAGCGCAGGTCCAGGCTGCGCTGCCACCCGTCACTGATCTTGATCACCGCGTCCTTCTGGTCCGCGGTGCCCAGTGCCGCGAGGTCGTGCACGGCGAACGGGAGCTCGGCCGCCGGATCGAAGGGGGCGACCTCCGCCTGCCAGTCGCCGTCCGAGTCGCTGAACCGAAGCCGCAGCGCGTCGTGGTGTTCGATGACCTTGGCCAGGGCGGTACGCAGCAGTCCCAGGTCGAGCGGCCGCTGGAGGGACAGCAGGAACGAGGCGTCGTTCCAGTGGTGCCGCTCCGGCAGGTCCTGGGCGAGGAACCACTGCTGCGACGGAGTCAGGTCACTTCGTCCGATCGGCTCCTCCGGCCCCGTCTGGCCGACGGGTGTGGTGGTGGTTGCTTGTTGGGCGATGGTGGGGTTTTGGAAGATGTGTCGCAGGGTGAGGTGGAGTCCGGCGTTGTCGGCGGCGGCGGTGGCGCGTAGGGCCAGGAGGGAGTCGGCGCCGAGGTCGAAGAGGTTGTCGTTGATGCTGATCTTGGGGAGGTTGAGGAGGTTCCGCCAGATGGTGCTCAGGGCGTTCTCGGTGGGGTTGCGTGGGGGGACGTGTTCGTGGCCGCCGCGGTGGGTGCTGGGGTCGGGTAGCGCGGTGCGGTTGATCTTGCCGTTGCTGGTCAGGGGTAGGTGGTCCAGCTCGATGACGGTGGCGGGGACCATGTATTCGGGAAGTCTGCTGCGCAGCCAGTCGCGGATGTCCTCGACGGGCAGGTCGGTGGCGGTGTCCGTCACGACGTAAGCGACGAGGCGTCGGTTGCCGCGGGGATCGCCGTGGGCGGTCACCACCGCGGCGGTGATGTCCGGGTGCGCGGCCAGGGTGGCTTCGATCTCACCCAGCTCGATGCGGAACCCGCCGATCTTGACCTGGAAGTCTTCACGGCCGAGGAACTCGATGGTCCCGTCGGGCAGGTAACGGCCGAGGTCACCGGTGCGATAGAGCCGTTCACCGGTGTCCGGATGCACGACGAAACTCGCGGCGGTGCGTTGCGGGTCGCGCCAGTAGCCCTGGGCGACGCCGACGCCACCGATATACAACTCTCCGGGCACCCAGACCGGACGGGGCTGCCGGTCGTGGTCCAGCACGTGGAAGCTCTGATTGGTCAGCGGCCGGCCATAGGGGATGCTGCTCCAGGACGGATCGACCCGCTCGACCGGGTGGTGGATCGACCAGATCGCCGCCTCGGTGGCGCCACCCAGACTGATCACCGACAGGTCCCCGACCACCTCACGGGCCCGCTCGGGCAGCGACAGCGGAATCCAGTCACCGGAGAGCAACGCCAGCCGCAGCGACGCCGCGTCGGACCCGCCCTGCTGCGCCACCTGCTCGACGAACAACTCGAACAGGGCCGGAACCGAATTCCACACCGTCACCCGATGCCGCGACACCAACTGCGCCCAGCGCTCCGGATCCCGACCGGTGCCCGGATCGGGCATCACCACCACACCACCGGCGGCCAGCATCCCGAACACGTCCCACACCGACAGGTCGAAACTCAGCGACGACACCGCCAGGACCCGGTCACCAGGACCGACCTCCCACCGCCGGTTGACGTCCAACACCGTGTTCAACGCCGCCCGGTGATCGACCATCACCCCCTTGGGCAACCCCGTGGACCCGGACGTGAAGATGACATAGGCCAGATCAGAGGCCGACTGCACCGCCGGCAACGCCGCGTCATCACCATCGGCCCACTGCGACTCGTCGTCGACCGAGAACACCGACAACCCGTCCGGCCACGACAACCGACCAGCCACCGCCTGCTGCGTCAACACCACCCGCACCCCGGTGACCTCGAACAGATGCTCCCGACGCGGCCCCGGCAACCCCGGATCCACCGGCACATACGCCGCTCCCGACTCCAGCACCCCCAACACCGCGACGACCTGCTCCCACCCCTTGTCCATGCACACCGCGACCAACTCACCCGGCCGCGCCCCCGCCGCCCGCAACCGACGACCCACCCGACGGGCACGCCGCAACAACTCGCCATAGGTCAACGACCCCGACGACGACACCACCGCCAACGCCTGCGGCTGCGCCAACGCCCGATCCGCCACCACCTGATGCAACAACCCCGACGGCACCGGCCCCGGCACGTCATTCGCCCGCGCATACACCTCACTCACCGTCGCCGGCAACGGCACCAACCCGCCCGGGGACTCCCACGCCTGCGGATCGGCAACCAACCGCCGCAACAACCCCTCATAGGCGGCGAACGCCTCATCCAACAGACCCGCCGGGAACAACGCCTCCACCGCGTCCCAGCTCACCACCAACGCGTCGCCCTGCTCATAGACCTGACAATCCACATGCACCTGCGGCGTCTGCGACACCGCCTCCACGAACCGACCCAACCCCGGAACCACACCATCGGCGCCCCCGGGCATCGGCCGACCCAACACACTGGTGAACACCACCGGCATCGCCGCCCGCGCAGGACCATGCACCCGCGCCAACTCCCGCAACACCCGCACCCCACCGAACGCCCGATGCTCCAGATCCCGCCACAACTGCTCCTGCAACCGACGCACCCGCTGCCCGAAACCACCCGCCCCGGCCGCGTCCACCTCCAACAACACCAACCCCGTGAAATCACCGATCACCCGCTCAACATCCGGATGCACCGGCAACCGATCCCCCACCGTCACATTCACCGTGAACCGCGGCTGACGCGCCCACACCGACAACACCTGCGCATACGCCGCACACAACAACGCCGACGGCGTCACCCCCGACGACTGCGCCCGATCCCGCAACGCACCCCACACACCCGGCTCCACCCGAAACTCCCGACGCACGAACCGAGTCGGACCCGACACCCCCACCACCGGCAACTCCGGCGCCGGCGGCAAATCCTCCACCCGCCCCAACCAGTAATCCCGCGCCCGCCGATACGTCTCCCCCGACTCCACCTGCCCCAACGACAGAACATAATCCCGGAACGTCAACTCCAACGGCGCCAACTCCACCGCCGGATCCGCATACAACGCCGCCCACTCACTCAGGAAAACCTGCACCGACGTCGCATCCGCGATCAACAAATCCAAACTCAGATGAACCCGCGTCACCCCACCCGGCAAACGCTGCGCCACCAACCCGAACAACGGAAAAGCATCAGCCTTCCGCACCTCATGCGACAAACGATCCCGCACCACACCCACCCGCACCGCCGCATCCTCCACCGACAGCGACGACAAATCCTCCCACTCCACACCCAACACCACACCATCCAACACCTGCTGCCGACCATCACCCCGCACCACAGCCCGCAACATAGGATGCCGATCCACCAACCGACGCAAAACCGCATCAGCCCGCACCACATCAAAATCCACCGACTCAAACTGCACATACAAATGAGTCGACACATCACCCAACTCAAACAACCCCGACCGACCCAACCAATACGCCTGCTGCACATCAGTCAAACCAAACGGCTCACCCCACCCCGCACGATCCACCACCACCACCGGCAGATCGGTCTGGCCGACGGGTGTGGTGGTGGTTGCTTGTTGGGCGATGGTGGGGTTTTGGAAGATGTGTCGCAGGGTGAGGTGGAGTCCGGCGTTGTCGGCGGCGGCGGTGGCGCGTAGGGCCAGGAGGGAGTCGGCGCCGAGGTCGAAGAGGTTGTCGTTGATGCTGATCTTGGGGAGGTTGAGGAGGTTCCGCCAGATGGTGCTCAGGGCGTTCTCGGTGGGGTTGCGTGGGGGGACGTGTTCGTGGCCGCCGCGGTGGGTGCTGGGGTCGGGTAGCGCGGTGCGGTTGATCTTGCCGTTGCTGGTCAGGGGTAGGTGGTCCAGCTCGATGACGGTGGCGGGGACCATGTATTCGGGAAGTCTGCTGCGCAGCCAGTCGCGGATGTCCTCGACGGGCAGGTCGGTGGCGGTGTCCGTCACGACGTAAGCGACGAGGCGTCGGTTGCCGCGGGGATCGCCGTGGGCGGTCACCACCGCGGCGGTGATGTCCGGGTGCGCGGCCAGGGTGGCTTCGATCTCACCCAGCTCGATGCGGAACCCGCCGATCTTGACCTGGAAGTCTTCACGGCCGAGGAACTCGATGGTCCCGTCGGGCAGGTAACGGCCGAGGTCACCGGTGCGATAGAGCCGTTCACCGGTGTCCGGATGCACGACGAAACTCGCGGCGGTGCGTTGCGGGTCGCGCCAGTAGCCCTGGGCGACGCCGACGCCACCGATATACAACTCTCCGGGCACCCAGACCGGACGGGGCTGCCGGTCGTGGTCCAGCACGTGGAAGCTCTGATTGGTCAGCGGCCGGCCATAGGGGATGCTGCTCCAGGACGGATCGACCCGCTCGACCGGGTGGTGGATCGACCAGATCGCCGCCTCGGTGGCGCCACCCAGACTGATCACCGACAGGTCCCCGACCACCTCACGGGCCCGCTCGGGCAGCGACAGCGGAATCCAGTCACCGGAGAGCAACGCCAGCCGCAGCGACGCCGCGTCGGACCCGCCCTGCTGCGCCACCTGCTCGACGAACAACTCGAACAGGGCCGGAACCGAATTCCACACCGTCACCCGATGCCGCGACACCAACTGCGCCCAGCGCTCCGGATCCCGACCGGTGCCCGGATCGGGCATCACCACCACACCACCGGCGGCCAGCATCCCGAACACGTCCCACACCGACAGGTCGAAACTCAGCGACGACACCGCCAGGACCCGGTCACCAGGACCGACCTCCCACCGCCGGTTGACGTCCAACACCGTGTTCAACGCCGCCCGGTGATCGACCATCACCCCCTTGGGCAACCCCGTGGACCCGGACGTGAAGATGACATAGGCCAGATCAGAGGCCGACTGCACCGCCGGCAACGCCGCGTCATCACCATCGGCCCACTGCGACTCGTCGTCGACCGAGAACACCGACAACCCGTCCGGCCACGACAACCGACCAGCCACCGCCTGCTGCGTCAACACCACCCGCACCCCGGTGACCTCGAACAGATGCTCCCGACGCGGCCCCGGCAACCCCGGATCCACCGGCACATACGCCGCTCCCGACTCCAGCACCCCCAACACCGCGACGACCTGCTCCCACCCCTTGTCCATGCACACCGCGACCAACTCACCCGGCCGCGCCCCCGCCGCCCGCAACCGACGACCCACCCGACGGGCACGCCGCAACAACTCGCCATAGGTCAACGACCCCGACGACGACACCACCGCCAACGCCTGCGGCTGCGCCAACGCCCGATCCGCCACCACCTGATGCAACAACCCCGACGGCACCGGCCCCGGCACGTCATTCGCCCGCGCATACACCTCACTCACCGTCGCCGGCAACGGCACCAACCCGCCCGGGGACTCCCACGCCTGCGGATCGGCAACCAACCGCCGCAACAACCCCTCATAGGCGGCGAACGCCTCATCCAACAGACCCGCCGGGAACAACGCCTCCACCGCGTCCCAGCTCACCACCAACGCGTCGCCCTGCTCATAGACCTGACAATCCACATGCACCTGCGGCGTCTGCGACACCGCCTCCACGAACCGACCCAACCCCGGAACCACACCATCGGCGCCCCCGGGCATCGGCCGACCCAACACACTGGTGAACACCACCGGCATCGCCGCCCGCGCAGGACCATGCACCCGCGCCAACTCCCGCAACACCCGCACCCCACCGAACGCCCGATGCTCCAGATCCCGCCACAACTGCTCCTGCAACCGACGCACCCGCTGCCCGAAACCACCCGCCCCGGCCGCGTCCACCTCCAACAACACCAACCCCGTGAAATCACCGATCACCCGCTCAACATCCGGATGCACCGGCAACCGATCCCCCACCGTCACATTCACCGTGAACCGCGGCTGACGCGCCCACACCGACAACACCTGCGCATACGCCGCACACAACAACGCCGACGGCGTCACCCCCGACGACTGCGCCCGATCCCGCAACGCACCCCACACACCCGGCTCCACCCGAAACTCCCGACGCACGAACCGAGTCGGACCCGACACCCCCACCACCGGCAACTCCGGCGCCGGCGGCAAATCCTCCACCCGCCCCAACCAGTAATCCCGCGCCCGCCGATACGTCTCCCCCGACTCCACCTGCCCCAACGACAGAACATAATCCCGGAACGTCAACTCCAACGGCGCCAACTCCACCGCCGGATCCGCATACAACGCCGCCCACTCACTCAGGAAAACCTGCACCGACGTCGCATCCGCGATCAACAAATCCAAACTCAGATGAACCCGCGTCACCCCACCCGGCAAACGCTGCGCCACCAACCCGAACAACGGAAAAGCATCAGCCTTCCGCACCTCATGCGACAAACGATCCCGCACCACACCCACCCGCACCGCCGCATCCTCCACCGACAGCGACGACAAATCCTCCCACTCCACACCCAACACCACACCATCCAACACCTGCTGCCGACCATCACCCCGCACCACAGCCCGCAACATAGGATGCCGATCCACCAACCGACGCAAAACCGCATCAGCCCGCACCACATCAAAATCCACCGACTCAAACTGCACATACAAATGAGTCGACACATCACCCAACTCAAACAACCCCGACCGACCCAACCAATACGCCTGCTGCACATCAGTCAAACCAAACGGCTCACCCCACCCCGCACGATCCACCACCACCACCGGCAGATCGGCGCCGACGCCGACCCGGTCCTCGGTGAGCGCGTCGTCGAGCATCTGCGCCAAGCCGCCGAGGCTGGGTGACTCCGCAAGGTCCACCATGGACACGGACACGCCCAGGTCGGCCTCCAGCAGCACCTGAAGCTCGGTGGCCTGAAGGGACTCGAGGAAGATCGGCTCGTTCGGATCGTCCGGCGCCGGCCGGCGGGTCACCGCCTCGTAGCGCTCGGCCAGGTGCAGGACGAGTTGGTGGCGGCGCTGTGCGGGATCGGCGGCCAGCAGCATGGCGCGATCAACGGAGACGGTCACATCGGTTCCGGCACGATCCACGGCGTCTTCCCCTTCGGGTGTCTGTGTCGCCGCCGCCGGTCGCGCTGGCGGGGCACTCAAATTCCCCACGGTGTCTCGCGCGGGGAGGGCAGGTAATCCCCGGTAAGCGCACGAGAACGTACGCACTAGGCGGCTACCTGCCTGGTACCCGTTGGAGCACGGCACCGGTGTCGACCCATCTACGCCCTCCCCGGGGCTTCCGCCGCCACGACGTGCCGGATGGGATCGACAGTGAACCGACGTCAAATGGGAGGAAGCCTGTGAAACGCGCATCACCGGTCTCGAATCGCCGACGACGACTGCTCAGCCTGCTACCCCTCATCGCGATAGCACTCGCCGCAGGCGCTTTCGTGATCGCCACCCGAACCCAGGCGATTTCCCCGGAAGGCTCGCCGGTCAGCTTCCAGCAGGCGCTTGACGAATACCACAAGCAGCCGGGATCCCGCCGGGACGACCTGGGTAGCCCCGTCCTGCCGATGGCGGCCAGCAGCAAGATCAAGGGCTTCACCGTACCGGCGGCCGGGGTCTACAGCTACCGGACCGAGGGCCACGACTCGATCGAGTACGACGGGGACAGCTACGTCCGACCGTTCCCCGCGGAGACGTACGCCCGGGTCCACCATGCCGGCGGCTGCGTCTGGGAGCTGTACTTCACCCCGATCGAGGAACACACGGACGCCCACCGACAGTGCAGCGCGCCCGGCGAGTACCTCTGTCTGGCGCACATGCAGAAGGTGAGCTTCGCAGGCATCAGCGGGGACGAGACCCACCACTGCCATCCCGCGATGATCCAGGTCGGCGGCAAGGCGAGCTCGGCCGGCGGGGTGGAGGAGACCGTCTGCGAGGCACACGGCAACAGAGCCCGGATCGTGATCAAGTACATCGGCGAGGAGAGCGTTACCGTGGACGGGGTAGCGCGGCCGACGCATCACGTCCGGATCGACAGCTACGTGAAGGGCGCGGGGCTCGACGGCACCGCGGTGGCCGACGCCTGGTTCGACGTGGTGGACGGCCTGTACCTCAAGCTGGTCCGCGAGGCGGATGTGACCGTGGACCGGGACGGCAACAAGGGCACCTACAAGATTCAGGCGTCCTACGAACTCGAGTCCAGGATACCCCGGACCTGAGTTGCCACCGGCCGGATCAGCCCACGCCGGTCCGGCCGGTCCGGCCGGTCGCACCGGTCGCCGCGAGCGCGGCCTGGATCATCATCAGGACCTCGTGGCGGTACGCGTCGACGAAGAAGTGGCCACCCGGGAGCACGTTCATGGTGAAGCCGCCCAGCGTGTGCATCCGCCACTCCCGCATCCCCTCGACCGGGCTCCGGTCGTCCTCGGCGCCGACGATCGCGAGCACGTCGCAGTCGAGCGGATAGGACGGCGTGTACCGGTAGGTCTCGGCCGCCCGGAACTCCGAGCGCACCCGGCTCTCCACGGCGGCACGCAGCTCGGGATCGTCGATGAGATCGTCGCGGCCACCGCCCAGGGTGCGCACCTCGCGCCAGAAGTCGTCGGAGGGAAGTCCGTGCAGCACCGGCCCCGGTGCGGGCACATGAGGCGCGACGTGCCCGGCGGCGACCAGCGCCACCGGGCCGCGACGACCCCTTGCCCGCAGCGTCCGGGCCACTTCGAAGGCGACGAGCGCGCCCATGCTGTGCCCGAAGAACGCCACCGGCTCCGCCGGGTCCGCGCCGATGCGGTCGGCGAGCACCGCGGCGGCGGCCGGCAGGTCGGCCCCGGAACTGAGGCCGACCGTCGCGTACGACATCGGACACACCACGATGCCGACCGGAAGCAGACGCTGCCACGAGCGGTACGTGGTGCTGGCGCCACCTGCGTGCGGGAAGCAGTAGAGCAGCACGGCGTCCTCCTCGATGCCGATCCGGTCAGTCCTCGACGAGCTTCTTGAAGCTCGGTACGACGACGAGCTGGCTGACCACGGTCAACGCGACGATGACCGCGACGGCCCGGAGCAGTGCGGTCTGGGTGCTCCCATCGAGCGGCCCGGTCATCAGCGCGCGCACTCCTTCGATTACGTACGTGAAGGGGTTCCAGCCCACGAGCCCGGCCAGCCAGTCCTGCAACAGCAGGGGTGGGGCCGCGGCGGGGCTGGCGAACAGCAGCAGCACCGAGAGCGGGGCCATGGCCAGCGGCGCCTGCGGGTTGCCGGTGCGCAGCGCGACGACGTAGAAGAGGCCGCCGTAGGCCACCGACCACCCAGAGCAGATCAGCAGGATGCCCAGTACGCCGAGCGGGCCGGACTCGACCCGGGCACCGAGCGCGATGGCGACGCCGAGCACGACGATGACGGCCGGCACCACGCGGACGGCGTCGAACAGCACCCGGGAGAACAGCACCGCCATCGGGCGGGCCGGGGAGAGGCGCAGACGGTCCAGGAAGCCGGTCTGCGCGTCGAGCATGAGAGCGGTGGCTGAGTATCCCGAGCCCATCATGCCGGTGAAGAGCAGCATGCCGGGAGCCATGTACGCGGCGTACGGCGTGACCGGGAAGCCGGGGATGACAGCCATCCGCTCGTAGCTGGAGGCGACCAGGGTGATGACGAACAGCGGGAAGAGCACCGGGAAGACGAAGGCGATGACCGGGCTCCGTCCGCCCTCGCGAAGATTGCGCAACAACAGGGTCCACGTCGTTCCGGCAAGTGCGGTCATCGTGCGCCTCCTTTGCGTCCGGTTGCCAGGGTGCGTCCGATGGCGGCGACACCGGCCGCCTGCTCGCTCAGACCACGGGTGTCGACGCCCTCGCCGGTGAGCCGGACGAAAACCTCCTCGATGCTGGGGTCGACGAGATCGACCCGGGCCATCGGCACACCGGCACGACGCAGCCCGGCGAGCACGTCGGGCAACAGTTCCTCCTGCCCCGACAGGTCGACGTCCAGGGTGGAGTCGTCCATCCGGCATGCCTGCTCCCCGATGATGGCGATGACGCCGGGTAGGTGCTCGGGTCTGGCGTCCTCGACCCGTAGGGTCTTGCCGCCCACGCCCCGCTTGAGGGCGCTCGGTGTGTCGAGGACACTGACCCGGCCGTGGTCCAGGATGGCGATCCGGTCGCAGAGCTGGTCGGCCTCGTCGAGGTACTGGGTGGTGAGGAAGACCGTGCCACCGTCGGCGCGGAACTCGGACACGAAACTCCACAGGGCGCGCCGGCTCTGCGGATCGAGCCCTGTCGTCGGTTCGTCGAGGAAGAGCAGCGTGGGCTCGTGCAGCAACGCCATGGCGGTGTCCAGGCGGCGTTGCATGCCGATGGTGTAGGTGGCGACGTACCGGTCGGCGACCGTGCCGAGGCCGAACCGTTCGAGCAAGGCGTCGGTCCGTTTCCGTCCCTCGACGGCGCCGAGACCGCGCAGACGCGCCATGAGGACCAGGTGTTCCCGGCCCGTCATCAGCTGGTCGAGCGCGGCCTGTTGGAGGGAGACGCCGACCTGGGCCTGGATCTGGCGCCGCGCGCGTAGGGGGTCCAGGCCGAGGACCTGGACGGAGCCGGAGGTCGGCCGGGTGAGGGCGGTGAGGATGCGTACCGTGGTGGTCTTGCCGGCGCCGTTGCGACCGAGGCAGCCGAAGATCTCACCAGCCGACACGTCGAAGGTCAGGCCGTCCAGTGCGACGACGTCGTCGGGGTACATCTTGCGCAGGTCGTGGAGCTCGATGACGGACACCGGACCAGCCTGTCGACGGCAGCGCGTGACGCCAAGCCTCCATCGACCGCGCCTTATGCGGTGGATGGGGGGAACTGGTCGGCCTGCCCGTTCGGTCATCCCGGTCTCCGCGGGCGGTCGACAGCTCCGGCCGGGTCTTCGGGACGGCCCGCTCACCGGTTACACAACGGGCAGCGGCCACGTCGGGTGGCAGCCTACGGAGGGAATCTGATGCCCGTATTTCCCAGCGCCGAGTGGCTCGACGGATACGTCGAGCGGATCAATTCGTCGGAGGAGTTCGAGGACGCCGCACGGACCTTCGAGGCCGACATCGCCTTCGTGTTCGAGGCCGAGTCGGAGAACGGTGTCGCCGCGGACATCTGGTGCCTCGCCACCTTCGGCGACGGCAAGTGCCAGCAGGCGGACTACGACGTCGAGCAGGAGCGTGCCGCCGGCGCCACGTTCGTCATCCGGGCACCGTACTCCCGGTGGAAGGACGTCATCCAGGGTCGCATCGACCCCATCGAAGGCATGCTCGACGGCGACCTGGTGGTGACCGGCCACCTGCCGACCCTGCTGCGCTACGTGCGCGCGACCGACGAGCTGGTCAACCTCGCGGCCAAGGTGTCCAGCTCCTTCGTCGACGAACGACGCTGATCCGGGTGTCGGGGAGCGGACGCCCTTCGGGAAACCGCTTCCCGGCCACCGCCTCAGCTCACCGTGCAGACGACCCGCAGCTCGCCGGCGAGGTACTGCTCCCGGCACCTGCGGCGCTGGCGCTTTCCGGAGGACGTCTTCGGCAGCGTTCCGGCGCGCACCAGCACGACCTCGTGCGGGGCGTACTGCGTGTCTGCCCGGAGCCGGTCGAACAGTTCGCGGGCCAGGCCGCTCAGCGAGTCGTCCCGGCCGATGCCTTCGGCGACGACCACCATTCGTTCCTGCTCGCTGAGGGCGAAGGCGATGACGTTGCCGGCCCGTACTCCGTCGACCCGTTCCGCAGCGTTCTCGTAATCCTCCGGGTAGAGGTTGCGGCCACCGATAATGATCATGTCCTTGATCCGGCCACAGACGTACACCTCCCCGGCACGCAGGAAACCGAGATCACCGGTCCGGAGCCAGCCGTCGAGGAACTGCACCCCGCCGTCGGAAACGTCGCCTCGGTCACCCGGACGCGACAAGTAACCGTCGACGACGCCCGGCCCTCGGACGAAGACCTCCCCCACGGCGTCGTCCGGCAGGGTTCGGCCGTCCGGGTCACGGACCTCGACCTCGGTGTCCGGCAACGGCCGACCACACGAGACCACCGGACGGACCGGGCGGTCGAGGCCGGCGCCGACCGCGAGGCCGGTCGGGTCGAACACGGGCACGGTACGGCGTGGGTCGCCGGTGGACACGACGAGGGTCGTCTCGGCCATGCCGTAGGTGGGACATAGCGCCTCCGGACGCATCCCGACCGTGGCGAGCGTCTCCAGGGTCTCTTCCACCACGTCGACCGTGACCGGTTCCGCACCATTGATCGCCACCCGCAGGGCGGACAGGTCGAGCGCGGCTGGACGCAGTTGCTGCGCACGTGCCGCCAGGCGATAGGCGGTGTTGGGGCCCGCGGTGATCGTGGCTCGGTAGCGGGAGACGATCTCCATCCAGGTGGCCGGACGCCGGAGGAACGTCTCCGGCTCCATCACGACGACGTCGAGGCCCTGGCAAAGCAGGCCGACCACCGAGACGATTCCCATGTCGTGGTAGAAGGGCAACCAGCTGACGTACGTGTCTCCGGGCCGCATCCGCAGAGCCTCGGCGCACCGGGCGATGTTGCCCACGAGCTGCGCCTGCCGCACCGCCACCACTTTGAACCGACCGGTCGTACCTGAGGTGAACTGCAGCAGTCCGAGCTGGTCCCCCTGGGGCGGCGGTGGTGCGGCCGAGGGAGCGTTCGGGATATCATCCATTGCCTGCACAGTCAGCGCGAGGCGGCCACCGAGCGTGGACGCGGTGGACGAGTCGGTCACGAGCGCGGCGGCATCGATGATGGCGAGCCGGTCCCCCACCTCGCGTGCCAGGGTGTCGTCGTCGCTTCGCGACGGCCGGGGCAGGACCGCCACGGCCGCGCCCAGGCGCCACAGCGCGAAGAGCGTGGCGATCATCCGATCGGATGTCGGGGCCAGCACGCCCACCCGGTCGCCGGGTGAGACGCCGGCCTTCGCCAGACCACCCGCCAGGCCCTCGGCGAGGACGTTGAGTCCGTGCAGGGTGTGGCGGGTGGGCCGCAGCCGCGCGTCGAGGAAGGTCAGCGAGCCGCCGTACACCGCCCCGCTGCGCATCGCCTGGGGAATGGAGATCACCGACTGGTAGGGCATGCGGCCTCCGAGTGGTTCCGATCGTGCGGCACCGCTGCGACGGTAGGGGCCGGGGTGGGCACGGCCAAGAGCCACTTCCGCCGTTCCATCGACGTGACTGGACGGACCGCCTGTCCGGCTCCGAACGGAGTGCCCGTTCGGACACCGGTCTGGAATTTGCCGAAGGGTTGCCCCAGCCAGCGGGTGAGTGCGGGGCGGGGATCGACAGCAATTGCCATTTGTGCGGTTGTGTAACGGGGAGTAGCCCGTTACGTTCGTAACGTACTACTAGGCAAACTTAGTAGTTCAGCGCTTTGTGGCACGCCTGGGGAGGCAGGCCACCAGCGGGAGTGCGCGTTTGGCCACGGAACGCGCGCCGCTGGCTGGCGTGTGTGCGCCTCCCCCGGGCCGCCACACCACCGCAAGCACGGAAGCCGACCAAACGGGGGACGACATGACCCGAGGTTTCATCAACGACATTGATCGTCGTCATATCAACGCAACCGACGACCTGATCGTCGCGGTCGCCATTCCCAACCAGGTCGTCCAGCTCGGGCTGACGAGCATGCTCCTGTCAATTCCGTCCATCTCCGACCTCCTGACCTTCGACACGGTCGACGAGCTCATGCACGACCTGGGCGGGCGCGACATCGACGTGGTGGTCCTGCCCTGCCCGAGCGACGACTGCAGCTCGGTCAGTCTCGCCACCCAGGCGGCGACCGCACAGGGGACGAAGGTTCTCGTCCTACTCGACACCAGCGACCAGCAGGATGTCTCGAAGGCGGCAAACCTTCGCGCCGACGGTTTCCTCATCCAGACCGAACTGACCCGCGAACGGCTGCACGAGGCGTTGCACCGGATAACCAGCGGTGAGATGTCCATCCCCTCCACCCTCGCTCGTGAACTGCTCTCGAATGTCCGCCGGCGGCGCAGCGAGAAGCCCGGCCGCGCGGTGCTCCTCACGCCGCGCGAACACCAGGCGCTGCTCCTGCTCGCCGACGGGCTCAGCAACAAGCAGATCGCGCGGAGACTCGGCATTTCCGAGCACGGCGCCAAGCGCCACGTCGCGAACGTCCTGGCGAAGCTCAACAGTCCCAACCGGACACTCGCGGTCGCCATCGCCCTGAAGGAGGGCTTGCTCGCCGAGCGGACCGACAGGCAGTAGACCACCCGGCCGGCCGATGATGGCGGCTTCGTCGCACCGTGCCCAGCACCGCCCGAGGTGCCCAACAGGGCACGACGATGTCCCGCTTCAACCTCGGCACCCGTCAGGCTCTCGCCGGCGATGCCCGCAGAGACAAGGCTGACAGGGTGACAGCCACCGACCACGCCAGTGACAGCACGGTAGTGAAAATCGAGGACTGGTCGCTCGGAGTGCACCGACGCGGCGAGGGACCACCCGTCGTCCTCCTGCACGGACTGCTCACCGACAGCCGTGTATGGCAGCAGGTCATCGAGGACCTGCCCGCCACCCACCAGTTGATCGCCATCGACGCGCCCGGACACGGCAGCTCACCACCGCGCACCGCCGCGTACTCGCTGGAGGAGGAGTCCACCCGGCTGGCGGAAGCGGTGGAGAGCCTAACCGACGGCCAGCCCGCCGTCTGGGTCGGGCACTCTATGGGCGGCATGAAGGCGATGCGGGTCGCGCTGAGCCGACCGGACCTGACCACTGGACTGGTGTTGATCTCCACCCAGCCGTACCGGGAACCGGAGAGCACCGCCGACCCGTACGAGGCGATGGTGGAGGTCGCGATCGCCGACGGAGTCTCCCCTGACCTGGCCCGGCTGATGGCACGGCTCAACTTCGCCCGCGGCTTCCTCGGCACCGACACCGCCCAGCACTGGACCACGCACTTCCGCACGCTCGTCGGCGACGACATCGCGCAGACCTGCTACTCGGTCTACCGCAGGGGTGACATCTCCGATCAACTCCCGAGGATCGACGTGCCCGTCCTTGTGGTGCACGGCGCCGCCGACGTGCCCATCCGGCTCGCCGTCGCGCAGCGCTACGCCGCCGAACTGCCCCACGCGGAACTCCTGGTGTTGGCGGACACTGGCCACACGCCGCCGTGCGAGCGCCCCGCGGAGCTCGGCGCGGCGCTGCGCGAGTTCGTCGCCCGGGTGACCGGATCTACCACCTTCCCGGCCGACGCCGCCATTCGCGCCGGGGCGCACCACCTCGGGCTGACTGAGCCCTCGCTCCCGCCCAACCGCCAAGACGGGACGGTCTAATCGCGCGCCGCGCGGGCACCGACGGCGTCGTGCCGGACGACGAACTCGGCGCGACGCCGCAGCATGACGGCGACCATGGCCACCACCATCAGCAGGTGGCCGAACATCAGCATCGTGTTGGCCACCAGCAGGCCCAGGAGGTACGGACCGGCCAGCAGCGCGAACGGGAGGTACATCGCGACGGCCATTTCGGCGATCGCCGGCCAGCCGTGTCCGCGGTACCGCATCGCGACGGTCATGCCGATCGTCATGTCGATGGCCATCACCAGCGCTGCCAGCAGCGGGAGTTCGTCCAACGGCGTCCAGCCCAGCCTGGCAAGGACGAAAGACCAGACGGCACCCAACGCCACCATGCCGGCAACCATCGCGACGAGCATCTCAAGCAGGTGGCGGAGAAAGACGCGGATCGCGCGTGCCCGCGACGACGGGGAACCGGCGGTGGCACCCCGCATCGGAGCGGTCCCGTCCCCACCGCCGCGCGCACCGGCGCCCGGGACCGGACCGCCGGACGTACCGAGGCGCTTCACCGTGACGCCGATGCGTCGGCATCCGACCGGGGTCGGCTCGCCACGCCGGGCGGGAGGAACGGCTCGCCGTGCGCCTGCGCGGACGCTCCGACGCGATCCAGGTACGGCGTGAGTCCGCCAAGGTGCGTGGGCCAGCCCGCGCCGAGCAGCAGGCACCTGTCCACGTCCGTCGGAGTACCGACGATTCCCTCGGCGAGCATCGCGTGCACCTCCTCGGCGAGCGCGACCGCGACGCTTCGCCGCACCTTGTCACCGGAGCCCCGGGGGGCGTCGGCCACCTCGGCCGGCAGTTCCACCCCGACGAGGTCGGCCAGCACGGCCACCGGTGCGGGCAGCCCCAGGGGACCCAGCGCCGCGTCGGCCCGCGCCGCGCCGCCGGCCGCCGCCAGCGACGCGATCACCAGGCGGGTGAGCAGGCGTACGACGACACCACCCGCCGTATCGCCGACCCGCACCGGCACCTTGCCCAGCCGGCGTGCCAGCGTCCGTACCGCGGCTTCGGTTGCGTCGTCTGTCAGGTCGCCTCGGGCGACCTCGACCAGACCGGAGGTGTCCACCGGTGGCACCAGCCGAATGGCCACCAGCCGCTGTGGACGCTGCAAGCCCCCAGCCAGGTCGGCCACCCGGACGGCTCCCGTCGTGCTGACCAACACGCCGGCATCACCGAGCGCCTCCTCCGCCGCAGCCAGGAGGCCGCCTACGGCGGCCGGGTCATCCAGGCACTCCAGCACCACGTCCGCGCCGGCGAGAGCCCTCACGTCGCCGCTGCTGAGCAGTGCGCGCTGGCGCGCTGCGGAACTGGTGCCTGCACGGTCCGCCCCGACGTGTGCCGTGACCAGTTCGCCGGCCTGCCGCAAAGCACCCTCGGCCGCGACCTCGTCGGCACCGCAGATCACCACCGGCACCTGCAGGCGCCGCGCGCAGAGAGCAGCGAGCCGGGCCGCCCCGACGCCGGTACCGAGCACGCCCACGCGCCGGATGGGGGTCGGCAGTCGACCGTCGAGGGCGGGTCCCGTCGCGGCCCGCACCAGACCGACCGCATAGAGGGCGGCCCGGAACTCGTCGGTCATCAGCAACTCGGCGGTCGTCCCGGCAGCGGCGGCGAAAGCCTCGTCCGCGGGGGTCTTCTCGGCCAGCGCGATGAGGTCGAGCGCGCGGCCCGCCGCCGCCGTGGCGCCCCGGCGAGCGCCGAGGAAATCGTGGCCCTGTGCGACGGCGGCTTCCCATGCCTCCGCCGGCGCTGGCGCGCGCCGTGGCACCGCCGTCCGTCCCCGCAACACCTCGGCCGCCCAGCCGAGAGAGGCACCGACGAAGTCGGCGGCGGGCAGCACCGCGTCGACGACGCCGAGGGCGTGCGCGGTCCGCGGGTCGAGAAGTCGGCGGTCCTGCAGGGGATCCGTCACGATGACCCGTACGGCCCCCTCCGGTCCGATCAGGTGTGGGAGCAGCCGGGTGCCACCCCAACCGGGCACCAGGCCGAGCGCGCACTCGGGCAGCCCGAGGGCGGGTGCCGACTCGGAGACGGTCCGGTAGGTGCAGTGCAGGGACAGCTCCAAGCCGCCTCCGATGGCCAGACCGTTGATGAACGCGAAGCTCGGAACGCCGAGGTCGCCGAGACGCCGGAACAGTGTCTGGCCGTGCCGGATGGTCTCCAGCGCCTGCTCGTGCGTGGTGACGGTCGGCACCATGGCCAGGTCCGCCCCGGTGGCGAACATCATCGCCTTCCCAGTGAGCGCCACCGCGGCTATCTCGCCCGCTACCGCCATCGCCGCCAACGTGTCCAGGGTCTGTTCGAGATTGGCCAGGCTTTGCGGACCGAAGGTGGTGGGACGCATCGCCGGGCCGGGTGAGTCGCCGTTGTCCAGCCGGACCAGCGCCACCCGGCCCGCGTCGGCAGGCAGATCGACGAGGTCGAACGCCGTGGTGGTGACGGTCTCGGTGGGCAGCGGAGGTGCGTCCAGTGTGGTCATGTCGGTGACGCTACGGAGCCAGTCCAGTCGTTCCCAGCGCCGATCGGGTAACCAGAACGGGTACATCGACGCGCCGCCCGAGATGGCTGGTCCCCGGGTCGGGCCCGGTCACCTGGACAGCTCGCGATCTGCCTCCCGCCGCGACGAACGGGGTCGCGGCGGGAGACAGCTCCGGGATGGTGCAGCCGACGGCCGTACGGGTCAGCCACGTGCCGGGACGTCCGCGTCGGCGTCGGCGGGCCCGGCGGGCCCTGCGTCGGCCGGCATGGACTTGCTGCCGAGTGTCTTGGCCGGCACCGCCACGGTCAGCGCGAGCAGCAGCAGCGCCAGCGGGATGCCCCACACCATCACGTCGGGGATGGCGTTGGCCACTTCCGGGCCCGCCTGCGCGTCCGGGCCGAGTTGGCGGCTGAGCAGGTTGCCGAAGAGCGCCACGCCGAGGGACATGCCGAGACCCCGGATGGAGAGGATCGCCGCCGACGTGGCGGCAAGGTCCGCGGGCTGCACGGCGTTCTGCGCGACCGTGACGAGCAGCTGCATGATGAAGCCGACGCCGACGCCCATGACGAGCAGCGCGACGACGACCATGCCGTAGTTGCTGTCGGCGTCGAGCAGGCTCAGCAGCCCGAAGCCGACGGCGATGGCGATCGGGCCGGCGATCAGGAACGGACGTGCGTTGCCGTTGGCGCTGACCCGGCTCCCTGAGAGGAAAGAGGCCACCACGAAGGTCAGCATGTACGGGTTGATGCCGAGCCCGGCCACGGTGGCGCTGATGTCGAACGCGCTCTGCAGATAGGTCGGCAGGAAGACGATCGATCCGTAGAGCAGCGCGCCGAGCACGGCCGTGGCCGGCAGGATGAGCCGGACGGTCGGGTTGCTGAACAGACGCATCGGCACGACCGGAGATACCGCCCGCCGCTCCCAGAAGACGAACAGCGCGAACAGCGCCGCCGCGCCGACCGCCAGGCTCAGAATCGTGCCGGACAGCCAGTCGTAGGTACGACCGCCCCATTCGGTGGTCAACAGCAGCGCCACGACGGCGCCGACCAGGAGCGCGGAGCCCAGGAAGTCGATGCTCGGCCGGCTGGTCGGCCGGGGCAGCCGCAGAGCGAAGGCCACCAGCAGCATCGAGAGCACGCCCAGCGGCAGGTTGATGTAGAAGATCCACCGCCATCCGGCCGCATCCGTGAGCGCGCCGCCGACGAGCGGGCCGGCCAGGCTGGCGATGGCGAACAGGGCACCGACCGCGCCCTGCATCCGTCCTCGGCTCTCCGGCTTCACCAGTTCGGAGAGCGCGATGGTGGGGATCGCGAACAGCGCGCCGGCGCCCACCCCCTGCACGGCGCGGTACACGATCAACTGGCCCATGGTGTCGGCCAACGCGCAGAGCGCCGACGCCACAGTGAAGACGAGCATCGCGATTATGAACGTGCCTCGGCGGCCGAACCGGTCGCTGAGTCGGCCGTACAGGGTGCCGGTGGCCGTGGACGCCAGCACGTACGCGGTGACCACCCAACTGATGTTGTCGATACCGCCGAGGTCGCCGGCAATGTTGGGCAGGGCGATCGACACCACCGTCTGGTCCAGCACCGAGACCAGGATGCCGAGCGCGAGACCGATCACGGCCAGCGGAACGTTGCTACGGCCGGCTCCGGCGCCCTGGTCTCCCACCATGTCGCTCGGAGGCGACGCGGTCTCTTCTCGGGTCACGGTGATCAGCTCCGGGCGTTGGCGAACGGGTTGGGCAGGTCGAATTCGACGCTGAGCAGGTCCTGGTCGATGATCCCGGCGGCGATCGTGCCGCTGGCCGCCGCGACGATCACCGCGGAGACCGGCATCGGGACGGTGGAACGCCGGGCCATGTCGCCCGCGGCGTAGACGCCGGGAACGCTGGTCTGGCCGAATTCGTTCACCTCGACCGCGCTGTCTGGGAAGATGGCGCAGCCGAGCTGCGCGGCGATCGGGGAGCGCTGCCGCAGGACGGTCTTGATGAACATTGCCGACCGCTCCAGCTCCGGGCCGGTCTCGAACCGGATCGCGCGCAGGTCCGGGCCTTCCGCGTGGACCGCGGTGACCCGTTCGGTGCGGACGTCGACACCGGCCTTCTCCAGAGCGCCGGCAATCGGCGGCGGCCACTCGGCCGGGCCGTCGGTGCAGAGGACGACGTCGTCGGTGAAACGGCTCAGGTGCACGGCCAGCCGCACCCGGTCCGGGGTGGCTCCGACCACGGCGATGGGTCGACCGCTGATCTCGTACCCGTGGCAGTAGGGGCAGTGGAACGCGGAGCGTCCCCACAGCGGCGCGATGCCGTCGATCGCGGGCAGTTCGTCGGCGAGCCCGGTGGCCAGCAGCAGTCGACGCCCGTGTTCGACCTTACCGTCAGCAAGGGCGACGGCGAAAGCCTCGGCTCCGTTCCGCTCAACTCCCGAGACCCCGGCCACCCGCAGCCGTACGCTCGGGTAATGACCGAGCTGCTCGGCGCCGACGCGCCGGATCTCGGTCGGCGGCGTGCCGTCCTGTGTGAAGAAGTTGTGGACGTTCTGCGCCGGGGCGTTGCGCCCCTCGTCGGTGTCGAGAACGAGCGTGCTCCGGTGTGTCCTGC
Source organism: Micromonospora sp. WMMA1947 (assembly GCF_027497355.1). Taxonomy (NCBI): domain Bacteria; kingdom Bacillati; phylum Actinomycetota; class Actinomycetes; order Micromonosporales; family Micromonosporaceae; genus Micromonospora; species Micromonospora sp. WMMA1947. The sequence continues at coordinate 4,149,959 of NZ_CP114909.1, read as the reverse complement.
CGAGGCACAGCGCAGCGGATAGACCAGCGGGTCCACCACCGATCACGATCACATCAAACACAGCGTGTCCTCCTCGTACAGCGGTGTTGTTCTCCGTTGTCGGCTTGACTGCCCTCCTACTCTGGAATCTCATGTCAACATGAAGTCAAGTGGCACGCCGAAGATGATGACCATTGGGCAGTTGGCCGAGAGGTTCAGGTTGGCAACCCATGTGCTCCGGCACTGGGAGGCGGTGGGTCTGCTCACCCCGGCCGCCAGGGTTAACGGTCGGCGCCTCTACCACCACGAGCACATCGCTCGGGTGACGCTGATCCTGCGCGGCAAGTCCGCCGGGCTCAGCCTGGATCAGCTCCGCGAGGTGCTCGCCGCGCCGAACGGCGTCATGCGGCGCAAGCTGCTGGCCGAACATCATGCCGAGCTGGAACGGCGGATACGGGAGACGGCCGCGGCCAAGGAACTGATCGAGCACGCCCTCGAATGCTCGGCGGACGACTTCACCCAGTGCCCCGCATTCCGCCATCTCGCCGAAGCGGGCCTCGGGACGGTCCCGATCGGGATGATCGGCGGTCCCCGGGGCTGAGCCCCGACGTCCGATCCACCGTGCCGCCTTCCCACGGTCAACGCACGGTGCTGGCCGATCGGGTACCTCACGTTCAGGGGTCGAAGGGCGCTGCCGGTCCCGGCAGCCGCGCCGCACCATTGCCCAATGGCACGGACCGCCATCGCGCGGCGACCAGTGGTGCGGCGGGCGCTGACGTCGTCGCGCCGAGCCGGATCGTCAGTTCCCGGTGCGGCCCGACGAATAGAGAGGACGACATGATCCCGACACAAGACCCTCCGCTGCCCAGCGGCGATGCGGGGGCCACCGCCGCCGTCGTTGAGCGACTGTTTCGTGAGGTATACAACGGCCAGGCGTTCGATCTTGCCGAGCAGCTCTTCGCCGACGACTACGTCAACCACCAGCCCGGCGCCGCACCCGGCATCTCGGGACTACGTCAGTGGGCGTCCACCATGCTGACAATGTTTCCAGACCTCACCGGCACCATCGAGCACATGGTGGTGCAGAACGACCGGGCCATGGTCTTCGTGGCCTGGCACGGCCACATGGCGGGTACCGGCAAGGAACTCAACTCGCAGACCGCCAACCTCTACCGGATCCGGGACAACCGGATCGCCGAGCACTGGAGCGTCTTCGACTATTCGGCCCTGGTGCCGTTCGGCATCACCCCGCCGGACCAGGAGCAGCCGGCCAGCGAGCCGGACTGGCACGCGTCACCGGCCGAGCAGGACAACCTGCGGTTGGTGCTCAAGGTATGGGAAGAGGTGATGCAGAAGCAGAACCTGGAGTACGCGGACGCGCACTACCGCGCGGACTACATCCAGCACAACCGGTTCGCGGCCCAGTCCGGCAGAGGACTCGCCGGCATGAAACAGTTCTTCGCCGGGCTCTTCGTCGCCGCCCCTGACCTGACCGGCACCATCGATCACATTCTGGTCCAGGAAGACTTCGTGGCGCTCTTCTCCCGCTGGCGCGGCCGGGAGGCCACCTCCGGACGCGAGCTGAAGCTGCACACCGCGGACCTACTGCGGATCGAGGACGGACGGATCGCCGAGCACTGGGACGTCTTCGACTATTCGGCGGTGGCGCAGTTCGGCATCATCCCGCCGGCCCGTTAGACCTCGTCAGGGAGCAGGGGGAGCGCTGTGTGGCGCTCCCCCTGCTCCGTGTCGATTCCCGGCGCGGCCCGGAACAACCCTCGTCCCTCGGTCGCGCCCCGGGTCACTCGTGCTCGTACTGCTGGTCCGCCATGGCGAGGGCCCGGTCGATCCGGGCGAGCCCGTCCTCGGCGTCGTCCGCGCTGATCGTGCAGGGCGGCGTGACGTGCAGTCGGTTCAAATAGAGGTTGGGCAGCAGGCCCTGCGCCAGGCAGGCGCCGAAGAGCTGCATGGCGTGCGGGGCCAGCCTGTCGGGCTTCTCGTAGTCGACCCACATCCGGCGGGTCTGCCGGTTGCGGACCAGCTCGATCGCCCACATCGCGCCGAGTCCGCGGACCTCTCCTACCGACGGGTGCCGCTCGGCGATCTCCGCCAGTCGCGGGCCGAACACGTTCTCCCCGAGCCAGGCCGCGTGCTCCACCACGCCCTCCTCCTTCATCGCGGTGATCGCCGCGACCGCGCTCGCGCACGCCAGCGGGTGCCCGGAGTAGGTGCCGCCGCCGGGGTACGGCCGCTGCCGGAAGGTGTCCACGATGTGATCGCCGACGATCACGCCCGCCAGTGGCACGTACCCGGAGTTGACGCCCTTGGCGAAGGTCACCAGATCGGGGCGGACGCCCCAGTGGTCGAAGGCGAACCATCGTCCGGTACGGCCGAACCCGACCATGATCTCGTCGAAGATCAGCATGATGCCGTACCTGTCGCAGAGGTCCCGTACCCCGGCCAGGTAACCGTCCGGTGGTACGAGGACCCCTCCGGAGGTGCCGGGCACCGTCTCCAGCACCACCGCGGCAACAGTCTTCGCACCCTCCTGGACGATGACCTGCTCCAGATGTGCCAGGGCGCGGTCGCACTCCTGCTGCGGGGTGTCGGCGTGGAAGGGCGATCGGTACAGATACGGTCCGAAGAAGCGCGCCACGCCCGCGCTGGCGGTGTCCGTGCTCCAGCGGCGGGGATCGCCGGTGATCTGGATGGCGGTGTTCGTCGAGCCGTGGAACGAGTGGTACGCGGAGAGGATCTTGTGTTTGCCGGTGTGCAGACGCGCCATCCGGATCGCGTTCTCGATGGCCTCGCTGCCGCTGGTGGTGAACAGGACCCGGTTGAGGCCGTCGGGCGCGAGTTCCGCGATCAGCCGGGCTGCCTCGGTCCGGGCTTCGGTGGTGAACATGGGGGCGATCAGGCACAGCTGCTCAGCCTGCGCCTTGATGGCGGCGACCACCTTCGGATGCCCGTGACCGAGGTTAGCGACGACCAGTTGTGAGGAGAAGTCGAGGAAGCGGTTGCCCTGATAGTCCCAGACCCAGGACCCCTCGCCCCCGGCGATAGCCAGCGGCTGGAAGCCCCCCTGGATGACCCAGGGACGGAAGATGTGGGCGGAATCGTCCTCGATGACGTTACGACCTCGATCGGGATCGGGGGCGCTCGGCTTGACCACAACGCTCATGACGATGACGTTACGGACCCGCCACACCCGTTCCCAGCGCCGATCGGGCCACCTGTTTGGGCACGTCGACCGCCCACGGCCGTGGCGGACGCGCCCGGTGACCGCGTGCTCCGAGACTCCGATCCCGCCGTTCTCGAGGAGTGCCTGGATACGGCGGTACACCAGGAAGCTCATCCCCCGGTGGCGGCTGATGAGTTGCCGAGCATCCCGGTGGTCGGCTTGTCGCCGGCGCTGTTGGTACGCCCCTGGCGAAGGTCACCGTCTTCGCGGCCACCGGCATCGTCGTCTGGATAGCTTGGCTGCTGGCACCGTCGTATATCCCTGTCCGCGCCGTTGGACTCGGATGACCGTCGTACTGGCGCTGCTGCTGAGCGTCGCGGCGCTCCCAGTCGACGCGCTGGTCGGCCTACCGCGGATTCTCCGCCGTCGTCGTCGGCGAACCCCACCGAGCGTTCTACGGCAACCAGTTCGGTCTCACCGTGCCACTGTTCGCCCAGTACGGCGTCGAACTGTGGGTACCGGAGATCGGCGGCCCGATCGACCCGGACAACGAGGCCCACGAGCTGGTCATGTCCGTCTTCGGCGGCATGAGCAAAGGTGAACGCAACCGCATCAAGCTGCGCGTCCGGACCGCCATGGCCGCCCAGACCCTCCTCGAAGGCCGCTACCTCGGCGGGCGTCCCCCATACGGCTACACCCTGCAGGACTTCGGACCCCACCTTAACCCGGCGAAGGCAGCCGACGGCAAACACCTACGCGGCCTCACCCCGGACCCGCGGACCGCCCCGATCGTCCGCCAGATCTTCCACGAGTTCCTCACCGGCAGCGGCCTGTACGCCATCGCCCAAGCACTCACCAGCAACCACGTGCCCTGCCCCTCCGCACACGACCGGGCCCGCAACCCCCACCGCAGCGGCATCGCCTGGTCCAAGAGCGCCGTGCGGGTCATCCTCACCAACCCCCGCTACACCAGACGACAGGTCTGGAACAAACAACGCACCGAGGAGGTCCTCGTCTCCAAAGAAATCACCCACCCACCGATCATCGACGAGGCCACCTTCGAACAGGCGCAGGCACTGCTCGCACGACACCGGTTGGGTCTGGACCTTCCGCAACGGCAACGCCGCGCCCGCAACCCGTACGTCTTCCCCGGCCTGATCTACTGCGCCGCCTGCAACCGCCGGATGCAGGGCCAGTACAACCACGGCGCCGCCTACTACCGCTGCCGCTTCCCCTAGGAATACGCCCTCGCCAACGACGTCACCCACCCCCGCAACGTCTACCTCCGCGATGAAACCCTCACCGACCCACTCGACACCTGGCTCATCACCGCGTTCCACCCCGACCACATCCAGAACACGATCACCGCGATAGCAGACGCCCAGCTAGGCGACCACCCATCCCCCACCATCACCGCCGCCAGCGCGACCATCACCGAGTGCGACACGAAACTTCAGCGCTATCGGGCGGCCCTCAACGCCGGAGCCGACCCCTCGGTCGTCAGTAAGTGGATAGCCCAGACACAGGCCGAACGGACCCGAGCCGAAACGGAGCTGCACGCAGGGAACTCCGCCGCACCACGCCGGATGGCCCAGGCATAGATCACCACGCTGGTCGAGGCCCTTGGGAACATCGTCATCGTGCTCCGCGACGCGGACCCCGCCGACAAAGCCGAGGTCTACCGCCAGCTGGGCCTACGGCTGTCGTACCACCCGGAGGCGCAAACGGTGAACGCTGAAACCGATCTCAGCGCGCACCGTGGGCCTATGGGTCGTGTCCGAGGGGGGACTTGAACCCCCACGCCCTATACGGGCACTAGCACCTCAAGCTAGCGCGTCTGCCATTCCGCCACCCGGACCTGCACGTATCAGCCTACCCGGTCGACCAATGTGAGCTACTCACCGCATCGGTCGGCCTGGCGGGCCGCACGGGGCATTACTGTACACGGCCCGGAACGATCATGCACATCAGCTCCAGCGCGGCATGTTTGCGCAGGTCAGCACCCATAAAGATCGGGTGGGTAGCGCGCAACAGGCGATTCCGGGCAGCATTGCTTGCGTGTCCCACCCCTCCCCGTTGATCGCCACTCAGCACCAGGCTCTCGCGCTGCGCGCCGCGGGTGATCTGACAAGCGCCCGCCGCCTGCTCGCCGACGCGATCGTCGCGGCCCGCCCGGCGTACGGCGAGGACCACCAGGACGTCCTGGCCACCGGTCACCTGCTGGCCCGGCTGCACCGGGAGGCCGACGACCCGGCCGCCGCCCGCCGCGTCCTCGAGGAGACCTACGCGGCCGGCGAGCGCCGCCGCGGCGAGACCGACCCGCTGATGCTCGCGCTCAGCTTCGACCTCGCCGGGGTGTCCGAGGAGCTCGGCAACCGGCACGAGGCCCGCCGCAACTACAGCCGCGTGGCGACCGCCGGGGCCGCCGTGCTCGGTCCGGACCACCCCGCGGTACGCGCAGCCCGCCAGTACCTCGGCGGCTCCGCCGCCGCTCCCGCAGGCTATGGCCCCTCCCACGGCGGCTCCGCCGCCGCTGCCGGCCCGGTCCCCGCTCCGCCCCTTCCCGGCTACCCGCATCCGGGCCGACCCGGGCAGCCCGGTCCCGCCTCCTCCGGGTACCCCGGGCACGGAGTGTCCGAGCCCACCGTCTCGCTGCGGGCGGTCACGCCGCCGCACCCGCACACTCCGGCCCCGCCCGGACCGGTCACCCCGGGGCCACCCGCCGCGAGTGCGCCGGTACCCGGTTCGCAGTGGGCTCCCCGCCCGGGCCCGGCACCGCATGCGCCCCACGCCGGGCAGCCGCCTCAGTCCGCGCCGGACCCGCGGATCGTGGCGCCGCCGCCTCCGGTGGCGCCCGCCCCGCCGCACCAGCCTCCCGCCGCCGGGCCGAACGGACCCGCGAGTCCGTGGGCACCGCCATCGCCGCCCGCCTCGGAGGCGACGACGCGGTTCGCGCCGGTCACGGAGGAAGCCACCTCCCGGTTCGCGCCCATCGCAGAGGAGCCCACCTCCCGGTTTGCGCCCATCACGGAAGAGGCCACCTCCCGGTTCCCGGCAGTGCCCGTCGCACCCGCCCCAGCGAAGCCGCCGACTGCCGGGGCAGCCCCGCAGGTTCCCGGGGTCCGCCCGGTGCCCCCGGCCCAAGGCGTCATCCCGGTTCCCCCGGCCCAACGCGCCACCCAGGCTCCACCGGCAACGTACGGCCGGCCGGCCGCCGCTCCCGGGGTGACCCCGGTGCCGCCCCGCGCCCCCGTCACGCCCCCGCACCCGGCAACCACCGGCACGTCGATGCCCGGCCCGACACCGGAAACCTCCGCGACGGCGCCTGGCACTCCGACGACAGCACCGACCGCCGGGACGCCGACGAGGGTTCCGGCGGCGGGGACGCCGGCGCCCGGAACCGCCGGCAAGCCACCGCTACCGCCCTCGCCGATGCCCGGAACGGCCGGCACGCCCCCGCCGCTGCAGCAGCGGATGCCCGGAACCGCGGGTACGCCCCCGCTGCCGCCCCCGCCGGTCATCCCACCCCCGCCCGCGACGCCGGTCACCGCGCCGCCCTCCGCCGGGATCACCCCGCCACCGTCGCGGACGCCCTCGACGGGCCTCGTGCCGCCACCTCCGACCGTCCTGCCACCGGCGCCGCGCGTGCCGGCTCCGGCGAGCGGCGTCCTGCCACCACCCCCGGCCGTTCCGGTCGTACCGCCCGTGTCTTCCCCGCCCGCCCCGCCACCGGTCACCCCTGCGGCCTCGGCAGCCCCACCGGCGCCCACCTCCCAGCCGACGGCCGAACGGGCGCCGACCGCCGCCGCACCGACGCCGACTTCGGTGCCTGTTCCGCCCCGGCCGGCGCCCGCCCCGCAGGCGACACCGACGGCCGAGGCAACCGCTCCCCCGCGGCCCGCCGTGGACCGGGCCATCGGCGCCGAGCCGAGCGCATCCGGCCGGGGTACGACACCGTCTGTCCCCGGTGGACCGGGCTGGGACAAGCCGACCATCCAGGTGCAGCAGATCGGTCCGCTGCTGGAAGAGGAGGCAGCGCGCAACGCCGCAGCGGCTGCCCCCAGCACCCCGGTGAAGCCCGCAGCGACCGGCGCCGCCGGCGAACCCCCGGTCGACGGACCGCCGGTGAGCCCGTCGGCTACGGGTGGAGGCGATGCTGCCGCGAGCGTGACGCGGCCGAGCTCGCCCTCAGCAGGCGCCCCCAGCGCACCCGCCACCGGTGCGCCGACGGCAGACGCCGCACCACCGCCCGTCGCCCCCCAGGTCAGCACGCCGCCCAGCAGCGCCGCGCCGGCCGGCCAGTCACCCGCCGGCGCAACGCCGGTCAGCGCACCGCCGATCGGATCGCCCTCGGCGTCTCCGGTCAGCGCGCCTCCTGTGCACCCGGTCAGCGGGCCCTCCGGGCAGTCCGTCAGCGGGCCTCCAGAGCCACCGGTCAGCGGGCCACCCGCACCCGGCTACCCACCACCGGTCAGTGGACCCCCCGCCGCACCGGTCATTGCCGCACCGGCGGTGGGCTACTCCCCACCGGCGAGCGGACCCGCATCCGGTCACCCGACCCCGGTCAGCGGATCGCCCGCACCTGGCCACCCGACGCCGGTCAGCGGACCACCGGCACCCGTCTACCCGTCGCTGGCCGGCGGGCCACCCGTCAGCGGCCCTCCCGGCCCGCCGGTCAGCGCGCCGCCCGGACCCGGCTACCCTCCGACGGCCAGCGGACCACCAGCGGGACACCCACCGGTCAGCGCTCCCCCCGGCACCTATCCACCGCCCGTCAGCGGACCACCCGCGGCACCGGTCAGCGCCGCACCGGTGAGCGGCTCCTCCGTACCGCCGTGGGGCATGGTCGCGCCGCCGTGGAGCAGCGTCGCCCCGTCCCAGCCGGTCGACCGGCCCACCGACTCCGACCCGGAGGGGGACGAGCCGGCACCCGTCGACGCGGCAGGCGAGCCGGCACCGGCCGAGGCGGCAGGTGAGGCCGAGCCGAACCGGCCGATGACGATCTACGAGGACCTGCTGGACTTCCCCGAGTCCACGCGACCGGAGCCGCCGGCCCAGCCCGAGCAGAGCGCCTGGCCAGCGACCCCGCCGATGTTCCACCAGCCGCCGGCCGCGTACCCCGGGACGGAGGAACCGGCGCGCGGCCGGAACCGCACGGTGCTGGCCCTCGTGGTCGGGGGTGCGGTGCTCGCGGTGGTGGCGGCGGTCGGTGTCGGCGCGGTGTTGCTGAACCGGGAGGCGGCGCCGCCGCCCGCCCCCGTGCCCGCGTCCGGCGCCGCGTCGCCGAAGGTGGCCGGGCCGCCGCCGGGGGACCTGGCGTTGCGCGACGACAGTACGACCGTCACGGTGACCTGGACCGACCCGACGAACGGCGGGGTGCCGTTCGTGGTGGCGGGCGGCCGGGCCGGGCAGAAGCTCGGGGTGATGGCGACTGTGGACGCCGGGCAGACCCGGTACACGGTGAACGGGCTGAGCGCGAAGCTGGACTACTGCTTCACGGTGCTGGCGGTCTACTCGACCGACTCGTACGCCACCTCGGGTCAGGTCTGCACGGACCGGGAGGGCGGCGGCACCCCGAACTGACGGTCCACGGGCGACACGCTCGGTGTCCACAGGAGGACGGTGCGGGTTTCACCGGCTCCGGGCGGCACCTATGATGGCTCCCGGCTCTGGGGAGGTTCGGCCGTGCGCATCGCCCCTCCCCCACCGACACGGGGAGGCAGCCGGCAGTGACCACCATCGAGGACGTCACGGGCACCGGGCCGGAGCAGGCTCGTCCACGATCGCGGATGCGGGGTGGGCTGGTCACCATCGGTACGGTGGCCGCTCTGCTGGCCGCGATGGGCCTCACGGTGCTCGGGCTGGGCGCGGCCGACAACGCGGTGGCGAGTTTCGACGCGTCCTCCTGGCTGTGGAGCACCACCCGCAGTGAGCTGGCCCGGGTCAACGGCGTCACGGCGCGGGTGGACACCCGGATGGAGGTGCCGGGTGGGCGGCGGCACCAGATGCAGGTGGCCCAGACCGACCGGCTGCTGATCCTGCGGGACCTCAACACCGGCCGGGTCAGCTCGCTGGACCTGGCGACGTTGCAGATCACCGCGACCACGCCGACCGCGCCGGGGCTCGGGGTGAGCGTGGCGTTGCACGAGGACGCGGCGTTCGTGGTGGACGCGGTGCAGGGCATCGTCCGCCAGCTCGACCCGCGTGCGCTGACTCCGGTGGGCGAGCCGGTCCGCTACCCGCCGGGCATCACCGGCGGCGCGTTCGACGGCACCGGCAAGCTGTGGGTCGCGGTGCCGAGCGAGGGCACCGTCTCGGCGGTCACCGCCGCTGAGCTGCCCGAGACGCCCGGTGACGCGCCGCCCGCGGGGTTGAGCCCGAAGCGGGTCGAGACGTACGACGTGGCCGAGCCGGCGCACGACCTCGTGGTGTCCACGCTGGACGACGGCGTCGCGGTGCTGGACCGTACCTCGGCGTCGCTGGTGACGGTGACCGGCGGGCAGACCCGGCGGGCGCAGCTGAGCATGTCCGCGCCGGGCAACCTGCCGACGCGGACCAGCGGGCCGCAGGTGCCGGTCACGGTTTCCGGTGACCGGTCGGTGCACGTGGTGCGGGACAGCCGCGAGGTCAAGCGGTTCACGGTGCCCGGAACGGGTGCCCGGCTGAGCCCGGCGGTGGCGTGGGCGGGCCGGTTCTACTGCGCCGACGAGACCACCGGCACGGTGTACGCCTTCGACGGCGAGGGGCAGCTCGTGCAGACCGTCAAGGGCTCCGGCCGCCCCGGTCCGGTCGAGCTGGAGGTGCGCGAGAACCACCTGTTCATCAACCCGCCGGACTCGTCCACCGCGCAGGTGGTCGACGACCGCAACCAGGTGCGTGAGGTCGACAAGTACGCCAACGACGTGCTCGGCGGCGACCCGCCGCCGGTCGCTCCGCCGCCGCCCCCGCCGAAGAAGCCCAAGGTCGGCAAGCCGGGTGCGCCGAAGTCGGTCACCGCCGCCGCCGGTGACGCGTCGGCGCGGGTGAGCTGGCAGGCCGCCGCGTCCAACGGCGCCGAGATCACCCGGTACGTGGTGGAGGGCGCCGGTCAGACCCACCAGGTCGGCGCGAACCAGCGTGCCCTGGAGATCACCGGCCTGACCAACGGTGAGACGTACACGTTCTCGGTGCACGCGGTGAACGCCAAGGGTGAGGGGCCGTCGCGGCGCAGCAACCCGGTGGTGCCGACCGCTGAGGTGCCGGACCCGCCGGCGTCGGTGGCCGCCGAGGCGCGACCGGACGGCACGGTGCGGGTGAGCTGGCCGGAGGCCGACGGCCAGGGCAACACGATCGCGAAGTACGCGGTGACGGCGACCTCGGCCGGCGCGAGCGCCCCGGCCGGTGAGTCGGCGAAGACGGAGCTGGTGGTGCCGGCCGGGCAACTGGAGTACGGCACGCAGTACGCGTTCACGGTGACCGCGGTCAGCGAAAAGGGCGCCGGGTCGAAGGCGTCGCCGGTGAGCAACACGGTGGTGCCGTTCACCACGCCGAAGGCGCCGACGGAGCTGCGCGCGTCCACGGTCGCCGACCAGCCGGGCACGATCGCGGTGCAGTGGTCCCCGGCGGTGGACAACGGCCGCCCGGTGACGAAGTACGTGGTGGAGGCCGCCGGGAAGTCCGTCGAGGTGACCGACGTCCAGGCCACTGTGGGTGGCCTGGGCAACGGGCAGAACGTGACGGTGAAGGTCAAGGCGGTGAACGAGGCCGGGCCGGGACCGGAGGCGAGCACCACCGCGCGGACGGTGGCGCAGCCCCGGATCACGGTGACCGGCTCGTCGGCGGACGCCACGTCGGTGACGGTGACGTTCACTGTGGACGCGGGCGGTGGCCGCGCCTCCTGCACGGCGGCGACCGGCGGGAAGACGGCGAGCGGCAGTTGTTCCAGTCTGCGGGTGACCGGGCTGACGCCGGGTACGGCGTACACGGTGACGCTGACCGCGAGCAACGCCGCCGGGAAGGGCACCGCGTCCCGCGCCCAGACCACCGACCCGGTGTACGGCGTCGCCACCTGCAAGAACGGCCCGTCGGGTGACCAGCGGACGTACTGCGACAAGGACGTGCCGGGCCGCAACGGCAACGAGATCTTCGAGGTTCCCCGGCAGGACAACGACAGGCAGGCGGGCTGGGTGCCGGACGGCCACCGGCTGCGCACCTACTGCAAGGTGAAGGGCGAGGACGTGGACGCCTGGATCTACAACAACAACAAGCAGAGCACCTGGTGGGTCCAGGTGGACTACAAGGGCAAGACCTACATCCCGTGGGCCTGGCTCAACCTGGAGGGCGGCGACGACCTCGGCGTCCTGCCCGCCTGCTGACCGCACCATCCGAGAGGCGCATCCGTGAACACGCACGAACCGCTCAGCCAGCCGGAGGTCCAGGGCTTCGCTGCCCTGGCCGCCCGCCTGGCCGACAACGTCAACGCGGTCGTGCTGGGTAAGCCGCAGGTGGTGCGGCTGGCGTTGACCGCCTTGTTCGCGCAGGGGCACGTGTTGCTGGAGGACGTACCGGGCGTCGGCAAGACGACGCTGGCGCGGGCCGTGGCGGCGACGGTGAAGGGGCAGTGGCGGCGGATCCAGTTCACGCCGGACCTGCTCCCCTCCGACGTGTCCGGGGTGACCATCTTCAACCAGGCCAGCCGGGGCTTCGAGTTCCACCCGGGGCCGGTGTTCGCCAACATCGTGATCGCCGACGAGATCAACAGGGCGTCGCCCAAGACCCAGTCGGCGCTGCTGGAGGTGATGGAGGAGCGGACCGTCACCGTGGACGGCGTCCGGCATCCGGTGCCGCAGCCGTTCCTGGTGGTGGCGACGCAGAACCCGGTGGAGATGGACGGCACCTACCGGCTGCCCGAGGCCCAGCTCGACCGGTTCCTGGTGAAGCTCTCCGTCGGCTATCCGGACGAGGCGGTCGAGGTGGAGGTGCTGCGCGGCGCCACGGTCCGCTCCCCCGACTCGCTGACCGCCGTCACCGACACCGCCACCGTGGGCGAGATGGTGAAGATGGCCCGGCGGGTGCACATCGCCGAGCCGCTCTACGCGTACGCGGTGCGGCTGGCGGCGGCGACGCGTACGCATCCGCAGGTACGGGTCGGGGTGAGCCCGCGTGGGGTGATCGCGCTGACCCGCGCGGCGTGCGCGTACGCGCTGATCGACGGCCGGGGCTGGATCATGCCGGAGGACCTGAAGGCGCTCGTCGAGCCGGTGTTCGCGCACCGGCTGCTGCTCACCCCCGACGCGCAGGTGCGGGGCGTGACGCCCGCCGAGGTGCTGCGTCAGGCGGTCGCGTCGGTGCCGGTGCCGCTGCCGTCGGGCCAGGCCGCCACGGTGCACGGCTGAGCGTGGGGATCACCGCCCGTGGCATCGGGCTGCTCGTCGCCGCCCTGGTGCTGCTCGGCGTGGGGTTCCGGTACGCGTACCCGGAACTGACGGTGCTCGGCGCGGCGGCCGCGGTGGCGGTCGGCTACGCCGTGGTGAACGCGGCCTGGCGGCCCCGGCTGAGCGTGGCGCGGCGGGTTGACCCGGACCGGGTGGCCCGGGGTGAGCCGGCGGCGATGGAGCTGACGGTGCGCAACACCGGGCGGCTGCGGGCGGCGAACCTGGTGGCCGAGGACCGCTGCGCCGGGGCGATGGTGCCGGTGCCGCTGCTGCGGTTGCGGCCGGGCGCGGACACGGTGGTGCGGTACGAGGTGCCGACGCACCGGCGCGGGGTGGTGCCGGTCGGGCCGCTGCGCGTGGTGCGCCGGGATCCGCTGGGGCTGGTGGCGCTGGCTCGTGGCTACGGCGGCACGGTGCCGGTGTGGGTGCACCCGCGCATCCACCCGCTCTCCGCGGTGCCCACGGGCGCGGGACGCAGCCTGGACGGGCGTACCGACAGCGTGCCGCACGGGTCGATCACGTTCGACTCGTTGCGGGAGTACGTGGTGGGCGACGAGTTGCGCCGCGTGCACTGGCGCACCAGCGCCCGGGTGGGTGAGCTGATGGTGCGGGAGAACGTGGACACGAGCCTGCCGCGCCTGGTGGTGGTGCTGGACAACCGGGCGTCGGCGCATCCGGGCCGGGCCGGCGGAGTCGCGGAGTCGTTCGAGTCGGCGTGCGAGGCGGCGGCGTCGGTGGTGGCCGCCGCGGTGCGGGAGGACCTGCCGGTGCAACTGCTGCTCGTCGTACCGGCCGAGGTGGAACCGGCGGGCGCGGCCGGGCCGCTGGACCGGCTCGCAGCGGTGGAGCTGACGGACGCCGGGCCGGACGTGCTGCCCGCCGCGACGGGCCGGCTGCGCCGGGACCGGCTCGGCGACACGCTCGTCTTCCTGACCGGGCCGGGTGGCCGCGACGACCTGGGGCACGTCGGCGCGCTGCGCGGCGCGTACCCGTCGGTGGTGGTCGGTATGTTCGGCGCGGACGGACCGACGCCGGCCGGCGCGGCGGGCCTCACGGTGCTGGACGCGGCGGACGGCGCGGCGTTCGCCGCCGAGTGGGACGGGGTCCGCCGGTGGTGACGCCGCCCCGGGCCGAACCGGCGGAGCGGGTGGCCCGCGTGTTGCGGGCCGTGCCGGTGCCGGCCGCGCTGATCGTGCTGGTCGCGCTCTCCGGTGTGGTGCTGGGCCGGGTGTACGCGGACCCGCTGCTGACCCGGCTCATGACCGGCGCGGCCGTCGGGTCGGTGCTGGTCGGCGTGGCCGCCCGGCGGCTGCCGTCCTGGCTGGTGGCGCCGCTGTCGGTGGCCGCGATGGCCGGGTGGACGCTGCTGTCGCTGCGGCTGGCCGCCGCGCACGCGGCGCTGCCGGGCGGGCTCGGCGAGGTGACCGCCGACGCGGCCCGTAACGCGATTCCCCGGCTGCTCACCGCGATGATCCCGGTCGAGCCGGCCCCGGACACGGTGCTGGTCCCGGTGGTGGCGGCGTGGCTGACCGGGCTGACCGCCGCCGAGGTGGCGCTGCGGGCCGGGCGGGTGCTGCTGGGTTACCTGCCGCCGGCGCTGCTGTACGCCGGCGCGCTCTACGTGGTCGGGCCGAACGCGGATCCGGCGATCGGCCCGACGGTGCTGTTCGCGGCGGTCGCGGCGGCCGGCCTGGCGACACCCGGGCGCCGCGACGGCCCGGCGCCCGATCCGGTCGCCGGTCTCAATCCGGCGGTACGCGCGGCGGTGCGGCTGCGGCTGGTCGCGGCGAGCGCGGCCGGGCTCGCAGTGGTGGTGGCGCTGGCGGCGCTGCTCGCCCCGGTGGTGGCCGCCCAGGTCGACGAGCGGCCCGTCGACCCGCGCCGGTACGTGGAACCGCCCCGGGTGGAGTCGCTGGACGAGAACCCGCTGATCCGGATCTCCGGGTGGGCGTTGAACCCGGACCAGCGGCTGCTCGACGTGCGTACCGTCGCGGGCGCGGGCGACGGCGGGCCGCCGCGGATCCGGCTGGCGGTGCTCAGCGACTACGACGGCGTGACCTGGCGGGTCGGTGCCACGTACCGCAACGCGGGGCGGATCCTGCCCGCCGCCGAGCCCGCCCCGAACGCGGCCACCGACGAGGTGCGCCAGGAGATCACCGTCGGCGACCTGACCGGGCGGCTGCTGCCGGCGGTGCCCACGCCGCGCGAGGTCACGGGTGCGCGGGTGGCGTACGACCCGGCGACCGGGACGCTGATCCGCCCGGAAGGGCTCGCGCCGGGGCTGCGGTACGCGGTGTCCTCGGTGCGGGAGCGCCCGGACGTGAACCTGCTGAGCACGGCGAACGTGCCCGCCGGTGACGAGGTCGCCCGGGTGCTGCGGGTGGCCGACGGGGCACCGGAGCCGTTGCGCCGGCTCGCCGCCCAGCTCGCCGAGTCGAACGGCGCCCCGTACGCGCGCGCCGACGCGATCGCCACGTTCCTGGCCGAGCACTACCGGGTGACCGCCGACGCGCCGAGCGGGCACGCGTACCCGAACCTGGCGTTCTTCCTGTTCGGACCGCGTAACGGCGGTGGGCAGCGGGGCACCTCGGAGCAGTTCGCCGCCGCGTTCGCGGTGCTCGGCCGCCTCGCCGGCCTGCCGACCCGGGTGGTGGTCGGGTTCGAGCCGAGGGGCGACGGGCCGGTGCGGGCCGCCGACGCGTACGCCTGGCCGGAGGTGCTGTTCGACGGCGTCGGCTGGGTGCCGTTCGACCCGATGCCACGTCCCGACTCCGAGCCCCGCCCGGTGGAGGAGGACTTCCGGCCGCAGCCGGAGGACCCGCCACCGTCGGAGGTGCCGGCGCCCACCGAGGAGCCGAGCGCCACTCCCCCGGCCGCCGCGCCCGCGCCCGCGCGGAACGAGGGCGGGCTCGGCACGCCGGTGCTGGTCGGCGGCGGCGCCGGTGGCCTGCTGCTGGTGGTCGGGGCGGTGCTGGCGGTGCTGGTCGCGTTGCGCCGCCGGTTGACCCGCTCCCGTCTGGCAGTGGGCGATCCGGGCGAGCGGGTCGCGGGCGCCTGGCGGGAGCTGACCGACGCGCTGCGCCTGGCCGGGCATCCGATCGGGCCGGACCTGGCGGCGGCGGAGGTCGCCGAGCAGGCCCGCCGGACGCTCGCCGAGGCGCGCGCCGCGCGGCCCGGAGAGGGCGCGGCGAGCGGCGACCCGGATGGCGCGGCGGTGGACGAGCTGGCCGGTCTGCTCAACCAGGCGGGCTTCGCGCCGGGCAGCGTCACGCCGGAACAGGCGGACCGGGCCGCACGGCTGAGCGCCGGCTTCGCCGACGCGCTGCGCGCGGCCCGGTCACGGTGGCGGCAGGTGCTGTGGACGGTCCATCCGGGGCCGCTCCGGTGGCGACGCTGACCGGACCGTCCGCGTCGTGAGGGCGGGCTCAGCGGTCGGCGGCCCGCAGCTTCCGGACGAGTTTGCGCAGCCCGGCCTGCCAGCCGTCCGGGTCCTCGGCGCGGCGCCGCGCGTAGTCGGCCACCTCGGGGTGCGGCAGGATCAGGAACCGCTCCTCGGCCAGACCGGCGACCACCGCGTCGGCGACCTGGTCCGGGGTGAGGATCGTCCCGGACGCCGCGATCACCCGGGCGCCCAGGTGTCCCTCGGCGAGGCCGTCGGCGAGCATCGGGGTGTCCACGCCCTGCGGGCACAGCGCGCTGACCCGGATGCCGGCGTCCCGGTAGGTGATCGCCAGCCACTCGGCGAGACCGACGGCGGCGTGCTTGGTGGCGGTGTACGGGGCGTCGCCGACGGCGGTCAGCAGTCCGGCCGCGGAGCAGGTGAGCAGCAGGTGTCCCTGGCCCCGGCTGAGCATCCCGGGCAGCGCGGCGCGGGCGCTGTGCAGGTGCCCGAGCACGTTCACCTTCCAGGCCCGGTCCCAGTCGGCGTCGGGCGCCTCGATGCCACCACCGGTGGCCACGCCGGCGTTGGCGCAGAACAGGTCGATCCGGCCGTGACGGCGCTCGGTCTCGTCGACCAGCGCGTGCACCGCCGCCTCGTCGGTGACGTCCAGTCCGACGCCGCCGGCCACCGGGCCGATCGCGTCGGCGGCGGCGCGGGCCGCGTCGGCGGCCAGGTCGGCCAGGACGATCGCGGCGGCGCCCTCGGCGGCGAACCGGCGGCCCAGTGCCGCGCCGATCCCGCCGGCCCCTCCGGTGATCACCACCACCCGGTCGGTCAGGTTCATCTCAGGCCACCTTTCCGGGGCCGAGTCGGGGCAGCAGATCCATCCAGGCCGCCGCGCCACCTTCGGTGATCTCGGGGGTGGGCAGCACCGCGACCACCGGCACGTCGACGCCGTTGTCGGCGTACCGGCGGACGGATGCCACGCACTGCTCGGGCGAGCCGTGCAGCACCAGCGCGTCGACCACCTCGTCCGGTACGGCGGCGGAGGCGCCCCGCCGGTCCCCCGCGGCCCAGGCCTCCCACATCGGGCCGAGTGAGTCCTGGCGGCCCAGCCACCTGTGGAAGGCGGCGTACGCGGGCACGGTCAGGTAGCCGGTGATCATGCGGCGGCCCAGTGCGCGGGCGTAGGCGGCGTCCTCGGTGGGGCAGACGAAGATGCGGGCGGCGACCTCGAAGCCGGGCCGGCGCTCCCCCACCTCGGCGAGCGCGGTCGGCACGTCGTCGGCGGCCAGCCAGTTGAGGATCACCCCGTCGGCCTCGGCGGCGGCCAGGCGCAGCATGCCGGGGCGCAGCGCGGCCAGCACGACCGGCGGCGGCACGCTGGGCGGGCGCTCCAGCGTGAACCGCCGGACGGTGAACGTGTCGAACTCCCCGTCGACGGTCTCGCCGCGCAACGCGGCCCGCAGGAACCGCAGCACGTCCCGGGTGCGCTTGAACGGCTCGTCGAACGCGATCGCGTTCCAGTCGCGTACCAGCACCGGCGAGGAGGCGCCGACGCCGAGCGCGAAACGGCCCGGCGCGGCCTCGGCCAGCGCGGCGGCGCTCATCGCGAGCAGTCCGGGTCCTCTGGTGAACACCGGTGTGATCGCGGTGCCGAGGCGCAGCCGCGGCGACCACGCGGCGGCCAGGGCCAGCGGGGTGAACGCGTCGGCGCCGGCCACCTCCGACGACCACACGTCGGTGAACCCGGCGTCGTCCAGGGCCGCGTAGACAGCGGCGTGGTCGGCGAGCGGAATTCCGCCCAATGGCACGGTCATGCCCCATCGGTTCGTCACCCGTCGATGGTGCCCGTCGGGCAGCGCCCGGAGCAAGATCCAGGCAGATATGGGTGATCCGCACCGAGGTGCCGGGAAAGAGTGTTACGACTGCCGCATGAGTCGGACCGGGGACGGAGCGCGGCGGTGAGGACCGCCGAGCCGGCCGCGCTGCGCACGTCCGGCGGCGGGCCCGACCGGGCCACGTTCCTGGAGCTCTTCTTCGACCTGGTGTACGTGTTCGCGCTGACCCGGATCTCGGCGCGCGCCTTCGAGGACCTGGTGCTGGAGGGCGGGCAGACCGGCTGGGAGGCGGTGACCGGCGGCGGCAAGACACTGCTGTTGCTGGTCGCGCTCTGGGCCGTCTGGCAGGGCACGGCGTGGACGACCAGCCGCTACGACCCGCACCACCTGTGGTTGCAGGTCATCGTGATCACCGCGCTGATCTCGGCCATGGTGATGGGGGTGGCGATCCCGCGCGCGTTCAGCCACGGCGGCCTGATGTTCGCCGCCGCGTACGTGGTGGCACAGGTCAGCCGGCCGGCGATCCTCGTGCTGGTGCTGCACAAGCAGCAGTACCGCCGGCTCAAGCTGCGCATGCTGATCACGTTCTGCGCCACGGGCGTGCTCTGGCTGGCCGGCGCGCTGCTACCGGGCAGCGCCCGCGTGGTGTTGTGGGCCGCGGCGCTGCTGCTGGAGTACCTCGCCGCCCGGTTCGGCTGGCCGGTGCCGGGGCTGGGCCGCTCCACGGTCTCCCGGTGGGACGTCCACGGCGAGCACCTGGCCGAGCGCTACCAGCAGATCTTCCTGGTCGCGCTCGGCGAGACGATCCTGCTCGCCGGCCTGTCGTTCACCCGCTCCCCGACCAGCCGGGGCATGGTCACCGCGTTCGCCGTCGCGCTCGCCACCTCGGTGCTGCTGTGGCGGATCTACGTGCAGCGGGCCGGGCAGATCCTGGGCGAGGCGGTGACCCGGGCCGCGCATCCGGCCACCGTCGGCCGGTCCGCCGCCGACACCCACCTGGTCATGGTGATCGGCGTGGTCGCCACCGCGATCGGCTACGAACTGGTCATCGAGCACCCGGTCGGGCACAACGAACTGCCCTGGCTGGCCATGATCCTCGGCGGGCCGGCCGTGTTCCTGGCCGGCCGGGCCCGCTTCGAGTACGAGGTGTTCGGCCGGATCTCCCCGTCCCGGCTGGTGGGGATCGCCGCGCTGCTGCTGCCCGTACCGCTGCTGGTGCGCCTCGCGCCGGTCGCCGCGGCGGGCTTCGCCGCGGCGGTCCTGACGGCGGTGGCGGTCGCCGACGCGCACCGCGCCTGGGGCCGCCCGCCGGAGGACGCCGCGCCGCCGTTCTGAGCGGTGCCGCCGGAGCGGGGTCCCGCGCCCGCCCTCCGGGCTACGATCCGCGCGTGACCTTCTCGCTCGTCGCCCGCTCCGCCGACGGGCGCCTGTTCGGAGTGGCGGTGGCCAGCCGGTTCCTCGCCGCCGGGGCGCTGGTGCCGGCCGCCGAGGCGCTGGTGGGGGCGGTCGCCACCCAGGCCCACGCCAACCTCGCCTACCGGGCGCAGGCGCTCGCGCTGCTGCGGACCGGGGTGACCGCCACCGACGCGGTGGCCGGGCTGGTGGCCGCCGACCCGGGACGCGACGACCGGCAGCTCGCCGTGGTCGGCGCGACCGGCGACGGGGCCACCTGGACCGGGCCGCGCTGCCACCCCTGGGCGGGCGGGCAGGCGGGCGACGGCTGGGCCGCGCAGGGCAACATCCTGACCGGCCCGCAGGTGATCGACGCGCTGCGCGACGCCTGGCTGGCCCGCGACGACCTGCCGTTCCCGCAGCGCCTGCTGGCCGCGCTCACCGCCGGCGACGCGGCCGGCGGTGACCGGCGCGGCCGGCAGAGCGCCGCGATGCTCGTCGTGCAGCGCCACGGCGGCTACGCCGGCACCGGCGACGAACTGGTGGACCTGCGCGTGGACGACCATCCGGACCCGGTCGCCGAGCTGGGCCGCCTGCTCGGCATCCACCACATGCTGTTCGGCCGCCCCGAGCCGGCCACGCTGCGGGACCTGGCCGGTCCGCTCGCGGCCGAGGTCGCGGAACTGCTCGCCGCCACCGGTCACCCGGTCGGCCCGGACGGACTGGACGAGGCGCTGGCGGCCTGGACCGGCCTGGAGAACCTGGAGGAACGGTTCGTACCCGGCCGGATCGACCCGATCGTGCTGGCGCACCTGCGGCGGTGCGCGGGACGCTGAGGTCAGCCGCCGAAGGCCAGCCGGCCGATGCCCGCCCGCCTCAGCTCGGCCCGCTCGCCACCGGTCAGCGGCAGCCGCCCGGTGGCCTTGCGCAGCACGGTGAGCGCGTCCCAGTGCAGGACCGGCGGCACCGGCACGCCGCCGGTGAGCACACCCACCACCACGTCCGCCGCGGCCGGGGTCAGCCACGGTGCCCGGTCCAGCGCGTCGGCCAGGTCCAGGCCGTGCACCGCGACCTCCACCACGCGGGTACGCAGGAACTCCGGCAGCGCCATCGCGTCACCGTGCCGGGTGCGTACCACCCGGCCGGGCGGCGCGCCGGCGACCGCCTCGTCGGTGGCGCACCAGGCCCGGGCGAACTCGTCGGCCACCTCGGCCGCGCCCGGGTGCTCCCGGGCCGCCCGCCGGGCGGACTCGACGCGGTCCCGGTCGACCGGCGGGCTGAACTTGGCCGCGCCGAAGTAGGCGGCCGCGTCGACCTCGGCCCGCGGCGGCGCGGGCTCGGCGAGCATCCCGGCCAGGCGCCCGGCTCCGGTGCTCACGTGCGCGACCAGGTCGCGTACCCGCCAGGGCGGGCACGGGGTGGGCCGGTCCAGCGCCGCGTCGTCCAGGTCGCGCAGCACCCGCTCCAGGCGCTCGCACTCGGCCCGGAACGCCTCCCGCACGTGCTCCACCGGCGGTCAGCCCTTCCAGCGGGGCACCAGCCGGTGCACCACGACCAGCACCAGCGCGGCGACCACCGCGATCGTGCCGCCGATGCCGGCCGCGCTGCCCGCGTACCCGATGAACAGCGGACGGCGGCCGAGCGCCTCGACGGGGATGGTGGAACGGTCGACCAGCCAGGACAGCGCCACCGCGGAGGCCAGCAGGGCGACGACGCCGAGGCCGGCGAGCACGGCGCCGGCCATCCGGTGCGCGTCGCCCGGCTCCACCACGGCCTGCTCCCGCTGGAAGAACAGCAGCACCAGCCCGGCGACGGCGGCCCACGCGCCGACCACCAGGTACGCGGCGACCGCGTCGCTGGGCCGGTGCCAGCCGGCGGAGAGCGTGGCGACACCGGCGGCGGCGGCGTACCCGGCGCCGAGGAACGCTCCGGTCACCCGCAGCTTGCGCGGCAGCACCAGGATCAGCGCGATCGCGACCGAGGCCGCCACGGCGGTGTGCCCGCTGGGCAGGCTGTTGCCGGCGGCGGCCCGTTCCGGATCGATGCCGAAGTCGGGGCGGACCAGGTAGTGCTTGAGCACCTGGGTGGTCACGTTCGCGCCGCCGATCAGCAGCGTCGCGGTGACGGCGAGCGCCTTGCGCCCCCGGATCAGCGCGATGAAGCCGATCACCGCGGTCGCGGCCAGCAGCGACACCACCGACATGGCGTTGAGGAGGGTGTCCACCGGACCGTCGATGCGGTCCTGGCCGATCCGGTTGCCGGTGAGCGCCACCGTGTCCAGCCACTGGCCCAGTTCGGTGTGTACGGCGAAGCGCCACACCAGCCCGAACACGGCTGTCTGGAACAGTGCCAGTACGACCAACCAGACCGCCGTCCAACCCCTCGCCGTCTCCCGCACCCGGACAACTTAACGGTAGGACCGCTGACGCGCGCGGCGGAGCGCCATCGGTGGCGGCGTACGGTGAGGCGGGCGATTCGAGGAGGTGGCGCGTGACCGGCACGCCGCAGCGGCAACCGGCGGACGGGCCGCGGCCGGAGTCGCTGGCCGACCTGCTCGGCGGCCGGCGCGGGGCGGTGGACGCGACGCTCCCGCCGCTGGCGTTCGGGCTCGGCTGGGTGCTCGGCGGGCTGGGCGGCGGAGTGCTCGCGGCGGTGCTGACCGGTACGGCGGTGGCCGGCTGGCGGTGGCGGCGCGGCGACCGTCCCCGCTCGGTACTGGTCGGGCTGCTCGCGGTCTGCGTGGCGGCGCTCATCGCGTTGCGCACCGGCCGGGCGGCCGACTTCTTCCTGCTCCAGATCGCCGCGAACACGGCGAGCGCGCTGGCCTGGGTGGTGAGCATCGTGGTGCGGTGGCCGCTGCTGGGTGTGGTGGTCGGCACGGCGCTGGGCCAGCGGACCCGGTGGCGGCGCGACCCGGCGCTGCTGCGGGCGTACGGCCGGGGCAGCTGGGTGTGGGCCGCCACCTACGTGCTGCGGGTCGCGGTGTTCATCCCGCTGTGGCTGTACGGGCAGGTGGTCGCGCTCACCGTGGCGCGGGCGGCGCTGACCTGGCCGCTGATCGCGGCGGCGCTGGCGGGGAGCTGGATGGTGATCCGGCGCTCGCTGCCGGCCGGTCATCCGGGGCTGCGGCACCCGGTGGACGCGGCGGGCGCGGACGGTGTGGCGGCGCGCACAGAATAATGGAGAGGCCGCCACGGGGGGAGCGGCCTCTCCGTCAAATACGTTACTCCGTCCAGGGCCCGGATGTGATCCCGTGGACCGCTGATTTTTGCGTGCCTTTTCGCGCCATGGGTCGTCGCCGGGCGGAGTGGTGGGCCGGCCGGTCCGCTGCGTCGGCCGGACGGCCGGCCCACCCGGCCTGACCGTGGGCGTCAGGCCGTTCGCCGACCCGGCCGCTCCGTTCCCCCATCGGCCGGGTCGGCCTCCTCCGCGGGCGGGCTCGCGCCCGCCCACGGAGGAGGGGTCACCTCACCCCTGCGGGAAGTAGGTGCCGTAGTCGGCGTACGCCATGGCGATGTCCGCCTGCGCCCAGAACCGGTGGTAGTTGAAGACCGGCTCGGGACCGCCGTCCAGGTACGCCTGCACCTTCGGCCAGTCCGGGTCGTTCTTGTAGAACGAGCGGATGTCCAGGAAGCTCTTGCCCGGGGCGATCGCGTCGCCGTTGGGCATCTTCCCGGTCCAGCCGTTGGGGACGTAGAGACCCTGGCCGTCGGCGGCGTTGTAGACGTCGTCGAAACGCTTGTAGTCGCCGCGCTTCTCCGGCGTCGAGACGCCCTTGCTGTCGGCGGACGCCGAGAGCGCGTCCAGCAGGCCCTTGGCGGTGTCCTTCGCCGCGGTGTTGCCGGACTTCGCCGCGTACGCGATGAGCGTGCGGGCGTAGGCGCCGGCGACGCCGACGTCCTGGCCCTTGACCGTCACCTCGACGTGCAGGTTGGTGTTCGGCTGCGGGCTGCTCGGGTTCCAGTTGGCCGGCTGGCCCGTCCACTTCATGTCCGACGGGATCGACCAGTTGGTGCCGAGCGTGGTGTTGGCGATCGCCCACGGCACCCACTTGTCCAGCAGCGCCTTGGCCTTCGCGTTGCCGGTCTCCAGGTACAGCTCGGCGATGCGCTGCATCGACCAGGCCTGCATGCCGAACCACTGGTTCGACGGCGGGTCGTTGTAGACCGGGTCGACGTCGTAGAACATGCCGTAGAAGGTGGCGGTGCCGGCCGGCGGCTGGGCGTAGCTGCCGTCCCAGCTGTTCGTGGCGCCACCGGCGATGCCGCCCTCGGCCGACTGGAGCCAGGTGTAGAACTCCAGCTGCCGGTCGAGGCTCTTCTGCCAGTCGGAGGCCGCGGTCGGCGACTTCGGCTTCAGCTCCGAGACGTTGGTCATCACCCAGGCCGCGAACGGGTTCTGGTAGCCGAAGTGGCTGTGGCTGGAGCCGATCCGCCACGACCAGTTCTGCGAGGCGTCGTACGCGCCGCCCCAGGCGTAGTACCAGGACAGCAGGTAGTGCGCCGAGTCACGACCGCTGGCGGCCGGGCAGGTGGTCGCGCCGACACAGTTGCCGATCTTCTTGAAGTACTTGTCGAACAGCGCGTAGCGCAGGTAGTCGCCCATCTTGGCGGCCTTGGCCACGGTGGCCGCCACGTCGGCCTGCTTGCCCTGCGCCTTGGCCCAGGTCAGCGCCCAGTAGGCGGCCTGGACGGCACGCGCGTCGGCGTCCGGGGCGTTCGTGTACTTCCACTGCTTGGCCGGGGCGCTGGACTCCTTGACGAACAGGTCCAGGTAGCCGTTCGGGCCGCCGTGCTTGAACGTGTCGCAGGACGGCTGCGGCACGGTCTCCCACACCGACTCCTGGGTGCCCCGCTGGAAGGTGTTGATGTACGCGGGCCGGGTGGTGCCGTCGCCGCAGCGGCCGTAGCCGTAGGTGTTGTCCACGTCGAGCAGCCAGTGCATGCCGTAGATGTCACCGGTGCCGTAGGTGGACTGCAGCTCCGAGCGCAGCGGGTCCTGGCCGACCGGGACGTTGGCGTCCAGCGTCGACGGGTACTGGCTGGGCAGGTTGTGCTCGGCGGCGTACTGCGGGGTGCCGGGCGAGCCGGCGGTGGCCTGGTCGGCGTGCGACGGGATGATGTACTTCTCCATCACGGTCCAGGCGTTGTTGAACGGGGCCCAGTTCTGGGTGACCCGGCCGTACTGCGCCTCCAGCCAGAGCCAGAAGCTGAACGCCTCCGAGGTGGTCTCGTGGCCGTGGTCGGGCGCCTCGACGATCAGCGTCTCGATCGAGTGGTACGGCACGCCCTCGGGGCTGAAGTAGCCCGAGTTCTTGATCTTGCCGTACTGGTCGAGGAACTTCTTGATGTAGTCGTTGTCGCCGCCGGGGGTGTCGTTGTCCGCCTCGGTGGCGACGACCGAGATCGGGGCGTAGCCGGTGGCCGACGCGGTGATCGTGGCGGTGCCGCCGACCGTGTCGGAGTCCTCCGCGGCGGACACCGTGGCGGTGACGCCGGTGCTCCAGTTGCTCGGGGTGAGCGTCAGCGTGGACGGCGAGACGGTGATGTCGCTGTCACCGGTGACGGCGAGGCTCACCGGTACGTTGGCGGTGGGCGCCGCGCTGAGCGTGTACCGGACCGTGGCGCTGCCGCCCTCTGACACGGTGACCGCCGACGGGCTGGCGACCAGCCTGGGCCCGGTCGCCGCGGTGACGGTGAACGACTTCTCCGAGACGGCGGTGCCGCCCGCGTTGTCGTACGCCTTGGCCTGCACCGTGTAGCTGCCGGCCGGCAGGTCGAGCAGGTCGTAGCCGTACGGCGCGGTGGTGTCGGTGTTGACGAGCAGGCCGTTGCGGTAGAACTCGACCTTGCTGATGGTGCCGTCGGCGTCGCCGGCGGTCGCGGTCAGCGGGACGTCCGCCGGCGCCTCGAACGGGCCGGACGGCACGCTCAGGGAGACCGTCGGCGGCTGGTTGGTCTGCGCGCCGTTGCAGGCGACCCCGTTGAGGGTGAACGCGGTGGGCTTCGGGTTGCTGCCGCTGTAGCTGCCGTTGAAGCCGATGCTGGTGGACGCGCCGGTGGGCAGGCTGCCGTTCCACGACTCGTTCGTCGCGGTGACCTCGCTGCCGGACTGGCTCCACCGGGCCGACCAGCCCTGAACCACGCGCTGGCTGCTGTTCGGGAAGGCGAACTTCAGCGACCAGTTGTTCAGCGCGTCGCCCAGGTTCTTGATGGTGACGGTGGCGGTGAACCCGTTGTTCCAGTCGCTCGTCGCATAGGTCACGTCACAGGCGGGCGCGGCCTGGGCGGCGCCCGCGGGCAGGGCCACCCCGCCTATGACGAGGGCGGTGGCGGCGACCATCGCCGTACGGCGACGTCTGGCCAGAAGTCTCATGTGGGCGGTGTCTCCTCGGACCGGGCCGGGACCTCGGGGTCCCGGCGGGGCGCCTCCACGCGACGACGGGCGTACGCGGGGGGACGGAGGCGTCCGGAAAGGTGGTCGTCCCGGCCGTGCCGGGGATGGGGACGCCGCACCGGTTCGTCACCGGGTGCCCTCGGCGGCCCGCGCTCGCGTTCACTGGCTCCGCGTGGCGTGACGAGAGTGTGACATGGAAGCGCTCCCACCACAACGGCCAGCGCAGATACGCGCTTCCATGTTTCGATCTCGTTTAGGGGCTTTTCCAAACCCGTGACGGGCGTTACAGTCGCAGCATCGCCGATGGGAGCGCTTCCATCGACGGTGATACAAGTACTGGATCGCCGGGTGCACCCGCGCCCGGCGCGTCGGCCCAGAGGCCGACGGCGGACCAGCCCGGACGCCGCCGCCGGCCGCCACCCGCCAGACGGAGGGAGGTGGAACCAGAGCCACTCGCGTGGCCCGGCTCCCGCGCGACGCGCACGACGGACGCCAATTCCACTTCGTGCGTGTGTGCACCATCGTTGGGGACGGGGGTTGCCCTCCCCCGTCCCCACACTAAACCCCCGTTGTCGACGGCAAAAGAGGCCGACGGGACAGGCGTGACACGCCACCCGGACGGCCTTTCTCGCTATCCACCCCACCCCTCGCCGCTCACGCCGCCCCCGGTGTTCCCGAGCGACGCCCCCGCCCACCCACTTTCCGGCCGCCCGCCGGCCGCGCGCACCTCGCCGCGACCGCCGGATCGGGGCCGGCCGCTTCCTGGCTAGAATGGGAGCGCTCCCGGCCCAGGGCGGCCCGTCACTCCGAGGAGAAACCTCATGTCGTTACTCACCCGACGGCGCCTGCTCCGCCGCGCCGCCCTGTCCGCGACCGCGGCCGGCGCGGCCCGGACCGGGCTCGCCGGCGCCACCGCGGCGGGCATCGCCGCGTCCACCGCCGCCCTCGGCGGCTGCGACAGCCCGCCCGAGCGCGTCACCGACCCGGAGCCGGACCGCGGGCTGCGCTTCCCCGAGGGCTTCGGCTGGGGGGCGGCGACCTCGGCGTACCAGATCGAGGGGGCCGCGAAGGAGGACGGGCGGGGTGAGTCCGTCTGGGACACCTTCAGCCACACGCCGGGCCGGATCCGCAACGGCGACACCGGCGACGTCGCGGCCGACCACTACCACCGGTACGCGCAGGACCTGGACCTGATGCGCGACCTGGGGCTGCGCAGCTACCGGTTCTCCATCTCCTGGCCCCGCATCCAGGCCGACGGCTCCGGCCGTCCCAACCAGCGGGGCCTCGACTTCTACCGCCGGCTGGTGGACGGGCTGCACGAGCGCGGCATCGCGCCGATGGCCACGCTGTTCCACTGGGACCTCCCCCAGGCCCTTCAGGACGACGGCGGCTGGGAGAACCGGGACACCGCCGAGCGCTTCGCCGAGTACGCCGACGCGGTCTTCCGCGCCCTCGGTGACCAGGTGCCGGTCTGGCTGACAGTCAACGAGCCGAAGACCGTGGTGCAGAACGGCTACATCTGGGGCCACCACGCCCCGGGCTTCCAGGACGAGGACGCGGCATACCTGGTCGCCCACCACCTCCAGCTCGCCCACGGCCTCGCCGTGCAGGCGCTGCGCGCCTCCGGCCTCACCGGCCGGATCGGCCCGGCGCTCAACCTGCACCCCTGCTACCCGGCCGACGACTCCGCCGAGTCGGCAGCCGCGACCCGGCTCTACGACGGCTACGAGAACCGCCTCTACCTCGACTCGATCTTCAAGGGCGCGTACCCGCAGGACGTGCTGGACGACCTCGGCCCGGACAGCCGGATGGTCCGCGGCGTCCGCGACGGCGACCTGAAGATCATTTCCAGCCCGGTCGACCTGCTCGCCGTGCAGTACTACACGCCGATCTACGTCACCGGCGACGGCAGCACGGTCCGCAAGTGGCCGACCTCCGAGGCGGAGTGGCAGCAGATCTACCCGGAGGGCATGTACGACATCCTCACCCGGGTCACCCGCGACTACGGCCGGGTGCCGATCACCATCACCGAGAACGGGCTGCCCTGCCCCGACGTGCCCGGGGCGGACGGCAACGTCGACGATCCCGGGCGGGTCTCCTTCCTGCGCGACCACTTCGCCGCCGCCCACCGGGCGATCGGCGACGGGGTGCCGCTGGAGAGCTACCACGTCTGGTCGCTGCTGGACAACTTCGAGTGGGCCGAGGGATACGAGCAGCGCTGGGGCCTGGTCTACGTCGACTACGCGAGCCAGCGGCGGGTGCTCAAGCGCAGCGCCCACTGGTACCGCGACGTGATCCGCCGCAACGGGCTGTGAACCGGTGAGCGTCCGGCCGGTGGTGGGCCGGCCGGACGCCGGCGGATCAGCGCGGCAGCGCCTGCTGCAGTTCGGCGCGCAGCGCCGGGGTGAGCATCTCGCCCGCCTGCTTGGCCAGCCGCGCCATCTCGTAGCCGACCACACCGATGTCGGCGTCCGCCCCGGCCAGCGTGGCCAGGATCGAGCCGTCGCGGATCTGCATCACCAGGAAGTAGCCGCGCCCCATCTCGACCACCGTCTGCTTGACGACGTCACCGTCGAACATCTGGGCCGCCCCGGCGGTGATGCTCATCAGGCCGGAGGTCACCGCGGCGAGCTTGTCCGCGTGGTCGCGCGGCAGGTGCGCCGAGATCGCCACCAGGAGGCCGTCGGAGGACACCACCACCGCGTGCGCCACCCCCGGAACGCGCTCGGCGAACGCGTTCACCAGCCAGCTCAGGTCGCGTGCCTCCTGGCTCAACGTCGTCACTGTCGTCGTCCTCCTTCGTCGCGCGGCAGGTACATCTCGGTGGTCTCCTCGGCCTCGGCCCGCCGTACGCCGCTGTAGAGGCGCGACAGCATGCCGCCGACCGCCTCCGGGTCCGGCTCGTGCCGCACCACCGGTCGGTCCGGGCGGTCGGCCGGGGCGACCGAGGTGAGCTGGGCCATCGGCACGCGTACCGGCAGGCCCCGCTCGTTCGTCCCTCCGGTCACCGGCGTCGCCGCCGGTGCCGGCGTCACACCCAGCGACGACGTGGCCGGCCCCTGCCGGCTGAACCAGCCGCCGCCCGCCGCCCCGGCGTCCGGCGTGAGCACGTCCTCGGCCCGGCCCGGACGGGGACGCGGCACCGTCACCGGCGCGGCGGCCGGCACCGGCGCACCGGCTCCGGCATCCGTCCCGTCACCCAGCGGACGGCCGGTCAGCGGGGACACCGGCAGCGCCGCGGGCCGGCCCGGCGCCGGCCGCCATCCGGCCACCGGCAGCTCGGCGGTCGCCCCGGCCAGCGCCCCGGACGCGGAGACCGGGCCGGTGAGCGCCGGCTGCGCCGTACCGCGCGCCAGCCGGACCGGCGCCGGCTGGCCCACCTCCGGCGCGGGCGCCTCGGCGAGCAGCTCGACAGGGATCCGCACCCGGGCCACCAGGCCCTCCCGGCCGGCGCTCAACCGCACCCGTACGCCGTGGCGGGCGCTGAGGTGGCTCACCACGAACAGGCCCATCCGTTCCGAGGCCGACACGTCGGCGGCCGGCGGCTCGGCGAGCACGGCGTTCGCCTCGGCCAGCGCCGACGGGCTCATGCCCAGCCCCTCGTCGACGATCTGCACGAGCGCACCCCGGCCGTCCGGCTCGACGACCACGCGTACCGCGGTCTCCGGACGGGAGAAGGCGGTGGCGTTCTCCAGCAGCTCCGCGAACAGGTGCACCAGGTCGCCCACCGCGTGCCCGACGACGTGCAGGTCGGTCCGGTTCTCGTGGCGTACCCGCTGGTACTGCTCGATCTCCGCGCTCGCGGCCAGCAGCACGGCGCCCAGGCCCACCGGGCGGTTCCACCGCCGGGTCGACTCGGTGCCGGCGAGCACCAGCAGGCTCTCGTCGTTACGGCGCATCCGGGCGGCCAGGTGGTCGAGCTTGAACAGGTTCTCCAGCTGGTCCGGGTCGCTCTCCTCGCGTTCGAGGTCGTCGAGCAGCTCCAGCTGCCGTTCGACGAGCACTTGGCTGCGCCGGGCCAGGTTGACGAACATGGCGTTGACGTTGCGCCGCATCATCGCCTGCTCGACCGCCACGTCGACGGCGCTGCGGTGCACCGCCACGAACGCCTCGGCCAGCTCGCCGATCTCGTCCTGCGAGTCGATCACCGCGGGCGGTACGTCGATCGCGCCGATCGGACGGTCCACCGTCCGCAGCCGTTGCAGCGTCAACGGCAGGTCCACCTGCGCGATCCGCAGCGCCTGCCCGCGCAGCTGCCGCATGGAGCGGGCCACCGACCGGCCGACCAGCAGCGAGATCAGCACCGCGGACAGGAGCACGGTGGCGATCGCGCCGCCCACCAGCAGCGTGTCACGCAGCTGGCGGGCGCTGGCGTCGTCGGCCTGGCGGACCGCGTCGGCGACGATCTCGCTCTCCATCTGGCGGAACAATTCCTGCCGCTGCTCACTCGCCGCCCACCACTGGGTCGCGTCGAGCAGGGCCGGCCGGGCATCGCCGGCGGGCAGCGTCCGCTCCTCCAGCTGGGTGGCGGCGACGAAGGCCGGGTCGACCGAGGTCCGGTCGTACCGGCGGATCTGGTCGGAGGTCGCGGCGACCCGGAACGCGCCGAGCGCGGTGAGCTGCTGGGCCCGCAGGTCGCTGAGCGTCACCTGCGCGTCCGGCTCGTACCGGCCGGCCCGCGCGGCGGCGTAGAGCTCCGCACGGACGCGCGAGGACAGCTCCTTGACCCGGGAGAGCTGCACGTACCGCAGCACCGCCTCGGTCAGCTCCTGCCGGCCACCGCCGGGCGACGGCTCGGCCAGCAGGTTCAGCAGCGACGCGATCGACCTGTGGTAGTTGCTCAGCACGGTGTCGGCGGAGAGCACCGCCGGCGCCACCGCCGCCCGGATGTTCACCACCTGGTCGTACGCCTCGATCGCTTCGGAGTAGGAGACGCGCCAGGCGGCGTCGGCGTCGGCCAGCGGTGCCGCCGCGGCGCGCAGCTCGGCCACCGCACGGTCGGTGGCCTCCTGCAGCGGCCGGAGCGCGGCGACGGCGGCGTCCCGGTCCGCGCCGGTGCCGGCCCGGCGCAACGCGGCCAGTTCCCCGGCGGTGCGGTCCCGCTCGTGCTGCAGCCGGTCGACGGCGGTCGCGATCTGCCGCCCGATGCCGACCTGCTCGGCGAAGGCGCTCAGCGTGGTGGTCTGCCCGACCAGCCCCCGGGTCTGGATGCCGGCCAGCACCAGGAACGCCAGTGAGGGGATCACCAGCACCGTGGCGAGCTTGGTGCCCATCCGCCAGTCCCGCAGCCGGAACCCGGAGCGCCGCCGGTGCGGCTGAGGGGCCGCACCGCGAACCGGGTCGGGACCTGCGCCCACGGTTGCCTCCTCGTCCCGCCCCACCACGTCGGGGAGCGGAGTCCATCCAATCAGGCCGTCGGTCCGTGTCAACGGCCGCCCGGACGGTGTGACCAGGACGGTCAGCGCCTCGGGTGGACGGTCACGCGTGCGAGGCGGCCTCGTCCGTCCGGCCGACCCCGGCGATGTCGCCCGCCTCCGCCACCCGGCCGAGCGCGACGAGCGCCGCGCCGGTCGCGCCGATCTCCGGGTTGCGTTGCCAGCACACCCGGCGGGGCGCGAGCACGTCGAGGAACGCCCCGCGCCACCACGGCGAGGCGGTCAGCGCCCCACCGCCGAGGATCACCTCCATCGGCTCGCCGATGCCGGCCTCCAGCAGGGTCAGGTCGTCGGCGACGAGCCGGCACAGGCCGGTCATCAGGCCGGCGAGGATGTCCACGGCGGTGGTGCCGAAGCTCAGTCCGCGCAGCTCCCCCGAGCCCGCCGGGGCGGTTCCGGGTGGCCGGTCGCCGCCGAAGCGGGGGTTGGCCCGCACCGAGCCGGAGACGCGATCGAGCGCCATCTCCAGCTCCCTGCCCGCCGGCAGCCGCAGCTCGCGGGCCGCCCAGGCGAACAGGTTGCCGCCGCTGGAGTACGCCGCGCCGGTCACCACGTGCTCGTGGTCGACCCGGTAACGCCAGAGCTGCTCCGGCAGCGGCGGCGGCTCCGCGCCGACCGGCACGGCCTCGATCATGCGGACCGCCGCGGAGGTGCCGACGGTCACCGCCGCGCGGGTCGGGTCGACGCATCCCGACCCGACGTTGGCGGCCGCGCCGTCGCCGACCGGCGGCGCCCACCGCGCGCCGGCCAGCTGCGGCCAGCGCCGCGCGTACGCCGCGTTCAGCCGGCCGTGCCAGCCGACCGGGGCCAGCGGCGGCAACCGGTCCGGGCGGACGCCGGCCAGCTCGCACGCCTCGGGATCCCAGTCCAACCGGCACAGGTCGAGCAGCCCGGTGCCGGAGGCCAGCGACATGGACATCGGCGCCTCGTCGAGCAGCGTGCCGAGCGCGTACTCGGCGAGCCCGGTGAAGCGGGCGGACCGGTCGGCGCGCTCCCGCAGCCAGGGCAGCCGCACCGACCAGTAGCAGCGGTGCCACCACGTTCCGGTACGCCTGTGGAAGTCCGCCGGGTCGGCCGGCCCGGTCATCCCGGCGAGTGGCTCCGGCCGGGTGTCCAGCCAGGTCAGCACCGGCCCCGACGGCGTGCCGTCGGGCGCCACCGGCAGCACCGAGTGCCACTGCGCGGAGGTGGCCACCAGGCCGACGTCGGACAGGTGCCCGCCGGCGGCCAGCTCGTCCAGGCACTCCACCAGGCACGCCAGGTAGGCCGGGCCGTCGAGCGTCCCGCTGCCGTCGTCCCCGGTGACCAGGTGCACCCGGCGCCGGGCCAGCGCGCCCGGGCGCGGTGCGGCGTCCGCGTCGAGCACCAGGCCGCGCACCGAGGAGGTGCCCAGATCCAGAGCGAGAATGTCCATCGCCGGTCAACCTACCCGCCGTGACCGGTGGTCACGCCAAGATCCGTAGCCGGTGCCGCGCGATCGGGTTCCACGGTGCCTGCCGATCGCGTACAGTCACCGTCATGCCCGCGCACCTGTCCTGCTGGTGGCCCGCCGACCCGGCGGCCCATCCCCGCGCGTAGCTTCCCCACGCGGCCGCCCGACGAGGCGGCCGCCGGTCTCTCCCGGCATCCCGGGTCGCCTTCACCGGCGGCCACCGGCACACCGAGGAGACCCGATGACCCGCCTGTCCGACCCGCTCGCCGCCGTCGCGGCCGGCCGCGACCCCGGCCCGTTCGCGCTCGTCCGCCGCGAGGGCGCCGACCACGTCGACCTGTTCACCGGCCCGGTACGCACCGCCGGCCGGCTCGCCGACCTGCCGCTGCCCGAGCACGGCGCCGGTCCGCGCACGCTGGCCCTGGTGCCGTTCCGGCAGGTCACCGAACGCGGTTTCGAGTGCGTCGACGACGGGCTGCCGCTGGAGTTCCTGGCGGTCGAGGAGCATCGGCGGATACCCCTGGCCGACCTGCTCGACGACCTGCCCGACGCCGAGGTGCGTACCCGCGACGCCGGTTTCGACATCGCCGACGACGAGTACGCGGCGATCGTGGAACGGGTGCTGACCGACGAGATCGGCCGGGGCGAGGGGGCGAACTTCGTCATCCACCGCACCATGCGGGCCACGGTGCAGGGCGACCCGCTGGCCGCGGCCCTCGCCGCGCTGCGCCGGCTGCTGATGCGCGAGCGGGGCGCGTACTGGACGTTCCTGGTGCACACCGGCACCCGGATCCTGGTCGGCGCCAGCCCGGAGCGGCACGTCAGCGTCGCCGACGGGCTGGTCGAGATGAACCCGATCAGCGGCACGTTCCGGCACAGCGGCGCGACCGTCGACCGGGCCGAGCTGCTGCGCTTCCTGCAGGACCCGAAGGAGGTGGAGGAGCTGTACATGGTGCTGGACGAGGAGCTGAAGATGATGGCCGTGGTCGCCGAGCACGGCGGTCAGGTGGTCGGGCCGTACCTGAAGGAGATGGCGCATCTGGCGCACACCGAGTACCTGCTGGCCGGGCGCTGCTCCCGGGACGTGCGCGACGTGCTGCGGGAGACCATGTTCGCGCCCACCGTCACCGGCAGCCCGATGGAGAACGCCTGCCGGGTGATCGCCCGGCACGAGCGCACCGGGCGGCGCTACTACGCCGGGGTGCTCGCGCTGCTCGGCCGCGACGACCAGGGCCGGCAGACGCTCGACGCGCCGATCCTGATCCGTACCGCCGAGATCTCCCCCACCGGCGCGCTGCGAGTGCCGGTCGGCGCGACGCTGGTCCGGCACTCGACCACCGCCGGGGAGGTGGCCGAGACGCACGCGAAGGCCGCCGGGGTGCTGGCCGCGCTCGGTCTCGGCCCGGACGCGCCGCACGCCGGCGCCGGGGCGGCCGTCCGGTACGCCGACGACCCGGAGGTACGCGCGGCGCTGGCCGCCCGCAACGTCCCGCTGGCCCGGTTCTGGCTGGAGCAGCGGGAGCCGGGGGCGCTCGCGCTGCGCGGGCTGGCCGGGCGCCGGGCGCTGATCGTCGACGGCGAGGACACGTTCACCGGCATGCTCGCCCACCAGCTCGGCGCGCTGGGCCTGGCGGTGACCCGGCGGGACTGGCCGGACCCGGGCCCGCTGGACGGCTACGACCTGGTGGTGGTCGGCCCCGGCCCGGGTGACCCACGGGACGCGACCGCGCCGAAGATGGTGGCGCTGCGGGCGCTGCTGACCGAGCTGCTCGCGTCCGGCCGGCCGACGCTCGCGGTGTGCCTGGGCCACCAGTTGCTGGCCGGGCTGCTGGGCCTGCCGCTGCACCGCCGCGACGCGCCGTACCAGGGGTTGCCGCGGGACGTGCCGGTGTTCGGGACGACCCGGCGGGTCGGGTTCTACGCCAGCTTCACCGCCCTCGCCGACGCCGACCGGGTTCCCGGCCCGTACGGCCCGGTCGAGGTGTCCCGCGACCCGGCCGACGGCGCGGTGCACGCGCTGCGCGGCGCGGGCTTCGCCGGGGTGCAGTTCCACCCGGAGTCGGTGCTGAGTCAGGACGGCACGCGGGTCCTGGCGGATCTGCTCGGACATCTGCTCGACCGGCCGGCGCTGAGCGCGCATGGAGCGGCCGAACGCGGGTAGGGCACTGGCGACCGGTGGTCCGGACGGGTTCGAGAGCCCCCGTCCGGCCACCGGTCGCCAGTCGGGTCAGCCGGCCATGCCCCGCTTCAGCGCGGCACCCATCAGCACGGCCCGCTTGGCGGTCAGCGCGGTGGCGGCCAGCGCCACGTGGTCCGGGGCGACCTCGCCGTTGTTGCTCGTGTGCGAGGCGCCGTACGGGTTGCCGGCGACGAACTGGCTCGGGTCGGTGTAGCCGGGGGTCACCACGATGCCGCCCCAGTGGTAGAAGACCGTGTACAGCGACAGCAGCGTCGCCTCCTGGCCGCCGTGCGACGTGGCGGTCGAGGTGAACCCGCTGTAGATCTTGTCCGCGAGCGCGCCGGCGGCCCAGAGCGGTCCGGTGGTGTCGATGAACTGCTTGAGCTGGGCGGCGATCATGCCGTACCGGGTCGGCGAGCCCATGATGATCACGTCGGCCCAGGACAGGTCGTCCGGCTGCGCCTCCATCACGTCCTGGGTCTCCAGCCGGTGCGCCTGCCAGCCGGAGTTGGAGCGGATCGCCTCGTCGGGCGCCAGCTCACGCACCTTGCGCAGACGCACCTCGGCGCCGGCCTCCCCCGCCGCCTCGACCGCCGCCTGCGCCATCTGGTAGGTGATGCCGGTCGCGCTGTAGTAGATCACCGCGACCTTGACCTGGCCATCCATCAGACGTTCCCTCCTCGTTTCGGGTCAGCTCCGGCGACTACCCGTTACTTGTTCCGTCAAACGCCGGGCGTGGCATGCTCTGCGGGTGGAGATCCGCACCGCCACGCCCGCCGACTGGCCGCTGATCTGGCCGTTCCTGCGCGAGATCGTGGCGGCCGGCGAGACGTACACCTGGCCCCGCGACGTCCCGGAGGAGCGGGCCCGCGAGCTGTGGATGCCGGGCCCGCCGGCGCGGACGGTGGTCGCGGTGGCGCCGGACGGCACGGTGCTCGGCTCGGCCAAGCTGGCGCCGAACCAGGCCGGTCCGGGCGACCACGTGGCGAACGCCTCGTTCATGGTCGCCCCGGCCGCCGCCGGGCGCGGCGTCGGCCGGGCGCTGGCCGCGCACGTGCTCAACGCGGCCCGGGCCGACGGCTACCGGGCCATGCAGTTCAACGCCGTGGTGGCGACGAACACCCGGGCCGTCGCGCTGTGGCGGTCGCTGGGTTTCGAGGTGGTCGGCCGGGTGCCGGAGGGCTTCCGGCACCCGGCCGAGGGGTACGTCGACCTGCTGGTCATGCACCGGCGCCTGGGCTGAGCGTGGCTCAAGATTTGCGCAAGTTCCGTGCGTAACCGCTGTCTCCGCTCAGCTCGCGCGGGATGCTGAGCGGACCGGCGCCGGCCGCACCGGCCGCCCCCGCGCCGGGAACCTGAACGGGGGATCGCGCTGGGGTCGGCAACGTCGCCGGCGCAGCGCGATCAGGGGCCGGGGTGTCGTACCCCAGGCCTACGCTGACGCCCGTGACCGTACGCCTCAGCCGCGCCGAGGCGCTCGCGCTGCGCATGACCGGCCTGCTGCTGCGCCCGCACCCCACCACCCGTCCGCAGGGCGTCGCCGACGTGGTCGAGTGGTTCGGCGCGATGCAGGCGCAGGACGCGGCGAGCGGGCTGTGGTCGCTCGGCGTCCGCCTTCCCGGCACCACCCAGGACGACATCCGCGCGGCGCTGGAACGGCGTGAGGCGCTGCGCACCTGGCCGATGCGCGGCACCGTGCATCTCGTCCCGTCACGCGACGCGCGGTGGATGCTGGAGCTGACCGGGGTACGGACGCTCGCCGGCATCGCCGGGCGGTGGCGGCAACTCGAGCTGACAGTCGCCGACGGCGAGCGGGCCTGCGACGTACTGGGTGCGGCGCTGACCGGCGGCGGGCGGCTGACCCGCGCCGAGTGCGTGGCCGCGTTGCGCGCCGCCGGGCTGGCCACGGACGGCCAGCGCGGCTACCACCTGCTCTGGTACGCCAGCCAGCGCGGCGTCACCTGCATCGCCCCGCACGTCGGCACCGAGCAGACGTTCGCCCTGCTCGACGAGTGGGCGCCCGAGCCGCGCCGCCTCGAGCGCGACGAGGCGCTGGCGTTGCTGGCGCACCGCTACGTGCGCGGGCACGGCCCGGTGTCCCGGCACGAGCTGGCCCGGTGGACCGGCCTGACCGTCACCGACGCGACGCGGGCGATCACGCTGGCCGGTGACCTGCTTGCCCCGGTCGAGGTCGACGGCGAGGCCGCGGTGGCCGACGCCGCGCTGCTGGACGCGCCCCGGGCACCAGTCGACGACGTGCACACGCTGCCCGGCTTCGACGAATACCTGCTCGGCGTCAAGGACCGGTCGCTGATGCTCGACCCGGCGCACGCCGCCGCCGTGGTCCCCGGCAACAACGGGATGTTCCGGTCCACGGTGGTGCGCGGTGGCCGGGTGGTGGGCACCTGGACGCGGACGCCGGGCGCGCGGGCGGTGACCGTCAGGGTGCAGCAGCTCGTGCCGTTCGACGCCGCGTTGCGTGAGCGGGTGGACGCCGCGCTGACGGTTTACGCCCGCTTCCTCGGGCTGGAGTTGCGCCACTCCTGGTAGCTCCGGACGGGTGCGGAGCGTGGAGTGGAACGCCATGGGTGTCAGAACCGCACTGAGGCACCCACGGCGTTCCACTCCCCTCCGGAGGGCGCGCTCAGTCGGCGAGCGCTCCGGCCGACCGGCCCTCGTGCAGCGTCAGGTTGCGGCCGCTGCCCGGGTCGAACAGGTGGATCTTCTCCAGGTTGAACCACACCCGGCGCGACTCGCCCTCGCGTACCGGCGACTCCGCCGACAGCCGGGTGACCAGGTTCGACCCGCCGCCGGCGAAGTCCGCGGCACCGGTGTCGGCGGCCAGTTCCTCCAGCTCGGCGGCGGTGGCCCGCTCCCCCTCGACGGTGAAGTAGACGTACTTGTCCGAGCCCATCGACTCGACGATGTCGACGGGCGCCTCGAACTCCATGCCCCGGCGGCGGGTCTCGTCGTCGATCAGGGCCGCGTCCTCGAAGTGCTCCGGGCGGATGCCGAGGATCAGCTCCCGGGGCGCGTCGCCGCCTTCCAGCTCGCGGCGGATCCGGTCGCCGACCGGCACGTCGCCGAGCGCGGTCCGCAGCCGGCCGTCCTCCACGACGGCGTGCACGAAGTTCATCGAGGGCGAGCCGATGAACCCGGCGACGAACAGGTTGCGCGGGTGGTCGTACAGCTCCTGCGGCGGGCCGACCTGCTGCACCGCGCCGCCCCGCATGATGACCACCCGGTCGCCGAGCGTCATCGCCTCGGTCTGGTCGTGGGTGACGTAGACGGTGGTGGTGCCGAGCTGCTTCTGCAGCCGGGACACCACAGTGCGCATCTGCACCCGCAGCTTGGCGTCCAGGTTCGACAGCGGCTCGTCCATCAGGAACGCCTTGGGCTGGCGGACGATCGCCCGTCCCATCGCCACCCGCTGCCGCTGGCCGCCGGACAGGTTCGCCGGCTTGCGGTCCAGCAGCGCGGTCAGCTCCAGCACCTTCGCCGCCTCGTCGACCTTCTGGTTGATGGTCTCCTTGTCCAGCTTCGCCAGCCGCAGCGGGAACGCCATGTTCTCCCGCACCGTCATGTTCGGGTAGAGCGCGTACGACTGGAAGACCATCGCGATGTCGCGGTCCCGCGGCGCCTTGTCGTTGACCCGCTCGCCGCCGATGCGCAGCTCACCGGAGCTGATGTCCTCCAGCCCGGCGATCATGTTGAGCGTGGTGGACTTCCCGCAGCCGGACGGGCCGACCAGGATGACGAACTCGCCGTCGGCGATCTCCAGGTCGACGTCCTGTACGGCGGTGGTCCCGTCCGGGAACCGCTTGCTCACCTTGTCCAGCACGATGTCGGCCATTGCTACCACCTATCCCTTGACTGCGCCGGAGGTCAGACCGGAGACGATGCGGCGCTGGAAGAAGAGCACGAACAGGATGATCGGCACGGTGATCACCACGGCGGCGGCGCAGATCGCCCCGGTGGGGTCCTCGAACTGCGACTCGCCGGTGAAGAACTGCAGCGCCACCGGGACCGTGCGGGACCGCTCGGTCGAGGTGAGCGTGATCGCGAACAGGAAGTCGTTCCAGCAGAAGATGAAGACCAGGATGGCCGTGGTGAACACGCCCGGCGCGGCCAGCGGCGCGATCACCCGCCGGAACGCCTGGGCCTGCGTGGCGCCGTCCATCTTCGCCGCCTTCTCCAGGTCCCACGGGATCTGCTTGAAGAAGGCCGACAGCGTGTAGATCGCCAGCGGCAGCGCGAACGTGATGTACGGCAGGATCAGACCGGGCCAGGTGTCGAACAGGCCGAGCTGCCGTTCGATCTCGAACAGCGGCGACACCAGCGACACCTGCGGGAACATCGCGATCAGCAGCGAGACGCCGACAAGCAGCTTCTTGCCCGGGAAGTCCAGCCGGGAGATCGCGTACGCGGCCATCGCCCCGAGCACCACCGCGATGGTGGTGGCGATCAGCGCGATGCCGATGGAGTTGACCAGGGCGCGCACGAACTGGTCGGTGTCGAAGATGGTCCGGTAGTTGTCCAGGGTCCACTCGCGCGGCCAGAACTTGCCGTCGGTGAGCGTGGCCGGGGTCTTGAACGACAGCGAGGCGATCCAGAGCACGGGGACCAGCGCGAAGACGACGACCACGACGTCCAGCAGGCCCCAGCGCACCTTCGCCCGCGTGGTGGTTTCCACTGCCATGTCAGCGCCTCTCCCCATCGTCGCTGCCCGGGGCAGCGGTGCCGAACAGCTTCACGAACACGAAGGCGATGATCGCCACGGTGATGAAGATCAGCACCGACATCGTGGAGCCGATGCCGAGGTTCAGGCCCCGGATCAGGTTGTTGTAGGCGAGCATCGACACCGACGACGTCTCGTTGCCGCCGTTGGTGAGCACGAAGATGTTGTCGAAGACCCGGAACGCGTCGAGCGTGCGGAACAGCAGCGCGACGAGGATCGCCGGCTTCATCACCGGCAGCATCACCTTGGTGAACCGCTGCCACGCCGTCGCGCCGTCGGTAGAGGCCGCCTTGAGCAGGTCCTCCGGCACCAGCGCCAGCCCGGCCATCAGCAGCAGCGCCATGAACGGGGTGGTCTTCCAGATCTCCGCCAGCATGATGATCGCCAGCGAGCTGGCCCGCTCGGTCAGCGGGGCGCTGCCGTCGAACAGGTTCGCCAGGTAGCCGGTGCCCGGCGTCCAGGCGTACCGCCAGGAGAACGCCGCGACGACGGTGACGATGCCGTACGGGATCAGCGCCGCGGTCCGCACGATGCCCCGGCCGACGAGCGTCCGGTGCATGATCAGCGCCAGTCCCATGCCGAGCACCAGCTCGATCGCGACGGTGACCACGGTGATCAGCGCGGTGACCCCGAACGCGGTCCACCAGAAGTCGTTCGTCAGCACGGTGACGTAGTTCTCCAGCCCGACGAACTCCCGCTCGTCGGGGAAGCGCAGGTCGAACCGCTGCAGCGACAGCCAGACCGAGTACAGGATCGGGTACGCGGTGACCAGCACCATGACCAGCGCGGCCGGTGCGCACAGCAGCAGGCCGAGGCGCCGCTCGGCGCGCTTGTTCTCACTCAGCGGGGCGCGGGAGCCGCGCCGGGACCGTTGTTCCGGCACGGCGGCGTGCCGGCCGCCCGGCTGCTCGGCCTCGGCCTCGGCGGCGGCCTGCGCGCCGGCCGGGGTGGCGTTCACGCTCATGGCAGAACTCCCTTGGACTCCAACGCGTCGGAGATCGCCTTGCGCAGTTCGTCAGCGGTCTGCTCGGGCCGGATCGCCGACGGCGGCGACAGGATCGCCGACATCACCGTGGAGATGCTCTGGTACGCCGGGGTCAGCGGCCGGACCGCCGGCTCCTTCAGCTCCTCGAGGATGGTCTCCTTCATCGGGTACGCCTCGGTCATCTCCGGGTCGTCGTAGACGGCCTCGATGGTCGGCGGCACGCCGTCGTTGACGGCGGAGAACTTCTGGTTCTCGGCGTTGCGCAGGCAGCGCGCCACCTCGAACGCCTCCTCCGGGTGCTTGGAGTAGCTGCTGACCGCCAGGTTGACCCCGCCGATGGTGACCTTGCTGGGTGTGCCCGGGTCGATGCCCGGCACCCGGGCCCACTTCACGTTCTTCGCCAGGTCGGGGTTGGCCTCCTGGAGCGCCGGATACACGAACGGCCAGTTCACCTGGAACGCGCCCTTGCCGGACTGGAACTCCAGCCGCACCGGGTCCTCCAGCGCGTTGCTGAACGACGGCGAGGTCACGCCCGAGGTGGCGAACTTCTGGAGCTGGTCGAGCGCGCGTACCGCGCCGGCGTCCATCTCCGCCTTCTTGCCGTCGTCACTGAGGATCTTGCCCCCGGCGCTCTCGGCGAGCGTGTTGTAGAGGACCACCAGGCCCTCGTACTGGGCGCCCATGGTGAGCACCTGGTACGGCTTGCCCTGCTCCTTGAGCTGCTGGGCGGCGGAGATCATCTCGTCCCAGGTCTCCGGCGGCTGCGACACCAGGTCGGACCGGTACCAGAGCAGCTGCACGTTGGTGTTCTTGGGCGCGGCGTAGAGCTTGTCCTCGTACCGGGCGGTGTCCAGCGGGCCGGTCAGCGTGCCCTGCTCGACCTCGGCCTTGTCCTGGCCGGTCCACTCCCGGATCCACTTCGCGCTGGCGAACTCCTGGGTCCACGTGACGTCCAGGCCGAGCACGTCCATCCCGCTGTCCTGCGCGGCGAGCCGCCGCACCATCTGCACCCGCTGCTCGTCGGCCTCGCGCGGCAGCACCCGGTAGTCGATCCGGTACCGCCCCTGCGCCGCCGTGTTGCAGGTGTCGACGACCTTCTGCAGGTTCTGCTCCGGCGGGTAGTACAGGTTGATCGTGGGGACGCCGCCGTCGCCGCCGGATCCGCAGGCGGCCAGTGGGGCCACCAACGCCAGCGCGGCGGCTGCCGCCGCCG
Organism: Micromonospora sp. WMMA1947; assembly: GCF_027497355.1. Lineage (NCBI taxonomy): Bacteria > Bacillati > Actinomycetota > Actinomycetes > Micromonosporales > Micromonosporaceae > Micromonospora > Micromonospora sp. WMMA1947. The sequence goes on along the minus strand of NZ_CP114909.1, from coordinate 4,108,393 downwards.
CGCGTCCGGCCGGCCGCCGTGCGGCCGTGTCGGGGACTGTCGTCATCACCCTCCCCCTCTCTTCGGCGAAGAACCGGGGAGTGACCCGCGCCCCGGCGCACGGCGAGACGACCGGGGCATCGGCCCGATCGCCCGACGCCCCGGGCGTGTCGTGCGGCTGAACGTGCCCGACCTGCGACGGAGCGAAACATCACGGACATGTGACGGCGACGGCACCAACCCGACCGGGACGACCGACAGCTCGTCCCACGTAGTGAAACGGGGAGGCTACCCAGCGTCAGCGGTCTGCACTAGCGTGGGGCTGGCTCCGTAGCCGGCGCGTCGCCGTCGACGCCGATGCGCCTCCGGCCGTCCCCCATCGCCCGCCCGATCGGTTGGTTCTGCAGGGAAGTGCCGTGCGCGCGTTCCCCGGTTGGGCAGGATTCCCCCGAGGAGGTGCCGTCGTGCAGGACACCCGCGCTCTCGCCCTGACGTTCGAGGTGAGCGGCCTGCCCCCGGTCAAGACCGAGGCCCTGTCCATCTTCGCCGCCGGGCACCGGCAGGCCACGAGGGTCCGTACCCTGCTCCAGGCCGCCTGCACGGCGGCCCAGCGCACCGGGTGGACCCCGCTGACCGGGCCGGTCGAGGTGGACCTGACCCTGCGCTGTCCGCCCGGGCACCGCACCTCCGACGCCAGCACGCTGCTGGGCGGCGTGTGCGCGGTGCTCCAGGACAAGAAGCGGGTCTCCTCCATCGGTCTCGCCCACCTCGGGGTGCTTGTCGACGTCGCGCTCTGGTCCGACGACCGGCAGATCCGCCGGCTGTCGTACGCCGAGGAGCCGGCGGAGGAGTTCTCGTATCTGGTCCGGGTGTCGGCCGTACCGACGATGGTTTGACCGACGTCCGCGGTGGGGTACCGCGGACGCCGAGGAAGGGAGTGCCGATGTCGGAGCCACATGTCACGCTCGATCCGAGCGGGCTCGACCCGGTGCAGCAGAAGCTGCGCGGCCCGCTGGAGGATCAGCTGACCTCGGCCCTGCAGGCGGCCGCCGACCGGGTCCGCGCGGGGTACGCGGGCGAGCCGGTGGAGGACGTCTGCCGTCGGCTGCTCGACGAGACCCGCTCCGGCCTGCACCCGGACATCGCCGCCGGGTTCAACCCGGACATGGACGAGTTCTGCCGGGTGGCGGTGGCGATCGTGCGGGGCGAGCTGACCTGAGCCGGCGACGGCACGGGAACTGAGTACGCGTACCGATGGCGGGCGCGCCCGCGGCGACGAGAATTCTCCCGTGCGAACTCGAATCATGATCGTTCTTGCCGTGCTCGGGCTGACCGGGCTGATGGCGACCACCGGGTGTTCCCTGCGGCAGAGCATCTGCGGCAGCGACGAGTACCCAGTGATCGCGGTCGGCCCGCAGGGCGGCAGCTCCTGCGTACCGGACGGGGAGGAACCGGCGCCGCCGTACGTGCGCTACCCGGAGGGCAAGGTGCCGAAGCACGTCGACGACGAGTGGGACGTCTACTGGCGCACCCACGGCATCGACGAGAACAACACCATCATCGACCGCTGACGCGGGCCCGCGTCAGCTGCGCCGAACGTCGACCGAGACGACGTGGGTGCCGTCCGGGCGGTCGCCCTCCCCCAGCCGTACGGGCAGCCGGCCGCCCTCGGGCGGCCGCAGGCCCAGCCCGAAGCCCAGGTGCCCCTCGAAGTCGCCGGCCACCGCCCATCCGCGCAGCGTGGGGAAGCGGATGGCCGCGGGCGGCAGCTCCGCCGTCCCGCGGCCACGGGCGTCGTGCGCCTGGGCCGGATCGAACCGCACCGACAGGTACGCGGTGCCGGGCAGCGCGACCGGCGCCCCGCGCCCCTCGGTCACCACCTGCGGCACGTAGGAGACCTCGTAGGACGGGGTGGGGCCACGGAAGGCGAACGTGATCCGGCTGTACCCCTCCGCCGGATGGTCGCCGACGTCGACAGCCACCAGGACGGGCAGTGGTTCCCCGGGCGGCGGGGTGACCGGCACCCGTACCCGATGGGTCACCCGGGCCGGGCCGCCGGGCACTCCCCAGCCCCAGGTGACGCGCCAGGATCCGGCGGTCGGCTCGGCTTCCGTCGGCACGGGTGGGGTGGGCGTGGCTTGCGGCGCCTCGGTCCCGGCCGGCGCGGACGCCGCCGCGGCCGTCGGGGTGGGCGCCGTGGACGCACCGTCGTGGCCGGTCGCCGTGCAGGCCGCCGCGAACAGCACGACCAGGCCGGCGAGCAGCGGTACGCGCTGAGGAGTCATGACTCAGTGTCAGCCCGTGACCGGCTCGCGCACCAGAGGCGTCCCACCCCGATTTCGCGCCGGTCCCGGTCCTCAGGCGGCGCGCGGGTCGAACCGCTGCTCGGCCGCCTCGCGGACGGACACGTGGCCCACCGCGGCCAGTTCGGCGGCGTAGTCGCTCACCAGCGTCGGCAGCCGGTAGGCGCCGTGCCGGTCCCGCTGCGCCAGGTGCGCGTCCACAAGGTCGTCCAGGGCACGGTGCACCCGCTGCGGGGAGACGCCGAGCTGATCCGCGGCGGTGTGCACCGGTGTGCCCGGCCGCGCGGCGAGCAGTTCGAGCATCCGGCCGGCCAGCTCGTCGTCGGAGCGGACCACCGCCACGCCGGTGGCCAGGCTCGCCCGTACCGACAGGTCCTCGTAGGCCAGCAGGTCCAGCCGGGCCCGCCCGTCACCCAGCTCGGCGACGAGGGTGGACACCGACGCGCCGGACCGCCGCCCCAGCCGGGCGCCGGCGATGCGCAGGGCGAGCAGCGATCCGCCACAGATCCGCAGCAGGTCGACGGTGGCCGCCGGCTCTGCGGCCAGCCGCTCCGGCCCGGCGAGGGTCGCCAGCAGGTCGCGGGCCTGCGCGCCCCCGACCGGGCGCAGCGCCACCCGGCGTACGCCGTCCAGGCTGCCCAGGTGCCGCTGAGCGACGGTGATCAGCGCCGGGCCGGGGCCGGCGGGCAGCAGCGGGCGCACCTGAGCCGCCCGGGTGACCCCGTCGACGACGAGCAGCAGCCGGCGGCCGGCCACCAGCGACCGGAACCAGCCGGCCCGCTCGTCGGTCTTCTCGGGGACGTCCGCGGCCGGTACGCCGAGCGCACGCAGCACCCGGGCCAGCACCTCCCCCGCCGTCACCGAGGTCCGGTAGCCGAGGTCCACGAAGACCTGCCCCTCGGGGAACAGGGCGGAGACGGCATGCCCGGCGCGTACCGCGAGGGTGGTCTTGCCGCTGCCCGGGGCGCCGGTGACGACCACCGCGGCCGGGGTCTCCGCGGTCAGCGCCGCCACCACGTCGGCGGTCTCCCCGGTACGCGCGACGTAGGTGAGCGGGTCCGCCGGCAGTTCCCGCGGCACCGCCCAGCCGACGGCGGGACGAAGGTCCGCGACCGGCACCGAGGCGGTCACGATCGCGCTTCCCGGCTCGACGTACGACAGCTCCGGCGCGCGGTCGAGCATCGACCGGTGCAGCCGGGCCAGTTCCGCGCCGGGTTCCAGGCCGAGCTGCTCGTCGAGGACGGCGCGGGCGTCCCGGTAGACGGTGAGCGCGGCCGGCACGTCCCCACAGCGGTAGAGGGCGAGCATCAGGTGGCCCCAGGCCCGCTCCCGCAGCGGGTGCGCGGCCAGGTGCGCGCGCAGGTCGGGAAGGAGGTGGGCGTGTTCACCGGCGGCAAGTCGCGCCTCGGCCAGTTCCTCGAAGACCTGGAGCCGCTGCTCGTCGAGGGCGGCCCACCGGTTGTCCAGCGCGGTGCCCCGGGGCAGGCCGTCACCGGACGGGCCCCGCCACCAGGCCAGGGCGGAACTCAGCGTCTCGATCGCGCCGGCGGGATCGGCCGATGCGAGCAGCGACCTCCCCTGCGCCGCCAGGCGCTGGAACTCGGTCACGTCCAGCTCGTGCGGTGCCAGCCGCAACTCGTAGGCCTGCGGCCGGGCGACCAGCCGGTCACCAACCGTGCGCCGCAGGCCGGCGGCGTGGGTACGGAGGTTCGCGGTGGCGGACGTCGGCGGGTGGTCGGACCAGACCATCCGGGCCAGCCGGGGCAGGGAGACCGAGTGGTTCGCCTCGATCGCCAGCCCGGCCAGGACGGCCCGTCTCTTCGCCGCGCCGGGCGTGACGGTCTCGCCGTCGACGCACAGCTCCACTGTGCCCAGAAGCCGAATCTGAAGTTCCATCGCGCCGCTCCCCGTGAACCCTAGACGCGCAGCCCACGCTAGGGGTGCGGATCGCGGCCAACAAGGGTCGAACCGGACAACTAAGCGTGATGAATGTCAATGTGGTTGGCGGTGTGTCGAGGTAACAGAAATCCCGCTGAGGACGCTTCGGGTTGATCACGCCGGGTGACGGGAGGCCGAGGCCGTCCGTTCCGGTCTGCGGAGGCCCGGGTGCCGTCGCGGTACCGGCATCCCGCAGCGTACATACCGCCCGCCTGGTACGCCTCAGCACCGCGCACAGGTCGCGCCGACGCGGATCGGGTCACCCAGCCCGCCCTGACAGCTCCTCACCGACACGCGTCTCGCGCATGCCTTCGAGGCTCTGCCGCATGGACGAGCACCGGGAAGGTGGGATGATCATCGGCCATCAGGGTCTGGCCCGGTGCGGCATGGAGGGCTTCGAGGGCGACGCCCCAGATCCGAGGGTCCGGTTTGACGAGACCGACCTCGTACGACAGGACGAACGCATCGACATAACCGTCGAGTCCGTGCCGGGCAAAGCATTTGCGGATGTCCCGGCCGACGTTGCTGACGACGCCGATGCGAACACCGCTGTCACGCAGTGCGGACAGGGTGGCGACGGTGTCGGCGTACGGCTCGATTGCTTCGGCGTGTCGCGTGCAGGACCGACGCCAGCGCCTGGTCAACCCCAGGAATCTGTTCCAGCACGGTGAGGATCGCCCGATCCCGCGAAGTCGCCGACAATACGGTGCGCCTCGCCGGCAGTCAATGTCTGGTCGATCGATGCCTCCGCGTTGCCCACCCAACGTTCCGATTCTCTGGCGAACGGAGTCCAGGTGAAGTCGAACAGTACCGTCGTCACGCGCCCGGCGGTCATCGCATCACCCTAGATCAACACGACGAGTTCTGCGGGCCATGGCGCAGTGAGCCATCAGCCATTCCGGGCAAACGCCTCGGTGGCGGTTCGTGAGGTCAGGAGGGCAGGACCTCGACAACTGCCGGGGCCAGGTCGTCAGAACTGATCCGGGCGACCATCCCGGCCGATACGAGGATTTCCGAGACGGCGTCCGCCATCGAGTGCTTGATTCGACCCACGTGCAAGACAGTTCCGGCACCCTGCTGGCCGCTCCGCATTTCCTCGAACGCTCGATCTGTCAACTCCGCAGACGCGGACCAGATCACGATCAGACAAGGCTCACCCGTATTACTCACCTCGCCGGCCTGGATCGCATAGCCGCCTTCCCCTGTTTCCAGGTCGGCTGAGCGCAAACCTGCGGCACGGAGCTCTCGGTCCACCGATTCAGAGAACTCATCAAAGCCAGACATTGCCCTATTGTAGCCGCAAGACGGAGGCAGGAGGTGGGGCGGGGCGACCGCCCCACCTCCTGTCAGCTAGCCTCTACCTCCGCCGGCCAGCCGGATCATTCTCGCAAGCATCTCATTGGAAACCGAATTCATCAGTCCGTTGTTGGTCCATGGCACGGACCAGGTAATTCTCGCATTGTCCGCCAGATGGCCGGGCAGCTTCCCGGCGCACACCGAACACGGCTGACGCTCACTGTAGAGGTCGGTAATCCTACCGATTCCCTTGTTGTTCGCCTTCAGAGCGTCGATCTGGTCCATGATGTGGTCTTCGGCGTGGTATCCGTCGCCCTTACTGAATCCCACGATGAGCCCGTCGTGTCCCTCAACCTTGGCTACGGCAACGTTTCCTCCTGGTGACGAGGTGCGCGGTCCACTCGGGAAGTGTGCGGAGTTCGCATCGACCCGGGCGTTGTACGCCGCGGAACTCAACTCGTCGCTGTTGTAGCGAACCTCATTGCCGACCGGGCAGGCGTCGTTGTGGGCGAGTACGGGGGTTTCGCCAGCGAGGACGTAGTAGGTGTGCTGTCCGTCGACGGTGAAGTTGTGTACTCGCTGGACCTGGGTCTTGTGCCGGATGGCAGCGATCTGGACCCAGGTGCCCGACGACGTCTGAAGCCAGGCGCCGGCCTTGAGCTGGCCGGCGGTCACCCAGACCCCGGAGTCCGGCAGGTAGAACCGGTGACCGTCAGTGGCCACGATCGTGCTGGTGTCGTCACCCGAGTTGCCGTCGGTGTCCACGACGATGGTGACCAGCTTCTTGACCCCGTCACCCCGGATGAGCTGGGTGACCGGACGGACCTGCCGGTCGCCCGACTCGACGTCGGAGGCGAGGACCCGGTCCCCGACCTTGACGTCCTCGATCGCCTTGGTCGAGCCGTCGGCCAGGAGCACCTTGGTGCCCGGGACGAAGCTGTTGCACTTGGTCGGCTTCGCCGGGGTCTCGGTCTTCGGCTTCGGTGTGTTGGTGGGCAGCGCCTTCGAGGCGTCGGTGGTCGCCTCGACGCCCTTCTTGACGTCGTTGGCGGTGTCGATGCCGTCGGCGATCTTCTTGCCGGTCTTTGCGAGCTTCGCCGCAGTCACCGCGTTGCCCGCCAGCGGAATCGCCGAGGCCATCGACAACGCCGCGTCGACGTAGTTGCCCTCGGCCGCGTACCAGATGCCGTTGGCGACGTCGGCTACCTCACCGACCACCGGCACCATGCCGACCACGTCCAGCGTGGCGTGGCCGATGTCCGACCACGACATCCCGAACAGGTGCCCGTCCAGCTCGATGAAGCTGATCGGGTTCCCGCCGGCGAACGCGTACCTGTTACCGGTGAACGGATCCATGGCCAGACCCATGTCCGCCATCGCCCCGCCGTAGGTGTCCCGCGTCAGGAACCGGTTCAGGCCCGGGTCGTAGTTGCGGAACCCCATGTCGTACGTGCCCGAGCCCGCGTCCCACCGGGAGGCGTTGAACCGGAACGCGTTGTACGGCTCCTCACCCTCCGGCTGAGCACCCGGCTTGTCCACACCGGTGAACTGCGAAGAGTCGTCCTTGCCGTAGGCCGTGTACCCGTACGTCGCCCGGGTCTTGCCGTCCTCCTTCGTGATGCCGATGACGTCGCCGCGCGGCCGGTAGATGAACTGCGAGTACTCCCGCGCGCCGTCGTCCTTGTGCTTGATCTGGGTCAGCTGCTGACCCCACGGCGCGTACTGGTACGACTTCGTCGCCTTGCCCGCGACCTCCTCGCGCAGCACCTGGTTGTCCATCCCCAGGTACGTGAACAGGGTGGTCTTGCCGGCCGTCGTCTGCGACACCGTCCGGTCGAACGGGTCGTACACGTAGGTGGTCGACTTGGCGTTGGCGCCGATGCCCGCGGTGGTCTTCGCGGTCCGGTCGAAGCCGTCGTAGTAGTACTTCTGCGCCCGCTGGCCGCCGACCGACACCGTGTCGAGGCGCCCCAGCGGGTCGTAGTTGTACGTCGAGGTCACACCCGCCGTGGTGGTCGAGTGCAGCCGGTTGCGGTCGTACTTGCTGGTGCTTGTCGTCCCCCCGACGGTCTGCGACACCGTGTTGCCGTTGGCGTCGTAGGTGTAGGTCTCCGTCGAGGTGCTGTCACCGGTCTTGTCCAGCTTGGCGATCCGGTCCTGCGGGTCGTAGCTGAAGACGTACGTGTTGTCGATGTAGTCCGACGAGTTGTCGGCGTTCATCAGCTTCAGCACGTCCCGCGACGGGTGCCCGTTGGCCTGGTACTGGAGGTTGTGCTCGGCGACCGTCGCGCCGCCGGACGTCTTCTCCAGCTGACGCTTGGTGGCGCCGTCGAGGTAGTACTCGAAGTCCACCGTGTTGCCGTTGGGCTTGGTCTGCTTGAGCAGCTGCCCGCGGTTGGTGTAGGTGAACGACGAGATCTGCTGGTTGCCGGCCGTCGGCGAGTCGGCGTTGGTGACCTTGGCGACCATGTCCCGCGGGTCGTACTCGATCTTCGACCAGGTGAGGTCGTGGGTCGAGGTGAGCGGGTTGCCGTTGTCGTCGTAGGTCAGCGCCGTGGTGTTCTTCGCGCTCGTGTCGCTGAGCCCGGCGAACTCCTTCACCGTGGAGATCTGGTTGAGCTGGTCGTACGCGATGTCGTACCGGCCGATCTTCGCGCCCGGGCTGAGGTCCTTGACCTCGACCATCATCCCGTTCGGGTTGTACCGGTAGGTGAACTCCTTGTGCTCGTTGTCGACGTCGGCGGAGTTGTCCCGCACCAGCTTGACCGCGTCGGCCAGCACCTTGCCGGTCGCCTGGTCGGTGACGGTGATCTTCTGGACGCCCTCCTCCTTGAAGGAGTAGCTGCCCAGGCTGATCCAGGCGCCGGTGTTCTGCGTCTGGTTCACCGTCTTGGTGACACTGCCGCCGTCGTGGGTGATGGTGAACTTCGCGTCCGTCGCGGCACCGGTGACCTGCGGGTGCCGGACGAACACCTCGTACGTGCCGTCGCGCGGGATGGTCAGCTGCCAGTTGAACTGCGCCGACCCGCTGCCGGCCGGGGCGGTGGAGACGTCGTAGCCCCACTGCCCGGTGGCGACCCCGTTGGTCCAGGTGCCCTGCGAGGCGGTGTTGTTGGTGTCGGTGTTGTCGACCAGGACCACGTCCTTGCCGACCGGCAGGCCGTCCTCCGACCGTCCCTTCTCGTTGCCGGACTGGTAGTACTGCCAGGTCATCGTCCGCGTGGTCGACCCGCCGGCCGAGCTCAGCGTGTTCTTGGTCTGCTGGCCCAGGTCGTTGTAGTCGTAGGAGTTGACGATGTCCCACGGGTCCTTGGACGTCCGGGTCCACCCGTTGTCGTAGTAGGTGTACTCGGTGTCGTTGCGGACCGTCTGCCCGTCCGACGGCGGCGCGCTGACCTTCGTCAGGTTGCCGATCTCGTCGTAGCTGTAGAAGGTCTTGTCGGGCGTTTTGTAACGGCTGTCGTCCTTGTCGTAGGACGACCACTCCTCCTTCTTGCGGTTGAGCGCGTCGTAGACGGTCACCACGGAGAAGTCGTCGGCGTCGTCGGCGGTGTCCACCCCGCGCGGGGTGATCAGCTTCGTCTGGTTGCCGACCTGGTCGTACTCGTACTTGGTGGTGCGGTAGGTGACGGTGCCGGAGCCGTCCTTGCTGTGCGGCACCTTCGACTCCACCAGCGCGCCGCGGGGGTCGTACGTCGCCAGCGACTCGTTGCCGTCGGCGTCGGTGGTGCCGACCGTCAGGCCGTCCTTGTCGTAGCGGGCGGTGGTGAACTTGCCCGCCGCGTCGATGGTCTTCACGACCCGCCGGTTCAGGTCGTACTCGTACTTCGTGGTGAAGTCGTCCGCCGCGCTGGCGGTCTTCTTCGCGTCGTACAGCACCGTGACGTTGCCGACGTTGTCGTACTCCGACTTCACCTTCTGGCCGAGGCCGTTGGTGACCTCGATCGGCTGGTAGATCGCGTCGTACTTCGTGGTCGTCGTGTAGTCGCCCGCCGTCGAGGTCAGGTTGCCCTGCGGCTCGGTGACGGTGAGGACGTTGCCGACCTTGTCGTACGTCGTGGTCGTCTTCCGCTCCGGGTCGCCCGACTCGTCCTTCGGGGCGAGCGTCTCGACGACCTGGTCCGCCTTGTCGTAGACGGAGGTCGACACGGCGCCGTTCGCGGCGTACGCGGTGGTGATGTTGTCGTTCTGGTCGTACACCGGGGCCTTGGTGGTGATGAAGCGGTTGTTGGCCGCGTCCATCGGCTCCACCTTCGTGGTGGGCCGGCCGAACGTGTCGTACGCCTGGGTCACCTTGGCGTTCTTGCCGTTCTTGACCTCGGTGACGTTGCCCCGGTCGTCGTAGGTGAAGTACGACTTGCCGGTGCTGGCGTCCGTGATGGTCGTCGGGTAGCCGCTCGGGTGGAACGGGCCGTACGCCGTGGTGTTGCCGTTGGCGTCCCGGGCGCTGAGCAGCTGACCCCACTCGTCGTAGGTGTTGACGCTCGTGTAGTCGCCGTCGGCCGACGTGGTGTTGCCCACCGGGTCGGTGACCGTCGCGACGTCGCCCTCAGCGGTGTACGTGAAGGTCCACTTGCGGCCCTCGGAACTGGTCTTGCTGACCACCTCGGCCACGTAGCCGTTGAGCTGGCGCTGGTAGGTCAGCACGGTGCCCGGCCAGTTGTTCTTGACCGCCTCCGCGTCGCGGATCTGGGTGGGGTAGCCGGTCTTGGGGTCGAACGCCCAGGTCGAGACGGCGGTGTTCGCCTCCTCCAGCCGGATGACGTTGTGGTCGTCGTCCCAGCCGGTCTTCGTCACCTCGTTCTTGGCGTTCGTGGTCTGGTACGCCCGGCCGTAGCCGTCCAGCAGGTACTGACTGGCGTGGTTCTCCGCGTCGGTGACCGTGGTGTTGATGTTGTTGCCCTGCGGGCCGTCCGGGTCGACGTAGGCGAACTGGGTCAGGTGGGTGAGCCGGTCGGTGTAGGACTTGGTGGTCCAGTGGAACTTCGGGTCGTCCCCGGTCTGCGGGTAGTTGTAGACCACGCCGGTCGCGTTGCCCCGCGGGTCGGTGACCTTGACCAGCTTGACGTTCTTGTTGCCCTGAGTCATGTCGTAGGCGAACTTGAACGTCTTCGGCGTGCCGTTCGCCGACCCGGCGCCGTCGATCAGCTCACCGAGCAGGCCCTTGTCGGTGTAGGTGAAGGTGAGCTTGCGTCCCGAGACGTCGGTGATCTGCGAGATGTGGTCGATGATCTTCGGGTTGGTCAGGTTCGTCGCGCCGGAGACCCGCGTCCAGGTGGTGTCGTTGATGTAGTCGTACGTCTGACCCTTGGCGTAGTAGTCGATGGTCAGGGTGATCCGGCCGGTCGGGTCGGTGATGTACCGCAGGAACTTCGTCGGCTTGTTGTTGGACTTGCGCTCCTCGTAGGTGAAGAGCATCTCGTTGCCGTTGTTGTCGACGACGCTCGACAGGAAGCCCTCGCAGTCGTAGAAGAACTGCGTGCGGTCCGGCCGGGTGAGCACCCACGCCTTCGGCTCGTCGGTGTTGGGCTTGCAGTCCACGCTGCTGTACTTCTGCAGGTAGAGGTGTACGCCCTTCGGGCTCTTCCACTCGTTGGCGGTCGCGTCCCAGGTGAACCGGTGGCTGGTGCCGTCACCGTCGGTCAGGGTGACCTTCGTCGGGTTCGGATTGGGGTGGAAGTCCAGCGGGGCGCCGAGGCGCATCATCGACGACGCCTGCAACGACCAGCCGTACCCGGCCACCGTGTCGGTGGTGTCCAGCGAGTTGTAGGACATCCGGACGAACGTCGACAGGCCCCGGGACGGGTTGTTGAACGCGTTGTACGACCAGACCGTGTTGCCGGAGTACAGGTTGTTCATCAGGGTGCCGCCGGCGCCCGTGTTCTTCCCCGCGTACGAGTAGAACTTCTCCAGGCCGAGCTGGTCGGAGGTCGGCTCCTCGACGGAGATGTTCTGCGGCAGCGCCGGGATCGACGCGGTCTCCGAGAGCTTCTTGCCGGTGAGCTTGTTGCGCAGATCCCACTGCAGGACGTAGTCGGTGCGCTCGTTGCCCTCGGTGGACGACGGCGGCGTCTTCACCTGCGCGGAGACGTCGACGGTGCCGCCGGCCGGGACGCTCTTCGGCAACGCGGTCTTCAACTCGTAACTGGCGTCGGCGCCGTCGGTGACGCCGTCGGCCCGCTTCCAGTCGTATGCGAGTTCCCAGTCGGTCGGGTTCCACGCCGTGAGCGTCGGGTTCGACAGGGTCACCGGCACCGTGTACGTGGAGTTGGCGGTGGCCAGCGCCGGGGTCGAGGCCGCGTAGTACGTCGACTCCGCGGTCTGCTCCAGGTAGGTGACCTCCAGCGTCGGCCGCAGCAGCGGCTCCGGCGCCTCGGACGACAGCAGCACCGCCCGCGCGGTCTGGTTCGCCTCGTCGCGCTGCCGCAGCAGCAGGCCGAAGTTCTTCGTCGGGTCCTTGACCCAGCCGTCGGCCGCCGGGGTCACGTCCCAGGTGGCCCACTTGGGGTCGTTCGTGAACTGGTTGTAGCTCGCCTTCCAGGTCGTGTCGTAGTCACCGCCGGCGGTGGTCCACGCGTTGGTGCCGTCGTAGGTGTTCCACGTCGCGGCGGTCTCGGTGAAGTTCCGCGTCAGCTTGTGGACGTCGACGTACTCGTCGGTGTCGGTGCCCGGGTAGAGCCCGCTGTTGTACAGCCGCAGGTCGGCGTCGACGACCTTGGCGTTGGCCGGGATGCCGGTCAGCGTCGGGAACTTCACCAGGCCCCGGGTGTCCCCGTAGTAGGACGAGTTGTTGCCCGGGCTGACGTACGGGTCACCGTCGTAGACGTCCACGTTCTCCGTCGGGCGGGCCTGGGAGAGCGTGGTGTCCGTGGTGCCGGTGCGGTAGATGCGGGTGATCTGGCCCGCCTTCGGCAGGATCGCCGACTGGGTCGGCCCGGCCACGACCTGCCCGTCGCGGGTCTTCACCGCGACCATGTAGTAGTAGAACTTCCGCGCCAGCGGGTCGGTGTTGTCCGCCGCCGTCGGGATCGCCGTGGTGTCCTGATAGGTGCGGGTGCTGGTGGACACCGGGGCGATCAGGGTCGCCGCCGACGGGGTGAAGTTCTGGTAGATGCTGCGGTGCACCTGGTACTCCACCGCGTCGTCCGCCGTCGACGACGACGGGTCGACGTACGCGGGCCAGTCCAGCACCGCGCCGGTGGAGGTGAGCGTCGTCGGCGGGCTGACCGCCACGCCGGGCCGGCCGTACGTGATGACCAGCTTCGGCAGGTTGTAGTCCCGGCGGGCGTTGTTGTACGCGTACTCGGAGGCCTCGTAGATCGGGCCGCCGCGACCCTTGGCCGCCTCGTCGACCGCCTTCACCATGAAGCCGTTGTTGGCGTACGTGCCGTTGACCCAGTCCTGCACGACGTTGCGGACCGGGAAGGAGCTCCACGCGTTGGAGACCGAGGCCTTCTTGGTGGCCGCCCCCCACTTGGTGAAGCGCACCGCGTCGGCGATCACCGACTTGCCCGACACGTCGCCGAGGACGACCTTGCCGGTGGTGCCGGCCGCGAACGGGTGCACGCCCAGGGTCTTCCACTCGCCGCGGGCGCTGCCGGTCTGGTCGACGGTGTACGTCTTCGACCCGCCGTTGTAGTGCACCGTGTAGGGCGCGTTCGTCGGCCGGTCCGACTCCGACACGTAGTGCACCTCGACCTGGTAGTTGCCGGCCTCGGTGATGGTCGGCACCCAGGTGTGGGTGTGCCCGGTGGTGGTGTCGCTGTTGAAGCGGTAGTCGCCGTTGACGGCGAGCCCGGTCAGCGCCGTGTTCGTCGAGTACGACCAGGTGCCGCTCACCGAGGTGCCGGCGTCGCCGTCGTCCTGCGTGACCATGTTGCCGGCCGGCTGGGCGGCCATGTTGGCGTTCATGTTCGCCCAGGTCGCGGTGCTCTCGGTCCAGGACTGGGTGACCCGGCGGGCCTCCATGGCCACGTCGAAGCCCCACGCGTGGTGCGTCTGCGAGTAGTACATCTGCAGCTGCGCGTCGTCGATCGGCGTGTTGCGCGGGATCGAGCCGACGTCGAACTTCACCAGCGTGCGGTACGCGTTCGACGCGTCCGTGCCGACCTTCAGCTGGTAGGTGTCGTTGTAGTTGGTGGTCGTGGCGCCGGAGTAGATCTGCACGTCCTGCGCGTCGGTGGGCACCGGCTGCACCTTGATCGTCGGGTCGATCACCACCGGGTAGACCCGGGACCGGTCGGCCAGCCAGCCCGCGTCGGCGGTGATCGTGACGGCCGACGTGTCACCCATGCGGGTCACCTTCTGGGTGACCTTGTCCGACCACGCCTTGCCGTGCGGGGAGGACTTGTCGTCCTTGCTGTCGTACATGAACGGCGGCGGCATGACGAACACCGGAGCGCCGCCGTCGCGGCCGACGAACGCGATCGAACCGTCGTCGCGCTGCTGCGCCGTCAGGCCCGCCGTCTCCAGCGTGAAGGTGTAGGACACCGGACCGGCCGGCGGCTGCCGCAGGACGATCTTCTCCTTCAACGCGGTGCTGGTCACGTCGTAGACCACGTCCGCACCACCGGCCAGCCCCGGGTACGTCACGGTGGAGCCCGAGACCTTCGGGCTGACGTCCTTGGCGGCGCCGGCCAGGCCCAGTTCGATCGCGCGGCCGTCCCGCTCGAAGCGCACGAGTTCGTCCGAGCTGTCGCCGAAGAGGCTGGTGTAGGCGTTGGTCCGGTTGCCCTGCACGTAACCGGACTCGCCCACCGGGCGGACGCTGGTGTCGATGGGCTGCCACTTGCCCCGGCCGTCCCGGTAGTGCAGCGGCGTGGCGGAGATCTCCGCCTGCAACCGCCCGTCGGACAGCTGATAGATCTTGGCGTTCTCGGTCCGCCGGCCGGTCAGCTCCTTGACCCGCTTCTGCGCCGGCCACTTCCGGCCGGCGACGGGCTTGTCGCTGCGGTGAAGTCCGGCGCTGACCACCTCGGGTCTCGCACGGTGACCACCACCGGCGACCAGGTCGCGCGCCGCGCCGCCGAGCCGGTCCAGCAGTCCGCTGTCGTCGTTCTTCCCGCTCGGTGCGGCCTGCTCCGTCGCGGCGGGATCGCGGTCCGGTAGGACCGCGGCACCGCCCAGCGTGGCCACCATGGCCAGCGCCAGGCCCCCGATCAGGGCGCCCTTCGATGGTCGTCTCACCCGTTACCCTCCGGTCAACTCCGGTGACAGGACGGGTGAAGGCTAGGAACACCACATACACGCCGGGCTATCCGTCAGCTACTTCCCAGGCGGCGCCGCGAGTGCGGGCGACCGGGCCGCGAGCAGGCGGAACCGTCCCGCCGACGACGGGAGGCGTATCGATCGCGACAGGCGCCGGGCGCGGACGGGCGGCGGCAGGACCGGACGGGTCAGGACCGGGTCCGCAACTCCCCGGTCCTGACCCCGGCCGTCCGGTTCGGTAGCGGTCTGCGCCACGGGAACCCGGCAGGCGTGGCACGACGCCTTCCGCCGGGCTCCGCACGGCGAGCCGGTATGCCCGCACTCAGCTCCACGGTGCTCTTACCACCGGACTCCGGTGCGCCCCCGTCTCACCCCGACGAGGCGTGGACGCCGGCTCAGGTTAGGCGCGTCCGCGCAGGCCGGACAAGCGATGACCGGCGGCTGCGCTTGTGATTGATGTCTATGCCGAATTGCGGCATGTCGGCGTAACGGGGTCAGCCGGTTTCGCGCTGTTCGACTTCGAGACGGGGACTGCGCCCGCCCGGCCGCGACGGGACGGTGCGGGCCGCGGCGGCCCCGGCGACGAGCGCCAGCGCGGCCACGTGCAGCGCCCGTACGCCCGCCGGGGCGGGGACGCCCGCGGCCGGCAGGGCGGGCAGCAGCAGCGCGCCGAGCCCGGTTACCGCCAGCGCCACCCGCCAGAACACGCTCGGGTTCGCCGCCGGCGCGGACGCGGGTACGCCGTCCGCCCGCAGGCCGCGACGGGCCTCGTGCACGGCCAGGACGACCACCAGCAGCCCGCCGCCGAGGCCGGCGACCACGTCCGCGAACTGGAACCAGTAGACGCCGGTCAGCGCGCGGAAGTCGGCGACGCCGAGCAGCCGGGGCAGGCGTTCGCTGTGGCTGGCCCGGTCCCACGCCACGTGGCTGAACGCGCCGATCAGCGCCGAGCAGACGGTCACCTGCCAGGGGTGCCGCACCCGGGCCAGCATCACGTACCAGGGCCAGCCGAACAACCGCTGCGCGGGCAGGTGCACCGCGATGCCGGCGACCACGCGACGCACCACCCAGGCGTACGCGAGGGCCACCGGCAGGCACCACCAGAGCAGCCCGCCGAGCGTGTGCGTCCGCAGGTCCAGGGCCAGCGACGTGCCGGTGAACAGATACCCGACGTCCGGCGCCACCGCGCCGGTGCACAGCGCCACCCCGTCGAACCAGTCCGGCCGCCACCGCTTCAGCGGCAGTACCGGCGCCAGGTGCGACGGGAAGGTCAGCGGCACGTCCCGGACGTTACCGGCCCGGTCAGAAGTGCTGGACCAGGTCGGGGAACGCGGCCAGCCGGATCACCCGCTGGTCGGACGGATCCAGCTCGTCGTGCTCCAGCACCCAGGTGTTCTCGTTCGGGATGAAGACCGCGTTCATCCCGGCGGCGCGGGCGGGCAGGATGTCCGAGCGCGGCGAGTTGCCGATCATCCAGGCGGCGGCCGGGTCGAAGGCGTGCTCACGGGCCAGCCACCGGTAGGTGTCCGCGTCCTTCTCCGGCACGATGTGCGCGGCGCGGAAGTGGTGCAGCAGACCGCAGGCGTCCAGCTTGCGCTGCTGCTCCTCGCGCTCGCCCTTGGTCAGCAGCAGCAGCTCGTGCCGACCGGCCAGGTCATCGAGCGTCTCGGCCACGCCCGGCATCAGCTCCACCTGGTGCCCGACCAGCGCCGCGGCGAGCTGCTCGATCTCGGCGCGCTCCCGCGCGGTGGCCGGACGCTCGCGCAGCTTCTCCAGGCACTCGCCGAGGTTGCGCAGGAAGACCTTGCTGCCGTAGCCGTGCGCCACGGCGTTGGCGCGCTCGATGTCGTCGAGCACCGCGCGGATCCGGGACCGGTCCAGCGTGGGATGGTCGAGCCAGGTGAGGAAGTCGTCGATGACGCGCTCGAACAGGACGTTGTTCTCCCAGAGCGTGTCGTCGGCGTCGAAGACCAGCACGGCGGCGTCCCGGCGCGACGGCATCGTCTCCCCCTCCCCCTCGCGGACCTCGCACACCGTACTGCCCGCTCGCCGGACGGGCCACGCGGTTTATCCGGTCGGCCGCCGGTTACCGGCGGCTACCCGACTGCGCAATCCCTGGTCGGGCGGCATGCTTCGGCCATGACGATCTCACCCGATCATCCACCCGGACGGCGGCGGCGGCGCGCCTTCGTCGCGGTGGCCGCGACGCTCGCCGTCGCGGGCGCGGCGCTGCCGGGAGCCCCGGCACGTGCCGTCAACGCCGCACACACCACTGTGGTCGGCACCAACCCGGTCGACTGGACGCCGCACGCGCTGGACGGCACCGTCCACCGCATCCTCCAGATCGGCAACCGCGTGTACGTCGCCGGCACGTTCACCAAGGTGCGCAACGCCAACCAGACGGCTCAGCTGGCGATGCCCCGGCTGGTGGCGCTGGACGCGACCACCGGCCGGATCGACACCACGTTCCGGCCGCAGGTCAACGGCGCGGTCAAGGCGCTCGCCGCCGCGCCGGACGGCCGCTCGCTCTACATCGGCGGCGCGTTCACCACTGTCAACGGCACCGCGGCGTCCCGGCTGGCCCGGATCGACGCGGCCACCGGCGCCCGGGTTGCCGGGTTCACCACGCCGGCGCTGAACAACCAGGTGAACGACATGCGTCTGGTCGGCAACCGGCTGATCGTCGGCGGCGCATTCCAGACCGTCGGCGGGGTGACCCGGCGCGCCCTGGCGGCGGTGAACGCCACCACCGGGGCGGCCGACGCGTCGGTAAACCTGAACCTGGCCGGCCCTCGTACGACCACCTCCGGTGCCACCGCGCCGGTTAAGGTCGAGGCGCTGGACGTCTCCGCCGACGGCCGGCGGCTGGTGTTCGTGGGCGGCTTCAGCAGCGTCGCGGGCGTGGCGCGGCACCAGATCGCCGTCGCCGACCTGAGCGCGGCCGGTGCCACGCTCTCCGGCTGGGCCACCGTCCGCTACCAGCCGCAGTGCGCGCGGACGATGCCCGTCTACATGCGCGGCGTCGACATCTCGCCGGACGGCACCTGGTTCGCGGTGGTCACCACCGGCGGCCCGTTCCCGGGCACGCTCTGCGACACCGCGGCGCGTTTCGAGTTCGGCACCGCCACCGGCGGCAAGCAGCCGACCTGGGCCAACTACACCGGCGGTGACACGCTGCTGTCGGTGGCGGTGACCGGCGCGGCGGTCTACGTCGGGGGCCACCAGCGCTGGCTGGACAACCCGCAGGGCCGCAACTCGGCCGGTCCGGGCGCGGTGCCGCGGCCGGGCGTCGGGGCGATCCACCCGACCACGGGCAAGGCGCTGCCGTGGAACCCGACGAAGGACCGGGGCGTCGGCACCCAGGAGCTGTACGCCACCGACCGCGGCCTGTGGATCGGCAGCGACACGGTGACGGTGGCCGGGGAGTACCACGCCCGGCTGGCGTTCCTGCCGCTGTCATGAGGCCCGGGGCTCGGGGCGCGGCGGAACCGTCGCGCCCCGAGCCTCAGCGGCGCAACGTGAGGATCAGGTCGGCGACCAGCGCGGTCCAGCCCGTCTGGTGCCAGGCGCCCAGGCCGGCGCCGTTGTCGCCGTGGAAGTACTCCGGGAAGCAGATCAGGTCGCGCCAGTCCGGGTGGGTCTGGAACAGCTGCGCGGCGCCGTAGATCGGCCGCCGCCCCCACCCGTCGCGGGTGAACAGCGAGATCAGCCGCGCGGACAGGTCGTCGGCGATCTCGTCCAGCGTGCGCTTCACCCCGGACCGGGTCGGGTACTCGACCTGGAGGTCGTCGCCGAAGAACGCCGCGTAGTCGCGCAGCGCGCTGATCAGCAGGAAGTTCGTCGGCATCCAGATCGGGCCGCGCCAGTTGGAGTTGCCGCCGAACAGGCCGCTTGTCGACTCGGCCGGCTCGTAACCGACGCTGAACTCCTGCCCGCCGAGCGTGACGGTGAACGGCTTGTCCAGGTGGGCCCGGGACAGCGTGCGCAGCCCGTACTCGGAGAGGAACTCGTCGGTGTCGAGCATCCGGGCCAGCAGCCGTACCACCTGGTCCGGGGCGACCATCGACAGCAGCCGCTGCTGGCGGCCGTCGGGCCCGATCCGGCGGGCGCCGATCACCTCGGCGTACTCGGGCCGGTTGGTGAGGAACCAGCGCAGCCGCGCGCCCAGCTCGGGCAGCCGCCGCATGGTCCGGGCGGTCAGCCGGGTGACGGCGGCGAGCGGCAGCAGCCCGACCACCGAGCGGACCTTCAGCGGCACCTTCGTGCCGTCGGCCAGGCGCAGCACGTCGTAGAAGAACGCGTCCTCGGCGTCCCACAGCCCCTGGTGGTACGCGGCGGCGGCGATGTACGCGAAGTGCTCGAAGAACTTGGTGGCGGTGTCCACGTACGCGCGGTCATGCTCGGCCAGCACGATGGCCATGTCGAGCAGGTTGAGCGCGTACATGGCCATCCAGCCGGTGCCGTCGGACTGCTCCAGCGTCCCGGCCACCGGCAGCGCGGCCGAGCGGTCGAACGGGCCGACGTTGTCCAGCCCGAGGAAGCCGCCCTCGAAGACGTTGTTGCCGCCGGTGTCCTTGCGGTTGACCCACCAGGTGAAGTTGAGCAGCAGCTTGTGCATCACCCGGGCGAGGAACTCGTGGTCGCGGGAGCCGTCGATCTCGAAGACCTTCAGCGCCGCCCAGGCGTGCACCGGCGGGTTCACGTCACCGAACGCCCACTCGTACGCCGGGATCTGCCCGTTGGGGTGCAGGTACCACTCCCGCAGCAGCAGCAGGATCTGCTCCTTGGCGAAACCCGGGTCGACGCGGGCGATGGTGACGCAGTGGAAGGCCAGGTCCCAGGCCGCGTACCAGGGGTACTCCCACGGGTCCGGCATGGAGATCACGTCGAAGCTGTTCATGTGCCACCAGGCGCTGTTGCGCCCGTGCCGGCGGCCGGCCGGCGGCGGCGCCGACCCGGGGTCGCCGGTCAGCCACCGCTCGACGTCGAAGTGGTAGAACTGCTTGCCCCACATCAGCCCGGCGATGGCCTGGCGCGCCACCAGCGCCTCGTCCGGCGTGGCGGCGTCCGGGATGACGCTGTCGAAGAACCGGTTCGCCTCGGCCCGGCGCGCCCAGAGCACGGCGTCGAACCCGTCGCCCAGGTCGGCCGGGGCGGGCGGCGTGGTGGCCGGGGGCGGCGCGGTCCGCGTCAGCCGCAGCCGGATCTGGCGTTGCTCGCCGGCCGGCACGTCGAGCACGTAGTGCAGCGCCCCCTTGGTGCCGGTGCGGTCCGGGTTGACGGTGGCGGCGCCGGCCACGACGTGGTCGTTGATGCCGTCCTTGGGGTACGCCGACCGCCCCGGCAGCCCCCACAGCCGCTCGGCGTTGGTCTCGTTGTCGCACAGCAGCGGCACCGGGTCGCCGTCGCCCTCCAGCAGCAGCTGGCCGAGCACCCAGTGCTCACCCACGAGCCGGGCGCCGGCCCCCTCCCCGGCCGCCTCGCCGACCAGCTTCGGCATCCGGTCGGTGCCGGGCAGCCCCCACGCCCAGGTGTTGCGGAACCAGAGCGTGGGCAGCACGTGCAGGGTCTCGTCGGTGTCGGCCCGGTTCGCCACGGTGATCACCACGCACATGTCGGTCGGTGACGCCTTGGCGTAGTCGACGGTGACCGCCCAGTACCTGTCGTCGTCGAAGATGCCGGTGTCCACCAGCTCGTACTCGGTGTCGTCCCGGCCGCGCAGCGCGTTCACCGCGACCAACTCGTCGTACGGGAAGGCGGCCTGCGGGTAGTGGTAGCGCCAGCGCATGAAGGAGTGCGTCGGGGTGCTGTCGAGGTACCACCAGTACTCCTTGACGTCCTCCCCGTGGTTGCCGCCGTCGCCGCCGAGGCCGAACATCCGCTCCTTGAGGATCGGGTCGCGCCCGTTCCACAGCGCGAGGGCGAAGCAGAACGTCTGCCGGTCGTCACAGACGCCGGCCATGCCGTCCTCGTTCCACCGGTACGCTCGGGACCGCGCGTGGTCGTGGGGGAAGTAGTCCCACGCCGTACCGTGCTCGCTGTAGTCCTCCCGTACCGTCCCCCACGCCCGCTCGGACAGATAGGGGCCCCATGCGCGCCAGTCCTGCTCCCCGGCGTCGGCCTGGGCGAGCCGGTGCCGCTCGGGGTCGGGGGACGCGGAGGTCGACCGGTCGGTGATCACTGGCACATCTTCGACGCCACCGGGGTACTTCTCCACAGCGGCCATTGTCGCCGTGGCATGTCACACCTCGCTGGCGGTGGAGGAAAGTTGATCGACATCCGTTTCGGGCCGCGGGTCTGCGGCGAGCTGTCCACCGCCGCCTCGCGGGAATGGCTGGTCACGGACGGGCGCGGCGGGTACGCCATGGGCACCGTCGCCGGACTGCGCACCCGGCGCTACCACGGGCTGCTCGTGGTGGCCGGTGACACGCCGGCGTCCCGCAAGGTGGGACTGGTGAGCCTGGACCCGGCGGTGACGCTGCCGTCGGGGCGGCAGGTCCGCCTCGGCGCGCACGAGTGGTCCTCGGGCGTGGTCGACCCGCGCGGCTTCGAGCTGCTGGAGCACTTCGACCTGGCCGACGGGGTGCCCCGCTGGCGGTGGCGCGTCGGCGACGTGGTGATCGAGCGGGAGATCGCCATGACGTACGGCCGCTCCTGCGTGGCGGTGGTGCACCGGCTGATCTCCGGCGGCCCGGTGCGGCTGGACCTGGCCGCCGCCTGCACCTGGCGCGACGCGCACGGCGAGCGGCGCGCCGACGGCCCGGCGCCCCGGCTGGAGCCGGCGGCCGGCGGCGCGGTGGTCGACGGCGCATATCGCCTGGCCGGGCCGGACTGGACGCCGGAGGGGCAGTGGTGGCACGGGGTGCGTCACCGGACCGAGGCCGAGCGCGGCCTGCACCCGGACGAGGACCTCTGGTACGCGGGCCGGTTCACCGGCGCGCTCGACGAGCCCGGCGCGACAGTGTCGGTGCTGGCCTGGGCGGACGACCTGGCCGAGGAGCCGCCCCCGGCGACCGCGGTGGTCGAGGCGACCCGGCGGCGCAGCCGGGCGGTGGTCGCCGCGGCGAAACCCGGCGACGCGGTCGAGGCGACGCTCGCGCTCGCCGCCGACGCCTTCGTGGTGCGCACCGCCACCGGCCCGGACGTGGTCGCCGGCTACCCCTGGTTCGGGGCCTGGTCGCGGGACACGATGATCTCCTACGAGGGCCTGTTCCTGTGCACGAACCGGGCCGACGAGGGCCGGGACCTGCTGCGGGCGTACGCGGCCACGCTGAGCGAGGGCATGCTGGCGAACACCGCCGACACCGGGCGGGTCGAGTACAACACCGTCGACGCGACGCTGTGGTTCCTGCACGCGGTGCACCGGCACGTCACCGTCACCGGCGACACCGACCTGGGCGACGAGCTGCTGCCCGCCCTTCACGGCGTGGTCGAGGCGCACGTGGCGGGCACCCGGTACGGCATCGGCGTCGACCCGGCCGACGGCCTGCTGGCCCAGGGCGGCCCGCCGGACGTGGCGCTCACCTGGATGGACGCCCGGGTGTACGGGGTGCCGGTGACCCCGCGTACCGGCAAACCGGTCGAGGTCAACGCGCTGTGGATCAACGGGCTGGCCGGGCTCGCCGAGCTGACCGAGCTGGCCGGGCGCGACGCCGCCGCGCTGCACGCCCTGCACCGCCGGGCCACCGCCGCGTTCCGGGAGCGCTTCCCCGCCCCGGCCGGCTGGCTGTACGACGTGGTGGACGCCCCGGCGCCCGCGTACCCGCTGGGCGGGGCCACGCACCACGATGACGACCTGCTGCGCCCCAACCAGCTGCTCGCCTGGTCCCTGCCGCACGCGCCGCTGGAGCCGGACGAGGCCGTGCTACGCCGCGTCACCGAGGCGCTGTTCACCCCGCTCGGCCCGCGCAGCCTCGCCCCGGACTCCCCCGGCTTCACCGGGCGGCACCGGGGCGGACCCGCCGAGCGGGACTCCGCGTACCACCAGGGCACCGTCTGGCCGTGGCTGGCCGGGCCGCTGCTCGACGCGTACCGCCGGGCCGGGCTGCCCACCGACGACCTGCTGGTGGGCCTGGTGGGTCACCTGGCCGAGGACGGCCTGGGCTCGGTGAGCGAGACCGCCGACGGCGCGGCACCGCACAGGGCCACCGGGTGCCCGTTCCAGGCGTGGTCGGTGGCCGAGCTGCTGCGCGCGCGGCGCACGCGCCGGTAACGCGTTACAGACCGGCAACCGGCGCGTCGCCGCCGGTTATCGACCCCTCGGCAGGATGGGTGCCGACCCCACCGGAGCGCGGCGACGCCGCCGCCGGGGTGGGGCCCACAACTCAAAGGGGGCCGCGTGTCAGCTGACGCCGAAGTGATCGACATCCAGCCCGCCCGGCGCCTGCGGGTGCTGCTGCTCTCCTGGGAGTACCCGCCGGTGCTCGTCGGTGGCCTCGGCCGCCACGTCCACGCGCTGTCCGTGGCGCTGGCCGCCGCCGGGCACGAGGTCACCGTCGTCACCCGCCACGCCGCGGGCGCTCCCCTCGAGGAGTACGCCGACGGCGTGCGCGTCGTCCGCGCCGCCGAGGACCCGGTCCGGTTCCCGCTCGCCACCGATTCGCTGCTGGCCTGGACCATGGCGTTCAACCACACGCTGACCCGGGCCGCGCTGCGCGCCGCCTCGTCCGCCTCCTACGACGTGATCCACGCCCACGACTGGCTCGTCGCGCACACCGCCGTCACGCTGGCCGAACACCTGGACGTGCCGCTGGTGACCACCATCCACGCCACCGAGGCGGGCCGGCACCAGGGCTGGCTGCCGGAGGAGATGAACCGCACCATCCACGGCGTCGAGCACTGGCTGAGCAACGCCTCCGGGCGGGTGATCGCCTGCTCCGGATACATGCGCGACCAGGTGGCCCGGCTGTTCGGCGTACCGGCCGGGCGCATCGACGTGGTCGCCAACGGCGTCGACGACCGGGCCTGGCGTGCCCGGCCGCACGCGGTCGCCTCCGCCCGGGCACGCTTCGCCGCGGGCGGGCCGCTCGTCGGGTACGCCGGCCGGCTGGTCTACGAGAAGGGCGTGCAGCACCTGGTGCACGCCGTGCCGCACCTGGCGAAGCGGCACCCCGGCCTGCGGGTGGTGATCGCCGGGGACGGGCCGTACCGCGACGAACTGGTCGACCAGGCGCGGCGGCTGCACCTCGGGGACACCGTCCGGTTCGCCGGTTTCATGGACGCCACCCAGCTTCCCGCGGTGCTCGCCGCCACCGACGCCACGGTGATCCCCAGCCTCTACGAGCCGTTCGGCATGATCGCGCTGGAGGCGGCAGCGGCCGGCGCGCCGCTCGCTGTCGCGCGTACCGGCGGGCTCGCCGAGATCGTCGAGCCCGGGGTGACCGGGGTGACGTTCCCGCACGGCGACCCGGACGCGCTGGCCGGTGCCGTCGACCGGCTGCTCGGCGACGAGGTGTTCGCCCGGAGGGTGGCGCGCAAGGCCCGGACCATGGTCAGCCGTCGGTACACCTGGTCGGCCATCGCCGCCCGGACCGCCGCCGCCTACGCCACCGCCCGCCGCGACCACGACGCGTTCCAGGCCCGCCGGGCCACCGCCCTGCTGGCCGGCGACCGGTCGTCGATCGCCGTCCCGGAGGGGAATCTGCTCGCCGGCGCGGCAAGTTAGGGGAATGACGCACTGACATGCGATAGGTACCGTCCGATCCGTTGGCTATTGTGGACCACTGACCAGCGGTGAGGAGTGCGGTGCGGGAGGTAGTGATCGCGGGGCGGTACCGCCTGCTCGAACTGGTCGGCCGCGGCGGGATGGGCCAGGTCTGGCGGGCGCGCGACGAGGAGCTGCAACGCGAGGTCGCGGTGAAGCAGGTCGTGCCGCCGAACTGGCTCGCCGAGAACGAGCGGGACGAACTGCGCGCCCGTACGCTGCGCGAGGCGCGGACGTCGGCGCGCCTCAACCACCCCAACGTGGTGCGGGTCTACGACGTGGTCCGGGTCCAGGGCGAACCCTGGCTGATCATGGAGTACGTCCCGTCCCGCTCGCTCCAGGAGATCATCGAGAACGACGGCCCGCTTCCGCCCGGGCGGGCCGCCGAGATCGGCCTGTCGGTGCTCGCCGCGCTGCGCGCCGCGCACGAAGCCGGAGTGCTGCACCGGGACGTGAAGCCCGCGAACGTGCTGCTGGCCCGGGACGGCCGGGTCCTGCTCACCGACTTCGGGCTGGCCGTGTTCGAGGGCGGCGACGGCGCGATGACCCGGCCCGGCCTGGTCCTCGGCTCCCCCCAGTACGTGGCACCGGAACGGGCCGCCGAGGGCGTGTCCAGCGTCGAGGCGGACATGTGGTCGCTCGGCGCCACGCTGCACGCCGCGGTGGAGGGCCGCTCGCCGTACGCCCGCAGCACCGCGATGGCCACGCTCGCCGCGCTCGCCACCCGGCCGCCCGATCCGGCCCCGCACGCCGGCCCGCTGACACCGGTGCTGACCGGGCTGCTGCGCCGCGATCCGCGTACCCGCCTCGGGCACCGCGAGACGGCCCGCCTGCTCGGCGTCGCCGCGGTGTCGGAGGCCGACGCGGAGGCCGCCGGGTCCGCGGGCCGCGCCACCGCCGCGTCGTCCGACCGGCCCGCCGGCGGACGCGAGAACGACGTCGCGGCGCGGGCCGGGGCCGGTGACGAGCCGGGGCCACCGGGCAGCCCGGCAGCGGCTCCCGGCGGCATCTACCCGGACCTGATGCCACCGGCCGCCGCCGCCCGGGCGTGGAGCCGGGCGGCGAAGCGCAGCGAATGGGCGCCGCCCACCGAGGGCGACCGCGCGTCACCATCGGGCGACGTGGCGGACACGTCCGGCCCGGCGGCTCCCTCCGGTACGGCGTCCCGGCCGGTCCCCACCGGACGGGCGGACGCCGTCGGTCAGTCGTCCCCGGGCGGTCGTTCGGGCGCACTCCGGCGCGCGGACACGGGCGACCCCTCGTCCTCGACCGGCCGTGGGGAGGCGAACCGCCGTGCGGATGCGAACAGCGGCGCGAGCGTGGTCGGTGACCCGGCGGCCAACGGCTCGGGTGCGGTCGGCGGCTCGGCCGGGACCGGCTCGGGCGCTGTCGGCCGCGCGGGCGCTGTCGGCCGCGCGGCCGCGGTCGGCCGGGCCGTGCCACCCGGGCAGAGCCGGAGCGGCGAGCCGGAGCGGGGCCGGGACGGTGAACCGGAACGGGGCCGAGCGGGTGCGCCGGAGCGAGGCACCGCGGGTGAACCCGGGCAGGCCGCTCCCGGCGCGACAGTGGAGCCGCCCCGGGGCGGGCCGGCCCGCCCGGGCCCGATCAGCCTCGGTCCGACGGTCCTCACCAGCTTCGTCGACCCGGGCAGCCCGGCCGGCCCCGAGTCGGCACCCCGCGCCGACGCCCTCAGCCCGGTGCACATCGTCGGCCCCGGCGCCGCGCCGGTCACCACGCCTCCCCCCGTCGCACACAGCGGGCCGGTCGACAGCGGCGCGGTGCATCCCGCCCCGCCCCGGCCCGCCGGGGTCCCCCGCCCCGCCGAGCCTCCGGTCCCGGCCGGGGGCGGAAACCCGCTGCACCGGTGGGGACTCGTCCTGGGGGCCGTGCTGCTCGCCGTGGCGACGGGTGTGGGCACCGCGCTGGCGATCACCGGTGGTCGCGACGATCCACCGCAGGGGGACCGCTCCCGCGAGGCCGTCGCACAGCCCTGGGACCGCCCGCCCGGGCCGGGGGCGCCGCCTCCGCCGTTCCCGTGCGTCCGGCCCGACGTGGCCGGCACGCCGGTCCGCAAGGGGCCGCCCCCGGACAACCCGCCGGTGGCGGTTCCCGCCGGCTGGGTCTGGCCCGCCGACACCGGCGGCTTCCGCATCGCCCTGCCCGCCGGCTGGCTGCAACTGCGCTCCGGTGACACCACCTGCTTCCAGGATCCGGCCACGCGGCGCATCCTGGGCGTCGAGCCGTACCCGGGCGGTGACCCGGTGGGCCGGCTGAAGTCGTCCGAGCGGGACCTGACCTCCGCGGGCCGGCTTCCGCAGTACGAGAAGATCCGGCTGGAGGCCGACGGACCGGGCGCGGCGTGGGAGTGCGTCTGGACCGCACCCTACGGAGAGCGGATGCGCGCGTTGCGCGTCCTGCCCGGCGAGCGGGCCGGCTGGACGCTCGGCTGGACCACGTCCGACGCCGACTGGCCGGCCGCCTCGAAGCAGTTCGCCGTCATCCGCGCGAGCCTGGGGACGGTCCGGCCCACCCGGACGGCGGGCTGAACCGGACCGTCCCATCACCGACAGTCGGCGTGGCTCCCGCCGCGCGGGCCGCCATACTCCCGGGTGGGCGCGGTACGCCCCGCGGCGCCCACGGAACCCCTTCCCCAGTGGACCGTCCGGCTGATGCCCCTCTGTCGCACGCGCTGACTACAGTGGCGTAGTTTTGTGGATCAAGATCTTCGGGAAGGGCGAGCCGAGATGATGGGACCGTCCCACGCGCTCTCGGGCGCGGCGGTGTGGCTGACCGGCTCCTGGGCGATGGCCCAGTTCGCGGACTACCACCAGACACCGCTGGCCCTGGCGGTGGGCACCGCGGTCTGCGCCGGCGGGGCGCTCTTTCCCGACCTCGACCTGTCCGGCAAGGTAACCCGCAACCAGGGCGGCGCCACCGTGGCCCGCACCTTCGGCGTGGTCAGCCTCTTCGTCGCCGAGGTGATGGAGAAGATCTCGCTCGGCGTCTACTACGCCACCAAGCTGAGCAAGGATCCGCGCCGCAACAACGGGCACCGCACGCTGACCCACACCATCCCGTTCACCGTGCTCGTCGGCTGGGGCACCACCGCGCTGTGCGCCCACTACGGCAAGTGGGCGGTGGTCGGCATCCTCTTCTTCATGATCGGCCTGGCGCTGCGCGGGCTGTTCGACAGGTGGGCCGAGCGCGCCGGCTGGGTGGTGGTCACGCTGGTGTCCGCCGCCGCGGCCTGGTTCACGTTCGCCAACCTGCCCGGCGACCGGGGCTACCCGATGATCGGGCTCGCGGTCGGGGTGGGTTGTTTCGTGCACATCCTCGGCGACATGATCACCCGGGCCGGGGTGCCGATCCTGTGGCCCATCCCGATCAAACGGCGGATGTGGACGATGATCGGCCTGCCCAACAAGATCGCTCTGCGTACCGGCAGCAAGGCCGAGACGGTGGTGCTGCGCACCGCGATGACGATCCTGTCCGTGCTGGCCGCGGTGGGGCTGGTCGCGCCCTCGGTGCTGCAGCGCTTCGACATCCAGGTGTAGGTCAGCCCGCCTCGGCGGGCGCCGCCCCGGCGCCGGCCGCCCGGCGCCGGATCAGCCGGGCCGTCCACCCCACGCCGCGGGCGGTGAGCGCGTACGCCGCCGTCGGCGCGAGGGCCAGCAGCGCGCTGATCCCAGCCACCAGCGGCACCAGGTCGCCGGGCACGTCCGTGGCGACCGCCACCGCCGCGGTGTACCCGGCGGCCAGCACGACCGCGACGAGCCCGGCGTACGCGAGCGCCGGCGCGGCCCGGCGCCGGCCCACGACCTCGCCGAGCGCGACGGCCGGCGCGAACAGCAGCGGCAGCGCGGCCACGCCGAGCAGCCCGACGATCAGCACCAGCAGCGGTCCGGCCAGCGGGCCGCCCGGGTCGGCGCCGGTGACCAGCGCGTACGCCAGCAGGCCGAGGTAGCCGGCGACCGCCTCCGCGACGACGACGAGCCACGCCGCGACGGCTCCGGCGAGATGACGAGCGACAGCGGTGCCCACGTTGTCCCCTCCCCCGTGCGGACGGCGCCACGACCGTCCGATGAGAACGGTAGCGCCCGGGCGGCGGCGGGCAGAGGCCGCACCCGATATCACTATGGGTAGGGAAGCAGGAGTCCGTCGATCGTCAGCGTGGACGATCGACGACACGCTAATGCGCATTAGCGCCGAGGCCCGCCTACTGTCGCGCGCCCGGTCGGCCCTTGTCAAGATCCCCGGCCGGACAGCCGCCAGGCGGCGACGGACACGGTTGCTAATCCGCATTACATCAGGCAGTTCATCGGGCGGAAATCTTCCGGACACCACTTGACAGGACGCCGGGAGAGCAGCGAGGCTCCATCCCGACCCGATCGCTAATACGCATTAGCGGAAGTGGAAGGACCGACGTGACCCCTCCCCCCAGGCGTGTCACCCAGCGTGACATCGCGCGCATGGCCGGCGTCAGCCAGGCGACCGTGTCGCTGGTGCTCAACAACCGCACCGACGCCGACGTCCGAATCGCGCCGGAGACACGGGACCGGGTGTTGCAGGTCATCGCCGAGACGGGATACGCCGCCGACCCGGCCGCCCGCCGCCTCGCCTCCGGGTTCAACCGGATCATCGGCGTCTTCACCTACGAGCCGGCCTTCCCCAGCGGCAGCCGGGACTTCTTTCACCCGTTCCTGCTCGGCATCGAGGAGTACGCCGAACGGGTCGGCTGCGACCTGCTGCTGTTCACCAGCGCCCCGGTGGTGGACGGCCGGCGGCGCATCTTCCACCAGGACAACCGGCTGCGGCTGGCCGACGGCTGCATCCTGCTCGGCCGGGAGATCGACGGCGCGGAGCTGCTCCGGCTCAATCGCGACGGGTTCCCCTACGTCGCCGTCGGACGCCGCGACGACGCCGGCGGCCCGGTGCCCTACGTCGGCGCCGACTACGCCAGCGCGGTCCACCGGCTGGCCGAGCGGGCGGTGGAGCTGGGACACCGGCGCCTGACGTACGTGGGCATGGGCACCTCGGCCGAGTCATCGCACGACCGGCGCAGCGGTTTCCACGCCGGCGCGACCGGCGCGGACAGCGCCCGCCAGATCACCGCGACGGCGGGGACGGCCGACGCCACAGTGGACGACCTGCGGGCCGACGGCAGCACCGTCGCCTTCGTGGAGGACTTCGCCACCGCCGTGGCACTCGAGGCGGCCGCCCGCCGCAAGGGGCTCACGGTGCCCAGTGACCTGTCCGTCGTGACCCTTGGCGACCCGACCGTCCCGGTGCCCACCGACATCACGTTCACCGGGTTCCGCATCCCGCGCGAGGAGATGGGCCGCCAGGCCGTCGAGGTGCTGACCGGCGTCATCGACGGCAGCGCCGGCGGCCTCCAGCAACGGCTCCTGCCCTGCGAACTCGTCGAGGGCGACACCCTCGGCGTCCCTGGATCGGCGGCCGACCGGCGCTGACACGCCCGGCCGCGCAACTGGAAGGAAGCAAGTGGTACTAATGCGTGCGGACGTCCTCGTCGTCGGGGGCGGACTGGGCGGTGTCGCCGCGGCGCTGGCCGCGGCCCGTGCCGGCCGGTCCGTCATCCTGACCGAGGAGTTCGACTGGCTCGGCGGGCAGCTCACCAGCCAGGCGGTCCCGCCGGACGAGCACTCCTGGATCGAGCAGTTCGGCGCCACCGCGAGCTACCGGGAGTTGCGCGACGGCATCCGCGACTACTACCGCCGCCACTACCCGCTGACCGAGCGGTCCCGGGCGTGGACCGACCTGAACCCGGGCGCCGGCTGGGTGAGCCGGCTCTGCCACGAGCCCCGGGTCGCGGTCGCCGTCCTGGAGCAGATGCTCGCGCCGTACCGGGGGTCCGGGCGGCTGACGGTGCTGCAGCCGTACCGGCCCGTCGCGGCCGAGACCGACGGCGACCGGGTCACCGGCGTGACGCTCGTCCACCGGGACCGCGACGAGCGGATCGAGGTGGAGGCGCCGTACGTCCTGGACGCCACCGAGACCGGTGAGCTGCTGCCGCTGACCGGCACCGAGTACGTGACCGGGTTCGAGTCGCAGGCGCAGACCGGTGAGCCGAGCGCGCCCGCCGAGGCGCAGCCGCTGAACATGCAGGCGGTGTCGGTCTGCTTCGCACTCGACCACGTCGACGGCGACCACACCATCGACCGGCCCGCCGGCTACGACTTCTGGCGCGACTACAAGCCGGACTTCTGGGGCGACCGGCTGCTGTCCTGGCGGTCGCCGCACCCGCGCACGCTGGAGATCGTCGAGCGCAGCTTCACCCCCAACCCGGACGACGACCCGCTGGGCGTCAACGCCGACCAGCGGCTCAACCCGGGCGACGGCAACCTTTGGACGTTCCGGCGCATCGCCGCGCGGCGCAACTTCGTCGACGGCGCGTACGGCAGCGACATCACGCTCGTCAACTGGCCGATGATCGACTATTTCGAGGGCCCGGTCATCGACGTGCCGAACGCGTCCTGGCACCTGTCCCAGGCGCGCGAGCTGTCGTACTCCGTCCTGTACTGGCTGCAGACCGAGGCGCCCCGCCCCGACGGCGGCACCGGCTACCCGGGGCTGCGGCTGCGCGGCGACGTGACCGGCAGCCCCGACGGGCTGGCGCAGGCGCCCTACATCCGGGAGTCGCGTCGCATCCGCGCCGAGTACACGGTGGTCGAGCAGGACCTCTCCCTGGCCGTACGCGGCGAGCACGGCGCGGTGAGCTACCCCGACTCGATCGGCGTCGGCATGTACCGCATCGACCTGCACCCGTCGACCGGTGGCGACAACTACATCGACGTCGGCTCCTGCCCGTTCGAGATCCCGCTCGGCGCGCTCATCCCGCAGCGGATGGAGAACCTGCTGCCGGCCGGCAAGAACATCGGTACCACGCACATCACCAACGGCAGCTACCGACTGCACCCGGTCGAGTGGAACGTCGGTGAGGTCGCCGGCCTGCTGGCCGACTTCTGCCTTGCGCGGGGCGAGTCCCCGCGCGCGGTCCGCGGCACCCCCCGCCTGCTGGCCGAATTCACGGACCGCATCTCGGCCGCCGGCGTGGAATGCCGCTGGCCGCAGATCGCGGGCTACTGAACCCCCGGTGAGGAGAAGAAAGTGAGATACGGAAGACTGTCCGGCCTGGTCACGGCGGCCATGACCGGTGTGCTCGCCCTGACCGCCTGCGGCGGTGGCGGCGACGCCAAGGACGACGGTCCGGCGAGCCTGCGGATGACCGTCTGGTCGGCGAACGAGGCGCACCTCAAGCTGTTCAACGAGATCGCCGACGAGTACCGCAAGAACAACCCGGACGTCGCGGAGATCAAGTTCGATCCGCTGCCGTTCGAGAACTACACCACGACGCTGACCACGCAGATCGCCGGCGGCAACGCGCCGGACCTCGCGTGGATCTTCGAGAACTCGGCACCGGACTTCGTCGCCTCCGGCGCGCTGAGCCCGCTCGACGACACGCTGAAGAAGGCCGACGGCTACCAGTACGACGACCTGTCCCCCGCCACGCTGAAGCTCTGGCGCAACGACGGGAAGCTCTTCGCGTATCCGTTCTCGACCTCGCCGTTCGGCGTGTTCGTGAACAACGACATGCTCAAGAAGGCCGGGCAGAAGACCCCGGCCGAGCTGATCGCGGCCGGGCAGTGGACCTGGGACACCGCGCTCGCCGCGGCCGGCGCCACCGCCGCGAAGTCGGGCAAGGCCGGGCTCGTGGTCCGCGACTTCGACTACAAGGGCTGGGACAACCTGGCCACGTTCTGGACCGGCTGGGGTGCCCAGGCGTGGAGCGAGGACGGCCGCAGCTGCGGGTTCAACAGCCCGGAGATGGTCGAGGCGATGACCACGCTGCACAAGGCGATCTTCACCGGCAAGGCGCTGCCCGGTCCGGGCACGACCGCCGACTTCTTCGCCGGTGACGCCGCCATGACCGTCACCCAGATCTCCCGTGCCTCGCTGCTGAAGGAGAACGGCTTCGACTGGGACCTGGTCCCGCTGCCGGCCGGCCCGAAGGGCCCGTACGCGGTGGTCGGCCAGGCCGGCATCGGCGTGATGAAGAAGAGCCCGCACGCCGAGCAGGCCGCCGACTTCCTGGCCTTCTTCACCAACCCCACCAACTCGGCGAAGCTGGCCCAGTTCTTCCCGCCGCCGCGGCAGTCCCAGCTGACCGCCGAGACGCTTGCGAAGACGAACCCGAAGCTCAAGCCGGAGCAGCTGCAGAAGGTCGTCATCGACGGCATCACCAACGGCACCGTCAAGCCCAGCCACTCCGGGCAGGCCGAGCTGAGCCAGCAGGTGCGCGCCGCGCTCGACCCGCTGTGGAAGGCGGACGCGGACGTCAAGGGCGTACTCGACGGCGTCTGCTCCAAGATCCAGCCGCTGCTGGCGAAGTAGGGCCGAGGATCATGACCCAGACGGACACCAGGGTGGGCCCGGCTGCTGCCGGGCCCGCCCCGGGCCGGGCCCGGCCGTTCTGGACCACCCGCCGCCGGGACCAGCTCACCGGATACCTGTTCATCACCCCGCAGCTGCTCGGCAGCGTGGTCTTCGTGATCCTGCCGCTGGTCCTCGTGGTCTGGTACAGCCTCCACGAGTGGAACGTGCTGGCCGGCAGCTTCGACTACATCGGCACCGACAACT
Source organism: Micromonospora sp. WMMA1947 (assembly GCF_027497355.1). Taxonomy (NCBI): domain Bacteria; kingdom Bacillati; phylum Actinomycetota; class Actinomycetes; order Micromonosporales; family Micromonosporaceae; genus Micromonospora; species Micromonospora sp. WMMA1947. The sequence goes on along the minus strand of NZ_CP114909.1, from coordinate 4,075,309 downwards.
ACGCCGCGCTGGCCGACGACCCCAACCTGGGCCCGGTGCTGCGGTCGACCGGCCTGTTCTCGGTCGGCCTGGTCGTGTTCAACCTCGGCCTGGCGTTGCTGCTGGCCGTCCTGCTCAACCAGAGGCTGCGCGGGACCATCGTCTTCCGCACCCTGTTCTTCTCCCCCGTGGTGGTCTCGCTGGTCGCGTGGACCATCGTCTGGGGCTTCCTGCTGCAGGACAACGGCGGCATCAACGGCCTGCTCGACACCATCGGCGTCGACGGCCCCAACTGGCTGCGCGGCGAGGGCACGGCGATGCTGTCGGTGATCGTCGTGCAGGTGTTCAAGAACGTCGGCCTGAACATGGTGCTGTTCCTGGCCGCCCTGCAGGGTGTGCCGGCCGAGCTGTACGAGGCCGCCGAGGTCGACGGCGCGAGCCGGCTGCGCCAGTTCTGGCGGATCACCGTGCCGCTGATCAGCCCGACGATCATGCTTACGTCGATCATCACGGTGGTCGGCTCGCTGCAGGTCTTCGCGCAGATCGCGGTGCTCACCCAGGGTGGGCCCGGCACCTCGACCACGGTGCTCGTCTACTACCTCTACCAGCAGGCCTTCCAGTTCCATCACTTCGGCTACGGCGCCACGCTGTCGATCCTGCTGTTCGTCATCGTGCTCGCGCTGACAGTGCTGCAGTGGCAGATGCGCAAGAGGTGGGTCTTCCATGAATCGTGACCTGTCCCGGCGGACCAAGCTGGTCCTTTACGGGGTGCTGATGGTCCTGGCCGTCCCGTTCGTGTTCCCCACCTGGTGGATGGTCACCTCGTCGCTGAAGCCGGTGGCGGACATCTTCTCCTTCCCGCCGCAGCTGCTGCCGACCGATCCGCGGCTGGACGCGTACCGGCGGGTGTTCGAGCTGCAGCCGTTCGGGCAGCAGTACCTCAACAGCCTCTACATCGCGCTGCTGGTCACCGTCGGCACGCTGGCCGTGGCGTCGCTGGCCGGGTACGCGTTCGCGCGGATCCGGTTCCGGGGACAGAACGTGCTGTTCCTGGTCGTCCTCGCGGGCCTGCTCATCCCGAGCGAGGTGACGATCGTGCCGCTGTTCCAGATGTTCTTCAAGCTCGACCTGATCGACACCCACTGGCCGCTGATCCTGGTACCGATCTTCGGGGCGCCGAGCGTGCTGGCGACGTTCATCATGCGGCAGTTCTTCATCAGCCTCCCCGGGGAACTGGAGGAGGCGGCGCGGGTCGACGGGCTGGGACGCTTCGCCACGTTCTGGAAGATCGCGCTTCCGCTGTCCCGGCCCGCGCTCGGCGCGGTGGCCATCTTCACGTTCCTGCACAGCTGGAACCTGTACCTGGAACCGATTGTGTTCCTCTCCTCGCCGGAGAAGTTCACCCTGCCGCAGGCGCTCACCCAGTTCGTCGACGCATACGGCGGTCCGATGTGGGATGTCCAGCTCGCGGCGGCGTCGATGACCGCGCTGCCGGTGCTGGCGGTGTTCGTCATCGCGCAGAAGCAGTTCGTCGAAGGCCTCGCGCACACCGGTCTGAAGGGATGACCGCGCCGGTCGTCGGGATCGACATCGGCGGCACCAAGACCGCCGTCGCCCTGGTCGGTCCCGGCGCGCGGGTGCTCGACCGCCGCGAGGCGACCACCCCCGCGCGCGGCGGGCCGGCCGCGGTGCTCGACACCGCCGCCGGCCTGGCCACGGACCTGCTCGCCGCCGCCGGCCCCGAACCGGTCGGGGTGGGCACCGCGGGCACCGTCGACCCGGCGACCGGCGCCATCCGGTACGCGACCGGCAGCCTGCCCGGATGGGCCGGCACCCCGGTCGCCGACGAGCTGGCCGCGCGGCTGGGCCGGTCGGTGCGCGTCACCAACGACGTCGCCGCGGCGGCGCTCGGCGAGTGCTGGGCCGGCGCCGGACGGGGCCGGGGGCACGTGTTGCTGGCCGCCGTCGGCACCGGGCTGGGCGGCGCGATCGTCAACGCCGGGCAGGTCGTGAGCGGCGCCCGGGGCGCGGCCGGCCAGCTCGGGCACCTGCCGGTCCCGGGCGCGCACCGGCTGCGCTGCGGCTGCGGCCGGTACGGGCACCTGGAGGCGATCGCCTCCGGCACCGGCCTCGCCGCCGCGTACGCGCTCACCGGCGGTGACCCGGTCACCGGGCGGGAGGTGGCGCGGCGCGCGGCGGCCGGTGACGCGGCCGCCCGGCAGGTCGTCGACCGGGCCGGCGCCGCGCTCGGCGCGGCCCTGGCCGGGCTGGTCGCCCTGCTCGACCCGGACGCGGTGGTGGTCGCCGGCGGCGCCGCCGCCACAGTGCTCCCCGCCGCGACGGCCGCCTACCGGGCGGAGCTACCCGGCGGCTGGGCACACGTGCCGCTGCTTCCCGCGGCGCTGGGCGCCGACGCGGTGGTGGTCGGCGCCGCCCGGTTCGCCACCGCACCGATCCACCACGACGGAGGAACAAGCACGTGAGTGTCCTGGACGATCTGGCCGGCGGGCTGGTCGTGTCCTGCCAGCCCCTGCCCGACGACCCCGGCGACCCGATGCGCGACCCGTACGTCCAGGCCCGCGTGGCGGCCGCCGTGGTCCGTGGCGGTGCGGTGGCGGTCCGGGTCAACGGCCCCGACGACGTGCGGGCGGTACGCGCCGCCGTCGACGTTCCGGTGATCGGGTTGTACAAGCACGGCACGGGAGGCGTCTTCATCACCCCGACCGCCGGGCACGCGCTGGAGGCGGCGCGGGCCGGGTCGCACGTCGTGGCGGTGGACGCCACCGACCGTCCCCGGCCCGACGGCCGGACCTTCGCCGACACCGTCCGCGCCGTACACGAGCAGAGCGACGCGCTGGTCCTGGCCGACGTCGCCACTGTGGCCGAAGGCGTCGCCGCCGTCGAGGCCGGCGCGGACGCGGTCGCCACCACGCTGTCCGGCTACACGCCGGCCAGCCCACCGATCGACGGGCCCGACCTCGGGCTCGTGGCGCGACTCGCCGCGCTGCTGCCCGTACCGGTGATCGCCGAGGGGCGCTACCGGACCACGGAGCAGATCAGCCGGGCCTTCGAGGCGGGCGCCCACGCGGTGGTGACGGGCAACGCCGTCACCTCACCGCTGTGGATCACCCGCCGGCTGGTTCCGGCCACCCCCCGGGCGGCGAGCGTGCCGGAGAAAAGGGAGCATCGATGAAGAGAAGAACCCTTCTTGCGGCCACCGGCGCGGCCGGCCTGGCCACCGTCGCCCTCGGCGGCCCCGCCTTCGCCCGGCCCGCCGGCCGGCGACCGAGCGTGGCGCTGGTGCCGCTGGACGACCGGCCGGTCAACACGTACTGCGCGGAGATGACCGGTGCGAGCGCCGACGCCGAGGTGCTGTTGCCGCCGCGGAACCTGCTGGGCCGCTTCTTCACCCCCGGTGACGGTGCCGGCATCGCCCGCTGGCTCGACGGCGTCGACGGCGTCGACGGGTACGTGATCTCGGTGAGCATGCTGGCGTACGGGGGCCTGATCGCCTCGCGTACCGCCGCACCGGCCCTGGCCGACGCGTTGCGCAACCTGGAGGCGATCCGGCGGCTGCGCGCACGCCGGTCCGACGCGGTGATCGAGGTGCACGACACGATCCAGCGGCTCGCGATCACCAGCACCGGCACCGATCTGGACAACTACCGTGACCTGCTGGTCCAGTGGGCCAAGCTGTACGACCAGGTGGTCAATCTGGGCCAGGAGTCGCTGCGGGGCCAGCTCGACGCCGTGCGGGCGCGCATCCCGGACGCCGTGGTCGAGGACTACCTGGCCGCGCGGGCACGCAACCACCAGGTCAACCGGCTGATGGTGGAGTGGGTCGCGGACGGGACGATCAGCCACCTGGTGCTCTCCGAGGACGACACCGCGCCGGTCGGCCTGGCCCGCGCCGAGCGGGTCGAGCTGGAGGCGCTGGTGGCGCGGCTCGGCGTCGGCGACCGGGTGGAGATCTTCCCCGGCGCCGACGAGGTCAACGCGCTGCTCGTCGCGCGGGTCGTCGCCGCCGGCGCCGCGCCCACCTACCGGGTGGAGTACGCCGGGGTGTCCGGGGAGGGCTGGACCGCCGCGCTGGAGGGCATCCCGTTCGCGGAGAACATCCGCCGGCACGTCACCTCGGTGGGCGGCCGGGTGGTGACCGGCGACGCGGACATCGTCCTCGCGGTGAACACCCCCTCGGCCACGGCCGGGCAGCGGACCGCCGACCTGGACGCGTTCGTCGGCCGCATCGGTGAGCTGCTGGCCGCCGGCACCCCGGTGATCGTGGTGGACCCGCTGATCGTCAACAAGGGCGACCACGACCTGGTGTCCCGGATGGAGGCCCGCCTGGACCTGCCGGCGCTGCTGTCGTACTCGGGGTGGAACACCGGCGGCAACGCGCTCGGGCTGGCGCTCGCGCACGGCACCGCGCGGTGGGCGTACCTGCGTTCGTCCGGCAGCGGCTTCGGCGTGCCGGAGCTGCGCGGGCCGGCCCAGGCGCACGCCGAGTGCCTGCTCTACCGGTTCGTCAAGGACGACCCGTGGAAGAACGTGGTGCAGGTCGAGGCGTACGCGCACGCCCGCGCGCAGGGCTGGGATCCGCTGGCGCTGACCGCCGAGCAGAAGCGCTACTTCGACGGCTGGGTACGCGACCGGCTGGTGCCGCTGACCGAGCGGTACTTCGCCGACCACTTCGCCGGGCACGAGCTGGTGCTCGGGGTACGCGGACGCAAGACGTTCACCGCGACGCTGAACCGGGTCACCGCGGTGCGGGTCGAGCTGCCGTGGGACCGGCTGTTCGAGGTCATGCTGGAGCCGAGCCTGCGGCTGCGCTGATCGGACGACGCGGGTGCGGTCCCTGGGGCCGTACCCGCGTCACCGGGCCGTCAGCAGGCAGAACTCGGTGCCGTCCGGATCGGCCAGCACCAGGTCGTCGGCGGTGTGCCGGCCCGTGCCGACCCGGGTCGCGCCGAGCGCGAGCAGCCGGTCGGCCTCCGCGCCCCGGTCACCGGCCGCGACCAGGTCCAGGTGTACGCGGTCCCGCCCGCCGCTGGGCATCAGCGGCGGGCCGCTCCAGGTGACCTTCGCGCCTCCGCGCGGCGACTGGATCGCGGTCTCCTCGTCCTGGTCCCAGACCAGCGGCCAGCCCAGCGCCTCGGTCCAGAAGAGGCCGGCCGCCCGGGTGCCGTCGCAGTTGATCGCGCCGAGCGGGCCGCAGCCGGCGAGGAAGGTGTTGCCCGCGCCGATGACGCAGAGCTCGTTGCCCTCGGGGTCGGCGAGCACCACCTGGTCGTCGTCCGGGCCCTGGCCGATGTCGATGTGCCGGCCGCCCAGTGCCAGCGCCCGGTCGACCGTCTCCCGCTGGGCCTGCGGCGACGCGCTCGTCAGGTCGAAGTGGATGCGGTTCTGCACCGTCTTGGGCGCCTCGCTGGGCAGGAACCGGATGCGGACGTCGCTGTGTGCGTCGCCGCCCAGCGCCACGCCCTCGCGCGGGTCGTCAAAGATCTCCCGGCCCAGCACGCCGGACCAGAACCGCGCGAGCCGGCGCGGGTCGGCCGCGTCGAGGCTGACCGCGTAGAGGTGAACCGCCATCTGCCCGTCTCCGATCCCCCGCTGCCGACTGGCCGCAGCGTAGGACGGGCGGCCGGGTCGCGCACCCGGATATCCGGGCGGGCTACTTCGCCGGGAGGCCGCGCGTGTAGCGGACGCCCCGGTCGACCCAGCGGGCCAGGTCGGCGTCGCGCTCGCAGGCGGCCGGCGACACGGTGACCCAGCCGCGCATCTCCCGGCCCCGCATGACTGTCGCCTCGGCGCCGGGCTCGCCCAGGGCACGTTCGGCCTCGGCCGGGTCGACCCGGACCATCAGGCCGCCCGCGCCGCGCACGACCACCGCCATGTTGCCGCGCAGCATCATCGCCAGGCCGCCGAACATGCGCCGCTCGGTGATGCCGGGCTCACCCCCGAGGCGTTCGCGTACGCGGTTCGCCAGGTCCTCGTCGTAGGCCACGGTCCGATCCTGGCACCCGGGTCCGACAAGCGGCGCGCCTCAGGCGCCGACGCGTTGCTCGGGGATGGACAGGCCGTAGAGCGCCATCAGCTCCGGGCTGTCGATCCGGCTGCCGTCGGCCACCGAGTCGCAGGCGATGTCGACGATCTGGTCCTTGTGCGCCAGCAGGTACGGTCGGGCCCCGACGTCGGCGCTGGCGAGCGTGGCGATGCCGGACCAGTGCCGGCGGCCGAACAGCATCGGGTAGCCGCGCAGCCCGTCGTAGGTGGCGCAGACCAGCACGTCCGGATACGGCAGGGCGGTCACCCGGCGGACCGCCGTCGCGGTGAGCCCGGGCATGTCCACCGGCACCACGACCACCGCCTCGATGTCGTCGTCGGTGAGCGCGGCGAGCCCGGCCCGGATCGAGGAGCCCACCCCGGTGCCCCACGCGCGGTTGACCACCACTGTGGCGCCGGTCAGGTCGGTGGTCTGCCGCACCTGCTCGGCCGCCGCGCCCAGGACGACCACGACCTGCGCGCAGCCCGCCTCGGCCATCGTGTCGATCATCTGGCTGACCAGCGGCTTCTCGCCCTGGTGCAGCAGCGCTTCGGGTCCGCCGATGCGGCGGCCGCCACCGGCGGCGATGATCATTGCAGCGATCCGGTTCAGCGGTGCCCCCTCGATCAGGGGACGGACCGGGCACAGCCGCCCGGTCCGTCCCGTCGTACGCACACCGGGCCCAACGAGCACGGCCGGGACCGGGTAGCGGGGCAAAACGGAAATTTGCGTGACTATGCCGCGTCCGCGTAGCAGTCCACTGACGACAGGTCCAGCGGGAACCGGACCGGGGTGTCGCCGAACAGCAGCCCTGTGGCCCGCGCCCCGGCGGCGGTGACCGCCTCGGCGACCGCCGCCGCCTGCCCGGCCGGGCAGTGCACCATCACCTCGTCGTGCTGGAAGAAGACCAGCTCCGCCTCCGTGCCGGCCAGCTCGGTACGCAGCGTCGCCAGCAGCGTGGAGGCCCACTCGGCGGCGGTGGCCTGGATGACGAAGTTGCGGGTGAAACGCCCACGTGAACGGGCCGCCCGCGCCGACGGGCTGTGCGGATCGGCCCCGCCGTCCGGCATCGCCTCCTCCCCCTCGGCGAACCCCGCCGACCCGGGCGGACAGGTGCGCCCCAACCACGACCGGACCAGCCCGCCCGCCTCACCGGTGCGGGCCGCCGCCTCCACGTAGCCGAACGCGGTCGGATAGTTCTTCCGCAGCACCGCCAGGGCCGGCACGGCCGCCCCGCCGGTCTGCCCGTACATCGCCCCGAGCAGGGCCACCTTGGCCTTCGCCCGGTCACCGGCGAACGCGTCCCGGGCCAGCGCGGCGTACAGGTCACCGGCACCGCCCGCCGCGGCGAGCCGCTCGTCGCCGGAGACCGCCGCGAGCACGCGCGGTTCGAGCTGGCCCGCGTCGGCGACCACGAACGTCCAGCCCGGGTCCGCCACCACCGCCCGCCGGATCACCTTCGGAATCTGCAACGCCCCGCCGCCCCGGGTCGCCCAGCGGCCGGAGACCACGCCGCCCGGCACGTACTCCGGGTGGAACCGGCCGCCGGACACCCAGGCGTCGCGCCAGGCCCAGCCGTGCGCCGTCCAGATCCGGTACAGCTCCTTGTACTCCAGGACCAGCGGCGCCGCCGGATGCTCCACCCCGCGCAGCACCCAGGCGCGCGTGTTCGGCAGGTCCACGCCCGCGCGGGCGAACGCCCGCAACAGCTCCGCGGGCGAGTCGGCGTGCACCTGGCGTACGCCGAACGCGTCAGCGATCCGGGCCTGCAACTCGGCCAGCCGGCGCGGCGGCCCGCCGACCGGGGACGGCTCGCCGAGCAGGCCGGCCAGAATCGTGTCGTGCACGTCGGCGCGCCACGGCAGCCCGGCCGCGCCCATCTCGGCCGCCACCAGCGCGCCCGCCGACTCGGCGGCCACCAGCAGCCGGAACCGGCCGGGGTGGGTGGTCGTGGCGATCCGGGCGAGCTGGTCGGCGTACACCCGGGTCAACGCCGTGATGCCCGGACCGGGCGGGCCGGACGGCGGCTCGAACAGCGCGGCCTGGGCGTGGCCCGGCGGCTCGGGCGGGCGGGGCGCCGGGTCCGGCGGGACCGGCGCGCCGGTGACCCGGGCCCAGGCGGCCGGTAGCGCGCGGGGCTCGCCCCACCGGCCGGCGTGCCCGAGCAGGAGCGCCTCGGTCAGCTCGACGTCGTGGCAGCGGTCGAGCCGCACCCCGGCGCGCAGCAGCGCCGGGTAGACGCCGGCCCAGGCGGCCCACAGCCAGCGGGGGTGGCCGGCGGCCTCCCGGGCGGCGACGGCGGTGGCCAGGTCGGCCACCTCCTCGGGCGGGCCGGACGGGGTGCCGTCGGCGCGCAGCGGTTGCAGCACGCCGCCGCCTCGCTCGTCCGCCTCCACCGCCACCAGCACGGACGTGATTCTGCCCCCTCCCCCCGACACGCTCCGCGGGGAAGGAAGGGCCCCCTCTTAACGCCTGCGGTAGAGGAAGGGCCCCTTGTTAACACCCGGTGTTAACAAGGGGCCCTTCCTTACCTCCCGGAGGGTTACTTGCCGACGCCGGCGGTGAGGCCGGACTGCACCTGGCGCTGGAAGACGATGTACACGATCAGCACCGGAAGCATCGCCATGGTCACCCCGGCGAACAGTCCGGACCAGTCCGACTTGTAGCCCTGGTTGACCGACAGCTCGATCAACCCCTGGGCGATCACCTGGTTCTTCGGCTCGCCGGACACCGACTGCATGAGCAGCGTCGGCAGGTACCACTGGTTCCACTGGCCGAGCACGTTGAAGATGCCGATGCTGATCAGGCCCGGCTTGGCCATCGGGAGCATCACGCTGAAGAACGTGCGGGTGTGCGACGCCCCGTCGACCTGGGCCGCCTCGGCGATCGAGTCGGGCAGCGTCCGGAAGAACGAGTGCATGAAGAAGATCGTGAACGACAGCGACCACGCCACGTAGACCAGGATCAGCATGAGGTGCTTGTTCGGGCCGAGCAACGGGAGGCTGACGCCGGTGTTGTAGACGCCCTTGAACAGCGGCACCGCGGCCAGGTAGATCGGCAGCGTCAGCCCGGACAGGAACATCCAGTAGATCAGCCGGTTGCCGCGGAACTCGTAGCGCGCCAGGGCGTACGCGGCCATCGAGCCGAGCAGCATCGTCAGCGTCACGCTGAACACCAGCACGAGCAGCGTGTTGAGGAAGAAGCTGTCGATCCCGGCGGTCCAGGCGCGGGCGAAGTTGTCCCACTGCAACGCGTCGGGGATCAGCGACAGCGGTTCGCGGATCACCTCCGAGTCGGTCTTGAGCGCCGACATCACCACCCACAGCAGCGGGTAGACCACCATGATCGCCCAGACCGCGAGGAACAGGTGCGAGAAACCGTTGAAGATGCGGCCGCCGAAGCCGTTGCCGACGTTCCGCCGGTCCGCCGGCGGCCGGTCCGGCGGTGCCGTGTCGGACCGGGCCGGACCGGAGGTGTGGGTCACAGTGCTCATCGTCCAGACCTCCTCAGTACTCGATCCGCTCACGGCGGGTGATCCTCAGCTGGAGCGCGGCCAGCAGAATGGTGAAGATGGCCAGCGCGACGGCGATCGCGCAGGCGTAACCGAACTGGCCCTTCTGGAACGCGTTGAACTGGATCACCGAGGCGAAGATCTCGCTGGCGTGGTTCGGCCCGCCCTGGCTCGGCGTCATGACGAAGACCAGCGCGTACATGTCCAGCGCGATGAAGCCCAGATAGACCCAGGCGACCGAGATGCTGTCCCGCAGCAGCGGCAGCGTCACCTTGAAGAACGTGTGGAACCGGCCCGCGCCGTCGAGGATCGCGGCCTCGTAGATGTCCTTCGGGATCGACTGCATCGCGGCGGAGAACAGCACCATGTAGAAGCCGGCGCCGCTCCACACCGCGATGAACAGCAACCACCAGAGCACCGCCGGCACGCCGAGGAACGGCTCCGGGTCGGCGGTGAAGGCGATCGGGTTGTCCGCGTCGACCAGCCCGATCTTGATGAGCAGGCCGTTGATCAGGCCCTGCCCGTCGGTGCGGTAGATCTGCTGCCACATGACGGCGATGACCACCAGCGACAGCACCTGCGGGAAGAAGAAGATGACCTTGTAGATCCCGGAGCCGAACACCCCGCGGATGCCGGCCCTGTCCTCGCGTCCGCCCACGTTGAGCAGGAACGCGAGGAACAGGGCCAGCGCGATCGTGAACAGCGGCACGGTGACCAGGAAGAACACGTTGTGCCAGAACGCCTTCCGGATCAGCTCGTCGGAGAACAGCCGGACGTAGTTGTCCAGCCCGACGAAGCGCTGGGAATCGGAGTACCCGCCCCAGTCGGTCAGCGAGTATCCCGCCGCCTGGGCGAACGGCCACACCACGTAGAACAGGTACAGCGCGACGGGCAGGGCCAGGAAGCCCGTGACGAAACGCGCGACTCCGTGCCGCATTGGACTCACTTCCTCGCGGTGATCAGGCGGTGCGGGTCTGCTTCTTGATCGACGAGTCCTTGGCGACCTTGTCGGCGGCCGCCTGCATCTTGTCGACGAACTGCTGCGCGGTCAGGCGGCCGGCCATCAGCTCCTCGGAGAGGTTCTGGCTCTCCTTGTCCAGGTCGGCGTAGAAGTCCGGGAACTTCACCGAGATCAGGTCCGAGCTGCCGTTCTTCATCAGCGAGTTCGCCGACGCCAGCGCGGTGTCCTGGACGTTGTCGCCGGAGCCCTTGGTGGAGGCCAGCGACTTGGTCAGCTCGGCGAACTTCGCCGAGCCGGCCTTGGACAGGATGGCCCGCAGGAACTCCTTCGCGGCCTCCTTGTTCGGGGCCTTGCTGGGCACCACGAAGCCCTCGCCGGAGGAGGCGAAGACGTCCTTGGCGGCCTTGTCGCCGCTCTTGCTCCAGTAGTCGGAGATGGTCATCTCGAAGCCCGGCGGGATGGTCGCGGCCATCTCGTTCTTCAGCCAGGTGCCGACCTGGATGAAGGCCGCCTTGCCGTCCAGGAACGCCTGCTGCGACTGGGTGTGGTCGAGCTTGCCCGGCAGCAGCAGCTTGTCCTTGACCAGCTTCTCCCACGGCTCCAGCGCCGCGACGATGCCGTCGGCCTTCCAGGCGCCGTCCTTCAGGTTGTCGATGTCGACGACGGCCTGCTTGCCGACCGCCTTCCAGATGCTGGCGAACAGCGCCCAGCGCGGGTAGTAGCCGTGCACCGCGTCGTGCACGTACGGCGCCATGCCCTTGGCCTTGATCTTCGGCGCGAGCGCGAAGAACTCGTCCCAGGTGGTCGGCGCCGTCCAGCCCTCCTTCTTGAACAGTGCCGCGTTGTACCAGTTGCCCCACACCGTGTACGCCACGTTCACGACGTAGAACTTGCCGTTCTGCGTACCGTCGGCGACGGTGCCCGGCAGCAGGCTGTCGGCCACCGTCCCCTCGCTGTCCCAGGCCGGCGCGGTGAGCAGGTCGTCCAGCGGCTCGATCGCGCCCTCGTTGATCAGCGTGCTGCGGTCCATCATGTCGGCGCCCGAGTTCATCACCAGGTCGCTCGGCTGCGTCGCCATCTTGGGCTGCTCTTCGGTCTTGATCTTCTGGGTCGAAGACATGTTGACCGTGATGTTCGGGTGCTTGGCGTTGAAGATGACCTTGTCTTCCTTGGCCCACTGGTCGCCCAGGCCACCGTTGAAGACGACCACCTTGACCGCGCTGCCGTCCTTGACGCCGAACGGGTTGTCCTTGCTCTTGGCCGCGCCGCCGCCGTCGGACTTGCTCGGCTCGCTGCCGGCGCACGCGCTCAGCAGACCCGCCGCCGGTACGGCCAGCAGACCGGCCGCGGCGGCGCGCCGCAGCAGGGTCCGACGGCTGACGTCGCCGAACTTCTCGGGGGTAACCGACATCTTGTCTCTCCTTGTGGGTCGGGTCAGGCGGTCCGCCGGAGACGCCCGGCGTACCGCGACTCGAGGGCGAGGTTGTGCTCGTCCCCACCGGGGACGTTGGCGGAGAGGTAGACAGGGGGTACCTCTCCGGCCTGGTGGAACCGTCGTACGACCTCGGCGGTCAGCAGCTGCGCCAGCAGCGCCGCGGTGACCGAGGAGACCGCACAGACCGCGCCGCCGCCCTCGAGCGGCAGCAGTGCGTCGCCGTACGGCGCGCCGTTGTCCAGCACGACGTCGGCGAGGTCGGCGAGCCGGTGCCCGGAGGGGTGCCGAGGAGCTACCCGGGCGGTGTGCTCGACCGAGGTGACAGCGATCAGCGGATGGCCGCCACGCTTGACGAGCGTCGCCAGCTCGACGACCGAGCCGTTGATGCCGGACTGCGAGGCGACCACGAACACGTCCTCCGGCTGCGGCGCCGCCAGCGCGTAGAGCTGGTGCGCCACGGCCGGGTCGCGTTCCAGTTTCGGGTCGGCGAGCACATCGCGGGGCGCGTCGCCGTGCAGCACGAGGTCGTGCAGGGAGAGCCGGTTGGCGGGGACCAGGCCGCCGGCCCGGGCGACCAGTTCGGCGGCGAACGCCTCCGAGTGGCCGGCGCCGAACGCCTGGAGCACGCCACCGGAGCGCAGCCCGGAGGCGATCAGGTCGGCTGCCCGGTCCACCGCCACGGCCTGGCTGTCCACCAGCCGGTCGAGCACCGGGCGGACCGCGTCGGCGTACCGCTGGGCACTGATCATGATGGGGACCCCTTCGCGGCCTTGTGCCCGTCGACGGCCTGGGCGGTACGCCGGAAGGCCGCGTGGGCGCGGTCGTGGGTGCGCTGCGCCACCGCGATGTAGAGCAGGTCGAGCACGACGAGTTGCGGGTGCCGGGCGGAGAGCGCGTCCGGCCGGAACGTGGTGGCCTGGCTGGCGGTGACCAGCACGATGTCGGCCAGTTCGGCGAGCGGCGAGCGGGGGAAGCCGGTGAGCGCGACGGTGGTGGCACCGCGGCTGCCGGCCTCGGCGAGCAGCTCGATCGTCTCCCGGGTCTGCCCGGTGTGCGAGATCCCGAGGGCGACGTCACCGGCGCCCAGCAGCGCGGCGCTGGCCAGCCCCTCGTGCACGTCGCTCCAGGCCCACGCGGCGACGCCGATGCGGTGCAGGCTGAACTGCATCTCCTCGCCGACGAGCGCGCTGCCGCTGGCGCCGAAGATGTTCACCCGGCTGGCCCCGGCGATGGCGACCGCCGCGCGTTCCACCTCGGCCAGGTCGAGCAGCGCGGCGGTGTCGTGCATCGCCCGCGTGTCGGCGGCCATGATCTGGTCGAGCACCCGGGACAGCGGGTCGCCGGGCTGGATCTCGCGTCCGATGTCGACGGTCCAGCCCGCCGAGCGCGCCCGCCCGGTCTCGGCGGCGATGCCGAGCCGCAGGTCGGCGTAGCCCTCGAAGCCCATCGCCCGGCAGAACCGGGTGATGGTCGCCGGCGAGGTGCCGCTGCGCTCGGCCAGCTCGACGATGGTGGCCCGGGCCGCCGCCTCCGGGTCGCTGAGCACGTGCTCAGCGACCCGGCGCAGCGCCCCGGTCAGCTCCCCCGTGCCGGCCCGGACCCTGGCCAGCACGCCGTCGGCGCCCAGCCGGTCGGCCGGACCGGCATCGACCACCGCGGTCGCCGCGGAAGTCTCCACCTCGTGCTCGACCATCGGCGGAAGCCTTTCGGAAAAGAGTGTTAACTGTTAGTGGTAAAAGTTCTTACTGAAGGCCCCTCCGTGTCAAGAGCGTGGGTGAAGTTTTCAAACTGTTACCTGGCGCACCGGCGCGATCTTGCGTCCGGCGACACGGCGGACCAGCATGAAGACCATGTCGGACACCGTCGTGGTCGGCCTCGACGTCGGAGGTACGTCCACCCGCGCGGCCGCGCTGAGCCTCGACGGCACACGCCTGGGCACCGGCCGTGCCGGCGGCGGCAACCCCACCAGCCACGGCGCCGAACGGGCCGCCGCCGAGCTGCTCGCCGCCCTGCGCGCGGCGCTCGCCGACATCGACCCCCTTCGGGTACGCGCCGGCGTCATCGGCCTCGCCGGGGCCGGCCGCCTCCTGGCCGACCCGCACGGCCGCGACGCGTTCGACCGGGCGTGGGCCGAGGCAGGGCTACGGTGCCCGTACGCCGTGCACGGCGACGCCCTGGTCGCCTACGCCTCCGGTACGGCTGCCCCGGACGGCACCGTGCTCGTCGCCGGCACCGGCGCGATCGCCGCCCAGGTACGCGACCTGCGGCTGGACCGCACCGCCGACGGTCACGGCTGGCTGCTCGGCGACGCCGGATCCGGCTTCTGGCTCGGCCGCGAGGCGGTCCGCCGGCTACTGGCCGACCTGGACCGCGCGGAAGCCCCCGACGACCTGGGACGCCAGGTGCTGGCGGAGCTGACCGGCACCACCGCTGTGGACGATCAGCCGCGGGCGACCGCCGGAGCCGTGGTGCAGGCGGTGACGCGACGGCCGCCGGTGGAACTGGCCCGGCTCGCGCCGCTCGTCGTGTCGTCGGCCCACGACGGGCAGCCGACGGCCGTCGCGCTGATCGCCGAGGCCGCGGCGCTGCTGGCGGAGAGCGTCTCCCGGATCCGCCCGCCGGGTGCGGCCGATCCGGTGGTGCTCGGCGGCGGGCTGCTCACCGGCGACACCCCGCTGGCCGGCGCGGTACGCGCGGAACTGGCAGGCCGCTGGCCGGACGCGCCGCTGCACACCGCCGGGGACGGTGCGGCCGCCGCGGCCTGGCTCGCCGCCCGCGACCTGCCCGAGGTGACCGACCCGGCCGCACTGCACACCCGCCTGGTGCCCCCACCCGCCTGACCCGCCCGCCCCGCCCCGCCGCGCTGCCCGCCCCGCCGCGCTGCCCGCCCCGCCGCGGGGCTCGGCCGTTGGGTGGAACGCCATGGGTGTCAAAACGCCCGTTTGACACCCATGACGTTCCACTCGCCGCCTCCGGCAGTTGTCGGCGTGAGCCGGCACTCCGGCTGATCAGTATCGGTCTTGCGAACCCGGCTGAGCCTGGTGCCAGCCCTGCGGCGCGGGCTGGCCCGGGTGGGCCTGCGGCGGGGGGCCGTACTGCGTGGGCTGACCCGGGTGGCCCTGGGGCGCGCCACCCTGAGGTGCCTGCTGATTCGGGTGCCAGCCCTGCGGGGCGGGCTGGCCCGGGTGCCCCTGCGGCGCGGCGCCGTACGGTGCGGGCTGACCCGGGGCGTGCTGCCCCGGAGCGGGCGGGAACCCCTGGCCGGGCTGGCCGTGCCCCGCCCCCGGGTACATGCCGTGCTGCTGCTGTCCGCCCGGGTACTGCTGCCCACCCGCGAACTGCTGCTGCCCGCCCGGGTACTGCTGACCACCCGGGAACGACGGCCCGCCCGGGTACTGCTGGCCGCCCCCGTACTGCTGGCCGCCCGCGAACTGCGGTCCGCCGGCGAACTGCTGCGCCTCGGCCTGCTCGCGGGCCTCCTTGCGGGCCTTCACCGCCCGCACGATCAGCAGGATCGGCAGCACGAAGACGTAGAAGAAGATCCGGTAGCTGTCGCCATCGAACAGGAACAGCAGGTAGAAGCCGTACCCGAAGAAGGCCAGGCCGATGACCACGTTGAGGATCCGGGAGCCCTTGCCCTGTTCCTTGACGACCGCGCCGACGACGACCATCGCGATGCCGCCGAGCATCAGCAACAGTGTGTAGAGAAGGAAGAACATGAGATTCCTGTCGATAGATGAGCGTGCCGGCTCACCCTAGGTCAGCTCGAACGTCTCCACTGCCCCGTCACCTGTGGCAACGACCTCACTTGAGCTGCCCGGCAGTCAGTCCGGACTGGACCTGACGCTGGAACGCCACGTACACCACGAGCACCGGCAGCACCGCGATGGTCAGGCCGGCGAACAACTGGGCGTAGTCACCGGCGTAGCCCTGGCTCACCGCGAGCGAACTCAGGCCCTGGGCGAGCATCCGGTCCTGCCCGTCGCCCGGCAGAAGCACCTGGGGCAGCAGGAACTGGTTCCAGTGGCTGAGGAAGTTGAAGATCCCGACACTGATCAGTCCCGGTCGCGCCATCGGCAGCATCACCCGGAAGAACAGCCGGAAGTGCCCGCAGCCGTCGATCAGCGCGGCCTCCGCGATCGACGTCGGCAGCGTCCGGAAGAACGCGGTCAGGAAGAACACGGTGAACGGCAGCGAGTAGGCGGTGTAGACCAGGATCAGGCCGGGCCAGGTGCCGAGCAGGCCGACGCTGCGGACCACGAAGAACAGCGGCACCAGGGCCAGGAAGACCGGGAACATCATGCCGCCGACGAACAGGTAGTAGACCACCTGCCGGCCGCGGAACTCGTAGCGCGCGAAGACGTACGCGGCGGTGGCGCCGAGCAGCATGGTCAGGCTCAGCGAGCCGGCCACCACGACGATGCTGTTGAAGAAGAACCGGCCGATGTGCGCGGTGGTCCAGGCGCGTGTCCAGTTGTCGAACCGCAGCGCCTCCGGCAACCCCCACGGCTCGGCGACGATCTCACCGTTGGTCTTGAGCGAGCTGAGCACCATCCAGGCCAGCGGCAGCACCGTCATGGCCGCCCAGAGCAGCAGGAAGCCGTGCGAGAAGACGTTCGCCACGCCCAGCTCACGGCGCGGCGGCCGGTCGCCCGGTTGCGCGCCGTCGACCGGGAGGGCGGTGCCGGCGGTCGTCGCGGTGGGATCCACTGTGGTCACGAGTACTCGATCCGATCGCGCCGGGCGGTGCGCAGCGCCAGCACCGCCACCGAGAGGGTCAGGAAGAACATCGCCACGCCGATCGCCGAGGCGTACCCGAACTTGTTCTCGCTGCCGAACGACGTGTCGTACATCCGCAGGCCGATCACGTCGGAGGAGAAGTTCGGCCCGCCGTTGGTCATGAGCTGGACCAGGATGAAGCCGTCCAGCGCCGCGATGGCGAGGTAGATCCACGCGACCTGGATGGTGTCCCAGAGCAGCGGAATGGTGATCTTCCGCAGCATCGTCGTGCGGGACGCGCCGTCGAGCAGCACCGCCTCGTAGATGTCGCGCGGGATCGCCTGCATGGCGGCGCCGAAGAGCACGACGTAGAAGCCGACGTTGCTCCACACCATCACCGCCAGCACGCACCAGAACGCGAAGCGCGGGTCGCCGAGCCAGGCCGGGGTGGCCAGCCCGACGGCGCGCAGGGCGCCGTTGAGCAGGCCACTGGTCGGACTGTAGATCTCCTTCCAGAGCAGCGCGATGATCACCACCGAGAGCACCTGGGGGAAGAAGTAGACGAGCCGGTAGACCGAGGTGCCGCGCACCCCGGTCACACCGGCCCGGCCCTTGCGGCCGCCCATGGTGAGCATGCTGGCGAAGAACAGGCCCAGCCCGATCGTCACCACCGGCACCACGGCGAGCAGGATCGCGTTGTTCTTCAACGCGTTCCACACGTACCCGTCGTGCAGCAGCGTGCGGAAGTTCGCCATGCCGACCGGGTCGGCCTGCGCGGAGTAGCCCATCCAGTCGGTGGTGGAGATCTGAAAAGCCTGGAGGTACGGCGAGAGCACGAAGATGCCGTACAACGCCAGTGGGGGCAGCAGGAACGTGAGGATCAGGGGGAGGCGGCCCTGTCGCATCACGCGGACCGCTTGTACTTCTTGACCGAGCTGTCTCCGGCGATCGAGTCGGCGCCCTTCTGGCACTGGTCGAGGAACTCGGCCGGGCCGATCCGGCCGCTGAAGAACTCGCCGCAGGCCGCGTCGACCAGGTTGCGCTCCAGCTTGCGGTAGTAGTTGTTGTAGACCCAGTTGAAGCCGTTGGAGCCGGACGCGTCGAGCGCCTTGACCACGGTGCTGAGCCCGTACGGCAGGTCGATGCCCTCGGTGGCGCCGGCGACCACGGGCAGGCTGGCGACCTTCCGGGTGAAGTCCTGGGCGCCCTTGCGGGACAGCATGGTCCGGAAGTACTCCAGGCCGCCGGCGACGTTGCGCGCCTTGGCCGGCACCATGAACGGCTCGCCCGCGGTGCCGCGGATCGCCTCGTACGGCAGCTTGTCGCCGCTGCCCAGGCTCGGCGTCGGCGCGACGGTCATGTTGAAGCCGGCCGGCGTGACGTCCTTCTGCTCGCTCTCCAGCCAGGAGCCGCAGGAGATGAACGCGGCCTTGCCCTGGCACCAGGCGGTCTGCGACTGCTTGTGGTCCAGGCCCGGGGAGCCGTCGAGGATGAACTTGTCCTTGACGATCTGGTGCCAGGCGTCGGCGGCGGTCTTCATCGCGTCCGACTTCCAGGCGTTCGGCTCCAGGTTGTCGATCGCCAGCGCGACCGAGGGGCCGCCGAGCTTGATCGCGGTGGAGATCAGCGGCCAGCTCATGTAGCGGGGGTGCACACCGGCGTACGTCCAGGGTGCGATGCCCGCGGCCTTGATCCGGCGGCAGAGCGCGATGTGGTCGTCCCAGGTCTTGGCGTCCTCCCAGCCGCGGTCGGCGAACAGCTTGGTGGAGTGCCAGATGCCGTACACCGTGTAGGTGTAGTTGAGCACCAGGAACCGGCCGTCGTAGGAGCCGACCTCGACGGTGCCGGGCAGCAGCGTGTCCTTGACCGTCTTGCCAGGCGTGTCGAGGCTGGGCGCGGCGAGCAGCTCGCCCAGGTCGGCGATCGCGTCCTGCGAGACCAGGCCGTTGAAGTCGATCTGGCCGGCGCCGGAGTTGTTCACCACGTCCGGCGGGCTGCCGTCGACGAAGCGCGGCTGGAGCGTCTTGCTGATCTCCGCGGTGGCCGAGTGCTTGATCGCCGCCTTCGGGTACCGCTCCTTGTACATGGCCTCGTGGGCCTTGGCGTACTCCTCCCCGAAGCCGCCGTTGAAGATCACCACTTCCAGCGGGGCGTCCTCGGCCACGCCGAGCGGGTTCTGCTCGCTCTTGGTGCCCTTGTACGCGTCCTTGTCGCCCTCGTCGCCCCCACCCGACGTGGCGCAGCCGGCGAGCAGCCCGGCGGCGGGGGTGGCCAGCAGACCGGCGGCGGCGCTGCGCCGAAGGATCTCACGCCTGTTCATCGCATCTCCTCGGTCCGGGTACGCGCGGTGAGCACCCTGTCGCTTGTCTTCACCAGAAGCATTTCCGATGAAGAATTTCTACGACAGTGCGACCGGGACCACAAGCCCTCTCGACCGATCCGTTATCGGTACCGGTCGGCGTCCGCTGGCCTAGCCTGAGCCCATGCGCCGCCTGCGGCAGCTCGCGCAACGCACGCCGCCGGGGCGGGAGCGCTACATCGACCTGCTCCGGGCGCTCGCCATCACCATGGTCGTGCTCGGCCACTGGGGCGTCACCGCGATCGGGTACGACGACGGCCGTCCCGCCGGCCACTCGGCGCTGGCGGACCTGCGCTGGGCCTGGCCGCTGACCTGGGTGGCCCAGGTGATGCCGGTGTTCTTCCTGGTCGGCGGCTACGCCAACGCCGCCTCGCTGGCCGCCCGCCGGCGCCGGGGCGGGTCGGCGGCCGGATGGCTGGTGGACCGCAGCGCCCGGCTGATCCGGCCCACCACCGTGCTGCTGCTGGTCCTGGCCGCGGGCGCGGGGATCGCCACTCTGCGCGGCGCCGACCCGGGGCAGGTTCGCGCCGTGGTCTGGTTCGCCACCATCCCGCTGTGGTTCCTGGTGGCCTACGTCGCGGTGGTGGCGCTGACCCCGCCGATGGAGGCGCTGCACCGCCGGTTCGGACTCGCCGTGCCGGTGGTGCTCGTGGTCCTCGTCGCGCTCGGCGACCTCGGCCGGCTCCTCGGCCCGGCCGTGCTCGCCGACGGCAACTACCTGTTCGGCTGGCTGGCCGTACACCAGCTCGGTTTCGCCTGGTACGACGCCGCCCGGGCGGACACCCGCGCCGGACACGCCGCGCCGCGGGGCCTGCTCCGCCGCCGGCTGCCGCTGTCCCGCCGGGCCGGCGCGGTCCTGCTCGGCGGTGGCCTGGTCGCGCTGGTGCTGCTCACGGTGGCCGGGCCGTACCCGGTGGCGATGCTCCACGTCCCCGGCGAGCGGCTGGACAACGCGGCGCCGCCGAGCCTGGCGCTCCTCGCCGCGGCCGCCGCCCAGCTCGGCCTGATCCTGCTGCTGCGGCACCCGGCCGGGCGCTGGCTGCGCCGGTCCGGCCCCTGGCAGGCGGTGCTCGCGGTGAACGCCGTGGTGCTCACCCTGTTCCTCTGGCACCTGACCGCCGCGATCCTGCTCGTCGGCCTGCTGGACCGGCTCGGCGTGCTGCCCACTCCCCCGGCCGGCTCGGCGGCCTGGTGGGCGTGGCGCGTACCGTGGCTGCTCGCGCTGGCCGCGGTGCTGGCCGTGCTGGTCGCCGTCTTCGGCCCGGTCGAGGCCCGCACCCGCCGCCCGGCCGCGACCGGGCCGGCCGGGGCGGGCGGCCGGCGGCTGCGCGCCGCTCTGGCCGTCGCCGGGTACGCGGGCGTGCTCGTCGGCCTGCTGCTGAACAGCCTCGCACCCGAGGAGGCACCGGAACCGCTGGGCCTGCCCGCCCCGGCGCTCGTGGCGTACCTGGCCGGGGCGGGTCTGCTGCGACTGCTCAGGTCCGGACTGCGCCGGCCGGGTTGACGCTCACGCCTCGATCGAGGCGCGGATCGCGTCGACCAGGATCGCCAGGCCCTCCCGCGCCTCCTCCTCGGTGAGCGTCAGCGGCGGGCCCATCCGGATCACGTTGCCGTACAGGCCGCCCTTGCCCACCAGCAGACCGCCGGCCCGGCACGCCTCGAAGACGCGGGTGGTCAGCGCCGCGTCCGGCTCGACGGTTCCCGGGTGGACGAACTCGACGGCGAGCATCAGGCCCTTGCCGCGTACCTCGGCGACCTGCTCCAGCCCGGCGGTGGCCGCGCGCAGGCCATCGCCGAGGATCGCGCCGACGCGGGCGGCGTTGCCCTGGAGATCGTGGTCGAGCAGGTAGTCGAGCACCGCGTTGCCGGCGGCGGTGGAGACCGGGTTGCCGCCGAAGGTGGAGAAGCTGATCGCCGGCACCGACTCCAGCACCTCGGCCCGGCCGACCACGCCGGCGAGCGCGAAGCCGTTGCCGATGCCCTTGGCGAAGGTGAGCAGGTCCGGCGTCACGCCGTGCGCCTGGTAGCCCCAGAAGTGCTCACCGGTACGACCCCACCCGGTCTGCACCTCGTCGCTGATCAGCAGGATGCCGTGCTCGTCGAGCACCTTCTTCCAGGCGGCGAAGAGCCCGTCCGGGCCGTGCACGAAGCCGCCCACGCCCTGGACGGGCTCGGCGATCAGGCAAGCCACGTCGCCCGCGGTCTGGGTGGCGAGCACCTCGCGCAGGTCCTCGACCGCCGCGTCGACCCGGTCGGCGGCGTCGAGCCGGGCCAGCAGGCCGCGCAGCCGTTCACCGGAGTGCAGCCAGGCCACCTGCAACGGGTTGAGCGCGCTGGCCGACCAGCCGCGGTTGCCGGTGACGCCCATCGTCGCGTACGACCGGCCGTGGTAGCTGTTGCGCACCGCGAGGATCTGGTGCGAGCGCCGGTGGTTGGTGGCGACCAGCAGCGCGGCCTCGTTCGCCTCGGTGCCGGAGTTGGTGAAGAAGACGCGGGCGTCCGGGATGCCGGAGAGCCGGGCGATCTTCTCGGCCAGCTCGACCTGCCGGCGGATCAGGTAGAGCGTGGAGGTGTGCACGAGGCCGGTCCGCAGCTGCCGCTCGACCGCCTCCCGGATCTCCGGGATGTCGTGACCGACCATCGTGGTCAGCACACCGCCGAAGAAGTCCAGATAGGTCCGGCCGGCCGCGTCGGTGACCCGGCGGCCGGAACCGGCGACGAGTTCCAGCGGTTCGGCGTAGTAGAGCGGCATCCAGGACGGGAGCACGGCCCGGTGCCGGGCCAGCAGGTCGTCGGAGGTCATCGGCGCACCCTTCAGCGGCGGTAGTCTCCGCACGCTGCCACCACGGTGCGGCGGGGACAAGTGCCACGGTGGCGCGACCACGGGCCGGTGCCCGGCGGATCGCCGGCCACCGGCCCGAGAGCCGGGTGTCAGTTGACGTAGACGGCCGGGCTACCGGTCTTGCTGGTGTCCTTCACCGGCGAGTACGCCGCGGTGAAGTACGCGGTGCCGAAGCACAGCGACGGGCCGGAGAACTTGGTCAGGGGCTGATTGGTGAAGGTGATCGAGTTGGTGGCGTTGGACGCCGTACCGGTCAGCGTGTTCGTGCTGGTGCGGTAGACGCAGGTGATCGTGCCGAGCAGGGAGTTGAGCACGACGGTGCTCTGGATCGGCGCCGCCGTCGTCCCGGAGATCTTGACGACGCCGGCGCTGGTCACCGAGGTGGTGTAGGGCAGGTTGTTGACAGTCACGCTCTGCACGCCGGTGGTGCCGAAGACGTTCGTCGTGCAGCTGGTGAACGACTGCGCGGTGAGGCTCTCGGTCGCGGTGCCGGGTGCGGTCGGGTTGGTCAGCACCTTGGCGCTGAAGCTGGACGCGGCGCACTTGATGCCGGTGGTGCCGCTGGTCGAGGAGTAGAACGTGGCGTTGGTGCCGCTGCGCAGGCTGGCCTGGATGACGTCGCCCACCGACACGGCGGTGCCGGCGACGGTCGGGTAGGTCAGCACGGCGCTGGCGAGCGAGGTGGTGGGTGCGGCGGTGGCGGGGGCGGCGCCGACCAGACCGGTCAGCAGCGCCAGGGCGGCGAGGCCCGCGCCGATGCGTCCGTACCTGGGCATGGTTGTTCCTTCCGGCGGTGGGACAGGAAACGGTGCCGGCGGCGTCCGGAGCGGACGGAGCCGGTGGGTGCGGCGGCCGGGATCGGTCCGCCGCAGGTGGTGGTGCGCCGTGGCGGCCTCAGCGGGCCGGGCGGCGTGGCGCAGTGCGGCGTCGCCGCGTCACCTGGGTCTCTCCGGCCTTGGGGGGACGGGTCCGCGCGGCGATAATGGCAGCCATCCGGCCCTCCTTCGACGCGTTCGGGTGACCGATCAGGAGAGATCACCAGCGGTGACGAGGCGTGAACTGAGCGTGTCGAAAGTTATAAACCCCGGAGGGTCGTAAAGTCAACGCATCAAGAAAGGTCGATGAGTGACAGTCCCGAGCCCGCCGTCGCCGGCGCCCGTACCCCTGCCGGGCGCCCGCCACGGCCGCGACCCGGACCGCGCCATCAAGCGCGGCCCGCGCCGCGTGCCGGCCGAGGAGGTGGCGGCGACCCAGCGGGACCGCCTCTTCGACGGGCTGGTCCGGGAGGTCGCCACCCGGGGGTACGACAACGCCCGGGTCAGCGACATCTGCCACGCCGCCGGGGTCACCCGGCCCGCGTTCTACACGCTGTTCAGCGGCAAGCAGGACGCGTTCCTGGCCGCGTACCGGCACGGCATCGCCGTGGTGTCGCACCTGATGGAGGACGCCTACCGCGACGCCGGCCCGGAGTGGCCGGAGGCCGTCCGGGCGGCGCTGCGCACGCTGCTCGACGTGCTGGCGAGCGTGCCCGCCTTCGCCCGGATGGCGCTGGTCGAGGTGGACGCGGCCGGGCCTGATGCCCGCCGGGAGCGCGACGCGCTCCTGCGCAGCTTCCGCCGGTTCTTCGCCGGCGCCGGACCGGAGCCGGCCGACCTGGACCGCGAGGCACTGTTGTCCACAGTGGTCGGCGGAATCCACGCCACCATCCGTGAGCGGGTGGCGCAGGGGCGGGCCGAGGAGCTGCCGCTGCTGCTGCCGGCCCTCACGTACGCGGCCGTCGCGCCGTTCCTCGGACCGCACGAGGCGGGTCGCATCGCCCGCACGGGGAGGGCGGACGACGGTCCGGCCGCCACCGCGCCCTGCGCGCCCGGCCAGCCCTGAGCGGTGAGAAACCGCAGCGGTTTTTCACTTTGGCCGCTTTTGGCAAATACCGACCAATGATCTGCTACAGGCAGTTGACCGCCCCTTTACTCAGCGGTAACTTCGGCCTGCGCCCCTCGGCGCGCATCATGCGAAGCCAATTCGCATCGTCGCAGATGAATTGATCTCGAAAGGGGCCGGCATGTCGGAGCAGATCGAGCAGATCGAGGCCGATCAACCACGAAGCGGCGTACGCTGGCGCCGGTTCGCCGTCACGCTCGGCGCCGTGACGGCCGGGGCGGCCGGCATGGTGGTGCTGACCGCGCAGGGTGTGCTCGGCGCGCAGTTCGCCATCTCGGGCATGCCCTTCACCGTCACCGCCGACAAGCTGGAGGGCACCGGGTTCGAGCAGTTCGCCACGCTCGACCAGATGATCCCGGACAGCCCCAACCAGGGCGACACCGGCGGGCAGGTGCTCGTGATCGTCTCCGCGATCGACAAGGCCGAACTGACGAATCTGTGCCAGAGCATCAACCTGGGCGGAACCAACCTGCGGATCACCGCCGGCAATTCCGGAAAGCCCGTCACCGCGCGCACACTCGTGGTCGACGGCGACGAGATCGCCGGTAACGCCTCCTTCAAGAACATCGACGTCGGTCAGGACGCCAGCACCGTCGACAAGGTCCCCGGCGTCAAGGGCAACCCGGGCGTGTTCGCCCAGCAGGCCGACACCGTGACCATCACCAACCTGCGGCAGAACAACTACGCCACCACCGCCGCCGTCTTCACACTGCCCAACCTGCGCATGGGCTTCAGCTCCGAAGGGTGCTGACGTGACCGCGGGACAGCACTCGGCGCCCGCCGCCGGCGTCCGCACACGCTGGCGGCGCTGGCGCCGGGCCCGGCCGTTCACCGCCGGGCTGCTCATCGCGCTCGGCGGCGCGGAGATGCTCGTGACGCTGCGCGCGCCGCTCGGGGTGCTGCTGCACGTCGGGCCGCAAGGGCTGGCCGCGTACCTGGTCCCGGCCGTCCTGGTCATCTGCGGCGTGCTGCTGATCACCACGCCGCAGCAACGCGTCTTCTACGCGGTGCTCTCCCTCGTGCTCGGGCTGGTCTCCTGGCTCACCTCGAACCTGGGCGGGTTCCTGATCGGCATGCTGCTGGCGCTCGTCGGCGGCGCGCTCGCGTTCGCCTGGACGCCGGTCAAGCGGCGCCCGGCCCACGCCGGCCCGGAGGCGACGCCCGCCGGGACGACGTCCGCCGGTACGGCGCCCGCGCCGCGCGAGCCGGTCGACAGTTCGGCGCCCACGGAGTCGCTCGACGCGATCCTCTCCGGCGAGCCCGGCCCGCCGGGGAACGCCCGCGCGGAGCGCGGCTGACCGCTCAGCGGGCGGTGTCGGCCACCGCCTGCGCGAACACCTCGGAGCGGTGCTCGAAGTTGCGGAACCGGCCGTAGCTCGGCGCCGCCGGGGACAGCAGCACCACCCCGCCCGCCGGGGTCAGCTTGCGGGACAGCCCGACGGCGGCGACCAGGTCGTCGGCCAGCTCGGTACGCACCGACGGCAGCCCGGACAGCGCCTCCACGATGCGGGGGCCGCTGTCCGGCACGCCGATCACGGTGATCTCCCGGTCGGCCAGGTGCGCGCGCAGCGGGCTGTAGTCCAGCCCTCTGTCGGCGCCGCCGACGATCACCGTCAACGGCCGACCCTCGTACGCGTCGATCGCGTGCATCGCCGCGTACGGGCTGGTGGCGAGCGTGTCGTCGACGAACGTCAGCCCGGACGGGTCGGCGATCTCGGTGAGTCGGTGCGCCAGGCCCTGGAACTCCGCGACCGCCACCGCGAGGCTGTCCTTGCGCGCCACCACGTCGACGCCGAGCGCGTCCAGCACCGCGAGGGCGACACAGAGGTTGCCCTCGTTGTGCCGGCCGACCAGCGGCAGCACCGCGCGCGGGAACAGCGGCGTGTCCCGCAGGTGGAACCACTGCGTACCGTCCGGCCCGGTGGCCACGTGCGTGGTGTCCGGCGAACCGGCCCGGACCGCGGCCCGGTCGCCCAGCTCCGCCGCCAGGCGCGGGTCGGCGCCGTTGACCACGACGGCGTGCGGACCGTGCGCGATCAGGTTCAGCTTGTCCCGGTAGTACTCCCGCTCGCCGCCGTGGGCGTCCAGGTGCTCGGGGAACAGCGCGGTCACCACCGCCACCCGCGGCGAGTCGGTCAGGTCGGAGCACTGGTAGCTGGACAGCTCCAGCACGTACAGCTCCGCCTCGGGCAGGTCCAGCAGCGGCACCCCGATGTTGCCGCCGAACACGTTCGGCCGGTCCATCGCGGTGAGCAGATGACTGATCAGGCTGGACGTGGTGCTCTTGCCCTTGCTGCCGGTCACCCCGACGGTGCGGTCCGCATGGTCGGCCATCCACAACGCGCTGCCCTGCGTCACCGGCACGGACCGGCGGCGCAGCTCCACCATCCACGGGTGGGTGTTCGGCACGCCCGGCGAGCGGACCACCACGTCGGCGGCGGCCAGGCGCTCGAAGCCCTCCTCGCCGGTGACGAGCGGCGCCGAGGCGGCGAGCGGACCGTCCCACGGCAGCGTGAGGAAGTTCGCGCTGTCGTCGACCACGACGAGGCCGGCCGGCCCGTGCGCGGCGATCGCGGTCACCGCGGCCCGGCCCTCGCGGCCGGCGCCCCAGACGGCGACATGACGTCCGCGCAGATCAGACAGGCGCACGGGCTCTCCTCGGACTCGGTCGACGCACGGCGGGCAGGGTCCGGCCCAGCCGGACACGGACGGACGAACCAGGGCCTAGTATGGCGTGTGCCCAACGAGCAGCTGCGGCGGATGGACGCCTTCACGTTCCCGTCCTACTCGATCGACTTCGCCACCGGCGAGGTCCTGTTCGACTACGCCCTGACCGGCCCCGACGGCGAGCAGCGGTTCACCGAGGTGATCACGCTTCCGCTGCCGGCCGAGCCGGTCGCCGACGCCACCGCGGCCACCCTGGCCCGGGTGCTGGAACTGCTGCACGTGGTCGCCGGCGTCAGCTACTACAAGGCCGCCGCGCCGCCCCGGCTGGTGCTGCCCGCACCGCTGGGCGCCGCCGCCGTCGAGCTGGTCACCGCCGTCTACACCAAGGGCCTCGCCGAGTACGCGTACCGCAACGAGCTGCCGCACGTGCTGCAACTGCGTCCCGAGGTGCCGTCCGGCACCGTGGACCCGGCGGTGCCGGTGGACAACTCCGACCGCCGTCCGCTCTCGGCGGTGGGTGGCGGCAAGGACTCCATCGTCACGCTGGAGGCGCTGCGCCGCGCCGGCCTGGAGCCGGTGCCGTTCTCGGTCAACCCGAACCACGTGATCGTGTCGGTGAACGAGGCGTCGGACCTGGTGCCGCTGGCCGCCCGGCGGCGCCTGGACCCGGTGCTGTTCGAGCTGAACGCGGCCGGCGCGCGCAACGGGCACATCCCGGTCACCGCGATCAACTCGCTGATCGCCGTGGCCACCGCGGTCCTGCACGGCCTCGGCCCGGTGGTGATGTCGAACGAGCGGTCCGCGTCCGACCCGAACCTCATCTGGAACGGTCACGAGATCAACCACCAGTGGTCCAAGGGCGTCGAGGCGGAAGGGCTCCTGCGTGCCGCGCTGGCCGAGCACGCCGGGCTCACCGAGCCGTACTTCTCGTTGCTGCGTTCCCTGTCCGAGCTGCACATCGCCCGCCTGTTCGCCGAGATCGACCGGTACGACGCGGTGGTGACCAGCTGCAACGCCGCGTTCAAGCTGCGCGATGCGAGCGAGCGCTGGTGCCGCGACTGCCCGAAGTGCCGGTTCGTGTTCCTGGCCATGGCCCCGTTCATGCCCCGCGAGCGGCTGACCGGCATCTTCGGCGGTGACCTGCTGGCCGACGAGTCCCAGATCCCCGGCTACCGGGAACTGCTCGGCATCGACGGGCACAAGCCGTTCGAGTGCGTGGGCGAGGTGGAGGAGTCGGTCGTCGCGTTGAGCCTGCTCGCCCAGCAGGACCAGTGGCGCGACGCCCCTGTGGTACGCGCCCTGGTGGCTGCGCTGCCCGACACCGCCTGGCAGGCGGCCGCGACCTCCGACGTGTTCACCCCCGGCGGCGACAACTACGTGCCCGCCCCATACGCCAAAACCCTCACAGCCCTGACCTGACCCACCCCGCCCAGTCGATCATGAACTTGACGGTGCGAATTCAGGGCGAATCACCGGCTCAACCTCATGATCACCGCCCGCACCCTATCGATCTTGGAGTTGTGGCACCTCTGATAACGGTGCTTAGCCGGCATTCTGGGCGCCACAACTCCAAGATCGGCGCGGCAGAGGCCGAAAGGGCGGGCGGGGCGGGGGGCGGGGGCGGGGGGCAGGGGCGGGGCGGTCAGGGGGTGCGGATGGCGTCCAGGGCCAGCAGGGCCACGTGCAGGGACAGGCACCTGTCGACCGAGTCGAGGTCGGCGTCGAGGATGCGGCCGATACGGGCCAGCCGCTCGTAGAACGCCGGCCGGGACAGGTGCGCGGCGGCCGCACCGGCCGACTTGTTCCGCCCCTGCTCCAGGTACGCCCGCAGGGTGCCGAGCAACTGCTCCCGCGGGTGCTGGGCGTCGTAGGCGAGCAGCGGCCCGAGTTCACGCTCGACGAACGTCTGCAACCGGGGCTCGTCGCGTAGCAGGTGCAGCAGCCCCGCCAGCCCGACGTGCGGCAGGCGGTAGCAGGGCAGATCCCTGGGATCCCGCCGCGCCGCCTCGGCGACCTGCCGCGCCTCGATCAGCGACCGGCGCGCCTCGCGCATGCTGCCCACGCCGGACCCGGCCGCCACCACGATCGCGGCGCGGGGCGGCGCGTCGGCCGGTCGCGCGCTCCCCGACGTCACGGCCCGGCCGGCGGGCCGGTCGGGTGACTCCGACAGGCGGGACGCCGGAGTGCGGGCGGGGGCGACGTCGAGGCGTACCCGACGCAACGCCGCGGCGAACGCGGACAGTGCCTTCTCCTCGGCGGCGGCGTCGGGGAGCGCCAGCAGCGCGCCCACCGCCTGGTCGTCGAGCGGGCTGGTCAGCGCGGTGAGCTTGGCGTCGCGGACGGCCTGGCTGACTGCCTCGGCGAGGTCGCGCAACCGGGCCGGGCCGACTTCGGGGCCTTCGGCGTCGGCGTCGCGGCGCCCGCCCCGGCGGGTCGGGGCGGACTCGTCGTCGAGGGCGCCCGCGTCCCCGGCCGGCTCGTCGGCGCGGTGCCGGACCACGACGCCGACCAGGTGCCGGCGGTCCAGGACGACGCCGAGCGCCTTGGCGCGCAGCGCCACCTCGTCCACCGGGCGGGAGTGGTCGATCAGGGCGGTCAGCAGCGTGCGGTGGATCTGCCGTTCCAGGCCCTCGGCGTCGCGCCGGATCAGCCGGCCCAGGGCCAGCGTGGAGGCGGCCCGCTCGATCAGGATGGTCA
The DNA here is from genome assembly GCF_027497355.1 of Micromonospora sp. WMMA1947. Taxonomy (NCBI): domain Bacteria; kingdom Bacillati; phylum Actinomycetota; class Actinomycetes; order Micromonosporales; family Micromonosporaceae; genus Micromonospora; species Micromonospora sp. WMMA1947. The sequence continues at coordinate 4,046,155 of NZ_CP114909.1, read as the reverse complement.
GCCGGGTCGGCGGGGTGGACTCGGTCGCCGGCCAGCGCAGCAGCAGCCGTCCCCAGTCCTGGCCCCGCGCGCCGACGGTGGTGACGAGCCAGCCGCTGTCCGGGTCGTACGCGGTGCGCCCGGCCGGGCGGATCTGCCGCGAGTGCCGTTCCCAGCCGTCCAGCAGCAGTTCGGCGTTCTCCCCCGCCGGGTCGTAGGCGAGCACCTGCCGGGACAGGTTCTCCAGCACCATCGGGCAGCCCGCCAGCTCGGCGGCCTGCCGCAGCACCTCGGCCGGTTCGGCGCCCTCCACCGACAGGTCGGTGAACCGCTGGTGGATCTCCTCGGTGGCGCGCAGCTCGGTGAGCTGGGCGTCCACGATCAGCGCGTGCACCGCCTCGGTGATGCGGACGAACGGGGTGCCCCGGCGCAGCTCGATCAGGGGCAGGCCGCGTCGTTCGGCGGCGGCGGCCATCACCCGGGGCACTCCGCTGACGTAGCGGCGGCCCAGCTCGACGGCCAGCCCGGAGACGCCGACGTCGGCGAGGGCGCCGATGAACTCGCGGAGCCCGGCGTCGTCGCCCGGCAGCCCGATCCCGGTGGTGAGGACCAGTTCCCCGCCGCCGAGCAGGGTGGCGATGTCCGGCACCTCGGCGATGTGCACCCACCGCACCGGCCGGTCCAGCCCGGCGGTTCCGGCGACCAGGCGGGGCGCGCCGTTGCGCACGGGCACCAGGTCCAGCACCTCACGCACGGTAGGGAACACGGGCGACACGCTACCCTGCGTCACCACCGTTGCCGAAGGCCACACCGCCCGCCGGCCCGCCGAGAAGGCGGGGACCGGCGGGCGGGCAGACGGGACGAGCGGCGGTGATCAGTCGACGCCGAACTCCATCGCGGCGCGGTCGAGCGCCTCGTCCTCGGCGGTCGGCACGCCCCGGGACGCGATGGCCTCGGCGCCGCCCTGCGGCATGGCGCCGATCAGCCCGGTCGAGGCCGCCTGGGCGGCGCCGACGACCCGCTGCGGGGTGCCGCCGCCGACCATGCCCACGGAGGCGTACTGCTCCAGCTTGGCCCGGGAGTCGGCGATGTCCAGGTTGCGCATGGTGAGCTGGCCGATCCGGTCGGCCGGGCCGAACGCCGAGTCCTGGGTGCGCTCCATCGACAGCTTGTCCGGGTGGTAGCTGAACGACGGGCCGGTGGTGTCGAGGATCGAGTAGTCCTCGCCCCGGCGCAGCCGCAGCGTGACCTCGCCGGTGACCGCCGTGCCGACCCAGCGCTGCAGCGACTCGCGCAGCATCAGCGCCTGCGGGTCCAGCCAGCGGCCCTCGTACATGAGACGGCCGAGGCGGCGGCCCTCGTTGTGGTAGTTCGCGAGCGTGTCCTCGTTGTGGATGGCGTTGACGAGCCGCTCGTAGGCGGCGTGCAGCAGCGCCATGCCGGGGGCCTCGTAGATGCCCCGGCTCTTGGCCTCGATGATCCGGTTCTCGATCTGGTCGGACATGCCCAGGCCGTGCCGGCCGCCGATGGCGTTGGCCTCCAGCACCAGGTCGACGGCGCTGCCGAACTCCTTGCCGTTGATCGTCACCGGGCGGCCCTGGTCGAAGCCGATGGTGACGTCCTCGGTGGGGATCTCCACGGACGGATCCCAGAACTTGACCCCCATGATCGGCTCGACCGTCTCGATGCCGGTGTCCAGGTGTTCGAGCGTCTTGGCCTCGTGGGTGGCGCCCCAGATGTTGGCGTCGGTGGAGTACGCCTTCTCGGTGCTGTCCCGGTAGGGCAGGCCGCGCTCCAGCAGCCACTCCGACATCTCGGTGCGCCCGCCCAGCTCGGTGACGAAGTCGGTGTCCAGCCACGGCTTGTAGATCCGCAGCTGCGGGTTGGCCAGCAGGCCGTACCGGTAGAACCGCTCGATGTCGTTGCCCTTGAACGTCGAGCCGTCGCCCCAGATCTGCACGTCGTCGGCGATCATCGCGCGCACGAGCAGCGTGCCGGTCACGGCCCGGCCCAGCGGGGTGGTGTTGAAGTAGGCCCGCCCGCCGGAGCGAATGTGAAAGGCGCCGCAGGTCAGCGCCGCCAGCCCTTCCTCGACGAGGGCGGCGCGGCAGTCGACGAGCCGGGCGACCTCGGCGCCGTAGGTGTGGGCGCGGCCGGGCACCGAGGCGATGTCGGGCTCGTCGTACTGGCCGATGTCAGCGGTGTAGGCGCACGGGACGGCGCCTTTGTCGCGCATCCACGCGACGGCAACCGAGGTGTCGAGGCCGCCGGAGAAGGCGATGCCGACACGTTCGCCGATGGGCAGGGAGGTGAGAACCTTGGACACAAGGAAGATTATGCACGGCGTCGCATGGTCATGCAAGCCGGTCGGGCGAGCGGGTCCTCAGAGCGCGTCCTCGCGGCCCAGCTCCCAGAACGCCACCGCCGCGGCTGCGGCCACGTTCAGCGAGTCCACGCCGCGCCGCATCGGGATCACCACCCGCACGTCGCTGGCCGCCTGCGCCGCCGCGGTCAGCCCCGGCCCCTCCGCCCCGAGCAGCAGCGCCGCCCGCTCCCGCTGCGCCGGGGTCAGCCGCTGCATCGGTACGGCATCCGGCGCGGGCGTCATCGCGAGCACCGTGAATCCGGCCGCCCGGACCTGGTCCAGTCCTGCGGGCCAGCGCTCGAGCTTGGCGTACGGCACCGCGAACACCTCGCCCATGCTGACCCGTACGCTGCGCCGGTAGAGCGGATCGGCGCAGGTGGGAGACAGCAGCACCGCGTCGACGCCGAGCGCGGCGGCGCCCCGGAAGATCGCCCCCAGGTTGGTGTGGTTGTTGACGTCCTCCAGGATCACCACCCGCCGGGCGGCGGCGAGCACCTCGTCCGCCGAGCGCAGCGGCTTGCGGTGGAACGACGCGAGCACCCCCCGGTGCACGTGGAAGCCGGTGGCGCACTGGAGCACGTCCGGCGTGGCCGCGTACACCGGCGTGTCCCCGGTGTCCAGGTCGGCGAGCTGGTCCACCCGCTTCGCGTCGACCAGGTACGACCGGGCCGGGTAGCCGGCCCGCAGCGCCCGCCGCAGCACCAGCTCCCCCTCGGCGATGAACAACCCGTGCGGCGGTTCCCAGCGGGTACGCAGCTCCACGTCGGTGAGCGCGCGGTAGTCGGCGATCCGGTCGTCGTCGGGGTCGGTGATCTCGTGGACGGGCACCAGGCGATTCTGCCCGGCCCGCCCGGCCGCTCCGGCGCGGGCCGGGTTTCCGGCGCCCGGGGCGGGGAACGGAGGCGGGAGGCCGACGGCGACGGAGGAACCAGGATGGGCGCGGATCACGACGGCAACCTCCCCCGCGACGCCACAGTCGCCGACTACCTGGTGGCCCGGCTCGCCGAATGGGGCGTGCACCGCTACTACGGCTACCCCGGCGACGGGATCAACGGCATGACGTCGGCGTTGCAACGCGCCGAGGGACGGGCCCGGTTCATCCAGGTCCGGCACGAGGAGACGGCCGGGTTCGCGGCAGGCGCGCACGTCAAGTACGGCGGCGGCCCGCTCGGCTGCGTGGTGGTGACCAGCGGGCCGGGCGCGATCCACGCCCTCAACGGCCTCTACGACGCCAAGCTCGACCACCAGCCGGTGGTGGCGCTGCTCGGGCACACCGCGCTGCCCGCCGAGGGCGGCGGCTACTACCAGGAGGTGGACCTCCTCTCGCTCTACAAGGACGTGGCCTCGGCCTTCCTGGCCCAGCTCGACGACCCGTCCCAGGCCCGGCACCTGGTCGACCGGGCCTGCCGCACGGCGCTGGCCCGGCGTACCGTGACGGCCCTGGTTCTCCCCTCCGACGTGCAGGACCTGCCCGCGGTGCCGCACCCGCCGCACGCCCACGGCTACTACCACACCAGCGCGGTGCCGAGCAGCGAGCCGACGGCGCCGCCGGAGGCCGACGTGCGCCGCGCCGCCGAGGTGCTGCGCGGCGGCGAGCGGGTGGCGATGCTGGTCGGGCAGGGCGCGCTGGGCGCCGAGGAGGAGGTACGCCGCATCGCCGACCGCCTCGGCGCCGGGGTCGCCACCGCGCTGCTCGGCTTCACCGCCGTCGACCACCGCCAGCCGTGGGTCACAGGCGCGATCGGCCTGCTCGGCAGCCGCCCGAGCTGGCAGCTCATGCGCGAGTGCGACAGGCTGCTGATCGTCGGCAGCCAGATGCCGTACTCGGAGTTCTACCCGCCGGAGGGCCAGGCCCGGGCGGTGCAGATCGACATCGACGGCAGCCGGATGGGGCTGCGCTACCCGACCGAGGTGAACCTGACCGGCGACGCCGGGCCGACGCTGCGCGCCCTGCTCCGGGAGCTGGGCCCGGGGCCGGGCCCGACCGCCTGGCGGGCCACCCTCGCCGACGCCACCGGCAAGTGGCGGGCCTCGCAACGCGAGGTCGCCGCCCAGCCCGCCGACCCGGTCAACCCGCAGTCGCTGTTCACCACGCTCGACGACGCGCTGCCGGACGACGCCATGCTCGCCGTCGACTGCGGCACCGCCACCGCCTGGTACGCCCGGCACGTACGGGTGCGCCCCGGCATGTTGGCCAGCCTCTCCGGCACGCTGCTGTCCATGGGCGGCGGGATGCCGTACGCGCTGGCGGCGAAGTTCGCCCACCCGGACCGCCCGGTGATCGCGCTGCTCGGTGACGGCGCGATGCAGATGAACGGCGTCAACGAGCTGATCACTGTCGCGAAGTACTGGCGGGAGTGGGCCGACCCCCGGTTCGTCGTGCTGGTGCTCAACAACCGGGACCTCGCGTTCGTCAGCTGGGAGCAGCGCTCCGGCGAGGGCACACCGATGTTCCCGGACAGCCAGGACCTACCGGACGTGGCGTACCACAGGTGGGCGGAGGTGCTGGGCCTCGGCGGTGAGCTGGTCGACTCCCCCGCCCGGGTGGACGGCCTGTGGCAGCGGGTGCTCGACGCGGACCGGCCGGTGGTGGTCAACGCGGTGGTGGACCCGGCCGAGCTGATGCTGCCGCCGCACTTCACCGTCGAGCAGGCCCGCAAGACCGCCGCCGCCGTCATGCGGGGGGACAGCGACCGGGCCGGCATCGTGCGGCGCGGCGTACCGGCCGCGCTCGCCACGTACCGGCCCCGCCGCCGGGGCCGCTGAGGCGTCAGGCCCGCGCGTAGCGCAACAGCACCGACCGCCCGTCGAACGGGCGGGTCTCGACCAGACGCAGGCTCTGCCGGGCCAGACCGGGCAACACCTGCCGCCCGCCGCCGAGCACCACCGGGTGCACGATCACCTCGAAGGTGTCGACGAGCCCGAGCCCGAGCGCGGCCAGCGCCGTCGCCGCGCCGGTGCCGCCGGTGACCAGCAGGTCGCCGGGGAACCGCTCGCGGATCTCGGCGAACTCCTTCGCCAGGTCGCCGCCGCCGACCACCACGGCGCCGTGGGAAGCTTCGGTGAGCGTCCGGGAGACCACGATCTTCGGGGTACGCCGCCAGACCGGCGCGAACGCCAGGTCGTGCGGGTCGTCGGAGATCGACTCGACTTGCGGCCAGTAGGAGGACATCATCTCCCACACCCGCCGCCCGTAGACGAAGGCGTCGGCCCGCTCGGCCAGCCCGATCGAGTACGCGGACAGCTCCTCCCCCATCTCCGGCCAGTCGAACTCCCCGTTCGGCCCTTCGATGAAGCCGTCGACAGACGTGTGCACCCCGTAGATGACGTTGCCCATGATGTGTTCCTCCGCGTTGCGGCGCGTCCCGGTCGGGCGCGCTCGCCGGTGGGTCGGAGCCGCCGGACCGGATCCGACACGTCATGTGCATGGTTGTCCGGGTGCGTTAGCGTCCGGGGCTGTGGGCCGCCCGGTGATGATCGCGTTGGTCGGCGTCGACGGCTCCGGCAAGACCACCCAGGCGAAGGCGCTGGCCGAACGGCTGCGCCGACGCGGTGTCCGGGCGCGGTACTTCGAGAACGCCGGTGGGCGGCCACTGTGGAACCGGCTGGCCCGGGCGCTCGGCCGGGCGGACGGGGTGGCGCTGTTCGGCCGTACCGTCTATCCGGCGCTGGAGGCGACGGTGCGCGCGCTGGCCATGGCCCGGACCGTCGCGGTGGCCCGCCTGACCGGACGGGTGGCGGTGCTGGACCGATGGACCTGGTGCCAGGACGTGATCATGGCGGCCCGGGGCGACCGGGGACGGCGGGTGGTGCGCGCCGCGTACTCGGTCTTCCCGCGCCCGGCTGTGGTGTGCTTCCTGGCCACCTCCCCCGAGGTGGCGCAGCGGCGGGTGGCCGCCCGGGGCATCGACACCGAGGAACTGGCGCACCTGCGCGCGCTGGACGCCGCGTACCGGGCGGTGCCGGAGTTCGGCTCGTTCGTCCCGCTCGACGGCGACGGCACCCCGGACGAGGTGGCCGCCGCCCTCGACGCGGTCGTGCGCGGCGTCGAGCCCTCCGTGCGGCGCGGCGTCGTGCGACGCGGTGTCGTGCGGCGCGGTGTCGTGCGGCGCGGTGTTAAGAAGGGGACCCTCCTCTACCGGAGGCGTTAATAAGGGGCCCTTCCTTACCCGCGGTCGCGCAGCCAGCGCAGCACGTCGGAGGGCAGCTCGCGGTCCTCGCGCTGCTCGCGGCGGTCCGGCTCGGTCCGCCGGGGCGGCTGCGGCCGCTGCGGGTCGCCGACCAGTGCCCGGCTGGGCGCGGTGAAGGCGGCCACCGGCTTGCCGGTGAGCGCCGTCTTGATGGTCCGGGCCACCGCGTCGATCACCTTCGCCTGCACGGCGGAGCCGACCAGGTCGGTGACGTCGTCCGGGTTGGCGGCGATGCCGGCCACGGCGATCTGCGGGGTGTAGCCGACGAACGTCTCGGTGGCGTTCCGCTCCGAGCTGCCGGTCTTGCCGGCCACCGGGCGGCCGACGATCGAGTCGACGGCGGTGGCGGTGCCGCCGTTGCACTGCCCGAACGCGGACTGCTGGCCGACCGGGCACCGGGCCGCGTCGGTGGCGGCGCGGGCCACGTCCGGCTCGAGCACCCGCTTGCAGGACGGCTGCGCCACATCGACGGGGTCACCGTCGGGCGCGGTCACCGAGACCACCGGCAGCGGCGTGCAGTACGTGCCCTCGGCGGCCACCGTGGCGTACGCGTTGGCCAGGTCCAGCGGGGTCGTGGCGGCCACGCCGAGCGTGAACGCGCCCCAGTTGGCGGCGTTGTCGCGGGCGAACGCGGCGTCGGAGTCGGCCCGGAAGGTGATGCCGAGGCGCTGGGCCATCTCCACCACCTTGTCCTCGCCGACCTGCTCGGCCAGCCAGACGAAGTACGTGTTGACGGAGCGGCCGAAGCCGTCCCACATCATCCGGTAGCCGTCCATCCACTGCGGGTTGGCATTCGCCGGGCACCACCTGCCGTCGCAGTTGCCCTCGTCGTCCGAGGCGTACCGGGTGGGCAGCCGGCTCGGCGCGTCGAAGCCGGTGGACAGCGGCTTGCCGGCCTCCAGCGCGGCCAGCATGGTGAACATCTTGAACGTCGAGCCGGCCTGGTAGCCGTCGACGCTGGCGCCGCCGGAGATCAGCGGGTTGACCGTGTTCGGGTGGTTGGCCTGCCCGTCCGGATTGTCGTCGAGGCTGTAGTGCCGGTTCACCGCCATGGCGAGCACCCGGCCGGTGCCCGGCTCGACCGCCGCGATCGGCAGCGCCCGCTTGTTGCCGTACCCGTAGACCTTGGTGGCCTGCTCCTGCGCGGTCTCCTGGATCTTCGGGTCGAGCGTGGTGACGACCCGGTAACCGCCGCGGCGCAGCGCCTGCTCCCGCTCCTCGGGGGTGCTGCCGAACGCCGGCTGGGTGAGCCACCAGCGGCGCAGGTAGTCGCAGAAGAAGCCCCAGTCGTCGTGGCCCTGGGCGGTGGCGGTGCAGCCGTTGGGCTGGGCGGTCGGGCGCAGCGTCAGCGCCTCGGCCTTCGCCGCGGCGGCCTGCTGCGCGGTGATCGCGCCGGTCTCGGCCATCGCGTCGAGCACGTACCCCCGGCGGGTCAGCGCCTGGTCCTTGTCGCCGTCGATCGGGCTGTACGCGTCGGGCGACTGGACCAGGCCGGCGAGCAGCGCCGCCTCGCCCAGCGTCAGGTCGGCCGGGGCCTTGCCGAAGTAGCGCTGGCCGGCGGCGGCGACGCCGTACGCGCCGGAGCCGAAGTACGCGATGTTCAGGTAGCGGTTGAGGATCTCGTCCTTGGACAGCGACTGCTCCAGCGCGTTCGCGTACCGGATCTCCTGGAGCTTGCGCCCGACGGTCTGCTCGGTGGCGGCCTGCCGCTCCTCCGGGGTGCGGTTCGGGTCGGTCTTGAGCACGTTGCGGACGTACTGCATGGTCAGCGTGGAGCCGCCCTGCTCGGTGCCGCCGCCCTTGACGTTCGCCACCAGCGCGCGGGCGATGCCGCGCAGGTCCGCGCCGCCGTGCGAGTAGAACCGCCGGTCCTCGGCCGCGATGATCGCCTGCCGCATCACCGGGGCGATCTCGGCCAGCGGCACGTCGGTGCGGTTCACGTCGTAGAACGTGGTGATCAGCGTGGTGCCGTCGTTGGCGTAGAGGTAGGAGCGCTGCGGCTGCACGGGGGTGCGCAGCGCGTCGGGCAGGTCCGCGTACGCGCCGAGCGCGGCCCGGGCGGCGAACCCGCCGAGGAGGCCGCCGGGAAGCGCGGCGAGCGCGAGAACGAGCCCGGCGAGCAGGCCGGCCAGCAGCACGGTGAACAGCCGCGACAGCGGCGACCTGGGAGACGGCATGGTCTCCAGGATTGCCACGAAAGCCGCCTACCGGCCACCTCGCCAGGCAACTGTCAGTTACTTCACGGCGACCGCCCAGCTGAAGAAACGGTCAACCGGCGCCGAGTGGGCCCTTCGGTGACGCGGGCGGCACCGGAGCGGCGGCGACGCTGGCGGCAGCCGCGTCCCGGGCGATCGTCTCGGGCACCAGGCGGCCGCTGCGGTAGCCGATGCCGATGCCGGCGACCAGCACGAAGATCGCGCCGAACGTCTGCAGGGAGCCGATCAGCGCGCCCCCCAGGCCGAGCAGCGGGGCGGCGATCATCAGCATGGTCCCGTCGCCGTAGGAGAACATCCCGGACCGGGCGACCGACCAGCCGGTGAGGAACCAGCCCACGCTGTAGAGGGTGGCGCCGAACAGCACGATGCCGCGCGCGGTCACGCCGAACACCGGCGTCTGCTCGGTCAGCCCGGCGAACGGCAGCATGAGCACCATCCCGCCGATGCTCGCCAGCAGCCCGGCCAGCGCGACGCGGCGGCAGCGGGTGGCGGCGAGCAGGCCGGTGAGCGCGAGCAGGGCGAGCAGCCCCAGCCACACCGAGGCGACCCAGCCGACCAGGTAGAGCGGCCGGCCGTCGGCCGGGTACGGGTCGTTGCCCACGCCGCCGTCGCTGGCCATCGCCACCAGGCCGTAGAGGACCGCGTACGCCGGGAGCAGCCAGACCGCCGCGCGGGCGAACCGGCGGATCGACCAGGCCCAGGTCGCGTCGGTGGCCGGGGCGCCCGGGCCGGGTTCGGAGACGAACGGCAGGACCCCGAAACCCCCTCCGGTACGCCGGGAGCCGATCGGCCCGGCGGGGTCGTGCGCGCCGGGGACCGGGGTACGGGAGAACAGCCGGTTCGCCGGGTCCTTCATGCCTCACCTCGTTCGCACCACGGGCGGCCCGGGACGCGCAACGGCGCTCCGGCCCTGCTCACCACCCGTCCTGAAACCGATGGTGGCAGTCGCCGGAGCGCCGTATGAGGGATTCTCGGATTTGCCGGTCAGCCCCGCTCGCGCTGGTCCGCCGGGTCGTTCACCAGGCTCGCCGGTGACACCGGCTCCGGCGCGGGCAGACCCTGCGGGGTGTTGCCGCCGGTGGCCTGCGCCTCGGCCACGCGTACCTCGTCGTGGATCTCCTGGGCGGCGATGGCCGCGGCCTCGGCGGCCTCGGCGGCCTCCCGCTCGACCTCGCCGGCGCTCTTGGCGGCCTCCGGCGACGGCTGGTCGCCGACCATGTTGGCCAGGCCGCCCAGCGCGCCGCCCATGCCCTCCAGGGCCTTGGTCAGCTCGGTCGGGACGATCCAGACCTTGTTGGCAGTGCCGTTGGCGATCTGCGGCAGCGCCTGGAGGTACTGGTACGCAAGCACCTTCTGGCTCGGGTTGGCGGTGTGGATCGCGTCGAAGACGGTACGGATCGCCTTGGCCTGGCCCTCCGCCTGCAGGATCCGGGCCTGCCGGTCACCGTCGGCGCGCAGCACCGCGGCCTGCTTCTCACCCTCGGCGGTGAGGATCTGCGACTGCTTGTGCCCCTCGGCGTTGAGGATCGCGGCACGGCGGTCCCGCTCGGCGCGCATCTGCTTCTCCATCGAGTCCCGGATGCTCGGCGGCGGCTCGATCGCCTTGATCTCGACCCGGGTCACCTTGATGCCCCAGCGGCCGGTGGTCTCGTCCAGTACGCCGGACAGGTGCCGGTTGATCTCCTCGCGGCTGGTCAGCGCGCGCTCCAGGTCGAGCGAACCGATCACGTTACGCAGCGTGGTGACGGTGAGCTGCTCGATGGCCTGGAGGAAGTTGGAGATCTCGTAGGTGGCGCGAACCGAGTCGACCACCTTGAAGTAGAGGACCGTGTCGATCGAGACGACCAGGTTGTCGGAGGTGATCACCGGCTGGGGCGGGAAGCTGACCACCTGCTCGCGCATGTCGACCTTGGTGCGCACCGCGTCGACGAACGGCACCAGCAGGTTGAGGCCCGGGTTCAGCGTGCGCTTGTACCGGCCGAGTCGCTCCACCACGTCCTGACGCTGCTGCGGCACGATCCGCACCGCCTTGAACAGCGTCACCACACCGATCAACGCCACCGCGATCATCAGGATCGCCAGAAACTCCATACCGTTCACCTTTTCGCTTCGGGCAGCTCGCCCGGGGTGGAAATGTCGTCCTGCCATACCAGGGCGGTAGCGCCCCGGACCTTTATCACCTGCACCCGCTCACCCTCGGCGTACGTGCGCGTCGCGTCGTACGAGCGGGCCGTCCACAGCTCACCATCGATCTTGATCATGCCCCGGTCGGCGTCGACCGGCTCCAGGACCACAGCCGTGGCCCCTTCCAGCGCCTCGACCCCGAACGGTTGCTCACCGGTCTCCAGCGCCGGTCGGGCGTGCCGCCGGACCACCGGACGGACCACCGCCACCGACAGCGCCGACACCACCGCGAAGACCACCGCCTGGAGCGCCACCGGCGCACCGAGCGCCGCGGCGCCGGCGGCGGCGAACGCCCCGACCCCGAACATGATCAGGAAGAGCGTCGTCGTGAAGATCTCGGCGACCGCTAATACCACACCCAGAACGATCCAGAACACGGCGTCCACGAGAACAATCCTGACACGTCAACGCACGTGTCATCGAACTGTCATGATCGCTAGGCTCGGCACGGCGGATCTCGATGCCGGTGCTGATCGCGCCGATTACCGCGCCCACCGCCGACGAGGAGGACGACATGTCCCTGCTGCCCGAAACCGCGCGCCAGGTGGACCTGCTGGTCGCCCGGGCCCAGGCCGAAGGGCGAGGCCCCTCGCTCGCTCTCGGCGTGGTCCGCGACGGCCGGCTGGCGCACCTGGCGGTCGCCGGTGAGACGCCCCGCCCGGACGGCGACCTCCAGTACCGGGTCGGCTCGATCACCAAAACCATGACCGCGGTGCTGGTGATGCAGCAGCGCGACGCCGGGCGGCTGGCGCTCGACGACCCGCTGGACGCCCACCTGCCCGGCACTCCGGTCGGCGCGCTGACCGTGCGCCAGATGCTCGGCCACGTCGCCGGCCTGCAACGCGAGCCGGACGGCGACTGGTGGGAGCGGGCCGGGGGCATGGACCTGGACACGCTGCTGGCCGGGCTCACGCCGGACAAGATCGCCTATCCGCCGCACTTCGTCTACCACTACTCGAACCTGGCGTACGGGCTGCTCGGCGCCGTGCTGGAACGGATCACCGGCACGCCCTGGGCGGACCTGCTGACCGAGCGGCTGCTGGCACCGCTGGGCATGCGCCGCACCACGTACCACCCGGCCGAGCCGTACGCCCACGGCTACGTCGTCCACCCCTGGCACGAGACGCTGCGGGAGGAGCCGCGTACCGACACCGGCGCGATGGCTCCGGCCGGGCAGCTCTGGTCGACTGTCGAGGACCTGGGCCGCTGGGCCGCGTTCCTGGCCGACCCGGACCCGGCACTGCTCTCCCCCGCCACGCTCACCGAGATGTGCGCCCCCATGGTCATCAACGACCTCGACTCGTGGACCGGCGGGCACGGCCTCGGCATCGAGCTCTACCGGGTCGGCGACCGGGTGTACGTCGGGCACGGCGGCTCCATGCCCGGGTACGTGGCCGGCCTGGCCGTGCACCGGCCCACCCGCACCGGCGTGGTCAACTTCGCCAACGCGTACGGGCTGCGCGGCCACCACATCGGCGCGCTCGGCCGCGAGGCGCTCACGCTGGTGCTGGACGCCGAACCGGCCGCGCCCACCCCCTGGCGCCCGGCCGGCCCGCCCGCCGCCGACGTGGCCGCGCTGACCGGCCGCTGGTGGTGGATGGGCGGCGAGTACGAGTTCCGCGTCGACGCCTCCGGTGACCTGGTCGGCGGTCAGGTGGGCAGGCCGCAGCTGCGCTTCACCCCGGAGGGCCCGGACCGGTGGCGGGGCCGCTCCGGCTCCCAGGACGGCGAGATCCTCACCGTGATCCGCGACGACTCCGGCACCCCGGTAGCCCTCGACATAGCCACCTTCGTCCTGACCCGCTCCCCCGACGACCTCCCCTGACCCCGCTCTCGCCCCCACCCCCGCCGATCTTGCACTTGTGGCCCTCATTTCGCCCCGCTATGCCCGATCCCCAGGGACCACAACTCCATGATCGACGCACACCCGCACCGCTCACCCCGGTGATCAAGGAGTTTGTGTCGGCGTTGATCTCCAGCACGCCCGCAAACTCCTTGATCACCCTGGCGGAGGGACGACCGGGGCGGGGAAGGCGGGCGGAGACGGCGCACGGCGGGGCCGGGGGCGACCGTGACCGGCGCAGGGATCAAGCCTGACCGCCCGGAGCCGGGCACGGTCGCCCCCGGCCCCACCGCAACCGGTCAGGCCGGCTCGGTGACGAAGTCGATCAGGCGCTCCATGGCGTTGATCAGCGGCGTCTCCACGTCGGCGAAGCTGTCCACCCGGGACAGGATGTGCCGCCACATGTCGGCCGGCTCGGCCACCCCGAGTGCCGCGCAGACGCCCTCCTTCCAGGGCTGCCCGGGAGGCACCACCGGCCAGGCCTCGATGCCCAGCGCCGCCGGGCGTACCGCCTGCCACACGTCGACGTACGGGTGCCCGGTGACCAGCACGTGCGGCGAGTTGACCCCTGCGACGATGCGGCTCTCCTTCGAGCCGGGCACGAGGTGGTCGACGAGCACGCCGAGGCGGCGGGACGGGCCGGGCGCGAACGCGCGTACCTCGTCGGCGAGCGCGTCGATGCCGTCCAGCGGTTCCACCACCACGCCCTCGATGCGCAGGTCGTCGCCCCAGATCCGCTCGACCAGCGCGGCGTCGTGCACGCCCTCGACCCAGATCCGGCTGGCCTTGGCGACCTGCGCCCGTACGCCGTCCACCGCGATGGAGCCGGACGCGGTACGGCGTCGCGCGGCGGGCACCGGGGCGCGGGCGGGCCGGCGCAGCGTGACCGGCTTGCCGTCGAGCAGGAACGCGGCGGGCAGCATCGGGAAGTTGCGCCGCCGCCCGTGGCGGTCCTCCAGCACGACCGCGCCGGAGTCGAAGCCGACCACGGCGCCGCAGAACCCGGAGTCGGCATCCTCGACCACCAGATCGGGTTCGGCGTCGACCTCGGGAGTCACCTTCCGTCGTCGCCAGTCGCCGGCCAGCACGTCCCCGTCGTATCGCCCCGCCATGCCGCAGACGCTAACCAGCGCCCCGGCGTGTCGCTCGGCGACGCGCCGACCGGGCCACCATCCGTCGGCACGAACCGGTGCGAAGGGGGTAGTTGGGGCCAGGTCGCGCCGCCGGAGCGGCAGCCGAGACAGCAGCGGCGCGGAGCACGTACCCTTTCGGCATGTCCTCCCCCGCAACGGGCGCGGCCACACTGGCTCCGCGCCGGTCGAGCCGGTTCGTCGCCTGGGTGCGTGCCTGGCGAGCCGGCCTGGTGCCCTTCGACGAGGTGGCCGACGCCGTCGCCGGCGACGAGGAGCACCTCGTCGCCGACGCCCCCGGCACCTGGACCGACGTGTCGCTGCGGGAGGCGCTGCCCAGCCTCGCCAAGCACTCGCCCGACGACATCCGCCTGGTGCTGCCCGCGCCCGGCGACCCGCGCGGCCTGCCCGGCCCGGGCGCGTTCGCCGGGGCGGCACTGGTGGCCGGCGAGGCCGTGGTGGCGAGCGGGATGGGGCTGGTGCCCGAGGTCCGTACCCACACCTCCGGCTCGGGGATGACCTGGGAGACGGTGCTCTGGCGGGTCCACCCGCTGCCGGCGGACGCGCCGAAGGCGTCGCTCGCCACACCCGGCGCGGCGGAGGCCGAGGCGGAACTCGCCGCCGTGCTCGCCGAGACGACCGCCACGCTGACCCGGCTCGACGTCGCACAGTGGCGGCCGGAACTCGCCGGCGCGCTCGCCGCGCTGCGCCGCCCGGACGGCGCCACCGACCTGCCGCCCGGCTTCGACCCGCGCGCCCGCCGCCTGTTCGCCCGTGCCGCCGTACTCGATCGGGTGCTCGCGCTGGCCGGGGAGAGCGCGCCCGGCGGCGCGGTGAACACCTACGAGGCGCAGCAGCGCGACGCGGCGCTGCGGCCGCTGACCACCGCCTGCCGGCAGGCCCTGGTGGCCGCCTGCAACGCGCCGCTGCGGCTCTAGCGCCGCGGCCGCGGACCCCGGCTCAGACCTCGTCGATCAGGTCGGCCACCGAGTCGACGATCCGCGACGGACGGTACGGGTACCGCTCGGCCTCGGTCCGGCTGCTGATGCCGGTGAGCACCAGGATCGTCTCCAGTCCGGCCTCCAGGCCACACAGGATGTCGGTGTCCATCCGGTCGCCGATCATCGCGGTCGACTCGGAGTGCGCGTCGATGGTGTTCAGCGCCGAGCGCATCATCATCGGGTTGGGCTTGCCGACGAAGTACGGGTCGACCCCGGTCGCCTTCGAGATCATCGCCGCCACCGAACCGGCAGCGGGCAGCGCGCCCTCCATCGACGGGCCGGTGGCGTCCGGGTTGGTGCAGATGAACCGGGCGCCGTCGTTGATCAGCCGGATCGCCTTCGTTATCGCCTCGAAGCTGTAGGTGCGCGTCTCCCCCAGCACCACGTAGTCCGGGGCGAAGTCGCTGAGGACGTACCCCACCGCGTGCAGCGCCGTGGTCAGGCCGGCCTCACCGATGACGTACGCGGTGCCGCCCGGCCGCTGGTCGGCCAGGAACTGGGCGGTGGCCAGCGCGGACGACCAGATCGCCTCCTCCGGCACGTCCAGCCCCATCCGGGCCAGCCGGGCCTGCAGGTCGCGGGGCGTGTAGATCGAGTTGTTCGTCAGCACCAGGAACGGCTTGCCGGAGGCACGCAGCTTCTTGACGAACTCCGGGGCGCCGGGCACCGGCTGCCCCTCGTGCACCAGCACGCCGTCCATGTCGGTGAGCCAGCTCTGCACCGGCTTGCGGTCAAGCATCGTGTCGTCCCCAGGGGTGTCGTCGGGTCGGGCTCAGGGCCGGCGGGCCGGGGGCACGCAGCACAGCGCCGGGCAGGTGTCCCACGCCGGCAGTTCGCCGAGGCGGCGGCGCAGCCGCTCCCCGTCCGGGGCGGTGCGCTCCAGCACCAGCTCGCGGACCATCGCCACGAACCGCGGGTCGACCCCGGGCGTGCCGGCCCGGACGAAGTCCAGGCCGAGCTGCTTGGCCGTCTCCAGCGCCTCGGTGTCCAGGTCCCACACCACCTCGAGGTGGTCGGAGACGAAGCCGATCGGGCTGACCACCACGCTGGTTACGCCCTGCTCGGGCAGCGTCGCCAGGTGGTCGTTGACGTCCGGCTCCAGCCACGGCACCTGCGGCGGCCCGGACCGGCTCTGCCAGACCAGGTCGTACGCCAGGTCCGGCGCGGCCGCGGCGTGCACCAGCCGGGCGACCTCCTCGAGCTGCGCGGTGTAGCGGCCGCCGTGCGGCCCGGCGCTGGCGGCCGCCGACATCGGTACGGAGTGCGCGGTGAAGACCAGCCGGGTGCTGTCCCGCTTCGCCGGGTCGAGCTGGGCCAGCGCGGCACGGACCGCGTCGGCGTGCGGCTCGATGAAGCCGGGGTGGTCCCAGAACTGGCGCAGCTTCTCGATCAGCGGGGCGTCCGGGCCGACCGCGGCGCGAGCCGAGGCGATGTCCTCCTGGTACTGCCGGCAGGACGAGTAGCCGCCGTACGCGCTGGTGACGAACGCCAGCGCCCGGGTGATCCCGTCGTCGCGCATCCGGGCGACCGTGTCGGCGAGCATCGGGTCCCAGTTGCGGTTGCCCCAGTAGACCGGCAGGTCGACGCCGTTGGCGGCGAAGTCCTCGCGGATCGCCGCGAGCAGGTCACGGCACTGCTGGTTGATCGGCGACACCCCGCCGAAGTGCAGGTAGTGCTCGGCGACCTCGGCCAGCCGCTCCGGCGGCACCCCCCGCCCCCGGGTCACGTTCTGCAGGAACGGGAGAACGTCCTCGGGCCGCTCCGGGCCACCGAAGGAGACCAGCACCAACGCGTCGTACGCCATGGGGCCATTGTTCCTCGCCCGCCGTCACGGCGTGGCGACGCCCCCTGGTCGGTGCGGTGACCACCCGGGCCGCGACGTGTTAACAAGGGCCCCTTCCGCTGCACGAGGCGTTAAGAAGGGGCCCTTCCTTACATCTCAGGCGCCGATGGCGTGGTAGCCGCCGTCGACGTGGACGATCTCGCCGGTGGTGGCCGGGAACCAGTCGGACAGCAGCGCCAGGCAGGCCCGCGCCGCGGGCTCCTGGTCGGTCAGGCTCCAGCCCAGCGGGGCCCGCTCGGTCCAGGCGTCCTCGAACTGGTCGAAGCCGGGGATGGACTTGGCGGCGATGGTGCGCAGCGGGCCGGCCGCGACCAGGTTGCTGCGGATGCCCTGCTTGCCCAGGTGCAGCGCCAGGTAGCGGGAGGCGGACTCCAGCCCGGCCTTCGCCACGCCCATCCAGTCGTAGACCGGCCACGCCTTGGTGGCGTCGAAGGTGAGGCCCACCACGGCGCCGCCGGCGGACATCAGCGGCAGCGCGGCCATGGCGAGGGACTTGTACGAGTAGGTGGAGACCTGGAGCGCGGTGGCCACGTCCGCCCAGGGGGCGTCGAGGAAGCCGCCGCCGAGGCAGCTCTGCGGGGCGAACCCGATCGAGTGCACCACGCCGTCCAGGCCGTCGACGTGCTCGCGCACCTTGTCGGCCAGCCCCGCGAGGTGTTCCTCGTTCGTGACGTCCAGCTCGATCACGGGCGCCGGCTCGGGCAGCCGCTTGGCGATCCGCTCCACCAGGGAGAGCCGGCCGTAGCCGGTGAGCACGACCTGGGCGCCGTTCTCCTGGGCGAGCTTCGCCACCGAGAAGGCGATCGACGCGTCGGTGATGACGCCGGTGACCAGCAGCCGCTTACCGGCGAGAAGTCCGGACATTGCGTGTCTCCTCCGTGCTCTGCTCAGTGGCCCATGCCGAGGCCGCCGTCGACCGGGATGACGGCGCCGGTGACGTATCCGGCCGCGTCCGAGGCGAGCCAGGTGACGACGCCCGCGACCTCGTCCGGGGTGGCCATCCGGCCGGCCGGGATCGACTTGCGGATCTCGGCCTTGCGCTCCTCGGGCAGGCCCGCGGTCATGTCGGTGTCGATGAAGCCGGGCGCCACCACGTTCGCGGTGATGTTGCGGGTGCCCAGCTCGCGGGTGATCGAGCGGGCCACGCCGACCAGGCCGGCCTTGCTGGCCGCGTAGTTGACCTGGCCCGCGCCGCCGGAGAGACCGACCACCGAGGAAATGAAGATCATCCGCCCCCAGCGGCCGCGGAGCATCTTCGTCGAGGCCCGCTTGGCGACCCGGAACGAGCCGGTCAGGTTGGTGTCGAGGACGCGGGCGAACTGCTCCTCGGACATCCGCATGATCAGCGTGTCGTCGGTGATGCCGGCGTTGGCGACGAGCACCTCCACCGGGCCGAGTTCGGCCTCGATCGCGGTGAACGCGGCGTCCACCGACTCGGCGTCGGTCACGTCACACCGCACGCCGAACAGGCCGTCCGGAGCCTCGCCGCTGCGATAGGTGACGGCCACCCGGTCGCCCTGCTTGGCGAACGCCTGCGCGATGGCCAGGCCGATCCCCCGGTTCCCGCCGGTCACCAGCACGGTTCGGGCCACGGATCCCCCTCTGCTCCAGTGATCTCTCGGTCCGGTCGGAGCCTAGGGGTTACCGACAGGTAAGCGCTAACCCGCGCAGGTCACAGCGCCGCTCCCGCCGGGGTCCGCGAGACCGGCGACCGCGCGCGCGGCACCCACACCCCCGGTGTACGATGATCGCGTCTGCGGGCCGGTCTGCGCCCGCATCCGGGCCCCGCCGACCGCTGGAGGTGATCGCTGTGCGAGATAGCGATCCTCCCAGTCGTGGCCGGGCCCACCGTCAGCCCCGCTGAGCCACGGCTCGGTCGACGCGGCTGACCCGCTTCCCGCCTCCACACCGCATCCGCTCTCCGGCGACCACGCCGGGGTGTGGCCTGCCGCGCGGCGGAGCACCCGGTCACGACTTCGTGCGCGTACGCCCCACCCTCCCACGGCCCGCACCGGGCCGACCGTCGCCACGGAGCACACCCATGAGCCGTTACGTCGCCCCGCTGGGCTTCACCCTCGCCGCCGTCTGGGTGGCCGTCCTGTTCGTGCTGGCCGGCGGCGGTCACTGACCACCGCCGGCCGGTTCCGGCTCACACGAGCCGGGACGTCCAGAGCAGACTCAGCCCGCCCGCGCACAGCGCCAGCAGCAGCGCGATCCCCGCGTACCACTGGGTGATCTCGCGCGGCTCGGTGCGGTAGCCGATCGAGCTGCCCATGTCCTGGTAGACCTGCTTCAGTTCGCTGGCCGACGCGGCCTCGTAGAAGAAGCCCTGGGTGGTCTCCGCGAGCTGGGACAGCGCGGTGCGGTCCACCGGCACCCGCTGGAGCTGCCCGCCGATGTCGACCTGCCCGGAGTCGGTGCCGAACGCGATGGTGGACACCGGCACGTTCGCCGCCTGCGCCGCCGCGGCGGCCTCCTCGACCGAGCGGCCCGAGGTCCGGTAGCCGTCGGACAGCAGCACGATCCGGGCCGGCGGAATGCCGGCGGCGCCGTCGGCCGGCACCGACCGGATCGCCTCCAGGCAGGTGAAGACCGCCTCGCCGGTGGCTGTCGCCTCGGCCAGCACCAGCCCGTCGATGGCGGTGGTGACGGCGGCCCGGTCCTTTGTCGGCGGCACCAGCACGTTCGCCGACTTGGCGAACGAGACGAGCCCCAGGTTGTAGCTCTCCGGCAACTCGCCGACGAACTGCTTGGCCGCCTCCTGCGCCGCCTCCAGACGGTTCGGCGACACGTCGTCGGCCTGCATCGACAGCGACACGTCGATGGCGAGCATCACCGTGGCCCGCTCCAGCGGCTCCCGGGTGTCGATCGCCGGGCGGGCCAGCCCGGTCGCCAGCACCAGCAGGCAGAGCAGGAACGCGGTGGCCGCCACGTGCCGCCGCCAGCCCAGTCCCTTGGGTGCGACGGTACGCAGCAGGTCGACGTTTGTGAACCGCAACGCGTACTGCCGGCGGTGCAGTTGCCGCCAGACGTACGCGGCGGCGAGGGCGAGCACCGGCAGCACGGCGAGCAGCCACCACGGTTGCAGAAAACGGATCATCGAGTCGTCCCTCGGGTGCGGGCGTGCCGCTGCGCGGCAACGAAACGCACCATGTCCAGCAGCCAGTCTCGGTCGGTACGCAGGCGCAGGTGGGCCGCGCCCGCGGCGCGCAGTTCGGCGGCGATCGCCCCGCGCTGGGCGGCCGCCGCCTCGGCGTACCGGCGGCGCAGGCCCGGGTCGGCGGTCTGCACCTCGTGCAGTTCCCCGCTCTCCGGGTCGACCACCGGCAGCACCCCCACGTCGGGCAGTTCCAGTTCCCGCGGATCGACCACCTCGACGGCGAGCACGTCGTGGCGGACCCGCAGCTTACGCAGCGGCCGGCCCCACTGCTGCGGCGGCGCGAGGAAGTCGGAGATCACCACCGCCACGCCGCGCCGGCGGGGCGGCCGGTTGAGCATGTCGACGAGCGCGCCGAGGTCGCTGCGGCCGGGCCGGATCTCGGCGCCGGCGACCGCCCGCAGCAGCCCCTGGGCCTCCTTGCGGCCGGAGCGGGCGGGCAGCCGCAGCATCGTCCCGGGACCGCCGGTGCCGACGACCGCGCCGATCCGGTTGCCGCCCCGCACGGTGAGGTGGGCCAGCGCGGCGACGGCGGCGACCGCCACGTCCCGCTTGAGCCAGCGTCCGGTGCCGAAGTCCAGGCTGGCCGACATGTCGACGGCCAGCCAGGTCTCCAGTTCGCGGTCGGCCACCGTACGCCGGACGTGCGGCATGGTGGTGCGGGCGGTGACCGGCCAGTCCATCCGGCGCACGTCGTCGCCGGGCCGGTACTCCCGCGACTCCCCCGCCTCGCTGCCCGGTCCGGGCAGCAGCCCGGCGTAGTCGCCCTGGAGCAGCCCGTCGAGCTTGCGGGTGACCATGAGCTGCAGCCGGGCCAGCGCCGCCCCCGAGCGGTCGCCGGTGGCGCTCAGCGGGGTGGGCGGGGTCACGGCCGCTGCCCGGGCCATCCGTTGTGCGGCACGGCCGGTGGCGGCGGTGTGGCCTGCTGGCGGGGCGCGACCGCGGGCAGCGGGATGGTCGACATCACCCGGTGCACGATGTGGTCGGCCGGTACGTCGTCGGCAAGCGCGTCGTAGCTGAGCACCAGCCGGTGGCGCAGGATGTCCGGCGCGATGTCCTGCACGTCCTGCGGCAGCGCGTAGTCCCGGCCGCGCAGCAGCGCCAGCGCGCGGGTAGCCCGGACCAGGCCGAGCGAGGCGCGCGGGCTGGCGCCGTACTGGATGAGCTGGGCGACGTCGGGCATGCCGTGCTCGGCGGGCGCCCGGGTGGCGAGCACCAGCCGGACCGCGTAGTCGACGAGCGCGTTGTGCACGAACACCTGGTCGGCCTTGTGCTGGAGGGCGACCAGGTCCGGGGTGTCGAACACCCGGGCCGGCTCGGGCGGGGCCACGCCCATCCGGTAGACGATCTCGCGCTCCTCGGCGTCGGTCGGGTAGCCCACGACGATCTTCATGAGGAACCGGTCCCGCTGCGCCTCCGGCAGCGGGTAGACGCCCTCCTGCTCGATCGGGTTCTGGGTGGCCATGACCAGGAACGGGTCCGGCACCCGGTGGCTCTCGCCGCCGATGGAGACCTGCCGTTCGCTCATCACCTCCAGCAGCGCCGACTGGACCTTGGCCGGCGCGCGGTTGATCTCGTCGGCGAGCAGGAAGTTGACGAAGACCGGGCCCAGTTCGACGTCGAACTTCTCGCTGGACTGCCGGTAGATGCGGGTGCCCATGATGTCGGCGGGCACCAGGTCGGGCGTGAACTGGACCCGGGCGAACGAACCGCCGACGACCCGGGCCAGGGTCTCCACGGCGAGCGTCTTGGCCACACCGGGTACGCCCTCCAGCAGGCAGTGACCGCGTGCCAGCAGCGCGACGAACATCCGCTCGACCATCCGGTCCTGGCCGACGATCACCCGCTTGGTCTCGAACAGCGCCCGCTCCAGCAGCGTGGCGTCCTGCGCCGGGGTGGTGCCCGCCGGGGGCGGCGCGTCCGGCGCCACCTCGGTCGGGTTCGGCAGGTCGGGTGTGGTCGGCTGGGCCACCGGTCCTCCACAGCAGGGTCGTCGTCGTGGCGTGGTGCGTATCAAGACTGTCATGCCTCGCTGAGAGCCGAGGGTGGGAGAGGCACGATTTTCGCCGCGGCGTCCCCCACGCCGTCCCGCGGCGCGAGAAACGCTGAACACGGGTGGACAACAAGGGGTCCGCAGTGTGTACGATTCACCCCGTCGCCGGGCGGCTCCCCCCGTGGCCGCCCGGCGCTAAAACTCCCGGCGTGCGGCCTCTAGACTCGCCCCGGTGACGACTCCCACCACCCCGGACGAGACGCTGATCTGCTCGGCGCGGGGGTGTCGCGCACCCGCCGCCTACCAGCTTCGCTGGCACAATCCCCGCCTGCACGCGCCGGACCGGCGCAAGACCTGGCTGGCCTGCCCGGAGCACCGCGGCTCCCTCGGTGAGTTCCTCGACGCACGCGGCTTCCTCCGCGAGGTGGTCCCGCTTCCCTGATCGCCTACGCTCGAAGCGTGAGCGAGCAGACGATCCGAGCCCGTACCGGCGCCGAGCACGGCAGGTCCTCCCGATGAGCGGTGACGGCCCCGCCGGCCTCCCGCCCGCCGCGCGCAGCGCTCTGGAGCCCTGGCCGGACACGGTCCGCTGGCAGCCGATCTCCCGCGACCTGATCTGGGTGGAGTTGATCCGGCTCGGCATCGGGCTGGCCGTGGCGCTCGTGGTGCTCGGCGTGGCCTGGGCGCTGTCCGGGCACTGGCTGCTCGGCGCCGCCGTCGGCGTGGCGCTGCTCATCGGCGTCTGGCGGTCGGTCACCATCGTGCGCGCGGTCCGCGCCTGGGGGTACGCCGAGCGCGACGACGATCTGCTCGTGCGCCACGGCCTGCTGGTGCGGCGGCTGTCCATCGTCCCGTACTCGCGAATGCAGTTCGTCGATGTGAGCGCCGGTCCGCTGGAGCGCGCGTTCGACCTCGCCACCGTGCAATTGCATACGGCAGCCGCCGCGAGCGACGCCCGGGTGCCCGGTCTGCGCCCGGCAGAGGCGTCCCGGCTGCGCGACCGGCTGACCGCGCTGGGCGAGGACCGGGCGGAGGGCCTGTGAGCGACCGGAGCGACCCCGGCGCCCCGCCGCCCCCCGACGACCGGCCCGAGCTGACGCCCGGCCCGCCCGGATACGGGCCACCGCCCGGGTACGCACCGCCACCCGGCTACGGGCCGCCCGGCTCGGCGGCAAGCGGGTACGGGCCGCCGTCCGGCCCGGATCCCGCCGCGCCCGGGCCGTGGCCCGCGCCGCTGCCGCCGTACCCGGGACCGTGGGGTCCGGCCGCCGGACCGACCGGCGGCGAGGAGCCACGGCAGCGGCTGCATCCGCTCAGCCCGGCGCTGCACGGCGCGAAGTCGCTGGTCGTGGTGATCGCCGGGCTCTCCTGGTCGACGCTGTCGCGCGTCGGGTTCGGCTGGTTCGCGGCGCTGGTCACCGTCTTCGTGCTCGGCGCCACCGTGCTGTCGGTGGTGAGCTGGTGGAACACCGGCTACCACCTGGTCGGCCGCGAACTGCGCGTCTACGAGGGCCTGCTGTGGCGTCGTACCCGGGCCATCCCGCTGGAGCGGTTGCAGGCGGTCGAGGTGGTCCGGCCCCTGCTGGCCCAGCTCACCGGCCTGGCCGAGCTGCGGCTGGAGGTGGTCGGCGGGGGCAAGACCGAGGCGCCGCTGGCCTACCTCAGCGTGGCCGAGGCCACCGCGCTACGGCAACGGCTGCTCGCGGTGGCGGGGCGCTCCGCCCCGGCGCCGGTGCCGGCGGCCGAGCCCGGCGCGCCTGCCGCACCCGTGCCGGCCGGTCGCCGGCTGCACACCGTTCGCAACCAGGATCTGCTGGTCAGCCAGTTGCTCACGCCGCAGGCGTTCCTGCTGCCGGTGGGCCTGGTGTTCGTCGGCGCCCAGTTCTTCTCCGAGGGCTCG
Organism: Micromonospora sp. WMMA1947; assembly: GCF_027497355.1. NCBI lineage: Bacteria > Bacillati > Actinomycetota > Actinomycetes > Micromonosporales > Micromonosporaceae > Micromonospora > Micromonospora sp. WMMA1947. The sequence goes on along the minus strand of NZ_CP114909.1, from coordinate 4,022,354 downwards.
TGGTCGTTCATCGCGGTGGCGAGCACGCTCACCGCGATGGCCGGCGTGGTGCTGCAACCGATCCGCCGGGTGCTCGACGACTGGAGCTTCCGGCTCGACCGGGACGACGGCACGCTGCGGGTGCACAACGGCCTGCTGGAGACGCGGGTGCAGACCGTGCCGCTGCACCGGGTGCAGACCGTACGGGCGACCTGGCCGCTGCTCTGGCGGATGAAGGGGTGGCTGCGGCTGCGGCTGGAGGTGGCCGGCTACTCCGCCGGTGAGCTCGACGACCGCAACCGCCCGGACCGCCTGCTGCCGGTCGGCGACGCGGGCACCGGCGCGACTGTCGTCGCGGAGGTGCTGCCCGGCGTACGGCTGGACGCGCTGCCCACGACGCCTCCCCCGGAACGGGCCCGCTGGCTGCGCCCGCTGAGCCGCAGGGTGGTCGGCGCGGGTCTCGACGAGCGCGTCTTCGTGGCCCGATCCGGGCTGCTGACCCGCCAGTTGACGCTGGTGCCGTACGCCCGGATCCAGAGCGTGCGCGTCACCCGGGGTCCGGTGCAGCGGCTGTTGCGGCTGGCCACCGTGCACGCGGACACCGCCGGTGGGGCCGGGGCGGCGGCCGTCCACCGGGACCTGGCCGACGCGTGGGAGCTGGCCGCGGAGCTGACCGCACGCTCGCACGCCGCCCGGCGCACCGACAGCGACCGCTGACCGCTGACCGCTGAGCCGGACCGACCACGACCGCCGACCGGCCCGCCGGGCCGACCGCTGACCGGCCCGGCGGCCCGGCGGGCGGTCTACCGGCGCTCGGCGGGCACCGCGTCCCGGTCGTCGGCGACGCGGTCCGGGGTGTCGGTGTCGGTGTCGGTGTCGGCGGGCGGTTCGCCGGCGGCGACGGCGGGCTCACCGGCACGCCGGGCCTGCCGCGCCGCCCACCAGCGCTCGGCCAGGCCGACCACCAGGAACGTCAGGCCCACGTACGCCCAGCCCACCAGCACGTCGATCAGGTAGTGCTCGCCGCTGTACATCAGCGTGAACGTCATGGCCAGCGGATACGCGAGCATCAGCGGCCACCAGCGCTTGCGTACCGAGCGCATGAAGAACAACACCACGAACAGCGCGAACGCGGTGTGCAGCGACGGCATCGCGGCCACCGGGTTGGAGGCGATCTGCCCGGCGTTGAGAAGGTTGCCCGCGCCGTGCATGCCGATCTCCTTCCAGCCCCGGGTGGAGATCCGCGCGACCTCGGTGAGCAGGCCGTTCTGCGCCGCCCACCACGGCGGCGCCGCCGGGTACGCGAAGTAGGTCACCAGCCCGGCCGCGCACAGGAAGCCCCAGCGGGACATGTACGCGATCCAGCGCCGCCGGTTGCGCATCCACAGCACGGCCGCGGCGGCGAACGTCGCCACGAAGTGCGAGAAGTAGACCCAGCTCACCAGCACGTCCCACCAGCGCACCTCGGACGCGTCGTACAGGCGCTCCTGGAGCCAGATCGTCGGCACCTCGCCGCCGGTGAGCCACCCGGTCAGGAAGCGGTCGGCGACGATCAGCTCCATCGCGTGCGGGGTGGCGCCGTTGTCGGCGAACCCCCGGGACAGGTTGTACGCGGCGAGCAGCAGCACCACCGGGATCCAGTCCCGGGCGAACCGCAGGTGGCTGCGCCACGGGCGGGCCGAGTTCCACGCGATCGTGCCGGCCCAGATCCACAGGAACGCGTACGCCGGGTCCGTGGGCAGGCCGATGGCGAGCCAGGCGGCGACGAACGCGACGCCCCAGATGGTCATCGCGATCACACGGCGGCGCCCGCCGTCGGGCGACTCGGTCGGCGCGTCGGGGGCGGGGGTCGGAGATTGTGTCAGCTCGGCCATCGCGGACAAGGTTAACGGCGTGCGACAGGCGGGCCTGCGGGCGGGCGGTGACGACCGGCCCGGCGGCGGCCCGGACGCCGGACGCCCGCCTGTCTCCTGCACTAGGCTCGGCCGCATGCAGGAGCAGCCGGAGTCGCCCTTCGCGCCGGGCCTGACCGCCCGGGTCGAGCTGACAGTGACCGACGCCGACACCGCGCAGGCGGTCGGCTCCGGGGACGTGCCGGTGCTCGGCACACCCCGGGTGCTGGCACTGGCCGAGGCGGCGACGGTGGCCGCCACCGCGACCCGGATGCCGTCCGGGTCCACCACCGTCGGCGTACGGGTCGAGCTGGAACACCGCGCGGCGACGCCGGTGGGTCGTACCGTGGCCGCCTACGCCGAGCTGGTGAAGGTCGACGGCAAGCGGCTGGTCTTCGACGTGACAGTCACCGACGGGGCCACCGTCGCGGCGCAGGGCCGGGTCGAGCGGGCGCTGGTCGACCGGCAGCGCTTCGTCGAGCGGGCCGTACGCCAGCCATGACCGCCGGGTTCACGGAGGTCGCCGCCGGGGTGCACGTGCTGCGCGAGCCGACGCTCGCGGTGAACGTGGTGCTGGTGGCCGGTGACGGCGCGGCGCTGCTCGTCGACACGCTCTCCACCGCCGGGCAGGCCCGGGAGCTGGCGGAGGCGGCGCGGGCGGTGACGCCGTACCCGTGGACGATCGTGAACACGCACCACCACTTCGACCACTGCTTCGGCAACGCCACGCTGGCCGGTCCGGACACCGCGATCTACGCGCAGGCCCAGGCCGCGGCGGCGCTGCGGGACCGGTCCGACGCCGTGCGGCGCGCCGCGTACGAGGAGATGCGCGCCGGGCACCCGGCGCTGGCCGAGGAACTGGCGCGTACCGAGTTGCGGGCACCGACGCACGAGGTGCACGAGGAGACGGTGCTCGACGTGGGCGGCCGGCGGGTGGTGCTGCGCCATCCCGGGCACGGGCACACCGACGCCGACCTGGTGGTGCACGTACCTGACGCGGACGTGCTCGTCGCCGGCGATCTGGTGGAGCAGAGCGGGCCGCCGGCGTTCGAGGAGTCGTACCCCCTGACGTGGCCGGACGCGCTGGCCGACCTGCTGCGGCTGACCACGCCCGCGACGGTGGTGGTGCCCGGCCACGGCGAGCCGGTCGGCGCGGACTTCGTCCGCGAGCAGCACGCGCAGCTCGCGCGGCAGGCGTGGCTGATCCGCGCCGGGCACACCGGCAGCGCCCCGCCGGAGCGGGTGGCGGCCGAGTCGCCGTTCGGCGCGCGGCCGGGCCTGATCGCCGCCCGCCGCGGCTACGCGGAGCTGGACGGCACGGCCTGACCGGCCCCCGGGCTCAGTCGGCGTCGGCGTCGGCGTCGGCGTCGGCGAGGATCTCGCGGAGGCGGTTGCGGCACTCGGCGACGAACGCCGGGAACGTGTCCCAGTAGTAGGAGACGCCACTGGCCGCCACCCCGAGCGCCCAGGCGCGGGCCCGCGCCCAGGTCACGTCGTCGACGCCGAGCGCCTCCCGGTAGGCGTGCCGGGCCGCCGGCGGAAGGTCCCAGATCGGCGCGTGTTCCGCGTCGGGGTGCCCCACGGTCAGCCCACCGAAGTCGATGACCGCCCGCAGCCGGCCGTCCCGCACCAGCAGGTTGGTGGGCTTGAGATCGCTGTGCAGCCAGACGTACGGCCCTGCGGGTTCGGGCAGGGTCAGGGCGTCCCGCCAGAGCCGGACCAGCGTGTCGACGTCCGTCTCGTCGCCGATCCGGTCGCGGCAGTCCTCGAGCGCCGGGGAGATCCAGGTGTCGCAGGGGTGGAGGCTGCCGCCACGGTATCCGCTCAGCGGGCCCGCGCGGGTCGCGCCGAGCAGGTCGGCCGCGTGCAGGCGCCGGACGAACACGGCCAGGTCGGCGCCGAGGGCGGCCCAGTCCGCGACCGTGCCGGAACGGACCTCGTCGCCCGGTATCCACCGCTGCACCGACCACGGCAGCGGGAAGGCGTCGGCCGGGACGCCGGCGTACACCGGTTCCGGCACCCGGTACGGCAGCAGCGGCGCGAGCCGGGGCAGCCACTGCTGCTCCTTGCGCAGGGCGCCGGCCTTCTCCGCGGTGCGCGGCAGCCGGACGAGCAGGTCGGCGCCGAGGCGGTACATCGTGTTGTCGGTCCCGGCGCCGGCGGGCGTGAGCGGCAGGGCGGCCCACTCGGGGCGCTGGGCGGTCAGCAGCGCCCGGACGATCTCCTCGTCGACGGGTATCTCGTCCTGGTGCAGCGCCATCCGGTGATCATGCGGGGCGGGGCGGCACGGCGGCCACCGGGTTTCCGGCGGCCCGACCCTGTGGTTCCGGCGGGGCGGGGCTCCGCAGCGCGTCCCGCAGCGCGTCGAGGTGTGGGGCGGCGGCCAGGATCGCCGCCCGTACCGGCGGGTCCAGCTCGGCGAGGGCGCCGGCGAGCAACGCCGCGCGGTGGGCCTCGTAGTGGGCCATCCGCTCCCGGGCGGCGTCGGTGACGCGCAGCCGGACCACACGGCGGTCGTCGGGGTCGCGGTCACGGGCCAGCAACCCGGCGTCGCTGAGGTCGCGGACCAGCGTGCTCACCGTGTTGGGCGCGGTGCAGAGACGCCGGGCCACCTCCTTGCCGCTGATCCCCGGGCTCTCCCGGACCAGCAGGAGCACCTCCACCTGCGCCTCGGGCAACGGGTCCCGTCCCACCCGCGCCCCGGTCCGCCGGCGCAGGAGCCGGTGCAGCTCCCCCAGGGCCGCGCCGAACCGCGCGACCTGCTCGTTCGTCGCCACGGAGTCACCCGCCTCACATCGCAATAGTTCTGACTACAGATGTAAGGTACCCCGGACGCACCAGATCCAGGGGGTACCCACTCGTGAGCAGTGCCGCGCCGGCCACCGCGCGCCCGACCGCCCGCCGCACCACCGCCTCCACCGGCGGCGTGACGCTGCTGGTGCTGCTCGGTTCGCTCACCGCGATCGGCCCGCTGTCGCTGGACATGTACCTGCCGGCGTTCCCGGCCATGACCCGCGACCTCGGCGCCGACCAGGCCGGCATCCAGCTCTCGCTGACCACCTGCCTGATCGGTCTCGCCGTGGGGCAGTTGGTCACCGGCCCGCTGAGCGACCGCTGGGGGCGCCGCCGTCCGGTGCTGGTCGGCGTGGTCGCGTACACCGTGCTGGCGCTGGCGTGCGCCGTGGCGCCGAACGCCCCGCTGCTCGCCGCCGCGCGGTTCGCCCAGGGCGTCGCCGGCGGCATGGGCGTGGTGGTCGCCCGCGCGGTCGTCCGTGACCTCTACGCGGGCCGGGACGCCGCGAAGTACTTCTCCCGGCTCACCCTGGTCTTCGGTGTCGCGCCGGTGGCGGCGCCCGGCGTGGGCAGCCTGGTGCTGCGATTCGGCTCGTGGCGGGCCGTCTTCGTGACGCTCGCCGTCATCGGGGCGGTGCTCGCCGTCGCCGTCGCGCTGCGTCTGCCGGAGACGCTGCCCGCCGAGCGCCGCAACACCGGTGGCCTGGGGGCCACCGTCCGGACCATGCGGTCGCTGCTAGCCGACCGGGTCTACCTCGGGTACGCGCTGACGCAGGGCTTCGCGTTCGCCGGGCTGTTCGCGTACATCTCGGGGTCGTCGTTCGTGTTCCAGGACGTCTTCGGCGTGTCCGCGGCGGTGTTCAGCGTCATCTTCGGCGTCAACGCGCTCGCCCTGGTGACCGTCGGTCAGGCGAACGCCCGGCTGCTCGACCGGTTCACCCCGCGCCGGCTGCTGGTCACCACGCTCGTGGCCGGCCTGGTCACCGCGCTCGGCGTGCTGAGCGGGGCGCTGGCCGGCAGCCTGGCCCTGACGGCGGTGGCGCTGTTCGCCTTCGTCGGCTCGCTCGGCATGGTGATGCCGAACAGCACCGCGCTGGCGCTGGACGCGCACGCCCGGCACGCGGGCACCGCCGCCGCGCTGATGGGCGGTCTCCAGTCGGTGGTGGGCGCGCTGGCCGCGCCGCTGGTCGGGCTCGGCGGCGAGGGCAGCGCGCTGCCGATGGCGGTGGTCCTGGCCGGCGCCGCCGCCCTGTCCCTGACCGCCGTCCTGACACTGGCCCGCCCGCGCGCCTGACGTCGGCCGCCGCGCGCCTGAGCTGGCCGCCGCGTGGGGGGCGGGTGTCAAGAAGGGGCCCCTCCTCTACCTCAGGCGTTGAGAAGGGGCCCTTCCTTACCCCGCGAAGCGGGTTGCTACCTCGGTGCGGGTGGGCATCGCGGTGGCGCCGCCGGGCGACTCGCACACGACTGCCGCCACCCGGAGCGCGAACGCGACCCGCTCCCGCCAGCCCGCCGGGTCGGCCGGCTCACCGGCGGCCAGCAGGTCGGCCACCAGCGCGCCCATCACCGAGTCACCCGCGCCGGTGGCGTCCACCGCGTCCACCTTCGGCGCGGGGACGCGCACCACGTCGTCGGCGGCCGCGACCAGGGCGCCGTCCGCGCCCAGCGTCACCACGACCGTGCTCGCGCCCAGTTCCCGCAGGTACGCGGCGACGCCCTCGACCGGCTCGTCCGGGTAGAGCAGCCGCGCGTCGGCACTGCTGAGCTTGACCAGGTGCGCGGCGGCGGCGAACTCGGCGACCACCGCCCGCAGCCCGTCCAGCGCGCCCGGCGCGGTGAGCAGGCGGGGCCGCACGTTGGGGTCGAACACCCGCAGCGCGCCCGCGATCGACCAGGCACGCCGCGCCGCGGCGAGCACCGGCGGGTCGAGCAGCACGATCGAGCCGCAGTAGAGCACGTCCGCACCTTCGACCAGCGCCACGTCCAGGTCGTCCGGGCCGAGCAGCGCGTACGAGCGGGGTTCGCCGTAGAAGCGGAAGTCGGGCTCCGCACCGGCGAACGTGGCCACGGCGAGCGCGGTCGGGGCCGGCACCGTCACCGTCCCGCTCACGTCCACTCCCGCGCGGGTGAGGAAGGCGCGGATCCGTCCGGCCAGCGCGTCGTCGCCGAGCGACCCGACGAACCGTGCGTCCCCGCCGAGCCGGGCGATCGCCACCGCCACGTTGAGCGGGCCGCCGCCGATCGCCTGCCGGTAGACGGGTTCCCCGTCGTGCTCGGCGTCGAGCAGGTCCACCAGTGCCTCGCCGAGCACCACCGCGTACCCCATCCTGGCTCCCCTCGTCGTCCTCCCCCGATCCTGGCGCATGCCAGGGTCCCGGCGCGCCGGGACCCTGGCATCGAGCAGCACCTATTGCGGGCCGCGGCCGGACGTGGTGGGATGGCGGTGCCGGGTGACGACGCGGGGGCTGCCGCGTCACCGGCCGCCGGGTCGATCCGACGCGAGGGCATCCACGGTCCGTTGGGCAACGGACCGCAGACGGTGCGCGCCCGTCGACGGCCCCGGCCGCACGCTGACCGGGCGCGGGCACCGCGATCGTCGCATCCGCTCGTCGCAGCGGAGCAGGCCGAACCGGGCCACGCTCCGCGAGTCAGGAGATCCCCGTGCACCGAACCCGATCCCGTACGGCCGCGTTGCTCACCGCGGCCGCCACCCTGACCCTGGGCGCGTTCGCCCTGGTCACCAACTCTGGACCGGCGGCCGCGCACGGCGCGGCCATGACGCCGGGCGCCCGCACCTACCTGTGCTGGAAGGACGGCCTCACCGGAACCGGTGAGATCCGGCCGAACAACCCCGCCTGCTCGTCGGCGGTGGCCGAGAGCGGGGCGAATTCGCTGTACAACTGGTTCAGCGTGCTGCGCTCCGACGCCGGCGGGCGCACCGTCGGGTTCATCCCCGACGGCAAGCTGTGCAGCGGCGGCAACCCCGGCTTCAGCGGGTACGACGCGGCGCGCAACGACTGGCCGCTCACGCACCTGACGGCTGGACGGTCGATCGAGTTCCGGTACAGCAACTGGGCCCACCACCCGGGCACGTTCTACTTCTACGTGACCAAGGACAGCTGGAGCCCGAACCGGCCGCTGGCCTGGAGCGACCTGGAGGAGCAGCCGTTCCTGCAGGTGACCAACCCGCCGCAGCGCGGCGCGGTGGGCACCAACGACGGGCACTACTACTTCAGCGGCAACCTGCCGTCGAACAAGAGCGGCCGGCACATCATCTACTCGCGCTGGGTCCGCTCGGACAGCCAGGAGAACTTCTTCGGCTGCTCGGACGTGACGTTCGACGGCGGCAACGGCGAGGTGACCGGGATCGGCTCGGGCGGCAGCAACCCCCCGACGACCGCGCCGCCGACCACCGCGCCGCCCACCACCGCGCCGCCGACGACCGCACCGCCGACCTCGCCTCCGCCGGTGACGACCAGCCCGACCATGCCGGCCGGCTCCTGCATGGCGGTGTACAAGGTGGTCACCGCCTGGGGTGGCGGCTTCCAGGGCGAAGTGACGATCATGAACCACAGCACCCGGACGTACTCCGGGTGGACCGCGAACTGGACCTGGCCCAGCGGCCAGACCATCAACCAGGTGTGGAACGGCACGTTGAGCGGCAGCGGGGCGTCGGTGAGCGTCTCCAACGCCGCCTACAACGGCAGCGTCCCGCCGGAGGGCACCACCACGTTCGGCTTCACGGCGAACTTCTCCGGCACCAACTCCCTGCCGACTGTCACCTGCACCGGTCGCTGATCACGCACGGAGAAGGGCCCCCGGGGAACATCCCGGGGGCCCTTCCTCGTCACGCTCGGGTCAGCGCACCATGCTGCCGACGACCGGCTTGGTGAGCAGCGCGGACTGGTTGCGCTGGATGCCCGGGTCGAGCGTCTTGGCCACGAAGATGGCGTGCCAGATGCAGAAGATCAGCACGGTCCACACCTTGCGGGAGTGGTCGGCCTCCTCCCGCTTGTGCTCCTCCAGCAGGCGCATCGCGTACGACAGGTCGATCAGGTCGCCGGCGCCCGAGGTGGACAGCACGTGCCGCGCCCACTCGTACATCTCGCCGCGCAGCCAGACCCGGGTCGGGGTCGGGAAGCCCAGCTTCTTGCGGTTGACGATGGCCGGCGGTACGACACCCTGCAGCGCCTGGCGCATCGCGTACTTGGTGGCCTCGGAGCGCGGCGGCAGCTTCAGGTCGACCGGGATGCCGGCGGCGACGTTGAACACCTCCCGGTCCAGGAACGGCACCCGCACCTCCAGCGAGTGCGCCATCGAGATCCGGTCGGCCTTGACCAGGATGTCGCCGCGCAGCCAGGTGTAGAGGTCGACGTACTGCATCTTGGTGACGTCGTCCAGCTCGGTGCACTCGGCGTAGATCGGCGCGGTCACGTCGGTGTAGCGCACCGAGGGGTCGTAGCGGCGCAGCAGGTGCTGCTTCTCCTCCTCGGTGAACATCCGCGCGTTGCCGTAGTAGCGCTCCTCGATCGGGGTGGTGCCGCGCTCCAGGAAGCTCTTGCCCTTGACCCCCTGCGGGATGGCCTTGGACACCGCGCGCAGGCCCTTCTGCACGCCGTCGGGCAGGCTGTTGACCGCGTTGAGCGACAGCGGCTCCCGGTAGATCGTGTAGCCACCGAAGAACTCGTCCGCGCCCTCGCCGGAGAGCACCACGGTGACGTGCTCGGCGGCCTTCTTCGCCACGAAGTACAGGGGCACCAGCGCCGGGTCGGCGACCGGGTCGTCCAGGTGCCAGACGATCTTCGGCAGCGCGTCGATCATGTCCTGCGGCCCGATCTTGGTCGGGATGGTGGTCACGTCGAGGTGCCGGGCCGAGTCCTGGGCCACGTCGATCTCGGAGTAGCCGGGCACGTCGTAGCCGACGGTGAAGGTGAGGATGTTCGGGTTGAACTCGCGGGCCAGCGCCACCACCGCGGTGGAGTCGATGCCGCTGGACAGGAACGAGCCGACCGGCACGTCCGAACGCATGTGCATCCGGACGCTCTCGCGCAGCGTCTCCCGGATGTCGTGGTAGAGCCGCTGCTCGTCGGAGACCGGGGCCGGGCGGAACACCGGCCGGTACCAGCGGCGCACCTCGATCCGGCCACCAGGGGTCCAGGTCAGGTACTCCCCCGAGCCGATCCGGCTGATCCCCTTGTGCAGCGTGCCCGGCTCGGGAACGTACTGCAGCGTCAGGTAGTGGCTCAGGTTGGCGGTGTCGATGCCCGCGTCGCCCTGGTACGCCGAGTGCGCGAACGGCAGCAGCGCCTTCTTCTCCGAGGCGAGGTAGAGGCCGTCCTGCGTCTCGAGGTAGTGCAGCGGCTTGATGCCGAAGTAGTCCCGCGCGCCGAAGGCCCGCCGCTCCTGCCGGTCCCAGATCACGAACGCGAACATGCCGCGCAGCTTGGTGAGCACCTGCTCACCCCAGTAGTGGTAGCCGGCGACGATCACCTCGCCGTCGCCGTTGGTGGCGAACTGGGCGCCGTAGTCGCGGATCAGCTCCTCACGCAGCTCGATGTAGTTGTAGATCTCGCCGTTGAAGGTGAGCAGGTAGCGCCCGCCCGCGTAGGGCAGGGGCTCGTGGCTCAGCGCCACATCGATGATCGCCAGGCGCTTGTGCGCGAACACGCCGTCCGCGTACCGGCCGGAGGCGTCGCCGACCACCTCGACCCCGGTCTCGTCCGGGCCACGGTGGTGCAGGCACTCCAGTGCGCCGGCGATGTGGTCGCGGTGGGCGGCGGCGTCGCCGCGCGCGCTGAAGAAGGCCAGGAGTCCGCACATGGCCGCCATCTTTCCACGCGCCGGAAGCCGTCGTCGCGGCACCGCAGGCACCTCCCGCTGACGTGCGCGCGGTACCGTCGGGACCAGCGACGGGGCTCAGGGAGGGCGAATGATGGCTGAGGAGCGAAACCGGCAGGGCAAGGCGGCGGACGGCACCGAGTCGCACGACCCGGACTTCCCGGAGGCGTTCCTGTCGTTCATGCGGCAGGGCTGGCGGGACACCGAACTGCCGGTCACCCCGCGCCCGGAGGTGCCCAACCACGCCAAGCGGCGGGCCGCGCTGGCCGAGGCCTTCCCGGGCGAGACGCTGGTCATCCCCACAGGCAACGAGAAGGTACGCGCCAACGACACCGACCACCGGTTCCGGCCGGGCAGCGACTTCGCGTACCTGACCGGCGACCTGGAGCCGGACAGCGTCCTCGTGCTGCGGCCGGGTGGCGAGTCCACGCTGTTCATGCGGCCCCGGTCGTCCCGGGCGACGGACGAGTTCTTCCGCAGCCGCCACGGTGAGCTGTGGGTGGGCCGCCGGCCGACGCTGCGGGAGAAGTCCACCGAGCTGGGCCTGCCGACGGCCGATCTGAGCGAGCTGGACGCGGCGCTGGCCGACCTGGCGCCGGGGCGTACCCGGGTGCTTCGCGGTTTCGACGCCCGGGTGGACGCGGCGGTGCGTCCCTACGACGGCGCGCGCGCCGAGGGTCAGCCCGGCCGCGACCGGGAGCTGGCGATCACGATCGCCGAGCTGAAGCTGGTCAAGGACGAGTGGGAGATCGCGCAGCTCCAGGAGGCGTGCGACGCCACGGTGCGCGGCTTCGAGGACGTGGCCCGGGCGCTGCCGGCCGACCGCGGGGTCTCCGAGCGGCTGCTGGAGGGCGTGTTCGCGTTGCGCGCCCGGCACGACGGCAACGACGTCGGGTACGGCTCGATCGTCGGGGCCGGCGAGCACGCCACGATCCTGCACTGGGTGCACAACCACGGCGCCACCCGCCCGGGTGACCTGCTGCTGATGGACATGGGCGTGGAGAACCGCAACCTCTACACCGCCGACGTGACCCGGGTGCTGCCGGTCGACGGCCGGTTCACGCCGTTGCAGCGTCAGGTCTACGACGCGGTGTACGCCGCGCAGCAGGCCGGCATCGAGATGTGCCGGCCCGGCGTGGCGTTCCGGGACGTGCACCTGGCTTCGATGCGGGTGCTGGCTGAGGCGCTGAAGGATCTCGGGCTGCTGCCGGTGAGCGTGGACGAGGCGATGGACCCGACCTCCACGGTCTACCGGCGGTGGACGCTGCACGGCACCAGCCACATGCTCGGCATCGACGTGCACGACTGCGCCAACGCGCGCAAGGAGACCTACCGCGAGGGGCCGCTCGGCGAGGGGTACGTGCTCACCGTCGAGCCGGGGCTCTACTTCCAGCCGGAGGACGAGCTGGTCCCGGAGGAGCTGCGGGGCATCGGCGTGCGGATCGAGGACGACATCCTGGTGACCGCCGACGGCCCGGTGAACCTGTCGGCCGGGCTGCCGCGCGCCTCCGCCGAGGTGGAGACCTGGCTGGCCGAGCAGCGCGAGGCGGGACCCCGCCTGCCCGGCTGATCCCTGCGGCCGCTTTCTCCGGCGGGCCCCACCACCGCGCCTCGACGGCGGGTGGTGGGGCCTGTCGCTGTCTGGGCCGTTCCGGTCCCCCTGACGTGGTTGCTCACCGACCGCCGTTCGTGGGAGGAATGCGGGCTTTTTTCGGATACGTCTTCCTCGCGAGGAACCTTCTCATACGGTGCTGATCAGAGGCTACAACCGGTTTGTAGCTGGTCGCCCGGCCTGGGGCGGTGCGACCCGTTTGGGAAGAACCGAAAGGGCTCTCATGTCGAACGACGTAACGACACCCGACGGCGGCGCTCCGATGACGCCCCCGCCGCGGACGAGCAGGCGGCGGGCGCTCTGGGTCGCCACCGGCGTGGCCGGGCTGACCGGCGTCGTCGGGCTGGCGGCGCTCGGCGGTCTCGCCGCCCGCGACGACAATCCCGGCACCGAACCGGTGGCGGACAACCACGCCGCCGCGCCGCAGAGCGCCGGCGACGACTCCCGCGGCGAGCGCGGGAAGGGCGGCGAGAAGGCCGGCAAGGACCGTGGTCAGGAAGGCCGCGAGGACGGCGAGTGGGGCCCGGACAAGGGCGACTGGGACAAGGACGGCAAGGACGACCACGGCAAGACCCGCGACGTCGCCTGCGACGACGACGCCCTGGTCGACGCCCTCGAACTGGCCAACCGCGACCACGGCGGCACCCTGAAGCTCGCCGAGAACTGCACCTACGAACTCGGCGTCAAGGACCGCAAGGTCGGCTCCGCCCTGCCCGAGATCAAGCAGGACGTCACCATCAAGGGCAACGGCTCCACCATCAAGCGCGACGCCGAAGACACCTTCCGCATCTTCCGCGTCGTCGACGGCGGCGACCTCACCCTCAAGGACCTCACCGTCTCCGGCGGCAACGCCAACGAGTTCAAGTACCCCGGGCCGTCCGTGCCGAAGGCCGCCGACCTGGCCGAGCTGGACGCCAAGCGGGTCGAGGGTGACGGCGGCGCGCTGCTCGTCGAGCGTGGCGGCAGCGCCTACCTGGACAACGTCAAGCTCGTCGACAACAACGCCGAGGGCGACGGCGGCGCCGTGGCCAACTACGGCCGCACCTGGCTCAAGGAGAGCAAGGTCGTCGGCAACCACGCCCAGGGCGACGGCGGCGGCATCTTCAACGAGGGCATCCTCAAGGTCGAGGAAACCCACGTCGACGACAACACCGCAGGCGGCAACGGCGGCGGCATCGCCAACGGCAGCGGTGAGCACCACGACGGGCCGGTCGACCTGGCCTCGGCCGCGAAGGCCGGCAAGGGTGAGCACGGCAAGCACCACGCGGGCACCGTCGAGATCATCGGGGCGTACGAGGGCAAGGACGCCTCGCTGAGCACGCTGAGCCACAACCGGGCGGGTCGCAACGGTGGTGGTCTGTTCAGCAGCGGCGGCTGGGTCACCGTCTCGTTCACCGCGATCGGTGGCAACGTCGCCTGCGAGAACGGTGGCGGCGTCTACGCCGAGAACACCGACCTGCTGCTGGAGAAGGTCCACGTGGCGGGCAACCACGCCGACGGCGACGGCGGCGGCGTGGTGACGACCGGCGGGCGGGACTGGGCCGGCAACGGCGCCGAGAAGGACGGCCTGGCGGGCAGCGCCACGATCGCCGACAGTGCCGTCGTGGACAACACGGCCGGCCGCTTCGGTGGTGGCATCTTCAACGGTGAGTGGCTCATCAAGATCGAGGACGGCTTCCTCACCCGCGAGCACGACAAGGACGACAACGCCACCCTCACCATCCGCGACACCGACATCAAGGGCAACACCGCCCTCAACGGCGGCGGCATCTTCAACAACAAGGCGAAGATCACCCTGACCAAGACCCACGTCACCAAGAACACCGCCACCGACTCCAGCAAGCTCCACCGGGTCGCCGGCGGCGTCCTCAACAACGAAGGACGCGTCAAGCTCGACGACAAGTCCCTCATCAGCAACAACGACCCGACCAACTGCGCCAACACCGTCGAGGACTGCTTCAACTGAACCGCACCACCACATAACCGGGGAGCCCTTCTCGCCGTCGTGCGAGGAGGGCTCCCACCCCGGAGCGGCCCGGCCGACCGCCGTGTCCCCCGCCGGGGCGTCCGGACCGCACTGCGCCCGCCCATCCCGCCCGCACCCTTATGCGGGTTTTTTTCGTGTATGGCCGCGAGGCGAAGAAGGTTCTCATACGGTCATCTTCAGCAGCTACAACCGATTTGTAGCGAAGGCCGCCTCGCCGAGGCGAAGCGACCTTGTCAGGTACAAGGAGAGGGCAGAGAGCTCCGATGTCCAACTACCTTCGCAATAACAATGACGCCACCAGCAAGACCATCTCCCCGCTCCGGCGTCGCCGGATGTGGCTCGCCACCGGCGTCGTGGGCCTGACCGGAGCGGTCAGCCTCGCCGGCGTGGCCTACGCGACCACCGGGGCCACCGGCCCGCACCGCCTCGCCGACGTCAAGTGGTCGACCACGCAGCAGCTCAGCGCCGATGACCACGGCGACAAGGGCGAGTACGGCCGGGACGGCTACGACAAGGACGGGCACGACAAGGACTGGAACGGCAAGGACGGCAAGGACCGTGGCCAGGAAGGCCGTGACCGCGGCGAGTGGGGCCCGGACAAGGGCAAGGACGGCAAGGACGACCACGGCAAGACCCGCGACGTCGCCTGCGACGACGACGCCCTGGTCGACGCCCTCGAACTGGCCAACCGCGACCACGGCGGCACCCTGAAGCTCGCCGAGAACTGCACCTACGAACTCGGCGTCAAGGACCGCAAGGTCGGCTCCGCCCTGCCCGAGATCAAGCAGGACGTCACCATCAAGGGCAACGGCTCCACCATCAAGCGCGACGCCGAAGACACCTTCCGCATCTTCCGCGTCGTCGACGGCGGCGACCTCACCCTCAAGGACCTCACCGTCTCCGGCGGCAACGCCAACGAGTTCAAGTACCCGGGTGGCGGGGCTCCCGGCGGCGGCCAGCCGCCGGCCGCCGCCCCGGCTGCCGCTCCGGCCGCTCCGGCGGTCGCGGCACCGGCCGCCGCCCCGGCTGTCGCGGCCCCGGCCGCGGCGACCACCGCCGCCGCTGTCACGCCCGTTGCCGACGGCATGAACGGCGGCAAGGACGACGACAAGCGGGTCGAGGGTGACGGCGGCGCGCTGCTCGTCGAGCGTGGCGGCAGCGCCTACCTGGACAACGTCAAGCTCGTCGACAACAACGCCGAGGGCGACGGCGGCGCCGTGGCCAACTACGGCCGCACCTGGCTCAAGGAGAGCAAGGTCGTCGGCAACCACGCCCAGGGCGACGGCGGCGGCATCTTCAACGAGGGCATCCTCAAGGTCGAGGAAACCCACGTCGACGACAACACCGCAGGCGGCAACGGCGGCGGCATCGCCAACGGCAGCGGCCTGTCCGGTGGGCACGGCCCGGCGGCCTCCGCCGCGCCGAAGGGCTACGACCCGAAGGGCAAGCACCACGCGGCCGGGATCGTCGAGATCTTCGGTTCCGACCACGGCAAGGACGGCGTCAAGTCCAGCCTGTCGGACAACCGCGCCGGCAAGAACGGTGGCGGTCTGTTCAGCAGCGGCGGCACCGTCACGGTCTCCTTCACCGCGATCACGGGCAACACCGCCTGCGAGAACGGCGGCGGCGTGTACGCCGAGAACACCGACCTGCTCCTGGAGAAGGTCCACGTCGCCAAGAACCACGCCGACGGCGACGGCGGCGGTGTGGTGGTCACCGGTGGCAAGCACTGGGGCTACCCGGAGAACAAGGAGCACGCCAGCGCCACGATCGCCGACAGCAAGATCGTCGACAACACCGCCAACCGCTTCGGTGGTGGCATCTTCAACGGTGAGTGGCTCATCAAGATCGAGGACGGCTTCCTCACCCGCGAGCACGACAAGGACGACAACGCCACCCTCACCATCCGCGACACCGACATCAAGGGCAACACCGCCCTCAACGGCGGCGGCATCTTCAACAACAAGGCGAAGATCACCCTGACCAAGACCCACGTCACCAAGAACACCGCCACCGACTCCAGCAAGCTCCACCGGGTCGCCGGCGGCGTCCTCAACAACGAAGGACGCGTCAAGCTCGACGACAAGTCCCTCATCAGCAACAACGACCCGACCAACTGCGCCAACACCGTCGAGGACTGCTTCAACTGACCTGACGGTCGACAGGTAACGCGACCGGCCCCCTGCCACGTGACGTGGCAGGGGGCCGGTCGGCCGTGCGGTCAGCTCTGGACGAACACCGCCACGCTGCGCGCGGGTACGGTGAACGTGCCGGCGGCCCGGTCGAACGACGCGGTACGCAGCGCCGGGTCGGCCGAGTTCCGCAGCACCGGGTGCAGCGCCACGTTCGCCCCGCGCAGCCCGGTGACCGTCTGCTTCGCCGTCTCCGGCGTGGCGTTGAAGACGACGGTCACCGACTTCCACGTCCCGTCCAGCCCGCGGGCGTCGAGGGTCATGGTGAGCACGCCCGGCGTCTCAGTCGTCCCGGAAAGCGGGAACGCCACCCGCTTCTGCACCTGCTCGGCGGTGTCGAGCCCGAACACCGGCGAGGACCGGCGCACGCGCAGCAGCTCCGCGTACCGGGCGTTCGCCAACTCGATCGCCGCGCAGTCCGGCACCAGCAACGGGTCGGCCAGCAGCGGCTTCGCGTACGACCACTTGTCGCGGTTGTCGGCCTCCGGTGGCAGGCCGGCACCGAACCCGTTGCCCTGGGCGCAGTCCCAGCGGATCTGGTTGAACCAGTCCCCCGAGTTGTACGAGTTGCGGTCCAGCGACTTCGAGCGCAGCCGCTCCGAGCCGGTGGTGACGAACCCGGCGCCCTGCCCGAGCGCCGTGGTCGCCAGCGCGAGCACCTGCATCCGGGCCCGGTCCTGCGCCGAGGTGCCCTGCGGCAGCTTGTACGCCAGCGCGTCGTACAGGATCTCGTTGTCGTGCGCGTCGACGTAGGTGACCGCCTCGCCCGGCGCGGCCGTGTATCCGGCCGGCGCGCCGTTGTAGTCGACCTGGGCGCCGGTGACCCGCTTGCCGGTGGAGTCGGTGAACCGGTAGCCGCGCAGGTTGCCGGTCAGCCCCACCTTGATCAGGTCGTGCTGGTGCAGCAGCCGGGCCCGCTGGTCCGCCGCCGAACCGTTCACGTCGTCGCCGTTGGGGTCGGTGTACAGGCCGGAGGCGAAGCCCTGCGCCCGCGGGTTGGCGTCGAACGGGCCGCCGCCGCGCACCGCGTCGCGGAGCCGGTCGTTGAACGTGCCGACGCCGGTACCGGCCATGTTGGCCTGGGTGGCCTGCGTGAAGCGGGCGTCGTCGGCGACCTCGCCGAAGTTCCAGCCCTCGCCGTAGAGCAGGATCTTGCGGCCGTCCACGCCGTCGCGGGCGAGCGTGAGCTTGTCCAGCGCGGCCCGTACGGCCAGGATGTTCGCCTTCGGGTGGTGGCCCATCAGGTCGAACCGGAAACCGTCCACCTTGTACGCCTTGGCCCAGGTGACCAGCGAGTCCACCACGAGCTTGCCCATCATGGCGTGCTCCGGGGCGGTGTTGGCACAGCAGGTGGAGTTGGCGACGGTCCCGTCCTCCAGGAGCCGGTGGTAGTAGCCCGGCACCACCTGGTCGAGCACCGACTTCGGGTCGGCGCCGGCGGCCGAGGTGTGGTTGTAGACCACGTCCATCACCACCCGCAGGCCGGCCTTGTTCACCCCGGCGACCATCTGCCGGAACTCGGTGGTGCGCTTGGCGCCGTTCGGGTCGACGGCGTACCCGCCCTCGGGCACCGTGTAGTGCAGCGGGTCGTACCCCCAGTTGTAGCCGTCGGTGCCGGCGACCGCCGCGACGCACTTCTGCTGCTCGTCGGAGTCCGGCGGCAGCGCGGCCAGGTCACAGTTCGGCCGGGCCTGGTCGGCCCGCTTCTCCGGGATGGTGGCGAAGTCGAAGGCCGGCAGCAGGTGCAGGTGGTTGACCCCGGCGTCGCCGAGCGCCCGCAGGTGCTTCATGCCCGCCGTGTTCGGGTCGGTGAACGCCAGATACGTCCCTCGCCGGTCGGCCGGAACTGTGGTGTCGGCGATGGAGAAGTCCCGCACCGACAGCTCGGAGATCTGGATCTTCGACGCCGGCGGGGCGGCCGGCTTGCGCAGGTTCGCCCAGCCGGCCGGCGCGAGCGCCGGATCGGTCAGGTCGACGATCTGGCTGTGCGTGGAGTTCGCCGCGAGCGCCACCGAGTAGGGGTCGGTCACCGACGCGGTGACCATCTTCTGCGTGGCCGGCTGCCACGCCTGCACCCGGTAGCGGTAGTAGCGGCCGTTCCACGCCTTCGTGCCGCGTACCGACCAGACGCCGGTGCGGTCGTCGCGGCGCATCGCCACAGTGGTCGGCTGGGCCGTGGGTGAGTCGAACAGCTCCAGCGAGACGGTCCGCGCGGTCGGCGCCCACACCGCCAGGGTGGGCACCCGCCCGGCGAACGTCGGGCCGAGCTTCGCGCCGGTCGCCGCCGCGTAGACGTCGTCGAGCACACCGGGAATCTGCACGCCGGTGGCGGCGAGCAGCGCGCCCTCGGCGTCCCGCTCGGTCACCACGAGCTGGCCGCGCAGCGCCGCCGGCACCTTGGCCAGGTCGGCGCGGTCCAGCGTGAAGGCGCGCGAGGCCCAGAGATGGGGGTACGCCTGCCGTTGCGCCTCGGTCAGCCCGTTGCGCTGCGCCCGCAGCCCGATGGTGGTGTACGTGCCGGTCAGCTCACCGTCGGCGAGGCCGATCCCACCGGCCGGAGCGACGGCGAGCGCGTACCGCCGCCCGTCGGTCGGCCCGGTGGGCCAGGCCACAGTAGACCTGTCGATCCAGTGCGCCTTCTGCTTGGTGATGTCGAGGTCCTTGGCGGCGCCGGACGTGGTGGTCGGCAGCAGCCGTCCCTTCACGCCGGCCAGGAGCCACACCTCACGCCCCGCGGAGGCGAAGTCGAGCCGCTGGTCATCGGGCTGATCCTTCTCGTCGCCTCGGTGGATGATGTAGCTCAGCCCGGTCGCACCCGCGGCCAGGGGCACCCGGAACACCGCGCCGTACGCGTCGATCTTCTCCGGCTTGAGCGGCGCGGCCCAGTCGGTCGGGGTGGCCGCGCCGTCCCACAGGTGCAGGCCCCAGCCGTCGTAGTTGCCGTCGGCCTTGCGCCAGTGGATCAGCGCCGTGTCCTGCGCGACGGGCGGGTCGGGCTCGCCGGTGGCGGCCTGCCGCGTCGGGTAGACCGCCGGGTCGCCCTGCTTGACCCAGACCTCGCCGGTCGCAGTCACGTCGATGGTGCGGTCGTTCGCGACGTCCTTGTTGCCGTCGCCGTCGATCACGAGGAAGCCGACCGACTTCGCGCCGGGCTTGAGCTTGACCCAGGCGAACCGGCCGTACGAGTCCTCACCGGCGAACGGCTGCCCGGCGGGCCACTGCGTCACGTACGCCGGGTCGATGTCGCCCCAGGCGTAGAGCCGCCAGTCGTCGTACCCGCCGGCCGGGCGCTGGTAGTGCACGATCGCCCAGTCCCGCGATTCGCCCTGGTCGGGGGTGCCGACGGTGCCGGTGGCGCGGGCGGTGGCGGTGCGGCCCTTGCCGTCGCGGACCACCGCCTTGTACTCCACGCGGGTGCCGCCGGGCAGGCCGGTCAGGTCGTGGTGCACGGTGTACGGCGCACGCTGCGCGGTGCCGAGCAGCGTCCACTTGCCGCCCGCGACCCGGGCGGCGAACGTGACGGTGGCGAGCGGGTCGCCGGTCACCTGGGCGGTGACGGCGGCCTTGCCCGGGACCGGGGTGTCGCCCGGCTCGGTGATCGTGACCTTCGGTGCCCCGGCCTGCGGGATCGCCCGGTCGGCCTTCAGCACCAGCGCCGACATCGCCGGTACGGTGACGCTCAGCTTGCCGTCCGCGCCGGCGGTCGCGCCCGCGGCGTCGCCGTACACGCCGGTGAAGCGGGCGCCGGCCGACCAGGTGTCCACGCTGACAGTCTGCGGGGTCGCGGCGTTGTTCACCGCGGCCACGTACTCGATCCGGTCGGACGGCAGGACGCGGGAGAACGCGAAGACGCCGGGCCCGTCGGCCGCGTACCGGGTCACCTGCACACCGTCGCGCAGCGCCGGGTGTGCCGACCGCAGCTTGCCCAGCTCGGCGATGGTCCGGTAGAGCGGGTGACGGGTGTCGTACTGGTCGACGGCGTGGGTGCGGGTGGTGCCGATCAGGTCGTCGTCGAGGTAGTCGGCGGTCCGCGAGGCGAACATGTCCTGCCGGGCGTCCTTGTCGCCGCCCGGTCCGGTGAAGCCCTGCTCGTCGCCGGAGTAGACGACCGGCTGGCCACGGGTGAGGAACATGAGCTGGTGGGCGAGCCTGCTGCGGTTCAGCTGGGCGGCGTCGTCACCACCGGCGGCGGCGACGAACGAGCCGATCCGGCCCATGTCGTGGTTGCCCAGGAACGTGGTGAGCCGGTTGGCGTTGGTGTCGCGCGCGGAGTACAGGTCGTCCTTGGCGTAGACGTCGGCGAGCGCCTTGGCCGAGCCGTCGGCGGCGGCGTACCCGCGTGCCGCCTCCTGAAACGAAAAGTCCAGCGTGGCGGGCAGTCCGCCCTGCCGCACGTAGGTGGACTGGATCTCCTGCTCGGCGCTGTAGACCTCGCCGAACATGAAGAAGTCCTTCTTGCCGGCCTTGGCCGCGGCGGCCTCGACGCCCCGGGCGAACTGCGGCCAGAAGTCGAGGTTCGTGTGCTTGACGGTGTCGAGGCGGAACCCGTCCACACCGGCCTTGCCGATCCACTCGGCGTAGATGTCGGTCATGCCGCGCACCACCTCGGGACGCTCGGTCCACAGGTCGTCGAGGCCGAAGAAGTCGCCGTACTCGCTGTTCTCCCCGGCGAAGGTGGAGTCACCGCGGTTGTGGTACATGGTCGGGTCGTTCAGCCACGCCGGGACCTTGACCTTCGCGTCGGCCGGGGTGGCGAACACCGGGGTGTACGGGAACGACGTCGAGTTCACGGCCGGGAACTTCCGGGTGCCGTCGGCGTAGTTGCGGTCCTCGAAGGGGCGCCCCTGCGCGTCGCGGTACGGCGCGGTCTTCTTGTCCACGTAGCCGTACTTGTCCTCGGCGTACCGGATGACGTCGGCGGTGTGGTTGACGATGATGTCGAGGTAGACCTTGATGCCCCGGCGGTGGGCGAGGTCGACCAGCTTCTTCAGCTCCGCGTTGGTGCCGAAGTGCGGGTCGACCTGGGTGAAGTCGGTGATCCAGTAGCCGTGGTAGCCGGCCGAGACGTCGGCGCCGGTGCCCTGCACGGGCCGGTTCTTGAAGATCGGGGCGAGCCAGATGGCGGTGGTGCCGAGCCCCTGGATGTAGTCCATCCGGTCGATCAGGCCCTTGAGGTCGCCGCCGTGGTAGAAGCCCTTGTCGGCCGGGTCGTGGCCGGTGGTGAGCCGGCCGCCGGTCAGGCCGCCGGTGTCGTTGCGCTTGTCGCCGTTGGCGAAGCGGTCCGGCAGGACGAAGTAGAACTGCTCCGCCTTCTTGGTGCTGGTGGCGGCCTTGAGCAGCGCGTCGGGGGACGGCTCGCGGTTCCACTGCGGAGCGTTGCCGGCGGCCAGCACGTCGGGGGTGGCGGCGGCCGGGCCGGTGGCGTCGGCGCCGAGCTGGTGGAGGGCCACCGGCACGCCGACGAGAGTGAGTACGAGGGAGGTGACCAGGGCGAGCAGCGCCTTGGGGGATATCGGCGGCGGTTTCATCGACGGCCTTTCTCTGGTCGCTGATTCGCCCGCACGCTAGCCCTTGCCGAAACATTCTGCAATACCTTGCAAACACTGCCGCAACAAAGCAGCCACCTTGCAAGAGGAGGCACCGACGCCGGGCCCTACCGGGCCGTGCGACCTAGCGTTCGGCGCAGGATGTGCCGTCGACGGTGCAGCTCACCGGGCGGGTGCCGGCCCGCTCGATGTGGAACCGCACCGGCAGCGACTGCCCGGGGGCCAGGTCGAACCCGCTGCGGTAGGTGAACACGCCGTCGTCGAAGCGGAACACGCCCTGCTCGGCGCCCTCGACCCAGGCGGTGACCAGCCGGCCACCGGGGAACACCGCACGGATCGTCCAGCCGTGCGCCGTACGCGCGGTGTTTACCAGCAGCACCTCACCGATGAAGCCGCCGTCGAACGCACTCGCCACGCTGTACCGGCCGGTCACCGCGGACGGCGGCGCGGACGGAGACGGCGGGGGCAGCACCGGCCGGGCCACACCCCGAGGGCTCGGAGTCGACGCGGCCGGCGTCGGCCGGGCGGGCAGCACCGTGGACCGGGGCGACAGACCCGGCACCACCGGGGCGGTGGCGGACACCGACGACGGACCGGTGGCACCGGCCGCCGTGGGCGTCGGCGGGACCTGCGGCAGCGACATCACCGGATCGGCCGGACCGGCTGCCGGGAACGTACTGCGGCCCCGCACCGAGCCGAGCGCCACCACCAGCAGGACCACCATCACGACCACGCCGGCGGCGACGAGGATCCAGGGAGACGAGGTCATGGCAGCTCCGGGCTGCGGACCGGGGCGGCGCGTGCGGGACATGGTCCTCCTGTCGGGGGTCCGGGCCAGCGTAGCCACCCGGACCGGGTGGCGGCGAGCGTCCCGCCCGAGCCCTGCCGCACGGTGCCTCGCACCTGATACCTTGCACGCCGATCAATGACCACAATGGCTCGTCGAGCCGGTAGGACGGATAGCCAGTGACTGAGTGGCAGGACAGTATCCGGCGGGCGTCCGCGACGGACGCCGCCGTCGTGACGGCGATTCTCGCCGAGGCTTTCATGCGGGATCCGGTGAGCGGCTGGGTCTTCCCCGACGACGACCATCGCGCGCGGGTCCACCGCGCCTTCTTCGCACCGTTCGTCGCGCTGGCGCTGCGCACCGGTGAGGTGTACATCGCCGGTGACGGGCTGGGCGTCACGCTCTGGCTGCCCACCGGCGAGGGCCACGACGCCGAGGACGGCGACGAGTTCGACGGGATGGAGACCGCCATCGGCGCGGAGGCCATGAAGCGGTTCGGCACGCTCGACGAGATGATGAGCGCCCAGCACCCCGGAGAGCCGCACTGGTACCTGCCCTTCATCGGGGTGCACCCGGACCATCACGGCAAGGGCGTCGGGTCGGCGCTGCTGCGTAACAAGCTGGCCGAGCTGGATCAGGCCGGCACCGCGGCGTACCTGGAAGCCAGCTCGCCGCGCAACGCCGCGCTCTACGAGCGGCTCGGATTCCGGCGCCGCCCGGTCACGCTGGACCTGCCGGAAGGCCCCAGCCTCCAGCCGATGTGGCGCGACCCGGCCTGACCGGTGCCGTCCCGCCCCGGCTCGGCCCGGGGCGGGACGTCAGCGCCGTACCGTCGTGGTGGTGACGTCGAGCGCGCCCACGACGGCGGCGAGCAGCCCCTCGAGCTGAGCCGGCAGGAACCGGCGGCAGTCGCGCATCCGCGTGGCCACCTGTGGGTCGAAGATGTGCGCGGCCAGGCCGACCGCCTCGGCGAGCGTCGCCAGCAGCAGCGTGCCAGGGTCCAGCTCGGCCGGGGACGAGTGCATCAGCATCGCGGTCAGCCGCACCCGCGGTGACGCCGCCTGGTTCGGGTCGATGGCCGGCCAGCGCACCGTCCGGCCGATCAGTTTGCCCTGCTCCCGGCGCAGGACGCCGGCGGTGACCAGCCGGGTGCCCACCCGCTCGTTGATGTTGAGCTGGGTCCGCAGGTAACGGATCCACAGCCGGGCCGGATGCGCGCCCTCGCGGCGCAGGATCTCGGTGATCAGCAGGTCGGTGAGCGGCTCCTGCCACAGCCGCGGGTCGACAGCGGCGATCCCCCCTCCGTCGAGGGCGATCCGGCCCTCGAACATCAGCTCGGCGAGCGCGGCGCCGGCCAGCCCGCACTCCAGCCGGTCGACGGCGACGTGTGGCTTGCCGGTGAACTCGTCGTGTCCGATAAGGAACAGCGCATCCGCAAGCCGGTAAGTGGCCTGTGCCCCGGGGTAGGTCATGGTCCATCCTCGAACGGTGGCCGTGATCGTCGACACGGGACGGTACGGCATGACCACGCACAGCTCAATTCCGGGCGATCACGCGCACCCCAATCGATATCGAAGCGGGGTTGTCACGATACGTGATCACCAATACCCTGCTTCAGGTTGTTCCGAAGTAGACACCTCAATCCCCTCACTCCCTCCCCTGGAGAAGCCTTGTCCTCCGATCCGTTCTTCTCCGACGGTGGGCTGCGCCGCGGTCGTCTCGGCACCGCTCACCTCGTCTTCTTCACCGTCGCCGCGTCCGCCCCGCTGACCGTTCTCGGCGGTGGTGTCACCACCATGTACGCGGTCAGCGGCAACATCGGCGCCGCGCTCGGATACGTGCTCCTCGCCGCCGTGCTCGCCGTCTTCGCCACCGGCTACGCCGCGATGAGCCGGTACGTCGCCAACGCGGGCGCGTTCTACGCGTACATCGCCAACGGCCTCGGCCGGGCCGGCGGGGTGGCCGGCTCGGCTGTCGCGCTCGCGGCGTACAACGCGATCCAGATCGGTCTGTACGGCCTGCTCGGCGCGATCCTCGGCGACTTCATGGACGCCAAGACCGGCATCAGCCTCGACTGGTGGGTCTGGGCGCTGCTGGCCTGGGTGTTCATCGGCGCGCTCGGCGTCCTGCGCATCGACCTCAACGCCACGGTCCTCGCCGTCCTGCTCATCCTCGAGTGCGTGGCCGTGCTGATCTTCGACCTGGTGGCCTTCGCCAACCCCGACGGCGGCACCGTCACCACCGCCGGCATCAGCCCCGGCCACCTGTTCGGCGCCGGCTTCGGCGCGGTGCTCGCGTTCACCATCGCCTCCTTCACCGGCTTCGAGAGCGGCGCGATCTACAGCGAAGAGGTGAAGGACCCGCGGCGCACCGTGGCCCGCGCCACCTACATCGCGGTGGCGTTCACCGGCCTGTTCTACGCCTTCTCGGCCTGGGCGCTCACCGTGCTCACCGGTCCGGAGAACGCCCCGGCGGCCAGTGCCGAGGCGGGTCCGGGCATCATCTTCGGCGCGCTCGACCAGTACACCGGCGCGGTCGTCGCCGACATCGCCAACGTCCTGTTCATCACCAGCGTGCTGGCCGCCCTGCTGTCGTTCCACAACGGCGTGGCGCGTTACCTGTTCGCACTGGGCCGGGAGCGGGTCCTGCCGCGCTTCCTCGGCGCCACCTCCAGCCGCAGCGGCGCCCCGGTCGCGGGCTCGGTCGTGCAGAGCATCCTCGCCGTGGTGGTGTTCCTGGCGTTCGCGATGACCGGCCGTGACCCGGTCATCGACCTGTTCACCTGGCTGTCCGGCGCGGCGGCGGTCGGCGTCGTGCTGCTGATGACGCTCACCTCGGCCTCCGTGGTGGGCTTCTTCCGGGGCCGTCCCGGCCCGGAGAGCGCGTGGCAGCGGGCGATCGCGCCGGGGCTCGGCACGGTCCTGCTCACCGCCGTGCTGCTGGTGCTGCTGTTCAACTTCGACGCGCTGCTCGCCCCCGACACGGCGAGCTACCTGAAGTGGCTGCTGCCGGCGATCCCGGTGGCGGCGGGCGTGCTCGGCCTGATCTGGGGCGTGATCCTGCGTACCAGCCGGCCGGAGACCTACCGCCGGATCGGCCAGGTCACCGAGGAGGGCCTGCACGAGCCCGGCCTGCACCCGGCCCCCGAGGCCGACCGCTGGGCCGGCGCCCACCACCGCTGACGCCCGTCGGTGCGGCGGCCGGCCACGCGGGCCGGCCGCCGCACCACCACGATCAGGCGGTACGGATGACGGTGCAGATCACCGGGCCGTCCTCGGTGGTGCGCAGCAGGTAGCGGTAGCGCTCGCCGGGCACCGCGCCGCCCTGGCTGTCCAGGAACTCCCAGCGCACCGCCACCTCGGTGAGCAGCGCCGAGATCTGTTGCACGTCCTCGATCTGCGCGTTCGCCGCGACGAGTTCCCGCTCCTGGTAGTCCGGGGCGGCGCCGACGAAGCTGAGCGCCACCGCCGCCGGCGAGGTGAACGAGAAGCTGTAGGTGTCGGCGACCACCAGCCCGGGCAGGGCGTAGCAGCCGGCGATGGCCGGCACGTCGGCGGTGGTCAGCGCCACGCCGTACCGGTCGAAGAAGTCGGTGAGCGTGTCGAGGTCGGTGGAAGCCGTCACGACGCTCCTCATTACCGGCGCGCCCTCGCGGCAAACCTTCCTCAGCGCGGCGGGATCCGCACCTCGATCTCGGCACCGAGGTACGCGCCGCCGCGCAGCGCCAGGTCGTCGCCGCTCCAGAACCGGCCCGGGTCGTACCAGTTGGGCCGCCGCCCGGCGGGCAGCAGACCCATCGCCTCGTAGGTCACCGCGACCACCTCGGCGCAGTACGCCGTCTCCAGAGCTGCCGCGTTCTCCCTGCCGGTGTCGCCGATCCCGCTGGTGTCGCCGGTCTCGGCTCGGTCGCCGGTATCGCCCCTTTCGATGATCTTGCTCAGGATGCCCGTCTGGTTCCGGTCGCCGGCCCTGCCCCGCAGGCCGCCGAGGCTCAGGCGGCGCGGGTGCGGCAACCGGCCCCGGGCCCACCGCCAGGCGAGCTGCGCGGTGGACGGGAACGGCGTCCCGTCCAGACGCGCCACGGTACGCAGCACCGCCTCCTCCATCGCCGTGTCGGCCGGCGGTTCGAGCTGGCGCAGCCAGCCCCGCTGGCCGTACCGGTTGGCCCAGACGCAGACCGCGTCCCGCAGGTCGTGCAGCTGCACGCCGCGCTGGTGGGTGCCGGTCCACATGTCCGGCAGCGAACGGCCCAGCTCGGCGTGCCACATCAGCGGCGGCATGTCGTCGAGCACCACGGCCATGCCGACGTGGTTCACCGGGCTGTTCGTGGTGAGCTGGATGGCCCGGTCGGGCACGCTGCGTCCGCGGAACACCCACAGATCGCCGGTGCGGGTCAGCTCCACGGCCTCGTCCAGGCTGATGCTCATGGAGGACTACCCTATGCGGATGCGGCAACGGATGCG
This sequence comes from Micromonospora sp. WMMA1947, assembly GCF_027497355.1. Lineage (NCBI taxonomy): Bacteria > Bacillati > Actinomycetota > Actinomycetes > Micromonosporales > Micromonosporaceae > Micromonospora > Micromonospora sp. WMMA1947. Next base: position 3,995,268 of record NZ_CP114909.1, on the reverse strand, counting down.
GTGGTGGAAGGTACTCGGTCTCGCGGGTCTCGCCGGCGTCGCGGCGACCGGAGTGGTGGTGGCCCGGGCCGAGCGTCGGCGCCGTGCGTACACGCCGGAGGAGATCCGGGACCGGCTGCGCGAACGGCACGCCAAGGCCTCGCCGCCGTCCTGACGGGACGGTCGCGGACGGCGGATTCTCCTACCATTGTCATGATGGGAACCGTTTTCTGGGAGAGCCCGTTCGTCCTCGATCCCCCACCTGCCGCCGTGGAGCGGCACGGCGACGTCGACCTGCACGTGCCCACCGGCGACGACCGGCATCCCGCCGTCGTGGTCGTGCACGGCGTACCGGGGCCGCCCGAGGCCCCCGACGCACGTGACTGGCCGCTCTACCGCGGCTACGGCGCGCTGCTCGCCGAGGCGGGTGTGCTGACCGCGATCCCCCGGCTCACCGTGGCGAGCCCGGACGACCTGTACACGGTCGCCGCCCGGGTGGCCGCCGCCGCCGAACTGCTCCGCGCCGACCCGCGCGTCGACCCGGACCGGCTCGGCCTCTGGTTCTTCTCCGGCGCCGGCCTGCTGCTCGGCGACTGGCTCCGTGACCCGCCCGCCTGGCTGCGCGGCGTGGCCGCCACCTATCCGCTGCTGGCGCCGCTGCCCGGGTGGCCGCCGGTGGACCCGCGCTTCCGCCCGGTCGACGCGCTGGACCAGCCCGCCGCTCCGTCCGGCACGGCCTCTCCCGACTCTCCCGTCGACGCCGCGCATGCGGAGGGCGCGGCGCGGCCGACGCTCGTGCTGACCCGGGCGGGTCGGGAACGGCCCGAGGTCGCTCCCACCGTCGAGGCGTTCACTGTGGTCGCGCGGCGGCGCGGCATCCCGCTGTGCGTGGTGGACGTGCCGAACGGGCAGCACGGATTCGACGCGCTCGACCACACCGAGGAGTCCCGGGCCGCAGTCCGCACCGCCCGCGACACCTTGATCGCCCTGCTCACCGCCCCCTGACCCCGGCCGCCCCCGCCCACCGCCCACTTCCCAGGATCGCCGTCCCGCAGAGCGGAACGCACAAAGATCTTGGTAGGAAACGGCCCTCATAGGGGCCCCCATGAGGGCCATTTCCTACCAAGATCTCCACCACCCCAAGGGGTGACCGCGAGCAGGGGCGCCCCAGAAGCACCACAGCCCCAACCCCACCGCCCCCACCGCGTCGATCATGAAGTTGGCGGCGACAAATCGGCCTCCAGCCACCGCCAACTTCATGATCGACGGGGCAGGGCAGGCGCGCGGCATCGCGCGCAGCCCCTTCACCCGTGCAACCGGTCACCCCGGTCCACCGCGCCCTGTCCTGCCCCGCCGCCGGTCGCCCCGCCCATCGCCCAGCCGGCCCGGACTGCCCTGCCTGCCCGAACCGCCCGCCTGCCCGGCCGGCTCCGGGCGGCCACGCCCCGCCCTGCCGGCCCGACCCTCCCCCGTCCGCCCCGCCCCACTCATCCGCCCTCACTCCGCGTCGGTGATCAAGGAGTTTGTGTCACTGCGGGAGCCCTCACAGGACACAAACTCCTTGATCACCGGACGGGGGCGGGACGGCGCGAGGGCGGACCGGGACGAGGGCGGACCGGCGCGAGGGCGGGACGGGACGGGGGCGGGCCGGCGCGAGGGTGGGCCGGCGCAAGGGCGAGTCGGCGCGCGGGCGGGACGGCGTGAGGAGAGCGCGCTGCGGCCCTGGCCGGTGATGCCCTGGGAGCGCTGGACGCTGGACTGGTCGTCCGCCTTCGGGCGGGGCGGTTGGGTGTCCGGCGTCAGCGGTCGGCGGCGGGTACCGGGGTGGGCTGGTCGGAGGCTTCGGCCTGGGGCAGGCGCTTGGCGCGGCGGCGCAGCCACGCGGTGCTTGCCACGCCGGCCAGCACGGCCAGCACCAATCCGGCCCAGGAGATGTCCTTGAGCCAATGCTCGGCGGCCTGCCCGACGTAGAACAACAGGTAGGTGGTGCCGAACGCCCAGACCAGCCCGCCCGCGGCGTTCGCGACCAGGAACCGGCGGTACGGCACACGCAGTGCTCCGGCGAGCGGGCCCGCCAGGATGCGCAGCAGCGCGACGAACCGCCCGAAGAACACCGCCCAGACGCCGTGCCGGGCGAAGCTCAACTCGGCGCGGGCCAGGTGTGCCGGGCCGAGGTGTTTCGGGAAGCGCCGGCCGAGCCGTTCCAGCAGGGGGCGGCCACCACGGCGGCCCACGGCGTACCCGATGGAGTCGCCGAGGATGGCGCCGGTGGCCGCGGCGGCGGCCACCCACTCGGGCCCGACCGCACCGGTGGCGGCGAGCAGGGCGGCGCTGACCAGCACGATCTCGCCGGGCAGCGGGATGCCCATGCTCTCCACGCCGATGACCGCGCCCACGAGCAGGCAGATCAGGCCCGGTGGGAGCGCGGCGAGCCAGTGCTGTACGTCGACCACCCGCCGACCCTACCCGCGCCCGGTCACCCGGCGGGGGCCAAGAACTCCAGCCGGTTGCCGTGCGGGTCGTACGTGTGGAACCGCCGCATGCCGGGAATCTCGTCGTCGCCCCAGGTCACGGCGTGTCCGGCGGCGTCGAGGCGGGCGGCCAGCTCGTCCAGGTCGGGCCGCACCAGCGCGGGGTGCGCCTTGCGGGCCGGACGGAAGTCGTCCTCGACGCCCAGGTGCAGTTCGGCGTCGTACCCGGTGAACCAGCAACCACCGCGGGCGGCGAGGGCCGGGGGTTTGGGCTTCTCGGTGAGGCCGAGCAGGCCGGCGTAGAAGGAGCGGGACGCGTCCTCGGAGCCGCGGGGGCAGGCGAGCAGGACGTGATGGATCATGGTGGCACCTCCTCGTCCCGCAGCGTGGCACGAGGTTGCATGGATAGCAAGACGGACGTACGGTTTTGTTAAGACCGACGCAGGTAAGTGTTGCCTAAGCACGGCGGCGCTCCGGTCGGTGCGACAAACTGCTCAGGACTACTCACGGTCGCTGGTGTGAAGGAGTACGACGTGGCGAGCCTCGACACCTTCGGTGCGAAGACCCAGCTACGCGTCGGAGACGCGAGCTACGAGATTTTCAGGATCGACAAGGTGGAGGGCCACGAGCGGCTGCCCTACAGCTTGAAGATCCTGCTGGAGAACCTGCTGCGGACCGAGGACGGCGCGAACATCACCGCCGACCACATCCAGCAGCTCGGCGCGTGGGACGCCACCGCCGACCCGAGCGTGGAGATCCAGTTCACCCCGGCCCGGGTGCTGATGCAGGACTTCACCGGCGTGCCCTGCGTGGTCGACCTGGCCACCATGCGCGAGGCGGTCCGTGACCTGGGCGGCGACGCCACCAAGGTCAACCCGCTGGCCCCGGCCGAGCTGGTCATCGACCACTCGGTCATCGCCGACCTGTTCGGCCGCGAGGACGCCTTCGAGCGCAACGTCGAGCTGGAGTACGAGCGCAACAAGGAGCGCTACCAGTTCCTGCGCTGGGGCCAGACCGCGTTCAACGAGTTCAAGGTCGTCCCGCCGGGCACCGGCATCGTGCACCAGGTCAACATCGAGTACCTGGCTCGTACGATCATGGAGCGCAACGGCCAGGCGTACCCGGACACCGTCGTCGGCACCGACTCGCACACCACCATGGTCAACGGCCTGGGCGTGCTGGGCTGGGGCGTCGGCGGCATCGAGGCCGAGGCCGCGATGCTCGGCCAGCCGGTCAGCATGCTGATCCCCCGGGTCGTCGGCTTCAAGCTCTCCGGCGAGATGCCGGCCGGCACCACCGCCACCGACCTGGTGCTGACCATCACCGAGATGCTGCGCAAGCACGGCGTGGTCGGCAAGTTCGTCGAGTTCTACGGCCCGGGCGTGAGCGCCGTACCGCTGGCGAACCGCGCCACCATCGGCAACATGTCGCCGGAGTACGGCTCGACCGTGGCGATCTTCCCGATCGACGCCGAGACCGTCCGCTACCTGGAGCTGACCGGCCGCGACGCACAGCAGGTGGCGCTGGTCGAGGCGTACGCCAAGGAGCAGGGCCTCTGGCACGACCCGGAGCGCGAGCCGGAGTACTCCGAGCGCCTCGAGCTGGACCTGAGCACCATCGAGCCGTCGCTGGCCGGCCCGAAGCGCCCGCAGGACCGGGTGCCGCTCGGCAGCGCCAAGACGCTGTTCCGCGCCGCGCTCAGCGACTACGTGGCAGCCGACGAGACCGGTGGCGACCCGGGCCGCAAGCCGGGCGTGCCGCAGCAGGAGAAGCCGTTCGGCGCCGACGGCCCGGCCGACGAGGCGTCGGCCGAGTCCTTCCCGGCCAGCGACTCCCCCGCCAACGGCGTCAACGACCCGGCGGACGCGCCGCGCGACCTGGAGACCGCCGCGGTGGGCGCGGGCGGCCGGGCCAGCAATCCGGTACGCGTGACCGGCGCCGACGGCGTCGAGTACGAGCTGGACCACGGCGCCGTGGTGATCGCCGCGATCACCTCCTGCACCAACACCTCGAACCCGCAGGTCATGATCGGCGCCGCGCTGCTGGCCCGCAACGCGGTGGAGAAGGGCCTGGCCCGCAAGCCGTGGGTGAAGACCACCCTGGCGCCGGGCTCGAAGGTCGTCATGGACTACTACGACCGCGCCGGCCTCACCCCGTACCTGGAGAAGCTCGGCTTCAACCTGGTCGGCTACGGCTGCACCACCTGCATCGGCAACTCCGGCCCGCTGCCGGAGGAGGTCTCCGCCGCCGTCAACGACGGTGACCTGGCGGTCGTGTCGGTGCTGTCCGGCAACCGGAACTTCGAGGGCCGGATCAACCCGGACGTCAAGATGAACTACCTGGCGTCGCCGCCGCTGGTGGTCGCGTACGCGCTCGCCGGCACCATGGACATCGACCTCGCAAACGAGCCGATCGGCGAGGACGCCCAGGGCAACCCGGTGTTCCTGCGGGAGATCTGGCCGAACAGCGCCGAGATCCAGGACGTCATCGCCTCCGCGATCGGCGCGACCGGCTTCAGCGCCGCGTACGCCGACGTGTTCGCCGGTGACGAGCGCTGGCAGTCGCTGCCCACCCCGACCGGTGATACGTTCTCCTGGGACGGCGAGTCGACGTACGTGCGCAAGCCCCCGTACTTCGAGGGCATGCAGCAGGAGCCGACCCCGGTGCAGGACATCGCGGACGCGCGGGTGCTGGCGAAGCTGGGCGACTCGGTGACCACCGACCACATCTCCCCGGCCGGCTCGATCAAGGCGGATTCCCCCGCCGGCAAGTACCTGGCCGAGCACGGCGTGGCCCGCCACGAGTTCAACTCGTACGGCTCCCGTCGGGGCAACCACGAGGTGATGATCCGGGGCACGTTCGCCAACATCCGGCTGCGCAACCAGCTGGTCCCCGGCGTGGAGGGCGGTTTCACCGTCAACCACCTGACCGGCGAGCAGACCTCGATCTACGACGCCTCGATGGCCTACCAGGAGGCGGGCGTCCCGCTGGTCATCCTGGCCGGCAAGGAGTACGGCTCGGGCTCGTCGCGGGACTGGGCCGCGAAGGGCACCATGCTGCTGGGCGTGAAGGCGGTCATCGCCGAGTCGTACGAGCGGATCCACCGCTCGAACCTGATCGGCATGGGCGTGCTGCCGCTGCAGTTCCCGGGCGGCGAGACCGCCGAGTCGCTGGGCCTGACCGGCACGGAGACGTTCTCGATCAGCGGCGTCACCGCGCTGAACGACGGCGACACCCCGCGCACGGTGAAGGTCACCACCGACACCGGTGTGGAGTTCGACGCCGTGGTCCGCATCGACACCCCGGGTGAGGCGGACTACTACCGGCACGGCGGCATCCTGCAGTACGTGCTGCGCCGCATGATCGCGAGCTGATTCGCGTACGGCTGACACAGGGCCGCTTCCCGCTCCGGCGGGAAGCGGCCCTCGCCGTACCGTGGTCATCGCAGCCGGAGCGCGACGGCGCGTGCCTCCGCGTCGGTGAGCGGCAGGAACCACAGGAAACGCCGCACGATCGCGATCGGGTCCGGGCCGTCGGGCCGGCCGCGCAGGTCGCGGATGGCCTGCCGGGTGAGCCGGGAGAACTCGGGGATCATCGTGGCGCGGCGGGCCGCGTCGGTGGGCGCGGCCCGCAGGGTCGGGCACGGCCAGGGCTCGCCGCAGCGGTCGCAGCGCCAGGCCGGACCGCACGCGCGGTGGCCGGTCAGCGGCAGCACCACCCGGGGGTACGCCGATGTGGGTGTCGGTTCGGTCACGCCTTAACCGTGCCGAGGGTGCCCGAACAATCACACAGCGTTGTGTAATCTCCTTCGGACGGTTCTTTTGCTCCGGGGAGGAACGGGCATGAACCATGCTTTCGTCACCGCGCTGGCCAGCGCCGGCCACACCGCCGAGAGCCTGACGGAGCGGCTCGGCCTGCATCCGAAGACGGTGGCCAGATGGGCGAACCCGGGGCACATCCCGCAGAGCCGGCACCGCGCGACCGTGGCGAACCTGCTGGGCCAGCCGATTGAGGCGCTCTGGCCGGACGCGGTCCGCCGCCGCGAGCCGGTCTGGTTCCGCCCGTGGGTGGACATCGAACGCGAGGCGGTCGCGCTGCGAGCCTTCCAACTGGCGTGGGTGCCGGGCCTGCTGCAGACCGAGGCGTACGCCCGGGCCACGTTCATCGGCCAGCCGCTGACCGCCGACGAGGTCACCGACCTGGTCACCGCCCGGCTGGACCGGCAGGGCATCCTCACCCGGCCGCGCGGGCCGCTGTACGTCGTGGTGCTCGACGAGCAGGTGCTGCGCCGCGCCGCCGCCGGCGACCGCGCGCTGATGGCCGCGCAGGTGACCCACCTGCTCACCTGCGCCGAGCTGCCGAACGTGCAGCTCCACGTGGTGCCAGTGGACACACCGACCTATCCCGGGCTGGACGGGCCGTTCGTCATCGCGGAGCTGCGCGACGGCAACCGGGTGGCGCATGTGGACAGTCAGGCCCGCGCGCAGATCATCGAGCAGCCCTCGGAGATTGCTACCCTGGAGCGTCGGTGGGAACGCATCCGGGGCGAGGCGCTGCCCCGCGCGCGGACCCTGGAACTGCTGAGGGAAGTGGCAGCGGCATGGACCTGAGCGGCGCCCGGTGGCGCAAGAGCACCCGCAGCGGTGGCAACGGCGGCGACTGCGTCGAGGTCGCCGGCAACCTGCCCGGCGTGGTCGGCGTCCGCGACTCGAAGGACCCGGCCGGGCCGGTGCTCACCTTCACCCCGGCCGCGTGGACCCGGTTCGTGGCGTCGACCCGCCGCTGAGCCCGGTCAGGCCAGGCGCGCGGCGTACACGTGCACCGGATCCCCCGATTCGGACGTGGTCGCACGCTCGAAGCTCAGCCCGATCCGCTCCGCGACCCGCTGCGAGGGCGTGTTGTCGGGGTGGATGATCGCGACGAGGCGGTCGACGCCCAGCCGGTCGCGCGCGTGGTCGCGACACGCGGCCGCCGCTTCCGTGGCGAATCCGCGACCCTGCACCCCGGTTCGCAGGTGGTAACCGACCTCGACCTCCGTCACCCCGTCCACCGGCTGCGGAGTGAGGCCGCAGTCGCCGACGAACTCGCCTGTCGCCCGTGACCTGAGCACCCACAGCCCGAAGCCACGGCCGCGGTAGAGGCCCTCGTTCCAGCGGATCCAGTCCAGCGATGACCGTCGACGACCTCGACGACGTGGCTGCCATGCTCGGCGACCCGCTCGTGATGCGCTACTACCCGCGACCGAAGACCCTGGCGGAGGTGCTGAACTGGAATTCGATAATGTTCCCCGATCGCACATCCGACACTGCAAACAATCGACGCCCGTGATTCGTTGACATGCTCCGAAGCCCGTCGATACGTTGCCGACATCGCGATGAACAACGGGGGCGCTCCAGTTTCGATCCGGGAATCGAACACTGGGAAGGATTTCATGAAGACGACGATCAGACTTCTGGCCCTGCCGGCCCTGATCCTGCCGGCGATCCTCGCCGGCGCTCCGGCGCTGGCCGGCACCGGCACCACCGCGGGCACGGCCGCTCCGGCCGCTGTCACGTCGATCGAGCGCAAGGCGGGGTCGTCCACGCAGGCCAGGGCCTACTGGACGGCCGAGCGCATGGCGGCGGCCACCCCGGCCGACGAGGTGGAGAAGTCCGCCGGCCCGGTCACCCAGAGCCCTGTGGCGGAGCGGGTGCGACGCTTCGCCGAGGCGGTGGCACCGAAGGACGGCAGCGGCTTCGGCACCCAGCTGAACGAGTCGATCACGGTCGGGAAGATCTTCTACACCAGCTCGACCGACGGCCTGGGCCACTACTGCTCCGCGAGCGTGGTGAACAGCCCGGCCCGCAACATGGTCTTCACGGCCGCGCACTGCGTGCACGACGGGCCGGGCCGGGACTGGCACACCGCGAACTGGATGTTCGTGCCGTCGTACCGCAACGGCGCGCAGCCGTACGGCACCTGGGACTGGTCCACGCTCGCGGTGCCCAGCGGCTGGATCAGCACCCGCGAGCGGCAGTACGACGTGGCTGTCGCGCTCGTCTACGGCAGCCGGTCGATCGTGGACGCGGTCGGCGCGAACGGGCTGCTCACCGGCGGCGGCCGGGCGTACCACTACGACATCTTCGGCTACCCGAGCAACAAGGACAGCGGCGAGATCCAGTGGGTCTGCTCGGGCACGTCGCGGGACGCGGGCAGCAACCGGATCGAGATGAACTGCGGCTTCGGGGGCGGTTCGAGCGGTGGTCCGTGGTACTACAGCTACGACAACACCACCAGGCGCGGTGACGTGCACGGGGTGATGAGTTACTCGAGCGGCTCGAACACGAACGGCTCGCCGTACTTCTCCGCCGCGGTGGTGGGGACGCTCTACAACACGTACGCGAACGACACCTGGTGAACGACGGTCCGCCTGGTGTGCCGCCCGGCGCACCAGGCGGACCGGCACCGGCCCCACGGCCCGGAGGAGGCGACATGTCACACCGTGTGCTGCTCGGCGCGGCCGCCGTCGCGGCGCTCGCCGTGGCCGCGGCCGTCGTGGTCGTCGCGGCGCGCGACGGCGGCTCGGCGCGGCCGGCGCCCGGCCCGGTGGTCGCGACGCACAACCCGAGCCCCGGCGCCACCGATCCGTCCGAATACTGGACGAGGGAACGAATGCGGGACGCGATCGGCGACTGAATCGCCGAATTGCGTCCGCCGGATTGCGTTGCCTGGAATCGAACGCTCGCGCACGGGCGCGCCGAATTCCTTTCGCCGGCCGAGCCCGAGTCGCAATTCCCATTCGTGCCAGGTGTGAGTACCGACGAGTCCTCATGGAACGGTGTCGGAGTAGACCTCGACGTCGTAGAGCAGTTGCACGTTGCGGCGGCCGTTGGTGATGCCGACGAAGACCGGGTCACCGGCCGGGGTGCGGCCCTGGCGCCACACCTGTTCCCGGGCGGCTTCCCGCGACTCGTGATGGATGCCGCCCTCGCGATGCAGGTGGAGGACGCGGCGGGCGGTGGTGGGGTCGCTGTCGAGGTGGATCCGCAGCAGGGGCACGGCGCAGCCTCCTTGCCCACTGTCGAGGCCGAACTTTCGTCTGTTCAATCAGCTTACCGTTGTTAAGCTGCCTGTCCAGTGAACTAGAGTGGCTCCATGACCACGACCGAGCCCGGTGCGGCGACGACACCGGTGTGGCTGCGGGCAGAGCAGCCGCGGGCGCGGCGTAAGCCGCCGCTGACCCGTGAGCGCATCGTGGAATTCGCCGTGACAGCGCTGGACGAGCACGGCGTCGAGGGCCTGACGATGCGTCTGCTCGCCCAGCGGCTCGGCGTGACCGCCACCGCGCTCTACTGGCACGTGAAGACGAAGGACGACGTCCTGGACCTGGCCGTCGACCGCATCTTCGGCGACGTGCCGATCCCGGACGCCGGCGACGACTGGATGGAGGACATCCGCGTCCTCGTCCGGGCCTGGCGCGACGCGATGTTGCGCCATCCCTGGGCACCCGGGCTCATCGGTCGTCCGATGCTCGGGCCCAACGTCCTGGCCCGCACCGAGTTCCTGCAGTCGGCGCTCGTGCGCGGCGGCTGCCACGGTCTTCAGCTCGCGGTCGCCACGAGAATGCTGGCCAACTACGTCATCGGCGCCTCGCTCACGGAGGCCACGTGGCGCCGGACCGCGGACCCGGGCGCGAGAGCCGCAGCCCGCGACCACATCGCCGCGCGCGCCGACACCTATCCGACCCTCAGCACCTCCGGCCATCTCGACGACGCCCGATGGGCCGACGACCTGCTGTTCGAGGAGGGCCTCGACGGCATTCTCCGGGCGGCGGCACGGACCGGCACGCCGGACCGACCACGCGCGCATCTCAGCCGGCGGCGCTCTCCAGCACCGCCTTGAGCCGGGCCAGGTCCGCCTCCACGAGCGCGGTGTCCCGCTCGAAGTCCGCGTCGCTCATGCCGGGCATCCGCCGCAGGCTGAACACCACCTCGGTGGCGTCGCCGTCGGCGATCGCGCGCAACGGCACGTACACCGTCTCGCCCGACGGCGTCAGCACCTCGTGGTCGAGCACGCCGTACTCGTTTGCCGGCGCGAACGTCAGCCGCGCCCGCCCTTCGGGCGTGTCCACATACCAGTGGCCGTCGACGAGCACGACCGAGCCGCCGAGACCCGGCGCCCAGCGGGGCAGGTTCGCCGGGTCGGCGGCGAAGGCGTAGACATCCGCGACCGGCCGGTCGATGTGGACGCTGAGGTGCCGGGTGTCGGTGGCCATGCGCCGATGGTGCCATGCCTGTCGCACGCGCACGCTACGCTGCCGCCGATTCCCACCGGTCCCCCGAGAGGCAACCCCATGGGCATGATCTTCTACGCACGCCGGCTGTCCGCCGAGGAGCTGGCGGCGGTCCTCGCCGACCCGGAGAAGGTCGGCACCCTGTTCCCGGGCGGGCCGGACGAACTCGATCTCGACAAGGCGTGGCACGGGCTGCACTACCTGCTGACCGGCACCACGTACGAGGTCCGGGGTGACGCCGGGCCGGCGATCATCGGCGGTGACCCGATCGGCCCGGACCTCGGCATGGGCCCGGCCCGGCTGCTCATGCCCGACGCCGTCCGCGCCGTGGCCGCCGGGCTCGACGCGATCGACGAGGCGACGCTGCGGGCCCGCTTCGACCCGGCCGCCATGTCGGAGGCCGAGATCTACCCGCACATCTGGGACGACGGCGACGACGAGTTCGACGGCTACCTGCTGCCGAACTTCACCCGGCTGCGTGACTTCTACCGAGACGCGGCGGCGAGCGGAGACGCCGTGCTGCTCGCCGTCACCTGACCGGCGGGAAACGAACCGACGGAAACGAGCCGCCCGAAGACGAGCCGCCGGAAACGAGCCGGCGGAAACGGGTACGCGCCGTCGGGTTGCCGCCGGTAGCGTGCCGGCGTGGGACTCGACGCATTCGTGTACTGCCGGTGCTGGCAGGACGGCCTCGCCACGCCCTGCCCGGTCGAACCGGTCGGCATCGACGAGGAGGGCTGTCTCGCGCTGTTGCTGCAGTGGGAGGGCAACGAGGCCGCGCACCGCACGTTCGACGCCTGGCAGGCGGAGGCGTGCCCGCACAAGGCCATGGAGCAGGCGAGCGAGCACGTGTCCAACTGGGCCGGTGTGCGGCTGTTCCAGCAGGCGCTACGCGCCGCCGGCCCGGAGCGCTTCCCGACGCTCGCCACCGCGCTCCCGAACCTCAACGGCGGCTCGCTGCCGGCCGACCGGGCGGCGGTCGCGCTCGCCGAGCTGGACGCGTTCGCGCGCACCGACCAGATCACCGACGAGGTGGAGCTGATCGACGAGGCGACCGGCCGGGTGCTGATGCAGTACGTCGAGAGCTACCACGGGGTGTTCATGCTGGGCCCGGATTTCCGGGCCGGGGTCGATCCGGACGGCTTCTTCGTTGTCGACACCGCCGACCCGCCCGCCACGCTGTTCCGGGCCGTCCGGTTCGGCCAGCGGCCGCTGCCCGGCGACCGGGTGGAGTTCACCGCCGGCGGGACGCGGACGGTGCTGGCGATGCGGCCGGTGGGCGGGCACGGCGAGCCGCCGCCCGAACGGCTCGCGGTGCGGTCCCGGAGCCGGTCGGGCGGCGACTTCGCCTACATCGTGGAGCCGCTGCGCCGGCTGTGCGCGGCGTCGGTGGCGACCGGCAACCCGGTCATGTGGTGCTGACGCGCCGCACTCACCACGGGATCACGCCCGCGTCCTCGAAGTAGCCGCCGGTCGGCCCGTCGCCGGGCAGCGTCGCCAGCCGGATCGCGATCGCCGCGCCCTGCTGCGGGGTCCGCACACCGCGGAAGTCGTTCAGGTCGGTGGCGGTGAAACCCGGGCAGGCGGCGTTGATCAGGACGCCCGTGCCGGCCAGCGCCCGCGCGTACTGGATGGTCACCGCGTTGAGCATGCTCTTCGACGGCGAGTACGCCACCGACAGCGGGCCGGTCTGGTGTTCGCCCTCCGAGGCGCTCTGCCGGGTCAGCGAGCCGACGCCGCTGGACATGTTGACGATCCGCGGCGAGGCCGAGCGGCGCAGCAACGGCAGCATCGCCTCGGTCACCCGGACCACGCCGATCACGTTGACCTCGACCGCCGTCCGGATGGTCGCGAGGTCGACGTCGCCCGGGTGCTGCGGCACGCCACCGGTCACGCCCGCGTTGTTGACGAGCACGTCCAGCCCGCCGGCCTCCGTCTCCAGCAGCCGGGCGGCGGCGGCCACGCTCGCGTCGTCGGTCACGTCCAGCGGTACGCCGAACGCGTCCACACCACCCGCGCGCAGCTTCGCGACCGCCTCCGCGAGCCGCTGCTCGTCCCGGGCACCGACGCCCACCCGCCAGCCCAGCGCGCCCAGGCCCGCCGCGATCTCGTACCCGATTCCCTTGTTCGCGCCCGTCACCAGCGCGATCGTCCGTTCGCTCATGGTTTCGATCCTGTCCGCGCGGCGAGCGGGCCTCCAACACCACCTCGGTAGCGGCCGATACCTGGCGGGTATCGATTCGGAGGTACGGTGGCGGGATGGAGACGCGGGAGCTTCGCTACTTCGTCGCGGTGGCCGAGGAACTGCACTTCGGCCGCGCCGCGCGACGCCTGGGCATCGCCCAGCCGCCGCTGTCGCGCGCGATCCAGCAGCTCGAACGGCGCCTCGGCGTGACGCTGCTGGACCGGGACAGCCGCGGCGTCGTGCTCACCGCGGCCGGGTCGGTGCTGCTCCGCGAGGGCCGGGCCGCCCTGGACGCCGTGGACGCCGCCGACCGCCGTACCCGCCGCGCCGGCGAGGCCACGAACGGCGGCCCCGGGCTGGTGCTGGCGACGAAGGCGGGCGCGTCGAGCGAACTGCTGCCGAAACTGCTCGACGCGTACGCGGCCGAGCCGGACGCCGTCCCCGTCGAGGTGTTGCTGTGCGGCATCGGCGAGCAGGAACGGCTGCTGCGCGACGGGCGGGCCGACGTGGCGTTGCTGCACCTGCCGTTCGACTCGACCGCCGGGCTGGACACCGAGGAACTGGTCACCGAGCAGCAGGTGGCGGTCCTGCCGGCCGGCCATCCGCTGGCCCGGCGGCCGCACCTCCTCATGGCCGAGGTGGAGACGCTGTCCGGCCTGCCGATGCCGCGCTGGCCCCGGGCCGACGGGTCGTATCCGGACGGTCCGGGCCCCGAGGTCCGCGACCACGCCCAGTTGTTCCAGCTCATCGCGCTCGGCCGTACCGTGGTGGTGCTGCCGGAGTCGGTCCGGTCGCTGCTGCTCGCCGACCTGACCGTCGTGCCGGTGCCGGACGCCCCGGCGGTGACCACTGTGATCGCGTGGCCGCCGCACAGCCGGTCCCTGGCGCTGGCCGCCCTGATCCGGACCGCCACCCGCCTGTGACGCCGGCCGCTAGGCGGGCAACTCCTTGCGCATCTGCTGGGTGACCACCCGGTAGCCGGACGTCTCGTACAGCTTGCGTGCCGTCTCGTTGGCGCCGAAGACGTTCAGCTCCAGCGCCCGGGCGCCGTGCTCCCGGGCCGCCCGCTCCCCCGCCGCGAGCAGCGCCCGCCCGAGGCCCCGGCCCCGATGCCCGGCGGCCACCTCGATGTCGTAGAGGAACGCGCAGTCGGCGAGACCGCGCGGGTGGGTCAGCCCGATCCACAGCCGGCCGACCGGTGAACCGTCTGCCAGCTCGCCGACCAGGAACAGCATGCCGGGTGTGGCCATGCCCTGCGGCAGGAAGCCGGCGGCGGCCTCCCGGGCCCGGTCGAGCGCCTCCTCGGGCGTCCAGTTGCCGGCCGTGACGTGCTCCCGCGCGTAGCCGGCGGCCAGCTCGTCCTGCCATCTGTCGAACTCGTCCGGGTTCATCGCCCGGACGCTCACCTCGGTCATCGCCACTCCCCCGTCGATGTGTGACAGTTCAGTCCTCGGCGGCGCGGCGGCGCGCCTCCCGCAGCTTCATGGCGTGCTCCAGCAGCGTGATCAGCACCTCCTTGGCCGACTCCCGCTTGCGCGCGTCGCACAGCACCACGGGTACGCCCGGGTCGAGGTCGAGCGCGGCCTGCACCTCGTCGAGACGGAACTTCTTGGCGCCCTCGAAGCAGTTCACCGCCACCACGAAGGGCGTACCGCGCCCCTCGAAGTAGTCGATCGACGGGAAGCAGTCGGCCAGCCGGCGGGTGTCGGCGAGCACCACCGCGCCGAGCGCGCCGAGCGCCAGCTCGTCCCAGACGAACCAGAACCGGTCCTGCCCGGGCGTACCGAACAGGTAGAGCACCAGGTCGTCGCTGATGGTGATGCGGCCGAAGTCCATCGCCACGGTGGTGGTCGACTTCTCCTCGATACCGGACAGGTCGTCGATGCCGATCCCGGTCTCGGTGAGCACCTCCTCGGTCCGCAGCGGCCGGGTCTCGCTGACCGCGCCGACCATGGTGGTCTTGCCGACGCCGAACCCGCCCGCGATCAGGATCTTGATCGCGGTGGGTAGCGGAGCGGCGCCCGCCGGCCGCTCAGAGCGCCCGTAGTCCATTGATAACCGCCTCGAAAACGTGCTCGTCGGGAAGGCCGGCGGTGGTCGCGCGCGGCTCGCGTACCTGTACCAGGCTGCGGGCGGCCAGGTCTCCGAGGAGGACCCGGACCGTGCCCACCGGCAGGTCGAGATGGGCGGCGATCTCGGCCACGGAGAGGATCCGCTGGCAGAGGCCGACGATCGCCACGTGCTCCGGGCCCAGCCCGGACTCCGACCCGACATCTGTGCGGGTCGAGGTGACCAGCGAGATCAGGTCGAACGTACCGGTCACCGGGCGGGCCCGGCCTCCGGTCACCGCGTACGGGCGCACCACCGGGCCGGCGTGGTCGTCCACCCACTCCTGCTCCGCGGAGTCCCCCCGGCCGGTCATCGTGCCGCGTTCTCGCCGAGGGGCTGTTCCCGGGTCGGTGATGCGACGAACCGGCCGACCCGGGTGACGAGCATGGCCATCTCGTACGCGATCAGGCCGACGTCCGCGTCCTCCGACGCCAGCACCGCCAGGCAGGCGTTGCGGCCGGCCGCTGTGACGAACAGGAAGGAGGACTGCATCTCGATGATGGTCTGCTGCACCTGCCCGCCACCGAACCGTTTGCCCGCGCCCCGGGCGAGGCTCTGGATGCCCGCCGCCATGGCCGCCAGGTGCTCGCCGTCGTCCCGGCTCAATCCGCGGGACGAGGCCATCAACAGTCCGTCGGTGGAGAGCGCCACGGCGTGCTCCGCCTGCTTGACCCGGCCGACCAGGTCATCCAGCAGCCACGTCAGATCCGCGCTCGAAGCCGTCTTCTGCGCCACTCGTCGTCCTCATCTTCCCGGCTGGTGTGCCGTCAGCTTCCGGTTTCCGTCGCGTCGACGTCCCGGTCAGGTAACCTGCTCGTCCGCGTCGGCCGGCGCACCGCCGGCCCCCTGCGCTCCGCCGAGCAAGCGCGCGGCATCGGTACGGCCGCGTCGCGTGCCGCTCTGATAGGAGCTCATCATCCGGCGCACCTGCTCCGGTGCACGCGCCGTGTCGTCGTCGGCGGTGTCGTCGTCGTCCACCGCGCTCTGGTCGTGTCGCAGCTCCGGCGCGAGGCTGGCCTGGCGTACCCGGACCGGGAGCCCCGCGTCGGTGACCGGCGCGTCCTCCGGCTCCGGCTCCGCTGCGGCGTCGGTCGTGGCGGCGGGCCGCCGCTCCACCACCGCCAGCTCCGTGGTGGGCCCGGCCACCGCGGGCTGCCGCTTGCGGGTACGCGCCGGCAGCCCGGACGGGGTCAGCCGGGGCGCCCGCGCCACCGGCTCCGGCACCTGCGGGGCGGGCTCGGCGGGCTGGTCGGGTTCGGTGCCGCCGTCCGGGCCGGACGTGGTCGCCGGCTCGGTGCCGTCCTCGGCCGGCGTGTTCCGCGCCGGGTCCGGCGCGGGCAGGACCGTCCCGGGGGCGGGGAGGGCGTCGGACGCGTCGGCACCGTCGGCGGTGATCAGTTCACGCGGGATCAGCACCACTGCCGTGGTCCCGCCGTACGCGGACTCCTTGAGCTGCACCTTGACGCCGTGCCGTTCGGTGAGCCGGCTGACCACGAACAGGCCGAGCCGGGCCGCGTCGGCGAGGTTCAGCTCGGACCGGTCGACGATGCGCGCGTTGGCGGCGGCCATCTCGTCGGCGCTCATGCCGAGGCCGCGGTCCTCGATCTCGATGGCGAAGCCGTTCGCCACGAGCTGGCCGCGGACCTCCACAGTGGTCTGCGGCGGGGAGAAGGAGAGTCCGTTCTCGATCAGCTCGGCCAGCAGGTGGATGACGTCACCGACGGCGCGGCCGGTCAGCGACACGTCGCCGAGCGGGCGCACGGTGACCCGGGTGTAGTCCTCGACCTCGGCGACCGCGCCGCGTACCACGTCGACCATGGGGACGTTGCGCCGCCAGGCCCGGCCGGGCGTCGAGCCGGAGAGGACGATCAGGTTCTCCGCGTTGCGTCGCATCCGGGTGGCCAGGTGGTCGACCCGGAACAGGTCCTCCAGCTCCTCGGCGTCGTGCTCCCGCCGCTCCATCGCGTCCAGCAGCGTGAGCTGCCGGTGCACGAGCGCCTGAGTGCGCCGGGCCAGGCTGAGGAACACGTCGCGTACGCTGCGGCGCAGCTCGGCCTGCTCGACGGCGGTCCGGACGGCGGTCTCCTGCACGACGTTGAACGCCTTACCCACCTGACCGATCTCGTCGTCGCCGAACTGCAACGGTGGCGCCTCGCGGGCGACGTCCACCTCCTCGCCGCGGCCCAGCCGCTCCACCACGCTCGGCAGGCGTTCGTGCGCCAGCTGGAAGGCGGCCTCGCGCAGCCGTTCGAGCTGGCGGACGAGCGCCCGGGCCGTGGTGATCGAGACGACCACGGAGGCGATGACGGCGATCAGGCCGAGACCGGCGGCGAGCACCAGCCGCACGATGACGCCGATCGCGACCGGCGTGGCCCGGGACACGATGTCCTCACCGCCGGCGAGGATCACCTCGCGCAGGTCGGCCATCGCCTTCTCGGCGGCGGCCTGCCACGCCGCGGCGGTCACCGGCGGGCGCACCTCGGCGCCCTTGGCCGCGAGCACCTGGTCCTGGAGCGTGCGGAGCTGCTGGAACGCGTCGCCCTCGACCATCCGGTCGAAGCGGGCACGGTCACCGGGGGCGAGTTCCCGGGCGGTACGGTCGGCGAGGAACCACTGCGCGCCGACCAGCCGGGCGAACGCGGTCTGCTCGCCGACGGTGATCCGGTTGGCCGCGATCGCGCCGGTGATCAGCGCGTCCTGTTGGGACAGCAGCTCCCGGGACCGGTTGAGGTCGATGAGCGCGGCGGTGTCCTTGGCGATCTCGTCGTCGTCGAGGCCGCCGAGGGCGTCGAAGACGGCGAAGATCCCGTCGACCGCCTCGTCGTACGCGATGAGCGTGGTGGTCCGGTCGATGGTCTTGCGGCTGACCTCGGCGCGTACCTGACCGAGCTGGTCCAGCTCGGTCTTCAGCTCGTCGAGCCGCTGCATCAGCTCCTCGCTGGCCGGGATCTCGGTGCGCCAGTCCCGCACCGAGCGCCACAGTGCGGTCGCGGTGCCGTCGGTCCGCGCGCGCTGGGCCTCCAGCTCCTGCAACCGGCCCGGGTCGGACTCACCGAGGTAGCGCAGCGACAGCCGTCGCTCGGCCTGCAACTCCTGCAGCAGCGGGTCGCTCGGTTCGAAGACGCGCGCGTTGAGCGTCTGCACGCCGAGCAGGTTGAACCCGTCCCGTACGGTCACCCACGCGGCGAACGCCCAGAGCGCGGTCAGCGACGCCAGCAGCGCGATGATCTTCGTACGGAGATTCGTACTGCGGGAACCCATCACACCGTCCTGGCCCGGTCTTCGGTCGGTCCGACATCCGATCGACTCCGGCGCACGCTAGCAGCCGTCGGGAACCTCATTCAAGCGATCCTGATCATGGTAGGTGCGGCCCCGGACCGGGCCGCCCCGGCGCGGCCGAGGCCGCCAGCACCGCGGCGCGCACGATCCGCGTCGGGCGGTAGAGGTCCTTGTCGTGCCATAGTGCCGGTTCGTCGTCGCATCCGTCCAGCTCGGACAGTCGACGACGTCCCCGCGCCAGCGCCGACATGATCCGGGGGTCACCGGGCCGGCCCGCGTCGGCCAGGGCGAGCACCGCGTACGCAGTCTCCTCGGCGGTG
The DNA here is from genome assembly GCF_027497355.1 of Micromonospora sp. WMMA1947. Lineage (NCBI taxonomy): Bacteria > Bacillati > Actinomycetota > Actinomycetes > Micromonosporales > Micromonosporaceae > Micromonospora > Micromonospora sp. WMMA1947. The sequence continues at coordinate 3,976,653 of NZ_CP114909.1, read as the reverse complement.
CCGTCCCACCGTCCCCAGGAGCCGTCCGGGCGCTGCGTGTCCAGCAACCAGGCGACGCCCCGCTCGACGGCGGCACGCGCCGCGCCGTCCGGCGCGTGGTCGGCCAGCGCCAGCAGCACCGCGTAGGTGGCGTAGTACGGCGAGGCGTGCCAGCGGTCCTCCCACCGCCCGTCCGGCTCCTGCCGGTCCAGCAGCCAGTCGGTGACGCGGCGCCGGGCGCCGGTGACGCCGGGACCGCTGGGCTGCTCGCCGAGCGCGTCGAGCACGTGCGCGTTCGTGGTCAGCGAGGCACCGTCCTCCCCGGGCCAGGTGCAGAAGTGCCGGCCGGTGTCGAATCCGGCCAGCGACGCGACACCGGGCGCGCGGCCGAGCCGGGCCAGGGCGTAGAGCGTGACCGCCGTGGTGTCGGCGTCGGCGGGCAGGCCGGGCGCGGTGGCCGCGCCGGACGGCCCGACGGCGGCGCGCAGCTCGGTCAGCACCGGCTCGGGCGCGCCGACCGGCACGCCGGCCCGGACCAGGATGCCGAGCACCCAGGCCCGTTCGAAGACGGTGATCGGGCTCGCGCAGGGCACCGGGCCGGGGCGGGCGACAGCGTTCAGGTAGTCCAGCGCGGGTCCGGGCTCCGGCCCGCCCAGCCAGGCGGCGGTGGCGGCCGGTGAGGCGCCGACGGCGCCGCTCGCCGAGGGACGCACCCCGGGCGCGCGGTACGCCAGCTCACCCGCCACCTCCAGGGCGTGCGCCAGCTTCTCCGGCACGGGCCGCCCGGTGGCGAGCAGTCCGCGTACCCGGGTCAGGCGGGCCGGGTCGAGACCGGCCGGCAGCGGCAGGCGGGGCCGGCCGGCCCACTCGGTCAGCCCGGGTGGCGGCCCGGCCGGCCCGTCGAGGTGCCGGTCCACTGCTGCGAGCAGCGCGGGCACGATCAGGTCGGTGGCCGGCAGGTCCGGCGGAGCGCCGTCGCGCAGCGCCCCGGCCAGGTACGCCAGTCCCCGGTGGACGGCGGCGGACGGCGCGGCGGACGGCCCGTCGCGGTGCAGCTCGGCCAGCAGCGCCTCGACCGCGCTCAACGTCGGGACCAGCGCGTACCCGCCGGGGCCGCCCCAGCCGCCGTCCGGGCGCTGCCGGTCCAGCAGCCAGGCCAGGCGCCGGTCGTGGCCGTCGAGCCACGGCGCGAGCGTGACCAGCCGCCCGGTCTCGTAGACCGACGGTGACGTCTGCCCCTCCGGTTCGCCGTCGAGCGCGGCGATCAGGTCACGCGTGGTCCCGGACCGGGTGGCGGGCACCGGTCGGGCGGTCAGCGTCACCGCACGCCCCAGAAGTCGGTGTGCCGGTAGAAGCCGGTGGTGAAACCGAGCTGCCGGGACAGGAAGTCGGCCTCCCGCGGCACCTCACCGGCCAGCTTCGCCAGCAGGACGCGGCAGTGCTCGACCTGCTCGGCGAAGCGCTGCTCGACCTCGGCCGGGTCGTCGACCAGCAGCAGCGCGTTGAGGTCGCCGGACTCGGCGTCGCGGCGGTGGGTGCCGAGGTCGTTGACCAGGCGCAGGGCCCGCTGCACCTCGTCGCTGACCTCGATCAGCCGGGCCAGCGTGGCGGCGTCGCTCACCGATCCGGTGTGGATCCAGTGCGCCACGTTCACCACCGTCGCGGCGAGGTTGTCGGCGTTCGCGAGGTAGTCGGCGAGCGTGGGGCGGCCGGTACGCCGCCAGCCCCACTCGCGGGCCATCGCGTCGAGGGTGCGGGCCATCGTGTCCCGCCAGAGGCCGCGCAGCGCCGGCCAGGCGGGCGCGGCGGCGACGTCGTCGCGCAGCTCGGCCAGGAACCGGCCCAGCGGATCGCCGGCGCCGGCGCCGTCGAGCACGTCCAGGCAGACGCCGATGATCCGGTCGACCTCGGCCCGGCTGGTGGCCTGGTGGTCGACCAGCCAGTCGACGGCGAAGCCCCAGAGCACCGCGCGGTTGGTCACCGCCAGCTCGGCGGCGCTGTGCCAGGGGGCGCTGAACGCCATCGCCTGCGCGATGCTGCTGAACAGCGTCGCGTCGAACGGGTCACCCGGGAACAGCTCGGGGTGCGCGGCGGCGGCCTTGCGCAGGCCGCGCTGGCCCTGCGCGGCGAGCGCGCAGACCCGGCCCTGTTCGGCGGCGACGGCGAGCGGATCAGGTGTCACGCCGTCGGTCATGCCCCCTCCGTCCGCCCGGCCGCGACGAGCGTCAGCTCGACCCGCTCGCGCGGCCGCAACGCCGCGGCCAGCCGCAGTCCGGGTACGCCGGTGCGGTGCAGCCGGAACCGGTAGCGGCTGAGCATGGTGGCGAGGATGAGCTGTGCCTCCAGGTAGAACAGGTACATCCCGAGGCACTGGTGCGGGCCGCCGCCGAACGGGAAGTGGGCGTACCGGTGCCGGGCGCGGACCCGCTCGTGGCGGAACCGCTCCGGGTCGAACTCGTCCGGGCGGTCCCAGAACTGCCGCATCCGCTGGGTGATCAGCGGGCTGACCGCCATCGTGGCGCCGGGCTCGATCGGGACGCCGTCGATGACGTCGCCGTCGACAGCGCGGCGCGGGATGATCCACCCGATCGGGTAGAGCCGCAGCAGCTCGTCCAGCACCATCCGGGTGTAGGTGAGCCGGCTCAGGTGCTCGCGGCGTACCGGCTCGCCGCCGACCACCTCGTCGATCTCGGCGTAGAGCCGCTCGGCCACCTCCGGGTGCTGGTCCAGGTGGGGCCAGGCCCAGGTCAGCACGTTGATGGTGGTCTCGGTGGTGGCGGCGAACATGGCCACCGTGTCGTTGCGGACCTGCCGCTCGTCGAGCTGGCGTCCGTCGTCGGTGCGCGCCTGCCAGAGCGTCGAGATGACGTCGTCGCCCTGGTCGGCGGACTCCCGCGTCTCGCGGACGATCGGCACCAGCACGTCGTCGACGATGCGGACGGCGCGGGCGAACGTGCGGTCCCCCGGCATCGGCAGGGACAGCGGCGCGAACGGGACGATGATCCGGGGGATGACGGCGGTGGCGATGCGGTCCTGCGCCTCGATCACCCGCATCGCGTCCGGCACCGAGATCCGGTCGGCGAACAGTACCTTCATGATCGCCCGGCTGACGATGCGCGCCTGCTCCACGCCGATGTCGACCGGCCGGCCGGCGCGGGCCGGCTCGTCCAGTTCGTCGACCGCGTCGCGGATCGCGTCGGCCATCCCGTCGACGAGCGCCTCCACCCGCTTGGCGGTGAACATCGGCTGGAGCATCCGCCGGCTGGCCGACCAGATCTGCCCCTCGCCGAGGATGCCCTCGCCGAACAGCCGCTTGACCGGGCGCCAGAACAGCCCGTCACCTGCTCGTTCGTAGTTGTCCGCCCGGTCACGCAGGACGTGCTGCACGTGCTTCGGGTGGGTGACCAGGTAGGGCCGGAACGAACCGAGGTTGAGCCGGACCAGTTCGCCTTCGGTACGGTTACCGATGTCGATGAGCGCCCGGGCGGGGTCGCGGAGCACCGCGGGCAGGATCTGCCGCAGCGGCACGGTCCGGGGTCGGCCGGTGGGCCTCGTTGTGTCCGTTGGTTCGGGCACCTGAACGCTCCCTCGGTTGACTCAGGGTCGCGACTCCGTATCGACCCGTGACGTTGCCCGTGAGCATGCCATCCTGAGTCGCAGATCAAAAGGCAGGTCAGAGGATATTTCACGTAACAACAATCTCTTTGTCGAGAATGGAGCCAGTGGGATATGCGTCACTCGCGTACACAGTGGTCGCTGCGGAGCGCGAGCGACGCTCACCTCTGCGCGGACGCCGCCAGAACGCGGGCGCGGACCCGTCCGCTGTGCCAAGCTTCGGGCATGGACGACAAGACCATCCTGAGCCGGATCTCGGAACTCGTCGACGAGGAGCACCGGCTGCGCGCCGACGCGCAGCAGCACGAGGCCGGCACCGACGACGAGGCGCGGGAGCGGCTGCGCGCCCTGGAGGAGTCCCTGGACCAGTGCTGGGACCTGCTGCGCCGCCGCCGGGCCGCCCGCCAGGCGCACGGCGACCCGGACGCCCAGGGCGAACGCCCGGTGCCGGAGGTCGAGCGCTACCTGCAGTGACCCGGACCGGCGTCCCGGGCGGTCTCCCGCCCGGGACGCCGGCCGGTCAGCGCAGCCCCGCCTCCCGCAGCAGCGCCTCGGTCAGCGCCGCCGGGTCGGTCACCGTCGCCGGCATCCCGCGGGCGGTGAACCAGGCGGCCACCACCCGCACGTCGCGGGCCAGGAAGTCGGCCCCCTGCGGGTTGGCCACCACGTCGACCACCTGTGGCAGGTCGATCATCACCAGCCGGCCCGCGTCCACCAGCAGGTTGTACGGGGACAGGTCGCCGTGTGCGTACCCGGCGCGGGCGAGCACCGTCAGCGCCTCGACGAGCTGCTCCCACAGGTCACGCAGCTCGCCGGCGTCGGGCCGGGTCTGGGCCAGCCGCGGCGCGGCCTCCCCCGCCCCGGCGTCGCCGACGAACTCCAGCATCAGCTCGGTGCCGAGCAGCTGCACCGGATAGGGCACCGCGATCCGCCCGGAGGCGGACCCGATCTCCCAGAGCTGGGACAGCGCGGCGAACTCGGCCGCCGCCCACTGCCCGGCGATCATCTGCCGGCCGAACGCGGTGCGGCCGGTCATCGCCCGCATCTCACGGGACCGGCGCACCCGGCGGCCCTCCAGGTAACCGGCGTCGCGGTGGAACAGCCGGTGCTGGGCGTCGCGGTAGCGCTTGACCGCGAGCAGGCAACTCCGGTCGGTGCCCGGCACGGCCCGGCGGACCAGGTGGACGTCCGCCTCCTTGCCGGTCTTGAGCACCCCGAGCTCGGTGTCCCGGGCGGCCAGTTCGGTGACCAGCCAGTCCGGGTGCGGCTCGGGGCCGTGGACGGCCTGGTCCCAGGAGGACCAGGCGTCCTCCGCCTCGGGCTCGGCGTCCGGGTCGGTGAGGGTCGGCGGGGTGTGCCGCCCCCGCTTCAGGAAGTCGGGTTCGTCGTCGTCGAAGCGGCTCTTGCCGCGGCCACGGCGCTGCGGCGCCGGGAAGTCGTGATCGCGCACGGGTGGATCTGTCCTTCGATCGAGGCTGGTGGAGGCAGGTGGAACGACCCTGCGAAGACGGCCATGACCGACCTCCTCTCCTCGACCGGGCACACCCCGGCTGCGCACTCGCGCGGCACCATGCTCGTGGCCCTGCCCGGTGCGGGTCAAACGGATTTTCCGTCCGGGCCCGCCGTGCCCTTGTCGCTGCGCCGTCGTGCGCGCGGTCAGCCGGCCAGGACGGCCGCGACGGCGGCGATCAGCCCGTCCTCGATCCGGGTGGGCGCGAACCTCGGGTCGGACCAGCGGCGTCCCCGGTGCAGCCAGACGCTGGGCAGGCCCACCGCCGTCGCGCCGCCGATGTCCGCCTCCGGGCTGTCGCCCACCACCCACGCGCCGCGCAGCGGCATCCGGGCCCGCTGGGCGGCGAGCGCGAAGATCCTCGGGTTGGGCTTGCTGACGCCCGCCTCCTCGGAGATCACCCAGTCGGCGACGTACCGGTCCAGGCCGGTCTTGCGGATCTTGGCGTCCTGTTGACGGGACGCGCCGTTGGTGACCACCACCGGCACCCAGCCCGCGTCGGCGGCGATCCGCAGCGCGCAGGCCACCAGCGGGTCCAGCCGCATGTGCGCCACCACGCCGTCGTGCAGCTCGTCGACCAGGTCGATCGAGGGGATGCGCAGCGCGTACCGGTCGCGGATCGCATCCGCCACGTCCCACCTGTTGGTGAGCCCGTCCGCGTCCACCGACACCAGCCAGTCGAGGTCGGCCGGCGGCGCGCCGATGCCGTCCAGGAAGCGTTCTCCCCAGGCGCGGAACGGCCCGTCGCGGTCGAGCAGGGTGTTGTCCAGATCGAGCAGGAGCAACGGCACTTGGGCACCCTACGGTAACGCTCGGAGCACCGACAGGGCCGAGGGCTCCCCCACGACGATCAGGCCACGAGGACGGCGCGCGCCGCCCCGGCGTCGAGCGGACGGTCCAGCAGCATCGTGTGCGCCGCGCGGGTGGCCGCCAGCGCATCCGGGTCCAGCGTTGCCACCAGCACGTCCTCGCCGGTGTCGGCGCCCCGGGCCAACGGCCGGCCCTCCGGGTCGTACACCGCCGCGCCGCCGTTGAAGCGCCAGGGATCGGTGCCGCCGACCGCGTTGGCGAACACCACGTACATGGTGTTGTCCAGCGCGCGGGCGGCGTAGTAGAGGTCGCGGCGGTGCGCCGAGCCGGCCAGGTAGCCGCTCGGGCAGAGGTAGCCGTGCGCGCCGTCACCGGCGGCGGCCCGCGCGTGCTCGGGGAAACAGCCGTCGTAGCAGACGCCCAGGCCCAGCCGCCACGTGTCGACCTCGAGCGTGGCGCCCCGGCGACCGGCGTCGAACAGCTCCCGCTCGCCGCTCCAGAGCTGCTGCTTGTCGTACGCGGCGGTGACCGTGCCGGCCGCGTCCACGACGAGCGAGGAGATGGTGCGCCGCCGGTCGGGGTGGCGGACGGCGGCGCCGATGACCACCGCGGCGCCAGCGTCGGCGGCGGCGGTCCGCAGCGGGTCCAGCCGGGCGTCGGCCACCCGGCCGTCGGCGTCGGCCGCGACGTCCGTGGCGTCCGGGTCGGCGCCGAGCGTCGGCGGGTGGTACGCCGGCAGGAACAGCTCGGGCAGCACCACGACGCGGGCGCCCTCGGCCCGGCCGACGAGGCGGGCGGCGGCACGGGCGTTGCCGGCGACGTCGCCGGGGACGGGCTGGGCCTGGACGGCGGCGACGGTGAGCGGGTGCGCGGGCGGGGCGGTCACGCGCCGATCCTAACCACTCGGCGTCGCGCGAATGATCATCCGGAATCGCATCTCAAGCCGTACGTACGGTTTGCATCACGCGGTTCCACCTGCGACGATCCGTTCGTGCCCAGAGTAAGTCAGGACCAGCTCGACGCGCGCCGGCAGGAGATCCTCGCGGCGGCGCGGGCGTGTTTCGCCCGGCACGGCTACGAGGGCGCCACCGTGCGGCGGCTGGAGGAGGCCACCGGCCTGTCCCGTGGCGCGATCTTCCACCACTTCCGCGACAAGGACTCGCTGTTCCTCGCCGTGGCCGAGGACGACGCCGCCGCGATGGTGGAGACGGTGGCCCGTAACGGCCTGGTGCAGGTCATGCGCGACCTGCTCGCCCGGGCCGTCTCGCCGGACACCACCGGCTGGCTCGGCAGCCAGCTGGAGGTCTCCCGCCGGCTGCGCACCGACCCCGCCTTCGCCAAGCGCTGGGCGGAGCGCTCCGAGGCCATCGCCGCGGCCACCCGGGAGCGCCTGCTGCGGCAGCGCGAGGCGGGTGTGCTCCGCGACGACGTGCCGATCGACGTGCTGGCCCAGTTCCTGGAGCTGGCCTACGACGGGCTCGTGCTGCACCTGGCGATGGGCCGGCCGGCCGGCGACCTGGCCCGGGTGCTCGACCTGGTCGAGGAGGCCGTCCGCCGGCACTGAGCCGGTGCCGGTCTCGGTCCGGTAACTACGCCCCGCCAGGAGATCGACTCTGGCGCGCCTGCTCCACAATGAGCCGCGACCCCTCCTCGCGACAGGAGCAGACGATGACCCCCTCCGACACCTGGGGCATCCCCGGCCCCGTATTCCTGCGCTGGTACCTCCTGCTCGCCGTCGTCCTGGTCATCGGCGCGGTCGTCTACCGGCGGCGGATGCTCGCCGGCACGCCGGTGAACGTGCACGGCGACCTGGGGCCGCAGCAGGTCGCCTACCTCAACGGTGGCGACCAGCTCGCCGTCTGGGCCGCGCTGGGCGGGCTGCGCCACGCGGGCGCGGTCGGCGTACGACCGGACCGGCGGCTCACCACCGGCGGCCCGTTGCCGGCCGGGGCCACCCCGCTGGACCAGGCGGTCCACCACGCGGCGAGCCGCGGTCTGCGCACCCGGGACCTGGCGGCCGACGACTGGGTACGGCGTGCCCTCGACGAGCTGCGCGACGGCTTGGTCCGCCGGGGCCTGGCCCTGGACCAGGAGCGGCGCCGGACGCTGCGGCGCGGCGCGCTCCTGATCGGAGCCCTGCTGGCGATCGGCATCGTGCGCGCGATCTCCGGGATGCTCAACGATCGGCCCACCGGCTGGCTGCTGCTCAGCCTGTTCCCGCTCGGCCTCGCGTTCCTGCTGCTCAATCGCGTGCCGTGGCGGACCCGGGCGGCCACCGCCGCGCTGAACGACATGCGCCGCCGGCACACCTGGTTGCGGCCGGCCGCCGGGCCCGCGTACACCACGTACGGTCCGACCGAGGTGGCACTGGGCGTGGCGCTGTTCGGCACCGCCACGCTCTGGACGATGGATCCGGGCTTCGCGGAGCAGGCCGAGATCCAGCGGCAGGCGATGGGCAACGCGGGCGGCGCGAGCTCCGGCACCTCCTGCGGCGGCGGGGCGACCGCCGGCAGCTCCTGCGGAGGCGGCAGCTCCTGCGGCGGAGGCGGTGGCTGCGGCGGAGGCGGGTGCGGCGGATGACCGGCCCGTCCGGCGTCGGCATCGGCTGGCGCCCCGAGATCGCCGGCTTCGTGGCCGGCCTGCCGGGGCTGCGCTTCGTCGAGGTGGTCGCGGAGGCGGTCGCGACCGCCGGGCCGCTCCCGGACGGGCTCGCCGAGCTGCGCGAACGCGGCGTGGACGTCGTACCCCACGGGGTGCGGCTGTCCCTCGGCGGCGCGGAGCCGGTCGACCGGGCCCGGGTGGCGCACCTGGCCGGGGTGGCCGCGGCCCTGGACGCGCCGCTGGTGAGCGAGCACATCGCGTTCGTGCGGGCCGGCGGCCTCGAGGCCGGTCACCTGCTGCCGCTGCCGCGCAGCCGCGAGGCGGTCACGGCGGTGGTGGCAAACGTGCGGCGGACGCAGGCGGAACTGCCGGTGCCGCTGGCCCTGGAACCGATCGCGGCGCTGTTCGACTGGCCGGACGACGAACTGGACGAGGCCGACTTCCTCACCGAGATCCTCGACGCCACCGGCGCGCTGCTGCTGCTCGACGTGGCGAACGTGCACGCCAACGCCCGCAACCGGGGCGGTGACCCGGCCGCGCTGCTGGACCGGCTGCCGCTGGAGCGCATCGCCTACGCGCACGTCGCGGGCGGCGCCGAGCACGGCGGCTTCTACCACGACACGCACACCGACCCGGTGCCCGCCGCCGTGCTGGACCTGGTCCGCGAGCTGTGCACCAGGCGCCGGCCGCCCGCGCTGCTGCTGGAACGCGACGGGCACTACCCGCCCGCCGCCGAGTTGCGCGGCGAACTGGACGCGCTGGCCGCCGCGTCCGGCCACCCGGTGGTCACGTGAGCGGCGACCTGGCGGCCCGGCAGGCCGAGCTGGTCGCCGCACTGGTGGCCGGCGGGCCGCTGCCGGCCGGCTTCACCCCGGCGCCGGTCGAGGCGGCCCGCCGGGCGCTGCTGCGCAAGCGGGCCGGCGACGTGGCCCGGCACTGGCCGCTGCTCGCCGCCGGTCTCGGCCCCGGCTGGCCGGCCGCGTTCGCCGCCTGGGCCGACGGCCGCCCCACGAACGGGTCGCTGCGCGACGGCTGGGACCTGGCCCGCGACCTGCGCGAGCGGGACGCGCTGCCGCCGCTGGGCGCGGACGAGCTGGCCGTGCGCGAGGCGGCGAGCCGCTACGACGGCCGCCGCCCGCCCCGGCCGCGCCGCCTGCCGGCCCTGGCCCGGACCGGCGGCGCCGTCGCGGTTCAGGTCGCCGGCCGGGTACGCCTGCTGCGGCCCGCCCCACGCTGACAGGCACCCGCCGGTACGGCAGGATCGGTGCATGGATCTCGGACTCGGCGACCGGGTGTACGTGCTCACCGGCGCCTCCGGCGGCCTCGGCTTCGCCACCGCCGAACAGCTCGTCGCCGACGGCGCCCGGGTGGTCATCTCCGCGCGTACCCCGGAACGGGTGGCCGCCGCGATCGAGGCGCTCGGCGGCCCGCGGCACGCAATCGGGCTGACCGCCGACCTCACCGACCCCGCCACCCCGGAGCGGCTCGTCGCCGCCGCCCGCGAACACTTCGGCCGCCTCGACGGCGCGCTGATCTCGGTCGGTGGCCCGCCGCCGGGCACCGCCGCCACCGTGACCGACGAGCAGTGGCGCGAGTCGTTCGAGACGGTCTTCCTGGGCAGCGTCCGGCTCGCACGCACAGTGGCCGGAGCACTCACCGACGGCGGCGCGATCGGGCTGGTGCTGTCCACCTCGGTACGCGGACCGCTGCCCGGTCTCGGCATCTCCAACGGCCTGCGGCCGGGCCTCGCCGGCGTGGCCAAGGACATGGCGGACGAGTTCGGCCCGCGCGGCGCACGCGTGGTCAGCCTGCTGCCGGGACGGATCATGACCGACCGCAACCGGGAGCTGCTGGCCGGTTCCGGCGACCCCGAGCGGGCCCGCGCGCAGGCCGAGGCGGCGATCCCGCTCCGGCGCATCGGCGACCCGGCGGAGTTCGGAAAGGTGGCCGCGTTCCTGCTCTCCCCCGCCGCCGGGTACGTCACCGGGATCACCGTCCCGGTCGACGGCGGCGCGCTGCGCGGGCTGTGACAGTGGCCGGACTTCCCGCGCCGGCGGCGCCGCCCGGCCGGCTTCCCGGGTCGGTGGGCCGGTGAGCGATCGGCGGCGACCGGCCGGTAAGCGGCCCGAGGCGGCGCCGGGACCGGGGACGCCCGCCCGCCGCCACCCCCGGCCCAGCCGTGAGCAGCTCGCGGCGGCGGCCGACCGGCTGCTGCCCGACGTGATCGCACCCGGTCTGGACGTGCTGTTCGTCGGCATCAACCCGGGCCTGTGGTCGGCGGCCACCGGCTGGCACTTCGCCCGCCCGGGCAACCGGTTCTGGCCCGCCCTGCACCGGGGCGGCTTCACGCCGCGGCTGCTGCACCCCAGCGAACAGGACACGCTTCCGGCGCTGGGCCTCGGCATCACCAACATGGTGGCCCGGGCCAGTGCCCGCGCCGACGAACTCACCGCCGACGAACTGGTCGACGGCGCCGCCACGCTCACCGCGAAGGTCGAGCACTACCGGCCGCGCTGGGTGGCGGTGGTCGGGGTGACCGCGTACCGGATCGGGTTCGCCCGGCCCAAGGCGGCGTTCGGGCCGCAGGCGGAGACGCTCGCGGCGGCCCGGCTCTGGGTGCTGCCCAACCCGAGCGGTCTGAACGCCCACTTCACCCCGGAGACGCTGGGTGCCGCGTTCGCCGAGCTGCGCGCCGCGGTCGTCACGGGTTAGGCGTCGGCCCGGTGCCGGCGGGGCCGCCGCCGGCTCGGCCGGCACCGGGAGCGCCGCCTGGCCGGTCCGCTAGTTGGCAGCGGCCGGGGGCATGGCCTCGTGGGCGACGTAGGTGCCCATCGGCACGGTGGTCACCACCGGCTCGGGCTGCTCGGCCTCGGCGTGGGGCGCGGGCGAGTCGGTGACCGCGAACTGGGTGCGGTACAGCTCGGCGTACAGGCCGCCGACGGCCACCAGCTCGTCGTGCCGGCCGCGCTCCACGATCCGGCCCTCGTCGAGCACGAGAATCTGGTCGGCGTCGCGGACGGTGGAGAGCCGGTGGGCGATGACCAGTGCGGTACGCCCGGTCAGCGCCACCGACAACGCCCGCTGCACCGCCGCCTCGCTCTCCGAGTCCAGGTGGGCGGTGGCCTCGTCGAGGATCACGATCGACGGGGCCTTGAGCAGCAGCCGGGCGATGGCGATGCGCTGCTTCTCGCCGCCGGAGAAGCGGTAGCCCCGCTCCCCGACCGTCGTGTCGAGCCCGTCCGGCAGCGCCCGGACCAGGTCGGCGACCTGCGCACCGGCCAGCGCCGCCCAGATCTCGTCGTCGGTGGCGTCGGGCTTGGCGTAGCGCAGGTTCTCCCGGATCGTCTCGTGGAACAGGTGCGAGTCCTGCGTGACCACGCCGATCTCGTCGCGCAGCGAGGCGAGCGTGGCGTCCCGTACGTCGACGCCACCGACGAGCACCTGGCCGTCGCTGACGTCGTAGATCCGGGAGATGAGCATGGACAGCGTCGACTTGCCCGCCCCGGAGGGGCCGACCAGCGCCACCATCTGCCCCGGCTCGACAGCGAACGAGACGCCCTTGAGCACCGGCTCGTTGACCGTCCGGTCGAGGGTCGAGACCTCCTCCAGGGAGGCGAGCGACACCTCGGCGGCGCTCGGGTAACGGAACCGCACGTCGCGGAACTCGACCCGGCCGTTGCCGCGCGGCACCGGCACCGCGTCCGGCTTCTCGGTGATGGACGGGCGCAGGTCGAGCACCTCGAAGACCCGGTCGAAGGAGACGAGCGCGCTCATCACGTCGACCCGGACGTTCGACAGGGCGGTCAGCGGGCCGTAGAGGCGGGTCAGCAGCAACGCCAGCTTGACCACGGTGCCGGCGCTGACCGCACCGGTGACGGCCAGCCAGCCGCCGACGCCGTACGTCAGCGCCTGGGCCAGCGACGCGACGAGCAGCATCGCCACGAAGAACGTCCGCGAGTACATCGCGGACTGGATGCCGATGTCGCGCACCCGCTCGGCCCGGCGGGCGAACCGGTCGGCCTCCACCTCCGGCGCGCCGAACAGCTTGACCAGGAGCGCGCCCGCGACGCCGAACCGCTCGGTCATCGTGGCGTTCATCTTGGCGTCGAGGTTGTAGGACTCGCGGGTGATCTCGGCCAGTCGCCTGCCGACCCGGCGGGCCGGGATGATGAAGATCGGCAGCAGCACCAGCGCCAGCACGGTGATCTGCCAGGACAGCACGAGCATCGCCGCGGCGGTGAGCACGAGCTGGATGACGTTGCTGACCACGCCGGACAGCGTCGAGGTGAACGCCCGCTGGGCGCCGAGCACGTCGTTGTTGAGCCGGCTGACCAGGGCGCCGGTCTGGGTGCGGGTGAAGAACTGCAGCGGCATCCGCTGGACGTGGTCGTACACCCGGGTGCGCAGGTCGAGGATGATGCCCTCGCCGATGCGGGCCGAATACCACCGCTGGACCAGCGAGAACAGCGCGTCGGCCACGGCGAGCGCGGCGATGATCAGCGCGAGGCGGACCACAGTCGAGCGGGCGTCGGGGCCACCGCCGGCGATCGCGTCGATGACGTCGCCGGCGAGCAGCGGCGTGGCCACGCCGATCACCGCGGCGATGACCACGGTGATCAGGAAGACGACGATGTCGCGCCGGTAGGGCCGGGCGAACGCGACGATCCGCCGGGCGGTGCCGCGCTTGAGCTCGTGTGCGGAGACCTCGTCGCGGTTACGCAGCGACCGGAGCATGCTCCAGCCGCCCATGCCGCCGCCGGCCATCGGGTGGGACACTCGTCACCTCCGGGTCGTCGGGGCAGCATGAACCGTCGGAGTCCATTCTCCCGACGCCTGTGACAACCTCGCGAGTAACCCAGATCTTCCCGGACGGTCCTTACGAAATCGCCGTACCGGCTATTCGCCCCGCCCGGCCAGGTCCCGGATCCGCCGGGTCTGCGCCTCCCGCTCGGCGCGCTGCTGCTCGGCGTGCGAGCGTACGGCCGCGCCCGCGAGCAGCGCCTTGATCTCGACGATCGCGTCCCGGTTGTTCGCGAGCAGCCCGGCGGACAGATCACGCACGGCGCCGTCCAGCTCGTCGTTCGGCACCACGAGCGTGGCCAGGCCGATCCGGTCCGCCTCGGCGGCGTCCATCCGGCGGCCGGTGGCGCAGATCTCCAGCGCCCGGGAGTAGCCGACCAGCTCGACCAGGCGGCGCGTGCCGGCCAGGTCGGGAACCAGGCCGAGGGTCACCTCGGCCATCGAGAGCTTCGCGTCGGCGGCGAGCACCCGCATGTCGCAGGCCAGCGCCAGCTGGAAGCCGGCGCCGATGGCGTGGCCCTGCACGGCGGCGATCGACACCACGTCCGGCCGGTGCAGCCAGGTGAACCCACCCTGGTAGTCGGCGATCCGGTCGGCGCACTCCGCCTCCGGCATCGCGGCCAGCTCGGCGAAGGAGCCCGGCCCGGTCGCACCGGCGACCGCCAGGTCCAGGCCCGCGGAGAAGGCGCGCCCCTCCCCGCGTACGACGACGACGCGCACGTCGCCGGGCAGGTCGCGGGAGAAGTCACTCATCGCGCGCCACATCGCCGGGGTCTGGGCGTTCAGTACGTCGGGCCGGCACAACGTCACCGTCGCGACCGGCCCGTCGCAGTCGAAGCGCACTCCGGTCGTCTCGGCGGTCACCGGACGCCCCGCAACACGCTGGTGGACGACGCTGGGGGGCGGGTCACGCCTTCTTCCGGCGCCGGGCGCCGCCGCGCTGCCGCAGCTGCACCCCGGACTCGGTGAGCACCCGGTGGATGAACCCGTAGGAACGGCCGGTCGAGGCCGCCAGAGCACGAATGCTCTCTCCGCCGGTGTACCGCTTTACCAGGTCTTTGGCGAGCGTCTGACGCTCGGCCCCGACGATCCGGCGACCCTTCTCAGTGCTGGTGGCTGTGCCGGTGGCTGCCATGCTGATTCCTCACGTCCCAGACTGTGCGGTTCGGATACGGTCCCACCTATTAGACCGCCTCGGACGATCATGCGCCAGATATCAACTATTCGCCAACCGACACGCTACGCAATGTCAGCTTCCCGATAGAGTGATCCTTCCGGTCGGCTGATCCGTACCGCCCCGCCGGACGAGCGACACGCGGCACCACGGTCGCCCCCCCCACCCCGTCGATCATGAAGTTGACGGCGATGTGGATCTCCAAAAATGCCGCCACCTTCATGATCGACCAGCAGAGTGCCCTGGGGGGTGGGGGGAGGAGGGCGGGCGGGGTCAGGCCAGCTCGACCAGCTCCAGCAGGTCGTCGGACCAGGCGTCCTCGTCGCCGTCGGGCAGCAGGATCGCGCGGTCCGGCTTGAGCGCGCTGACCGCGCCCGGGTCGTGCGTGACCAGCACGATCGCGCCCGGATAGCGGGCGATCGCGTCGAGCACCTGCTCCCGGCTGACCGGGTCGAGGTTGTTCGTCGGCTCGTCCAGCAGCAGCACGTTGGCGCCGGAGCAGACCAGCGTGGCCAGCGCCAGCCGGGTCTTCTCACCGCCGGAGAGCACACCCGCCGGCTTGTCCACGTCCTCGCCGGAGAACAGGAACGCGCCGAGGATCTTGCGCAGGTCGGTGTCGGTCTGGTCGGACGCGGCACTGCGCATGTGCTCCAGGATCGTCCGGTCCACGTCGAGCGTCTCGTGCTCCTGGGCGTAGTAGCCCAGCCGCAGCCCGTGCCCGGGGCGTACCTCGCCGGTGTCCGGCTCCAGCAGCCCGCCGAGCATCCGCAGCAGCGTGGTCTTGCCGGCGCCGTTGAGGCCGAGGATGGCCACCCGGGAACCCCGGTCGACCGCCACGTTGACGTCGGTGAAGATCTCCAGCGACCCGTACGACTTGGACAGGCCAGTCGCGGTCAGCGGCGTCTTGCCGCACGGCGCGGGGCTCGGGAACCGTACCTTCGCGACCTTGTCCGCGACGCGGACCTCGTCCAGGCCGGAGAGCAGGCGCTCGGCGCGCCGGGCCATGTTCTGCGCGGCGACGGTCTTGGTGGCCTTGGCCCGCATCTTGTCCGCCTGCGCCATCAGGGCGCCGGCCTTCTTCTCGGCGTTTGCGCGCTCCCGGCGGCGGCGCCGCTCGTCGGTCTCGCGCGCCTCCAGGTACGCCTTCCACCCCAGGTTGTACGTGTCGACCACGGACCGGGTGGCGTCCAGGAACCAGACCTTGTTGACCACGGCCTCCAGCAGCGAGGCGTCGTGGGAGATCACGATCAGGCCGCCCTTGTGGTTGGCGAGGAACCCGCGCAGCCAGGTGATCGAGTCGGCGTCGAGGTGGTTCGTGGGCTCGTCGAGCAGCAGGATGCCGCCGCCGTTCTCGCCGGCGTCGCGGAACAGGATCCGGGCCAGCTCGATGCGGCGGCGCTGACCGCCGGAGAGCGTGCCGATGGTCTGCGCCAGAGCGCGGTCGGGCAGGCCGAGGTTGGCGCAGATGCGGGCCGCCTCGGCCTCGGCCGCGTAGCCGCCGAGCGAGGCGAACTGGTCCTCCAGCGCACCGTAGCGGCGGACCAGCCGCTCGTCGTCGGCGCCCTCGGCGAGCTTGTTCTCCAGCTCCTTCATCTGCGCCATGAGCACGTCCAGCCCGCGGGCGGAGAGCACCCGGTCCCGGCCGGTGACGTCCAGGTCACCGGTACGTGGGTCCTGCGGCAGGTAGCCGATGGCGCTGCGCCGGTCGATCTGGCCGCCGTACGGCTGCCCCTCCCCGGCGAGCACCTTCAGGGTGGTGGTCTTGCCGGCGCCGTTGCGGCCGACCAGGCCGATCCGGTCCCCCGGCTGCACCCGCAGGGTGGTGTCGGACAGCAGGATCCGGGAACCGGCGCGCAGTTCCAGGCCGGTGGCAGTGATCATCTCGGAGTACTCGCTCTCGGGTCCGGAAGGGCTGATTCAGGGCACGCGAAAGCGCCGGCGGGTGGAATTTCCCGTCGGCGCGGGGCGGTTCAGCCTTCGCAGCGCAGCACGGGGGCAAGTGTACCGGTCCCCGCGGGCCCCCTCCCCCGGATTACCGTGCAAGATCATCGGGTACGAAACCCGCCGTCCGGACCCGGTCCGGTACCGCAACCATCACAAACGGACACATCGGTGATCGGGGTCAACATGGAGCTGAACGAGAACGCGAGGGTCGACACCAGCCAGGTGGACGACCGGCGAGGGTCCGGCGGAGGCGGCGGGATGGGCATTCCGATCCCGATCGGCGGCGGCCGGGGCGGGATCGTGGGCATCATCATCGCCGTACTGGTCGCCCTGGTGGGCGGCGGCTTCGGCCTCAACGCCGCCACCAACGGCGGCGGCTCCGAGCAGGGCGACAACACCTCGCTGGAGCAGAAGTGCTCGGCACAGGACGCACTGGAGCAGCTCGACTGCCGCAACACCCTCTACGTCAACTCGATCCAGGCGTACTGGCGTACCGCGATGCCGGAGGCGTTCGGCGAGCAGTACAAGCCGTCGAAGACCGTGTTCTTCAGCCAGAACGTGAGCACCGCCTGCGGCGCCGCCGACTCCGGCGTGGGCCCGTTCTACTGCCCGGCCGACGACCAGGTCTACATCGACCTCACGTTCTACCGGCTGCTGGCCGACCAGCTCGGCGCCAAGGGTGAGTTCGCCCAGCCGTACGTGCTGGCCCACGAGTACGGCCACCACGTGCAGGACCTGCTCGGCACCGAGGCGCAGATGCGCCGCCAGCAGGAGCGCGACCCGCAGAGCGCGAACGCGCTGTCGGTGAAGCTCGAGCTGCAGGCCGACTGCTACGCCGGCGCGTGGGCGAAGAACGCCACCGGCACCGCCGACGACCGCGGGCAGAAGATCTTCAAGAGCATCACCGAGGAGGACATCTCGCAGGCCATCGACGCCGCCGAGAAGATCGGCGACGACGCGATCCAGGAGCGCTCCGGCCGGCCGGTGAACCCGGACGAGTTCACCCACGGCACCTCGGAGCAGCGCAAGCAGTGGTTCACCAAGGGCTTCACCACCGGTGACCCGAAGTCCTGCGACACCTTCGGTTCGGGGGCCTGATCCCCGCAGACCGCATCGGCCCGCACCGCCGCAGACGGCGGTGCGGGCCGATGTCGTTTCCGGGGCGGTCAGGCCGGCAGCGTCACCTGACCCGGGGTGGACCGGTTGACGGTCGTCCCGTCACCGAGCTGGCCCCCGCTGTTGTCGCCCCAGCACCACAGGCCGGCGTCGGTACGGATCGCGCAGCCGTGATCGGTGACCGCGAGGCCGCCGGTCCAGCTGGTGGCGCTACCGACCTGGGCGGGCGCGGACCGGTGGGTGGTGCTGCCGTCGCCCACCTGGCCGGCCGAGTTCTTGCCCCAGCACCACAGGGTGCCGTCGGTACGCGACGCGCAGGACGTGTCGCTGCTGGCGGCGATCCGGTTCCAGGTGGTGGCGGTGCCGATCTGCACCGGCGCGGTCCGGTAGGTGCCGCTCACGCCGAGCTGCCCGTAGCCGTTCTCACCCCAGCACCACAGCGCGCCGGAGCGGACCCCGCAGGTGTGCGCGTACCCGGCCGCGACGCCGGTCCACCCGGTCGCGGTGCCGACCTGCGCGGGCGCGGTCTGGGGCGTCAGGTTGCCGAGCCCGAGCTGGCCGTCCGAGCTGGCCCCCCAGCACCAGAGCGTGCCGCCGGTCCGGATGCCGCAGGTGTGCCCGTAGCCGGTCGAGACGCTCACCCAGTCGGTGGCCGTGCCGACCTGCAGCGGGGTGTTCGCGACGTACGGCGAGGCGCCGACGCCCAGCTGGGTGGTCCGGTTGAAGCCCCAGCACCAGAGCGTGCCGTCGGTGCGGATCGCGCAGGTGTGCTGGGGGCCGGCGTCGACCCGGGCCCAGGTGGTCGCGGTGCCGACCTGCACCGGGGTGCTGCGGCTGGTGGTGCTCCCGTCGCCGAGCTGGCCCCGGAAGTTCGAGCCCCAGCACCACAGCGTCCCGTCCGTGCGGACCGCGCAGGTGTGCCCGGAACCGGCGTCGACGTTCGTCCAGGTGGCGGTGCCGACCTGCGTCGGGGCACTGCGGTTCGTGGTGGTCCCGTCGCCGAGCTGACCGCCGTAGTTCGAGCCCCAGCACCACAGTCCCCCGTCGGTGCTGATCGCGCACGTGTGCGCGCCGCCCGCGGTGACGCTGCTGACGGTGGGCGCGGCGAGGGCGGCGCGCTGCGCCGGGCCCGCGTTCGCCGTACCGGCCGTGAGTGCGGTGGTGAGCACGAGGCTTCCGGCGCTCACCGCCGCCGCCGCGACGAGGAGCCTCGTCGCACGGCGCCACCGGGCACGCAGCCGGCCGTCCTGATATCCGCTCATGAAGTTGTTCTCTCCCAACGATGTCGGCACGTGATGGCGGAGGCGAAGCTGCCCTGCGGGTCGCCCGGAGACCCGGCTTCGTGACACCGACGATAGGCATCGAGTCGATTCGATGCACCTTCGAGAAGCGGGATTGAGTCGTCTTGAGGTGATCTTTCCTGTTCAGCGGACCAGGATGTGGACCGCCCGGGCGGCGGCGACGGCGGCCACCAGCACCGCGTGCCGGGGTTCCGGCACGTCGAGCAGGCGCGGCGCGCGCAGCGCCGCGAGCGGGGCCAGCCGGCGGTCGGCGAGCACCGTGTCCACCGCGCGCCGGTCGCCGCCGCAGACCAGCGACGCCAGCGTGCCCGCCTCCGGCAACAGCAGGCGTACGGCCAGCTCGGCCGCGTCGCCCAGCGCGGCCTTCGCCTGGTTGTCGCGCCGCCGGGCGAACCGCTGCTGGGACCAGCCGCCCGCCGCGGTCCGGCCCTGCACGTACCGGGTGTCCACCTTGGAGACCACCAGGTCGGTGCCGTCGGCGACGCCGACCGCGACAGCGCCCTTGCGGGCCAGGAGCAGACCGAGCCGGCGGGCCGCCGTGGCGGAGGCGACGAATCCGGGTACGTCCGCCGACGCGCTCGCGCCGGGCGGGGTGTGCAGCTCGGCGGTGGCGCCGTCCGGGGCGGTGAGCAGCAGCCCGTACTCGTGCACGGTCGTGGTCGGCGGGCCGTGCCGGTCGGTGAAGCCCTCGACCCAGCGGGCGATGCGGCCGGGGTCGACCTCGACCCACCGGCCACCCCCCGCGGCAGGTCGGCTGCTCATGGCCCGACGGTACGCCATCGACGGAGCCGGGGACGCAACGCGGGAGGACACCGTGACCGGTGCCCTCCCGCGTCTACCGCGTGGATCAGTGGACGGTGAGGTTGCCGCCCTTCAGTTTGACCTCGGCGGTGCCGCCGCCCGTCCAGTCGGACGAGAACAGCAGCGAGCGGCCGTTCCAGAGCGTCACCCCGACGGTGTCGTTCCGACCGGGGGCGCCCCGGTCGGTCACCGTCACGGCCAGGGTCAGGCCGGAGGCCACCAGCTTGCCCTTGTTGTCGTACAGGGCGGCCTGGTAGCGCACCTGGGCGACCTTGCCCGCCGAGGTGACGCCGAGCGCGTCGACGGGGCCGGCCTTGATCGTGTACGCCTTCCCGCCGGAGCGGAACTCGACCTCGGCCTTGCCCGTGGCGGGCTTGTTCGCCTTGCCCGGCTTCGCGTTCAGCTCCACCTCGACTGTGGAGTTCACGTCGGCCGGGTATGCCCCCGCCGAGCGGGCGGCGGTGAACTCGCCGCCGCCGGTGAGGAACCCGCCGTCGGAGACGGCGACCGTCACCTGGGCGGTGGTGCTGCCCGTGTAGGTGCCGCCCACGGTCGCGGTGACGGTGTGCGTGCCCTTCGGCAGGGTGGCCGTGCACGCCGCGGACGCGGTGGTGGTGGCCGTGCCGAGCAGGGCAGGCACGGCGGTGCACAGCGTCACGCCGCCGGAGGTGAAGGTGACGGTGGCGGTCCGGATGTCACCGGCGGTGGTGTCCGGGGCGCCGGGCAGCACCGAGCTGTCCCGGAGCACGGCCCGCAGCAGGGCCTGGCCCGACGTGCCGCCGGTCGCGGTGTTCACGAGCGTGTCACCGGCCCAGCTGACCGCCGCGTCCTCCGGGGCGACGGTGACGGTGAACGAGGTGCTGCCGGTCAGCCCGGAGCCGTCGGAGACGGTCACGGTGACCGGGTAGTCGCCCGGGGCCGCCGTGGTGGTGCCGGCGACCGTCCAGGTACGCGTACCCGGGCGGGCGTCCGTCGCCGAAGTGCTCGTGACGGCCAGGGACAGGCCGGCGGGCAGCCCGGTGGCGGCGGCGGTCAGGTCCGCGCCCGTGGTGTCGCCGTCGGTGGCGGTCACCGTGACGGCGGGCGAGAGCGCGTCGCTGTACTGCACGTTCACGCCGCCGTCCGGGGCGGTGCTGGTGACGGCCGGGGCGGACCGGATGGTGAAGTCGGCGTCGTTGACGTCGAAGAAGACGTTGCCGACCGCCTCGATCTTGATCCGGGCCTTCCCGGTCGCCACGTTCGGCAGCGTCACCGTCGCCGAGCCGGTGTTGGCGGTCTGCTCCGCCAGCACGTACGGGAAGGTCAGCCCGCCGTCGGCGGACAGCGAGATCTTCACCTGCGCGGCGTTCACCGGCGCCACGTCGGTGCCGGCCACGTCCCACGTCACGGTCTGGGCCGAGCCGCCGTCCAGGACCGCGGCGGTGCCCTGCGAGGTCACCAGGAACGGACCCGCGTCCGGCGCCAGCACCACGGAGACGTCGCCGCTGCCGATGCCGCCGCCACCCAGTCGCCCGTCCCGGGCGGTGAGCTTGAAGTGCAGGGTCCGGTCGCCCGCGATGCCGACCCAGTCGCGGGTGGGCAGGAACTCGGAGTAGCAGTCGACCAGCTCGGCCGGCACGTTCGAGGCGCCACCGGTGGCCGGGGGTGCCGGGGCCGCCGGGCAGGCGCCGGTGGCCGCGTTGGTGTTGCCGGCCAGGATCTGCCGCATGTCCGGGAAGACCCGGGTCGAGTCGGTGGTGACCGCGTTCAGACCCGGCGAGTAGTACTTCAGCGTGTCCGTCGGGGACACGATCGCCGCCTCGCTGAACACCCGGAACAGCGGGCCGTTGACCTTCGTGTTGTTCGTCAGCGCGGTGCCGGTCGTGGCGCCCCTGTCGTTCTGCTCCCACAGGTACGTCACCGTGTCGCCGTCGGCGTCGGTGGCGCTGCCGGTCAGCGCGAACGGCGTCCGCACCGGGATGGTGACGGTGTCCGGCACGGTGACCACCGGCGCGTGGTTGGTGGTCTCCTCGACCAGCCAGCCGCCGTTGTCGATGGCGCCGCCCTTGGCGGTCTCGCCGACGAATCCGGAGGCACCGGAGGCGTTGGTCAGCTCCAGCGCCGCCACGTTGGTGGTGGCCAGCGTGCCGCCGAAGGTCACCTGAAAGCCGTTGTCGTTGAGCGTGCCGCTGCCACCGAAGGCGGCCACGGTGACCGTCGCGCCGGCCGGCCAGCCGGCGATGCCCTCGATGGC
This sequence comes from Micromonospora sp. WMMA1947, assembly GCF_027497355.1. Taxonomy (NCBI): domain Bacteria; kingdom Bacillati; phylum Actinomycetota; class Actinomycetes; order Micromonosporales; family Micromonosporaceae; genus Micromonospora; species Micromonospora sp. WMMA1947. Next base: position 3,954,769 of record NZ_CP114909.1, on the reverse strand, counting down.
GGCCTTGATGCCGGCGATGGTGTAGTTGACGCCCCGCACGATCGGCGCCGAGTCGGTGCCCGCGTAGCTGACGGTGAACGAGTCACCGTCGGCGTCGAACCCGTACAGCGAGACGGTCTGCACCTCGTTGATGGCCGGGCGGTTCGACGTGACGTAGTTGGTGATCTCGGTGTAGCTGCGGTGCGACCAGTACGGGTCGCTGTGCGGCTGGAGGTTGTCCTGCTGGCAGATGCCCGCGTACGCCATGATCGACGAACCGCTGCCCGGCTCGTACGAGTTGGCCGCGCTGCGGTTGCCGCCCGAGCAGTTGTACTGCGTGCCGTTGAAGGTGTGGTTGCCGGCGAACTGGTGACCCATCTCGTGCGAGACGTAGTCGACCGCGTAGAAGTCACCGACCGGTGTCGGCAGGCCGGTGCAGCCCTGCGCCTTGCCGTTGCCGCCGATCACACCGAGGCTGGCCACGCCGCCACCGTTGACGCCCAGGCCGATGTGGCCCACGTCGTAGTTGCTCGCGCCGACCAGCTGGCCGAGCACGATCCGGTTACGGCTGAGCGTGCCGCCGCCGCAGGAGGTGAGCTGCGCCGGCGTGAAGCAGGCCGCCGCGCCGCACGGGCCGTTCGGCTCGGTGGCCAGGGCCGGCGTGTTCAGGTTCGTCTTGTCGGTGTCGTTGATCAGGACGAGCCGGATCGCGGTCTCGTCCTCGTAGATCTGGGTGACCCGGTTCATCAGCGTCACCTTCGCGGCGGTGACGTTCTCCGCGCCGAAGTAGGTGGCGTACGACGGGTCGGTCACCAGCGCCACCCGGTAGGTGCGCAGCTTCACCAGCGGCCCGGCCGGTACCTCCGCCTCGGCGATCTCCTCGGCCAGCGCGTGCGCCTCCTGCGTGACGTCCTCACGCTCGACGAACTCGCCCTCCGGGTGCTCCAGGTCGCGGGCGAAGTAGCTCGCGTACAGGCTCTGGTCGCGCTGGTAGTACGGGTCGATGTACCAGTTGCCCTTCGCCGAGCGGACCGAGGCGTGGAACCCCAGCGGGGTGAGGTCCGCCCGGATGGTCGCGGTCGGGTCGTCCAGGCCCTTGCCGGCGTACGTGGTGATGTCCGGGTGCTTCGCGGCCAGGCCGGCCTCCATGACCGGCGAGTCGACCAGCTCGAAGCGCTGGAACGTGCCGTCCGGAGCGGGCAGCGACACCACCTGCTTCGGCACGCGGGCGACCGCCACGCGCTTCTCCGCCGGCGCCTCGTCCAACAGGCCCTTCATGGTGCCGCGGTCCAGCTTGTACGCGGCCAGTCGCTTGGCCTTGATCGCCGCCTTGCGGCCCGCCTTCGTGGCCGCCGGTTTGCCGTCCACCTTCTGCCACGGTCCGTGGACGCCGGGAGCGGCGGAGGCGGGCGCGGGCGCCGCCAGAACGGGAAGCGTCGCCGCGGCCAGCGCGGCGACGAGGAGGGCAGCGGTCCGTCCGCGCCGAGACCGTCCGGCGGGTTGCCGGTCGCGCGGCGGACGCCACAGGGTGATCCTCAAGTTTTCTCCCTGTTCGATCGATGTGGACTGACGCGCGACCGGCGGGGATGACCGGCCGTACGTGAACGGTCCACGGATTGTTCCGTGACCCTAGGACCACTCGCGACTTCGAACATCACCCGCAAAGAGGATGCGGTTCTGTCTGGACGGTGATCCGGGTCGTCCCGGCTTGCGGGATCCGCGCTTCGCAGGCCCGGCACGGCCGGCCTGACGACCAAGGGCACCTGTGGTCGGACGCGGAACCGGAACGGCTCCTTCCGTCGTCCGCAACTGCCGTTTCGGCCGATCCCTGGGTAACGGATCATGAACCGGCCCGCAATCGGGCCGACACATCGGCCTGTCCACGTCGGTCAGACATCGAGCACTGTGGCGACCGCGAGGACGGCGATGATGACACTGGACAGCAGCGCGGTGACCTGCCGCCCGCGGGGACCGGTGAGGGCCCGGCCGATCAGCGTGCCGCCGCCGGCGATCAGCAACTGCCAGCTCGCCGAGGCGAGGAACACCCCGGCGGTGAAGGCGCCCGCGCCCGCGGGACCGCCACCGAGCACGTCACCCCGGCCGAGGACGAGCGCCACGAAGTAGACCACTGTGGCCGGGTTGAGCAGGGTCAGCGCGAGGACCGCGGCGAACGCCCGCACCGGCGTGTCCAGCCCACCCCGCGCCGCCGCCTTCCGATGCGGCCGGCCTTCCCGGGCCGGTCCGCCTTCCCCGGCCGGTCCGCCTTCCACGCTCGGCTCCGGCGTCGGGGCGGATGGGCGCAGCGCACGCCAGGCGGTGAGGCAGGCGAGAGCCAGCAGCACCCCCGCGGCGACCAGTCGCAGCGGACCCGCGACCGGCGCGAGGCCGCTCGCCACCGCGGCCCCGCCCAGCGCCGCGACGGCCGCGTAGAGCCCGTCGGCGCTGGCCACGCCGAGCGCCGCCGCCGCACCGACGCGGAACGAGGTACGCGCGCTGAGCCCGAGGATGAGGATCGCGATAGCGCCGACCGGGATGGCGACGCCGTAGCCGGCGACCAGGCCAGCCAGGAACGCCCCGGTCACGACGACGGGAAGTGGGGCGAGGCGGCCGGCGGCAGGGCGCGCTGTCGGCGTGCGGCGGTGGCCGCACGGACAGAAACCTGCGTCGGGTACGCCTCGATCACCGGCTCATCCTGCGCCCCCCTCCCCCACCCCACCACCCATTTCCGCGCGAGCTTGCACTTACGGCCCCGAAGACAGTCGGAATGCCCGGTCTGCCCGGGCAGGATCTGCAAGATCGCGGGGAGGGGGGCGTGGGTGGTCGGAACGGTGCAGCGCCGTCGGCTCGGCTCGGCTCGGCTCGGCTCGGGGAGATCTTGGTAGGAAGTGGCCCCCATGAGGGCCATTTCCTACCAAGATCTTCGGTTTTCCTGACTAGTGGAGGCGAACTCTCGCTGGCTGGGACGCGATCCTGAGTAGGACGGCGGAACCTGGCTGACGAGTGTGAAGAGGCGGACGGAAGCGAGGTCGGCGGGGACTCAGTAACGGAGGGGACAAAGGGGCGGGGTTCGGAAGCGGGGCGGGGAAGCATGCGGGCGCGGAAGGCAGTGCCGGGCGCGGGAAAGCAGCGCGGGCGCGGCACCCCCCGGTAGGGGTGCCGCGCCCGCGGCGTGACCGGGAACGGTCAGACGTTGAAGCCGAGCGAGCGGAGCTGGTCGCGCCCCTCGTCGGTGATCTTGTCGGGGCCCCACGGCGGCAGCCAGACCCAGTTGATCCGGATGTCGTTGACGAGGCCGCCACCGGGACCGGTGGTCAGCGCCTGCCGGGCCTGGTCCTCGATGACGTCGGTCAGCGGGCAGGCCGCCGAGGTCAGCGTCATGTCCAGGGTGGCGACGTTGTCGTCATCGACGTGGACGCCGTACACCAGGCCCAGGTCGACCACGTTGATGCCCAGCTCGGGGTCGACGACGTCCTTCATCGCCTCCTCGATGTCACCGATCGCGGCCCTGCCGCCGGCCGGCGCCGCCGCGTCCGCACCGTCGGCAACAGCACCGTTGACGGCGGTGCCGTCCGTCGCCACCGCGCCGGTCTCGTGGGTCATGTTCTCGTCGCTCATGCCTTCACCTCCGGGCTCACGCCCACCCCGGCGCGTGCCGCGGCGTCCTTGAACGCCATCCACGACAACAGCGCGCACTTCACCCGGGCCGGGTAGCGCGCGACACCCGCGAACGCCACCCCGTCTCCGAGCACGTCCTCGTCCGGCGTGACCTGGCCCCGCCCGGACATCAACTGCACGAACGCCTCGTGCACCACCGCGGCGTCGCCCGCCGCCTTGCCGCGCAGCAGCTCGTGCAGGATGCTCGCCGACGCCTGGCTGATCGAGCAGCCCATCCCGTCGTACGAAATGTCGGTGAACACGCTGCCGTCGGTCGCCACCCGCACGGTGATCTCGTCGCCGCAGGTCGGGTTGACGTGGTGCGCCTCGCCGACCCGGACAGCCGGGTCCGTCGCGTCCCGCAGGCCACGGCCGTGCGGGTGCTTGTAGTGGTCCAAAATGATCTCTTGGTAGAGAGATTCAAGTTGCATCAGTCGAACACCTTCCGCACCTGCTCCAGCCCCGCCACCAGGGCGTCGATCTCCGCGGTGGTGGTGTAGAGGTAGAACGACGCCCGCGTCGTGGCCGGCACCCCGAAGCGGGTGCATACCGGCCGGGCGCAGTGGTGGCCCACCCGCACCTGCACGCCGAGCGAGTCGAGCACCTGGCCGACGTCGTGCGGGTGCACGTCACCGAGCGCGAACGAGATCGTCCCGCCCCGGCCCACCGGCACGGTCGGGCCGAAGATCCGCAGGCCGGGCACGGTGGCGAGGGCGTCCAGCGCGTACACCGTCAGCTCCTTCTCGTGCCACTGGATCGCCGGCATGCCGATCGCGGTGAGGTAGTCGACCGCCGCGCCGAGCGCCACCGCCTCGGCGATCGGCGGGGTGCCCGCCTCGAACCGGGCCGGCGGCGCGGCGAACGTCGAGCCGGCCATGGTCACCGTCTCGATCATCGAGCCGCCGCCCATCACCGGGGGCATCGCGGCGAGCAGCTCGCCCCGGCCCCAGAGCACGCCGATGCCGGTCGGGCCGCACATCTTGTGCCCGGTGAAGACGATGAAGTCGGCATCGTAGTCGACCACGTCCATCGGCAGGTGCGGCACCGACTGCGAGCAGTCGAGCAGCAGCAGCGCGCCGACCTCACGGACCCGCGCGGTGATCCGCGAGGTGGCGTTGACGGTGCCGAGGATGTTCGACATGTGCACCAGCGAGACGATCTTCGTCCGCTCGGTGACCAGGTCGTCCAGGCCGGACTCGTCGAGCCGGCCCTGGTCGGTGACCGGGAACCAGCGCAGCGTCGCGCCGGTGCGCTCCGCCAGCAGCTGCCACGGGACGATGTTCGAGTGGTGCTCCATCTCGGAGATCACGATCTCGTCGCCGGGGCCCAGCCGGAACCGGGGGTCGCTGTCCGCCCGCAGCGACGCGTTGGAGAACGCGTACGCCACGAGGTTGATCGCCTCGGTGGAGTTCTTGGTGAACACCACCTCGTCCATGCTCGGCGCGTTGATGAACGCGGCGATCTTCGCCCGCGCGCCCTCGTAGGCCTCGGTCGCCTCGGTGCCCAGCGTGTGCACCGAGCGCGACACGTTGGCGTTGTGCAGCGCGTAGTGCTCGGCGAGCACGTCGAGCACCTGCCGCGGCTTGTGCGAGGTGTTCGCGCTGTCCAGGTAGACCAGCGGGTGGCCGTTGACCTCTCGGTCGAGGATCGGGAAGTCGGCCCGCACCTTCGCCACGTCGAAGCGCGGCACGTCGTCGTACTGCGGCATGCCCGCCGGGATGGCCATCGAGGTCATGTCGAGTCTCAGGCCCGCGCCGCGCCGGCCCCGGCGACGTACCGCTCGTAGCCCTCTTCCTCGAGCTTGTCGGCCAGCTCCCGGCCGCCCTGCTCGACGATCCGGCCGGCCACGAAGACGTGCACGAAGTCCGGCTTGATGTAGCGCAGGATGCGCGTGTAGTGGGTGATCAGCAGCAGGCCGGTGTCACCGGTGTCGCGCACCCGGTTTACGCCCTCGCTGACCACGCGCAGCGCGTCCACGTCGAGGCCGGAGTCGGTCTCGTCGAGGATCGCCATCTTCGGCTTGAGCAGCTCCAGCTGCACGATCTCGTGCCGCTTCTTCTCGCCGCCGGAGAAGCCCTCGTTGACGTTGCGCTGGGCGAACGCCGGGTCCATCTGGAGGCGCTCCATGGCGCCGCGCAGCTCGCCGCCCCAGGTGCGCAGCTTCGGCGCCTCGCCGTCGATGGCGGTCTTGGCGGTACGCAGGAAGTTGGCCACCGACACACCGGGGACCTCGACCGGGTACTGCATGGCGAGGAAGAGGCCGGCGCGGGCCCGCTCGTCGACGGACATGGACAGCACGTCCTCGCCGTCGAGGGTCACCTCGCCGCCGGTGATCTCGTACTTCGGGTGACCGGCGATCGAGTACGCCAGCGTGGACTTGCCGGAGCCGTTCGGGCCCATGATGGCGTGCGTCTCGCCGGAGCGCACGGTCAGGTCGACCCCGTGCAGGATCGGCTTGAGCTCACCCTCGGGCAGCTTGACCGACACCTTCAGGTCGCGGATCTCCAGGGTGCTCATCAGCGGGTCACTCCATTGCTCGGCAGCGGACGGCCGTCGCCGTCCACGGAAAGGTAGATGTCGCCGTCACGGACTTCGACGGAATAGACGGGTACGGGTTCGGTGGCGGGCAGCCCGGTGGGCTCACCGGTACGCAGGTCGAAACGGGATCCGTGCAGCCAGCATTCCAGCGTGCAGCCCTCGACCTCGCCCTCGGACAGCGCCACGGCGGCGTGCGAGCACTCGTCGTGCACGGCGTAGAACACGTCGTCCTCGCCGTGCACGATCGCGACCTGCACGCCGTCCACGTCGGCGCTGATCGCGGTGCCCTTCGGCACGTCCTCGGTGGAGCAGATCTTGAGCATCAGGCGTCGGCCTTCGCCAGCCGGGCCTCGATGGCGTCGCCCAGGCGCTCGCGCAGGTCCTCGACCGGGATCTTGTTGATCAGCTCGGCGAAGAAGCCGCGCACCACCAGGCGCCGCGCCTCGGCCTCCGGGATGCCCCGGGCCATCAGGTAGAACAGCTGCTCGTCGTCGAAGCGGCCGGTCGCGCTGGCGTGCCCGGCGCCGGCGATCTCGCCGGTCTCGATCTCCAGGTTGGGTACGGAGTCGGCCCGCGCGCCGTCGGTGAGCAGCAGGTTCCGGTTGATCTCGTACGTGTCGGTGCCGGTGGCCTCGGCACGGATCAGCACGTCGCCGACCCAGACCGTGTGCGCGTCGTCGCCCTGCAGCGCGCCCCGGTAGCCGACGTTGCTGCGGCAGTCCGGCACGGTGTGGTCGACCAGCTGCCGGTGCTCCAGGTGCTGGCCGGAGTCGGCGAAGTAGACGCCGTACAGCTCGGCCTCGCCGCCGCGCTGGGTGTACTCGACAGACGTGTACTGCCGGACCAGGTCGCCGCCGAGGCTGACCTGCACGTGCAGGATCCGGGCGTCACGGCCCAGCCGCACCTTGAGGTGCTGCGCCTGCACCGCGTCGTCGGCCCAGTCGGCGACCGTGACCAGGGTCAGCTTCGCCCCGTCGCCCACCGACACCTCGACGTTGTCGGCGAGCGTGGCCGAGCCGACGTGCTCGATCACCACTGTGGCCTCGGCGAACCGGTCCACCTCGACGAACGTGTGGCCGAAGGCGAGCGCCTCGGCGTTCTCGCCGACCACCCGCAGGCGCACCGGCGCCTCCACCACCGCGTCGCGGTCGACGCGCACCAGCAGCGCGCCGTCGGCCCCGCCGTACGCGAGCGCGCTGACCCGGTCGAACGGGGTGAGCACGCTGCCCACCCTCGGGTCGTCCCGGCCGATCCGGTCGACGGTGACGCCCTCGGGCAGGTCACCGTACTCGTGCCTGACCGTGCCGGTAGCGCCCTGCGCCGACCCGGTCAGGCCGCGCAGTCGCTTGAGCGGGGTGAAGCGCCACTCCTCCTCCATGCCGGTCAGGGCCGGGAAGTCGGCGACGTCGTACGAGCGGAGCGCCTGCGACTTGGTCGTGGGCGGCGCGGAAGCCTGGGTAGTCATCTCTTCCTTGGTCTGTTTCTACGACGACGGTGTCAGTGAGGCGGAGGGCGGGGCGGCCGGCGTCAGCCGACCGCGCCCTCCATCTGCAGCTCGATCAGGCGGTTGAGCTCCAGCGCGTACTCCATCGGGAGCTCCTTGGCGATCGGCTCGATGAAGCCGCGCACGATCATCGCCATCGCCTCGTCCTCGCTCAGGCCCCGGCTCATCAGGTAGAAGAGCTGGTCCTCGCTGACCTTGGAGACGGTCGCCTCGTGGCCCATCGACACGTCGTCCTCGCGGATGTCGACGTACGGGTAGGTGTCGGAGCGGGAGATCGTGTCGACCAGGAGCGCGTCGCACTTGACGGTGCTCTTGCTGCTGGTCGAGCCCTCCAGCACCTGCACCAGACCGCGGTACGAGGTGCGGCCGCCGCCCCGGGCGATCGACTTCGACACGATGGTCGAGGAGGTGTGCGGCGCGGCGTGCACCATCTTGGCGCCGGCGTCCTGGTGCTGGCCCTCGCCGGCCATCGCGACCGAGAGCACCTCGCCCTTGGCGTGCTCGCCGGTCATGTAGACCGCCGGGTACTTCATGGTGACCTTGGAGCCGATGTTGCCGTCGACCCACTCCATGGTCGCGCCCTCGTGGCACACGGCGCGCTTGGTGACCAGGTTGTAGACGTTGTTCGACCAGTTCTGGATGGTCGTGTACCGGCACCGGGCGTTCTTCTTGACGATGATCTCCACGACGGCGCTGTGCAGCGAGTCGGAGGAGTAGATGGGCGCGGTGCAGCCCTCGACGTAGTGCACGTACGCGCCCTCGTCGACGATGATCAGCGTCCGCTCGAACTGGCCCATGTTCTCCGTGTTGATCCGGAAGTAGGCCTGCAGCGGGATGTCCACGTGCACGCCCTTCGGCACGTAGATGAACGAGCCACCGGACCAGACGGAGGTGTTCAGCGCGGCGAACTTGTTGTCGCCGACCGGGATGACCGTGCCGAAGTACTCCTTGAACAGGTCCTCGTGCTCCTTGAGCGCGGTGTCCGTGTCCAGGAAGACGACGCCCTGCTCCTCCAGGTCCTCACGGATCTGGTGGTAGACGACCTCGGACTCGTACTGCGCCGCGACACCGGCGACCAGGCGCTGCTTCTCCGCCTCCGGGATGCCGAGCTTGTCGTAGGTGTTCTTGATGTCCTCGGGCAGGTCCTCCCAGGAGGTGGCCTGCTTCTCGGTGGACCGCACGAAGTACTTGATGTTGTCGAAGTCGATCCCGGTGAGGTCGGCGCCCCAGTTCGGCATCGGCTTGCGGCCGAACAGCCGCAGGCCCTTGAGCCGCAGGTCGAGCATCCAGGCCGGCTCGTTCTTCTTGGCCGAGATGTCGCGCACCACCGCCTCGCTGAGGCCGCGCTGGGCGGAGGCCCCGGCGACGTCGGGGTCGGCCCAGCCGTACTCGTAACGACCGAGGGCCGCGAGCTGCTCCTCCTGGGTCAGGGGCTGGACGATCTGCTCGGTCATCTATCTGTCCTCACAGTGGTGACGGTGGAACCGGACTGGGCGGGAATGTGCGTGGTGCACACGCCGTCGCCGTGCGCGATGGTGGCCAGGCGCTGTACGTGAGTGCCGACCAGACGGGAGATCACTTCGGTCTCGGCCTCGCACAGCTGAGGGAACTCGGCGGCCACGTGCGCCACCGGGCAGTGGTGCTGGCAGAGCTGGCCGCCGGAGGCGATCGTGGACGCGTTTGCAGCGTAACCCTCGGCGGTCAGCGCGCCGGCGAGTGCCTCCGCCCGCGCGAGCGGGGCGTCACCGGCGTCCTCCATGGCTGCCCGGCAGCGGGTCTCCAGCGCGGAGACCTGCTCGGCCGCGAACGCCGCGACCGCCTCGGTGCCGCCGGTGCGGGCGATCCACCGCAGCGCGGCGGTGGCCATGTTGTCGTAGTGGTGGGTGCCGCAGCGGCCCCGGCCCGCCTCGGTGAGCGCGAAGACCTTGGCCGGCCGGCCGCGCCCGCGGCTGCCGCGCACGGTCTGCTCGCGGGCGACCACGTCACCGTCGGCGAGCATCGCGTCGAGGTGCCGGCGGATCGCCGCCGGGCTCAGACCGAGGGCCGTGCCGAGCTGCGCGGCGGTGGTGGGACCACGCTCCAGCAGCAGCTGGGTGACCCGGTCGCGGGTCGACAGGTCGGCCGGAGCGGCCTCCCGCTCGCCACGCCGTACGCTGCGACGTGCGCGCGAGCCACCGGCGACCGGACCGGCCACCGGCGTTCGGGAGAGCGCCGCCGCGTTTTTCACAACGGCAACGTTACGTAATTCGCCGAGGGCCTGCAAACCCGGGGTCCGGTGATTCCGACCACCGGGGTGCCGGAGTCACCCGATCGGGATCAACTACGGTGCGTAGGATTCGCTCCGTGAAGCGTTCCGTCCGGTTCCCGGTCTCGTCCACGCTGCTGCGCCGCCTCGCGCTCGCCTCGATCATCGCGAACGTCGCGATCGTGGTCACCGGCGGGGCCGTCCGGCTCACCGCCTCCGGCCTCGGCTGCCCCACCTGGCCCCGGTGCACCGACGACTCCTACACCACCACCGCCGAGATGGGCGTGCACGGGGTGATCGAGTTCGGCAACCGGCTGCTCACCTTCGCGGTGGGCATCATCGCGCTCGCCGTGGTGGTGGCCGTGCTGGCCCACCGCCCCCGCCGCCGGGGACTGCTCCCGCTGGCCGTGGGCGTGCTGTTCGGCATCCCGGCCCAGGCGGTCATCGGCGGCATCACCGTGCTCACCAACCTCAACCCGTGGGTGGTCGGGCTGCACTTCCTCGCCTCGATGGCGGTGATCGCCGCCGCGTACGCGCTCTGGCGGCGCATCAAGGAGCCGGACGGACCGGCGGCACCGACCGTGCCGGCGCCGCTGCGTACCCTCGCCTGGATCACCACGGCGGTGAGCGCGTCGGTGCTGGTGGTCGGCACGTGGGTGACCGGCAGCGGACCGCACGCCGGCGACCACGGCGCGGCCCGCAACGGCCTGGACCCGGCAGCGATCTCCCAGGTCCACGCCGACGGCGTCTTCCTGCTGATCGGCCTCTCGGTGGCGCTGTACTTCGCGTTCCGGGCGGTCGGCGCGGAGCGCGCCGCGCGGGCCGCGGCGGTGCTGATCGCGGTCGAGCTGGGCCAGGGCGTGATCGGCTTCGTCCAGTACTTCACCCACCTGCCCGGCGTGCTGGTCGGCGCACACATGCTCGGCTCCTGCCTGGTGCTGCTGGCCACGCTGGGCGTGCTCTGGGCCACCCGGGAGCGGTTGCCGGCCACCCCGGAGGCTCCGGCCGCGCCCGCCGCGCAGCGGGTGGTCGCCGCCGCCTGAGCGGGGCGTTACCGCGCGGCGGAAGCGGGAAAGCGGCACGGGCCACCGACCGTCCGCCCGAGGGGAGCTCCCCGTGTCGCGCAAGAGCCTCTCCACAACCACCCCGCAACGGCTGACCCCGGTCGCCGGCGCGCCGCTGTGGTGCGACGCCCGCGAGTACGGCCTCACCGGCGACGGGGTCACCAACGACCAGCCCGCCCTGGCGGCGCTGGTGGACCGCCTCGGCGCCGGGTACGACGCCGACGGCCGGGCCCGGGTGATCTACTGCCCGCCCGGCCTCTACTCGATCCGCGACGCCGGGACCGTCTGGCGCAGCGGCGTCTCGCTGCTCGGCGCCGGGCCGGCCGCGACCCGCTTCCTGCTCAGCAACGAGGGCGACCGCAGCGCACCGGTCCCGCTCGCCTACTGGACCACGGTGCAGCACGGCGCGGACCGGGACCGGCACATCACCGACTGCACGTTCGCCGACTTCGAGATCGACGGCTCCAGCGTGGCCCAGACGTCCTACGACTACCTGGCCAAGGGACTCGGCCTGCAGTACGTGGTGCGCGGCGTGTTCCGCAACCTCTACATCCACCACACCGGGGCGACCGGCCTGGGCTGCGACTTCCTCCAGGACAGCCTGATCGACGGCGTGGTCGTGGTGGGATGCGGCCGGCTGGACAACGGCGACCAGATGGGCGGCGCCGGGATCGGCGTCGGCATCGGCGGCTGGGGCGACGTGGAGCGCCTCACCATCGCCAACTGCACCACCATCGGCAACGGCACCAACGGCATCTTCCTGGAGCTGCAGAAGGACTACTGGACCCCGCCGCGCGGCTTCCGGATCATCGGCTGCCACAGCCAGGCCAACCGGTTCGGCATCTCCGACTGGGGCGCCGAGGGGCTGATCGTCTCCGGCTGCACCATGACCAACAACCTGGAGGCCGGCTTCGACGTGTCGGGCAACGGCACCGCCGGGGTTGCCGGGCGCGGCGGCCTGGTCACCGGCTGCGTGATCGACGCCAACGTGGGCGACGGGATCAGCATGGGCAACACCCCCGGCTCGTACACGGTGCAGGGCAACCGGATCAGCCGCAACGGTGGTTTCGGCTACCACGAGCACGACCTGGGCCACGGCTACCGGGGTGCGGCGGCCGATGTGGTCATCCAGGACAACGACATCCGGGACAACGCGCTGGACGGCATCCGGATCGACCGGCCGATGCTGGACACGTCGATCGTCGGGAACCGGATCCGGGACAACGGCCGCCGCTCCGCCCCGGCCTGCTCCGGCTCCGGCGAGGCGGTGCGGTACGGCCCACGCGAGGTCACCGACGGCAACGCCGACTGGCCGGCCGGCGGGCACCGGGGCAAGGTGGTGCGGGTCGGCTCCCGCGACGCGGTGGTGTCCGACAACAGCGCCGACCGGCTCTCCCTGGCCGAGGTGCGCCCGGACGGCTCCACCGGCTGGAGCGCCGCCACGCCGGGGCCCGGCACGGCGTACGAGCTGCCGGACTCGCCACCGGCGTGCGGCGGCATCACGATCGCCGCGCCGTTCGACTCGGCCACCGTGCGCGGCAACCGGATCTGGCACCGGGACGCCGACACCCAGGCGTACGGCATCTGGGTCACCGAGGCGGGCAGCTGCGTCTCCTGCGCGTTCGAGGACAACGACCTGGCCGGCACCGAGGCCGCGCTGCGGCTGGACACACCGCCGATCGGCGGTCGCTGGGCGCGGAACCACAGCGACCGCGACTGAGCGTCGTGCCGGTGCCGGTGCGGGCCGTCGCGGCCGCGGCGGTCACGCGGCCGGTGGCCTCAGCGGCGGGCCAGGTGGGTGAGCACCGCGTCGGCGAGCCGGTCCGGGGCGCCGTCGGCGTACCCGACGAACAGACTCGGCTCGGTCAGCTCCAGTTCGACCAGCACGGGCTCGCCGTCCGGGCCGGGGATCAGGTCGACCCGGGCGTAGAGCAGCCGGTCCGGGCCGCCGGGCACCACCGCGAGCACCTTCTCGGCCACCGCGCGCTGCTCCGCCGTGGCGGCGCGGGCGTCGATCCGCTCCTCCTTGTAGAGCGCGGCCTCGCCCAGGTCCGGCCCGGTCAGCATCGGACCCTTGCGGATCGCGTGGCTGAACGCCAGGCCGTCGGGGCCGGCCAGGAACAGCAGGGCGGTCTCCCCTGCGGTGTCCACCGCGTCGAGGTACGGCTGGACCATGGTGACCCGTCCGGCGCCGGAGAGCCGCCGTACGTGGGCCAGCGCCAGCTCGCGGTGCTGCCCGTCGGTCAGGTCGTAGCGGCCGGTGTCCTGGCTGCCGGCGCTGACGGCCGGCTTGAGCACGTACTCGCCGGTGGCCGGTGGCGTCCACGCCTGCCCGGGCTCGACCCACTCGGTCGCGACGGTGGGGACCCCGGCGGCGGCCAGCTCGGACAGGTAGCGCTTGTCGGTGTTCCAGGCGACCACGTCGGCCGGGTTCACCAGGGCCGGCACGGTACGCGCCCAGGCGACGAACTCGTCCCGCCGCAGCGCGTAGTCCCACGGGGAGCGGAGCACGACCAGGTCGTACCCGCCCCAGTCGACGGCCGGGTCGTCCCAGACGGCGATCTCGGTGGTGACGCCGCGGGTGGCGAGCGGGCCGAGCGCGAGCCGGTCGTCCGGGTCGAGGTCGGGCAGCTCGGCGCAGGTGACGAAAGCGACCCGGGGTCTCCCCCGGGTCGACTGGTGGTGGTCGGTCATTCGGTTATGTCAACGGGCCATCGTGCGCCGGGCCATCGACCGCCAGAGGTCGTTGCTCGGACGCATCTGGTCCATCAGTTCACGCTCCCAGGCGTTCTCGACGTCGACTCCGGCCTTCGCGCAGGCCTGCCGCGCGACGTTCGTGTCGTCGGCGAACTGGTCTGCCCATACCCCGTCGGAACCCACGAGGACGATCCGTGCGCCGCGCTTGCCGACGTACTCGATGACCGCCTTCGCGCCGCCGTGCCCGGCGGCGAACGACTTGATGCCCGCGACCAGGCCGTTGGGGGCCTGCTCGGCGGTCTTGTCAGCCGTCAGCGTCGTATCGGAACCATCTGCCATGACGCGAAGCCTAAGCAGACTTCCACCCGGATGTGCGAGAACCATGAACTGAATGTGATGCCAATTACCCATCGGTTTAAGAAGAACCACAGGTAATTTGCCCGTACATGTCGCTTAATCCCGGGCGAAGCGGGCAGGCGAGATCGTCACAATCTGTCCAGGTTGGCCCCCTCCGCGGAAGCCCGAAAAAAATTTCTGATGAACCGCCGGACGGGCGGGTCAGATGAGCGCGTCGAGCGCGACGGCCGCGAAGAGGATCGTGAGGTACGTGGTGGACCAGTGGAACAGCCGCATCGGCTTGACCGCCTCGCCGCGCGTCGCGCGCCGGCACAGCTTGTGTGCCTCGACGAGGAAGATCCCGCCGACCACGAGCGCCGTCACGCCGTAGATCGGGCTCATCCCGAGCGGCCACACCGCCAGCGAGGAGAGCACCGTCAGCCAGGAGAAGCCGATGATCTCGGCGTTCACCCGCCGGACCGAGGCCACCACCGGCAGCATCGGCACCCCGGCGCGGGCGTAGTCCGCCTTGTACTTGATGGCCAGCGCGTAGAAGTGCGGCATCTGCCAGAAGAAGACCACAGCGAACAGGCCCCACGCGGCCGGCGCCAGCGTGCCGGTGACGGCGGCCCAGCCGATCAGCACCGGCGCGGCGCCGCAGATGCCGCCCCAGAACGTGTTGGCGGCGGTGGTCCGCTTCAGCCACAGCGTGTAGACCAGGTCGTAGTAGGCGATCGCGGCCACCGTCAGCACCGTCGCCAGCCAGTTCGTCGCCGCCGCCATCAGCGCCACCGACACGGCGGCCAGCACCAGGCCGAAGACCAGCGCGCTGCGCGGCGACACGGTGTGCGCGGGCAGCGGGCGGCGCTTGGTGCGCCGCATGAGCTGGTCGATGTCGCGGTCGATGTAGCAGTTGATGACGCTCGCCGCGCCGGCCGCGAGCGACCCGCCGACGAGCACCACCGCGACCAGCCACAGCGACGGCATCCCGCCGTGGGCCAGCATCATCGCCGGCACGGTGGTGACCAGCAGCAGCTCGACGATCCGCGGCTTGGTCAGCGTCACGTACGCCGCCACCACGGCGCGCACGTCCCGCCGGCCGCTCGCCGGCAACTCCGCCACCGCGCCCACCGGCGACTGCCCGGCAGGGTTGCTGACGGGGCGCTCGGTGATCATGCTCACGGATTGCCACCTTCCGGCATCGGCGGGGGAGGTCGTTCGGCCCGGACCGCTGCGGGTCCACACACCGCCCCACACACTACGCGGCGTCGTTTTCGCTGCCCCGTGGACCCGGCAACGGTGCGAGCCGTCACACCTGGGGTTGAACGACCGCGCGTGCGCGATCCGTACAGAACAGCATGCTGAGATCCCCGGGCGGACGTTTAGCACCGCTCGATAGGGTCATCAGTGAGGGTTCCGCCCATCTGCCGAGGAGCACAACCATCGTGGCTGCCAACCGACCCGAGCTTCCCGCTCTCAACTGGTCCGACCTCGACCGCAGGGCCGTCGACACGGTCCGCGTGCTGGCCATGGACGCCGTGGAGAAATCCGGCAACGGCCACCCGGGGACGGCGATGAGCCTCGCCCCGGTGGCGTACCTGCTCTTCAACCGGGTCATGCGGCACAACCCCGCCGACCCGAACTGGGCCGGGCGCGACCGGTTCGTGCTCTCCGCCGGCCACTCCAGCCTGACGCTCTACATCCAGCTCTTCCTCTCCGGCTACCCGCTGTCGCTGGACGACCTCAAGGCGCTGCGCCAGTGGGGCTCGCTCACCCCGGGCCACCCGGAGCACGGCCACACCCCGGGTGTGGAGACCACCACCGGTCCGCTCGGCCAGGGCCTGGGCAACGCGGTCGGCATGGCCATGGCGGCCCGCCGCGAGCGCGGCCTGTTCGACCCCGAGCCGGACCGCGCCGACTCGCCGTTCCGGCACGACATCTGGTGCATCGCCTCCGACGGTGACATCGAGGAGGGCATCACCCACGAGGCCAGCGCGCTCGCCGGTCACCAGCAGCTCGGCAACCTCTGCGTGATCTACGACGACAACGAGATCTCGATCGAGGACGACACCCGCATCGCCAAGAGCGAGGACGTGGCGGCCCGCTACGAGGCGTACGGCTGGCACGTGCAGACCGTCGACTGGCGCAGCGGCGACGCCGACCAGGGCGACTACCACGAGGACGTGGAGGCGCTGTACCAGGCGCTGCTGGCCGCCAAGGCGGAGACCGACCGGCCGTCGTTCATCGCGCTGCGCACGATCATCGGCTGGCCCGCGCCGAACAAGCAGAACACCGGCAAGATCCACGGCTCGGCGCTCGGCGCGGACGAGGTCAAGGCCACCAAGGAGATCCTCGGCTTCGACCCGCAGCGCACCTTCGAGGTCGACGAGGAGGTGCTCAAGCACGCCCGCCAGGTGCTGGAGCGCGGCGCGCAGGAGCAGGCCGAGTGGACCACCGGGTTCGACGCCTGGGCGCAGGCCAACCCGGAGCGCAAGGCGCTGTGGGACCGGATGGCCACCCGTACGCTGCCGACCGGCTGGACCGACGCGCTGCCGACCTTCCCGGCGGACGCCAAGGGCGTCGCCACCCGGGCCGCCTCCGGCAAGATCCTGGAGGCCCTGGCGCCGGTGCTGCCCGAGCTGTGGGGCGGCTCGGCCGACCTGGCCGAGAGCAACAACACCACCATGAAGGGCGAGCCGTCGTTCGTCCCGGCCGCGCACGCCACCAAGGACTTCTCCGGTGACGAGTACGGCCGCACGCTGCACTTCGGCATCCGCGAGCACGCCATGGGCTCGATCCTCAACGGCATCGCCCTGCACGGCGGCACCCGCCCGTACGGCGGCACGTTCCTGGTGTTCAGCGACTACATGCGCCCGGCGGTGCGGCTGGCCGCGCTGATGAAGCTGCCGGTGACGTACGTCTGGACGCACGACTCGATCGGCCTGGGCGAGGACGGCCCGACGCACCAGCCGATCGAGCACCTGACCGCGCTGCGGGCCATCCCCGGCCTGGACGTGGTCCGCCCGGCCGACGCCAACGAGACGGTCTGGGCGTGGCGGCAGGCGCTGGAGCACACCGACCGGCCGACCGCGCTGGCGCTCAGCCGCCAGGCGCTGCCGACGCTCGACCGCACCGACCTGGCCGGCGCCGAGGGCGTGGCCAAGGGCGGGTACGTGCTGGCCGAGGCGTCCAACGGCAAGCCGCAGGTGATCATCATCGGCACCGGCTCCGAGGTGCAGCTCTGCCTCACCGCGCGGGAGCGGCTGGAGGCCGACGGCACCCCCACCCGGGTCGTCTCCATGCCCTGCCAGGAGTGGTTCTTCGCCCAGGACGAGGCGTACCGGGAGTCGGTGCTGCCGCGCGGGGTAAAGGCACGGGTGAGCGTGGAGGCGGGCATCGCGATGTCGTGGCGGGCGATCGTCGGCGACAGCGGCGAGTGCGTGAGCATCGAGCACTACGGCGCCAGCGCGCCGCACACCGTGCTCTTCGAGCAGTTCGGGTTCACCCCCGACCGGATCGTGGCCGCCGCGCACGCGGCGCTGACCCGGGTCGGCGACATCACCGGTTTCACGACCGGCAACTGAGGGGAGCGTGGGCGTCATGACGGACAGGCTGAAGGAGCTCCAGGGCGCCGGGGTGGCGATCTGGCTCGACGACCTTTCCCGGGTACGGCTGAGCTCCGGCGGGCTGGACAAGCTGCGCCGGGAGAGCCACGTGGCAGGGGTGACCACCAACCCGACGATCTTCGCCAAGGCGCTGAGCGACGCCGACGAGTACGACTGGCAGCTTCGTGACCTCGCCGTACGTGGCGTGGACGTCGAGGAGGCGGTCCGCATGCTCACCACGTACGACGTGCGGTGGGCCTGCGACGTGATGCGCCCGTCGTACGACGTCAGCGGCGGCGTGGACGGGCGGGTGTCGATCGAGGTGGACCCGCGCTCGGCGCACGACGCGGCGAAGACCGTCGCCGAGGCCAAGGCGCTGTGGTGGCTGGTCGACCGGCCGAACCTGTTCATCAAGATCCCGGCCACCGAGGAGGGCCTGCCCGCGATCACCGCGACGCTGGCCGAGGGGATCAGCGTCAACGTCACGCTGATCTTCGGGCTGGACCGGTACTCGCAGGTGATGGACGCCTTCCTGGCCGGCCTGGAGCAGGCGAAGGAGAACGGGCACGACCTGTCGAAGATCGGCTCCGTCGCCTCGTTCTTCGTCTCCCGGGTCGACACCGAGGTGGACAAGCGGCTGGAGAAGATCGGCTCGGACCAGGCCAAGGCGCTGCGCGGCAAGGCCGCCGTCGCCAACGCCCGGCTGGCGTACGAGCGCTACGGCGAGGTGTTCTCCTCGGCGCGCTGGCAGAAGCTGGCCGACGCGGGCGCCCACCCGCAGCGCCCGCTGTGGGCCTCCACCTCGACGAAGAACCCGGACTACCGGGACGTCATCTACGTCGAGGAGCTGATCGCGCCCGGCACCGTCAACACCATGCCGGAGCCGGTCATCCACGCCTACGCCGAGCACGGCGAGACGAAGGCGGACACCGTCACCGTCGCCTACGACGACGCGCGTCAGGTCTTCGCCGACCTCCAGTCGGTGGGCGTGGACCTGTCCGACGTGATCGCCACGCTGGAGCGCGAGGGCGTGGAGAAGTTCGAGGCGAGCTGGGTGGAGCTGCTGGAGGGGGTCAAGAAGTCCCTCGCCGAGGCGGCCAAGGGCTCGGGCAGCCCGCACCGGGCCGCCGAGGGCAACGCGCAGGCGGCCCAGCAGGCCGGCGGCAACGCGTGACCGACGGCGTCCGACGCGTCCCGGGGCCCGGCCCCGGGACGCGTCGCGCCGTACCGTGGAAGCGGTGAGGGAGCGCTGTGTGGAAGCCGAGGTGGCGCCGTGAGTGACCTGCTGGCCGGGCGGGCGGACATGGCCGCCGGGCTGGCCGTGCGCGGCGCGGACGCCCTCGGCGCGTCCGCACGCGCCGCGCTCGTCTCCCACGACGTCCCGGCCCGGCTCGCCGCCGCCGACCCGGCCCTCTGGGGGCCCGGCGCCGAGGCGGCGGCCCTCGCCCGCCTGGGCTGGCTGCACGCCCACCGGCACAGCCGGGAGTTGCTCCCCCAGCTCGCCGAACTGGCCGCCGAGCTGGACGACCTGGACCACGTGGTGCTGGCCGGCGACCCCGGCGACACGCTCGCCGCCGAGGTCGTCGCCGAGTGCCTGGGCCGCCGGGTGACGGTGCTCGACACCGCCGATCCGGGGCCGGTGCGGGCGGCGCTCGCCGCCGGCGCTCCGGCGCGTACCCTCCTGGTGCTCGCCGCCCGGCGCGGCCTGGACCGGACCACTGACGCCCACCTGCGGGCCTACCGGCAGGCGTGGGCGGACGAGGGCCCCGACGCCGCCCGGCACGTCGTGGTGGTCACCGAGCCCGGTTCCGAGCCGGCGGCGCGCGCCGACGAGCTGGGCGCGGTGGTGATCCCGGCCGAACCGGGCGTGGCCGGGCCGTGGGCCGCGCTCACCGCGTCCGGCCTGGTCCCGGCGGCGCTGGCCGGCGCTCCGGTGGCCGAGGTGCTGGACGAGGCGGAGGCGCTCACCGGCGCGCTCGACCGGGACCGGGACAACCCGGCCCTGGCGCTCGGCGCGGCCCTGGGCGCGGCGCCCGGCGCCGGACGGGACACGGTCGCGCTCGTTCCCGACGGCACCGGCCTCGACGGTCTGGGCCGGTGGGCCGGCGCACTGCTGGCCGACGCGACCGGCGGACGGCTCCTGCCGGTGGTCGCGGAGTCCCCCGGCTCCCCCGGTGCCACCGGGCCGGGCGTGCTCACAGTCGGTCTCGGCGGCGCCCTCGGCGCCGGCGTCGGACCGGGCGTGGCCGCCGACATCGCGGTGAACGGTCCGCTCGGCGCGCACCTGCTGACCTGGACCTACGCCGCCGCGGCCGCCGCGGTGACGCTGCGGGCCGACCCGTTCGCGGCACCCGCCGCCATCGAGGTCGACGTCGACGTCGAGCCCGACGCCGGGCCACCGTCGTCGGTCCGGGACGCGATCGAGGTGTACGCCCCGAGCGGCGCACCGGCCGACCTGACCGGCGCGCTGCGCTGGCTGCTCGACGGGCTGGGCGAACGGGAGCACCTCGTGGTGACCGCGTACCTCGACCGGCACGCCGACGCGGCGGTCGCCGGGCTGCGCCCGCTGCTGGCCCGGGCCGCCGGACGGCCGGTCACCTTCGGCTGGGGACCGCGCCGGCCGGAGCACACCGACCCGGACGGCCGGCATCTCCAGATCACCGGTGCGGTCACCGATGATCTGGACGTGCCCGGTCGTCCGTACACCTTCGCGCAGCTCCAGGCGGCCCAGGCCGCCGGCGACCGGCGGGCCCTGGCCGGCCGGGAGCACCGGGTGCTGCGCCTGCACCTGACCGAGCGGGCGGCGGGTGTCGCCCAGCTCCTGGAAACGGCCGGACGGACACGCACGTGACGATCAATGACCTGGAATCAGCGGACCGAGACGCAGGAGGAGGTGGCCCGGTGAACCCGCTGCGCGATCCGCAGGACCGGCGGCTGCCCCGGATCCCCGAGCCGTGTGCCCTGGTGATCTTCGGGGTGACCGGTGACCTGGCCCGCAAGAAGCTGCTGCCGGCGGTCTACGACCTGGCCAACCGGGGGCTCCTGCCGCCCGGCTTCGTGGTCCTGGGCTTCGCCCGCCGGGACTGGGGCGACGGCGACTTCGAGTCGGTGGCGCACGACGCGGCCAAGAAGCACGCCCGCACCCCGTGGCGGGAGGAGGTGTGGGCCCGGCTCGCCGGCAACATCAAGTTCGTCGGTGGCTCGTTCGACGACGACGCGGCGTTCGACCAGCTCGCCGCCACGCTCGACGAGCTGCGCGACTCGCACGGCATCGCCGGCAACGCGGCCTTCTACTTCTCCATCCCCCCGGCGGCCTTCCCGGTGGTGCTCAAGCAGCTCGCCCGTACCGGCATGGCGGACAACGCCAAGTCCGGCGGCTGGCGGCGGGTGGTCGTGGAGAAGCCGTTCGGCAACGACCTGCCCTCGGCCAAGGCCCTCAACGACCTCGTCGACGACGTGTTCACCCGCCAGGACGTGTTCCGGATCGACCACTACCTGGGCAAGGAGACGGTCCAGAACATCCTGGCGCTGCGCTTCGCCAACAACCTGTTCGAGCCGCTGTGGAACTCCAAGTACGTCGACTCGGTGCAGATCACCATGGCCGAGGACGTCGGCATCGGCACCCGCGCGGCCTTCTACGACTCCGTCGGCACCGCCCGCGACGTGCTCCAGAACCACCTGCTCCAGCTGCTCGCCCTGGTCGCGATGGAGGAGCCGACGAGCTTCGACGCCGACGAGATCCGGGCCGAGAAGCTCAAGGTGCTCAAGGCGATCACCGTGCCGCACGACGTCTCCGAGGACACCGTGCGCGGCCAGTACCTGCCCGGCTGGGTGGGCGGCGAACGCGCCAAGGGCTACCTCGAGGAGGAGGGCGTCCCGGAGGGCTCCACCACCGAGACGTACGTGGCGGTGAAGCTGGGCATCCAGAACCGCCGCTGGGCCGGGGTGCCGTTCTACATCCGGGCCGGCAAGCGGCTGCCCCGGCGGGTCACCGAGGTCGCCATCATGTTCAAGAAGGCGCCGCACCTGCCGTTCAACGC
Source organism: Micromonospora sp. WMMA1947 (assembly GCF_027497355.1). Classification (NCBI taxonomy): domain Bacteria; kingdom Bacillati; phylum Actinomycetota; class Actinomycetes; order Micromonosporales; family Micromonosporaceae; genus Micromonospora; species Micromonospora sp. WMMA1947. Next base: position 3,933,107 of record NZ_CP114909.1, on the reverse strand, counting down.
CGCCGACATGGAGTCCCTCGGCCCCAACCAGCTGGTCATCCGGGTGCAGCCGGACGAGGGCGTGGTGCTGAAGTTCGGCTCCAAGGTGCCGGGCACCACGATGGAGGTCCGCGACATCGCGATGGACTTCCAGTACGGCGAGGCGTTCACCGAGTCCAGCCCCGAGGCGTACGAGCGGCTGGTGCTGGACGTGCTGATCGGCGACCGGACGCTGTTCCCGGACGCGGCCGAGGTGGAGCAGAGCTGGCAGGTCGTCGACCCGCTGGAGCACGCCTGGGAGGGCACCACCCCGGAGCCGTACCGGGCCGGTGAGTGGGGGCCCCGGGCCGCCGACGAGATGCTGGCCCGCGAGGGCCGGGCTTGGCGGAGAGCGTGAGCGAGCACTGCGAGCGAACCAGGAGGCTCCATTGATCGGGCTGTGGGACACCACCGGCAACGAGGTGGTGAAGGCGCTGGCCGCGGAACGGCGCAGCGCGGGCGGGGTGGCCAGTGGCATGGCGCTCACGCTGATCGTGGTGGTGGACGAGAAGCGGGTACGCGAGGCCGAGGCCGCGGCCACCATCGCCGCGGCGGCGCATCCGTGCCGTCTGCTCGTGGTGGTCCGCTCCGACGTGGAACGGGACCGCAACCGGCTGGACGCGGAGATCGTCGTGGGCGGCCGGCTCGGCCCGTGCGAGGCGGTCGTGACCCGGATGTACGGGCGGCTCGCCCTGCACGCCGAATCCGTCGTGATGCCGCTGCTGGTGCCCGACGTACCGGTGGTGACGTGGTGGCACGGCGAACCGCCGCAGGAGATCTCCACCGACTTCCTCGGCGTGGTCGCGGACCGGCGGATCACCGACTCGGCGCAGGCGGCCGACCCGATCGCCGCGCTGCGGCAACGGGCTCACGACTACGCCCCCGGCGACACCGACCTGGCGTGGACCCGGATCACGCCGTGGCGCACGCTCGTGGCGGGCGCGTTCGACACCACCCAGGCCCGGGTCACCGAGGCGAGCGTGGTGGCGCCCCCGTCGGACCCGACGGCGGCGCTGATGCGCGGGTGGCTCAGCGCCCGGCTCGGCATCGACCCGGTCCTGACCGCCACCGACGAGTTCCCGCGGATGCGCCAGGTGCAGCTGCGCTGCGCCAACGGCGACGAGCTGACGCTCACCCGGGACGACAGCGTCGCGGTGTTCCGGCGTACCGGGCAGGAGGACCGCATGCTGCCGCTGGTACGCCGGCCGCTCGGCGACGAACTGGCCGAGGAGCTGCGCCGCCTCGACGCCGACCAGGTGTACGCGGAGGCGCTCGGCGCCACCGCCGGGATCACCGGGCTCGACCAGCGTCCGGCTCAGCGGGTGCACGTGTGGAAGGATCCGGCGACCGCCCAGCGGGCCGAGGCCGGCGTGACCGCGCACGCGGGCGCGACCGCGAACGAGTGACCGCCCGGACCGGGCGGTCGGAGGCACAGGTGACCGCCGGTGGGCGGTCGGAACACGAGGGCTCGACGGATGACTGAGGCGAGTGTCGCCGTACACGCCGACCCCGACCTGCTGGCGCAGGCGGTGGCGGCCCGGTTGGTGGTGAAGCTGCTCGACGCGCAGGCCGAGCGCGGCCAGGCGTCGGTGGTGCTGACCGGCGGGCGGATCGCCGCGGCGGTGTACCGGGCGGTCGGGCAGCTGCCCGCCCGGGACGCGGTCGACTGGTCCCGGGTCGACGTGTGGTGGGGTGACGAGCGGTTCCTGCCCGCCGGTGACCCGGAGCGCAACGAGACGCAGGCGCGGGCGGCGCTGCTGGACACGGTGCCGCTGGACCCGGCCCGGATCCACCCGATGCCTGCCTCCGACGGCCCCGCCGGTGACGACCCGGAGGCGGCCGCCGCCGGGTACGCCAGGGAGCTGGCCGCCGCCGCCCGGCCCGGTAACGCGATCGTGCCGCACTTCGACGTGCTGATGCTCGGCGTCGGTGAGGACGGGCACGTGGCGTCGGTGTTCCCGGAGCACCCGGTGCACCACGACAACCGGCCGGTCAGCGCGGTGCGGGGCAGCCCGAAGCCGCCGCCGGTGCGGACCACGCTGACCCTGCCGACGATCAACACGGCCGAGGAGGTGTGGCTGATCGCCGCCGGGGCGGACAAGGCCCGGGCGGTGGGCATGGCGCTGGCCGGGGCCGGGCCGGTGCAGGTGCCGGCCGCCGGGGTGCGGGGCGTCTCCCGTACCCTCTGGCTGCTCGACCGGGCCGCGGCGGCGAACGTGCCGCCGCGCCTGCGCAGCCTCCGCTGAGGTGTAAGGAAGGGCCCCTTCTTAACGTCTCCGGTAGAGAAGGGGCCCCTTCTTAACGCCTCGGCTCAGGCGCGGCCACGACGTCGGCGCAGCGCGTCGAGGGCCTCGGCCAGCAGCGCCTCCCCCTCCTCCGGCGTGCGCCGCTCCTGCACGTACGCGAGATGGGTCTTGTACGGCTCGGCGCGCTCGCGGTCCGGCGGGGCGCCCGGGTCGGGGCCGGCGGGCTCGCCGCAGCGGGGGCACTCCCAGGCCGCCGGCGTCTCCGCCTCGGCGGCGATCAGGAACTCGACCCGGTGCCCGTGGCGGCACCAGTAGACGACCGGGCGGCGCGGCGCGGGCTCCACCCGCTGGTCGAACCGCTCGGGGGCGGACCCGACCCGGGTGCCGCGGATGACGTTGTTGCTGGGCACGGTTGCTCGCTCCCTGTCGTCGGAGGGGACCGCCGCCGGAGGGGCAGGCGACGGGCGACGCGCGGAGAAACAAAACTGCGCGCGGTCCGTGACGGACCGCGCGCAGATTGTACGCTTCTCAGCGCCGACTCAGGTGCCGCTGGCCATCTGCAGTCGCAGCCAGAGTCCGAGCCCGACGATGCAGGCGAACCAGACGATTCCCACCAGAACGGTGTAGCGGTCGAGGTTCTTCTCGGCCACCGACGAGCCGGCCAGGCTGGAGCTGACGCCGCCGCCGAACATGCTCGACAACCCGCCGCCCTTGCCGCGGTGCAGGAGGATCAGCAGGACGAGCAGCACGCTGGTGATGACCAGCAACGTGATCATCGTGTAGGCGAACCAGATCGGCATGGCGGGGGTCAGTCCTCTCGTTGCGATCACTGCCCGGACCTGTCGGGCACGGCGGCACCGACCGGTGGACGGGCAGCGTCAAGGATAGCGAGCGATCAGCGAGCGATGTGCTCCGGGAACCGGCAGATCTGCGCGAACTCGTCCGCGTCCAGGCTGGCGCCCCCGACCAGGGCCCCGTCCACGTCCGGCTGCGCCATGATCGCGGCGACGTTCGACGCCTTGACCGACCCGCCGTACAGGATCCGGACCTGCGCGGCGGTGCCCTCGTCGTAGGTCTCGGCGATGCGCTTGCGCACCGCGCCGCAGACCTCCTGGGCGTCCTCCGGGGTCGCCGTCTTGCCGGTGCCGATCGCCCAGACCGGCTCGTACGCCACGACGACCTTGGTGACCTGCTCGGCGGTGAGCCCCTTCAGCGCGCCGTCGAGTTGGTCGCAGCAGTGCCGCACCTGACCCGACTGCTCCCGGACCTCCAGGCCCTCGCCGATGCAGAGGATCGGGGTGAGCCCGTTCGCCAGCGCCGCCGCCACCTTCGCGTTGACGAGCGCGTCGTCCTCGTTGTGGTACTGCCGCCGCTCGGAGTGGCCGACCACCACGTACCCGCAGCCCAGCTTGGCCAGCATCGGCCCGGCGATGTCACCGGTGTACGCGCCGGACGGGTGCGGAGAGAGGTCCTGCGCGCCGTAGCCGATCAGCAGCTTGTCGCCGTCCACGGCGGTCTGCACGGTACGCAGGTCGGTGAAGGGCGGCAGCACCACGCACTCGACGTCGGTGAGCTGCTTCTCGTTCAGGCTCGCGGCCAGCTTCTGCACCAGCAGGTTGGCCTCGAGGTGGTTCAGGTTCATCTTCCAGTTGCCGGCCATCAGCGGCCGGCGGGTCGTGCTCGCCATTCAGTTCTCCAGGGCCGCGATGCCGGGGAGGGTCTTGCCCTCCAGGTATTCCAGGGAGGCGCCACCACCGGTGGAGATGTGCCCGAACGAGGACTCGTCGAGGCCCAGCGCGCGCACCGCCGCGGCCGAGTCGCCGCCGCCGACCACGCTGAACGCGTCGGCCTTGGTGATCGCCTCGGCCACGCCCCGGGTGCCGTTGGCGAACGCCGCCATCTCGAACACGCCCATCGGGCCGTTCCAGAAGATGGTCTTCGCCTGCGACAGCGCGGCGGCGAAACCGGCCACCGTCTCCGGGCCGATGTCCAGGCCCAGCCGGTGGCTGGGGATGCCGTCGGCGGGCACGGTGTCGTGCGCGGCGTCCGGGGCGAACGCGTCGGCGGCCACCACGTCGACCGGGAGCATGATCTTGCCCGGCGCGCGCTCCATCAGGTTGCGGCAGGTCTCGACCATGTCCTTCTCCAGCAGCGACGTGCCCACCTCGTGGCCCTGGGCCTTGAGGAAGGTGAAGCACATCCCGCCGCCGATGAGCAGCCGGTCCACGGTCGGCAGCAGCGCCTCGATCACGGCGAGCTTGTCGGAGACCTTCGAGCCGCCCAGCACCACCACGTACGGCCGCTCCGGGGAGCCGGTGAGGCGGCTGAGCACCTCGACCTCGCGCAGCACCAGCCGGCCCGCGTAGTGCGGCAGCCGGGCCGGTACGTCGTGCACGCTGGCGTGCTTGCGGTGCACCGCGCCGAACGCGTCGTCCACGTAGGCGTCACCGAGCGCGGCGAGCTGGTCGGCGAACGCGCCCCGCTCCGCGTCGTCCTTGCTGGTCTCGCCCTTGTTGAACCGCAGGTTCTCCAGCAGCGCGACCTGCCCGTCGGCCAGGTCGGCCACGCATGCCCGCGCCGAGTCGCCGACGGTGTCCTCGGCGAAGTGCACCGGGGCGCCGAGCAGCTCACCGAGCCGCCCGGCGACCGGGCGGAGGCTGAACTGCGGGTCCGGCGTGCCCTTCGGGCGGCCCAGGTGCGAGCAGACGACCACCTTCGCGCCGGCCTGCACCAGCGCGCTCAGCGTCGGCAGGACGGCCCGGATCCGGCCGTCGTCAGTGATCTCCCCGGTCTGCTTGTCGAGCGGGACGTTCAGGTCGGCGCGCACCAGCACGCGCCGACCCGACACCCCCTCGGCGAGCAGGTCGTCGAGGTTACGGATCGTCACAGCGACTGACCCACCAGCTTCACCAGGTCCACCAGGCGGTTCGAGTAGCCCCACTCGTTGTCGTACCAGCCGACGACCTTGACCTGGTTGCCGATCACCTTGGTCAGCGGCGCGTCGAAGATGCACGACGCCGGGTCGGTCACGATGTCGGCGGAGACGATCGGGTCCTCGTTGTAGGTGAGGATGCCCCGCAGCGGGCCCTCGGCGGCGGCCTTGAGCGCGGCGTTCACCTCGTCCACAGTGGTCTCCCGGCCGACCTCGACGGTCAGGTCGGTGGCCGAGCCGGTCGGGATCGGCACGCGCAGCGCGTAGCCGTCCAGCTTGCCCTTGAGCTCCGGCAGCACCAGGCCGATGGCCTTCGCGGCGCCGGTCGAGGTCGGCACGATGTTGAGCGCGGCGGCCCGGGCCCGGCGCAGGTCCTTGTGCGGCGCGTCCTGCAGGTTCTGGTCCTGCGTGTACGCGTGGATGGTGGTCATCAGACCCTGCTTGATGCCGAACGTGTCCTGCAGGACCTTCGCCATCGGCGCGAGGCAGTTCGTCGTGCAGGAGGCGTTCGAGATGATGTTGTGCTTGGCCGGGTCGTACTGGTCCTGGTTGACGCCCATGACCACGGTGACGTCCTCGTTCTTCGCCGGCGCGGAGATGATGACCTTCTTGGCCCCGCCGTCGAGGTGCGCCTTCGCCTTGGTGCCGTCAGTGAAGAAGCCGGTGGACTCGATGACGACGTCGGCGCCGACCTCGCCCCACGGCAGCTTGGCCGGGTCCTTCTCGGCGTACGCCTTGATGGTCTTGCCGCCCACGGTGATCTCGTCGGCGGTGGCCTTCACCTCGTGCGGGAGGCGGCCCAGGATGCTGTCGTACTTGACAAGGTGGGCGAGCGTCGCGTTGTCGGTCAGGTCGTTGACCGCCACGACCTCGATGTCAGCGCCGGACGCCAGCACTGCCCGGAAGAAGTTGCGGCCGATCCGGCCGAAGCCGTTGATGCCAACCCGGATGGTCACAGGTCCCATCTCCTCGCGTTCTGGTCCGCCGGCGCCAGACCGGGGCCGGCGGAGGTGTGTGCGCCGACCGTTGGAGCCGGCCGTCGACATGTCATCTCGGCCACCCCGCCGCGGTCCCGGAGACCTGACCGCCCGAGGCGGTGAGCACGGCGAGGAGCGCCTGTTCCGGCCCCCTTGCCGTACGCAGCGACCATATCCGAGCGCGCGGCGTCGCGCTGCGGCGGGTGGTGATCCCGCTCGCGGTGCGCTGCCGCCCGAGTCCTATCAGACCACGAGCATGTCCGGCGTGACTGCCGCTTCCGTATCCGGGATGCCCAGGTCACGGGCACGCTTGTCGGCCAGCGCGAGCAGCCGGCGGATCCGGCCGGCGATGGCGTCCTTGGTCAGCGGCGGCTCGGCGAGCGCGCCCAGCTCCTCCAGCGAGGCCTGACGGTGCTCCAGCCGCAGCCGCCCGGCCGAGGTCAGGTGGTTCGGGGCGTCGTCGGCGAGGATCTCCAGCGCGCGGGTCACCCGGGCGGCGGCGGCCACCGCGGCCCGCGCCGAGCGGCGCAGGTTGGCGTCGTCGAAGTTGGCCAGCCGGTTGGCGGTGGCGCGCACCTCCCGGCGTACCCTCCGCTCCTCCCAGGCCAGCACGCTGGAGTGCGCGCCGATGCGGGTGAGCAGCGCGGCGATCGCGTCACCGTCCTTGACCACCACCCGGTCCACGCCGCGCACCTCGCGGTTCTTGGCGGTGATGCCGATCCGGCGGGCGGCGCCGACCAGCGCCAGCGCCGACTCCGGGCCGGGGCAGGTGATCTCCAGGGCGCTCGAACGGCCCGGCTCGGTCAGCGAGCCGTGCGCCATGAACGCGCCCCGCCAGGCCGACACGGCACAGCAGACGTTCGCGGCCACCACGTGCGGCGGCAGGCCGCGCACCGGGCGGCCCCGCACGTCGAGCAGGCCGGTCTGCCGGGCGAGCGCCTCGCCGTCCTTGACCACCCGCACGATGAAGTGGCTGCCCTTGCGCAGGCCGCCGGAGGCGAGCACGTGGATCTCGCTCGGGTAGCCGTAGACCTCGGCGATCTCCCGCCGCAGCCGGCGGGCCACCGCGCCGGTGTCCAGCTCCGCCTCGACCACGACGCGGCCCGACACGATGTGCAGGCCGCCGGCGAAACGCAGCAGGGCGGCCATCTCCGCCCGGCGACAGCAGGGCTTGGGCACGTCGACCCGACTCAGCTCGTCCTTGACCGCAGCCGTCATCGCCATAGTGCGCCCCCTCACGGACCGGTTCCGGCGTGTCGCCGGTGTTTACGTACGTGTCTAACGATCGGCGCGCAGGACAGGCACCAGCGCGGCGCCCAGGGCGGCTGGGTCATGACGGGGCGTGCCGTCCAGGACGGCGACGGGAGCGAGGACCAGCCGGGCACCAAGCGATTCTGCCGCACGTTCGACCGCCGCGGGATCACCCACCGCCGTGGAGTCGGCGAGCACCCGGTCCACCTTCAGCTCGGGCAGATAGCGCCGCAGGGTGTCCAGATGGTCGGGCAGGGAGAGCCCTGAGGTCTCCTTCTCGGCCACCAGGTTGAGTGTCACCAGCCGCCGCGCCGGGCTGGACACGATCGCGTCGGCCAGCCCCGGCACCAGCAGGTGCGGCAGCACGCTCGTGTACCAGCTGCCGGGCCCGAAGATCAGCCAGTCGGCCGCGCGTACCGCCGTCACCGCCTCGGCGCACGCGGCCGGCGCGGACGGGTTGAGCCGCAGCGACTCGACGGTGCCCGGGGTGACCGCGACCTGGTGCTGGCCGCGCACCGTGGACACCTCGTCCGGATGCTCCGGGTCGGCGCCGCGGACCCGGGCCTCGATGCCGACCGGCTGGCGGGACATCGGCAGCACCCGTCCCACCGCGCCGAGCATCGCCCCGGCGTGGTCGAGCGCGGCCACCGGATCGCCGAGCAGCTCGGTGAGCCCGTGCAGCAGCAGGTTGCCGACCGCGTGACCGGCCAGCGAGTCGCCCACCGCGACCGGGACCGGCGCGGCGATCGTCGGCGCCGGGGGCACGGCGGCGGCGAAGCGGTGCTGGAACAACGCCGCGCTGCGCCGGGTGGCCGGGTGGTCACCGGCCAGGGCGACGAGCGCCTGACGCAGGTCGCCCGGCGGCAGGCCGCCGCGCTCGGCGCGCAACCGGCCGCTGGAGCCGCCGTCGTCACCGACGGTGACCACCGCGGTGATGTCCAGGTCCAGTTCGGGTACGCAGTGACGCAGCGCCCGCAGCGACGCCGAGAGCCCGTGCCCGCCGCCGAAGGCGACCACCCTGGTCGGGGTCACTCCCGCCCCAGGTCCCGGTGCTGGGCGTTGGCGGCGATGCCGGAGTGGCGCAGCCGGGACGCCAGCTCCTCGGCGATGGCCACGCTGCGGTGCTTGCCACCGGTGCAGCCGACCGCCACGGTCAGGTAGCGCTTGCCCTCCCGCTCGAACCCGGCGGTGGTGGCGTTGACCAGGTCGGCGTAGCCGGCCACGAACGCGTCGGCGCCCTCCTGGCCGAGCACGTACGCGCTCACCGCCTCCTCCCGGCCGGTGTGCTCACGCAGCTCCGGCACCCAGTACGGGTTCGGCAGGAAGCGCGCGTCCATCACGAAGTCGGCATCCGGCGGCAGGCCGTACTTGAAGCCGAACGAGATCACGGTGATCCGCAGCCGACGGGCGTCCTCACCACCGAACAGCTCCTCGACCCGGCGGCGCAGCTGGTTCACGTTCAGGTGGCTGGTGTCGATGATCACGTCGGCCTGCTCGCGGGCCTCCTCCAGCAGGGTCCGCTCGACCGCGATGCCGTCGGCCAGCCGCCCGTCGCCCTGCAACGGGTGCGAGCGGCGCACGCTCTCGAACCGGCGGATCAGCACCTCGTCGTCGGCGTCGACGAAGACCACCCGGGGGGAGAAGCCGCGCTCGCGCAGCTCCCGGATCGCCCCGGCCAGGTCGGTGGAGAACGCGCGGGAGCGCACGTCCAGCACCATCGCCGTACGCCGGGCCGCGCCGCCGGCCTTGAACGCCAGCTCGGCCATGTCCAGCAGCAACGCCTGCGGCAGGTTGTCGACCACGTAGTAGCCGACGTTCTCCAGCGCCCGGGCCACGGTGCTGCGACCGCCGCCGGACAGGCCGGTCACCACCACCAGGGAGGTGTCCGACTCGGCCGGCGCCGTCTCCCCCTCGGTCGGCCCCAGGTCACCCGCTGTACGCGCCTCGCTCACCCGCTACCCCCAGCCGTGGCGCCGCGGCCGGTCGGCCGCGCATGGTCAATCAGCGACTCTAACGGCTGCGACCCGGCCCGGGATTCCACGGGGTGACGACCGGAACAGTTAGCCGCCCTCGTCACGGCTCGCCGAGGCGGGCGCTGTCGGGGGACGCTCGTAGACTGCGCGGATGGTCTCCCCCACCGACGAGCGGACCACCTCCCCACCGGCCACCTCCCCATCGGCCGGCTCCCCACCGACCGGCGGCGCGCTCGACGTGTTGCGGCGGGTCTTCGGGTACGACGCCTTCCGCGGCTTCCAGCAGGAGGTCGTCGAGCACGTGGTGGCCGGCGGCGACGCGCTGGTGCTCATGCCCACCGGTGGCGGCAAGTCGCTGTGCTACCAGATCCCCGCGCTGGTCCGCGACGGTGTGGCGGTGGTCGTGTCGCCGCTGATCGCGCTCATGCAGGACCAGGTCGACGCCCTCACCGCGGTCGGCGTCCGGGCCGGGTTCCTCAACTCGACCCAGGATCCGGCGCAGCGGCGCCGGGTCGAGGCGGCCTACCTCGCCGGCGAGCTGGACCTGCTCTACCTCGCCCCGGAAGGGCTCGCCGTGCGGTCCACGCTCGGCCTGCTGGAACGCGGCCGGATCGCGCTGTTCGCGATCGACGAGGCGCACTGCGTCTCGCAGTGGGGGCACGACTTCCGCCCCGACTACCTCAACCTGTCGATGCTGCACGAGCGCTGGCCGGACGTACCGCGGATCGCGCTGACCGCCACCGCCACCCGGGCGACCCGCACCGAGATCGCCACCCGGCTGCGGCTCACCGAGGCCCGGCACTTCGTGGCCAGCTTCGACCGGCCCAACATCCAGTACCGCATCGTGCCCAAGCGGGAGCCGCGCCGCCAGCTGCTGAGCCTGCTGCGCGACGAGCACCCCGGCGACGCCGGCATCGTCTACTGCCTGTCCCGGGCCTCGGTGGAGAAGACCGCCGAGTTCCTGGTCGCCAACGGCATCCCCGCGCTGCCGTACCACGCCGGGCTGGACGCCTCGACCCGCGCCGCCAACCAGCAGCGGTTCCTGCGCGAGGACGGCCTGGTCATGGTCGCCACCATCGCGTTCGGCATGGGCATCGACAAGCCCGACGTACGCTTCGTCGCCCACCTGGACCTGCCGAAGTCGGTGGAGGGCTACTACCAGGAGACCGGCCGCGCCGGACGCGACGGGCTGCCGTCCACGGCCTGGCTGGCGTACGGGCTCCAGGACGTGGTGCAGCAACGCAAGATGATCGAGACGTCCGAGGGCGACCTGGCGCACCGGCGCAACCTCGCCGCCCACCTGGACGCGATGCTGGCGCTCTGCGAGACGGTCCGCTGCCGCCGCGCCCAGCTGCTCGAATACTTCGGCGAGACCGAGGTGGCCGACTGCGGCAACTGCGACACCTGCCTCGACCCGCCGGAGTCCTGGGACGGCACCGTCGCCGCGCAGAAGCTGCTGTCCACCGTCTACCGGCTCGACCGCGAACGCAACCAGCGGTTCGGCGCCGGGCACAGCATCGACATCCTGCTCGGCAAGCACACCGACAAGATCGACCAGTACGGCCACGACGCGCTGAGCACCTTCGGCATCGGCACCGACCTGCGCGAGGCCGAGTGGCGGGGCGTGGTGCGGCAACTGCTCGCCGAAGGGCTGCTCGCCGTCGAGGGCGACTACGGCACGCTGGCGCTGACCGACGCGAGCGCGGACGTGCTCGGCCGCCGCCGCACTGTCACCCTGCGCAAGGAGCCGGAGCGCCCGGCGGGCGGCCGGTCCGCCAAACCCCGGGGCGTCGCCACAGTGGTCGCCGACCTGTCCCCCGCCGCCGCGCCCGTCTTCGAGCGGCTCCGCGCGTGGCGCGCGGCCACCGCCAAGGAGCAGGGCGTTCCGGCGTACGTCATCTTCCACGACGCGACGCTGCGGCAGATCGCCGCCGAGCCACCCGCCTCGCTGGCCGAGTTGTCCCGGGTCAACGGGGTCGGCGAGAACAAGCTCGCCAAGTACGGCGAGGCGATCCTGGCCGTCCTCGCCGAGTCCTGACGCACGCGAGAAGGGCCCGGCCCCCGTGGTGGGGGTCGGGCCCTTCCGCGTGCGTCTTGCTCTTTTGCTCTGCACTCGTGGGCGCGGTGGGGTGGTGCGGTTGGTCAGCTGGTGCTGTAGCCGCGGGTGGCGATCCAGTCGGCGAGGTTGTCGATGCTCATGCGGTAGGTGGCGGTGTTCGGGTCGGCGCTGTCGGCGATGGTGACGGTGCGGCCGTCGTCGCGGTAGCCGATGACGCTGATGTAGTGGCCGCCCTCGAAGGAGTGGGTGGTGCCGTCGGTGTCGGTGGCGGTGCCGGCGATGTTGGCGACCACGGCCCGGCCGGCGTCGACGGTCTTGACCACGTCGGCGCGAAGCTTGTCGGTCTGCTTGTCGTCGGCCTTGGGGGTGCTGATCTCGACCGACTTGTAGGCGTCCTTCGCGCCGGTCTCCTTGTTCAGCACGGGGGTGATGTCGTTGATGGAGTTGGTGCCGGCCTCGGTGGTGCCCATCTCCTTGGCCATGGCGTGCACGTCGATGTTCTTGCCCTGCACGCTCAGCGCGTTGCGGGCGGCGGCGGGGCCGCAGAAGTAGAAGTTGGGCTGCGCCTCGTAGCGCACGTCCAGCTCCCGCTCGCCATGACCGCTCTTGCGGTCGGCGACGATGGCGGCCTTCTCGGCCGGGGCGGCGTGGGCGGCGATGGCGGGGCCGGCGATGCCACCAGCGGTGGCGACGACACCGGCAGCGGTCAGAACGGTCTTGCGCAGCAGAGTGGTAGCCATGATGGTTGCCTCCCTGAAGTGGGGGATAAGCGCGGCAGGGGGATGCCGCGAAGGGGAAAAGTCTTGAGGGGTGCCCGTCGGACGGGCGGCACGCGGGCGACCCGGAGGGGCCTGCTCTGCGCGGCTCGGGGATGTAACGACCACCGGGCCGGGGTCATTCCCGCCGACCGTGGCTCCCGGTCGGGGCGGTGCGACCCGACGGGGCCTGTCCGGTGGCGTGGCCTCGCGGCTCGATCCCGGGAGACGTAACGGCCGGCGGGCCGGGGTCATTCCGGGACGGCGGTGCCCGTCGCTCGGGGATGTAACGACGACCGGGCCGGGCCGATTCCCTGACCAATCCGGGCGCCTCGGCGGGCCGGTGTCCGGCCGCTCGACCTGGTACCTGGGCTGTCAGCCATGTACAACGCCTGCGCCCCACCCCCGGATTCCGCCGTGAGCATGGCGCCGACCACAACGCGCCACGCCGGCAAACCGGACATCGGTCCCAGGGCGCGCTGGGCGGCGCCTTCGCGCGGTGCACGCGCACGGCCGATCTTGCAGTTTGGTGCGCGACAAGCCTCGCAAAGCGGGCACTTGTTGGGCACCAACTGCAAGATCAGGGGACGGGATGGCGGTTTCGCCCATCGGGAACAGGCGTGGCTGGAACGGCGTAGGTGTCAAAGGCGGGCGAAGACACCCATGGCGTTCCACCCGAGGCACCTGGCGACGGCGACTGGAGCGGCATGGGTGCCAAAAGCAGCCCGAGGCACCCATGGCGTTCCACCCACGGCACGCGACGGCGGTGGGGGGCCGGCGGACCGGACACCGGGCGTTTGTTGACGCACGCCGGACAGCGGCCGGGGCCCCACGACGGCAGGCGCGAGCAGGAGAAGGGTCAGGAACGGGGGGCGGCTTCGGTGGTGGTGGAGCCGTCCAGCGCGGCCAGGATCGCCTCGGCCGTACGCCTGCCCACCCCGGGCACCTCGGTGATCTCCTCCACCGTGGCGGACGCCAGCCGCTTCAACGAGCCGAAGTGCCGCAGCAGCGCCTTGCGGCGTACCTCACCGAGGCCGGGGACGTTGTCCAGCGCGGATTCGGTCATGCGCTTGGAACGCCGCTGCCGGTGGAACGTGATGGCGAAGCGGTGCGCCTCGTCGCGGACCCGCTGCAGCAGGTAGAGCGCCTCGGAGGTGCGCGGCAGGATCACCGGGAACTCGTCGTCGGGCAGCCAGACCTCCTCCAGCCGCTTGGCCAGCCCGCACAGCGCCACGTCGTCGATGCCCAGCTCGGCGAGCGCCTTCGCGGCGGCGGCGACCTGGGGCGGGCCGCCGTCGACCACCACGAGCTGCGGCGGGTACGCGAACTTGCGCGGTCGCCCCGTGGTCGGGTCGATGCCGGGGCGGTCGGGGTCGGAGGCGGTCTCCTCGCCCAGCTCGCCGGTTTCGGCGCGGGCGTCGAGGTAGCGGGCGAACCGCCGCCGCAGCACCTCGGACATGGCCGACAGGTCGTCGGTGGCGCCGCGCACGATGAACCGGCGGTACTCGCTCTTGCGGGGCAGCCCGTCCTCGAACACGACCATGCTGGCGACCACGTCGGTGCCCTGGATCTGGGACACGTCGAAGCACTCGATGCGCAGCGGCGAGGTGTTCATGCCGAGCGCCTCGGCGATCTCGTCGAGCGCCTGACTGCGGGTGGTCAGGTCACCGGCCCGCTTGAGCTTGTGCCGGGCCAGCGCGTCCTTGGCGTTGCGCTCGACGGTCTCCAGCAGCGACCGCTTGTCGCCGCGCTGCGGCACCCGCAGCGACACCCGGCTGCCCCGGCGGGCGGTGAGCCAGTCGGCGAGCGCCTCGGCGTCGCCCGGCAGCTCGGGGACGAGCAGTTCGCGGGGCACGTCGGCCTCGCCCTGCTCGCCGCCGTACACCTGGGTGCAGAAGTGGTGCACGAGGTCGCCGGTGGTCAGCTCCTCGGTCTTCTCCACCACCCAGCCGCGCTGACCGCGCACCCGGCCGCCGCGGACGTGGAACACCTGCACGGCGGCTTCGAGCGGGTCGTCGGCGAAGGCGACCACGTCGGCGTCGGTGCCGTCGCCGAGCACCACCGTCTGCTTCTCCATCGCCCGGCGCAGCGCCGCGACGTCGTCGCGCAGCCGGGCGGCCCGCTCGAACTCCAGCTGCTCGCTGGCGTCGAGCATCTCTTTCTCCAGCCGCCGGACCATGGTGTCGGTGCGGCCGGCCATGAAGTCGCAGAAGCCGTCGACGATCTCCCGGTGCTGGTCGGCGGTGACGCTGCCGACGCACGGCGCGGAGCACTTGCCGATGTAGCCCAGCAGGCAGGGCCGGCCGACCTGCCCGGCCCGCTTGAACACCCCGGACGAGCAGGTCCGCGCCGGGAAGACGCGCAGCAGCAGGTCGAGCGTCTCGCGGATCGCCCAGGCGTGGGAGTACGGCCCGAAGTAGCGCACGCCCTTGCGCTTCACCCCGCGCATCACCTGCAACCGGGGGTATTCCTCGTCGAGCGTGACCGCGAGGTAGGGGTAGGACTTGTCGTCGCGGTAGCGGACGTTGAACCGGGGGTCGTACTGCTTGATCCAGGTGTATTCCTGCTGGAGCGCCTCGACCTCGGTGGCGACGGTGATCCAGTCGACCGACTCGGCGGTGAACACCATCTGCCGGGTGCGCTGGTGCAGGCCGACCGGGTCGGCGAAGTAGGAGTTGAGCCGGCTGCGCAGGTTGCGCGCCTTGCCGACGTAGATCACCCGGCCGGTGCCGTCGCGGAAGCGGTAGACCCCTGGCGACTCCGGGATGGTGCCGGGCGCGGGACGGTAGGTCGAGGGGTCAGCCACGGTGTCAAGCCTAGTCCGCACCCCTGACACGCGACCGTCGCCGCGCCCCCGCCGACGACGTGCCGGCGGGGGCGCGGAACGGGTCAGGCCAGCTTGATCTGGTCGCCGTCGACCTTGATCTCCTTCGCCGCGAGCGGCTTGGTGGCCGGGCCACCCTTCACCGAGCCGTCGACGATCGAGAACCGGCTGTTGTGGCAGGTGCAGTTGATCGTGCCGCCGTCGACGTTCGACACCGGGCAGCGCTGGTGCGTGCAGATCGGGTCGAACGCCTTGAACTGGCCGGCCTCGGGCTGGGTGATCACCACGCCCTGGCTGGCGAAGACGGCACCGCCGCCGACCGGGATGTCCGAGGTGCGCGCCAGCGCGCTGCTGCCGTCCCGGTCGCCGCCGCCGGCGTCGCCGGTCGCGGTGGCGCCGGGCGGGCCGCCGCTGGTCGGGGCCGCCCCCGGGGACGCGTCGTCGTCGCTGCCGCAGCCCGCGAGCACCACGGCCGCGCCGAGCGCTCCGGCCCCGGCGAGCAGGGTACGGCGGCTCTGGGTGACCGGTCGGGTCAACGCCTGATCATCACTCATATCCGGCCTTTCTCTTGGCTTACTGCGGAAACACGCACCAGCGTGGGGCACGGTTCATACTGGCGCGTCACAGACCGGGCACCGACGGCCCGGCCTGCGAAAACGCGTACCGGATGGGTCAGCGCGCCCCGGCGGGAACCTTGCGGGTCCGCGACTTGGCGCTGCCGTTGGCCTTTGCCGCCCGGGTGGTGGCCGCCTTGGCGCCCTTGGCCTCGCCGTCGAGCTTGAGGATCGGCCGCAGGAACTGCCCGGTGTGGCTCTCCGGCACCTCGGCGACCTCCTCCGGCGTGCCCGTGGCGAGCACGGTGCCGCCCCGGTGGCCGCCCTCGGGGCCCATGTCGATGAGCCAGTCGGCGGTCTTGATCACGTCGAGGTTGTGCTCGATGGTGATGACCGTGTTGCCCTTGTCGACCAGGCCCTCCAGCACCATCAGCAGCTTGCGGATGTCCTCGAAGTGCAGGCCGGTGGTGGGCTCGTCGAGCACGTAGACGGTGCGGCCGGTGGAGCGCTTCTGCAGTTCGGAGGCGAGCTTGACGCGCTGCGCCTCGCCGCCGGACAGCGTCGGCGCGGGCTGGCCGAGGCGGACGTAGCCGAGACCGACGTCGACGAGCGTCCGGAGGTGCCGGTGGATGGCCGGGATGGCGGAGAAGAACTCGGCCGCCTCCTCGATCGGCATGTCCAGCACCTCGGCGACCGTCTTGCCCTTGTAGTGCACCTCGAGCGTCTCGCGGTTGTAGCGCGCGCCCTTGCACACCTCGCAGGGGACGTAGACGTCCGGCAGGAAGTTCATCTCGATCTTGATGGTGCCGTCACCGGAGCACGCCTCGCAGCGGCCGCCCTTGACGTTGAACGAGAACCGGCCCGGACCGTACCCCCGGACCTTGGCCTCGGTGGTCTCGGCGAACAGCTTGCGGATGTGGTCCCAGACGCCGGTGTACGTGGCGGGGTTGGAGCGCGGCGTCCGCCCGATCGGCGACTGGTCCACGCCGACGACCTTGTCCACGTTCTCCAGGCCGGTGATGCGGGTGTGCCGGCCGGGCACCAGCCGGGCGCCGTTGATCTGGTTGGCCAGCACGGCGTAGAGGATGTCGTTCACCAGCGTCGACTTGCCCGAGCCGCTGACACCGGTGACGGCGATGAGCTGGCCGAGCGGGAAGCTCACGGTGAGGTTGCGCAGGTTGTGCTCGCGCGCGCCCTGCACCACCAGCTCCCGGCCAGGGGTCTGCGGCCGGCGGGTGGCGGGCGTCGGGATGGACCTGCGCCCGGCCAGGTACGCCCCGGTGACCGACTCGGTGTTGTCGAGCAGCGCCGGTACCGAGCCGCTGTGCACGATCTTGCCGCCGTGCTCGCCCGCGCCCGGGCCGATGTCGACGATCCAGTCCGCCACCCGGATGGTGTCCTCGTCGTGCTCGACCACGATCAGCGTGTTGCCCAGCCCGCGCAGCCGCAGCAGCGTCTCGATGAGCCGGTGGTTGTCACGCTGGTGCAGGCCGATCGACGGCTCGTCGAGCACGTAGAGCACGCCGACCAGACCGGAGCCGATCTGGGTGGCGAGCCGGATGCGCTGGGCCTCGCCGCCGGAGAGCGTGCCGGCCGGGCGGTCCAGCGAGAGGTAGTCCAGGCCGACGTCGAGCAGGAACTTCAGCCGGGCGTTGATCTCCTTGAGGACCCGCTCGGCGATCATCTTCTGCCGGTCGGTCAGTTCGATGCCGGCGAGCAGGTCGGCCGCCTCGCCGACGGAGAGGTTGCAGACCTCGGCGATGCTCTTGCCGGCCAGGGTGACCGCGAGCACCTCCGGCTTGAGCCGGGTGCCGCCACAGGCCGCGCAGGGCACGTCCCGCATGTAGCCCTCGTACTTGTCCCGGGACCACTCCGACTCGGTGTCGGTGTGCCGGCGCTCGATCCACTGCACCACGCCCTCGAAGCCGGTGTAGTAGGAGCGCTCGCGGCCGTACTTGTTGCGGTAGCGCACGTGCACCTGGTCGTCGGAGCCGTGCAGGATCGTCTTCTGCGCCCGCGACGGCAGCGCCCGCCACGGCGTGTCGATGTCGAAGTGCTCGGCCTCGCCGAGCGCCTCCAGCAGCCGCAGGAAGTATTCGAGGTTGTGCCCGGTGGCCCAGGGCTGGATCGCGCCCTCGCGCAGCGTGCGCTCCGGGTCGGGGATGACCAGTTCCGGGTCCACCTCCTTCTTGGTGCCGAGGCCGGTGCACTCCGGGCAGGCGCCGTAGGGGGCGTTGAAGGAGAAGACCCGGGGTTCGAGGTCCTCGATGGCGAGGGGGTGGTCGTTCGGGCAGGCCAGGTGCTCGGAGTAGCGGCGCTCCCGGGCCGGGTCGTCCTCCGGCAGGTCGACGAAGTCGAGCAGCACCAGACCGCCGGACAGCCCGAGCGCGGCCTCGACCGAGTCGGTCAGCCGCTGCTTGGCACTCGGCTTGACGCTGAGCCGGTCGATCACCACCTCGATGGTGTGCTTCTCCTGCTTCTTGAGCTTCGGCGGCTCGGTCAGCGGGTGCACCACGCCGTCGACCCGGGCCCGGGCGTAGCCCTTGGCCTGGAGTTCGGCGAACAGGTCGACGTACTCGCCCTTGCGGCCGCGCACCACCGGCGCGAGCACCATGAACCGGGTGCCCTCGGCCATGGCCAGGACACGGTCGACGATCTGCTGCGGGCTCTGCTTGGAGATCCGCTCGCCGCAGATCGGGCAGTGCGGCTCGCCGATGCGGGCGAACAGCAGGCGGAGGTAGTCGTAGACCTCGGTGATGGTGCCGACCGTGGAGCGCGGGTTGCGCGAGGTGGACTTCTGGTCGATGGAGACGGCGGGACTGAGGCCCTCGATGAAGTCGACGTCGGGCTTGTCCATCTGACCGAGGAACTGCCGGGCGTACGACGACAGCGACTCGACGTAGCGGCGCTGCCCCTCGGCGAAGATGGTGTCGAACGCCAGGCTCGACTTGCCCGAACCGGAGAGCCCGGTGAAGACGATCAGGGCGTCCCGGGGCAGGTCGAGACTGACGTCACGCAGGTTGTGCTCGCGCGCGCCACGGATGATCAGTCGGTCGGCCACGGTGCGTGTGCTCCCGGAAGAAAGATATGAGGCGGATCTGTGCACCAGACGCCGGGTCTGGGTGGTTTTCACAGGTTGTCGGGGCGCAGAAAAGACGCCTCGGCAACTCTAGCCCCGACGTATGACAACTTCCGTCGCGCGAACATTCCCCCAGCTCAGGCCGGTCGGGCGCGAACCACGCAGGTCGGCCCGACCGGCCCGGGCCGGTTCAGAATCCCCCGGGAGCGGGCGGGGTCGCCGGACGTCCGGTCCGTCGCCTCCCGCCCCGCCGGCCACCCCGCCGTTCGGCCGCCAGCCGGGCCGCGCGGCGACCGCTCTCGTACTCGATCTCCCGCTGGAGCCGCCGCCAGCTCTCCCAGCGGCGCACCGGCAGCTCGCCGTCGTCCAGCGCGGCCCGCACCGCGCAGCCCGGCTCGGCGTCGTGGGCGCAGTCGCCGTACCGGCAGCCGGCGGCCAGCTCGGTGATGTCGGCGAACGCCCGGTCCAGTCCGGCCGCGCCGTCGAGCAGGCCGACCGCCCGTACGCCGGGGGTGTCCAGCACCGCTCCCCCACCCGGCAGCGGCACCAGCGACCGCCAGGTGGTGGTGTGCCGGCCCTTGCCGTCGACCCGGCGGATCGCCTGGGTACGCATCACCTCGGCCCCGGCGAGCGCGTTGACCAGGCTCGACTTGCCGGCCCCGGAGGGGCCGAGCAGGCCGAGCGTGCGCCCCGGGGCGACGTGGCGGCGCAGCGGCGCCAGGCCGGTGCCCCGCTCGGCGCTGACCGGCAGCACCGGCACCCCCGGCGCGAGGTCGGTCAGCTGCCGGGCCACCGCTTCCGGGTCGGCGGCGAGGTCGGCCTTGGTGAGCACGACGAGCGGCTCCGCCCCGGATTCGTGCACCAGGGACAGCAGCCGCTCGATCCGCGCGGCGTCCGGTTCCGGGTGCACCGGCTCGACCACCGCGGCGGCGTCGAGGTTGGCGGCCAGCACCTGGCCGCTGGCGTCCTTGCCGGCGGTACGCCGCACCAGGGCGGTCCGCCGCGGCAGCACCGCCTCCACCGTGACCGGGCCGTCCGGCCAGGTGGACAGCAGCACCCAGTCACCCGCGCAGGGCAACGCGGTCAGGTCACGGGCGGCGGCGGAAAGCACGCCGCCGCCGAGGCTGGCCCGCACCGGCCCCTGCGGGCACAGCACGGTGCAGACGCCCCGGTCCACCCGGGCGACGCGCCCGTGACGGTGGCCGGCGCGCCGGTCGAGGTGGGCCGCCCAGCCGGCGTCCCAGCCGAGGGCGGTCAGATCGAGAGTCATGGTGTCCTCATCGGTGTCGAGGGGAGGTACGGCGGAACACACGCGCTGCGACCGGCATGCACACCACCTCCCCTCCGACTCCCGGTGCCGCGTTCGCGACGAGGTGGACCGCGCGGCCCGACCTCGTCGGCCCCGACGGTAGGTGGCGCGCCGACGCGCCGAAAGCGATTTCCCCGCGGGCACGGCAAGGTCCGGCCCGCTAGGGTCGGACGCGTGAGTACGAGATGACCGCCGACCCCCTGCTGCTGACCGGCGCGCTGGCCGAGGCGAACGACCGGCTGGTGCGTACCGTGTCCGGCCTGACCGCGGCGGACGTCGCGGCGCCCTCCCTGCTGCCGGGCTGGTCCCGCGCGCATGTGCTCACCCACCTGGCCCGCAACGCCGACGGGTTCGTCAACCTCCTCACCTCGGCGCGCACCGGCGAGGAGATCCCGATGTACGCCTCGGCGCAGGCCCGCGCCGACGACATCGAGGCCGGCGCCGACCGCGGTCCCGCCGACCTGCTGGACGACGTACGCCGCAGCGGCCAGCGCTTCGACGCGGCGGTCGCGGCGATGCCGGTGGACGCCTGGGGCGCCACGGTGCAGACCCGGCGCGGCCCGTGGCCGGCGGCGATGCTGGTCTGGGGCCGGCTGCGCGAGGTCGAGGTGCACCACGTCGACCTGGCGGCCGGTTACCGGCCCGCGGACTGGCCGGAGGCGTTCGCCCAGCGGCTGCTGCACGAGGTGGTGACCGGGCTGGCCGGCAACCCGGCCGCCCCGGCCATGGTGCTGCGTTTCGACGGCGCGGCGTCCGAACTCGTCGTGGGTGACCCCGAGGGGGCGCCCACGGTCACCGGCCCCGCGCCGGAACTCGCCGCCTGGCTGACCGGCCGGGGCGCGGGCGAACTGCTCACCGTCGACCCGACGGCCCCCTGCCGAACCCACCGGAATGGATCTGAACATCGTCATGACCTACACCGGACACGTCACGCCCGGCGGTCCGCCGGCCGTGCGCGAGCTCGACCGGCTCACCGTCACCAAGCTGTCGGTCGGCCCGATGGACAACAACGCCTATCTGCTGCGCTGCCACGCCACCGGCGAGCAGGTGCTGATCGACGCCGCGAACGAGGCGCCGCGCCTGCTGGAGCTGGTCGGCGACGGCGGGCTGGCCGCCGTGGTGACCACGCACCAGCACATGGACCACTGGGTCGCGCTGGAGGAGGTGGTGGCCAAGACCGGGGCGCGCGCGCTGGTGCACGCCGACGACGCCGCGGGGCTGCCCATCTCCGCCGAGCGGCTCGCCGACGGCGACACGGTGCCGGTCGGCGACTGCGCGCTGGAGGTCATCCACCTGCGCGGGCACACGCCGGGCTCGATCGCGCTGCTCTACCGCGACCCGGCCGGTACCCCGCACCTGTTCACCGGCGACTCGCTCTTCCCGGGTGGAGTCGGCAACACCGACCAGGACCCGGAGCGCTTCGGCCGGCTCATCGACGACGTCGAGGCCAAGCTCTTCGACCAGTTGCCGGACGACACCTGGTTCTACCCGGGCCACGGCAAGGACAGCACCATCGGCGCCGAGCGGCCCGCACTGCCGCAGTGGCGCGCCCGCGGCTGGTGAGCACGCCCGGTCCGGCCTCCCCCGTGACGGCCGGGCCGGGCGCGGTCAGCCGGTGACCGCCCGCAGCCGGCGCCGGGTGGCGAGCAGCACCGGTCCGGCCAGCAGCAGCCCGACCGCCATGGTCAGCACCGTCGGATCGAGCGCCCCGGGCAGCAGGCCGGTCAGCGCCCGCGCGGCGAGCCCCAGCGCCACGTAGAGCGCGGCCCACGCGGTGGCCCCGGCCGCCGCGCAGGCCAGGAACCGCCGGTACGACATCCGCAGCCCGCCCGCCGCGAGCGGCAGCAACGCGTTGAACACCGGCAGGAACGGCGCCACCAGCACGATCCGCCCGCCGCCGCGGTGCAGCAGCGTCTCGGCGGCGACCCAGCGGGACTCGCCGATCCAGCCGCCCACCCGGCTGTCGCGCAGCTGCCCGCCCCAGCGCCGGCCGGCGAAGAAGCTCAGTGACCAGCCGGCCAGGCAGCCGGCGACCACCGCCGCGACGGTGAGCGCGCCTCCGGCCGGGCGACCCGCGCCGACCGCGGCCAGGACCGCGGCGTCGCCGGGCACCAGCACCCCGATCAGGGGTACGGCGTCGGCGAGCATCACCACGCCCAGCAGCCCCATCAGCAGGGTGGTGGGCAGCTCACCGGCGGCGGCCATGAGTTCGTTCATGAGCTGCACGCTATGCCGCGCCGGCACCCCGGCACATCGGGCATGATCCCCCAGTGGTCCCCGACACCCGCCCGGGAGACCCCTAGGGTCAGCGGGGCCGGAGCACCTGCACCCGGCGCACCGGCGAGTCGACGGAGGGTTCCGTGGTCGGCACCGGATAGCTCGCCACCAGTTCCAGCCCGTCCGGTGGCAGGTGGCCCCGGTCCGGGTCACCGACCAGCACCTCGACGCCGTGGTCGGCGCAGCGCCGCAGGTAGGGCAGGACCCGGGCGGCCAGGCCCGCGTCGTAGAGCGCGTCCCCGGCCACCAGCAGGTCGGCGCCCGCCACCCCGTCGAGCAGGTCGGCGCCGTCGGCGGCCACCCGGACCCGGTTGGCCCGGGCGTTCAGGGTGACCGCCGCCACCGCGTACGGGTCGATGTCGTTGGCGACCACCTGGTCGGCCCCGGCGAGCGCGGCGGCGATGGCCACCAGCCCCGATCCGGCGCCCAGGTCGAGCACCCGCCGCCCGGCGGCCAGCTCGGGATGGTCCAGCAGGTGCCGGGCGAGCGCCTGCCCACCGGCCCAGACCGACGCCCAGTACGGCGGCGGCAGCGACCGCCCGGCGGCGGCCTCCATCCGGGCCCACCACAGGATGGCGTCCTCGGCCAGGTGCAGGCGCACCTCCGGCACGAACGGCGTACCGACCAGGCGCAGGCGGTCCGGGCCCGCGCCGGGCGCCGCGATCTCCTGCTCCAGGTCGGCCAGAGCCGTCTGCCTGCTCATCGGGGCAAGCATGCCGTGCGCCGCGCGACGGCGGGGTCTTTTTCCCGTCGCGCACGTATTCACGGGCGCGCCGCGCGCTTCCGGCAGCGAATTCCGGCGCGGACGGTTACTGTCGGGGTGGTACAGGGCGATCACCGGCCGCGGAGCCGGTGTTCGCCCGCATTGGAACAGGGAGAGACGCATGGCAACCGGCACGGTCAAGTGGTTCAACTCGGAAAAGGGCTTCGGCTTCATCGAGCAGGACGGCGGAGGCCCGGACGTGTTCGTCCACTACTCGGCCATCCAGAGCAGTGGCTACCGCGAGCTGAACGAGGGCCAGAAGGTCGAGTTCGAGGTGACCCAGGGGCAGAAGGGCCCGCAGGCGGACAACGTTCGTCCGATGTAACGCGTGCCGGTGGCGGCGGTCGGAGTCCGACCGCCGCCGCAGTGCATCATCAGGACGGCGCGGCCGGCAGGTCGCGCCGTTTCCGTAGTGGCCCGGCCAGCAGGATCAGCGGGGTCAGCGCCAGCCAGGCGGTCATCACCCGGATCGCGCCACCCGGCCCCCACGCCGCGCCCAGCGCGCCGGCGAGCAGCGCGGCGAGCGGGATCGTGCCGTAGTTGAGCAGGTGCATGCTCACCGTGACGCGGCCGAGCAGCCGATGTGGTGTGTACGTCTGCCGGAAGCTGCCCTTCACCACGTTGCCGATCGCGACGCCGAGGCTCACCAGCACGCCGCCGAGCACCAGCCAGGCGGTCCGCGCGTCGGGCCCGGCCAGCGGGATGAGCAGCGCGGGCGGGCCGGTCAGGGCGCCGGCGACGAGCAGCGTACGGGCACTGCCGAGCCGACGGGCCAGGCGCGCGGCGAGCGCGGCCCCGATCACACCGCCGAGGCTGGCGAGTCCGATCAGGAGGCCGACCAGCCCGGCGGGCAGCTCGGCCGAGCGGACCAGGAACACCACGAGCACCGCCTGGTAGCCGATGAGCCCGATGTTGCTCGCCGCCCCGAAGACCGTCAGCACCCGCAGGTACGGGTCGCGGACGACGAACCGCAATCCGGCGGCGACCTCGCGGCGCAGCGACGTCGTCCCGTCCGGACGGTGCGGGCGGGCCTCGACCGCGCTGATCCGGCGCAGGCAGAGCGCGGACAGCAGGAAGGTGAGCGCGTCCAGCGCCACCGCGGTCACCGCGCCGACGAGCTGGGCGACGAGACCGGCCAGTCCGGGCCCGACGAGGTAGCTCGCGGTCTGGGTGGCGTGCAGCCGGGCGTTGGCCTCGGGCACCTGCTCCGGACGCAGCAGCGTGGGCAGGTAGACCTGGTCGGCGGTTTCGAAGAAGACCCGGGCCAGGCCGGCGCCGAGCGCCACCATCAGCAGATGCCCGACGGTGAGCAGCCCGGCCAGGGCGGCCAGCGGCACGCTGGCGAACAGCGCCGCGGCGGCGAGGTCGGCGGCGATCATCACCGGGCGGCGACGGACCCGGTCGACCCACGCCCCGACCGGCAGGCCGGCGAGCAGCCAGGGCAGCCACGCCGCGGCGGTGAGCACCGCCACCTGGAACGTGGTGGCGTCGAGCACCGCGACCGCGACCAGGGGCAGCGCCACAGCGGTCATGTTGCTGCCCACTGCGCTCACCGTGTGGCCGGTCCAGAGCAGCCGGAAGTCGCGGTGCCGGAACAGCCCGCCGCGCGGCGGGGCGACCGGCCCGGCCGTAGACGCGGGGGCGGTCACGACGGGCGCCCCGGTAAGGCGCGCGCTGCCGTCGCCGCAACGGTGTGGGCGGTCACGGCCGGCCCGGGACGCCGTGGGCGAACACGAAGACCGGCTCGCGGCGCTGCCCGTCGTCGGGGATCGGCCGGTCGGCCCACCGGGCGAACAGCGCGATCACCTCGCGGCTGAGTTCGGCCAGCTCGTCGGGGGTCAGGCGCAGCCACTTGTCGGTGCTGAACGGCCCCTCGCCCCACGCGGCGTGCGCGTCGTCGGGTGCCGAGTGCCAGGCGCGGACCAGTTCGGCGTGCCGTTCCAGGTTGAGCGAGCTGGCAGCGTCGGCCACGACCCGGGCCGCCGGGTCGTCGTCGAAGTCGCTGTTGGACCAGCGCACCCCGCGGTCGCGCAGCCGCCACCAGCGTTCCCGGCGGTCGCGTGCCAGCTCGGGCGCCTCCACCAGCAGGTCGGCGGCGGCCAGCACCTTGAGATGGTGGCTCACGTTCGCCGGGGCCTGGTCGGTGCGTTCGGCGAGCATGCCGACGGTGCACGGGCCGTACACCTTGAGCACGTCCATGAGCCGGCGGCGCAGGGGGTGGGCGAGCGCGGCGAGCACCCGCGAGTCGGTGACCTGCCGGACGGTGGGTTCCATGCGGCGAGTCTGGCATTCGCAAGAGATGTTGCGCAACAGCTGTTGCGGAATGGGCCGGACCACGGCGCCGCGACCCGTGGTCGCGGCGCCGTGCGGTCAGGCGGTCAGCCGCCGGGACAGTTCGTCGGCCACGTCCCTGGCGATCTGTGGCGGAATGGCCTCGGCGATCTTCTCCGGCGGCAGCCCGGCCAGCACCCCGGAGACGATCTGCTCCTCGTCGGTGAAGTCCTTGCCGGACAGCTCGTTCACCTGCGCCACCAGCGCCGGCCAGGCGCGCAGCATCGCCAGCATCTGCTGCAACGGCGAGTTCGCCATCGGCGGGTTCACGAGTCCCGTGGTGTTGACCGGCGAGATCAGCCAGTTGCGCAGGTTCTGCAGGTCGGCCAGGGCATCGCCCACTGTGCGGTTCTTCGAGCCGGTGTCCCGGATGAGCTTGTCGGTCTGTTCCATGTCGTCCTCCGGTTTCGCGATGGCGATCATCCCGATCGCGGTCAGGTAGCGGCGGAACAGCGGGGTCTGGTCCCGGCCCGCCTTCGTGGAGTCGCGGAAGAAGCTGATGTGGGTGTGGAACAGGTGGCTGCTGTCCCCGCCGGTACGCCGCCCCAGCCGGTCCCAGCGGCGTACGGTCCGCCCGTCCGGGGAGTAGATGATCTCCCTGATGTCCCGGGTGTCGGCCGCGTTCGCCACGCACTGCGCCACCATCCAGGTGGAGAACGTCCGCAGGTTGTGCGTGCCGCCGCCGGAGCGGACGGAGAACGTGCCGACGTCCAGCGCCGACGCGTACAGCGTGAGCCCGGACCGGTCCCGGTTGGACTCCACCACGGAGTAGTCGTTCTTGACGACCCGGTCGGAGCCGCAGTGGTAGCCGCCGCGGTGGTTGACGTCGCCGACGATGCCGACCTCCGCCGGCTCCAGGTCGTCGGCGCGTACGGCCTTCTTGTCGACGTTGAGGTAGGTGAGTAACAGGTTGCGGACGGCCAGCAGGTTCGCCGGGGCCGACGTCATGGCAGGTCCCCTTCCGATCGATGACCGGCGAGGGCACGACAATCACACCGCGTGATGACGTGCGATCCGCGGACGCGCCCCGCCGGATAACTGCACGGCACCGGGCACTTGCTCCGAGCTTAACCACGGTTAGGCAGAAGTGCCCAGCTCAGGGACGGTTTTTTGAACTATCAGCCCGCTGTGGACGGTGCCGGCACGAGCGGCAGCACCAGTGCCGAGGGATGCTCGCGATCGTGGAGGATCTCCCGCCAGCCAGCACGGAGGGTCACAGCCGTGCCGAGTGGCTCGCCGGTGCCGGGGTTGCGCGCGTAACGCGGGTGGGCGCCACCGGAGACCTGCACCCGCAGGCGGTGGCCCGGCGCGAAGCGGTACGCCGTCGGCCAGAGCGTCACCGGCACGGTGACCACTCCGGACGGATCGCGCGGGAACCGCCCGGGCTCGACGCGGACCAGGCCGTCGCAGACGTTCCAGGAGCGCCCGCGCCGGTCCACGTCGCACAGACGCACGAACACGTCCAGGTACGACAGTTCGCTGCGCAGGTGGATCTCGGCGCGTACCGGCCCGGCCACCTCGACCGGCTCCCGCAACCGCTCGCTGGTGTACGTCAGCACGTCCGGGCGGGCCTCGACCGGCCGGTTGTCCACCGCGCCGGCCCGCTGAGCCACCAGCAGCGGGCCACCGAGCGACGGGGTGGGGTCGGCCGGGTCGTACCAGATCCGGTCCGGCGCGCCGTGCTCCTGCGGTTGCGCGGCCAGTCCGCCGCCGGATCGCAGGTGCCACCGGGTGGGCGTGGCCGGTGGCGGCCAGTCCGGCAGGTCGCGCCAGCCGCCGCCGGCGCCGCCGACGTGCACCCGCACCGGCGCGCGTTCCGGGCCGGGCCGTCCGGCCAGGTGGGTGTCGAGCCAGTCCAGCCCTTCCCGCAGCGAGGCCAGGAGCAGCCCGGGGCTGCCGTGCGTCCACGGCCCGACGACCAGGCGGGTATGCGCCCCGGCGGCCCGCAGGCGGGCATGGTCGTCGAGCTGGGCCGGCAGGAAGATGTCCTGCCAGCCGCTGACCATGGCCACCGGCGCGCGGACCTCGGTGATCCGGTCACCGAAGACCCGGGTACGCCAGTAGTCGGCGTCGGGGGTGTGGTGCCGCAGCCACTCCTGGAAGAACGGCACGGTGACGCCGGTGGCGACCCGGTCGGCCTCGGCCAGCGGCAGGTGCGCCAGCGCCCGGGCGAGCCGGGGCTGGCCGCGCTTGAGTTCCCACTGCCGGGCCAGCCAGGGCACCGTCTGCGCCTCGAGCAGCTCGGCCCAGGTGAGCACCGTGTCCAGCGCGAACGACTCCCCCGCGTACGTGGAGTCCCGGGTGGCCGACGCGGTCACCACGGCGACCATCGCGCGCAGCTCGTCGCCCGCCTCGGCGGCGAGCGCCCACTGCACGAAGCCCTGGTAGCTGGCGCCGAACATGCCGAAGGCGCCGGTCCACCACCGCTGGCGGCGCAGCCAGTCCAGCGTGTCCAGGCCGTCGTCGCGCTCGTGCACCAGCGGCGCGAACTCGCCGCCCGAGCCGAACGTGCCGCGGCACGACTGGATCACCACGTGGAAGCCCCGCTCGGCGATCAGGCGGCCGAGCAGCCGGATCGGCCCGCCCCGCCCGTACGGGGTGCGGATCAGCACGCACGGCGCGGCGGCCGGGCCGGGCGCGTAGTGGTCGGTGCGCAGCGTCACGCCGTCGCGTACCCGGACCGGGATGTCCCGGGTGACCGCGACCCGCCCGGTCCGGGCGGCGGGCAGTCGCAGCACCGCGGCGGCGGCCCGGGTGACCAGCCGCACGATCAGGCGTCTCCGGAGGCGGCGCCACGGCGGGGCGCGGCGCGGATCTCGTCCCGGTGGGTGCGCATGGAGTGCACCATCTCGGCCATGAACCGGTGCACCACGGCCAGCTCGTCGTCGCTGAAGCGGTCCATCACCTCGTCGGTACGGCGGCCCAGCGGCCCGAAGAAGCTCTGCGCCAGCGTCGCGCCGCGGTCGGCGTAGTGCAGGAGGATCTTGCGACGGTCGGCGGTGTCCCGGTCGCGCCGGATGTGCCCGCCGCGCTCCAGCCGGTCGACCAGCGCCGTCACCGAGCCGGAGGAGAGGTTGAGCGCCTCACCGAGCCGGCCGGGGGTGATCGGGTCGCCCACCAGCTCGGCCTCCATGACCGCGATCAGCGCGTACAGGTCGGTGGCGTTCAGGCCGTGCAGCCCGGCGAACGCGTGCCCGATGTGCTGGGCGTCGACCGAGTAACGGCGCAGGTCGTTTGTGATGTCGGCGACCATGCGCCCGCGCGGGTCGTCGCGTCGCCGATACATCCTGTGCGCCGCCACCGCTTGCCGCCACCCCCTGTCGAACAGTTCCGGTTGCAGCATAGAACCACCCCGGATAATCTCGCTCATCAAGATACTCGTTCAAAGAGAATCCCCCGCGACCAACATGTGAGGGCATCAGATGTCTCTGTTCACCCGCGTCGTCCGGGGCCGGCTGGCCGCCTGGCTCACCCTGGCCGCCGCGCTCGTCGTCGGCGTGGTCGCCTTCGGGCTACCGAAGCCGGACAATCCCGAGCCCGTCTCCGGCACCGGCCTGTCCGTGGAATGGCAGTCGACGCAGGTCGAGCGACTGCAGGACCAGTTGCCCTCCAAGGACGCCCAGACCGCCCTGGTGGTGGTCAGCCGCGCCGACCAGGCCCCGCTGAGCGGAGCCGACCGAGGCGTCCTCGACGGCCTCGGCGGCGAGTTGAGCTCGCTCGCCGCGGGCGGACGGGTCTCCCCCGCCCAGGTCTCCCCGGACGGCACGGTGGCGCTGGTCGCGGTGCCGCTGTCCACCGAGGGCGGCCCGTCGGCGGTGGTCGACGAGGTGGAGAAGCTCCGCGAGGCGGTCGGTGACCTGCCCGGTGAGCTGACCGTCGAGGTCACCGGCGGGCCCGCGTTCACCGCCGACCTGGGCAAGGTGTTCCAGGGCGCGGACACCACGCTGCTGCTGGTCACCGCCGCCGTGGTGGCGGTGCTGCTGCTGGTCACCTACCGCAGCCCGTTCCTGTGGCTCGTACCGCTGCTGGTCGTGGGCGCCACCGAGCAGATCACGCTGCGCGTGGTGGAGTCCCTCGTCCCCGCCTTCGGCATCTACCTGCCCAGCGGGCAGGTCACGGGCATCGCCAGCGTGCTGGTGTTCGGCGCCGCCACCAACTACGCGCTGCTGCTCATCGCCCGCTATCGGGAGGAACTGCGCCGCGAGGAGGACCGGTTCGCCGCCATGCGGCGCGCGCTGCGCCGTACCGCCGAGCCGATCCTGGCCAGCGGCAGCACCGTCGTCCTCGGCGTGCTCACGCTGCTGCTGTCCGAGCAGGAGACCAACCGGGCGCTCGCCATCGCCTGCGCCACCGGTGTGATCCTCGCCATGCTCTCCGCGCTGTTCGTGCTCCCTGCCGCCCTGCTGCTGTTCGGCCGGGGTCTGTTCTGGCCGTTCATCCCCCGCGTCGGCAGCGCCGCCCGCGAGGGCCGGATCTGGGGCCGCCTCGGCGAGCTGGTGGTCCGCCGGCCGCTGCCGGTCGCCGCGCTCGCCGTCCTGCTGCTCGCCGGCCTCGCCCTCGGCGGCCTCGGCATCCGCACCGGGCTGTCCGAGACCGAGCAGTTCAGCGAGAAGCCCGAGGCCGTCGCCGGAGCCGAGACGCTCGCCCGGGCGTTCCCGGCCGGCAGCACCCAGCCGGTCGCGGTGCTCACCACCCCGCAGGCCGCGCAGGCGGTCCTGGCCGCGGCGAGCGGCGTCGACGGGGTCGCCTCGGCCCGCCCCGGCGCCGCCGGGGACCGGGTCGCCCAGATCGACGTGGTGCTCACCGCCGAGCCGGGCAGCGCCGCCTCCGACCGGGCCGTGGTGGCGCTGCGCGACGCCGTGGCCGCCGTACCGGACTCCGCCCCGCCCGCCGTGGACGGCGCGGACGCCCCCGACGGCGCCCTGGTCGGTGGTTCGGTCGCCGCGACGTACGACTCGAACGAGGCCAACACCAAGGACCTCAAGCTGATCCTGCCGCTCATCCTGCTGCTGGTCGGCGCGGTGCTGGTGCTGCTGCTGCGCGGGCTCCTGGCGCCGCTGCTGCTGGTGCTCACAGTGATCGCCTCGTTCTTCGCCAGCCTCGGCGCGGCCTGGCTGCTCTTCGACCACGTGCTGGACTTCCCGGCGCTGGACAGCGGGGTGCTGCTGCTCGCGTTCGTCTTCCTGGTGGCGCTCGGCGTCGACTACAACATCTTCCTGGTCACCCGGGCCCGGGAGGACGCCCGGCGCACCGGCACCCGCGACGGGATGCTGTCGGCGCTGCGGGTCACCGGCGGCGTGATCACCAGCGCCGGCATCCTGCTGGCCGCGGTGTTCGCGGTGCTCGGCGTGCTGCCGCTGATCACGCTGACCCAGATCGGCATCATCGTCTGCATCGGTGTGCTGCTGGACACGCTGCTGGTGCGTACGGTGCTGGTGCCGGCGCTGGCGTTCCTGCTCGGCGACCGGTTCTGGTGGCCCGGACGGATCAAGCGGGACGCCGACGCGCCCGCCGCGACGCCGGCCGAGCCGGTCGCCGCGCGGGACTGACCAGACGGGCGGGGGCCGGCGCGTACGCGCCGGCCCCCGCCCGTTCGTCCGTCCGCCCGTTCGTCGGTTCGCTCAGAAGCTCAGGCACTCGCACTCGGTCATCAGCGCCCGCACGTTGCGCACGTACTGCGGGTTGGGGATGGTCAGCGGCTGATCCTCCCGCGCCACCGCGCCGTGCCCGTAGTTGTAGGCCGCGATCACGGCGTTGAGCAGGCAGGAGTTCAGCTCGCTGGTGCACAGTGAGGCGTCGAGCCGGTAGTCGGACTCGAAGTACATGTCGCCGATGTACTTGGTCAGCCAGGCCAGGTAGGTGCCGCCCAGGTAGGCGTTGTCCCGGTAGGCGTCGATGTCGTACGACTGGCCGAACCGCTGGTTCATCCAGTCCGCCGTGGCCGGCATGACCTGCATCAGCCCGACCCCGCCGTCACAGGCGATGATGTTGGACTGCCACCCGCTCTCCTGCCAGGCGGTGGCCTTCAGCAGCGCCGACGGGATGCGGATGTCCGGCGCCGAGGTCGGCCAGTAGGTACGCGCCGCGGCGTCGGCGAGCGCCGCCTTCACCTGGCTCTGGCTGGCCTTGGTGCCCCGGTAGCTCGGCTTGCAGCCGTCGTCGGCCGGCTTCGGTGGCGCCGGTGGCACCTGGGTCTCGGTCGGCGGCTTCGGCCGGGCCAGCGGCGCCGTCGACGTGCGGGACGGCTTCGCCCGCGGCTTCGGTTTCGCCGACGCGCTCGGGCTGGGCCGTCCACCCATCGCCGCAACCGCCGGTGGCTCCTCGCTCGGCGCGTCGGCGGGCGCCTCCTGCGGCTGGTCCGCCGACGCCGCCGTGGGCAGTTCCACAGCGACCTCTCGCACCGGCCGTTCCTCGTCGCCGCACGCCGTCAGCGTGCCTGCCGCGAGCAACGCCACCACTGTCACGGCCCACCGGCCGAGTCCTCGCCGCATCGGACCTCCCCGTAGTCCTCGTCGGCGCACCCTAGCAAGGATCGACAGGTCCGCGGGGTACCCGAAACGCGGACCGGCGGCCCCGGGGCCGGGGCGGCGGCTCCCCCGCCACCGCGTCGGCCGGACCGTCGTCCGGCTCCGCGTACGCGGTCCGCTCCTCCCGGTCCACGCCCGCCGGACGCTCGTCCCGCTCGGCCAGGCGGTTCCGGGTCGCCCACGCCACCACGAAGACGGTCGTCCAGGCCAGGCCCAGCAGAACCGCCGTGACGGTGCCGCTCGCCGTGCTGAAGCCCAGATAGAGCCGCGCGCCGGTGACCGTGACCACCCCCGCCGACGCGGCCGTCCACACCGCCGCGCCCACCGGCCAGCGGGCACCCCGCGACAGCAGCCAGGCCAGCGTGCCGAAGCTCGCGGTCACCACCGCGTTCTGTGTCGGGAACAGGTCACCGGGGCGGTCCGGGCCGCCCGGACCGGTCAGGTCCGCGACGACGACGAGCAACACCAGCGGTACGGCGGCGCCGGCAGTGCCCAGCACTCCGAGCGGGTCCGCCCGCCACGCCCGAGCCCGCCGCGCCACCACCGCGGCGACCAGGGCGACCGCGGCGATCAGCACCCAGCCGCGCAGCACCGACACCGCCAGCAGCGCCGTGTCGACCACCCCGGGGGTACGCCGGGCGGCGAACCAGTCGGCGACCAGCCCGTCGAGGACCCCGAGCCCGCTGTGCGCGACGACCGCCTCCAGCAGGACCGCCACGGCCAGCCCGGCGACGAACAGCAGCGCCAGCCCCAGCGCCAGGTTGATCAGCAGCGTCCAGGCCGGGCCGACCCGCATGGCGACCAGGAAGAACAGCACGCCGTACCGGGCCCGCACCCAGCGCAGCGGCGGCAACGCGGCGGCCCGCGCCGCCAGTGCGCGTACCGGGTCCGGGTTGCGCCCCAGCCAGCGGCCGGCGAGCACCACGGCGAGCAGGCACAGCAGCAGGGCCAGCACCGCACCGGTGGCCCGGCCGAGCAGCTTCGACACCCGCTCGTACGACTCACCGGCCAGGTATCCGGCCAGCACCGAGGCGCCGACCCAGCTCGCCACCCCGGCCAGGTTCCACGGCGCGAACCGCCGGTACGGCATCCCCGCCGACCCGGCCAGCCGGGGCGCCAGCGTGCGGGCGAACGCGATCCAGCGGGCCGCGAGCACGCCCCGGCCACCGAGGCGCTCCAGCAGCGAGTCGGCCCGCCGCCACCGGTGCGCGCCGATCCGGGCGCCGACTCCCGAGGCGCGCA
This sequence comes from Micromonospora sp. WMMA1947, assembly GCF_027497355.1. Lineage (NCBI taxonomy): Bacteria > Bacillati > Actinomycetota > Actinomycetes > Micromonosporales > Micromonosporaceae > Micromonospora > Micromonospora sp. WMMA1947. The sequence goes on along the minus strand of NZ_CP114909.1, from coordinate 3,899,990 downwards.
GCCGGGGGCCGTACCGGCGGCCGGCCCGCCACGCGAGTGTGTCTCCGATCACGGCGGCGGCGGTCATGGCCACCAGCACGGGCGCGAGGCGCAGCGTGCCCGCGTACGCTAGGAAGCCGACCAGAAGCAGGGTCGCCTCGCCGGGCATCAGCAGCCCGACGATCACCGCGGTCTCCGCCGCGACGATCGCCGCGGCGGCCAGGTAGATCAGCAGGGGCGGCAGCTCCTGCAGCCAGCTCAGCAGGTCAGGCATCGGACACCCCGCACGGGTGTCAGCATGCCAGTCGCTGGAACGGTCGGCACAGCACTTTCGACGCAGATCCGGGTTGTCTCGGGGTGACCCCGAGGCGTGCCCCGGCAACCGCAGACAGGAGTATGGAGGGTATGCAGCTACGCACCGACCTCCGCAACGTCGCCATCATCGCCCACGTCGACCACGGCAAGACGACCCTGGTCGACGCCATGTTGCGGCAGGCCGGCGCCTACGGCGCCCGCGGTGAGAACACCGAGCGGGTCATGGACTCGATGGACCTCGAGCGCGAGAAGGGCATCACCATCCTCGCCAAGAACACCGGCGTGCGGTACCTGCCGGCGGACGGCTCGGAACCGGTCACCATCAACATCATCGACACCCCCGGTCACGCCGACTTCGGCGGCGAGGTCGAGCGCGGCCTGACCATGGTCGACGGTGTGGTGCTGCTGGTCGACGCCAGCGAGGGCCCCCTGCCGCAGACCCGGTTCGTGCTCCGTAAGGCGCTGCGCGCGCGGCTGCCGATCATCCTGGTGATCAACAAGGTGGACCGTCCGGACGCCCGGATCAAGGAGGTCGTGGACGACACGTACGAGCTGTTCCTCGACCTGGACGCCGACGAGGAGCAGATCGACTTCCCGATCGTCTACGCCTGCGCCCGCGACGGCATCGCCTCGCTGACCCAGCCCGCCGACGGCGCCGTCCCGGACGACAGCAGCAACCTGGAGCCGCTGTTCCGCACCCTGCTGGACACCATCCCCGCCCCCGCCTACGACGAGGGCGCGCCGCTGCAGGCGCACGTCACCAACCTCGACGCCTCCCCGTTCCTGGGCCGGCTCGCGCTGTGCCGGGTCCGCCAGGGCACGATCAGCAAGGGCCAGACCGTGGCCTGGTGCCGCACCGACGGCAGCACCCAGCGGGTACGCATCTCCGAGCTGCTGATGACCGAGGGCCTGGAGCGCAAGCCGGCCGAGTCCGCCGGGCCGGGCGACATCATCGCCGTCGCCGGCATCCCGGAGATCATGATCGGTGAGACGCTCGCCGACGCCGAGAACCCGGTGCCGCTGCCGCTGATCACGGTGGACGAACCGGCCATCTCGATGACCATCGGCACCAACACCTCGCCGCTCGTCGGCCGGGTCAAGGGCGCCAAGGTCACCGCCCGGATGGTCAAGGACCGGCTCGACAAGGAACTGGTCGGCAACGTGTCGCTGCGGGTGCTGCCCACCGAGCGGCCGGACGCCTGGGAGGTGCAGGGCCGTGGCGAGCTGGCCCTGGCGATCCTGGTCGAGCAGATGCGCCGCGAGTCCTTCGAGCTGACCGTCGGCAAGCCGCAGGTCGTCACCCGGGAGATCGACGGCAAGACCTGCGAGCCGGTCGAGCGGCTGACCATCGACGCCCCGGAGGAGTACCTGGGCGCCATCACCCAGCTCCTGGCCACCCGCAAGGGCCGAATGGAGCAGCTGGTCAACCACGGCACCGGCTGGATCCGGATGGAGTGGCTGGTCCCGGCGCGCGGCCTGATCGGCTTCCGGACCGAGTTCCTCACCGAGACCCGCGGCACCGGCATCCTGCACCACGTCTTCGAGTCGTACGAGCCGTGGTTCGGCGAGCTGCGCACCCGCAACAACGGGTCGCTGGTCGCCGACCGGTCCGGGTCGGTCACCGCGTTCGCGATGACCAACCTCCAGGAGCGTGGCCAGCTCTTCGTCGAGCCGGGCACCGAGGTGTACGAGGGCATGATCGTCGGTGAGAACTCCCGCTCCGACGACATGGACGTCAACATCACCAAGGAGAAGAAGCTCACCAACATGCGCTCGTCGACCGCCGACGAGACCGAGAAGCTGATCCCGCCGCGCAAGCTGTCGCTGGAGCAGGCGCTCGAGTTCTGCCGCGAGGACGAGTGCGTCGAGGTCACCCCGGCCGCGGTGCGCATCCGCAAGGTGGTGCTGGACCAGACCCAGCGCGGCCGGATGGCCGCCCGCCGCAAGCACGCCGGCTGACGCACCGCCCGCTCACGAGCCCCACCCGGAGCCCGGCCCGCCCCTCGGCGGACCGGGCTCCCCCTTTCCACCGCCCCCCCGGTCGCCGGTCGCCGGTCGCCGGTCGCCGGTCGATCATGAGGTTGGCGGCAGTTCTGGAGATCAAGTCCGCCGCCAACCTCATGATCGACGGGGTGAGCGGGAGATCTTGGTACGAAATGGCCCCCATAGGGGCGCATTCCTTCCAAGATCTTCCGCGTGTCTCGTTCTGCGGACGCGGATCCCGTTGCTTGGGATCGGACGGCGACGAAGGCGGCTGGTTGGGGGCAAGGCAGGAGGGAGGTGAAGGGCGGAAGTGGGTCGCCGGGCTACTGCGAGGGCAGGGCGGCAGCGGAACCTCTCCGCCGACGGATGAGCGCGGTGACGGGCGCGCGAGACGACGCGACGGGTGCACGGCTGCGCGACGGGTGCACGGCTGCGCGACAGATGCGAGACGGCGAGACGCGCCACGGGCCGACCACCGCGCGACCGGACGCGGGACGGCGTCACGGTTCCCGCACCGCGCCACGGACGCGAGACGCACCACGGGGCCGGTGCCGCGGGAACGGGCGCGGGACGAAGTCACGGCTGCGGGGTCAGTGGGGCTTGGTGGCCTCCAGGGCCAGCACGTCGGGGACAGGACCGGAGCCGGACTCGACCACCCGGGTCAGCCGCAGGCCGGCGGCCGTCACGGCGTTCAGCAAACCGGCCAGGGGCAGGTGCCAGGCGCCCACCCGGGCGCGGACGCCTACCGAGTTCCACGAGCGGACCGTGTGCTCCCGCGAGGCGTACCCGCCGTCGATCACGATCCGCTCCGGCTCGGACCGGTCGGCGAACGCGCCCACGAAACACGGGTGCACGCCGACGTGCACCAGCCGCCCGCCGGGTGCCAGCACCCGCGCCGCCTCGGCGACCGCCGCCGGGTAGTCCGGCATGTCGGTGTGCGCGAGCACGCAGACCACCGCCGGTACGGCGCCGGTGGCCAGCGGCAGCGCTGTCGCGTCGGCCCGGGCCACCGGCAGCCGGGCGCGGGCGTGGCGTAGCTGCCCGCCGGACAGGTCCACCCCCACCGGTGTCCACCCGAGACGGTGCAGTTCGGCCGCGTGCGCCCCGGTGCCGCAGCACAGGTCCAGGCAGCGACCCGGGCCGTCACCGAGCAGGTCGGCCAGCACCGACCGGACCCGGTCCATGTAGACCGACGAGGTCTCGCTGGCGTACTCCTCGTACCAGTCGGCGATGTCGTCGTACAACGGGGTCGTCATCTCCGCACGCTAGCCCCGCACCGGGCCCGCCGCTGCCCCGCAGATCGGCTACGGTGCCCCCATGACCTGGGAGGAGCTCGACGCGCACCTGGACAAGGTGCCCGGCACCGTCTCCGCGTACGTGGGTCGGCCCGGCGCGCGACCCACGTGGACGCGGCGGGCCGACGCCACCCACTACGCGGCGAGCACCATGAAGCTGGCGGTGCTGGCGGCGCTGTTCCGGGCCGCCGAGGCCGGCCGGCTCGACCTGGACGCGCCGGTGCCGGTGCGCAACTCGTTCGACTCCGCGCTGCCCGGTGCACCCCGGTTCGCCAACGCCCGGAACTACGACAACGACGAGGCGGTCTGGGACCGCGTCGGCGGTGAGGCGCCGCTGCGCTGGCTCGCCGAGCGGATGATCATCCGGTCCAGCAACCTGGCCACGAACATCTGCATCGGCCAGGTGGGGCTGCCCGCCGTGGCGCAGGCGTGGGCGCTCGCCGGTGCCCGGCACAGCGTCACCGGCCGCGGCATCGAGGACTTCGCCGCCCGCGACTCCGGCGTCGACAACCTGGTCACCGCCGCCGACCTGGCCGCCCTGCTCGGTGAGCTGGCGCTCGGCGCGACCCGGCCCGGCCCGCTCGCCTCGCCGTCCGGCTGCGCCGCCATGCTCGACGTGCTCGTCGCCCAGGAGCACCGCGAGGACCTGGCCGCCGGGCTGCCCGACGGCACCCGGATCGCGCACAAGAACGGCTGGGTACGCGGTGTGCGCCACGGCGCGGGCGTGGTGTTCCCGGACGACGCGCCGCCGTACACGATCGTCGTCTGCACCACCACCGACCTGGCCGACGGCGGCGCGGACGGCGACGAGGTCTCCGACGACGCCTGCCGGCTGATCGCGCACGTCTCCGAGCGGGTCTGGGCCGCGCGGCACGACCTGGCCGGCTGACCCGGCTACTCCAGCAGCCGCCCGCGCACGGCCGCGGCCGGCTACTCCAGCAGCCGCTCGCGCAGCGCCGCGCGGTGCGCGTCGGTCACCCCCAGACCGTCGCGCAGGTACGCGTCGAACGAGCCGTGCGCGCGGCGCACCTCGTCGTAGGCGGCGTCCAGGTATTCCGGGCGCACCTCCAGCAGCGGCCGCGCCACCGCCGGGTCCAGGTCCGGCCGGCGCTCGATCATCGCCGACAGCAGCACCTCGCGCAGGCTCTCGGTCAGCTCGTTGTGCACCAGGTAGTCGGCGCGGATCGCCTCCTCCTCCACCCCCAGCGCGGTCAGCAGCACCACCGACAGCCAGCCGGTGCGGTCCTTGCCGGCCGAGCAGTGGAACAGCAGCGGCAGGTTCGCGCCCTCGGCGGCGAGCCGCACCGCCGCGCCGAACCCGGTCCGCGCCGACTCACCGGTGACGAACCAGCGGTAGATCGCCGTCATCGCCCCCGGCATGCCCTCGCGGGCCAGCGCCGCGTACGCGTTCAGGTCGTGGCCCTGCAACACCGCCGAGACGTACGTGAACACCGGGTGCGCCGCGTCGTACACCGGCAGGTGCACGGTGCGGGGCTCGCCCACCAGCCGGTCCGGCGGGGCCACCGCCTGCTCGTGGACGTCGCGCAGGTCCACCACGCAGGCCGGGCCGAGCTTGCCCAGCACCGGCAGGTCCTCGTCGGTGAGGCGGCCCAGCGCGGGCGTGCGGATGAGCCGCCCCGCGCGTACCCGCCGCCCATCGGTCGTCGGCAATCCACCCAGGTCGCGCGCGTTCGGCGCGCCCACCAGCTCCCAGTCCCGTCCGGCCATCGGCCCTCCCCTGCTCGCCGCCAGTTGGCTATAGGGTGCCCCACATGACGATCGCCGCGGTACGCACCCACCGGCTCTCGGCCCCCTTACACACCCCGTTCGTCACCGCGCTGCGCCGTACCACCACCGTGGACACCCTGGTCGTGGAGGTGATCGACGGCGACGGCCGGCCCGGTTTCGGGGAGGCGCCGCAGGTCTGGCAGGTGACCGGCGCGTCGGTGGCCGGCGCCGAGGCGTGCGTACGCGAACTGCTCGCGCCGCTGCTGATCGGCCGGGACGCCGACGACCTCCAGGCGGGCTGCGCCCTGGTGCGTCGCGCCGTGGTGGGCAACGAGTCGGCGAAGGCGGCGCTCGACGTGGCGCTGCACGACCTGGCCGCGCGGCGGCTCGGCGTACCGCTGGTGCGTCTGCTCGGTGGCACGGCGCTGCGCGTGCCGACGGACGTCACGCTGGCCGCCGGTGACGCGGTCGACCTGGCCGCGACGGCGGCGCGGCGCGGCGCCGAGGGGTTCACCGTGCTCAAGCTCAAGGTCGGCACCGACGCCCGCGGCGACCTGGACCGGGTCCGCGCGGTGCGGGCCGCGGTCGGTCCGAACGTGCGGATCCGGCTGGACGCCAACCAGGGCTGGACGCCCCGGGAGGCGGTCCGGGTGATCCGCGCGATCGAGGACGCGGGGCTCGACGTGGAGCTGGTCGAGCAGCCGGTGCACCGTCGTGACCTGGACGGGCTGGCCTGGGTCAGTGACCGGGTGGACGTGCCGATCCTGGCCGACGAGTCCGTCTTCGACGTGCGCGACCTGGTCGAGGTGATCCGGCGGCGGGCCGCCGACATGGTGAACGTGAAGCTGGCCAAGTGCGGCGGCCTGCAGCCGGCCCGTACGCTGCTCGACCTGGCCGCCGCGCACGGCATGGGCACCATCGTCGGCTCGATGATGGAGGGCCCGGTGGGGGTCGGCGCCGCGGCCAGCCTGGTCGCCGCCTGCGGCACCACTGCCGTGTCGGACCTCGACGCCGCCTGGTGGCTGGCCTGGTCGCCGGTCGCCGGCGGCATCCGGTACGAGGACGCGAGCGTGCTGCTGCCGGACGCGCCGGGCCTCGGCGTCACCGGGCTGCGTGAAGCTAAAATTCAGACAACTGCTTGAGCAACGTCAGAATTTTTCATATGGTCGCCCCGACGACCACCGCAGAGAGGGGTACGCGTGGCGCCTCAGCCCGGCCGCCGGGCCGTCGTACGGGTACCGGTGGCGACCCTCTGGACCGCGCCCGAGGCGGTACGCCCGGTCGACTGCCCCGCCCTCGCCGGCTCCCCCAACGTCGCCGCCTGGGTCGCCGGCATGGACCGCGACCAGCTCGTCGGTGACTGCGTCCTGACCCAGCTGCTGCTCGGCGAGCCGGTGCGTGTCACCGAGACCCGGCCGGACGGCTGGGTGCGGGTGGTGGCCCTGGGCCAGCCGGCGGCGAAGCTGGGTGCCGACGGCTACCCGGGCTGGCTGCGAGCCGCCCACCTGGCCGACACCTCCGACGCCGATCCGGCTCGCATCGTTCCCGCCGGCACCACGTCGGCCGGCACCACTCCGGCCGGCACCGCTCCGGCCGGTGCCGGTCACTCCGGTGCCGGTGCGACCGGAAGCGATCGGGCCGCCTTCGGACCGGCCGCTTCCGGTCCGGCTGTCCCCGGGCCGGCTGCTTCCGGGCCGACCGCCTCCGGGCCGACCGCCTCCGCGCCGACCGCTTCCGGGACGGCGGCCGACGGTCCGCTGACCGTCGACGTCGCGCACACCGCGTTGCGCACCGAGCCGGACGGCGACGCGGCCCTCACCGGCGTGGTCCTCGGCACCCGCCTCACCCCGGCCGGGCCGCCGGTGGACGGCACGCGACCGGTGCGCGTACCCGGACGGGCCGACCCGCTCTGGGCCCCGGAGAGCGACCTGGTGCCGCTGCCCGCCGAACGCCCGGAGGCCGAGAAGGTGCTCGCGGTCGCCGAGCGGCTGCGCGACCTGGTCTACGTCTGGGGCGGCATGTCCACCGACGGCATCGACTGCTCCGGGCTGGTGCACCTGGCCTGGCGGCGGTACGGGATCACGCTCCCCCGCGACGCCGACGACCAGGCGGCGGCGACCTCGCGGGTGCCGTTGGACGCCGAGCGCCCCGGCGACCTCTACTTCTTCGCCCGGCCCGGCCGGCGCATCCACCACGTCGGGATCGTGTCGGCCGAGCCGCGCGGCGGCCGGCGCCGGATGCTGCACGCCTGCTACCTGACCCGCCGCGTGGTCGAGGAGGAGCTGCCGGCCGACCGGACCGCCACCCTCGTCGGCGCCCACCGCGTCTGACCCCCTGACACGCGTCGGGGCGCCCCCGGCACGGAGGCGCCCCGACGGTACGGGTGGGTCAGCGGCGGGCCTGGGCCAGTTCCCGGCGCCGGTCCCGCGAGGACTTCGCCAGGCTCGCCGCCGTCGCCACGGCCAGGGTGCCGAGGATGACGGTGAGCGAGAGCCAGATCGGGATGTGCGGGGCCCAGCCCACGTGCTCGCCGCCGTTGATGAACGGCAGGTTGTTCTCGGCCAGCGCCTCCAGCACCAGCTTCACGCCGATGAAGCCGAGCACCACGGCGAGGCCGTAGCTGAGGTAGATGAGCCGGTCCAGCAGGCCGCCGAGCAGGAAGTAGAGCTGCCGCAGGCCCATCAGCGCGAACACGTTGGCGGTGAAGACCAGGTACGGCTCCTGGGTGATGCCGAAGATCGCCGGGATGGAGTCCAGCGCGAAGATCAGGTCGGTGGTGCCAATCGCGATCATGACGATCAGCATCGGGGTGAACAGGCGCCGTCCGTGCTCCCGCGTGGTGATCTTCGCTCCGTCGTAGTCCCGGGACAGCGGCAGCGCCCGGCGGCTCCACCGGATCAGCAGGTTCTCGCTGAACTCGTCCTCGTCCGGCTCGCCCTGCCGGGCCAGGTTCACCGCGGTGTAGATGAGGAACGCGCCGAAGATGTAGAACACCCAGGAGAACTGGGAGATCAGCGCCGCGCCGGCCGCGATGAAGCCACCCCGCATGACCAGCGCCAGGATGATGCCGACGAGCAGCACCTTCTGCTGGTACTGCCGGGGCACCCCGAACCGGGCCATGATGATCACGAAGACGAAGAGGTTGTCCACCGAGAGGCTGTACTCGGTGAGCCAGCCGGTGTAGAACTCGCCGGCGACGCGACCACCCGCGGTTAGCCAGAGCACCACGCCGAAGATCAGCGCCAGGCCGACGTAGAAGCCCACCCACAGGCTGGACTCGCGGACGCTCGGCTCGTGCGGCCGCCGGCCGATGATGAACAGGTCGGCGAGCAGGATCGCGGTCATCGCGATCAGCGTTACCGCCCACACCCATGCGGACACGTTCAAATCCATCCTCCGGCAGACACGCTGCGTCGGTGCACACCGTACGCCGGACAGGGTGCCGGGGTGCGTCGACGCTGACAGGGGTGACTGTCGGAGGTCTCTTCCGCCGGAAACCGGGTGCCGGGTTCCGACCGGCGGAGCCGGGTCGAGCCACCGGGGGTGCCGGCGCTCTTCCGTGCTGACGACTCCGTCGCGGGGGAATACTCCCCTCCTCGGGCGCCATTGTTCACCATCACACCCAGGAGGCGCATCTCCGGGCTCTCGGTTGATCTCCCGACGTGCCGCGGCTCACGTCCCGCAGTGCGTCCTAGGAGGCTAGCTCTATCGGGTCGAGCGCCTGCCCCGGGACGTACCGGCGGTGGGCCGGCATGGCAGGCTGCCAGCATGGTTCTTGAGGTTGCGCTCATCGATGTGACGCCCGGACACGAGGACGAGTTCGCCGCCGCCTACGCACAGGCGCGGCCGATCCTCGCCGGGGCCGAAGGCTGCCGCTCCGTGCGGATGACCCGGGGCGTGGAGTCGCCCAGCCGCTTCGTGCTGCTCGTCGAGTGGGACTCGGTCGAGGCACACGACGTGAACTTCCGCCAGACCGAGCGCTTCGCGCAGTGGCGCGGGCTGATCGGCCCGCACTTCGCCGGCCCGCCGCTGGTCGAGCACTTCATCGACGTTCCGGCCTGAACTGTCGTACCCCCGTCGTAGCCTGCGCGCTGCGCGGCCACCGGTCCCGACGGGCGTCGGGGGCGCCGGGCCCGGTGGTCGCGCCCGACCGACTGCGGGTCGCGAGGCTCACTCCGACTCGTGCGGACCGCGCGGCCGGGGCACCGGCGCCGCGCCGAGCCGCCGGGCCACCAGTTCGGCGGACGCGTCCGGCGGCAGCGCCGCCGCCAGCAGCCGCTCGATGATCCGCTCGTAGTGGGTCACGTCCGCCTCGGCGACCAGCCGCAGGTCGGTGGTGAGCGTCTCCACCAGGACGGTGCGCGGGTCCTCGGGGTCGGGATAGGCGTAGTAGGAGAACGGCGCCAGCGGGTGCGGTCCGTCACCGCTCGACACCGCTGACGGCAGCACCCGGACGCTGACGCGCGGCCGCTCGGCGAGGGCGAGCAGATGCCGCATCTGGTCGCGCCACACGTCCCCCGGCAGGCCGTCCGGGTCGCAGACGCGCTCGTCGACAAGTGCGGTGTAGTGCGGCGGGTCCGGCCGGATCAGCAGCTCCTGACGCGCCACCCGGGCGCGCACGTCGGCGTCCACGTTCACCTCCCCGGTCAGCGCCGCACCGGCCGACACGCGCAACCGGGCGTACGCCGGGGTCTGGAGCAGGCCGGGCACGAGCACGCACTGGTACTCCACGATGCGCTCCGCGCCCGCCTCCAGCTCGGCGTACGCCCGCTGGCGTTCCCCCATCTCGCCGAGCGCCTTCGACCAGCCCCGGCCGGTGGCGGCGTCGCGGGCGATGACGATCAGCTCGTCGCGCTGCGGCGGCGGCACCTCGTAGACGTCGAGCAGGTCGAGCACGTCGGCCAGGTCGGGCCGGCTCTGCCCCAGCTCGATGCGGGACAGCTTCGACGTGGACGCCCAGCCGAGCCGGGCGCAGACCTGCTCCAACGTGAGCGACTCGCGACGACGCAGCCGGCGCAGCTCCACACCGAGCCGCGCCCTCCGGACCACAGGACTTGCTGACAACGGCATGCACGCCTCCCGGGAGGGAGCGTACGCATCACCGTCACGCTCGGCAATACCTCGCCCACACAGCGCAACCGGGCGGGCGACGCGCTCAGGGCCGGTAGGTGCCGAACGACCAGACCAGCCCGGCGAGGTCGCGGGCGGCGTAGTCACGGGAGCCGTAGTCGGTGTCGAACGGCGCCCGGACGATCTCCGCGCCGGCTGCCCGGGCACGCTCGTGGTGCGCGTCGACGTCGTCGATCGCCACGTAGACGCGGTAGTCGTCGTCGGCGGGCCGGGACCGGGGCGCCGGCCCCGGGCCGAGCATCACCAAGTCGTCGCCGTACGCCAGCTCGGCGTGGCCGATCGTGCCGTCCGGGAGTTCGTGGGCCTCGCGCACGGTGAAGCCGAACGCGGAACAGAGGAAACCGACGGCGGCTCGCACGTCGGGATACCGCAGGACCGGATAGATGCTTCGCATGACAGTCAGTCTGCCGCCGGGCCGGTCAGGCCGGATTGGACGAATGCGATCCGGGCGCGGTCAGCGCCGCCGGGGTGGCGCCGGCGAACTCGCGGAACTCCCGGATCAGGTGCGACTGGTCGTAGTAGCCCCACCGGGCGGCCCGCTCCGCCCACCCGGCGTCGTCCGGCACGGCGGCGTCCGCGGTGAGGAGCGTCCGGCCGAGGCTCGCGTACGCCCGCTCGAAGCGCAGCAGCCGGTCGACCGTCTTGGGCGGCAGGCCGAACTCCCGCCGGAACCGGACCGACAGATGGCGGCGGGACCACCCGAGTTCCCCGGCGAGCGTGGCCACGCCGACCGCCGCGCCGCTGCCGCCCAGGCGCCGCCAGGCCGCCAGCAGGTGCGGGTCCACCGGCGCGGTCGCCGCCAGCCGTGCGGCCACTGCGGCGTCGAGCCGGGCGAAGCGTTCCGGCCAGCCCGGCGCACCGGCCAGTTCGTCGCGCAGCCGGGCCAGCCAGCCCGCCACCGCGTCGAGCGGCACCGCCTGGTTGGCCAGCTCGGCCAGCGGCAGCCCGAGCAGGCGGCGGGCCGCCGGTGCGGTCAGCAGCACCTGCACCCCGGTGCCCGTCCCGGCGGTCCGGGTGGCGCACCAGCCGTCGAACGGACCGGCCAGGAAGGCGTTCCCGGCGCACCCGCCCCGGCCGGGGGCGCGTGGGTCGGTCACCTCCATGGGGTCGCCCCAGCCGAGGATCAGCACGACGAACGCGCCCGCCACCTCCCTGCGCACCAGCGGGACGGGCGCGTCCTCGCGGTATCCGAGGTAGCGGTCCACCCACTGGCGCAGCCGCGGGTCGGGGCGTGCGATGACGGCCTCGGTCAGCATCGCGCCACCCCGGCCGTCACGCCGGTCACCGGACCCCTGCGGCGTCCATCCCGCGGAGCTCCTTCTTGAGGTCGGCGACCTCGTCGCGGATCCGCGCGGCCAGCTCGAACTGCAGCTCGCGCGCGGCGGCGAGCATCTGGTCGTTGAGCTCCTGGATGAGGTTGGCCAGGTCGGCCCGGGCCATCCCCTCCCGCGACGGGGTCGCGGCGGCGCCCCGGCGGCTGCGCGTCTCCTTGACCGGCGCCTTGCCCCGGGACAACTGCCGCACGGCACCGCCGACGTTGCTGTTCTCGGTGTCCTCCGCCTCGCGGTAGATGTCGTCGAGAATGTCGTGGATCTTCTTGCGCAGCGGCTCCGGCTTGATGCCGTTGGCCTCGTTGTGCGCGATCTGCTTGGCCCGGCGCCTGTTGGTCTCGTCGATGGCGCTCGCCATCGACGGGGTGATCTTGTCGGCGTACATGTGGACCTGGCCGGAGACGTTTCGGGCCGCGCGGCCGATGGTCTGGATCAGCGACCGGCCGCTGCGCAGGAAGCCCTCCTTGTCGGCGTCGAGGATCGCCACCAGGGAGACCTCGGGCAGGTCGAGACCCTCCCGGAGCAGGTTGATGCCGACCAGCACGTCGTAGTCGCCCTTGCGCAGCTCGCGCAGCAGCTCGACTCGGCGCAGCGTGTCGACCTCGGAGTGCAGGTAGCGCACCCGGATGCCGTTCTCCAGCAGGTAGTCGGAGAGGTCCTCGGCCATCTTCTTGGTCAGCGTGGTGACGAGCACCCGCTCGTCCCGCTCGGTGCGCAGCTTGATCTCGTGCATGAGATCGTCGATCTGGCCCTTCGTCGGCTTGAGAACCACCTCGGGGTCGATCAGGCCGGTGGGCCGGATCACCTGCTCGACGAACTCGCTCTGGGCCTGCTCCAGCTCCCACGGGCCGGGGGTGGCGGAGAGGTAGACCATCTGGCCCACCCGCTCAAGGAACTCGTCGAAGCGCAGCGGCCGGTTGTCGGCGGCACTCGGCAGCCGGAAGCCGTGGTCGACCAGCATCCGCTTGCGGGAGGCGTCGCCCTCGTACATGCCGCCGATCTGCGGGATCGTCACGTGCGACTCGTCGACCACGGTGAGGAAGTCGTCGGGGAAGTAGTCGAGCAGGCAGTGCGGCGGGCTGCCCGGCAGCCGGCCGTCGATGTGCATGGAGTAGTTCTCGATGCCGGAGCAGAAGCCCACCTGGCGCATCATCTCGATGTCGTACGTGGTGCGCATGCGCAGGCGCTGGGCCTCCAGCAGCTTGCCCTGCCGTTCCAGCTCGGCCAGTCGCTCGCCCAGCTCGGCCTCGATGTCGCGGATCGCCCGCTCCATCCGCTCGGGGCCGGCGGCGTAGTGCGTGGCCGGGAAGATCATCAGGCTGTCGACCTCGCGGACCACGTCACCGGTCAGCGGGTTGAGGTAGTAGAGCTTCTCGATCTCGTCACCGAACAGCTCGATGCGGACCGCCAGCTCCTCATACGCCGGGATGATCTCCAGCGTGTCGCCGCGGACCCGGAAGGTGCCGCGCTGGAAGGCCATGTCGTTGCGGGTGTACTGGATGTCGACCAGCCGCCGCAGCAGCTGGTCGCGGTCGAGCTCCTGCCCCACCTTCACCCGCACGGCCCGGTCGAGGTATTCCTCCGGCGTGCCCAGGCCGTAGATCGCCGAGACGGTGGCGACCACGATGACGTCGCGCCGGGTGAGCAGCGACATGGTGGCGGAGTGGCGCAGCCGCTCGACCTCCTCGTTGACCGAGGAGTCCTTCTCGATGTAGGTGTCGGTCTGCGGGATGTACGCCTCGGGCTGGTAGTAGTCGTAGTAGGAGACGAAGTATTCGACGGCGTTGTGCGGCAGCAGCTCGCCGAACTCCTTCGCCAGCTGGGCCGCGAGGGTCTTGTTGGGGGCGAGCACGAGGGTCGGCCGCTGGAGCCGCTCGACCAGCCACGCCGTGGTGGCGCTCTTGCCCGTGCCGGTCGCGCCGAGCAGCACCGTGTTGCGGTCGCCGCGCCGCACGCGACGCTCAAGCTCGTCGATGGCAGCCGGCTGGTCACCGGCCGGCTGGAACTCACTGACGACCTGGAAGCGGCCGTCGAGCCGGGGAATGTCGAGCGCCATGACACCAACCGTACGCCCGCGGTCCGACACTTCCGGCCACGACCACGGACCGTCCCTGATCGGCTTCGATATTCCCATTGTGTGGCTCATCTCACCGGTCTACCCTCGTACCGTAGGCCGCTCGCGGCGGCCGACCGGGCCGGTGATCGCCCCCTCGCGGGGCCGGTCGCCCCCGGCGCCAGGGCCGCAGCACCCGGGACGACCGGCGTGCGCGCCGACGGTGGTCGCGCGCAGCGCTGACCGGCCGCCGCGAGCGCCCCTGCTCGTCACCGAAACCCCGCTCTCGCGTTCTCCACTCGTGGGGACCTCTCCCGAGCGCCGGCCGCGACGTGAGCCCGACCCCGCCGCGCCCCCACCCGCCGGCGAGCCGGGCCGCCGCCGCGGCGCGAGCCACCCCCACCGGCTCTCCGCCCGGGGCGACGGCGACCAGGCCGTACCCCGGGAGCCGGGACGCGGCCACCGCCGCGGCCGCACCAGCACACCGACCCGGCCCGCCGCGGTGGCCGGTCGGCGCCGCCGGGCCGACCCGCTCGGCGGCCGCCACCCCACACTCACCACCCGGCCGGGAGTCGACCCGGAACTGGACGGCGCCGACGACCCGCCGGACGGGCCGGACCGGCGCCGCATCGCGCTCGTCACGCTCGTGGCGGCGGCCGCGCTCTCCGCCGCCATGCTCGTCGCCGCCCTTCTCGCCTGGGTACCCGACCGGGCCGACGACACCGGGACCGCACGTCCGCTCACCACCGCCGAGGCCGACCGGGTGGCCGCGCTGCGAGTCACCAACCTGCGCGACGTACGCGCCGGCGTCCGGGTCACCGTCGGGGCCGGCGGTGCCCGTACCGAACTGGTCGGCTGGGTCGACTGGGCGCGCCCCCTGGTCTACCTGGACGTCGGCGGCCCGGGCGCGGGCGCCGACCGGGGCCTGGTCCAGGCCACCGCGTCCGCGCTGCTGGTGCGGCCCGACCCCGGCGCGCTCCCCACCCCCGCCCGTCCCCCGCTGGTGCCGCCGGCGGACCGCTGGCGGATGCGGGAGCCGGCCGGCGGGCACGGCCTGGGCGCGGTACGCGACCTGCTGATCGGGCTCGGCGCCGACCGGGTCGACAGGCCCGCCACCGACGGGCGGTGGCTGCGCGGCGACCGGGTGGGCGGCATCCCGGTGGACGTGTTCCAGGCGCCCCTCGGACCGCCCGGTGACCCGCCGCCGACGCTGTGGGTGGACGCGGACGCCCGGCTGCACCGGCTCACCGGGCGGCTGGCCGACGGCACCCCCGTCACCGTCGACCTGACCCGCGCCGACCGGCCCACCGTGCATCCGGTGGACGCCCTCGGCGGCCGGCCCGGGCAGCCCCGGGCGCTCACCGACGACGAGACCGCCCGGCTGGCCGCGCTGCCCGCCCGGCTCCGGGCACTGCGCGGCGCGACGGTGGCGGTGGACGCTCCGCTCGCCCCGTCGGCCAACCTGCGGGCCACCGGCACGGTGAACGGGACGACGCCGTCGGCGTACGTCACGGTGATCGAGCAGGGCAGCGGCCGGCGTACCCTGCGGTGGGCCCGGCCGGGACGGGTGGCCGAGGTGCAGCGCTCCCCCGACGGACCCGCGACACCCCCGGCGCCGATGCCGGCCGCGCTGCTCGCGGCCCCCGCGCGCCCGCCCGGCGACGACCTGAACCGGCTGCTCGACGCGGCGCTGCGGACGACCCGGCGCGCACCGGCCGGCGACACCGTCCGGGTCCGGGAGGACCGGCTGGGCGACCGGGCGGTCGACGTGTTCGAGGTGCCGGGCGGCAGGCGCTGGTGGCTGGACCGGGGCGGCCTGCCGCACCGGCTGGAACTGCGGACCGGGCCGGGTGTGTGGATCCGGCTCGACCTCACCCCGGGCGCGGCGGGCGGCGGCGGCTCGTCGGCGTCGACGGCCCGCTGAACCGGGCCCGGCGCGGGCGGGACGGCCCGTTCAGGGGCGCCAGCCGGTCTGCGCGGCCCACTCCTCGGCGCGCAGGTGCTCCTCGTCGAACCACGGATCGGTCACCGTGCCCCACGCGGCGTGCTCCGGCGCCGCGGCCGCCAGCTCCCGCTTCACCTGGAGGTAGTCGGCCCGCCGTGCCGGGTCGGCACGCAGGTGGTCGCGCATCAGCAGCGCGTACCGCCAGCCGGGCGAACCGGCCTCCCGCAGGTGCAGCCGCACCGGACGCCCCGGGTCCGCACCGCCGTGCAGCCGCTTGGCCCAGCGAACCGGTTCCGGCTGTCGCGGCGCGTCCCACCAGTCACCCGGCAGACGCGGGAACCCCGCCTCGGCCAGCCGCTGCGCGAGCGGCCCGTCCGCCTCGTCCAGGGAGGACACCGTCACCTGGATGTCGATCACGTCCGGCGCGGCGAGCCCGGGCACGGCGGTGGAGCCGACGTGATCGACCCGGATGTCACCGCCGGCGGCGTGGCGGATCCGGGCGGCGAGCCGGGCGTACTGCTCGGGCCACGTCGGGTCCGGCCCGGCGAGCGCCACCGGGTCGGGCGGGACGGCGCGGTGCTCGCGCACGTTGCGCTCGTAGGGCAGCAGGCGGTCCCGCCACAGGGCGTCCACCGCGGCGTGCAACTCGGTCAGCGTGCCGTCGTTGCTCAGCAGCACGTCGGCGGCCGCGCCGCGGGTGGCGTCGTCGGCCTGCGCGGCGATGCGCCGCTGCGCCTCCGCCGGGGCCATCCCCCGGTCGCGGGTCAGCCGGGCCGTCCGGATCGGCACGGCCGTCTGCACCACGACCACCAGGTGGTACGTCGGCGCGAGTCCCACCTCGACCAGCAGCGGTACGTCGTTCACGACGATCGCGTCGGCGGGAGCGGCGGCCACCAGTTCGGCGCTGCGCGCCCGTACCCGGGGATGGGTGATCCCTTCGAGCGTGCGGCGGGCGGCCTCGTCGCCGAAGACCAGCGCGCCGAGGGCGGCCCGGTCCAGCGCCCCGTCGGCGTCCAGGACCTTGTCGGAGAAGGCGGCGACCACCTCGGCCAGCCCGTCGGTGCCGGGCGCGACGATCTCGCGGGCGATGCGGTCCGAGTCGACGATCACCGCGCCCAGCGTGGCGAGCCGGCTCGCCACCGCGCTCTTGCCCGATCCGATTCCGCCGGTCAGCCCCACCTTCAGCACCCGGACAGTCAACCGGATGCGGTGTCGGCATGCCAAACCGCCCCGGCACACGACGCGGGCCCCGCCCCCGGCGCTCCGCTGGTGCGGAACGCGGGGACGGGGCCCGTCGTCAGAGGCAGTCGCCGGTTCGTCCGGTGGGACGAACGGGCGTCAGCGTCCGGTCACTTGCCGCCGGCGAGCTTCTCCCGCAGCGCGGCGAGCGCCTCGTCGGTCGCGAGCGTGCCGGCCGGCTCCTCGGCCTGACGGCTCGGGGCCGAGGTCGAGGTGGTGGTGCCGCTGGTGGCGGGCGGAGCCGGGTTGGCAGCGGCCTCGGCGTCGGCGGCGCGGGAGGTCTGCACCTGCTTGGTGTGGGCCTCCCAGCGCTGACGCGCCTCGGCGTACTGCTGCTCCCAGGTCTCGCGCTGCTTGTCGTAGCCCTCGAGCCACTCGCCCGTCTCCGGGTCGAAGCCCTCCGGGTAGATGTAGTTGCCCTGCTCGTCGTAGGTCGCGGCCATGCCGTAGAGGGTCGGGTCGAAGTGCTCCTCGCCCTCGACGAAGCCCTCGTTGGCCTGCTTGAGCGACAGCGAGATCCGGCGGCGCTCCAGGTCGATGTCGATGACCTTGACCATGACCTCGGAGCCGACCTGCACGACCTGCTCCGGGATCTCCACGTGGCGCTCGGCCAGCTCGGAGATGTGGACCAGGCCCTCGATGCCGTCGTCCACCCGGACGAACGCGCCGAACGGCACCAGCTTGGTGACCTTACCCGGCACGATCTGCTGGATCGCGTGGGTGCGGGCGAACTGACGCCACGGGTCCTCCTGCGTCGCCTTCAGCGACAGCGAGACCCGCTCGCGGTCCAGGTCGACGTCCAGGACCTCGACCTCGACCTCCTGGCCCACCTCGACGACCTCGGACGGGTGGTCGATGTGCTTCCAGGACAGCTCGGAGACGTGCACGAGGCCGTCCACGCCGCCCAGGTCGACGAACGCGCCGAAGTTGACGATCGAGGAGACGACGCCCTTGCGGACCTGCCCCTTCTGGAGCTTGTTGAGGAACTCGGTGCGCACCTCGGACTGCGTCTGCTCCAGCCAGGCACGGCGGGACAGGACCACGTTGTTGCGGTTCTTGTCCAGCTCGATGATCTTGGCCTCGAGCTCGCGGCCGACGTACGGCTGCAGGTCACGCACGCGCCGCATCTCGACGAGCGACGCGGGCAGGAAGCCACGCAGGCCGATGTCGAGGATGAGACCACCCTTGACGACCTCGATGACCGAGCCGCGGACGACACCGTCCTCGTCCTTGATCTTCTCGATCGTGCCCCAGGCCCGCTCGTACTGCGCCCGCTTCTTGGAGAGGATCAGCCGACCCTCCTTGTCCTCCTTCTGGAGGACGAGGGCCTCGATGTGGTCGCCCACCGAAACGACCTCGGCCGGGTCCACGTCGTGCTTGATCGACAGCTCCCGAGAGGGGATGACACCCTCGGTCTTGTAGCCGATGTCGAGCAGGACCTCGTCCCGATCGACCTTGACGACGGTGCCTTCGACAATGTCGCCGTCGTTGAAGTACTTGATGGTCTCGTCGATCGCGGCGAGGAAAGCTTCCTCAGAGCCGAGGTCGTCGTGGGTGACCTTGTTGGCGCTCGAGGTGGCCTCGATGCTGCTCGTCATGTGGGCGGTTGCTCCGGTCGGATGGGTTGTCACAGCGGGCATGGGTGTCGCAGTGACTCTTCCGCGCCAGCGGATCCGTCGCCGGGCACACCGAACGATCGACGCGAGAAGATCATTAGTGGCTCCGGTGACCGCGCACCTGCTCCCTGCCGAGGCACACGATCCGCGAGCGCATCGTCTAGCCTACCCGCTGCATTACCACAGCGTGCAAGCCCTCCCGGGTCCGTGCGAACTCATCCGCTGCGAAAGCGGAGATTTTGCGCGGTAAGGGGCCACAGCTGTCTCGTCCGTCACACCCGTCCCAACCGCCACCCCACCCGTCCGGCCGGAGGCCGCCGGACCTAGCGTGGACGGGTGGACGACGACAGGGTGACCCGCCGACGGGTCGACGCCGGTGAGATCCGCCGGGCCAACCGCGGCTGGTGGGACACCGACGCCGACGCGTACCAGGCCGAGCACGGCGCGTTCCTCGGCGACGCCGACTTCGTCTGGTGCCCGGAGGGCCTGCGCGAGGCCGACGCCCGGCTGCTCGGCGACGTGGCCGGCCGACGGATCCTCGAACTGGGCGCCGGGGCGGCCGCCGCCGCCCGCTGGCTCGCCGGCCAGGGCGCCCGGCCGGTCGCGCTCGACCTGTCCGCCGGCATGTTGCGGCACGCCGCCGAGGCCGCCGACCGCACCGGGGTACGCGTGCCGCTGGTGCAGGCCGACGCGCTCGCCCTGCCGTTCGCCGACGCCGCGTTCGACACCGTCTGCACCGCGTTCGGCGCGATTCCGTTCGTGGACGACTCGGCGGCGGCGATGCGCGAGGTGGCCCGGGTGCTGCGGCCCGGCGGCCGGTGGGTCTTCTCGGTCACCCACCCGATGCGCTGGATCTTCCTGGACGACCCGGGCGAGGGCGGGCTGACCGCCGTGCACTCGTACTTCGACCGCTCCCCCTACGTCGAGCAGGACGAGCACGGCGTCGCCACGTACGTCGAGCAGCACCGCACCCTGGGCGACCGGATCCGGGAACTGGTCGGCGCCGGTTTCCGCCTGCTGGACCTGGTGGAGCCGGAGTGGCCGGCCGGGCACGAGGGGATCTGGGGCCAGTGGAGCCCGCTGCGCGGTCGGCTGTTCCCCGGCACCGCGATCTTCGTCGCCGAGAAGCCGGCCCGCTGACGCCGGACGGACGCGCGGTGCGATCGGGCCGGCGGTAGCGCCCCCATGCTGCCCCGGTGAGCGCCGAGCCGATCGCGACACCACCCTCTCCGTTACTCGGTACCGGCCGCGGGTAACCGGCCGGCATGGCCGAGAAGGAGTTCCGCGCCGGCGACCACGTCTCCTGGGCCAGCCACAGCGGCCGGGCGTACGGGGTCGTCAAGGAGAAGCTGACCGAGCGCACCCACGTCCGCGGGCACACCGTGAACGCCTCGCCGGAGCAGCCGCAGTACCGGATCACCAACGACGACTCGGGCCGCGACGTCGCCCACCGCCCGGAGGTGCTGCGCCATGAGTCGCGCTGAGGACCCGCAGCAGACGTACCGGGAGTTCACCGACGCGGTGAACATGAAGCCCGGTGAGCTGACCCGCTGGCTGGAGACCGAGGAGTCCAAGCACGTCGGCTGGCACAAGAAGGGCACCCAGGGCGGCGAGTCGGTCGGGCACGACTCCGGCCGGCGCATCGTCGACCTGCTGCGCCGCAAGCGTGCCGACCTGACCGCCGCCGACTACAAGCACATGCGCAAGGTGATCGGGTACGTCCACCGCCACCTGGCGCAGCGCCCGTCCGGCGACGTCCGGGACACCCGGTGGCGGTGGTCGCTGATGAACTGGGGGCACGACCCGCTCAAGGGCTGAGCCGCCCGAGCCGTTCGCCGCGCGTTGGTACCGTGCCGGCGATGACGACAGACGTCTCGACCGCCGGCCGTCATCCCCGCGCCGGACGGATTGTCCTCCTGGCGGGCCTCGGGCTC
Source organism: Micromonospora sp. WMMA1947 (assembly GCF_027497355.1). Taxonomy (NCBI): domain Bacteria; kingdom Bacillati; phylum Actinomycetota; class Actinomycetes; order Micromonosporales; family Micromonosporaceae; genus Micromonospora; species Micromonospora sp. WMMA1947. The sequence continues at coordinate 3,879,442 of NZ_CP114909.1, read as the reverse complement.
GTCGCCGTCGCGGCTCTCGTCCTGGTGGTGACCGGCAACACCGGCGTCAGGTACAGCGCCGACCACGACGGCACCGTGCCGATGTGGAGCCGCTGGATCCCGGCGCTGGCCGGGATCGCGCTGATCCGGCTGATCCCGCCCGCGCCCGACCCTAGGTGGCCCGACCCGGTCGCGCCGTACCGCGAGGCGGTGCCGCTGCTGCTGGCCGGGATCGCGTTCGCCGCCGTGATGCCGCTGCTGGGCGGCGAACCCGCGTACACGGTGTTGAAGCTCGCGCTGCTGCTCGGCGTACCCCTTGTGGTGTTCCTGGCCGCGCGCCGCCGGCCGCCACGGTGGCGTCCGGGGCCGGCCCCGGCGGACGCCGCCCACCGGTGGGGTCCGGCGCTGCCGGTGGCGGTGTGGCTGGTGCTCAGCTACGCGACGCCGCTGGCCGTGCCGGCCAGCGACTGGGGGCGGACCGTCACGCCGGTCGAGCTGGCCGTCACGCTGCTGGTGGCCTTCGCGGTGAACGCACTGCTGGAGGAGGTCTTCTACCGGCGGTGGCTGCAGACCCGGTGGGAGTCGCTGCTGGGCCGGTGGCCGGCGATCGTGCTCGCGTCGCTGGTGTGGGCGGTATGGCACGTGGCCATCCAGGGCAGCGGCCGGCCCGGCATCGACCTGGCCGCGGTGCTGGTCAACCACGGCGTGATCGGGCTGTTCCTCGGCTACCTGTGGTCCCGGTACCGCCGGATGTGGCCGCTGCTCGTGGTGCACGGCGCGGTGAACGCGATGCCCGTCCTGCTCGGCCTCTGACTTGACCCTGCCGCAGGCGGCAGGGTCGGACGATGCCGGCATGGAACGCCGCACACCACGCGTCGCCGTGGTCACCGGTGCGGGCACCGGCATCGGCCGGGCCACCGGACACGCCCTCGCCACCGCCGGGTACGCCGTCGTCGCCGTCGGCCGGCGCGCCGCGCCGCTGTCGGAGACCGCCGCCGGCCGGCCGGACATCACGCCACTGACCGCCGACGTCACCGCGCCCGACGGGCCCGGCCGGATCGTCAGCGTCACGCTCGACCGGTACGGCCGCCTGGACGTCCTGGTCAACAACGCGGGCGTAGCCGGCGGCGGGCCGCTCGCGGATCTGGACGAGGACGCCGCCCGGCGGCAACTGGAGACGAACCTCCTCGCGCCCGTCCGGCTGGCGCACGCCGCCGTCGAGGCGCTCGCCGCGACACGCGGTGTGCTGGTCAACGTCACCACGTCGGTCGGCCTGCGTGCCTGGCCGGGCAGTTCGGTGTACGCGGCGGGCAAGGCGGCGCTGGACTCCCTGACCCGCAGCTGGGCGGTGGAACTCGCGCCGCGCGGCGTCCGGGTGGTGGCGGTGGCGCCGGGCGCGATCGACACTCCCATCGGGGTGCACAGTGGCCTGTCCCCCGAGCGGCGCGCGGCGGTGCGGGACTGGCAGCTCGCGCACACCCCGGCGGGCCGGCTCGGCCGCCCGGAGGACGTAGCCTGGGCGATCCGGCGGCTGTGCGAGCCGGAGGCGGACTTCGTCACCGGCGTGGTGCTGCCGGTGGACGGGGGCGCGGTGGTCGCGTGAGAGGACGGTGGCGACGGTGCGGATCGGCGCGGTGGCGAAGGCGACGGGCTGCACACCACGTGCCCTGCGGCACTACGAGGAACACGGGCTCATCGCCTCGGCCCGGGCGGCGAACGGCTACCGCGAGTACGACGACGGGGTCGTCACCCGGGTCCGCAACATCCGTCACCTGCTCGACGCCGGGCTGACGCTGGACGACGTGCGGGTCTTCCTGCCGTGCCTGGACGGGGACGTGGCGTCCGCGCCGCCGTCGCCTCCTGTGCGGTAATCAAGGAGTTTGTGTCACGCCAGAGCCCGTTCGGGGACACAAACTCCTTGATCATCGCCGGGGCGGGCGGGTGGTGGCGCGGGTGGGACGGCGGTGGGGTGTCAGTGGTCGGCGCTGTTCCAGTCGCGGCCCTCGCCCACCGAGACCTCCAGCGGCACCGACAGCGGGTACGCCTCGCCCATCTGCTTGCGTACCAGCGCCTCCAGCGCCTCGCGCTCGCCCGGCGCGACCTCGAAGACCAGCTCGTCGTGCACCTGCAGCAGCATCCGGGAGCGCAGCCCGGCGTCGCGCAGCGCGCTGTCGACGTGCAGCATCGCGACCTTGATGATGTCGGCCGCCGAACCCTGGATCGGGGCGTTGAGTGCCATCCGCTCGGCCATCTCCCGGCGCTGCCGGTTGTCGCTGACCAGGTCGGGCAGGTAGCGGCGGCGGCCCAGAATGGTGGAGGTGTAGCCGTCCTGGCGGGCGCGGGCCACCACCTCCTGGAGGTAGTCGCGCACCCCGCCGAACCCGGCGAAGTAGTTCTCCATCAGCCCGCGCGCCTCCTCGGCGCTGATGCCGAGCTGCTGCGACAGGCCGAACGCGCTGAGCCCGTACGCCAGGCCGTAGTTCATCGCCTTGATCTTGCGGCGCTGGTCGGCGGTGACGTCACCGACCTCGACGGTGAAGACCGACGACGCGGTGGCGGCGTGGAAGTCATGCCCGGAGTTGAACGCCTCGATCAGCGCGTCGTCCGAGGACAGGTGCGCCATGATCCGCATCTCGATCTGGCTGTAGTCGGCGGTGAGCAGGCACTCGTAGCCCTCGCCGACGACGAACGCGCGCCGGATCCGCCGCCCCTCCTCGGTGCGGATCGGGATGTTCTGCAGGTTCGGCTCGGTGGAGGACAGCCGCCCGGTCGCCGCCACCGTCTGGTTGAACGTGGTGTGGATCCGGCCGTCGTCGGAGACCGACTTGAGCAGACCGTCGACAGTCGACTTGAGCTTCGCCACGTCGCGGTGGCGCAGCAGGTGGTGCAGCAGCGGGTGCTCGGTCTGGGCGTAGAGCCACTGCAACGCGTCGGCGTCGGTGGTGTAGCCGGTCTTGATCCGCTTGGTCTTGGGCAGGCCCAGCTCGGTGAAGAGGATCTCCTGCAGCTGCTTCGGCGACCCGAGGTTGAACTCGCGGCCGACCACCTCGTACGCGCTCTGGGCGGCGGCCTTCACCTCGGCGGCGAAGTGCGCCTCCAGCTCGGAGAGGTAGTCGGTGTCGGCGGCGATGCCGGTGCGCTCCATGGTGGCGAGCACCCGCATCAGCGGCAGCTCCACGCCGGCCATCAGCCGGGCCGACTGCTCGCCGTCGCGGGACAGCTCGGCGTCGATCGCGTCGGCCAGGTCGAGCGTGGCGCGGGCCTGGAGCATGAGGTTCTGCTCGGCCACCCCCTCGTCGCCGAGCCCGTCGAGCGTGAGCTGACCGGTCTCCGGCGCGTCGACGCGCAGCTCGCGGTGCAGGTAGCGCAGGGCCAGGTCGGTCAGGTCGTAGGAGCGCTGGTCGGGGCGGGCCAGGTAGGCGGCGATCTGCGTGTCGCGGGCGATGCCGTGCAGCTCCCAGCCGTGCGCGGCGAACGCCAGCACCGCCGGCTTGCTGTCGTGCAGCACCTTCGGGCGCTCCGCGTCGGCCAGCCACCCGGCCAGCGCGGCCTCGTCGCCGGCCTCCAGCCGGCTCGGGTCGAACCAGGCGCCCGCCCCGTCGGCGGTGGCCAGCGCCATCGCGGTCACGGTGGCGGTGTGCCGGCGGTTGGGGCCGGTGTCGAGCGTGACCGCCAGGCCGACCGGTGCGCCCGCCGGGGCGTGCGTGTCGAGCCAGCCCGTGAGCGCGCCCGGCTCGGTGAGCACCTCGCCGGCCAGGTCGAAGCCCGCCTCGGCCTCCGGCTCGACCGCTTCCAGGTATTGGTAGAGCCGGTCGCGGAGGATGCGGAACTGGAGCGTGTCGAAGACCTGGTGCACGGCTTCGCGGTCCCAGCCCTGCCAGCGGGCGTCCTCGGGGCGTACCGGCAGCTCCAGGTCGGAGACCAGGCAGTTGATCTCGTAGTTGCGGATCACGTCGGCGAGCCGCTCGCGCAGGCTGTCGCCGGCCTTGCCCTTGATCTCGTCGGCGCGGGCCACCACGCCCTCGACGCCGCCGTACAGGTTGATCCACTTGGCCGCGGTCTTCGGGCCGACGCCCGGCACGCCGGGCAGGTTGTCGCTGGTCTCGCCGACCAGCGCGGCCAGGTCGCGGTAGCGATCAGGGGTGACGCCGTACTTCGCCTCGACCGCGGCCGGGTCCATCCGGGCCAGGTCGGAGACGCCCTTGCGCGGGTAGAGCACCGTCACGCGCTCGCCGACGAGCTGGAACGCGTCCCGGTCGCCGGTGGTGATCAGCACGTCCATGCCCTGGTCGCGGGCCTGGCAGGCGAGCGTGGCGATGACGTCGTCGGCCTCGTAGCCCTCCTTCTCGACCACCGGCACGCGCAGCGCGGCGAGGACCTCCTTGACCAGGCTGACCTGACCCTTGAAGTCGGTCGGGGTCTCGCTGCGGCCGGCCTTGTACTCGGAGTACTTCTCGGTGCGGAAGGATCGGCGGGAGACGTCGAACGCCACGACGATGTGCGTCGGCTGCTCGTCGCGCAGCACGTTGATCAGCATCGAGGTGAAGCCGTAGACGGCGTTGGTCGGCTGCCCCGTGGTGGTGGAGAAGTTCTCCACAGGCAGGGCGAAGAACGCCCGGTATGCCAGGGAATGTCCGTCGACGAGGAGCAGGCGCGGCGTCGTAGCTGTCACGGCTGCGACTCTAGTCCGTACGCCCGACAACTCCGGCCTCCGGTGCGGCGCGCGCCGCACCGGAGGCCGAGGTCAGAGAACCTTGGCCAGGAACGCCTTGGTCCGCTCGTGCTGCGGCGCCGAGATCACCTCGCGCGGGTCGCCCTGCTCGACCACCACGCCGCCGTCCATGAACACGAGGTGGTCGCCCACCTCGCGGGCGAAACCGATCTCGTGGGTCACCACGATCATCGTCATGCCGTCGCGGGCCAGGTCCTTCATCGTGTCCAGCACCTCGCCCACCAGCTCCGGGTCGAGCGCGCTGGTCGGCTCGTCGAACAGCATCAGCTTCGGCCGCATGGCCAGCGCCCGGGCGATAGCCACCCGCTGCTGCTGGCCGCCGGAGAGCTGACCGGGGTACGCGCCGAGCTTGTCACCCAGGCCCACCCGGTCCAGCAGCTGCGCGGCGTGCTCGCGGGCCTGCGCCTTCTTGGCCTGGCGCAGCAGCACCGGGGCCTCCATGACGTTCTGCAGCACCGTCATGTGCGGGAACAGGTTGAACCGCTGGAACACCATGCCGATGGCACGGCGCTGCGCGGCCACCTCCCTGTCCCGCATCTCGTAGAGCTTGCCGCCGCGCTCCCGGTAGCCGATCAGGTCACCGTCGACCCGGATGCGGCCGGCGTCGATCTTCTCCAGGTGGTTGATGCAGCGCAGGAACGTCGACTTGCCGGAGCCGGAAGGCCCGAGCAGGCAGCACACCTCGCCGGAGCGGACCTCCAGGTCGATGCCCTTGAGCACCTCCAGCGGCCCGAACGACTTGTGCACCTGCTCGGCCCGCACCATCAGCCCGGACTCGGCGCCCGGCGCCTGCGGGGAAACCGTCGCCTCGGTCATGATTCCGCCGTCCCACTCGTGGTGCCGCCGCTCTCGGCGGCCAGACCCCGGAGCCGCTGCCGAGCCCGCCCGCTGCGTCCGACACCCTTGGAGTAGTGCCGCTCCAGGTAGTACTGCCCCACCAGCAGGACGCTGGTCAGAAGCAGGTACCACAGCGTCGCGGCGACGTACATCGGGAAGGGCTGGAAGGTCCGGGAACCGACGGCCTTGAGCTGGAAGAACAGCTCCATCGACACCGGCACGAAGGCCACCAGCGAGGTGTCCTTGAGCATCGCGATGGTCTCGTTGCCGGTCGGCGGGATGATCACCCGCATCGCCTGCGGCAGCACGATCCGCCGCAGGATCTGCGCCCGGCTCATGCCCAGCGCCTGAGCCGCCTCGGTCTGCCCCTCGTCCACCGACTGGATGCCGGCCCGGACGATCTCGGCCATGTACGCGGCCTCGGACAGACCCAGCGCCAGCATGCCGGCGACGAAGCCGGTCAGGATGTCCACCGCGCTGAACCCGAACAGGCGGGCCTCGAAGTCGTGCAACCCGAACAGGGCGCCGATCTGCCTGTCGAACGGCAGACCGAACTCCAGGCGCGACCAGAGGATGCCGAGGTTGCCGAAGAGGATCGCCAGCACCAGCCGCGGGACCGCACGGAAGAACCAGGTGTAGACCCAGGCCACGCCGCGCAGCACCGGGTTGGGCGACAGCCGCATGATCGCGATGACGATGCCCAGGCCGATGCCGATCACCATCGACGTGATCAGCAGCAGGATGGTGCCGCGCAGTCCTTCGATGATCGGCGGGCGGAACATCTCGTCCACCATGAACGACCACTGGAACGCGGAGTTCGTGACCAGCATGTGCACGAACATCGCGACCAGCACGGCGATGACCGCCACACCGGCCCAGCGCCCGGGGTGCCGCACGGGCACGGCCTTGATCGGTTCAGGCCGTGCCCGTCCGGATGTGTCGACCGACATGGTCAGACCGACGGGTTCAGTTCAGCGTTGGTGATCGCGCCGCCCTCGACACCCCACTTGCTCAGCGCGGCCTTGTAGCTGCCGTCGGCGATGACCGCCTGCACGGCCTCCTTGAGCACCTCGGCGAACGCCTGCTGCTCCTTGTTCACCGCGTAGCCGTACGGCGCCGACTCGTAGATGTCGCCGAGCACCTCGAGCTGGCCGTTGCTCTGCTTCACCGCATACGCGCCGACCGGGGAGTCGGCCAGCATGGCGTCGTTCTTGCCGCTGCCCACGGCGGCGGTCGCGTCGCTCTGCGCCTGGTACTGGTCGATCTTGATGGCCGGCTTGCCGGCGTCGGTGCACTTCTTCGACCGGGCGGTGATGTCGTCGAGCTGGACCGTACCGACCTGCACGGCGATCTTCTTGCCGCAGGCGTTCTCCGGGTCCACCCCGGCCGGGTTGCCCTTCTTGGTCGCCCACTGGGTGCCCGCCGAGTAGTAGCTCACCATGTTGACCGTCTTCAGACGGTCGGCGTTGATGGTGAACGACGAGACGCCGACCTCGTACTTGCCCGAACCCACACCGGGCAGGATCGCGTCGAACGGCGCCGACTCGTACTCGGCCTTGAGGCCGAGCTTCTGCGCCACCGCGTTGAACAGCTCCACGTCGAAGCCGACCACGGTCTTGCCGTCCTGGTCGAGGAACTCGGCCGGGGCGTACGTCGAGTCGGTGCCGACCTTGATCACGCCGTCGGCCTTGATGGCGTCCGGCACCTTCGCGGCGAGGTTGGAGTCGGCCGTGGCGGACACCGACGGGCCGTCGCCCGGCTCGGCCGAGTTCTCCTTCTCGCCGCACGCGGCGAGGGAGAGCAGCAGGACGGCCGCACCGGCGACGCCGAGCGCCGCCCGCCGTCCGGGGTTGGGGTGGAACATGGCTGTACTCCTTATTGCGAGGGGTCGGTCGGTCAGGCCACGCCGAGGTAGGCCTCTTTGACCGAGGGGTCGTGCAGCAGGTCCGCGCCGGTGCCGCTCTTGACGATCCGGCCGGTCTCCAGCACGTACGCCCGGTGGGCGCGCGCCAGCGCCTGCTGGGCGTTCTGCTCCACCAGCAGGATGGTGGTGCCCTGCTGGTTGATCTCCGTGATGATCGTGAAGATCTGCTGGATCAGCATCGGCGCGAGACCCATCGACGGCTCGTCGAGCAGCAGCAGCTTCGGCCGGCTCATCAGCGCCCGGCCGACCGCGAGCATCTGCTGCTCGCCGCCGGAGAGCGTGCCGCCGGCCTGCTTGCGCCGCTCGGCCAGCCGCGGGAACAGGTCCAGCACCCGGGCCAGGTCCTGCGCGATGCCGGCCTTGTCGCGCCGGGTGTACGCGCCCATGTCGAGGTTCTCCAGCACCGTCATGCCGGGGAAGATGCCCCGGCCCTCGGGCGCCTGGCACAGCCCGCGCCGCACCCGCAGGTCGGCCCGGAGCTTGGTGATGTCCTCACCGGCGAACTTGATCGTGCCGGAGGCGACCGGCCGGATGCCGGAGATCGCCCGCATGGTGGTGGACTTGCCGGCGCCGTTCGCGCCGATCAGCGCGACGATCTCCCCCTCGTCCACGGTCAGGCTGATGCCGTGCAGCGCCTGGATCCGCCCGTAGAGCAGGCTCACGTCCTCGATCTCAAGCAGCATCGTCCGGCACCCCCAGGTACGCCGCGACCACCTTCGGGTTGTCCCGCACCTCGGCGGGCAGCCCTTCGGCGATCTTCTTTCCGAACTCCAGGACCACGATCCGGTCGGTCACGCCCATCACCAGGCGCATGTCGTGCTCGATCAGCAGCACCGTCACGCCCTGGTCCCGGATCTGCCGGATGAGCTGGAGCAGCTCCTCCTTCTCCGCCGGGTTGAAGCCGGCGGCCGGCTCGTCCAGGCAGAGCAGCTTCGGGTCGGTGGCGAGCGCGCGGGCGATCTCCAGCCGCCGCTGCTCGCCGTAGGACAGGTTGCGGGCGAACTCGTGCATCCGGTTGCTGATGCCGACGAACTCCAGCAGGCGCTCGGCCTTCTCCCGGCCCTCGCGCTCCTCCTTCCAGTGCCGCGGCAGGCGCAGCAGGGCGGAGATCACGCTGGTCTTGTGGTGCGCGTCCGCGCCGACCTGGACGTTCTCCAGCGCGGTCATCTCCGGGAAGAGACGGATGTTCTGGAACGTCCGGGCCATGCCCATCCGGGTGATCTGGTGGCGCTTCTTGCCACTGATCTTCTGGCCCAGGAACCGGATCTGCCCCTCGGTGGGCTGGTAGATGCCGGTCATCGCGTTGAAGCAGGTGGTCTTGCCGGCGCCGTTCGGGCCGATCAGGCCGAGGATCTCACCCTTGTAGAGGGTGAAGTCCACGTCGTTGAGGGCCACCACGCCGCCGAAGCGCAGCGTGACGTGGTCGACCTCCAGCAACGGCTCCCGCTTGTCGACCGTCTCGACGGCCGGGGCCGCCGCCTGGGCCGGAACAGCCGGGGTCTGCTCGGTGTCACTCACCGACGATCACCTCCTTGCGGCGGTCCTTGAACTCCGCCGCTCGTCGCCGGTTCGGGATCAAGCCCTGCGGGCGGAAGATCATCATCACCACGAGCACCAGACCGAAGAAGAGGAACCGGTACTCGTACAGTTCGATGCCGAACAGCTCGATGCCACGGAACCGCTCGATCATGTACGCCACCAGGCCGCCGCCGACGATCGCGCCGATGATGTTGCCCGAGCCGCCGAAGATGACGGCGGCCAGGATGATGATCGAGTTGAGCAGCTCGAAGTTCTGCGAGTTGACGAAGTTCTGCTTACCGGCGAACAGCGCGCCGGCCAGGCCGGCGATGGCCGCGCCGGAGGCGAACGCCCACAGCTTGAACTTGAACGTCGGCACGCCCATCAGCTGGGCCGCGTCCTCGTCCTCGCGGATCGAGATCCAGGCCCGGCCGACCCGGCTGTGGGTCAGGTTCCGCACCCCGATCACCACCAGGATGATCAGCGTGAGCACCAGCCAGTAGTACGGGCGGGCGTCGAGCACGCCGAACCACGGCCGGCCGTCGGCGTACTGGCCGGGCGGGTGCGGGATCTGGTTGAAGCCGCGCTGTCCCTTGAGGAACTCGGAGCTGACCGCCGCGATCCGGATCATCTCGGCGAAGCCGAGCGTCACCAGCGCCAGGTAGTCGCCGCGCAGACGCAGCGTCGGCGTGCCCAGCATGACGCCGGAGACCATGGTCAGGCCGATCGCGATCGGCACCACCGCCAGCCACGGCCACAGCGTCTTGAGGTCGCTGCTCGGTGAGGTCAGCACCGCGACCGTGTACGCGCCGACGGCGAAGAAGCCGAAGTAGCCGAGGTCGAGCAGGCCGGCGAAGCCGACCACGATGTTGAGCCCGACCGCCAGCAGCACGTAGATCGAGACCGTGAACATCACCTGGGTGAAGTTCGCGCCCGGGGTCGGGATCGGCCCGAGGTACTGGTAGAACTCCTTGTTCGGCAGCGCGTAGAAGAACGCGATGACCGCGATCAGCAGCACCCAGCGCACCCAGCGCGGCGCGTGGTGCCAGCGCTCCGAGATCGCGTGCCGGCCCTGCCGCAGCTTGTCCGCCGCCGTCTCCCGCCGCTCCGGCGGGTCGATGGTGGTCGTCATGCGCGTGCCCTCCCCAGTGATTCGCCGAGCAGACCGGTCGGCCGGAACATCAGCAGGACGACGAGCACCGCGAACGCGGCGAAGTCCTTCCACTGACTGCCGAACAGGCCCGCGGCGTAGTTCTCCACGACGCCGAGCAGCAACCCGCCGACGAGCGCGCCGCGCAGGTTGCCGATACCGCCGAGCACCGCGGCGGTGAACGCCTTGAGGCCCAGCAGGAAGCCGACGCTGTAGGTGAGCGTCTGGATCCGCACGTCGTAGAGCAGGCCCGCGACGCCGGCCATGGTGCCACCGGCGATGAAGACCATCAGGATGATGCGGTCCTTGTTGACGCCCATCAGGGCCGCCGTGTTGGCGTCCTGGGCCACCGCCCGGATGCCGCGGCCGGTACGGCTGCGGTTGATGAACTGGTCCAGCGCGAACATCATCACCAGCGCGGAACCGATCGTGAGCAGCTGCACCGCGTCGATCGGCACCCCGGCGATGTGGAACAGCGGCTCCGAGCTGACCAGGATCGGCGCGCCCTCCGGCCGGCGCCGGGTGTAGACGCCGAACGCCTCGGAGATGGCGATCGAGGCGCCGATGGCGGTGATGAGGAACGCCAGCGGCGGCGCGTTGCGCTTGCGCAGCGGCCGGTACGCCACCCGTTCGATCACCGTCGCGGTGCCCGCCGAGGCGATGGCCGCCACGATCATCGCCACCAGTAGGTAGAACAGGATCGAGCCGATGCCGCTGACCTGCGAGTTCTGGTCGAGTCCGAAGCCGTTCCAGGTCCAGATCGCGGCGAACGCGCCGGCGATGAAGACCTCGGAGTGGGCGAAGTTGATGAGCCTGAGCACGCCGTACACAAGCGTGTAGCCGAGCGCGACCAGGGCGTAGATGGCGCCCTGCGTCAAGCCGGTCGTGGTGAGTTCCCCGAAGTTGGAGAACAATCCGTCGAAGTCCAAGGGAGGGACGCTCCGTCGCTCAAGAGAAAAAGAGGGTGCGGCCGGGAGCCAGCTCCCGGCCGCACCCGCGATCACTACTCAATCGCCAGTCCAGCGATCGAACGATCAGGACTTGGGGATCTCCTGGTCCGGGACGACCTTGCCGCCCTGCACCTTGAACGCCCAGACCTTGACCTGCGCCGGGTCGAGCTCGCCGCCCTCGACGAACTTGTAGCTGGCGGCAACGCCCTCGCCGCTGTAGCCCTTCACGAACTCCAGCAGGTCGGCGCGGGTGCTCTTGCCGGCCTTGATGCCCGCCAGCAGGATGTTCGCCGCGTCGAAGGCGGTGTCGCTGTAGGTGCCCGGGTCGGTGCCGTTGAGCGCCTTGAAGTCGGCGGCGAAGGTGCCGCGCGCCTCGGTGGACGGAGCGCAGGGGCAGGTGAGGATGGTGCCCTCGGCGGCGGCGGCACCGGCGGAGGTGATGTACGCGCCGTCGTTCACGCCGTCACCGGCGACCAGCGGGGCGGTGACCCCGGCAGCGGTGAGCTGCTTGCGGATCAGGCCGGCCTCCTGGTAGTAGCCGCCGTAGAAGACCGCCTTGACGTTGGCGGCCTTGACCTTGGTGACCACGCCGGAGAACTCGGTCTGCTTGCCCTCGCCCTGGACCTTGTCGCTGCCCACGACCGAGGAGCCGAGAACCTTCTTGACCTCGTCGGCCAGGCCGGCGCCGTACGCGGACTGGTCGTCGATGACGTAGACCCGGTCGGCCTTCATCACGTTCTTGATGTAGTTACCGGCGGCGGGGCCCTGGCTCAGGTCGTTGCCGACCGCGCGGAAGAACGTCTTCCAGCCCTGCTCGGCGAGGCTGGGACGGGTCGCGGAGGGGGTGATGGTGACCAGGCCGGCCTCGTTGAACAGCGGGCCGGCGGCCTCGGACTCGCCCGAGTAGGCCGGACCCACGACGCCCAGGATCTTGGTGTCGTCGATCGCCTTCTGGGCCAGACCCGGCGCCTGGTCCGGGCTGCCCTGCGAGTCGAGCTCGGCGAGCTCGACCTTGCAGTCCGGGTTCTCCTTGTTGTACTTGTCGACGGCCAGCTTGACGCCGTTCTTCTCGTTGATGCCCAGCGCGGCCGAGCTACCGGTCAGCGCGCCGAAGAAAGCGATCTTGCTCCCGCAGGCGCTGCCCCCGGAACCCTCATCGTCGCTGCCGCTGGAACAAGCGGTGCCACCGGCGACGAGCGCCAGCATGGCGACCCCGCCGATCACGCGTGCGAGCTTCTGCCTCAAGGCCCGAACCCTCCTCCGTCCATGATCCGAACCACCCGCCGCTGATTGGCCCTTGCGGGGTGGACGAACCAAGACCGTCGTCGCCGGTCTGGGCCGGGACGTTATCCCACCGCGAGCGGTGGCGTAAGACCTGGAAAGCGGGGTTGACCGAACCGTTACACGCGGTGGCGGATTCAAGCCGATCGCCGTAAGAACCGTAGGCCCGGCAAGGCTTTCGCCGACTATTCCTCGGTAACGAGCTGGAACCTCCTCACCCGCTACCGATCGATGGTCGACAACGCCCCCCACCAGGCGCGGGACGTTTTCCCGTCGTCGACGACCACGAGCAGCCCGCCGTCGCCGACGGCCACCGGCAGCGCCGCGTCGCCACCGTCCGGCACCGGCACCGGAGTGATCACGGGAAGCCACGACACGCCGCCGTCACGCGACATCCAGAGCCGTCGCTGAGCGCCGTCCCCGGTCACCGCGACGAGCCGCCGCCCCGACGCCGCGAGCGCGTCCACCGACGACACCCCGGGCCCCGACGTGCCGAACCCGCCGACGCGCCGCCACCCCTGCGCCGCACCTGCCGAACCGGCGGACCGCGAGCCGCAGTCGTCGCACCCGCGCCACACCCCGAACCGGTCGCCCACCGGACCGAGGACCACCGGCCCGCCGTCGGCCGGCACCACCCGCTCCGCCGCCCCGGCCGCCCCGTCCGGCACCGGCAGGGCCACCCGCCGCCACACCCGGCCGTCGGCCGAGGCCCACGCGAGAGGCGTCCGGGCCGTCCCGCCGGGCGGCAGCAACGCCCCCACCACCAGCCAGCCCGACCCCACCGCCGCCACGTCGTACGCCGCCGTCCGGCCCCGGCCGTCGCCGGCCAACTCCGCGACCCCCTCACGCAGGACGAACCCCTCGGCGTCCGGCGACGTCCACACCGCCGCGCCGTCCGCGCGCGCACCGGCGACCAGCCAGCCGCCCGGCCCCGCCGCCAGCCGCGACGCGCTCACCGCGCGCGGGCCGCCGAACAGCTCGAACGCCGCCGGCACCTCCCGCAACGGCCCGCCCGGACCCCACACCCACGTCCCGGTACGCGGATTGCCGTGCACGCCACCGGTCTTCGCGCCCAGCGCGGCCATCCCGTCGTCGCGGCAGGCGACCGCGTAGAGCACGTGCTGACGGCCGTAGAACGTCTGCGCGCGCACCGGAATCGGCGACCAGGTCACGCCGTCCGATGAGGACCACGCCGCCGGACGGGTCTCCCCCGCCGGATCGACCAGCCCGCCCACCACGTACCACCGACCGGCGCACCGAACCGCGTCGCGCGGCACCGGACGCCCCGAGGCGCCGGCGGGAAGGGCCAGCTCCACGGGCTGCCACTGCGGGCGTACGGAAGCGGGCTGCGGCAGCGGCCGCGGGGTCGCGTGGCAGGCCGCCAGGAGCAGCGCGGCGGCAGCGGCGACGAGGACCGGCCGGACGCGCATGGATCCGATCCTATCGATCGGACACCTCGCGGGCAGGTCAGGGCGTGGGCTGCTCCACCTCGCCGCCGGCGGTCTCCGCGAGGATCCGCTCGGCGACCTCCTTCATGGTCATCCGGTGGTCCATCGCGGTGCGCTGGATCCACTTGAACGCCTGCGGCTCGGTCATGCCGTACGTCGTCATCAGCGCACCCTTGGCGCGCTCGACGGTCTTGCGGATCTCCAGCCGGTCGGTGAGGCCGGCGACCTCCGACTCCAGCGCGGCGATCTCCGAGTAGCGGGACAGCGCGATCTCCACCGCCGGCACCAGGTCGCTCTTCTGGAACGGCTTGACCAGGTACGCCATCGCGCCGGCCGCCCGCGCCCGCTCCACCAGGTCACGCTGGCTGAACGCGGTCAGGATGATCACCGGGGCGATGCGCGCGCCGGCGATCCGCTCGGCGGCGGCCAGCCCGTCCATGATCGGCATCTTGATGTCGAGGATGACCAGATCCGGCTTGAGCTCCTCGGCGAGCTTGACGGCGGTCTCGCCGTCACCGGCCTCGCCGACCACCTCGTAGCCCTCTTCGACGAGCATCTCGGCCAGGTCCAGCCGGATGAGCGCCTCGTCCTCGGCGATCAGAACGCGCTTGCGCTCGGCGTCCGCCTGCATCTCGCCCACGAGCCACTCCCACCGGTTCGAGCCCGGCACCCGCCCTGCCGGGTGCCGCCGCCCTCAGCCTAGCGGGTAAGCTGTCGAGGCCGAATCACGGAACGCCCTCGTAGCCCAACTGGCAGCAGGCAATGGATTCAAACTCCATACAGTGTGGGTTCGAATCCCACCGAGGGCACCAGAAATGTCATACAGGCGTTCGACCATAGGGTTGTGCATCCACCCGAACTGCGCGCCCGGGCGCGGCGTCTTACCTCGACGGCGCGACCGTTGCCCAGGTGGCGCGGACCGTGGGGCTCTCCTACCCGACGGTTCGCCACTGGTGCAAGGATCGGCCGACGCCGAAGCAGCAGGGCACCGCACTGCGATGCTTCCGCTGTCGTGACGACATGCACGCTCCGACAGATCCGGCGGCCTACGCCTATCTCCTCGGCCTCTACCTCGGCGACGGGCACCTCGTCACCAAGGCCCGGGTGCCGGTGCTCCGGATCGCCTGCAGCGACTGCTGGCCGGGCCTGATCGAGGCGTGCGACGACGCCATGCGAGCGGTGCTGGCCGAGAAGGTGCAGCGGGTCCAGAAACCGGGCTGCGTCAGCGTGCAGAGTTACGGGAAGCACTGGCCGTGCCTACTACCGCAGCACGGGCCCGGCAAGAAGCACGAGCGCCCGATCGTTCTGACCGATTGGCAGCGACCCATTGTCGAGGCCCAGGCGGGCGACTTCCTGCGCGGCCTGTTCCACTCCGACGGCTGCCGTTTCGCCAACCGGGTCGTCGTGCGCGGCAAGGCGTACGTCTATCCGCGCTACATGTTCGCCAACGAGTCCGCCGACATCATGGGCCTCTGCCAGCGGGCCCTCGACCGGCTGGGCATCGCCTGGCGGATGAACCGCCGCAACTCCCTCTCGGTGGCCCGCCGGGAGGCGGTCGCCGCCCTCGACCGGCACGTCGGCCCGAAGTCGTGACCGGCCGACGCCGCGGACGCGGGCGACCCGCCGCCGTCAGATGCGCGACAGCGCCTGCGCGAGATCCGCCCGCAGGTCCTCCGGGTCCTCCAGGCCGACCGAGACGCGCAGCAGCCCGCCGCAGGGCTTGGCGTCGCCCTCGACCGGCCGGTGGGTGAGCGAGGCCGGGTGCTGGATCAGCGTGTCGACACCGCCCAGCGACACCGCGTGGGTGATCAGTTCGCAGGTGCCGGCGACCTCGGCCGCGGCGGGCGCGCCGCCGCGTACCTCGAAGGCGAGCAGGCTGCCGGTGCCGGACATCTGGCGGCCGACCAGCCCGGCCGGGTCGTACAGGGACGGGTGGTGGACGCGCTCGACGGCGGGGTGGCCGGCGAGCCAGGCGGCGAGCTTCTCCGCACCGGCCTGCTGGGCGCGGACCCGCAGCGGGAGGGTCTGGATGCCGCGGTGCAGCAGGTACGCGCCGAGCGGGTGCAGGACGGCGCCGGTGACGGCGCGGACCTGGCGCAGCCGGGCGGCCCATTCGGGAGCGCAGGCGATCACTCCGGCGAGGACGTCGCCGTGGCCGCCGATGCTCTTGGTGGCGCTGTGCAGCACGAGCGCGGCGCCGTGGCGGGCGGGCTGCTGGAGCACCGGGGTGGCGACGGTGTTGTCGACGAGCAGCGGGACGTCACCGGCGGCGCCGGCGAGCGCGGCGATGTCGACCAGGTCGAGGCTGGGGTTGGCGGGCGTCTCGACCAGCACCAGCGCGGTGTCGGGTCGGATGGCGGCGGCCACGTCGGCGGGGGTGGCCCAGGTGACCTCGGTGCCGAGCAGGCCGGTGGCGAGGACATGGTCGGTGCCGCCGTAGAGGGGGCGGACGGCGACGACGTGGCGTTTGCCGTCGCGGGTGGCGGCGAGCAGGGCGGCGGTGAGGGCGGCCATGCCGCTGGCGAACGCGACCGCCTCGGCGGTGCCTTCGAGCTGGGCGAGCGCGGTCTCGAACCGGGCCACTGTGGGGTTCCAGAGGCGCTGGTAGACGGCGCTGCCGCCGGCCGGGAGGGTGCCGCCGGTGGCGAGCGTCTCGTAGTCGTCACCGCCTCCGGCCACCGAGGGCAGCGGGTTGGTGGTGGACAGGTCGATCGGCGGGACGTGGACGCCGAGCCCGGCGAGGTCGGCGCGCCCGGCGTGTACGGCTGCGGTGTCCACGGAAGTCATGCCGGAAGCGTCGAACATGACGATGGCAGAGGGCAATAGGAGCGAACAAGATTCTGGGAATCGCGCTTTCGCCCGGTGGCGATTCGGTGAAGGATGGTCACATGCCTGCCGCACCGAATGATGTACGGCCGTTCGCCGGCCTGGACGACACCGATCGCGCGATCCTCACCGAGTTGGCGGCCGACGGCCGGCTGCCGAACAACGCGCTGGCCGAGCGGGTGGGGGTGGCGCCGTCGACGTGCCTGACGCGTACCCGGGCGCTGCGCGAGTGCGGGGCGATCCGCGGGTTCCACGCCGAGGTCGACCCGGCGGCGGTGGGTCTGCCGTTGCAGGCGCTGGTGTCGGTGCGGTTGACGGCGCACGAGCGGGCCGCCGTGGACGCGTTCCGGGCCCGGTCGGTGCGGCTACCAGGGGTGGTGTCGGTGTTCCACGTGGCGGGCGCGGAGGACTACGTGCTGCACGTGCGGGCCGCCTCCGGGGACGCGCTGCGGGACTTCGTCCTCGACCATCTGGCTGTCGATCCGGCGGTGCAGCACACCCAGACCAGCCTGATCTTCGAGCAGGCCCGGGGTATGGGGTAGCGCACCCGGCGAAACAATTCCGGCACGTCGCCTGTTGCACCACGCTGTGATCGACGTACCCATGTCTGTTCTTGATCTTGCCCCGGTGGCGGCGACCGGCAGTGCCGGTGAGGCGCTGCGACACACCACGGAGCTGGCCCGCCGCACCGAGGAGCTGGGCTACCGCCGGTTCTGGGTGGCCGAGCACCACAACATGCCGGCGATCGCGAGTTCGGCGCCGGCGGTGCTGCTCGCGCACCTGGCGGCGAACACCAGCACGATCCGGCTCGGCTCCGGCGGCGTGATGCTGCCCAACCACGCACCGCTGGTGGTGGCCGAGCAGTTCGGCACGCTGGAGGCGCTGCACCCGGGCCGGATCGACCTGGGCATCGGCCGGGCGCCGGGCACCGACCAGGTGACCGCGCTGGCGCTGCGCCGCACCATGGAGGGCCTGTCCGCCGAGCACTTCCCGCGTGAGCTGGCCGACCTGATGAACTACTTCTCCGGCGCCGAGCCGGGCCCGATCACCGCGACGCCGGGCCGCGGCCAGTCGCCGCAGGTGTGGCTGCTCGGGTCCAGCGGGTTCAGCGCGCAGCTGGCCGGCCTGCTCGGGCTGCCGTTCTCGTTCGCGCACCACTTCAGCTCGCAGAACACGATTCCGGCGTTGCAGCTCTACCGGCAGAACTTCCGGCCGTCGCAGTGGCTGGACCGGCCGTACGCGATGGTGGCCGTCAACGCGGTCTGCGCGGAGACCGACGAGCGGGCCGAGTGGCTGGCCGGGCCGGCCGGGCTGTCGTTCCTGAAGCTGCGCTCGGGGCGGCCGGAGCCGCTGGTCACGCCGGAGGAGGCGGCGGCGTACCCGTACTCGGAGTTCGAGCGGGAGTTCGTCGCCCAGCGCCGTGACGGGCAGGCGACCGGCTCGCCGGAGACGGTGGCCCGGCAGCTCGGTGAGTTGCTGGAGCGCACCGGCGCGGACGAGCTGATGCTCACCACGATGGTCTACGACGTGGCCGACCGGGTCCGCTCGTTCGAGCTGATCGCCGAGAAGGTGGCGGGCGGGCTGCGCCGGGAGGGCTGAAACACGCTCTTCATAGCCACGTCACCGCACCGTCGCGTGGGACGCCTAACTTTGTCCTCGGTGGTGGTACGGCATTCCCGGTCGGGACGGGTCGGGAATGCTGCGGTGTGGTGCACCGGGTCGCCGGCGGAGCGGATTCCGCGACCGGCGACCCGGTGCCTGCCGTTTCAGCGCAGGTAGATGTTCGGGGCGGGCGGGGTGCTCATGCCGTCGCCCAGGTGGAAGCCCGGGTGCGGCGGCTGGTTGTAGGCGGTGTTCTGCCAGGCCACCGCCACCCGGTACTGCGGGTCGTGCATCAGCGTCGGCAGGCGCAGGCCGGTGGTGACCGGCGTGCTGTAGATCCGTAGCGCGGTGCTGTCGGAGGTACGCCAGACCACCTCCTCGCGCCAGTCACCGAGCAGGTCGGCCGAGAGTGCCGGGGTGGACTTGGTGCCGTTGTTCGAGGCGACGCCGCTGCCGGTGAGCAGCCGGGTCTCGCCGCCGGTGCCGTACTTGTCGATCTTCGTGGCGTCGAGCAGTTCCCGGACCGGGTCGCCGTCCCACCAGATCAGGAAGTTCGCCGACGACGGCTTGCGCCCGATGTTCTGCCCCCGGGTGTTGAGCAGCCCGTCGACCGCCGACGACCAGGACTCCGCGCCCGGGCTGCCGGCCCAGACGTCACCGGAGACGCCGCGGCCGTTGTCGCCGTTCGGCGCGGTCTGCCAGATGATCTGCCCGGTACGCGCGTCGGCCATCCAGGAGCTGGGCTTGCTGCCGTCCTCGTCGACCTTGAAGATCTCCAGGCCGGCGCGGGACGTGTCGAGGTCGCCGACGTGCAGGGCGTCGCCGTGGCCGTTGCCGGTGGAGTACAGCAGCCGGCCGTTGTCGTCGATGGTGGCGGCGCCGTACACGATCTCCTGGCGGCCGTCGTTGTCGACGTCGGCCACGGAGAGCTGGTGGTTGCCCTGGCCGGCGGCGGCGCCGTTGCCGGAGGCGTTCGAGTCGAACGTCCAGCGCTTGCGCAGCGTGCCGTCGCGGAAGTCCCAGGCCGCGACGACGGCGCGGGTGTAGTAGCCGCGCGCCATGATCAGCGAGGGGCGCTGCCCGTCCAGGTACGCGGTGCCGGCGAGGAACCGGTCGACCCGGTTGCCGTACGAGTCGCCCCAGGACGAGACGGTGCCGCGCGGCGGGTCGTAGTCGACTGTGGAAAGTGCTGCGCCGGTGCGGCCGTCGAACATGGTCAGGTACTCCGGGCCGGCGAGCACGTAGCCGCTGGAGTTGCGGTGGTCGGCCGAGCCGTTGCCGATCACCTGGCCGGTGCCGGAGCGGGTGCCGTCGGCGGTCTTCATGGCCACTTCGGCGTCTCCGTCGCCGTCGTAGTCGTACACCTGGAACTGGGTGTAGTGGGCGCCGGCGCGGATGTTGCGGCCCAGGTCGACGCGCCACAGCCGGGTGCCGGCGAGCGTGTACGCGTCGACGTAGACGTTGCCGGTGTAGCCGGACTGCGAGTTGTCCTTGGCGTTCGACGGATCCCACTTGAGCACGAACTCGTACCGGCCGTCGCCGTCGAGGTCACCGACGCTCGCGTCGTTCGCCGAGTAGCTGTAGCCCTCCCCCGCCGGGGTGGTGCCGCCGGGTGGGGGCTGGATCGGCACGTCCAGGTAACCGTTGGCGAACTGGAGCGCCGGCGCGGACGCCGCCTGCTCGGCGCCGTTCACCACGGCCCGCACGGTGTACGCCGAGCCGGCCGCCGCGCCGCTGTCCAGGTACGTGGTGGCGCCGGTGATCGGGCTGCCGTTGACCTTGGTGCCGCCCCGGTAGAGGTTGAACGCCACGCCCGAGGTCTCGGTGCCGAGCAGCCGCCAGGAGACGAGGTTCCCGCTGCCGGAGCGGACGCTGACCAGCCCTCGGTCGAGCTTCTCCATCTGCTTCGCCCCGGCCGGCGGGTCGGTGGGCGGGGGTGTGGTCGGTGGCGGTGTGGTGGGCGGAGGTGTGGTGCTCGGTGGCGGCGTCGACGGTGGCGCGCTGGTCGACGGCGCGCCGGTGCAGGCGGTGCCGTTGAGCGTGAACGCGGCCGGGACCGGGTTCGACGCGTTGTTCCAGGAGCCGTTGAAGCCGAAGTTCGCGGTGCCGCCGGTGCCGATGGCCGCGTTGTAGCCGGCGTCGCGGGCGCTCACCTGCGCCCCGGACTGGCTGACCGTCGCGTTCCACGCCTGGACGACCTGCTGGCCGGCGGCGAAGCTCCAGCCGACAGTCCAGCCGTTGACCGGGTCGCCGAGGTTGGTGACTGTCACGTCGGCGCCGAAGCCGCCGCTCCACTGGTTGGTGATCCGGTAGTCGACCCGGCAGGCGACGGCCGCCGCGGCAGCAGTCATCGTGGTGAGCGCGCCGGCCGACAGGGTGACCGCCGAGGCCGCGGCGAGCAGCGCGATCCGGCGGCGAGGGGTGGTGGGGTGCACGGGGAACGCCTTTCGCGGAGGTCAGGCACGCGACGGTCGCCGGCCTGCCCGGACCGGCGGATACGTGCCCTGACGCGACGGGCGACGTCGACGCATCGACGTCGGTGATTCGGCTCCGCGCTTCGTCAGCCTAGGTCACCGCCGGACACGCCCACAAGCGCGGCGGAACGGTGGAGCGGCGGCGCGGTCGGGCGACGGCGCGAAGGAATGAACCGACAGCCGATATACCTCAGAGTCATAAATATGACCGAGAGGCATACCGGTCAGGGGACATGTTCTCTCCCGGCGAGCGACCGGCCGAGACAGAGCCCTCCCGGGCGACGGCACGGCCAGGCGAGGCGCGCGGTTCAGGCCGCGGGCGGCTCAGCCCTCGACAGCGGCGGCGAGCTTCCGCGACTCCGCGGCCTCGGTGGTCTCGGCGGTGGCCACCGGCTGCGGGACCTGCCCCGGCTGCGGGACCTGCCCCGGCTGCGCGGCCTCCGCCGGCTCGACGGACTCCCCCGGCTGGGCAGGCTTCCCCGCCTCGGCCGGCGGCGCGGCGGCCAGGGCCGCGTCGACAGTGGCGCGGGCCCGGCGGGTACGGCGCAGCGCGCGCACCGCCAGCCCGACGGCGACCAGCCAGGCGGCGCCGAGCAGCACGTACACCACGACCGGCACCGACCCGCCCACGCCGCCGGCGCTCAGCAGCGTGCGGGCGTTCGTCAGCACGATCACGCCGCCGATCACGGCGCCGAGCAGCTGGGCGGGAACGATGCGGACCAGCCAGGCGGCGATCGGCGCGGCGATCAGGCCGCCGACCAGGAGCGCGGCCACCGTCGGCAGCAGGAAGCCCTCGGAGCCCAGGCCGATGAGGAAGCCGATGCTGGCCGCGCCGGCCACCACGAACTCGGAGGTGTCCACCGAGCCGATGACCTTGCGGGGTTCCATCCGGCCGGACACCAGCAGCGCCGGGGTGGCGACCGGGCCCCAGCCACCGCCGCCGGTGGCGTCGACGAAGCCGGCGACCAGGCCGAGCGGCGCGAGGAAACGGCTGCGCAGCCGGCCGGCGGCCCGGTTCGCGCGCAGCGGCCGGGAGAACCGCACCAGCAGGTACGCGCCGAGCGTGAACAGGATGGCGGCCATCCACGGGGCCGCCGCCTCGGTGGAGATCGAGCTGAGGAAAGTCGCTCCGGCGAACGCGCCGATGGCGCCGGGCAGCGCGATCCGGCCGACCACCTTCCAGTCGACGTTGCCGAATCGCCAGTGCGAGACGCCGGCGGCGAGCGTGGTGCCGATCTCGGCCAGGTGCACCGAGGCGGACGCGGCGGCCGGTGCGACACCGGCGAACAGGAGAAGCGTCGAGGAGGTCAGCCCGTACGCCATGCCGAGCGCGCCGTCGACGAGTTGCGCGGCGAGCCCGACGAGGGCGAGGACCAGCAGCTTGCGCACGAGCGCCCCCTGACTTTTCGGTATCTCCTATCAACTTGGTCGACAATGCGGCACGAGGGCACCCCGGGTCAAGTCCCCCATCCGGTTGGTAGGAGTCGCCGGACGGTGTGCCCGGACGTGCGGAGGCGGTCGTCAGCTCCAGGCGCGCGGGTCGGCGGCCAGCTCGTTGACCCGGCCGGGCAGCGCGCCGGCCGCCACGTCGGCGATGGTGACCAGCTCGAGGATCTCCCGCTCGCTGGCCCGCAGCGCGATCCAGACGTCCTGCAGCGCGCGGGCCGCACCCTGGTAGCCGAGCTGCTCCGGACGCTGCCCGCGTACGTGCGCCAGCGGGCCGTCGATGACGCGGATCACCTCGGCCAGGGAGATCTCCCCGGCCGGCCGGGCCAGCCAGTAGCCGCCCTCCGGGCCACGCTGGGCGTGCACGATGCCGCCCCGGCGCAGTTGCAGCAGGATGCTCTCCAGGAACTTCGGCGGGATGTCCTGCGCGCGGGCGATCTGCTCGGCGGTCACCGGGCGGCTCCGCTCGGCAGTCCCGTCCGCGACGGAGGCCAGCTCGGCGGCCGCGCGGAGGGCATAGTCGACCCGGGCGGAAAGGCGCATACGGCCAGGTTAGTCCGCTGCGATGCGGACCGGCCGCCGGGCCCGCGTCCGGACGATCACCGGCCGGACGGTCAGCCGCCGACGCGCCGCAGCAGCCCCTCCTGGACGGCGCTGGCGATGTGCCGTCCGTCGGTGGTGAACATCCGGCCGGTGGCCAGGCCACGGGCACCCGATGCCGACGGGCTCCAGCAGTCGTACAGGAACCACTCGTCGGCACGGAACGACCTGTGGAACCACAGGGCGTGGTCGAGGCTCGCGCCGACCACGCCGCCCGGCCCCCACACCTCGCCGTGCACCGACAGCACCGAGTCCAGCAGCGTCAGGTCGGAGGCGTACGTGAGGGCGCACGCGTGCAGCAGCGGATCGTCCGGCAGCTTGCCGTCAAGGCGCATCCACACCCGCTGGTGCGGTTCGGCCGGGCGGTCACCGGGACGCACCCAGCCGGGCTCGCCGACGTACCGCACGTCGATCGGGCGCGGGATCATCCCCCAGATGCCGAGGCGCTCCGGGTAGCGGGAGAGCCGGTCGGTCATGGTCGGCACGTCGTCCGGGCGGGGTACGTCCGGCGGGAGCGGGGCGTGGTGGTCCAGCCCCTCCTCCTGGCGCTGAAACGACGCCGACATGAAGAAGATCGGCTTGTCGTGCTGCAGCGCCACCGAGCGGCGTACCGAGAAGGAGCGGCCGTCGCGGACGTTCTCCACCTGGTACTCGATCGGCTCGGCCGGGTCGCCGGGGCGCACGAAGTAGCCGTGCAGGGAGTGCACGGCCCGCTCCGCGTCGACGGTGCGGCCGGCCGCGACCAGGGCCTGACCGGCGACCTGGCCGCCGTAGACCCGCTGCGGGCCCACCGGCGGGCTCATCCCCCGGAAGGTCATCTCCCCGGTACGGGCGAGGTCGAGCACCTCCAGCAGCTGGTCGACCGCCGCCTGCCCGGTCGCCACACTCATTGGAGGGCTCGTGCCGAGGCAGCGTCGACCAGCGAGCCCAGCTGGTGCACGCGCAGCGTGTTGGTGGAGCCGGGGGTGCCGGGCGGGCTGCCCGCCACGATCACCACGTAGTCGCCCGGGTTGGCCCGGTTGAGGCCGAGCAGCGCCTGGTCGACCTGGCGGAACATGTCGTCGGTGTGCTGGACGAACGGCATCAGGAACGTCTCCACGCCCCAGGACAGCGCGAGCTGGTTGCGCACCTCCGGCACCGGCGTGAACGCCAGCAGCGGCAGGTCGCAGTGCAGCCGGGCCAGGCGCTTGACGGTGTCACCGGTCTGCGAGAACGCGACCATGGCCTTGGCGCCGATGGCCCGGGCGATCGACGAGGCGGCGACGGTGAGCGCGCCGCCGTGCGTACGCGGGTCGTGCTGCAGCCGGGGGACGGCGATCGAGCCGGCCTCGGTGGTGGTGATGATCTTCGCCATGGTGCTGACGGTGAGGACCGGGTACTTGCCGACGCTGGTCTCGCCGGAGAGCATCACCGCGTCGGCGCCGTCGAGCACCGCGTTGGCCACGTCGGACGCCTCGGCGCGGGTCGGACGGGAGTTCTCGATCATCGAGTCGAGCATCTGGGTGGCCACGATGACCGGCTTGGCGTTCTCCCGGCACAGCTGCACGGCGCGCTTCTGCACCAGCGGCACCTGGTCCAGCGGCAGTTCGACGCCGAGGTCGCCGCGGGCGACCATGACGCCGTCGAAGGAGAGCACGATCGCCTCCAGGTGGTCGACCGCCTCCGGCTTCTCGACCTTGGCCAGGACCGGGCGGCGCACACCCTCCTCGTCCATGATCGAGTGGACGAGCTTGATGTCCTCCGGCGACCGGACGAACGACAGCGCGACCAGGTCGACGCCGAGGCCGAGGGCGAAGCGCAGGTCCTCGGCATCCTTGTCGGACAGGGCCGGGACGCTCACCGCGACGTTCGGCAGCGAGACGCCCTTGTTGTTGGAGACCGGGCCACCCTCGGTGACCAGGCACCGGATGTCGTTACCGGTGACGTCGCTGACCTCGACCGCGACGCGGCCGTCGTCGATCAGCAGCCGGTCGCCCGGCTTCACCTCCTGGGGCAGCTTGCGGTAGGTGCAGGAGACCCGCTCCTTGGTGCCGACGACGTCGTCACCGGTGATCACGACGGAGTCGCCGGTACGCCACTCGTGCGGGCCGTCGGCGAACCGGCCGAGACGGATCTTGGGGCCCTGGAGGTCGGCGAGCACGGCGACCGGCTTGCCGGCCGCCTCGGCCGCTTCCCGGACCAGCCGGTAGACCGACTCGTGGTCGGCGTGACTGCCGTGGCTGAAGTTGAGCCTCGCCACGTTCATGCCGGCTTCGACGAGCCCGCGGATACGCTCCGGGGACGCGGTGGCGGGGCCGAGAGTGCAGACGATCTTCGCGCGGCGTGTCACGCCCATCAGGCTAGTCTCTCTTCCGGATCGGCCTCCCGGCCGACCCCTTGCGAGCTGCGGAACAGTTGTCCAACGACGCGCGTCAACCGCGTGGGCGGGCGGTAGGCGTACCGCACCGCGACGTCGTGTGGCGGGCATCGGCGACCGCGCGGTGAGAAATCGTACCGCTCCCCGCCAGAGGCCGGCCGGGGGCACGGTAGCGCCGCCGCCCACTGCCGGTCGACGGTGGGCGGTGGGCGGGTACGCGACAGCGGGTGGTGCCGCCGGAGGGGCGCGAGCCGCGCCTCAGCTCTCCGTCTTGACCAGCGGGAACTCCAGCGAGCCGGCCGGGCAGAGGAAGGTGAGCACCTCGACCCGGTACAGCCCGGCCTGCACCGCCGGGTCGGCCTCCATGACGCTGCGGACGTCGTCCACCGAGCCGGTGCGGGCCAGACCGAAACCGATCGGCGGGTCGGGTTCCCGCGCCGGGCCGTCGACGGATCCGTCCACGAGCACGATGCCGCGCCGTTGCAGCGCCCGCATGTGCTGGAGGTGCTCGGCCTGCAGCCGCTGCACCGTCTCGTCCGGCAGGGCCCGCCCCGAGGGCCCCGGGTAGAGCACGATGCACTCGTACGTGTCCAGCGCGAAGTCGAGCTGTGGCGTCGCGGCCATGCGCACCTCCTGAGCACCGTTCCGCCCAGCCTCCCACGGCGGGCCGGTGTGCCGAGGCTGCTCGCCGCAACTGCCCGGCTGGTCGTCGGGAGGCTTCGCCGGTCCGATTCGGGGAAAGCTCCCGCGTCCGGGCGTGCGACGGCCCGCGACCGCGTACGAGCCCGGGAGGACCGCGAATGGCCGCCAGCACCCAGCCCGCCAAGGCGTCGGGCAGCTACCGGATCGGTGGCGACCTGCCGGTCGACCGCCTCGGCTACGGGGCGATGCAGCTCACCGGGCCGGGCGTGTGGGGTGACCCGAAGCATCCGGCCGAGGCGGTACGGGTGCTGCGCCGCGCGTACGAGCTGGGCGTCACGTTCATCGACACCGCCGACTCGTACGGGCCGTTCGTCAGTGAGCTGCTGATCCGCGAGGCGCTGCACCCGTACGCCGACGATCTGGTCATCGCGACGAAGGCCGGGCTGACCCGCGCCGGCCCGGACGACTGGCGGCCGGTGGGGCGCCCGGAGTACCTGCGCCAGCAGTGCGAGCTGAGCCTGCGCCACCTGGGCCTGGACTGCATCCCCCTCTACCAGCTGCACCGCATCGACGCGAAGGTGCCGCTGGCCGACCAGCTCGGCGAGCTGGCGCTGCTGCGCCAGGAGGGCAAGATCCGGCACATCGGGCTGTCCCAGGTCGGCGTCGAGGAGATCGAGGCGGCCCGGGCGATCGCGCCGATCGTGTCCGTGCAGAACCTCTACAACCTGGCCGACCGCAGCGCGGAGGACGTGCTGGAGCACTGCGAGCGCCACGACCTGGCGTTCATCCCGTGGTTCCCGATCGCCACCGGCAACCTGGCCCGCCCCGGCGGACCACTCGACGCGATCGCGACCGGGCACGGCGCCGCCCCGGCGCAGCTCGCGCTGGCCTGGCTGCTGCGCCGGTCGGCGGTGATGCTGCCGATCCCGGGCACGTCGTCGGTGGCGCACCTGGAGGAGAACGTGGCGGCGGCCGAGGTGGAGCTGACCGACGCCGAGTTCGAGGCGCTGGCCGAGGCCGCCTGACCCGGCCACCGCACCTCCCCCGACCGGCCCCTTTCGCAGACGGTGACCGGGCAACTACGGTCAGAGGGATTCTCACGAGTGGGGGTCCCCTGTGGAGGAGTTCGACTACGTCATCGTGGGAGCCGGCGCGGCGGGCTGCGTGCTGGCGAACCGGCTCACCGAGGATCCGGGCACCCGGGTGCTGCTGCTGGAGGCGGGCGGCTGGGACCGCAGCCCGTACGTGCGGGTGCCGAAGGCGTTCTCCCGGCTGATGGACGACGAGCGCACCGCCTGGCACTACCCGGCCACCACCGGGCCGGGCCGCCAGGAGATCTGGCAGCGCGGACGGATGATCGGCGGCTCCACCTCGGTCAACGGCATGATCTGGAGCCGCGGCGCGGCGCACGACTGGGACGCCCTGGAGCCGCTCGGCTGGGGCTGGTCGGTCATGGGCCGGGTGTTCCCGCGGCTGGAGGACCACCCGCTCGGCCCCGCACCGCACCGGGGCACCGGCGGCCCGGTGCGGCTGTCCATCGCCACCGGCACCGACCCGCTCGCCGAGGAGATGGTGGCCACCGGCGCCGAGCTGGGCTGGCGCCGCGCCGACGACCTGGACGCCCACGACGACGAGCGGATCGGCTACCCCACCGCCACCATCCACGCCGGACGCCGGGTCAGCGCCGCGGACGCGTTCCTGCACCCGGTCCGGCGCCGGCCCAACCTGACCGTCGAGGTCGGCGCCGTCGTCCTGCGGGTGCTCGTCGAGGGCGGCCGGGCCACCGGGGTACGGGTGGCGCACGGCGGCCGGGAGACCACGTACCGGGCAGCGGGTGAGGTGATCCTCGCCGCGGGCGCCCTGGCCACCCCGCACCTGTTGCAGGTCTCCGGCATCGGGCCGGCGGACACGCTGCGGGCCGCCGGGGTGCCGGTGCTGCTCGACCGGCCCCGGGTCGGCGCCGGGCTGCGCGAGCACCGGTCGATAGTCCTGCAGTACCGCCTCACCGAACCCGGCGGCCACAACATGACCATCGGCAGCCCGCTCGGGCAGGCCCGGGCGGCGCTGCGCTGGCTGCTCACCCGGGGCGGCCCGCTCGCCCTGCCGGTGCTGGACGTCGCGGCGCACATCAAGTCCCGGCCGGACCTGGACCGCCCGGACGCGCACCTGCTGATGGCGCCGTTCTCCGCCGCGCCACCGCGGCCCGGCAAGGCCCTCGAACTGGAACGGGAGCCGGGCCTGATGTGCCTGGGCACCGTCAGCCGGCCGGACAGCGAGGGCAGTCTGGCGATCACCGACGCGGACCCGCGTACGCCGCCGGCCGTCGTGGCGAACTATCTGACCACCGCGCACGACCGGCGGGTGGCGGTGGACCTGTTCCGCCGGATGCGGGAGTTCTTCGGCACCGGCCCGATCGCGAAGCGCATCCAGGGCGAGACGGTGCCCGGTACGGCGACCACTACCGACGCGGAGATCGTCGAGGCGGCGGTGGCGCGCGGCTACTGCGGCTACCACGCCATCGGCACCTGCGCGATGGGCACCGGCGACGAGCACGTGGTCGATCCACTGTTGCGGGTACGCGGCGTGGACGGGCTGCGGGTGGTCGACGCGTCGGTGCTGCCGGTGATGGTGGCGGGCTGGACCAGCGCCCCGGTGACCGGGCTGGCCTGGCGGGCCGCCGACGTGATCACGGGGCGGGACGCGGACTGACCGACGGCACGCGCGACGGCCCGGCCGGACGTGCCCGGCCCGCGCGGCGGCGGGCCCGGGCGGGTGGCTCAGACCGCGAAGCAGTTCGGCTGGATCGCGGCGCCGGAGAGCACCTGACGCACCGCCGTGTACGTGGTGCCGTCCAGCACCAGCCCGAGGTGGCCGACGACCCGCAGCGGGCACCACGCCTGCACCAGGATGTTCGTGGCGCCGTCGGCGAGCACGGCGTTGTCCACCGGCCGGACCAGTTCGTCCTGCCAGGTGCGTACGGTGGCCCAGCGCACCGGGCCGGGGGTGTCGTCCCCGGCGTTGAGGTCGGCGAGGAAGCTCGACCCGATGGTCATCTGCTGGCAGGCGATCACCCCGGCGCAGCTGCCGAGCCCGAGGACGGCGACCAGGTTCGCGACGTAGGTGCCGTACTGCGGGCTGCCCAGGCTGACGTACTGGTCGACGGTCGCCGCGCCGCCGAGGTACTTGACGTACCAGCGGCTGACCAGGCCGCCCTCCGAGTGGCCGACCAGGTCGACCCGGGCCGCTCCGGTGGTGGCGCGCACCCCGTCCACGTAGGACGACAACGCGCGGGCGGACTCGCGGATGTCGCCGAGACCGAGGTTCGGCAACTGGAAGATCGAGACGCGGTAGCCGTCGGCGCGCAGCCGGGCGGCGATCGGCTCGTACGCGATGGAGATTCCACTCAGGCCACCGACCACGATCACCGGGTCGGCGGCCGCGGCGGCGGCCCGTTGCGCGGCGGTGGCGACGGTGGCCGTGGCCGGCGGCGCGGCGGGTTCGGCGGCGGCCTGGGCGGCGGCCGGGACGAGCAGGACGGTGGCGGCGACGGTGGTGGCGGCCAGGATCGTTCGGAGCAGCATGGGCTGCACCTCCGGGGGGAGGCACCCGGGCGGGCCCGGGGGGACGGGTGGGATCCGATCGATCGTGGACACGATGATGCGTGTCCGATTTCACACACGTCAATGAAAAGTTACGCGGCGGTAACCCTTGTCGCGCCCTGCGCGCAAACCGGCATGCCGGACCGGGCTCAGTTGCCCAGCGCCTGGACCTTCGCGATGGTCTCCCGTACGTGCTGCCGGGCCGGCTCCCCGCCCTGCGCGGCCTGCGCCAGCGCCTGCCGGTACGAGTCGATGACCCCGATCAGCGGCCCTGCCGTGGCCCCCTCCAGCGCGCCCGCCACCAGCGCCCGCGCCTCGGCCGCGTCCTGCGCCGCCGCCGCGGTGCGCGCCTTGGCCTCGTCGAGCTTCTGAGCCGCCGCCGCCAGCCTCGCGATGATCTCCGCCGCGCTCACACGCCCTCCCCAGCTCACCGACCCCGCGAGCCTACCGCCCCACCCCGCCCCACCGTCCTCGCGATCTTGTACTTTCCGCCCGCCCGAAAGCCACAAATACCGCACCGCAGGGGCCGAAACTCCATGATCGACGGAGCGGGCGGGTGGGGTGAGGGCGGGGCGGGCGGGCAGGGCGTCAGCGCAGGAGGCGGAACAGGAGGAGGTAGAGGCAGAAGAAGGACGGGGAGACCAGCGCGCAGATCACGAAACCGAGCGGCACGTACCGGCCGGCCGGCGGGGCGTCGCCCTCCACCACCGGGCGGCCCCAGCGGGCCAGCACCACCTGACCGGCCACGAAGGACAGCAGCGGCACCCCCGCGCAGGACAGCGCCGCCACCAGGTCCAGCCCGGTCACCGGCAGCGACGAACCCACAATCGCGATCAGCATCAGCAGCGAGCCCGCGAGCGCGCAGCCCGCGTACACCACCACCGCCCGCGCCGGCGCCGACCAGGTGGGCAGCAGCACCGGCGTGCGGGCCAGCGCGTCGGCCTGCTGCCCGTACCCGTCGGCCTCCTCGGCGAGCCGCCCCGCCGCCGCCAGCTCCGCCGCCGGGTCACCCGCCCGCGGGGCCGGCACACCCCCCGAGGGGTACGCCCCGACATCCGGCCGCCCCGGCGCGTCGGCTGCGCCGCCGGTCACCCCGTCCCCCGGTCCGGGCGCGGAACCCGGCGCTCCCCCGCCGGCCGCCCTCGCCGGTGCCGGCGCCTCCGCCGGGACCGACGTCATCGGCACGCCGATCGCCTGCCCGAGCCGGTCCAGGTGCTGCCCCTGGGCGGCGAGGCGCTGCCCGAGCGTGTCGACGGCGGACTGGAGGCCGCGGCGGCGCTCCGCCTCGGCGGCGATCTCCCGCTCACCGCCGCGCTGCCGGGTCGACAGCTCCCGCAGCAGCGCCGCGTACTCGTCGAATCCGCTCATGCTGGGCCGTCTTCCGTTCGCGACTGCGGGGCTCGCAAACCCGGCTCACTCCTCGCGCTCACGTGATATCTCCCCCGGCGGCGAACGGCACGATCAGCGCGGTGCGGTGCTCGTGCCGGTCGACCAGGAGGGCGCGGCCGTCGCGCGGCGCGTACGCGAGGTCGTGCACGCCGAGGTGCAGGCCCAGGTCGGCGGCGGGAACGTTGAGCGCGACCAGGCCGGTCACGTCGTCGCGGTGCCCGCTGCCGCCGAGGTCGTCGGCGAGGCGGCGCAGCCCGCGCCACCAGCCGAGCACGTGCGTGCCGCGCGCGGGCCCCTGGCGCAGCACGGCGCGCAGGTCGTCGTACCCGGAGCGGAACGTCGCCGGGTCGGAGGCGGCCAGCGTCGTGGCGGCGGCGTCCATGCCGAACACCACCAGGTAGGTGCGCCCGGACGCCGGGCTGTCGCCGGCGGCGGCCTCGGCGAGCTGGGCGCGCAGCGCGTCGGCGTCGAGGCGCCGGACCGGATGCCCGGCTGCGGCCAGCGTCATGGCCAGGTCGTCGGCGGCCTCCGTGGTGCCCGGCGCCAGCGGGGCGAACAGGAACCGGGCGGTGCCGGGTGCGTGCTGGCGGGCCAGCGACAGGGCGGCCGACCGGAGCACGTCCGCGCCGGCCGCGGCGGTGCCGACCACGGCGAGGTGCCGGCCCGGACTGGCGTCGAGCGCGAACCCGGCCGGACTGCCGGCCACGTCGACCACGCGGCCGACGAGTGCGTACGGCGTGTCGGCGCCGGGTGTCAGCGCGGTCCAGGCGCTGTCGTCGGTGAGCCGGGGCGTCTCGTGTCCCCGGAAGACGGCAGGCGGGCGCGACCCGGCCGGACGGGCCGCGTGCAGCTCGTGGCGCAGCGCGGCGAGGTCGGCCGAGGCGGCGTGCGCGTCGGGGAACCGCACCTCCACGTCCGAGCCGGGCGCGCCCGCGCCGGTGTTCACCACGGCGGTGCCGACGGTGAGCCCGCGTGCGGCGTCGTTGCGCGGGTCCAGCACGGCGTCGCCGCCGGGTAGCGCGATCCGCAGCGGGAACTGCCCGAAGATGGCCTCGGCCCGGCCGTAGAGCGCCTCGATGCCGGTGGTGCTCTGGCTCGCCAGCACCAGGTGCAGGCCGTACGAGCGACCCTTGCGGGCCAGCTCCTCGATCAGGTCGACGGCCTGCCGGGCCAGCGCGTCGTTGCCGGCGAACAGCACGTGGAACTCGTCGACGACGGTGACGATCCGGGGCGGCCGGGCGTTCGGCGGCAGGTCCGCCAGCCGGCTGACCCCGTGCCGCTTCAGCAGGTCGGCGCGGCGGCCCAGTTCGGCGCGCAGCTCGCGCAGCACCGCCACGCCGTACTCGCGGTCGGACTCGATGCCGACCGCGTCGGCGTGCGGCAGCCAGGTGGGGTCGCGGTCGGTGGGCACGAACTCGGTGAAGCTGACGCCCTCCTTGAAGTCGAGCAGCATCAGCCTCAGCTCGGCCGGGGAGTAGCGGGCCGCCAGCCCGTAGAGCACGTCGAGCAGCAGGACCGTCTTGCCGGCGCCGGTCCGCCCGCCGACCAGCCAGTGCGGGGTGGCGTCGTCGAACGCCACGCTCAGCGGCCGGCGTCCGGCCCGGCCGAGCACGGTACGCAGCCCGGAGGCGGCGGACCCGGCCCACCGCTGCGCGGGCAGCAGGTCGGCGAACGTGACGCCGTCCTGACCGGCGGTCTCGGCGTACCGGCGGGCCAGCGCGGTCACCGTGGCGTGCGAGGGGTCGCCGTCGAGGACCACCGGTGCGGCCAGCCCGCTGCCGTCGGCGCTGAACGGACGGCCGGGCGGGTCCCCGACGAGCGTGTACCGCTCGGTGAGGCGCAGCTGGGTGGTGGCGCCCAGCGGCGGCGCGGCGGACGGCCCGGCGGGCGGGTGGCCGGCCAGCAGCACGCAGACCGCAGCGGCCGGGCCGGCGTGGGTGAGCGCGGCGAGCCGGGCCAGCTCCCGGGGCGGGGGCGCGGACGCGGCGACCACCACCAGCAGCTCGCGGTCCTCCGGCGCGGATCGCTGGGCGGTACGCGCGTGGCGCTCGGCCAGCTCGAGCAGCGCCGTCGTCTCCGCCTCGGTGGTCGCAGTCGCGGCGAGCACCCCGGCGTCGTGCAGCGGACGCAGCGGCAGGAACGCTGCGCCGAAGGCCGCCTGGTCGATGCCGGCGACCCGGATCGCGCCGGCCGGTGCGGCGGTCAGCAGCCGTACCACCACCGCCCGCAGCAGCTCGCCGACGCGCGGGTCGCGGGCGTCCGCGTCGATAGCCAGGTGCGCGCCCGCCCCCACCGGCACGAGCACCGGGAACGCGCCGTCGACTGTGGTCGCCGCGCCGAGGCGTACCGGAACGGGGTGAGTCGCGACGCGGGCGGTGCCGGGCACCGCGGCGGCCAGCTCACCGCCGAGGCGGGCCAGCCGCGCGACCAGCTCCGGGCTGCCGACCGGCGCCGGCCCGGCGGCGCCGAGCAGCCGCCGGGCCGCCTCCCAGTGGCGCACCGCCCGTCGATGCCGATCGACCGCCTGCCGGTACGCCGAAGCGAGTCTGCCCACCGTCCGCCCTCCGACGTTTTGCGATCGAGGGGAACCCTAACGGACCCGCGCCGCACCGGCACGAGGCGCTCGGCACGCGGGATTCGTCAGCTGTTCACCCGGCTGCGAGCGGCCCGGCCGCTTGCCGTTCCCCCGGCCCCGCTTGCCTTCCCCCAGGCAATCGTGCGCACAGGAAGGCGACGACGTGACCTCCTCACCTCTCTCCCGGCGGGCCTTGCTGCGCGGCGGCGCGGCCGGCGGACTCGGCATCGTGGTGACCGGCAGCCTGGAGGCGATCGCCGGACCGGCCGCGGCCCGGCCCGCGTGCCGCCCCGCCGTCGGCTACGGCGACCTGGTGCCGGACCCGGCCGGTCTGCTGGCGCTGCCGCCGGGCTTCTCGTACACGGTCGTCGCGCAGGCCGGCGCGACGCTGCTGGAGTCCGGGCAGCCCACCCCGAGCGACGCCGACGGCACCGGCTGCTTCCGCGGCCCGCACGGCTCGGTGCTGGTGAACAACCACGAGATCGGCGGCGACGAGCCGTACCCGGTGCCGGCGCTGGCCGGCCTCACCTACGACCCGGGCGCCCGCGGCGGCACCACCACGATCGAGGTGGACCGGCACGGGCGGCGGCTGCGCGAGTACGTGAGCGTGGCCGGCACGCACAACAACTGCGCCGGTGGCATCACCCCGTGGGGCACGTGGCTGACCTGCGAGGAAACCGAGCAGCGGGCCGGTGGGCGGTATCTGAAGGATCACGGGTACGTCTTCGAGGTCGACCCGCACGACCGCTCCGCGAACACCGGCCCGGTGCCGCTGACGTTCCTCGGGCGGTACTCCCACGAGGCGGTGGCTGTCGACCCGTACACCCATTCGATCTACCTGACCGAGGACGCGAGCGGGCCCAACGGCCTGTACTTCCGGTGGACGCCGCCGCCCGGCTTCCGGGCCGGCAAGGGCGCGCTGCGGGCGCTCGCCCAGCGACCCGACGGCGGCACCGCAGGCAGCCTCGCCGCGATGCGCTGCCTGCGCGGCGACGACCACGTGGCCGACCTGTCCGAGGCCACCACGCCGGGCACCCGCTACCGGGTGGAGTGGATCGAGGTGCCCGACCGCGACGCCCGGACCGTGTCGGTCCGCAAGCAGTTCACCGACGCCGAGGTTACCCGCAGCCGCAAGCTGGAGGGCGCCTGGTGGGGCGACGGCGGCGCGTACTTCGTGGCCAGCTACGCCCGGCTCGACGACGGCAGCGCGCACGAGCACGACGGCCAGGTGTGGTTCTACGACCCGCGCCGGCAGACCGTGACGCTGAAGACCATCTTCGGGGTGAACACCGACCCGGAGGCCGACCACGGCAACTACGACGGGCCGGACAACATCACCGTCTCGCCGTACGGCGGGGTGATCCTGGCCGAGGACGGCGAGGGCGTGTCGCACCTGGTCGGCGTCAGCGAGCAGGGCAAGGCGTACCCGCTGGCGCGCAACGAACTGAACGACAGCGAGTTCACCGGGCCGACGTTCAGCGCGGACGGGAAGACGTTGTTCGCCAACATCCAGTCGCCGGGGTACGTGTTCGCGATCACCGGACCGTGGGGGCGGCCGGGCAACGGGCACCGCTGACGGGACTGCGAGCGGCCGGCGGTTCTCGCTCAGGGGCCGCCGGCCGGCGCCTCCGGTCAGCCGGGAAAGGCGATGACGGGAAGGTCTCCCCCGTCGCCGTATGCCTTACCCTCGCTGGTCAGCACACTAGCGTCGTGGTCGAGAACGGCCATCACCGCCGCCGCGAGATCGACCCGGCCGGTGATCCTGCGCCAGTAGGCCAACTCCTGCCAGTCCTCGCCCCAGGTCGGCAGAACAGCGCAGGCGGGACGCGCCAACAGCCGGTGCAGCACCGCGCGGTCGCCCGGTTCGTCGATCACCGCCAAGGCCTCGGCCACGACGACCGCTGGCACGCCGAAGCGCACGCCGTCGTGCGCGACCTCGTGCAGCGGCTCGGCCACATGCATCGAACCGGCCACGTAGCCGACCAACGCCGACCGGTCCAGCACCAGGCGGACCGGCGGTTCCTCAGTGGTCATGCCGCCGGTGCCTGACGGTCGGTCTCGCCGACCATCTCCCGTGCCGCCCGGCGCGAACGCTCTCGCAGAGCCTGGCGGCGACCGGGCGACCACTCCTGCTCCACCTGCGCGCGCTGCGCCCGGGCACGTGCACGCCCCTGCGCGGAAACGGTCATCCCGCGCCGGGCCAACTCGGCATCGAGGTCCTCGGCGCGCATCCGCGCCCGCACGGCGTCGACGACGTAGGCGCTGGCGTTCGGCTCGCGTTCCAAACGCTCCGCGACATCCGCAGGCAGCGAGAACGACTTCTTGCTCACCGGTCCGGTCACACTCAGGATGCTATCGGATCGCACCAGCGGCGGCCTGCGCCACGCGGGATCATCCCGATGGGACCTTCCGAGCGGGCATCTTCGGCCTCGGCTAGACCCGGGGCGATCCCGCACCGGCTGGTGGGCGCAGGCCGTCCAGCGCGATGGCCAGCACGCGGTCGCGCTGGGCCGGGTCCGGGAACTGGTACGCGGCCAGCCCGCTGATCAGCCGGATCACGTCGTCGAATCCGGCGTCCGGCCGGGCCGCCCCGGCCTCCTGGGCGCGGCGCAGCAGCGGCTCACCGGTCGCGTAGATCTCGGTGCGGCAGCTGCGGAACACCTCGGAGTCGTGCACCAGCTCCTCGGCCAGCGCCCGCTTGGTGGCCACGTAGGCGACGAACCGGTGCAGCCAGCCGACCAGGGCGTCCCACGGCGGCTCGTCGGCCAGGTCGGCGGCGGAGACGCTGAGCGCGCGCACCTCCTCGACGTAGACCGCCTCGAACAGGTCCCGCCGCTGCGGGAAGTTGCGGTAGAGCGTGCCGATGCCCACACCGGCCCGGCGGGCGATCTCCTCCAGCGACGCGCCCGCGCCGTGCTCGCCGAAGACCTCGCGGGCGGCGGCGATCAGCGCGTCGTAGTTGCGGCGGGCGTCGGCCCGTTTCGGGCGGCGGGAGAAGACCTCACCGGGCACGTCGGCGTCGGCCATGAGGCGCGTCACCCCTTCCGCCTTGCAACCGGAGGCACCCCTCCGCTAGGTTAATGGAGGCACGCCTCCGGTTACTGACCGGAGCCACCCCTCCGGATAGCTTACTCCGGACTTCCGGCCGCCCTCCGGCCACGCGATCCTCGCGCCACGACACGGACCCGGGAGGTCCCACCATGCCCGCCGACCGCTGAGCACCGGCACAACCCGGCCGCCACCGCCGCACGACCGCGCGAGCGGCCACCAGTCTCGTACCGACAACGGGGAGTTCTCCCACATGATCCGCTCATCAGGGCGCGGCTCGCGCCGTCTCACCTTCCTCGTGCTGGCCGCCGGCACCGGATTCTTCGCGATGCTCCAGTCGCTGATCACGCCGGTGCTGCCCACCATCCAGCACGACCTGCACACCTCGCCCAACACGGTGACCTGGGTGCTCACCGCGTACCTGCTCTCCGCGTCCGTCTTCACGCCGATCATCGGCCGCGTCGGCGACATGGTCGGCAAGGAGAAGACGCTCGTCTTCTCGCTCGCCGCGCTCGCGCTGGGCTGCCTGCTGGCGGCCCTCGCCCCCAGCATCGGCGTACTGATCGCCGCCCGCGTGGTGCAGGGCATCGGCGGCGCCGTCTTCCCGCTCTCGTTCGGCATCATCCGCGACGAGTTCCCGGCCGCCCGGGTCAGCTCGGCGGTGGCCTCGATCTCCGCGGTCGTGGCAGTCGGCGGCGGGCTGGGCGTGGTGCTGGCCGGGCCGATCGTGGCCACGCTGGGCTACCGGTGGCTGTTCTGGATCCCGCTGGTGGTGGTCGGCCTGACCGCGCTCGCCGCGCACCGGTTCGTCCCGCGCTCGCCGGTACGCACCCCGGGCCGGATCAACTGGCTCAGCGCCGTACTCCTGTCCGGCTGGCTGGTGGCGCTGCTGCTGCCGGTCAGCAAGGGCGCCGCGTGGGGCTGGGGCTCCGGCCGGGTGGTCGGGCTGCTGGCGCTGGCCGCGGTGCTCGCGGCCGCCTGGCTGGCGACCGAGGCCCGCGCCGCGAACCCGCTGATCGACCTGCGGATGATGCGCCTGCCCGCGGTCTGGACCACGAACCTCGTCGGGTTGCTCTACGGTGCCTCGATGTTCGCCGTCTACGCGTTCCTGCCGCAGTTCGCGCAGATCCCGACCAGCGCCGGCTACGGCTTCGGCGCCAGCGTCACCCAGGCCGGGCTGCTGATGCTGCCGATGCTCGTCGGCATGTTCGTGGCCGGCCTGCTGGCCGGACGACTGCAGTCCCGGTTCAGCGCCAAGGCGCAGCTGAGCACCGGCGCGGTGTTCAACGTGGCGGCCGCCGCCATGCTGACCGTCGCGCACGACACCCGCTGGCAGGTCGGGATCGCCGGTGGCCTCGTGGGCCTCGGCATCGGGCTGGCGTTCGCCTCGATGGCCAACCTGATCGTGGCGAACGTGCCGGCCGGGCAGACCGGCGCGGCGACCGGCATGAACGCCAACATCCGTACCATCGGCGGCGCGATCGGCGCGGCGCTCGCCAGCGCCGTGATCACCGCGAATCCGCAGCCGAGCGGGCTGCCCCGGGAGGCCGGTTTCACGGCGGGCTTCCTGCTGCTCACCGGCATCTCGGTGGCCGCGGCACTGGCCGCGCTCGCCGTACCCTCCGGCCGCCGTCGCCGGCCGCGGCGGCGGATCGGGCCGGCGGTGCCGGACCTGGCGCCGGCGGTGGAGCTGGTCCCGGCCCGCTGACCCCAAGGGGTACGCAGACGGAAGCCCCGCCCGGCGCCTGTGCCGGGCGGGGCTTCGCCGTGCCGGTCAGCCGATCGCGGCGGTCAGCGCGGCCAGGTAGCCGTAGCGGTAGCCGCTGGCGTTCGGGTGGTACGCCTCGATGACGCCGCTGACGTCCCGGATCCACGGGTCGGCGGCGCACACGCCGTGCCCGGCGAAGAACGGCCGCGCGTCGACGAAGGTGCCCCCGGCGGCGGCGGCCCGGCCGGAGATGACGCCGTTGAGCGTGTCGGCGGCCTGGTTGAGGATGGTGCGCTTGTAGCTGCTCATGGCGAGCAGGCCGCAGGAGCCGGTCTCGAACAGCCGCGGGTAGCCGAGCACCACCAGCCGGGCGTTCGGGGCCCGGTTGCGGATCGCGGTGTACGTGGCGTCGAGGCGGGCCGGCAGCGTCGCGGTGGCGAACGCCTTGGACTCGTTCACCGCGCTCTCGCAACTGGACGTGCTGCCGAATCGGCAACTGGTCATCACGTCGGCGAAGCCGGCGTCGTTGCCGCCGATGGTGATGGTGACGAGTGTGGTGCTGCTGCTGAGCTGGCCGACCTGGTTGTTCAGCACGTCGGCGGTGACCGCGCCGCCGCAGGCCGGGAACTTGAAGCTGGTGACCGAGTGGGCGGCGGCCCAGAGCGGGGCGTACGACTTCTGGCTGCGCAGGCAGGTGGACAGGTCGTACGGGCCGGCGCCCACTCCGGAGGAGTAGGAGTCACCGAGGGCGACGTAGTTGACGGCGGCCGCCCGGGCGGCGCCGGGCAGGAGCACGGCGCCGAGGACGGCCGCCAGGACGGCGGCGAGCGCGGTACGGACGCGACGGGACATGACAGAGCCTCCACGGGGCAGGGTGGTGGAGCCCGTTGACCGCGCGCGTGGCCGAGGGATCAGTGCTGTTACTGGTCGGTAATGCTATCGAAACATTTGCCGAAATTGAATAGTCGAGATCGGCCCGACGGGACAGATGGTTCACATGTGTCGATTAGGTTGGCGGTGACGACACCCGACGGAGGGAGTCCACCGTGCGACGCGCACTCACGGCGGCGATCGCCGCCCTCACCCTCACCGCGAGCGGCACCGCAGTGACCGGTGCGCCCACCCAGGCCGCCCCCACCGGATGGGGCCGGCCGCAACCCGCGGCGGCGACCCCGACGCCGGGCAGCCCCGGGCTGGGCGACAGCTACTTCCCCGACTACGGCAACGGCGGCTACGACGTCGGCCACTACGACATCCGGCTGCGCTACGACCCGGCCGGCGACCGGCTCACCGGCACTACCACGATCCTGGCCACCGCTACCAAGGACCTGTCCCGGTTCGACCTGGACTTCGTCCTCGACGTCGCGTCGGTGCGGGTGAACGGGTGGGTCGCCGGGTTCACCCGGGCCGGCGACCACGAGCTGGTGATCACCCCGGCCCGGCCGCTGACGAAGGGCCAGCAGCTCACCGTCGTGGTGACGTACGCGGGCGTGCCGTCGCAGACCACCGTCCAGGGCTACACCGCGTGGACGCGTACCGCCGACGGGGCGCTCGCCGTCAACGAGCCAGAGTCGGCCTGGTGGTGGTACCCGAGCAACGACCACCCGAAGGACAAGGCCACCTGGGACATCTCGGTGTCGGTGCCGACCGGCGTCGAGGTGATCAGCAACGGCGTGCAGCCGCGCGACCCGCTGCCCGAGGCCGGCAACCGCACCCGGTGGAGCTGGCGCAGCGTCAAGCCCGGTGCCACGTACCAGGCGTTCCTGGCCATCGGGCAGTACGAGATCGTCACCGACGTCGCGCCGAACGGGCAGCCGGTGGTGAACGCGTACAGCACCACGCTGGGCGAGCGCCTGCCCGCCGCGCGGGCCAGCATCGAACGCACCGCCGAGATCGTCGACTGGGAGAGCGGGCTGTTCGGCCCGTACCCGTTCGAGGCGCAGGGCGGCGTGGCCGGGCCGGTCGACGGCATCGGCTTCGCGCTGGAGACGCAGACCCGCCCGGTGTACGGCCCCGGCTTCTGGCGGCGCGGCGCCAACCCGTACGTGGTGGTGCACGAGAACGCCCACCAGTGGTTCGGCGACTCGGTGGCGGTGGCGGACTGGCGGCACATCTGGCTCAACGAGGGCTTCGCCTCGTACGCCGAGTGGCTCTGGTCGGAGGAGCAGGGCGAGGGCACCGCGCAGGAGCTGTTCGACTTCACGTACGACAGCTACCCGGCCGACTCCGAGTTCTGGCAGGTGCTCCCCGGCGACCCGGGCGCCGGGCGGATCTTCGACGACGCCGTCTACGACCGGGGCGCGATGGCGCTGCACCAGATCCGGCTCGCCGTCGGCGACGCGGCGTTCTTCCGCATCCTGCGGACCTGGACCGCCAAGCGGCAGTACGGCAACGGCACCGTCGCGCAGTTCCAGGCGCTCGCCGAGCGGATCTCCGGACGGGACCTCGACGCGGTGTTCACCACCTGGCTGTTCACTCCGGGGCGGCCCGACGTGGCCGCCGCCGCGCGGACGACCGCCGCACCGGCACCGCCGGCCTCGTCGGCGAAGATCCGCGCGGCGCACGACCTGCTCGGCCGCTGACGGTGCCGGCCGGGCCGGTCCGCTGCGGCGGCCCGGCCCGGTTCGTCCGGGGAGGAGACCGGTGATACGCAACGTCCACGAACGACACCTGCCGGTGCCGGCTTCGGCGGCCGGGGCGCTGATCGACTCGCTGGCCGGGCCGGAGGACCGCCTCTGGCCGCTGCGGCGCTGGCCGGCCATGCGCCTGGACCAGCCGCTGGGCATCGGCGCCACCGGCGGCCACGGGCCGGTCCGCTACACCGTGCAGGACTACCGGCCCGGCGCGTACGTCCGCTTCCGGTTCCTCGCCCCGGCCGGCTTCCGCGGCCACCACGAGTTCGAGGTGCTGCCCGGGACCGGCGACGGGTGTCTGCTGCGCCACCGGCTGGTGATGACCGCACACGGGTCCGCGCGGGTGAGCTGGCCGCTGTTCTTCCGTCCGCTGCACGACGCGCTGGTGGAGGACAGCCTCGACACCGCTGTGGTCAGCCTCGGCCTGGCCCGGCCCGCACCGAGGCGCTGGCCGGCGCGGGTACGCGTCCTGCGCGGGCTGGCCCGGACGGTGAGCCGCGGCCGGCGCGCGGTCCGGTGAAGTGTTAAGAGGGGCCCCCTCCTCTACCTGAGGCGTTAAGAGGGGGCCCTTCCTTTCATCTGGCGGCGAGCGGCTGGCGGGCCGGGTCGACCGGGGCGGGCAGCTCGCCCACCCCGCCCAGGTACGCGTGGATCGCCGCGGCGGCGGCGCGTCCCTCGGCGATCGCCCACACGATCAGCGACGCACCCCGGTGCATGTCACCGGCGACGAAGACGCCGTCGGCGGCCTGCCAGTCCGGGCGGGCGTCGACAGCGCCCCGGCCGTTGCGGGCCACCCCGAACTGGGCCAGCAGCGGCTGCTCCTCGGTGCCCTCGAAGCCGATGGCGAGCAGCACCAGGTCGGCCGGGATCTCCCGCTCCGAGCCGGGCAGCGGCGTGACGATCCGGCGACCGTCCACCTTCTCCACTGTCACCTCGGCGATCCGGACCGCGCGGACCTGGCCGGTGCCGTCGTCCACGAACTCCTGCACGGCGACGGCGAAGACCCGCGCGCCGCCCTCCTCGTGGGCCGGGTAGTTGCGCAGCACCCACGGCCAGGTCGGCCACGGGTCGCGCTCCGCGTCGCGCTCGGACGGCGGCTGCGGGTAGAGGTCGAGCTGGTGCACGCCGGCCGCGCCCTGCCGGTGCGCCACGCCGAGGCAGTCCGCGGCGGTGTCGCCACCGCCGATGATCACCACGTGCTTGCCGGCGGCGTCGATAGGCGTACCGTCGGGCAGCGTCGCGAGGGCGGGCTTCCCGTCCCCGGCGGCGGCCACCACCCGGTTCGCGGCGACCAGGTGCGCCATCGCCTGGTGCACGCCGCGCAGCGGCCGGCCCGGCGTCTCCGGGGTGTCCCGGCCCTGCAACGCGCCGCAGGCCAGCAGCACCGCGTCGTGCTCGGCGCGCAGCTGCTCGGCGGTCACGTCGACGCCGACCTCGACGCCGGTACGGAAGCGCACACCCTCGGCGGTGAGCTGCGCCAGCCGCTTGTCGATGTGCTGCTTCTCCAGCTTGAAGTCGGGGATGCCGTAGCGGAGCAGACCGCCGATCGCGTCGTCGCGCTCGTACACGGTGACCGTGTGACCGGCGCGGGCGAGCTGCTGCGCGGCGGCCAGCCCGGCCGGACCGGACCCGACCACCGCGACCGACCGGCCGGTCGGGGCGGCGGCGGGCCGGGGCCGCAGGCCGTCGCGGGCCACCGCCGCGTCGGCGATCTCCACCTCGACCTGCTTGATGGTGACCGGCTGCTGGCCGCCCAGGCCGAGCACGCAGGCCGCCTCACACGGCGCCGGGCAGAGCCGGCCGGTGAACTCGGGGAAGTTGTTGGTGGCGTGCAGCGAGTCCACCGCGGCGTCCCAGTTGCCGGTGCGGACCAGATCGTTCCAGTCCGGGATGCGGTTGCCCAGCGGGCAACCGTCGTGGCAGAACGGGATGCCGCAGTCCATGCAGCGGGTGGCCTGCTCGCGGATCAGCTCCTCACCGGCCGGCGGGTAGACCTCGCGCCAGTCGGAGATGCGCACCGGCACCGGACGGCGGGCCGGCAGCCGCCGGTCGTAGCGCAGGAAACCGTTCGGGTCAGGCACGAGCCACCTCCTGGGCGACCGCCCGCGGCGCGGGCGGCAGCGGCGCGGGCGAGAGGGCACTCATCACCGCGTCGTCGACGTCTCGGCCGGCGGCTTCGGCGGCCCGCATGATCTCCATGACCCGGCGGTAGTCCCGGGGCACCACGGCGGTGAACTCCTCCACCGCCTGCGGCCA
Organism: Micromonospora sp. WMMA1947; assembly: GCF_027497355.1. Lineage (NCBI taxonomy): Bacteria > Bacillati > Actinomycetota > Actinomycetes > Micromonosporales > Micromonosporaceae > Micromonospora > Micromonospora sp. WMMA1947. Next base: position 3,836,469 of record NZ_CP114909.1, on the reverse strand, counting down.
GCGCTTGAGCAGGTCCTCGGCGACCGCCGAGTCCGTCTCGGCGAAGTGCCGCTGGACCAGCTCGTGCAGCCGGTCGCGTTCCTCGTCGCGCAGCGGCGCCAGGTCGACCAGTTCGGCGTTGACGAGCCGCTGGTCGAGCCGGTGCACGAACGCGGTGCCGCCGGACATGCCGGCGGCGAAGTTGCGCCCGGTCGGCCCGAGCACCACGACGGTGCCGCCGGTCATGTACTCGCAGCCGTGGTCGCCGAGGCCCTCGACCACCGCCACGGCGCCGGAGTTGCGGACCGCGAACCGCTCCCCCACCCGGCCGCGCAGGTACACCTCGCCGCCGGTGGCGCCGTACAGGATGGTGTTGCCGGCGATGATCTGGTCCTCGGCGCGGCGGCCCGGCGCGGCGTCCACGCCGACGAACGGCGCGTCGGCGTCCGGCCGGACCACGATCCGCCCGCCGGACAGGCCCTTGCCGACGTAGTCGTTGGCGTCGCCGTACAGGCGCAGCGTGACCCCGCGCGGCAGGAACGCGCCGAACGACTGGCCGGCGGTGCCGCGCAGCCGGAACTCGATCGTGTCGTCGGGCAGGCCCTCGCCGCCGAAGCGGCGGGTCACCTCGCCGCCGAGCATCGCGCCGACGCTGCGGTGCTCGTTGCGGACCTCGACCTCGACCCGCACCGGGGTGCCGTCGCGCAGCGCCGGCCCGGCCAGCTCGATGAGCCGGTTGTCCAGCGCCACGTCGAGGCCGTGGTCCTGGGCGCGTACACCCCGGCGGGCCGCGCCCTCGGGCAGCTCCGGCAGGTGCAGCACGCGGCTCAGGTCGAGCCCGTGGCCCTTCCAGTGGTCGATCGCACCGGCCACGTCGAGCAGCTCGGTGTGGCCGATCGCCTCGTCGATGCTGCGGAAGCCCAGCTCGGCCAGGTAGCCGCGGACCTCCTCGGCGAGGAAGAGGAAGAAGTTCTCCACGAACTCGGGGCGGCCGGTGAAGCGCTCGCGCAGCACCGGGTTCTGGGTGGCGATGCCGACCGGACAGGTATCCAGGTGGCACACCCGCATCATCACGCAGCCCTCGACGATCAGCGGCGCGGTGGCGAAGCCGAACTCCTCGGCGCCGAGCAGCGCCGCGATCAGCACGTCCCGGCCGGTCTTGAGCTGGCCGTCGACCTGCACCGTCACCCGGTCGCGCAGCTTGTTGAGCAGCAGCGTCTGCTGCGCCTCGGCCAGGCCCAGCTCCCACGGGGTGCCGGCGTGCTTGAGCGAGTTCAGCGGGGACGCGCCGGTGCCGCCGTCGTGCCCGGAGATCAGGATGACGTCGGCCTTGAGCTTGGCCACGCCCGCCGCGACGGTGCCCACGCCCACCTCGCTGACCAGCTTGACGTGCACCCGGGCGGCCGGGTTGACGCACTTCAGGTCGTGGACGAGCTGGGCGAGATCCTCGATGGAGTAGATGTCGTGGTGCGGCGGCGGGGAGATCAGGCCGACGCCCGGGGTGGCGTGCCGGGTCCGGGCGATCCACGGCCAGACCTTGTTGCCGGGTAGCTGCCCGCCCTCGCCGGGCTTCGCGCCCTGCGCCATCTTGATCTGCAGGTCGTCGGCGTTGACGAGGTATTCGCTGGTCACGCCGAACCGGCCGCTGGCGATCTGCTTGACCGCGGAGCGGCGCGCCGGGTCGTGCAGCCGCTCGACGTCCTCGCCGCCCTCGCCGGTGTTGGACTTGCCGCCGAGCCGGTTCATCGCGATGGCGAGCGTCTCGTGCGCCTCCGCCGAGATCGACCCGTACGACATGGCGCCGGTGGCGAAGCGCTTGACGATCTCGCTCGCCGGCTCGACCTCGTCCAGCGGCACCGCCGGGCGTACGCCGGTGCGCAGCGTGAACAGCCCGCGCAGCGAGCCCGCCTGCGCGGCCAGCTCGTCGACCTTGGCGGTGTACTGCCGGAACACGTCGTACTGGCGGCTGCGGGTGGCGTGCTGGAGCAGGAAGACCGTCTCCGGGTTGAACAGGTGCAGCTCGCCCTCGCGGCGCCACTGGTACTCGCCGCCGACCTCCAGCCGGTCGGTGGCCTGCGCGCCCGGCGCCGGCCAGGCCCGCGCGTGCCGGGCCGCCACCTCGGCGTGGATCTCGTTCAGCCCGATGCCGCCGATGGTGCTCGGCGTACCGCGGAAGTACCGCTGGACCAGGCGGGTGTCCAGGCCGACGGCCTCGAAGACCTGCGCGCCGCAGTACGACGACACGGTCGAGATGCCCATCTTCGACATGATCTTCAGGACGCCCTTGCCGAGCGCCTTGACGTAGTTGCGGACGGCCTTCACCCGGTCCACGCCGGCCAGCACGCCGGTGGAGATCATGTCCTCCACCGACTCGAAGGCCAGGTACGGGTTGACCGCCGCCGCGCCGTACCCGATCAGCACGGCCGCGTGGTGCACCTCGCGGCAGTCGCCGGACTCGACGATCAGCGCCACCTGGGTACGGGTCTGCTCGCGGACCAGGTGCTGGTGCACCGCGGCGGTGAGCAGCAGCGACGGGATCGGGGCCAGGTCGGCGTTGGAGTCCCGGTCGGAGAGCACCAGGATGCGGACGCCGTCCTCGATCGCCTCGGAGACGTGCCGGCAGATCTCGGTCAGCCGGGCCTTGATGCCGGCGCCGCCGTCGCGCAGGCGGTAGAGCCCGGAGACCCGCACCGCCTTGAAGCCGGGCAGGTCGCCGTCCTCGTCGATGGACAGGATCTTGGCCAGCTCGTCGTTGTCGATCACCGGGTACGGCAGCACGATCTGCCGGCAGCTCGCCGGGCCCGGGTCGAGCAGGTTGCCCTCCGGCCCGATGGTGGACGCCAGGCTGGTCACCAGCTCCTCCCGGATGGCGTCCAGCGGCGGGTTGGTGACCTGGGCGAACAGCTGGTGGAAGTAGTCGTAGAGCAGCCGCGGCCGGGTGGACAGCGGGGCGATCGGGGTGTCCGTGCCCATCGAGCCGATCGGCTCCGCGCCGCTGCGGGCCATCGGGCCGAGCAGGATCTTCAGCTCCTCCTCGGTGTAGCCGAACGTCTGCTGGCGGCGGCGTACCGAGTCATGGGTGTAGACGGTGTGCTCGCGCGGCGGCAGGTCGTCCAGCTCGATCAGGCCGGCGTGCAGCCACTCCTGGTACGGCTGCTCGGCGGCCAGTTCGGTCTTGATCTCGTCGTCGGAGACGATCCGGCCGTTGACGGTGTCGACCAGGAACATCTTGCCGGGCTGGAGCCGGCCCTTGGCGACCACGGTGGCCGGGTCGAGGTCGAGCACGCCCGCCTCGCTGCCGAGCACCACCAGGCCGTCGGCGGTGTGCCACCAGCGGCCCGGGCGCAGGCCGTTGCGGTCCAGCACCGCGCCGACGATCTCGCCGTCGGTGAACGCGACCGACGCCGGGCCGTCCCACGGCTCCATCAGGCTGGCGTGGAAGCGGTAGAACGCGCGCTTGTCGGCGCGCATGTCCGGGTCGTTCTCCCACGCCTCGGGGATCATCATGAGCACCGCGTGCGGCAGGCTCCGCCCGGCCAGGTGCAGCAGTTCCAGCACCTCGTCGAAGTTGGCCGAGTCGGACGCCGCCGGGGTGCAGACCGGGAAGACGCGGCGGATGTTGCCGGGGATGCTCGGGCTGCGCAGCAGCGCCTCGCGGGCCTGCATCCAGTTCCGGTTGCCGCGGATCGTGTTGATCTCGCCGTTGTGCGCGATGAACCGGTACGGGTGCGCCAGCGGCCACGACGGGAACGTGTTCGTGGAGAACCGCGAGTGCACCAGGGCGATGGCGCTGACCACCCGCTCGTCGGTCAGCTCCGGGTAGAACGCCGGGAGCTGGTCCGGGGTGAGCATGCCCTTCCACACCATGGTGCGGCCGGACAGCGACGGGAAGTACGCCGGCACGCCCCGCTCGGCGGTCTCCCGCTCGACCTGCTTGCGCAGGCAGAACGCCACCCGGTCCAGGTCGAGCCCGGTCAGCGGGGAGCCGGCCGGGCCGTCCGGCGAGCCGGTCAGCCGGTGCGCGGCGACGAACAGCTGCCGGACCCGGGGCATCGCCGCGAGCGCGGTCTCCCCCAGATCGGACGGGTCGGTCGGCACCTCCCGCCAGCCGAGCACGTCGGCGCCCTCGACCAGCGCGTACTTGTCGACCACCTGGCGGGCACGGGCCTCGGCCGCGTCGTCGTCCGGCAGGAACACCAGGCCGGTGGCGTACTGGCCGGCCGGGGGCAGCGGGAAGTCGACGGTGGCGCGCAGGAACGCGTCCGGCACCTGGATCATGATGCCGGCGCCGTCCCCGGTGTTGTGCTCCGCGCCCCGGGCGCCCCGGTGGTCGAGCCGGCACAGCGCCCCGAGGCCGTTCGCGACGACCTGGTGCGAGCGCCGCCCGTGCAGGTCGGCCACGAAGGCCACGCCGCAGGCGTCGTGCTCGTACGCGGGGTCGTATAGCCCGGTCGGTGGGGCCGGCTGCGGGCTGTGAGGGTACGGAAAGGCCACCGGGCCTCCTGTCGTCACTCAGGATGGATCATGATTGGGGACGACGTCGGCCCTCTGCGGTTTATTGAGTCTACGTTAGGGCTTCCGGCGCAAGACCAGTTCAGATTGATCACACTTCCAGATGCTGGGACGTGTAGTCTCGCGCGGTGGATCTCGCACGCGCTGACGTACTCGCCCGGTTGGAGCGGTTCTACGACGCGGTGCCCCGCGACGGGGCCCGGACCGAGGATTACGGCGCTCTGGTGCTGTTCGTCCGGGACGGGGACGGCTGGCCGTTCTACGCCCGGCCCCGGCACGACGCCACCGAGGCGCCCACGCTCGCCGACGTCACCGCGGTCCGCGCGCGGCAGCGGGAACTGGGCCTGCCGGAGGCGTTCGAGTGGGTGCACGAGCACCAGCCCGACCTGCTGGCGGTGGCCCGCTCGGCCGGGCTCAGCGTGCTGGAGGCACCGCTGATGCTGCTGGAGCCGGAGCGGCTGCCCGAGCCGGGGACCTTCAGCGACGTACCGGTGCGGGTGCTGGACCCCGGCGACCCCGGCTTCGCGGCGGACATCGCGCTGCGGCGGGCCGTCGCGGCGGTCGGCTTCGCCAACGGCGGCACGGCGCGCGGCGAGGCCGGACCGGCCGAGCGGGACGCCGCCCTCGCCCAGCTGGACGTGGCCGCGCTGGAGGAGGAGGCGGCCCGGGTCGCCGACGGGCGGCGCATCTCGGTGCTCGCCGAGACGCCCGAGGAGGGCGCGCTCGCGAGCGGGATGGCGATGCGGGTCGACGACGTGGCGGAGATCGCCGGCGTGGCCACGCTGCCGTCCGCCCGGCAGCGCGGGCTGGGCGCCGCGGTGACCGCCACCCTGGCCCGGGAACTGCGCGCCGCCGGCACCGGCCTGATCTTCCTGAGCGCGGGCAGCGAGGACATCGCCCGCGTCTACCTGCGGGTCGGGTTCCGCCGGATCGGCACCGCCTGCATCGCCGAGCCCGCAGCCGTCATCTGAGCACCGGCGCGGGCCGCCCGCCCGCGCGGGGACCGCGCGCCCCCGAGGGCCGCGTCAGGACGGTCAGGACGGCGGCTGCCAGGCGGCGGCCGCCGCGGCGGCGGTGTTGCGCAGTCGCGGGCTGATCGTGCCCAGGGCGGCGTCCCGGGCCCGGAGCGCCAGCCGGCCCCGAGCCTGCAGGACCGCCGACATCCGCCGGGTCTGCCGGACCATCGTGGCCGCCCGGGGGCGGCGCAACCTGTCGTACGCGGTCACCGCGTCGGGCAGCCGCGACTCCCGCAGCAGCCCGGCCAGCGTCGCCGCGTCCTCGAACGCCAGGCAGGCGCCCTGCCCGAGGTGCGGCGGCATGGCGTGCGCGGCGTCGCCGAGCAGCACTACGCCGCCCGGGCCGGCCGGGAAGCCGTACGCCTTCGGCAGCGGACGCAGCTCACGGATCTCCTGCTGGACGACGTCCTCCGGGTCGGTCGCCTCCAGCAGCGTGGCGATCGGGGCGGGCCAGCCCGCGAACCAGCGCTTGAGCAGCGCGAGCTGGATCTCCGGCGGCTCCGGGCGGGGCGCGCCCGCGGCGGTGGCGACCCAGTAGACGCCGCCCCGGCGGGAGGCGCCCGCGGTGCCCCGCTCGCCGAGCGAGGCGGCCAGGAAGCGGTACCCGGCGCCGAGCGTCTCGCCGTGCACCGGCTGGTCGTCCGGCAGCTGCGGGGCGCGGTACCAGGGGATGACCGCGCGCCAGGCGGCACAGCCGGAGCTGACCACGGCGGTCTCCGGGGCGAGGTGCCGCCGGATCTCGCTGTCGGTGCCGTCGGCGGCCACCACCAGGTCCGCCTCGTAGGTGTGCCGGCCGTCGCCCACCGCCGGGCGCTCGCCCGGCGCCGCGCGTACCGTCCGCACCGTCACGCCGGTCCGCAGTTCGACCCGGTCACCCAGGCCCGCGATGAGCGCGTCGTGCAGATCCTCCCGGTGCACCACCACCGGCATCCGTTCGGCCGGCGTGGACCGGGCCTGCACCAGCCAGTGGCCGTCCGGCCGGCGGACGCCGCCGTCGGGCAGCGGGGTGGCGATCGCGTCCAGCCCGTCGCCCAGCCCGAGGGCACGCAGCGCGCGGACCCCGTTGGGCCAGAGCACCACGGCGGTCGGCTCCGGGCGGACCCGGTCGGCGCGTTCCAGCAGCGTGACCTGCCAGCCCGACCGGGCCAGCACACCGGCCGCCGCCATTCCGCCGAGGCCGGCGCCGACCACCACCGCGCTGCGCATGACTCCCCCGCTCAGCTGTCCCGGTCCGCCGGGCGCCCGCCGCCGTCAGCCCGGCCGGCGTTCGTCCGCTCGGCGTCCGCCCGCTCCGGGTCCGTGCCGTCGCCGTCCGCCCGGTCGGCGTCCGCGCTGTCGTCGCCGTCCGTCGCGGTGCCGGCGGCGGAGTCGGCCGGTGCCGGTTCGTCGTCGGCCGGCGGCTCCACCGGGGGCAGCACGCCGGTCTTCCGGTATGCCTCGAACTGGTCCTCGGTCACCACCCGGTAGCCCTCGGGCGCGACCGGTCGTACGTCGGCGTCCCGGGCGGAGAGGTCGACCTGGGACACGTCGCCCGCGGGGCCGGCAGCGGGGGCCGGCTCGCCCACCGGCACCAGGTATTCGCGGGGACCGCGGACCCGGATGAAGTAGGCCAGCGCGCCGAGGAAGACCAGCGCGGCGGTCCAGACGTTGAGGCGTACGCCGAGGATCAGGTTCGCCTCGTCGGTGCGCATCAGCTCGATCCAGAACCGGCCCGCCGTGTAACCCATCACGTAGAGCGCGAACGCCCGGCCGCGCCCGAGCCGCAGCTTGCGGTCGAGGTAGAGCACCAGCGCGGCGACGCCGACGTTCCAGAGCGCCTCGTAGAGGAACGTCGGGTGGTAGAGCCCCGGCTGGAGCACCGGGTTGCCGGCGTCGTCGCGCAGCGCGTGCCCCGGGTTGTCCGGGTCCATCACGTGCACCTCGAGGCCCCAGGGCAGCGTGGTGCGCCCGCCGTACAGCTCGTTGTTGAACCAGTTGCCCAGGCGGCCGACCGCCTGCGCCAGGGGCAGGCCCGGCGCCAGCGCGTCGGCGATCACCGTGAACGGGATGCCGAGCTGCCGGGCGGCGAGCCACGCGCCGACCGCGCCACCGGCCACCGCGCCCCAGATGCCGAGGCCGCCCTCCCAGATGTAGAGCGCCTTGATCGGCTCGCCGCCGGCACCGAAGTATTTCTCCGGCGAGGTGATCACGTGGTAGATCCGCGCGCCGATGATGCCCGCCGGCACCGCCCAGACGGCGATGTCGAGCACCGCGCCCGGCGCGACACCGCGGCGGCGCAGCCGGTACTCGGTGACCACGCAGGCCACCACGATGCCGAGGATGATGCAGAGCGCGTACGCCCGGATCGGAACCGGACCGAGCTGCCAGACGGCGGTGCTGGGGCTGGGCATGGCCGCCAGTGGGGTCATCGGGGCGAGGGTCACGGGTGCACACGGTACCGGTGCGGACTGTGTGCGCGGCACCCCGGGCCGCCTGCCGCGCGGGTCGGATGACATCTGGTTTGCACGGTCGTAGGCTCTTTGTACATGAGCCCGCTCACCTGGGCGGTCGCCGCTGTCGTCACCGACGCATCCGGCCGGCTGCTGCTCTGCCGCCGGTCCGAGGGGGCCCGGCGCTGGGGCCTGCCGGGCGGCCGGTTGCGTCACGACGAGAGCCCGGCGGACGCCGTCGTCCGGGCGGTCCGCGCGGAGACCGGCTGGGCGGTGGAGCCGGCTGACCTGGTGGGCCTCTACCGGGTCACCGATCCGCAGGCGCCCGCCCCACCGGCCGGGCGGTGCGGCGCGCGGCCGGACGTGCTGGTGCACGTGTTCCGCGCCGCGCCGGCCGGCGTGCAGCCCGCGGGCGATCCGGTGGCCGGGTGCCTGGTGGAGTGGTGGTCCGCGGAGGGGTTGCCCGGCGCGCTGACCCCCACGACGCGCGCGGCGGTCGCGGACGCGCTCGCCGGGCGCTCCGGCGTGCTGCGCCGCACCACGACCACCGCCGACGCGCTCCCGCCACCCGGCGACGGGCCGCCCGCCCCGCCCGGCCAGCGCGCCTCCGAGCAGGCCGACAGCAGTAGCCGCTGACCACCCTCCCACTCACGCGGGACACCTTGAAGATCTTGGTACGTTTCGGCCCCTATGAGGGCCGTTTCGTACCAAGATCTCGGGCGGCCGGGTCGCGCTCGCGCATGATCGACACCAGATCGGCGAGGTGGCGGTGTCCCGGCGTCCTGGACCACGCCAGCTCGGCGAAGTGGAGTCGATCAAGCAGGTGGCGACGGAGCGGAACCCGGGCGTCAGCGAGCGGGGTTGCGGACTCCGTCGGCCAGTTCGGCGCTGAGCTTGCGCAGCGCGGTCAGGCCGGTGGCCTGGTCCGGGGCGTCCAGCACGCAGCGGACCAGCGCGCTGCCCACGATCACCGCGTCGGCGTACCCGGCGACGGTGGCGGCCTGCGCGCCGGTGCCCACGCCCAGCCCGACGCCGACCGGGATGTCGGTGACCTCGCGCAGCCGGGAGACCAGCACCGGGGCCGCCTCGGAGGTCTGCGCCCGCGCGCCGGTGACCCCCATGATCGCGGTGGCGTAGACGAACCCGCGGCAGTGCTCGGCGGTCATCCGCAGCCGCGCGTCGGTCGAGGACGGCGAGACCAGGAACGTCCGGTCCAGGCCGTGCGCGTCCGAGGCGGCCAGCCACTCGGCGGCCTCGTCGGGGATCAGGTCCGGCGTGACCAGGCCGGTGCCGCCGGCGGCGGCCATGTCGCGGGCGAACGCGTCCACGCCGTACTGCTCGATCGGGTTCCAGTAGGTCATGGTGACCACGCTCGCCCCGGTCGCGGCGACCGCCTCGACGGCGCGCAGCGTGTCCGCGACGCGCACGCCCCCGGCGAGCGCGATGTCACTCGCCTTCTGGATCACCGGGCCGTCCATCACCGGGTCGGAGTACGGGATCTCCACCTCGATGACGTCCACGCCCGCCTCGACCATGGCGGTCATGGCGGCGATGCTGCCCTCGACGGTCGGGAAGCCCGCCGGCATGCAGCCGACCAGCACCGCCCGCCCGTCCGCCCGCGCCTTGTCGAAGGCGACCCCGATGCGGCTCACGCTGTCACTCCTTGTCGAGGATGCCGAAGTACGCGCCGGCGGTGTGCACGTCCTTGTCGCCCCGCCCGGACAGGTTGACCACGATCACCGGCTCCCGGCCCAACTCCTCGGCCAGCCGGGGGGCGATCGCGCGGGCGCCGGCGAGCGCGTGCGCGCTCTCGATCGCCGGGATGATCCCCTCGGTGCGGCAGAGCAGCTCGAACGCGGCCATCGCGTCGGCGTCGTCCACCGGCAAGTAGGTGGCCCGGCCGGTGTCGTGCAGCCAGGCGTGCTCCGGCCCGACGCCCGGGTAGTCCAGGCCGGCCGAGATCGAGTGCGACTCGATGGTCTGCCCGTCGGCGTCCTGGAGGACGTACGTGCGGGTGCCGTGCAGCACGCCGGACGAGCCGCCGGTGATGCTGGCGGCGTGCCGGCCGGTGTCGACGCCCTCGCCGCCGGCCTCGAAGCCGTAGAGCCGGACCCCGGTGTCCGGCACGAACGCGTGGAAGATGCCCAGCGCGTTGGAGCCGCCGCCGACGCAGGCCGCGACCGCGTCCGGCAGCGCGCCGGTCAGGTCCAGGCACTGCCGGCGGGCCTCCTCGCCGATGCCGCGCACGAAGTCCCGGACCATCTCCGGGAACGGGTGCGGCCCGGCGGCGGTGCCGATCAGGTAGTGCGTGTCCTCGACGTTGGCGACCCAGTCCCGCATCGCCTCGTTCATCGCGTCCTTGAGCGTGCGCGAACCGGCGGTCACCGGGACGACGGTGGCGCCGAGCATCCGCATCCGCGCCACGTTCAGCGCCTGCCGCTCGGTGTCCACCTGGCCCATGTAGACGACGCACTCGAGGTCGAACAGCGCGGCGGCGGTGGCGGTGGCGACGCCGTGCTGGCCGGCGCCGGTCTCCGCGATGACCCGCCGCTTGCCCATCCGCTTGGTGAGCAGCGCCTGGCCCAGCACGTTGCGGACCTTGTGCGCGCCGGTGTGGTTGAGGTCCTCGCGCTTGAGCAGGACCCGCGCGCCGATCTGCGCGGAGAACCGCCGGGCCTCGTAGAGCAGCGAGGGGGTGCCCGCGTAGTCGCGCAGCAGCGCGTCGAACTCGGCGAGGAAGTCCTCGTCGCCCATCGCCTTCCGGTACGCCGCGTCCAGCTCGTCCAGCGCGGCGACGAGCGCCTCGGGGACGAACCGGCCGCCGAACCGGCCGAAGTGACCGGCGGCGTCGGGGACCGGGCCGGTTGCGGGTGCGGCGCTCATCGCGGGCGTCCTCTCGGATCGGGTGCCCGGCGGCTCAGCGCACCGGGCGGGGCGTGGCCGGGTGGTTACCGGCGTTGACCAGCTCGGCGACCGCTTCGCGCGGGCTCTTCTGGGTGACCAGGCCCTCGCCCACCAGCACGGCGTCGGCGCCGGCGGAGGCGTACCGGATCAGGTCGTGCGGACCACGCACCCCGGACTCGGCGATCTTGACGACGCTGCTCGGCAGGCCGGGCGCGATCCGCTCGAACACCGAGCGGTCGACCTCCAGGGTACGCAGATCGCGGGCGTTCACGCCGATCACCTGCGCACCGGCCTCCAGGGCGCGGTCCGCCTCCTCCTCGGTGTGCACCTCGACCAGCGCGGTCATGCCCAGCGACTCGATCCGCTCCAACAGCCCGACCAGCACGTTCTGCTCCAGCGCGGCGACGATCAGCAGCACCAGGTCGGCGCCGTGCGCGCGGGCCTCGTGCACCTGGTAGCTGGAGACGACGAAGTCCTTGCGCAGGACCGGCACGTTCACCGCGGCCCGCACCGCGGCCAGGTCGTCGAGCGACCCGCCGAACCAGCGGCCCTCGGTGAGCACGCTGATCGCCCGCGCGCCACCTGCCGCGTAGTCAACGGCCAGGTCCGCCGGGTCGGCGATCTCGGCCAGCCGCCCCTTGGACGGCGACGAGCGCTTCACCTCGGCGATCACTGCGACGCCGGGGCGGCGCAGGGCCGCGTACGCGTCGAGCGGCGGCGGCGCGGCGGCGGCCAGTTCCCGGATCCGCTCCAGCGGAATCTGCTCCTGGCGCCGGGCCACGTCCTCGCGCACGCCGGCCAGGATCTCGTCGAGCACCCCTGCGGACGGCGCCGCTCCGGCGTCGTCCCCCTCCGCGTGCGCATGCTCAGCAGTCACCAACGGACTCCCCTCTCCGGGCGTCATGGGCCGATGCTAGGGGGCGCCACCTGGCGACGAGTGCCCGGGGGTATGGCGCACCTCACGACATGGGCTGTGGCATGATGGCCGACTTCTGGTGAACGCCATGTCACGCAGCGCCACCGCTGGCATCGACCGTCACCCATCCCTATCTCACCACGATCGTTCCGGGGCCGCAGGACCGGTTCCACGTGGCGGGCTGTGACCAAGCTCAAGGACCTCCGGCCCTGCCCAGGTGGCGCCCGGTACGACAGCGTTGACCTGTGCTTCACGGCGGCGAAACGTCCACCCGGAAGCATCGTCGTCGGGCACACTCGACGCCGGCGGCTGCCGACCGTCGCCAACGATCTCGTATGGGGTGACCATGAGCGCCAACGGGCCGACCCAGACCATCGGCTTGACCACCATCTCCCGTACCGTCGCCTCCCTCGCCGTCGGCGTGGTGCACACGCTGGAGCGCGCGACGGCCGGCGACGGCCGGATGCGGACCGCACGGGGCAACGCCTGGGAGGCGGTCTGCGCCGACCGGGCCCGCGCCGCCCACCGCCGCGAGCTGGAGCGGCTGGTGGCCGAGCTGACCGCCGCGCGGGCCGCGGCCCGGCAGCGGCGCGACGCCCGCGAGGCGCAGCCGGTCAGCTGACCGTCGGGTCCTCGCCCCGGTCCAGCGCGTCCCACGCGTCCCGGGTGCCACGCTCGACCGCCGGACGGCCGGGCTCGTCCGCCGGGGCGGATCGCCGCTCGTACCGGGCGCCCATCGCCGGCCAGCCGTCGCCGCGCAGCGCGGTGAAGGCGCCACCGGCCGCCAGGGCCAGGCCGCCGGCGAGCACCAGCACCGGCCACTGCCGGCTGACCCCCGCCTCGGTCAGGCCGATCCCGCCGCCGACCGCCACGGCCACGCCGACGGCGGCCAGCAGCAGACCCAGCAGACGGCGCAGCCGGCCCCGGGTGGCGAGCACCGCGCCACCGCCGGCGAGTCCCACGTAGGTCAGCGCCAGCACCCAGGGCAGCAGGTCCGTACCGGTGCGCTCGGCCCGCCCGGACGGCAGTGACCCCCGGGCCGTCGCCTCCACCGCCCAGGTCCGGGTGACCGCCCAGCAGGCCAGGCCCGCGCCGGCCAGGCAGAGCAGCACCGCGTACGCGAGTTCGCGCCGGCCGCGGGCCGGCGGCGCGGTGGTGCCGGGCGCGCTCACCGGGCCGCCCGCAGCGTCTCGGCGGCCGCGATGGCGGCGAGCACGGCGGCGGCCTTGCTGCGCGTCTCCCGGTCCTCGGCGCCGGGGTCGGAATCGGCCACGATCCCGGCGCCGGCCTGCACGTAGGCGCGGCCGTCGCGGATCAGCGCCGTGCGGATCGCGATGGCCATGTCCAGGTCGCCGCCGAACGCGAAGTAGCCGACGGTGCCGCCGTAGACGCCGCGCCGCACCGGCTCCAGCTCCTCGATGATCTCCATGGCGCGCACCTTCGGCGCGCCGCTGAGCGTCCCGGCCGGGAACGTCGCGGCGAGCGCGTCGAACGCGGTGCGGTCCTCGCGCAGTTCCCCGACGACTGTGGAGACGATGTGCATGACGTGGCTGTAGCGCTCGATGGTGGCGAACTCGGGCACCTCGACAGTGCCCGGCCGGCACACCCGGCCCAAGTCGTTGCGGCCCAGGTCGACGAGCATCACGTGCTCGGCGCGTTCCTTCGGGTCGGCGAGCAGCTCGGCGGCGAGCCGGGCGTCGCCGTCCGGGGAGCCGCCGCGCGGCCGGGTGCCGGCGATCGGGTGCAGCAGCGCCCGCCGCCGCCCGTCCGGGCCGGCGCTGACCTTGAGGTGCGCCTCCGGCGACGAGCCGACGATGTCGAAGCCGTCGAAGCGCAGCAGGTACATGTACGGGCTGGGGTTCGTGGTGCGCAGCACCCGGTAGACGTCGAGCGGGTCGGCCTCGGTGGGACGCTCGAAGCGCTGGCTGAGCACGATCTGGAAGCACTCGCCGGCCCGGATCGCCTCCTTGGCCGTCTCCACCGCCTTCGGGTAGCCGCCCTCGGGGGTGCGGCTGACCACCTCGCCGACGCCGGGCCGGTCCACTGTCGAGACCATGGGCGGAATCGGCCGGGACAGCGCGGTGGTCATCGCGTCGAGCCGGCCCACGGCGTGGTGGTACGCGGCGTCGACCCGCTCCGCCCGGCCGGGGTCGTCCAGCGGCGGCAGCACGGCGTTGGCGACCAGGATCGCGGAGCCCTCGTAGTGGTCGAGGACCACCAGGTCGGTCGCGAGCATCATGCCCAGCTCGGGCACGTCCAGCTCGTCCTCGGTCAGCTCGGGCAGGCGCTCGAAGCGGCGGACCAGGTCGTAGGCGAGGTAGCCGACCAGGCCGCCGGTCAGCGGCGGCATGTCACCGGCCGGATCCCAGCCGGGCCCGGCGAGCGCGGCGACCGTCTCGCGCAGCACGGTGACCGGGTCGCCGCCGGTGGGCACGCCGGCCGGCGGGGTGCCGGTCCAGCTCGCCGCGCCGTCGCGCTCGGTCAGCGTGGCGCTGCTGCGCACGCCGATGAACGAGTAGCGCGACCAGGCCGTGCCGGCCGAGCCGACGCCCTGCTCGGCGGACTCCAGCAGGAACGTGCCGGGGCCGCCGGCCAGCTTGCGGTAGACCCCGACCGGCGTCTCCGCGTCGGCGAGCAGCCGCCGGGTCACCGGCACGACCCGCCAGCGGGCGGCCAGGTCGGCGAAGGTGGACCGGTCCGGGCTGACGGTGCCGTCGGTCACGGGGTCACCTCCGGGGAGCTGACCGGCAGGTCGGTGAAGAAGCAGGTGCGCTGCCCGGTGTGGCAGGCCGCCCCGACCTGCTCGACGCTGACCAGCAGCGCGTCGCCGTCGCAGTCGAGCGCCACCGAGCGCACGTACTGGTGGTTGCCCGAGGTGGCGCCCTTGACCCAGTACTCGCCGCGGCTGCGCGACCAGTAGGTGGCCCGGCCGGTGGTGAGCGTGCGGTGCAGCGCCTCGTCGTCCATCCAGGCGACCATCAGCACCTCGCCCGAGTCGTGGGCGCGGACCACGGCGGCGACCAGGCCGTCCGGGGTGCGGCGGAGCTTCGCCGCGATGGCCGGGTCGAGCCGGGACGGCCGGGCCGGGCCGGGACTGGGGGCGCCGGTCAGCGGCGCGTCAGGGGCGGGCACGGTTGACCATTCTCCCGCACGCGGCCCGGGTACCGCCGACGTGTCCCGGGAGGCGGGCGTCACTGTCGCCAGCGCCCGGCCGAACTGACCGAGGTAGCGGTCCACCCGGCCGTCGACGAGCGCCTCGGCCAGGTCCGCGCCGTGGGTGGCGGCGATCTCGTCCGCGTACGGGCGGACCAGCGGGAGGATGCCGGTGACCAGCCGTCCGGCGGCGGCGCCGACCTCGGCCGGGTCACCGGCGCGCAGCCCGAGGCAGAGCAGCATGTCGTCGCGGTAGCCGGGCGGGGCGACCGGCAGGTCCAGCGCGGCGGACAGGGCGGCGCGGCGGGACACCACGCGCACCGACGGGTTGGCCGGCCGCAGCACCGAGGGGCAGAGCCGGGCCAGGTCGGCCGCCGCGAGCCGGACCCCGGCCGGGTCGTCGGCCGCCCGGGCCGCGGCGACCTTGCCCAGCGTCGCGATCAGCTCCTCCAGGCGCGGCTCGTCGGCGGGCTGGCAGAGCACCGGCAGGTCGATCCGGCGGCGCCACTCCGGCACCGCCCACAGCAGCCGGGCGGGCGCGGTGACCGGGAGCCCGAACGCCCAGTCGGCGGGCTGGCCCAGGCGGCGCACCCAGGAGCGGATGTCGCGGGCGGCCACCGACACGTGCACGAGGCGGCCGCCGAACTCGGCCAGGTACGCCCGGCGGGCCGCGTACGGCGTGCCGCGGCGGGACGTGGACCGCCGGTGCCCCGCGGCGGCGCGTCCCTCGTCGGCGGCCACCAGCACGTCCACGTCGACGTCGCTGTGCTCGGTGGCGGCCCGGCGGGCGTGGCTGCCGCGCAGCATGATCCCGACGACCGGCCGGTCGGCGGCCTGCCGCAGCCGGGCGGCCCAGTCGTCGAGGAACCCGGTGTCGGACAACGAAGCTGGGCCCACGACGCCATGCTGCCGAGACCCGATCTTCCGGTGCCGGACTCCCTGTCCGCCACCGGGGCGGTCAGCCCGACTCCTCCTCCGCCCGGCGGTATGCGTCGATCTTGTACTCGAGGACCTTCAGGTCCTCCTCCAGTTCGGCCATCCGGGCCAGCACCCGGGCCCGGTGCGCCTCGAACAGCGCCCGTCGCGCGCCGAGCGTGCTGTCCCCGTGCCGGGCCAGCTCCGCGTAGCGGCGCATGTCGCGGACCGGCATGCCGGTCCGCCGCAGCCGGGTGAGCAGGAACAGCCAGTTGACGTCGGACTCGGTGTAGCGCCGGCGGCCCGACGAATCCCGCCCGACGCGACCCACCAGGCCCTCCTGCTCGTACCAGCGCAGCGTGTAGGTGGTCAGGCCGACCCGTTCCGCCGCCTCACCCACGGTGAGGCTCATCTCCCGCGTGCTGATGTCCACGCCCTCCAGGCTTCCAGTTCGAGCCCACTCGAAGTCAAGTCCCTCGTTGCCGTGGCGGAGGAATTCACCTACCGTTGAGTTCAACGGGTGATGAATTGACGGAGGCGAGCATGGACGACGCGGTGTCGGTCCGCGAGCTGGTGGTCGACCGGGGCGGGCGGCGGGTGCTGCACGGCATCAGCTGCGAGGTGCCCCGGGGCACCGTGACCGGACTGCTCGGGCCCAGCGGCAGCGGCAAGACCACGCTGATGCGGGCGGTGGTCGGCGTGCAGACGGTCGGTTCCGGCACCGTCGACGTGCTCGGCCGCCCGGCGGGCTCGGCCGAGCTGCGCCGCCGGGTGGGTTATCTGACGCAGGCGCCGAGCGTCTACGCCGACCTGACGGTGCGGGAGAACGCCCGCTACTTCGCGGTGCTGCAGGGCCGGGGCCGCGCCGAGGCCGACCGCGCGGTGACCGACGTCGGCCTCGGCAAGGCGGCCGACCAGCTCGTCGGCACGCTCTCCGGCGGCCAGCGCAGCCGCGCCTCGCTCGCGTGCGCGCTGGTCGGCGAGCCGGAGCTGGTGGTGCTCGACGAACCCACAGTCGGCCAGGACCCGGTGCTGCGCGCCGACCTGTGGGCCCGGTTCCACGCCATGGCCGCGGCCGGCACCACGCTGCTGGTCTCCAGCCACATGATGGACGAGGCCGCCCGCTGCGACCGGCTGCTGCTGATCCGCGAGGGCCGGCTGGTCGCCGACGACACCCCGGCCGCGGTCCGCGCGGCCACCGGCACCGACGACCTGGAGGAGGCGTTCCTGCGCCTGATCCGCGACGCCGAGGGAGAGGCGCGATGAACGGACCGATCCTGGCCGCCACCACCGGGCGCATCCTGCGTCAGCTCCGCCACGACCGGCGGACCGTGGCGCTGCTCGTGCTGGTGCCGTCGGTGCTGCTCACGCTCGTCTACTTCATGTACGTCGACCAGCCCGCCCCGCCCGGCGCGCCGAGCACGTTCGACCGGGTGGCCCTGATCATGCTGGGTTTCTTCCCGTTCATCATCATGTTCCTCGTGACCAGCATCGCCATGCTCCGCGAACGCACCACGGGCACGCTGGAGCGCCTGCTCACCACGCCGCTGGGCAAGCTCGACCTGCTGTTCGGGTACGGCATCGCGTTCGGCCTGGCCGGGGTGCTCCAGTCCACAGTCGCCTCGGTCGTCGCGTACCGGGTGTTCGGTCTGGAGACTGCGGGCAGCGCGTGGCTGGTCGTGCTGATCGCCGGGGTGAACGCGGTACTGGCGGTGGCGCTCGGGCTGTTCTGCTCGGCGTTCGCCCGCACCGAGTTCCAGGCGGTTCAGTTCATGCCGGTGGTGGTGGCCCCGCAACTGCTGCTGTGCGGCCTGTTCGTGCCCCGCGACCAGATGGCCGGCTGGCTGCAGGCGGTCAGCGACGCGCTGCCGCTGTCGTACGCGGTCGAGGCGTTGCAGGAGGTCGGCGCGCACGCCGAGCCGACCGGAACGATGTGGCGGGACGTGGCGATCGTGGCCGGGGCGGCGGTGGCGGCGCTGGTGCTGGCCGCCGCGACGCTGCGCCGGCGCAGCGGGTGAGCGCGCGGCGCACCGGGCGGCGGCCCGGCAGCCCGGACACCCGCGAGGCCATCCTCGCCGCGGCGCGGGAGGCGTTCGCCGAGCGTGGCTACGACGCCGCGTCGATCCGGGCGATCGCCGCGGCGGCCGGCGTGGACCCGGCGCTCGTGCACCACTACTTCGGCGGCAAGGAGGATCTGTTCCGGGCCGCGACGGCGTTCCCGGCCGACCCGGGACGGCTGCTGCCGGCGGTGCTCGCCGGCGGCGCGGACGGGCTCGGCGAGCGGATGGTCCGGATGTTCCTGGAGGTCTGGGACTCCCCCACCGGCACGGCCGCGGTGGCGCTGCTGCGTTCGGCGGTGAGCAACGAGTGGACCGCCCGGCTGCTGCGCGAGTTCCTGGTCACGCAGGTGCTGCGCCGGGTGTTCGACCATCTCGGCGTCGACCCGGAGCAGCGCGCGCTGCGCGGCGGCCTGGTCGCCACCCAGCTCGCCGGGCTGGCCATGATGCGGTACGTGCTCCGCCTCGACGCGGTCGCGACCGCCGAACCGGCGACGCTGGTGGCAGCCATCGGTCCCACGGTCCAGCGCTACCTCACCGGCGACGTCACCTGAGGCGTCCGCGCCCGGCTCAGGCCGCCGCCCGGGGGCAGAGCATCGGGTGCAGCAGGCGGGACAGCTCCGCCACGTCGGCGACCGGCCGGGGGAAGGCGAGCCGGGCCCGCCGGGTCGCGCCGGGCCGCCCGTGCGCGACCAGCAGGCCGTACCTGTCGATCCGGACCACCCGCGGCACCTGGTCGCCGGTGAGGTGAAGCCGCCGCCGCAGGTAGTCGCCGACCTGTTCGGCGTGGTGGTCGGCCAGGTCGGCCAGCAGACCGGCCTCGACCGGGTGCAGCGGGTCCGGTTCGGCCTCCGCGAACGCCTCGGGGTCGATCCGGCGTACCCGCCCGGCGCGTTCCCAGCGGGCCTCGGCCACCTCGAAACGGTGCAGGTGGAACCGGCTGCCCACGTCGAGCAGGTCGCCGACCGGGTCGATGGCGGCGAAGTCGACAGCCGCGTCGCGCGCCGCGTCGCCGTCCAGCCGCGTCGCCCAGCCGGACACCCAGGCCCGGCCGAGTGAGGGCGCCCCGGCCGCGGGCGGCAGGTCGAGCACGTCGAGCACCGTGGCCACGTCGGCGTCGCCCGCCGGCGGCACGAGCGCCGCGGCGAGGTCACTGACCACGGGTACGAGCAGCAGCACCCGCCCGTCGGCGTCGACGGCGTGCCGGGCCTGGTGCGGGCCGGGGTGCCGGGCCAGGTGGACGAGGGCGGGCAACCGGCCCGCGACCAGGGTTCGCACGATCTCCGCCGGGCTGGGCCGCATGATCCCGACCTCCTTTAGCTAGGTTAGGCTTACCTAAGAAGCAGGCTAGACGATCGGAGACGTCGACGTGAACCACCCCCGGCCCAAGGCACGGCTCTCCCGCGCCCTCGGCATCCCGCTGACCCGCAAGTGCGTGCGGTACTTCGAGCGGCGCCCCTACCCGCCGGGCGTGCACGGCCGGTCCCGCCGCACCACCTCCGACTACCAGGTGCGGCTGCTGGAGAAGCAGCGGCTGCGCCACCAGTACAACGTCAGCGAGGCCCAGCTGCGCCGGCTGTTCGACGAGGCCGCCCGGGCCGCCGGCAGGACCGGCGACACGCTCGTCGCGCTCCTGGAACGGCGCCTCGACGCGGTGGTGCTGCGGGCCGGGCTGGCGCGCAGCATCTACCAGGCCCGCCAGCTCGTCGGGCACGGCCACATCACCGTCGACGGGCGCAAGGTCGACCGGCCGTCGTACCGGCTGCGGCCCGGCCAGGTGGTCGGGGTACGCGAGCGCAGCCGCGCGCTGCCGCCGTTCCAGCTCGCCGCCGCCGGCGCGCACGCCGACGCGCAGCCCCGGCCGTACCTGTCGGTGCAGCCGGCCGAGCTGCGCGCCACGCTGGTACGCGAACCGGCCCGGCACGAGGTGCCGGTGGTGTGCGACGAGCAGCTGGTGGTGGAGTTCTACTCCCGCTGACCGGTCAGCGGGTCTGCTCCAGCCCTGGCGGACCCGCCAAGATCAGCGGGTCTGCTCCAGCCCTGGCGGACCCGCCAAGATCAGCGGGTCTGCTCCAGCCAGGAGGCGTACAGCAGCGCGTAGACCGAGTCGGTGTCGCGGACCAGTTCCTCGTGCGGGCCGCGCTGCACGATCCGGCCCCGGTCCACCACGATCACCTCGTCCGCCGCCTGCGCGGTGGACAGCCGGTGCGCGATGGCCAGCGTGGTCCGGCCCCGGGTCACCGCGTCCAGGGTCCGTTGCAGGCGGACCTCGGTGGCCGGGTCGACGGCGCTCGTCGCCTCGTCCAGCACCAGCAGGTCCGGGTCCGCGACGTACGCCCGCGCCAGCGCCACGAGCTGCCGCTCGCCGACGCTGAGCGCCTCTCCGCGCTCACCGACCGGCGTGTCCAGCCCGGACGGCAGGCCGTCCAGCCAGTCGGAGAGGCCCAGCTCGGCGAAGGCGGCGGTGAGCCGCTCGTCGGTCAGGTCGGGGCGGGCGAAGCGGACGTTCTCCCCGACCGTGGCGTCGAACAGGAAGCCGTCCTGCGGCACCATGACCACCCGGGAGCGCAGCGAGTCGAAGCGCACCTGCCGCAGGTCGACCCCGGAGAGCAGCACCGCGCCCTCGGTCGGGTCCATCAGCCGGGTGAGCAGCTTGGCGAACGTGGTCTTGCCGCTGCCGGTCTCGCCCACCACCGCCACCCGGCTCTTGGCCGGGATGTCCAGCGTCACGTCGTGCAGCACCGGCGGCCCGCCCGGGTAGGCGAACGTCACCCCGGCGAACCGGGCGTCCAGCGGCCCCGGCGGCAGCTCCCGGCCCTGCTCGCCGGGGTCGGCCACGTCCGGGGAGACGTCCAGCACGTCCAGCACCCGGCGCCAGCCGGCGATCGCGTTCTGCGCCTCGTTGAGGACCTCGGTGGCGATCTGCACCGGCTGGATGAACAGCGTGACCAGGAACAGGAACGCCGTCAGCTGGCCGATCGACAGCGTGCCGCCGACGCCCAGGCTGACCCCGACCACCACCACGCCGGCCAGCGCCAGCCCGGCCGCCAGCTCCCCCACCGAGCTGCCCATGATGCTGATCCGGATCGCCCGCTGCTGGGCCACCCGCTGCCCGTCGATGGCCGTGTCCAGCCGCCGCGCGGTGCGCCCGGCGATGCCGTACGCCCGGATCACCGGCGCGCCCACCACGCTCTCGCCGATCGCGCCGAGCAGCGTGCCGGTGCGCTGCCGCACCAGGCCGTAGGCCCCGGCGAGGCGCTGCTGCAACTGCCGGATCACCAGCACCGCGGGCGCGAACGCGACGAGCACCACGAGCGTCAACTGCCAGGAGTACGCGAGCATCACCGCTGTGGTCACCAGCAGCTGGCCCAGGTTGACGATCAGGATCACGCCGCCCCACTGGAGGAACTGGGTGATCTGGTCGACGTCGCTGGTGACCCGGGAGACCAGCGAGCCGCGCCGCTCGGACTGCTGGTGCAGCATGGACAGGTCGTGCACGTGCCGGAACGCCCGGGTTCGCACCCCGGCCAGCGCGGTCTCGCTGACGGTGAACAGCCGGCGCATCATCAGGTACCCGCAGGCGGTGGTGACCACCAGCACCCCGGCGGTGATGGCCACGGTGAGCGAGATGACGTTCAGGTCGAGCCCGCCGACGATGCCGTGGTCGATGCCGCGCTGCACCGCCACCGGCACGGCCACCCGGCCGACCATGTAGACAAGCGCCAGCGCGATCGTGCCGGCGAGACCGGTGCGCAGCTCCGGGGAGAGCGCCAGCCCGCGCCGCAGCGTCCGCCAGGTCGACTCGGCCCGCTCCTCATTGGCGACACTGCTCACCGGTCCACCTCGATCTCCAGGCCCGAGGGCAACGGCGTGACCTCGTCGTACGTCCGATTCTGCTCGCGTTCCTGCTCGGCCTGCTCGTACGCGGTGACCAGGTCGGCGTAGCCGGGCACGGCGGCCAGCAGCTCGGTGTGGGTGCCGCGGGCGACCACCCGGCCCTGCTCCACGTAGATCACCTCGTCGGCGAGCGCGATGGTGGCCCGGCGGTACGCCACCACCAGGATCGATGCCGGGGCGCCGCCGTCGGCGGGCGCGCGCAGCCCGGCCAGGATGGCCGCCTCGACGCGCGGGTCGACAGCGCTGGTGGCGTCGTCGAGCACCAGCAGCCGGGGCCGCCCGGCGAGCGCCCGGGCCAGCGTCAGCCGCTGACGCTGCCCGCCGGACAGCGACGTGCCCCGCTCGCCGACCATGGTGTCGAGTCCGTCCGGCAGCGCGGCCACGAAGCCGTCCGCCTCGGCCAGCCGCAGCGCCGCCCACACCTCGTCGTCGCCGATGCCGGCGCGGTCGAGCGCGATGTTGGCCCGGACCGTGTCGTCGAAGACGAACGGCACCTGCGCCACCAGCGCCACGGTGCCGGCGAGCGAGGCGGCGGTCAGGTCCCGCACGTCCACGCCGTCCAGGGTGACCCGCCCGGCGCCCGGGTCGACCAGGCGTACGGCGAGCGACGCGATCGTCGACTTGCCCGCGCCGGTGGGGCCGACCAGGGCGACCGTCTTCCCGGCCGGCACGGTGAACGTCACCTCGCCGAGCACCTGGGCGCCGGGCAGGTGCGCCTCGGCCGGCTCGTACGCGAAGTGCACGTCGTCGAAGGCGAGCGTGGCCGGCTCCCGGGTGGCCGGGTCGAGCGTCGTCGTGCCGTACGGCATCTCGCCGGTGGCGTCGAGCACCCGGCGGACGCGGTCCCACCCGGCGACGCTGCGCGGCAGCTCGGCCAGCACCCAGCCGATCGCGCGTACCGGGAAGGCCAGCACGGTGAACAGGAACGCGACGCTGACCAGCTCGGTCACGCTGATCGCGCCCTGCCGCAGCCGGATCGCGCCGACCACCAGCACGGCGAGCGTGCCGAGGCTGGGCAGCGTCTCCAGCATCGGGTCGAACACGCCGCGCAGCCGGCCGACCGAGATCAGCGCGTCGCGCAGCTCACCGGCGCGGGCGGCGAAGCGGGCCGTCTCCTGGGCCTCGCGGCCCATCGTCTTGACCACCAGCGCGCCGTCGAAGCTCTCGTGCGCGATGCCGCTGACCTCGGCGCGCAGCCGCTGCGCCCGGGCCTGCCGGGGCGCCATCCGGCGGGAGTAGACCACGTTGAGCGCGAACAGCGCGGGGAACACCGCGAGGCCGACCAGGGCCAGCGCCCAGTCGGTGAAGAACAGCGACGCCACCGCGCCGACCAGCATCACCAGCGTGCCGACCGCGAACGGCAGCGGCGCGATCGGGTACCAGGCGGCCTCCACGTCGGAGTTGGCGTTCGACAGCAGCGTGCCGGTGGAGTTGCGGTGGTGCCAGGCCAGCGGCAGTTCCAGGTAGCGGCGGGTGACCCGGCGGCGGTAGGCGGCCTGGAGCCGGTACTGCATGTAGCCGGCGCCGAGCCGGCGACCGAAGATGCCGACCACCCGCAGCACGCTGATGCCGAACAGCGCGGCCGCGGCGAGCGCCAGTGCCCCGCTCGCCACCTCGCCGCGCTCCACCGCCGGCACGACCACGTCGCCGACCACCGCGCCGACCACGTACGCGCTGGCGATCACCAGGAGGCCGAACAGCACGCTGCCGCTGACCGCGACCGCGAAGATCCGTGGCTGCTCCCGGATGGCCCGGCCGAGCACCCGTAGCCCCCTGCCGAGCACGTCCCGACTTGTCCCGCTCGCCACGCTCTCCCCCGCCGTAAGCCGCAGTTTTCTCCCCCATCCTTACCGCTCTCCGCCGGTCCCGCCGACCCGGCCCGGATATGTCCGCCGTCACGTTCCCGCCGGACCTGGCCCGGGGGCGGCCGGGAGCGGTCCGGCGGCGCGATCCCGCCGGGCGTGGCGCGCCGATCGGCCGGGACGGGCCTACGATCGGGTCATGCCGCGGTACGCCCGAGCGGAGCGCGAGGCGCTCGCCGACCTGATGCTGGAACTGGGACCGGACGCACCGACTGTGAACGAGGGGTGGAGCACCCGTGACCTGGCGGCGCACCTGCTGGTGCGGGAGCGCCGGCCGGACGCGGCGGGCGGGATCCTGCTGCCCCCGCTGCGCGGCTACGGCGAGTCGGTTCGCAGGCGGATCGCCGCCGGGCCGTACGCCGACCTGATCGCCCGGGTACGCCGTCCCCCGGTGTGGAGCCCGGTGAGCAACCCGCTCACCGACGAGCTGGCGAACGGGATGGAGTTCTTCATCCACCACGAGGACGTCCGGCGCGCCCGGCCGGGCTGGCACCCGCGTGACCTGCCCGCCCGGCAGCAGGCGGTGCTGTGGAAGCGGGTGTCCCTGCTGGCCCGGATGGCGCTGCGGCGGTTCCCGGCCGAGGTGCTGGTGCAGGCGCCGGGGTACGGCGAACTGCGGGCCGGCGCCGGCGGCGAACGGCTGCGGCTGGTCGGCGCGCCGGGCGAGCTGGTGCTGTTCCTCACCGGACGGCAGCGGGTGGCCCGGGTCCAGGTGGACGGCCCGGCCGACCGCGCCGAGCGTCTGCGCACCGCCGAGCTGGGACTGTGACCGAGGGTGCGTAGCCGGTCACGTTCGCACTGTGGAAAGTGGACGGCCGGACTTCGATAACGGTTACGTCCTCCCGTACGCTCCTGCGCACCGGCCCGACCCCGCGGGGCGGCGGACAGGGGACGACGATGCGCGACTTCGCCCTCTCGGCACTGCACGAACCGCCCTTTCCCTCCCGGCGTCACGCCGCTGTCGACCTGGCGGCTGCGGAGAGCGCCGCCTGGGTACGAGACTTCGGTCTGGTGACGGACCAGGCCGGGCGCCGGCGCCTGGCCGGCGCGCACGCCGCCGACCTGGCCGCACGGGCCTGCCCCGAGGCGTCGCCGTCCGGCCTGCGCCTGCTCACCGACCTGATCAACTGGCTGTTCGTGGTGGACGACGCCTGCGACGACGACGGGCTGGGCGCGGCGCCGACGCTGCTGGCACCCACGCTGGCCGCCCTGCTGGCGGTGCTCGACCGGCACGGCGACCCGGAGGCGCCGGCGCCCGCCGACGGCGGGCCGATCGCCTTCGCGCTGCACGACCTGTGCCGGCGGGCCCGCGGCCGGGGCCGGCCGGCCTACCTGCTGCGTCTGGTCAGCCAGTTGCGGGAGTACCTGCTGGCGCTGCTCTGGGAGGCCGCCAACCGGGAGCGGCTGCGGGTGCCGGGGGTGGCCGAGTACACCCAGATGCGCCGCCACACCGGCGGCGTCCGCCCGAGTTTCACGGTGACCGACCTGGCCCGCCCGTCCGCGCCCAACGCCGACCAGCGCGTCGCGCCGGCGCTCACCGCGCTGGACGCTCTCGCCACGGACCTGATCTGCTGGTGCAACGACCTGTTCTCGTACGGCAAGGAGCGGGGCGCCGCCCCGGAGGCGCACAACCTGGTCACCACCATCGCGGGCGAGACCGGGCAGGACGAGTCGGCGGCGCTGCACGCGGCGGCGGACCGGTTCAACTCGGCCCTCGCCGCGTACGCCGAGCGGGACGCGGCGCTGAGCGCCGTCGCGGACGAGGGAATGCGGGCCTTCCTGGACACCCGCCGGGACTGGATCCGGGCCACCTACGACTGGTCCCGGGCGGCCAGCCGGTACGCCTGAACCGTTCCGGCAGGCGGGACCGGTGGCGACTCGGCCGATCGGGGCTAGCCGCTGGCCGGGTGCAGGCAATACCCTTCGGTAACCGCAGACCGGCGTGACCCCCGTCACGTCCCTCCACCCCTGAAGGCGGCTACAGCGATGGCTCTCGATGTACCGTACCGTTCCGTACCGGACATGTTCCTCAAGCGCGTGGCGGACTCCCCCGACCGGCACGCCTTCGCCCACCCCGCACCCGACGACTCGGGCCCGGTCTGGCTGACGTGGGAGCAGGTCGGGCAGCGCGCCAAGGCGATCGCCGCCGGGTTGCACGGGCTCGGTGTCGGCCTGGAGAACCCCGTGGCGATCCTGGCCAACACGCGCCTGGACTGGGTGCTCGCCGACTTCGGCATCATGTGCGCCGGTGGGGCCACCACCACCGTCTACCCCACCACCGAGCCCGACGACGCGGTCTACATCATCGCCGACTCCGGCTCGAAGGTGCTGTTCGCGGAGAACCCGGCCCAGGCGGCGAAGATCGCCGGCGCGGACCTGCCCGCACTGACCCACGTGGTGCTCTTCGACGGCACGCCCGACCCCGCGGCGGCCGTACCGCAGCTCACCCTGGCCGAGTTGGAGGAGCGCGGCGCGGCCGCGCTGAGCGCCGAGCCGAACCTGATCGACATGCTCGTCGCCGGCATCGGCCCGGACCACCTGGCCACGCTCATCTACACCTCGGGCACCACCGGCCGCCCGAAGGGCGTGGAGCTGCTGCACGGCGGCTGGTGCTGGGAGGGCGTGGCGCAGGCCGACCTGGGCCTGCTGCGCGTCGACGACCTGCAGTACCTCTGGCTGCCGCTGTCGCACTCGTTCGGCAAGACGCTGCTCTGCGGCGCCACCCACGTCGGCCTGCCCACGTACGTGGACGGCCGGGTGGACAAGCTCGTCGACCTGCTCGGCGTGGTGCAGCCGACGCTCATGTGCGGCGCGCCCCGGGTCTTCGAGAAGGTCTACAACAAGGCGGTCACCACCGCGCAGGGCGCGGGCGGCGCCAAGGCCAAGATCTTCGCCTGGGGCGTCGGGGTCGGCAAGGAGAAGGTCGCGCTGGAGCAGGCCGGCAAGCCGGTCCCGGCCGGGCTGCGGATGAAGTACGCGCTCGCCGAGAAGCTGGTGTTCAGCAAGCTCCAGGCGCGGCTCGGCGGCCGGATGCGGGTGCTGGTCTCCGGCGCGGCGCCGCTGAGCAAGGAGATCGCCACCTTCTTCGCCGCCGCCAACCTGCCTATCTCCGAGGGCTACGGGCTGACCGAGACCAGCGCGGGCGCGTTCGTGAACCCGCCCGACGGGCTGAAGATCGGCAGCGTGGGCCGGGCCATGGGCGACCTGGAGTGCCGGATCGACACCGACGGCGAGGTCCTGCTGCGCGGCAAGCCGGTCATGCGCGGCTACCACAACCTGCCGGAGGAGACCGCCGCCGCGTTCACCGAGGACGGCTTCTTCCGCACCGGCGACATCGGCACCCTCGACGACGAGGGCTACCTGCGCATCACCGACCGGAAGAAGGACCTGGTCAAGACGTCCGGCGGCAAGTACGTCGCGCCGTCGCACATCGAGGGCATGTTCAAGGCGGTGTGCCCGTACACCTCGCAGGCGGTGGTGATCGGGCAGGCGCGCAACTACTGCACCATGCTCGTCACGCTGGACCCGGACGCGATCAAGGGCTGGGCCGCCGGCACCCCGTTGGAGGGCAGCGACTACACCACGATCGTCACCTCGCCGCAGGCGCGGGAGATGGTCGAGGGGTACGTGGCCGAGCTGAACTCCAAGCTCAACCGCTGGGAGACGATCAAGAAGGTGACGATCCTCCCCCGCGACCTCACCATCGAGGACGGCGAGGTCACGCCGTCGCTGAAGATCAAGCGCCGCAGTGTGGAGACGAACTTCGCCTCCGAGATCGACAAGATGTACGAGGGCACGCTCGCCGAGCTGTAACCCGCACCGCCGTACTGTCGCGCCGGCCGTGCCCCACCGTCCCGGGGCACGGCCGCGCGCCGTTCACAGGTGCCGCTGCCGCCAGTGGCTCTGCTCGGCCTCGGCGGCGATCTGCTCCTCCAGCGCGAGCTGGCGTACGCGGCGCCGGTGACCGTTCTCGCCCCGGGTCTCCCAGGCCACGCCCGCGCCGGTGAGCACCGCCAGCACGACGAGCGCGTTCAGCTCGTGGAGAGGGGCGACGGCCGGTACGGCGGCGACGAGCAGCAGCACCGTCACCAGCAGCGGCGGCCGTACCCGGCGCTCCGCCAGCCACCAGCACGCGGCGATGCTGAGCAGGTAGAGCCCGACCCCGCCGAACAGGATCCCGGCCCAGAAGGCGCCCAGCGGCGGGCCCCACGCCGGCGTCGTCGGTGAGGTGGCCTCGGCCAGCAGGTCCTTGAGGCCGAGGGCGAAGAGGATGATCCCGGCGATCATCGGCAGGTGCAGGAACGTGTAGGCGGTGCGGGCCAGCCGCAGCCGCGCGGCCGGGTCCCGGGCCTGGTGCACGGCCTGTTCCAGCGCGAACGACAGCGTGTCGAAGTACGCCCACCACAGCGTCGCCACGATCACCACGCCGAGCAGCGCGGCGACCGCCACCGGGCCGGTGAGCGGCAGCCCGCGCTTCGGGCCGAGGCCGAGCGCGATGAGCGACTCGCCGAGCGCGACGAGCACGATCAGCGCGTGCCGTTCCGCCCAGTGCCCGGCCGAGACCACCACCCACCACTGGCGGCCCAGGATCACCCCGGCGAGGTACTCGACGAGCAGCGCCAGCGTCCAGAGCGCCAGTTGCAACGCCACCGCGAGCCGCTCCTGCGCCAGCCGGCCGGGGAGGATGCCGGCGACGACGAGCAGCGCCGTGGCCACGGTCGGGGCCAGGAAACGGATCCGCAGTCCCCGGCGCCGGGCCGCGTCGGCACGGTCGGCCCAGGCGAAGACGGTGAGCTGGGCCGTCCGGATCACGAAGTAGCACCCGGCGAAGACGAGCGGCCCGGGCAGCCAGCCGCCGCGGTTGGCGAACGCGCTGGGCGTGCTGAGCACGAGCAGGAACGTCGCCGCCACGGTGACGATGCCGACCAGCGGCAGCACCCCCTGGTCGGCGCGGAACGCGTTGCCGAGGCGGGCGAAGCCGGTCCACGACCACCAGAGCAACGCCAGCACCAGCAGGAAGCGGTAGAGGTTGACCGGCGTGAGCACCGAGGCGGTGAGCGTGGTGACGCTCAGGAACGCGAAGACGAAGACCAGGTCGTAGAAGAGCTCCAGCCGGGTGGTGCGGGAGCCCGGCGCGCTGCGCCGCACCGTCCACGACCACCGGACCCCGTTCCCCATCCGGGCAGTCTGCGGGCACCGGTCCGGCCGGTGCCGGGGTTCGGACCTTTCACCACCGGATCGGGCGGGCGGGCCCGCTCAGGCGATGACGCTGGGCTCGCGCCACTGCGGGCGGCTGGTGCGGTCCAGGTCGTAGCGCACCGCGGCGAGCCGGCCCACCGCCTCCACCAGTTCCTCGGCGGGCAGCGTGAAGGGCAGCCGCAGGAAGCGCTCCAGCGTCCCGTCCAGGCCGAACCGCGGTCCGGGCGCCAGCCGTACGCCGACCTCCTCGGCCGCCCGGGCCAGCGCGCTGGAGATCGGCCCGTCCAGCTCCGCCCAGAGCGTGACGCCGCCGCCGGGCACCCGTACCCGCCAGTCGGGCAGCCGGTCGGCGAGCGCCGCGACCAGGGCGTCCCGCTGGGCGACGAGCTGGGCCCGGCGGGCGGCCACGATGGCCGGCGCCTCGGTCAGCAGGTGCACGGCAACGAGTTGGTCGAGCACCGGGCTGGCCATGTCCACCCCGACCCGGGCCGCTGCGAGCCGCTGCACCTGGGGTGCGGAGGCGCGGACCCAGCCGATCCGCAGCCCGCCCCAGTAGGGCTTGCTCATGCCGCCGATGCTGATCACCCGGGAGTGCCTGTCGAAGACCGCCACCGGCGGCGGCATCAGGGTGTCGTCCAGCGGCAGGTCGACGAAGGACTCGTCGACCACCAGGTCGGTGCCGGCCGCGTGGGCCGTGCCGACCAGCCGCTCACGCAGGTCGGCCGCCATCAGGTGGCCGGTCGGGTTCTGGAACTCGGGGATCACGTACGCGAGCTTCGGCCGGGTCTGCCGGAGGCTGCCGAGCAGCAGTTCGGCGTCCCAGCCCTCGTCGGACAGGCCGTGGGTGGCGATCCGGGCCCGGCGGGCGGACAGCGCGGCGAGCGCGTTGGGGTAGGTGGGCGATTCGACAAGCACCGCGCCGCCGGGCGACAGGGCCAGCCGCAGCACCAGGTCCAGCGCGTGCTGGGTGCCGCTGGTGACCATGATCTGCTCCGGGCTGGTGGGCAGGCCACGTTCGGTGTACCCGCGGGCCACCGCCTCGCGCAGCTCGATGATGCCGGTCGGGTGGTAGCCGGCGCCGCCGAGGTAGCGGGGCAGGTCCTCGGCCGCGGCCCGGGCGGCCGGGACGAGCTGCGGCGGCGCGGACAGCGCGGCCACGCCGAGGTCGATCATGTCGCGGTCGTCCAGCGGCGTCCACAGCCCGGTGCTGGCGACCTTGTGCCCGCCGGGCAGCATGGTCCAGCTCCCCGCGCCCCGGCGACTGGCCAGGTGGCCGCTCTCCCGCAGTTCCCGGTACGCGGCGGTGACAGTGGTCCGGCTGATCCGCAGCGCCTCGGCCAGCTCCCGCTCGGCCGGCAGGCGTACCCCCAGGGGGAGCCGCCCGTCGGCGAGCAACCCCCGGACGGCGCCGGCGAGCGCGGCGTAGTCGGGGCTGCGGCGACGGCCCGGCAGGGCATGCCACTGACCGAGGAGCCGCGCCAATTGGACGCCGCGAACCTGGCTGGTCATGGCCACACCTCCGAAATTGGCACCCTTGGGCTCTACGATTGGCCCCTAGGGTGGCATGCATGGCACAGCTTGGCAATCTCCGGCACCGGCCGGCGCGACGACTCACCCAGCTCTACGCCGGGCTGGTCCTCTACGGCGTGAGCATGGCGCTGATGATCCGGTCGGAGCTGGGGCTGGACCCGTGGGACGTGTTCCACCAGGGGCTCGCCCGGCAGACCGGCCTGTCCTTCGGCACCGTCACCATCGCCGTCGGTGCCCTCGTGCTGCTGCTCTGGATCCCGCTACGACAGCGTCCCGGCCTCGGCACGGTCAGCAACGTCGTGGTGATCGGGCTGGTCGTCGACGCCACCCTGACCGTGCTGCCGCCCGGCGAGGGCATGGCGGCCCGCGTCACCCTGCTCGTCGCCGGAATCGTCGCCAACGGCGCCGCCACCGGCCTCTACCTCGGCGCCGGGCTCGGCCCCGGCCCGCGCGACGGGCTGATGACCGGCTTCGTCGCCCGCCACCCCCGCTTCTCGGTCCGGCTGGTCCGCACCGTCATCGAGGTCGCCGTGCTCGCGCTCGGCTGGCTGCTCGGCGGCACCGTCGGTCTCGGCACCGTGGCGTACGCGCTGACCATCGGCCCGCTGGCCCAGTTCTTCATCCCGGTCTTCGCGCTGCCCGGGCGGCCGGCGACCGGCGCTTACGCTACGTGACCTCGGCCGGGCCGACCGCCACGGCCCGGGACGATCCGCAACGCGCTGAGCTGCGACGACGCACAACCCGGAAACCAGGTGTTTCCTCCGCCGTCGCGGCCGGGCATCATTCCTGCATGGGGGAGAACGGATGGCGTTGGAGCGACGCCTGGATCTTCGTCGCGTTGGTCATCGCCAGTGGCGCCGGCCGGCACCGGCGGGCCGCCGCGACACGCCGCCCCGAAGGCGTACGGCTGGCCGACGTCCTCTCCACCGCCGACCACCTCAACCAGGCCATCCCGGAGCGGCACGAGGTGGAGGGCGCGGTCCGGCGGCTGGTCGGCGCGGGCCTGGTGAGCGTCGCCGACGGCTGGTTCCGGGTCACCCCGGACGGTGAGCGGCTCTGGCGCACCCGGCCCAGCGCCGGGCTCGGCACCACTGTGGACACGGTGCAGGGCGTGCTGACCCGGCGGCACCCGCCCGCCGAGTCCGAGTGGCAGCTCGCCGAGGACGACCACGCCGCCGCCGTGCAGGAGTACGTGGTGCGGTCGATCCCGATGCCGCGCCGCTCCCCCGAGGGGCACTCCGGCCGGCCCTGAGAGCCGGCGGCCCGCCTCAGCGCACCGGGTGCCCGGCGCCGCGCAGCGCGTCCTTGACCTCGCCGACGGTGAGCTCGCCGAAGTGGAAGACGCTCGCCGCGAGCACCGCGTCCGCCCCGGCGCCGACGGCCGGCGGGAAGTGGGCCACAGCGCCCGCGCCGCCGCTGGCGATCACCGGCACGTCGACCACCTCGCGGACCGCCTGGATCAGCGGCAGGTCGAACCCGGCCTTGGTGCCGTCGGCGTCCATCGAGTTGAGCAGGATCTCGCCCGCGCCCAGTTCGGCGCCGCGTGCCGCCCACTCGACCGCGTCCAGGCCGGTGCCCCGCCGGCCGCCGTGGGTGGTCACCTCGAAGCCGCTCGGCGCCGTGCCGTCCGGGGCGCGGCGTACGTCGAGCGAGAGCACCAGCACCTGCCGGCCGAACCGGTCGGCGATCTCGGCGATCAGCTCCGGCCGGGCGATGGCGGCGGTGTTCACGCCGACCTTGTCCGCACCGGCGCGCAGCAGCGTGTCGACGTCGGCGACCTGGCGGACGCCGCCGCCCACGGTGAGCGGGATGAAGACCGACTCGGCGGTGCGGCGCACCACGTCGAGCATGGTGCCGCGGTCGCTGGACGAGGCGGTGACGTCGAGGAAGGTCAGCTCGTCCGCGCCGGCCCGGTCGTACGCCGCCGCCAGCTCCACCGGGTCGCCGGCGTCGCGCAGGTCGAGGAAGTTGACCCCCTTGACCACGCGCCCGGCGTCCACGTCCAGACACGGGATGACCCGTACCGCCACCGTCATGCCCCGAGCCTAACGAACGCGCGGGCGGTGGTGACCCGCCGGTGAGGCCGGTCACCAC
Source organism: Micromonospora sp. WMMA1947 (assembly GCF_027497355.1). Lineage (NCBI taxonomy): Bacteria > Bacillati > Actinomycetota > Actinomycetes > Micromonosporales > Micromonosporaceae > Micromonospora > Micromonospora sp. WMMA1947. The sequence goes on along the minus strand of NZ_CP114909.1, from coordinate 3,804,006 downwards.
CGCCCGGGGTGGAGTGGGTCGCGCCGGTCAGAGACGGACCAGCATCTTGCCGAGGTTCTCGCCGCGCAGCAGGCCGAGGAACGCCTCGGGGGCCTGCTCGATGCCGTCCACGATCGTCTCGTCGTACGACAGCCGGCCCTCGCGCAGCCAGCCCGCCACCTCCTGCACGAACTGCTCCCGCAGGTGACCGTGGTCACTCACGAGGAACCCGCGCAGCGTCAGCCGCTTGCCGATCACCAGCGCCAGGTTGCGCGGCGCGGCGGGCGGCTCGGTGGCGTTGTACTGCGCGATCATGCCGCAGATCGCGGCCCGGCCGTGCACGTTCATCGCCCCGATCGCGGCCTCCAGGTGGTCGCCGCCGACGTTGTCGAAGTACACGTCGACGCCGTCCGGGGCGGCGGCCCGCAGCTGCCGGGACACCGGGCCGTCGTGGTAGTCGAAGGCGGCGTCGAAGCCCAGCGCGGTGAGCCGTTCCACCTTCGCGGCGGAACCGGCGCTGCCGATCACCCGGCCGGCGCCGCGCAGCTTCGCGATCTGGCCGACCATGCTGCCGACCGCGCCGGCCGCGCCGGAGACGAACACCGTCTCCCCCGGCTTCATCGCCGCCACGTCCAGCAGCCCGGCGTACGCGGTCAGCCCGGTCATGCCGAGCACGCCCAGGTACGCGGTGACCGGCGCCAGGTCGGGGTCGATCTTGCGCGCGCCCTTGGCGTCCACGAGGGCGTACTCGCGCCAGCCGAGCCCGTGCAGCACGGTGTCGCCGGGTTTGACGCCCCCGGCCTCGCCGGCCACCACCTCACCGATCGCGCCGCCGTCCAGCGGGGCGTCGAGCGCGAACGGCGGCACGTACGACTTGACGTCGTTCATCCGCCCGCGCATGTACGGGTCGACGGACATGAACCGGTTGCGGACCACTACCTGTCCCGGGCCCGGCGTCGGCACCTCGGTGGTGACCAGCCGGAAGTTCTCCGCGGTCGGCCAGCCCTGCGGCCGGGACGCCAGGTGGATCTCCCGGTTCATCGCGCCTCGCGGACCGTGCGGGTGACCTCGACGTTGCCACGGGTCGCGTTGGAGTAGGGGCACACCTGGTGGGCCGCGTCGACGAGCTGCTCGGCGGCGGCGCGCTCGATCGCGGGCAGGTCGACCACGAGCGTCACGGCCAGGCCGTAGCCGCCGCTGCCGTTCGGGCCGATGCCCACCTCGGCCTCGACGACGGAGCCGGAGACGTCCGCCTTGGCCTGGCGGGCCACCACGCGCAGCGCGGAGTGGAAGCAGGCCGCGTAGCCGGCCGCGAAGAGCTGCTCCGGGTTGGCCGCGCCGCCGGCGCCGCCCATCTCCTTCGGGACGGCGAGGTCCAGCTCGACCGTGCCGTCGGAGGTCCGGACGTGACCGTCGCGGCCGTCGCCGGTGGCGCGGGCGGAGGCGGTGTAGAGCACCTGCATGTCACTGCTCCTTCTGTCGGTGGATCGTCTCGGTGACCCGGGTGAGGATGCCGTGGAGGAAGACCAGTTCGGCCTCGGTGAGCCCGGTGGCGGTGGCCACCCGCCGTGGCACGTCACCCATCCGCTCCCGCAGGGCCCGGCCCTGGCCGGTGAGGCCCACCTCGACCCGGCGCTCATCTGCCGCCGAGCGGGTACGCACCACCAGACCGGCCGCCTCCAGCCGCTTGAGCAGCGGGGAGAGCGTGCCGGAGTCGAGCCGGAGCTGACCGCCGAGCTCGGAGACCGTGGGGGCGTCGTCGCCGCGCTCCCAGAGCACCAGCAGCACCAGGTACTGCGGGTAGGTCAGGCCGTGCTCGTCGAGGATGGGCCGGTAGACGTCGGTCAGGGCGCGCGACGCCGCGTAGAGCGCGAAGCACACCTGCCGGCGCAGTACCAGATCATCGGTCACGTGTTGAACCGTAGCGTGCAATTGAGTTGTGCACAACTTATCCGGGCGCGGAGCGGGACGGCGCCGGCCACCCGGGCACCGGTCAGCGCTCCGGCAGGTACGCCTCCAGCTCGACCTCGACCAGGAGATCGGGGTCGATCAGCCCGGCCACCACCACCATCGTGGCGACCGGCCGCACCGGCCCGAACACCGCGTTGTGCGCCCGCCCCACCTCGTCGGCGTAGATCCGGTCGGTCACGTACATCCGGGTCCGCACCACGTCCCCCGGCCCGGCGCCGACCTCCGCCAGCGCGTCCAGGCCGATCCGGATCGCCTGCGCGGTCTGCGCCGCCGCGTCACCCGCGTGCGCCACCCGGCCGTCCACTGTGGAGGTGCAGCCGGCGGTGATCGCGAGCGAACCGGCCCGGACCACCCGCGAGTAGCCGTACAGCGCCTCCCACGGGCCGCCCGAGCCGAGCCGGGTCACCACCGCGGCGTCGGCGGGCGGCTCCGCCGTCACGCGCCGGCCCGCAGCGTCGCCAGCGCCTCGGCGACGGTGAACGCGCCCGCGTAGAGCGCCTTGCCGGCGATCACGCCCTCCACACCGATCGGCTCCAGCGTGGCGAGCGCCCGCAGGTCGTCCAGCGTGGACACGCCGCCGGAGGCGATCACCGGGGCGTCGGTGCGGGCGCACACCTCACGCAGCAGGTCCAGGTTGGGACCGCGCATGGTGCCGTCCTTGGTGATGTCGGTGACCACGTACCGCGCCGCGCCGGCGGCGTCGAGCCGGGCCAGCACCTCGTACAGGTCACCGCCGTCGCGGGTCCAGCCCCGCGCCGACAGGGTACGGCCGCGCACGTCCAGCCCGATCGCCACCCGGTCGCCGTACTCGCCGCAGATCCGGTCGCACCACTGCGGGTCCTCCAGCGCGGCGGTGCCGATGTTGACCCGGGCCGCCCCGGTGCCCAGCGCCGCCCGCAGCGACTCGTCGTCGCGGATGCCGCCGGACAGTTCCACCTTCACGTCCAGCTTGCCGACCACCTCGGCGAGCAGCGCGGCGTTGGAGCCCCGCCCGAACGCGGCGTCCAGGTCGACCAGGTGGATCCACTCCGCGCCGTCGGACTGCCAGGCCAGCGCCGCGTCCAGCGGGTCGCCGTACGTGGTCTCGCTACCGGCGGCGCCCTGCACGAGCCGGACGGCCTGGCCGTCGGCGACGTCCACGGCGGGCAACAGGGTGAGGCTCAACGCTTCTCTCCTCGGATCCTCAGCGACGGTCCAGCGCGATCACCACGACCGCGGGCAGGACCAGCAACAACAACACGACCAGCACCAGCCGCAGCGCGAGGTCGTCGACCAGATTCCAGATGGCGACCACCGCGACCGCGGTGAGCACCAGGATCGTCGCCCGCTCACGGCGGGTGTGCCGATGCAACCGGCCGGTACGGCCGCGCCGCGGCGACGGCGTCAGCCGGCGTACCAGAGAACGACGCCGCTCCCGGCGTGCCACCCGGCGGGCCCGGGCGGCGCGCGCCCGCTCCTGCTCGGCCTCGCGCTCCGCGCGGCGGCGGGCCCGCTCCTTGCTCACGCGGACGCCCGCGGGCCGGTCACAGCGTGCCGAGCCAGTTGCGCAGCAGCGCGGCCCCGGCGTCGGCCGACTTCTCCGGGTGGAACTGCGCGGCCGACAGCGGCCCCCGCTCCACCGCCGCGACGAAGTCCGCGCCGTGGTGCGCCGTGGTCACCGTGGCGCCCGCCTCGGCCAGCGCCACCGGGTCGGTCACCCCGTAGGAGTGGACGAAGTAGAACCGGGTGCCGTCCGGCAGCCCGGCGAACAGCGCCGAGCCGGCCGGCGGGCGCACGGTGTTCCAGCCCATGTGCGGCAACCGCCGCGCGGGCAGCCGGGTCACGCCGCCGGGCAGCAGCCCCAGCCCCTTGGTGACCACGCCGTGCTCCTCGCCGTGCCCGAAGAGGATCTGCATGCCGACGCAGATGCCCAGCACCGGCCGCCCGGCGGCGACCCGGTCGGCGATGACCGGCCCGGCGCCCAGCGCCTCGATCCCGGCCATGCACGCGGCGAACGCGCCGACGCCCGGCACCACCAGGCCGTCGGCCGACGCGGCGGCGTCCAGGTCGTCGGTGACTGTCACGTCGGCGCCGGCCCGCTCCACCGCGCGCTCGGCCGAACGCAGGTTGCCCGAGCCGTAGTCGAGCACCACCACCCGTGCCATCAGCTCTCCCCCGGCAGCAGCCAGAGCACCCCGGCGACGGTGGCCAGCACGGCCAGCAGGCCGGTGATCACCACGGCGGCGCGGGGAGCGCCCTGCTTGAGCAGCGACCACGTCCCGCCGACCAGCAGGCCGGCCAGGATCAACAGAAGGGTGGGCAGCACCTTCATTAGAGAGCACCCTTCGTGGACGGCACCACACCCGCGTTACGCGGGTCCAGCGCGGTGGCCTCGCGCAGCGCGCGGGAGACGGCCTTGAACTGCGCCTCGACCACGTGGTGGGCGTCCGGGTGGCCGCCGGGACGGGCCGCGCGCAGCACGTCCACGTGCAGCGTGATCCGGGCCGACTGACCGAACGACTCCCAGATGTGCCGGGTCATGCTCGTCGGGTAGACCGGCCCGATGTACGGGGCCAGCGCCGGCTCGTCGTGCACCACGTACGGGCGGCCGGACAGGTCGACGGCGGCGCGGACCAGCACCTCGTCCATCGGGACGGTGGCCGAGCCGTACCGCCGGATGCCGGCCTTGTCGCCCAGCGCCCGGTCGAACGCGGCGCCCAGCGCGAGCGCGGTGTCCTCCATCGTGTGGTGCGCGTCGATCTCCAGGTCGCCGACGGTGTGCACGGTCAGGTCGAAGCCGCCGTGCCGGGCGATCTGGTTGAGCATGTGGTCGTAGAAGCCGACGCCGGTCTCGATGTCGGCCTTGCCGGTGCCGTCGAGGTCGATCTCGACGAGCACCTTCGTCTCGTTTGTGACCCGCTCGATCCGGGCGATCCGGCTCATGAAACTGTCTCCATCGCGGTGAGGAAGGCGTCGGTCTCGGTCGGGGTTCCGGCGGTGACGCGCAGCCAGCCGGGCAGGCCGACGTCGCGCACCAGCACGCCGGCATCGAGCAGGGTACGCCAGGCCACCGCCTGGTCCCCCTCGACGGCGAACAGCACGAAGTTGGCGTCGCTGTCGGCCACCCGGTGGCCCCGGGCGCGCAGCTCGGCGACGATCCGGTCCCGCTGCTCCATGATCGCGGTCACGGTGCCGAGCAGGGCGTCCCGGTGCGCCAGCGCCGCGCGGGCGGCGGCCTGGGTGAGCGCGGACAGGTGGTACGGCAGCCTTACCAGCTGCACCGCGTCCACCACCGCCGGGTCGGCGGCCAGGTAGCCGAGCCGGCCGCCGGCGAACCCGAACGCCTTGCTCATGGTGCGGGTCACCACCAGCCGCGGGTGGCCGGGCAGCACGGCGAGCGCACTCACCGTGCCGGGCCGGGCGAACTCGGCGTACGCCTCGTCGACGATCACCATGCCGGGCGCCTCGTCCAGCACGGCGGCGACCACCGCCGGGTCGAGCGCGGTGCCGGTCGGGTTGTTCGGCGAGCAGAGGAACACCACGTCCGGCCGGTGCTCGCGGACCTGGGCCACCGCCTCGCCGGCGGTGAGACCGAAGTCCGCGCCGCGCCGGGCGGGCACCCACCGGGTGCCGGTGCCGAGCGCCAGCAGCGGGTGCATCGAGTACGCCGGGGTGAAGCCGAGCGCGGTACGCCCGGGACCGGCGAACGCCTGGAGCAGCTGCTGCTGGATCTCGTTGGAGCCGTTCGCCGCCCACACGTGGTCGGCGGTGAGCCCGTGTCCCAGGTAGGCGGCGAGGTCGGCGCGCAGCGCCACCGCGTCCCGGTCCGGGTAGCGGTTGAGGTCGCGCAGCTCGGCGGCGACAGCCTTGCCGATCGCCTCCACCACCGGCTCGGGCACCGGGTAGGAGTTCTCGTTGGTGTTCAGCCGCACCGGCACGTCGAGCTGCGGCGCCCCGTACGGCGTGCGCCCGCGCAGGTCGTCGCGGATGGGCAGGTCGTCGAGCGTGGTCACGACGCGCCGCCGTCGGGGAACCGGACGCTGACCGCCTGGCCGTGCGCGGGCAGGTCCTCCACGGTCGCCAGGGTGACCACGTGCGGGGCCACGTCGCGCAGCGCGTCCTGCGTGTATTCGATCAGGTGGACGCCGCGCAGGAAGGACTGCACGGACAGGCCGGAGGAGTGCCGGGCGCAGCCGCCGGTGGGCAGCACGTGGTTGGAGCCGGCGCAGTAGTCGCCGAGCGACACCGGCGACCAGGCGCCCACGAAGATCGCACCGGCGTTGCGTACCCGCAGCGCCCACTCGCGGGCGTTCTCGGTCTGGATCTCCAGGTGCTCGGCCGCGTACGCGTCGACCACCCGCAGGCCCGCCTCCAGGTCGTCGACCAGGACCACGCCGCTCTGCTCGCCGCGCAGCGCCGTGCCGATCCGCTCGGCGTGCTTGGCCGCGGGCGCCTGCCGGGCCAGCTCGGCGTCGACCGCGTCGGCCAGCGCGGTGGACGGGGTGACCAGCACGCTCGCGGCCAGCGGGTCGTGCTCGGCCTGGCTGATCAGATCGGCGGCGACGTGCGCCGGGTCGGCGGTGTCGTCGGCCAGGATCGCGATCTCGGTCGGGCCGGCCTCGGCGTCGATGCCGACCACGCCGCGCAGCAGCCGCTTCGCGGCGGTGACCCAGATGTTGCCCGGACCGGTGATCATGTCGACCGGCTCGCAGCGCTCGTCCCCGGCCGGGTCGACGGTGGCGCCGTACGCGAGCATGGCGACCGCCTGGGCGCCGCCGACGGCGTACACCTCGTCCACGCCGAGCAGCGCGCAGGCCGCGAGGACCCGGCGGTCGGGCAGGCCGTCGTTGTCCTTCTGCGGCGGGCTCACCACCACCAGGGAGCGCACCCCGGCCGCCTGGGCCGGCACCACGTTCATCACGACGGTCGACGGGTACATGGCCAGGCCGCCGGGGACGTAGAGGCCGACCCGGTCGACCGGCACCCACCGCTCGGTCACCGTGCCGCCGGGCACCACGGTCGTGGTGTGGTCGGTGCGGCGCTGGTCGTCGTGGACCTTGCGAGCCCGGGTGATCGACTCCAGCAGCGCGGCGCGGACCTGCGGGTCCAGCTCGCCCTCGGCGGCGCGGATCGTCTCGACCGGCACCCGCAGCCGCTCCGGGGAGACGCCGTCGAACCGTTCGCTCGCCTCCCGGATCGCCGGGTACCCATGGTCCCGGACCGCCTCCACGAGCGGGCGGATCCGCTCGACCGCCACGGAGACGTCGAGCTGGGCACGGGGCAGCAGGCGGCGCGGGTCACGGACACCGCCGCGCAGGTCGATCCGATTCAGCACGCCTGCGAGTCTAGGCCGCCACCGGTGTCACCGGCCGGGCCCGCCCGCACGCCGGGACGGTGAGCCGGGACACGCGCGGGTGGGCGCGTTGGCGATACGCTCGATCACGTGAGCGCACGGCTGCCGGTGTTCCCGCTCGGGACCGTCCTCTTCCCCGGGCTGGTCCTTCCGCTGCACATCTTCGAGGAGCGCTACAAGGCGCTGGTGCGCCACCTCGTGGGGCTGCCCGAGGGCGCGCCGCGCGAGTTCGGCGTGGTCGCGATCCAGGCCGGCTGGGAGGTCGCGCCGGCCGGGCCGCCGGGTCGCGCCGGGCCGGCCGGCGGCGAGGTCACCCTGCACGAGGTCGGCTGCACCGCCGAACTGCGGCAGGTCACCGAGCTGGCCGACGGCGGCTTCGACATCGTCACGGTGGGGCGGCGGCGCTTCCGGGTCGCCGAGGTCGACGACTCCGCCGAGCCGTACCTGACCGCCGAGGTGGAGTGGCTGCCCGAGCCGGACGGCCCGGACGAGGTCTCCGACCTGCTGGCGGCCCGGGTGATCTCGGTGTTCCGGCAATATCTCGGCCTGATCCGGCCGGACCAGCAGGAGATCACCGAGCAGCTGCCGGAGGATCCGACGGTCCTGTCGCACCTGGTCGCCGCGACCGCCGCGCTGACCGTCGCCGACCGGCAGCGGCTGCTCGCCGCCGACGACACGGCCGGCCGGCTGCGCGCCGAGCTGCGCCTGCTCAACCGGGAGACGGCGCTGCTGCGGCAGGTGCGCGCGGTGCCGGTGCCGCTCAGCGAGCTGGCTGGTCCCCCGGCGCCGAACTGAACCCGGGCGGGGGCGGCGGCCAGGTCGCGTCGAGCTCCGGCTCCGGCCGCAGCGACGGCCACCGCGACCAGCCCGCCAGCAGCGTGTACGTGACGGCGGCGCCGAACGCGGCGAGCAGCAGGTTCCCGTGCGGCAACGGCAGCGGGCCGTACCAGTCGACGCCACCGGCGCGCAGGTCGACGGGCTTGGTGAAGGCGGTTCCCGGCGGCGCGGTCTCCACCAGCCGCTGGAACGTCGACAGCCCGATCCGGCGGCCGACCTGCCAGGCCACCACTGCCGCGCCGAGACCGCCGAGCGTCACCGCGACCAGGCCGGCCGGGCCGCGCCGGCGGCGCAGCACCACCCACAGGGCGATCGCGGCGAGCACACCGAAGCCGAGCGTCAGGAGGCTGAACCAGCCGTCCGCGGCGATCGGCTGCTCCGGCTGGGTGGTCGCGTAGACCGCGCCCGCCGGGGTCTGCCGTACCGGGGTGGCGGGCGCCGCCCACGCCCACAGCAGGCCCAGCGGGACGCCGAGCGCGGTGAGCAGCGCGACCACGGCCAGCGCGGTGAGCAGCGGGCGGCCGGACCGGCCGGCGTCGGCGCCAGGTAGCTGCGCCACCACGCCGGGGTACCCGGCTAGCGGGTCGGCGCCGGGCGCGGTGACCGGCGTGCCTGCCGGTACCGGCAGGCCGCCGGGCCAGCCGGGCGGCTGCTCGCGCGCGGGCCACGCGCCGTCGCCGGGCCACGGGGCGTTTCCGGTACGCGGGACGGCGTCGCCGGTACGCGCGTCGGTGCCGTCGGTGCGCTCGCGCGCCCGCTCGGGCTCAGGGGTGTCCGGACTCACCCGTTGATCCTCTCAGGCCCGGGCACGGCGCGGGGCGGTGGTCACCGCTCAGCGCGCGAACGGTTCCACCATCACCGCTGCCGCCTTGAGCCAGGCGTTGCGGGTCTCGGCCTGGAGCTGGTGGTACTCGATCGAGGAGCCGGTCTCCAGCGCCGGGTCGTAGGGCACCACGGCGACCGCCCGGGTACGGGTGGCGAAGTGCCGTTCCAGGTCGTCCTGCAACGAGGTACGCCCCGGCGTCGGGCAGGAGATCAACGTGACCGCGTTGTCGGCCAGCTCCCCCATGCCCTCCTCGTGCAGCAGGTCGAGCATCCAGTCCGCGCTGAACGCCGCGTCCTCGCGCGGCACGGTGGTCACCACGAGCTGGTCGGCGGCCTGCATGACGGTGCGCCAGTTCGGGCTCTCCACGTTGTTGCCGGTGTCCACGCAGACCACCTCGTGGGTGCGGCGCAGCAGCTCCAGCACCCGCTTGACGGTGAACTGGTCGAGCCGCTGGGCGAAGCGCGGGCTCTCCTCGCCGGCCAGCACGTCGTACGAGCCGTCGGAGGCGTGCCGCAGGTAGTCGTCGAGGTGCGACAGCAGCGTGTTGCCCTCGAGGATCTCGATCTGCGCCAGGTCGTGGATCAGGTGGCGGATGGTACGGGCGTGCCGGGCGCTGCCGGCTCGCAGACCGAGCGTGCCGCGCAGTTCGTTGTCGTCCCAGGCGAGCACGCCGCGCCCGCGGACGCTGCCCACGGTGGCGGCGGCGAGCACCGTCGCGGTGGTCTTGTGCACGCCGCCCTTGGGGTTGGCGAAGGCGAGCACCCGGGGGGTGCCCAGCTCGCGGCGCAGCACGCTGGTGGCGCGTTCCAGCTCGGCGTCCGGCTCGGGGGCACGCCACTTCGCCTGGGCCGGCGCGGCCCGGCCCGCCCGGCCGGAGCGGCCCTCCAGCGGGCTGCGCGGCGCGGGCACCACCGGTTCCGGCGCGGGCGGGACGTCCGGCCGGTAGCGGCCCCGGTCGAGCAGGGCGTACCGGGACTCGGCAGGCGGCGGCGCGGGCCGGTAGCCGCTGTCGAGAAGGGAGTACCGGGACTCGGCCGGCGCCTCGGCCCGGCCGTGCGGCTCCGGCCGTGCCGGTTCGGCGCGCCATGACGGCTCCGGCCGGGGCTCGGCGGCGAAGGGCGGGTCCGGCGCGATCGACGGCTCGGCGCGCCAGGACGGCTCGGCCGGGTAGGGCTGCCCGGTGCGCCAGGACGGCTCCGGGTCGCTGCGGTACGCCGGTTCGGCCCGGTAGGCCGGCTCGCCGTCGTGGCGGGGATCGGCGCGGAAGGCCGGGTCGACCCGGAACGTGGCCTCGGCGCGGTAGCCGGGCTCGGCGCCGTACGACCCGTCGGGCGCGCGGCCGACGGCGGTGGCGCGCCCGGTCCACCCGGTGCCCGCGGCACGACGGGGCAGCGGGTCGGGCGGCGGCGCCGGTTGCTCCTCGACGTGCCGGTCGGCGTCGGCGTGCTCCGCGCCGCGACCGCCGAGCCGGGCCCGGTCGAGCAGCGCCCGCCACCGCGGTGCCGGCTCGCCCTGCCGACCCCAGCCGGTCTCGCTGCCGTCCAAGGATTCGCCCTCCCCCAGCCCATCGATCTCCGCCTGACAGGCTACGAACGAAACCCTATTCGGACCACTCCCCGCGCCGCACATCGCCCGGCGGCCTGCCGCACCATGGGATCGGCCCGGTCACCGCGGGCCCCGATGTCTCAGGAGGTGGGAGCGGGGTTGGGTGCCCCGGAGCCGCCGCCCGGCGCCGGGGCGGTGGGTGAAGGTCCGCTCACCGTCCGTGCAGCTTCCGACGAATCGCCCATTCCGCCTGCCTCGGTGGGTTCGCCGTCGGCGGGTGGGCGGACCACGTCACGCTGCTCGGGCAGCGGCGGGGTGAACACGGTCCGGTCCAGGCGGCGGACCTCCGGCGCCGGGTCCACCACCCGCACGCCCGGACGCCCGGCGAGCGCGCGCAGGGCCTCCGGTGCGGCACTCACCACCGCGGCGTAGACGCAGGCGCAGCCCGTCCGGTACGCCTCGGCCTCGCGCGCGGCGACCTCGGCGCCACTGTCGTACACCCGGCGCAGCTCCGGATCGGCGGTGGTCGCGGCGGCGCGGGAGCGGTAGTCCGCGGCCTCGGCGTCCTTGCGCGTCGCGACGCCGGCCATGCCGGCCACCAGGTCCTGGGGCAGGCGCAGCGCCGCGATCCGGACGATCTCGGTCTGCCGGCCGGGCAGCGGTACCCGCGCCACCACCGCCGAGACCCGCGTGCCGTCCAGCGCGGCGGCCGCCCGCGCCGGGGTCAGGTAGCCGTCGAACGAGACGAGCGCGTAGCCGTCGGGGGCGTCGAGGCGGGCCAGCTCGTCCCCGGCGGCCCGCAGGTACGCCGGGATGCTCGCGCCGTCGCTCACGCCGACCCGGGTCACCTCGCCGACAGTGCGGTCGCTCACCGGCCGGTCCCGCCGCTGGGCCACCGCGACCACCAGCACCACGAGCGCGCAGGCCAGCGCGATCCAGGTCAGCGCGGCGGACCGGGACCGGCGCGGCGGCGCGGGATCGTCGCTCACGTCAGTCGCGCAGGATCTCCAGCGCGCGGGCCAGGTCGTCCGGGTACTCGCTGACGAACGTCACCTCGTCGCCCGTGCCCGGGTGCGCGAAGCTCAGCGAGCGGGCGTGCAGCCACTGCCGGGCCAGCCCCAGCCGGGCCGACAGCGTCGGGTCCGCGCCGTAGGTCAGGTCACCCACGCAGGGGTGCCGCATGCTGGAGAAGTGCACCCGGATCTGGTGCGTACGCCCGGTCTCCAGCCGCACGTCGAGCAGGCTGGCGGCGGGGAACGCCTCGATCGTGTCGTAGTGGGTGATGCTCGGCTTGCCGCCGGAGACCACGGCCCAGCGGTAGTCGTGGTGCGGGTGCCTGTCGATCGGCGCGTCGATGGTGCCGCTCAGCGGGTCCGGGTGGCCCTGCACCACGGCGTGGTAGCGCTTCTCCACCTCGCGGTACTTGAACGCCCGCTTCAGCGCGGTGTACGCGCGCTCGCTCTTGGCCACCGCCATGATCCCGGTGGTGCCCACGTCGAGCCGGTGCACCACGCCCTGCCGCTCGGCGGCGCCGCTCGTGGAGATCCGGTGGCCGATGCCGGCCAGCCCGCCGATCACCGTGGGGCCGGTCCAGCCCGGGCTGGGGTGGGCCGCCACCCCGACCGGCTTGTCCACCACCACGATGTCGTCGTCGGCGTACACCACGGTCAGGCCGGGCACCGCCTGCGGCACCACAGTCGGCGGTGCCGGCGGCGCGGGCAGCGTGACCTCCAGCCACGAGCCCGCCTTGACCTTGTGCGAGTTGGGCCGGACCACGCCGTCGACGAGCGCGTCGCCGGCGTCGATCAGGCCGGCGGCGGCGGTGCGGGAGAGCCCGAACAGCCGGGACACGGCCTGGTCCAGGCGCATCCCGTCGAGGCCGTCCGGCACGGGCAGGGAGCGGGTGTCGCCGGCGGCGGCGAACGCGGAGGTCACGCGCTCTCCCGCTGCTCGGCCGGGGCGGCGTCGTCGCGCTTCTCGTCGCGCAGCCGGGAGCCGTCGCGCTGGCGGCCGGTCAGCTCCAGGAAGACCGCGAGCACCACGCCGCACACCAGCGAGCTGTCGGCCAGGTTGAACACCGGCCAGACCTGGCCGTACGGGTCGAAGAGGCTGATCATGTCGACCACGTGGCCGACGAAGTGCCCCGGCGCGCGGAAGATCCGGTCGATCAGGTTGCCCAGCGCACCGCCCAGCACCAGTCCCAGCGACACCGCCCAGGGCAGCGAGCGCAGCCGCAACGCCATCCAGGCGATCCACCCGACCACCACGAACGTGATGATCGGGAAGACCCAGGTGTGGTCCGAGCCGATGCTCCAGGCCGCGCCGCTGTTGCGGGTGAGGCTGAGGTAGACCGCGCCACCGAGCAGCGACACCGGTTCCCGGCCGGTCAGCTCGGCGAGCGCGAGCTGCTTCGTGCCGAGATCCGCCAGCAGCGAGAACAGGGACACGCCGAGCAGCAGGCCGACGGCCTTACGGCGAGGCGCGCCGGCGCCCGACTCGGTGGTGCCGGCCCCGGCGGGCGGTGCTGCGGTCATCTGCTCCCCATCGACGTTCGCGACGGTGTGGTCACCGTCTGCCGTACGGCCGCCGGGGAGCGGTGATCAGCGCCGCTCCTCCAGCTGCTTGCACGTCACGCAGAGGGTGGCCGACGGGAACGCGGCGAGCCGCTCCACCGGGATCGGGTTGCCGCACCGCTCGCACCAGCCGTAGCCACCCTCGTCGAGGCGCTCCAGGGCGCGCTCGACCTGCGTGATTCGTTCCTTGATGCTGTTGGCGAGAGAGATCTCCTGCTCCCGCTCGAACGTCTTGGTCCCGGTGTCGGCCTGGTCGTCCCCGGCCGAGTCGGTCAGCCGCTCGCGCTGCAGCTCGGTGATCTCGCTCAGCGTCTGATCGTACTCGGCCGTGAGCTCGTCCCGCCGTGCCGCCAGGGCGGCCCGGATCTTCTCGGTCTCCGCCGCGCTGCGGGTGGCCTTCGCCACCGGCTTGCGACCGGCGGTCCTGGTGTCGGCTGGCTTCGCCATCGTCAGCTCCCTCAGCCGCGCGGAGCGGCGGTCAGCGGTGCGTGGGCGGGGACGCCCACGTCGGCGTCCCCCGCGTACGGAAGGGTGCACGGCGAGCGGCCCGCCGTGCACTCCGGAGGTTGGCAAGAATACGGAACGTACAGGCGTCCGACAACGTGCCGCACCGTAGTCCCACGTATTCGCCCCGGACTGCCATCAATCGGGGCAAAAGGAACGGTAGCAGATCAGCGGGCCGGCTCCTCGCCGTACTCCCCGAACCACCTCGCCAACCGGCCCCGGCGGCTCACCGCCCGCAGCCGCCGCTCGGTCTCGTCCCGTACACCGGCGGTGGCCACGATGAGCAGGCTGTCCCCGACCTTGAGCCGGGTGTCCGCGCCCGGCACGAAACCGACGCCGTCGCGCAGCACCAGGGTGACCGCGGCACCGACAGGCAGCCGCAGCTCGTCCACGTGCACCCCGGCCAGCCGCGACCCGGGCGGCACCTCCAACTGGAGCAGATCGGCGCGCATCCGCTCCAGCGGGGCCGTCTCCAGCAGGATCTCGCTCGCCTCGGCCGGTGCGGTCACGCCCAGCCGCCGGGCCGCCCGCGCCAGCGTGCCCGCCTGGAGCAACGTGAAGATCACCACCAGGACGAAGACCGCGTCGAACAGGCGGTCCGCCCCCGGTACGTGCAGCGACAGCGGGATGGTCGCCAGCACCACCGGCACCGCGCCGCGCAGCCCGGCCCAGGACAGGAACAACTGCTCGCGCAGGTTCACCCGGAACGGCAGCGCGGAGATCGCCACCGACAGCGGCCGGGCGAGCAGCAGCAGGGCCAGCCCGGTGATCACGGCCGGCAGCACCGCCGAGTCCAGCCGGCGCGGCGAGACCAGCAGGCCCAGCAGCACGAACAACCCGATCTGGGCCAGCCAGGCCAGCCCGTCGGCGAAACCGAGGATGGCCTGCCGGTGCGGCAGCCGGGAGTTGCCGAGCAGCACGCCCGCGACGTACACGGCGAGGAAACCCGAGGCGTGCAGCACCGAGCCGGCCGCGTACGCGAGCACGGTGAAGCCGACCACCGCGATCGGGTACAGGCCGGCCGACGGCAGCGCGGCCCGGCGCAGCGCGTACCGGCCGGCCAGCCCGGCGCCGACCCCGACCGCCGCGCCCGCGCTCAGCTCGTAGCCGACCAGCAGCACCTCGTACCACCAGGGGTGGGCGACCCCGGCCCCGGCGCGGGACAGCACCAGCACCAGCAGGACGACCGGGGCGTCGTTCACGCCGGACTCCGCCTCCAGCGCGGCGACCAGCCGGGGCGGCAGGCGCAACCGGCGCAGCGTGGCGAACACCGCCGCCGCGTCGGTGGAGGAGAGCACCGCGCCGTAGAGCAGGGCCAGCCGCCAGTCCAGGCCGAGCAGCAGGTGCACCACTACGCCGACGACCACGATGCTGACCACCACACCGACGGTGGACAGCGCCGCGGCCAGGCCCAGCACCGGCCGCAACGTGCTCCACCGCGCGGTCAGGCCGCCCTCGGCGATGATCACGATGAGCGCGCAGAAGCCGAGCACCCGGGTCAGCTCGACGTCGTCGAAGCGGATGCCCAGCCCCGCCTCGCCGAGTAGCACCCCCAGCGCCAGGTAGACCAGCAGGCTCGGCACGCCGAGCCGGGTGGAGAACCGCACCGCGCCCACCGCGACCAGCAGCACGGCGGCGCCCACGAGCAACGCGACGTCGAGCCCCGGGGTCATCGCCGGCCGGCCCGACCGGACCTCACGCCGTGCTGCCGTCGCGCAGCCGGCGCAGCACCTCGGGCAGCCCGTCGTGCGGGCGCTCGACCAGGAAGAGCTTGTCGCGGCTGGCGGCGCCGGACCGCAGCGACACGGTCGCCGGCCGGACGCCGAGCGCGTCGGCGAGCGCGCGCCGGGCCGCCTCGGTGGCGCGGCCGTCGACCGCCGGCGCGTGCACCGCGACGACGAGCGCGGGACCGTACGGCCCGTCGAACCGCCCGCCCACCCGGGCACGGGACGCTCCGGGCTTCACCCGCACCGCGACGGTGAGTGTGTCGTCCGCGATCGTCATGGTCAGCGCGGCCGGGCCTCGGCGAGCAGGGTGGTGGCGGCGGCGCAGTGCGCACACGGGGTGAAGCCCAGCGCGACCGCCTCGGCGACCGGCAGTGGCTCGTCGTCCCGGCCCACCAGGTGCGGGCAGTCGGGCATGTGGAAGCGGGGGTGGCCGTCGACCACCAGGACCTCGCCGGGCAGCCGGACCAGCCGGGCAACCTCGCCGTCGGAGAGGAGTTCGGCCGGCGGGTCGCCGTCGAACGGCCCGCCCGGTGCGGGCGAGGTGGGCCGGGCGGTCTCCGGCACACGCGGGCCGGGCGGCGAGTAGGGCGCCGCGTCCGCGACGACCGGGTCCGTGTCCACCGTCGCCGCGTACGGCCCGGCGGGCTCGGCGTCGAACGCCGACGTGTACGGCCCGGCCTCGTACGGCCCCGCGGCCGGTTCGGCCTCGTACGGCCCGGCGGCCGGTTCGGCCGGCGGCGAGTACGCGGCCGGCGGCGGGACGTCGTCCGGTTCGGTCACCGGAGACCCGGGCGGTTGCCGCCACCCGGATCCGCCGGCGCCGACCGTGGACGTGTGGTGCGGGACCGGGCTCACCGGTTCGTCCGGGGACGAAAAGGTGTGCGCGGTCCGTACGCGCGGACCGGTCTCCCGGCCGGCCGTGGCCCGCGTCGCGGCGGCCTGGCGGGCGAACGCGACGAAGGCGACGGCGGACAGCAGGCTGGCCGCGATCGAGACGATGAGCAGGAGGCTGGACCCGCCGGCGAGACCGGCGATCAGCAGCACGACCGCGACGAGGATGAGCAGGATGCTGGCGGCTACCACGGCTCACCCCCGGCCGCGTCGTGTCGGTCTGGGCGGTCGGTGGCCGTCACGGGGACGGCCACCGACGCGGGATCAGCGGCCGGACTCGAGCGAGCCCGCGCGGCCACCGCCGTAGGAACCGGCGAGGCCGGCCGCGGCGAGACCGTTGCTGCCGGTGGCACGGGTGCCCTCGGTGCGGTTCATCTCCACCTCGAGACCCTGGCCGCGACCGTCGAGGTCACGCAGCTGGCTCTCCAGGTACGCCTTGAGGCGGGTGCGGTACTCGCGCTCGAACTGCTTGAGCTCCTCGATGTGCTTCTGCAGCGCGGTGCGCTTGGCGTCCAGGCCGCCCATGGCCTCCTGGTGCCGCTGGCGGGCGTCCCGCTCCAGGGCGTCGGCCTTGGCGCGCGCCTCCCGGGTGACCTCCTCGGCCTTCGAACGGGCCTCGGAGAGCAGCTGGTCGGCCTCGCGACGGGCGTCGGAGACGTGGTCGTCGGCGGTGCGCTGGGCCATCATGAGCACCCGCAGCGCCTGCTGCTCGCCGTCAGCGGTCACGCCGGCCGGGCCGCCCTGCGTGCGGACCTGCTCCAGCTCGGCCTGCATCGCGCGGGCCGCCTGCTCGGCGGCCGCCTTGTCGCGCTGCACCCGGTCGAGCTGGGCCTTGACGTCGTTGAGCTCCGCCGCGAGGCGGGCGTCGCCGCCGGGGCCGGCGGGAGCGCCACCCCGACCGCCGCGCTCCACCTGGGCGCGCAGCTCGTTGTTCTCCTCGATCAGACGGGCCAGCTCACGCTCGACCTCGTCCAGGAAGGCGTCAACCTCCTCCTCGTCATACCCCCGCTTGCCGATCGGCGGCTTTTTGAAGGCGACGTTGTGGACGTCGGCCGGGGTCAGCGGCATCGAAACTCCTCGGGTCAGTTGCGGCCGCGAAAGCGCTCTGGTCAGGCAAACGCGAAGATCAGGCGCCTAAACACGAACTCCATCAGCACGAACAGGATAACCAGGAGCACAAGGGAGGCCAGGTCGATGCTCACGGTACCAATTCGCAGTGGTGGGATCACACGCCTCAACGCTCGCAGGGGCGGATCAGTGACGCTCCACACGACTTCCAGTCCCGCCGACGCTCCGCGCCCCGGTTGCCAGCGGCGACCATAGGCCAGCACCGCGCCAAGAACAAATCGCGCCAAAAGGACAATTAGGAAGATGTACAGCAGCAGGTAGAGCACCTGGAACAGGATCGACAACACGGCAGGCGACGTCCCTCGGTCGTGCGGCTCAGCTCAGGCTGAAGAAGCCGCCCTCAGCGATCTTGGCCTTGTCCTCCGCGGTGACCTGGACGTTGGCCGGTGAGAGCAGGAACACCCGGTTGGTCACGCGCTCGATCGTACCGCGCAGACCGAACGCGAGCCCGGCGGCGAAGTCGACGAGCCGGCGGGCGTCCGCCTCGTCCATCTCGGTGAGGTTGATGATCACCGGTACGCCGTCACGGAAGTGCTCGCCGATGGTCCGCGCCTCGCGGTACGTGGTCGGGTGCAGCGTGGTGATCTGGTAGCGCTGCTCGTCCTCCGGCGCCACGCGCTCCCGCTCGCGCGGCTGGGCCTGCGGCGCGAGCGCGAGGTTGTCCCGGGTGTGGTAGCTCAGGGCGCCCGAGGTGTCACCGGCGGAGGACCGGGTGATCGACCGCACGCTGGACCGCTCGGCCCGCTCCGGGCGCTCGCCCTCGGCCCGGTCGGCGTCGACGGCGCGGCTGGAGGCGCGCTCGGACAGCCGGCCACGGTCGCTGAGCCGGCCGCGCGTCGTCGGCGGCTCCTCGGCCTCGTCGTCGTCCTCGTCGGCGAACTCCTCGGCGTACCGGCTCGACCGGTAGCGCGACGAGTCCCGGTAGCCACCCTTGTCGTAGCCACCGTCCTCGTACGCCCGCTCGTCGTCCTCCTCGACGAGACCGAGCCAGACCCCCGCCTTGCGCAGTGCACCCATCCCCGCGCCCTTCCGTCCGCCGTGCGGCACGCGCCCCCGTGCCGTGTCGCTTGATCACGAGTGGACGATCATGCCCACCGGACCGGATCGGCAATCCCCTGACGTGCGGTTCGCGGTCCGCCCGTCACGGCCCCCGGCTACGGGAACGCCGTCCTGAACAACACTGATGTAATTTGCTTCCGTCCTGCTGAGGCTACCGCAGCGCAGGGCGCATTCCGAGCAACGCGCTGCCGACACGGACATGTGTCGCGCCGTACCCGATCGCGCTCTCCAGGTCTCCGCTCATGCCTGCCGACAGCACCGTCGCGTCCGGATGGTCGGCCCGGAGCCGCGCCGCCACCTCGGCCAGCCGGGCGAACGCCCGGTCCGGCTCCCAGCCCAGCGGCGCCACCGCCATCAGGCCCGCCAGGCGCAAGCCGTCGGCGCCGGCCACCGCGGCGGCCACCGGGTCGAGCCCGCGCTGCGGATCGGCCACACCCGGCAGCGCCCCGCCCCGGGCCGGGTCGCCGTCGATGCTCACCTGCACCAGCACGTCCAGCGGCCGGTCCCGGACCGCACCGGCGGCGGTGTCCAGCGCGGCGGCCAGCCGGACGCTGTCCACCGACTGGACCACGTCGGCGTACCGGACCACCGAGCGGGCCTTGTTGCGCTGCAACTGGCCGATGAAGTGCCAGCGCGGCGCGGCCCCGGCGGCGGACACCGCCTCCGCCTTCGGCGCCGCCTCCTGGTCGCGGTTCTCCCCGACGTCGGTCACGCCGAGCCCGGCCAGCGCGACCACGTCCGCCGCCGGGTACGTCTTGGTCACCGCGACCAGTGTGACCTCGTCGCGCTGCCGCCCGGCCGCCGCACAGGCGTCGGCGATGCGGGCCCGGACCCGGGCCAGTCCGGCCGCGAGTTCGGCGCGCCGCTCGGGCCGCACCGCCGTCTGTGACTCCGTCATCGGCGCGGCTCAGGACCCGTTCTTGAGGAAGTCGGGCACGTCGACGTCGTCGAAGAGCACCCGGCGCGACGGCTGCTGCGGCGCCGGCATGGTGGCCGGCGGGCTCACCGGCGCGTTCGGCTGGGCCGGCGGGTTCTGGTTGCTCTTGCGCGGAGGCTCGACCGCCTTGTACGCCGGCGTACCCCCGTCGAAGCCCGCCGCGATCACCGTGACCCGCACCTCGTCGCCGAGCGCGTCGTCGATGACCGCGCCGAAGATGATGTTCGCGTCCGGGTGGGCCGCGTCGGTGACCAGCTGCGCCGCGTCGTTGATCTCGAACAGGCCGAGGTCCGACCCGCCGGCGATGGAGAGCAGCACGCCGCGCGCACCGTCCATGCTCTGCTCGAGCAGCGGGCTGGAGATGGCCGCCTCGGCCGCCTCGACGGCCCGGTTCTCGCCCCGGGCGCTGCCGATGCCCATGAGCGCGCTGCCGGCGCCGCTCATCACGCTCTTGACGTCGGCGAAGTCCAGGTTGATCAGACCCGGCGTGGTGATCAGGTCGGTGATGCCCTGGACACCGGAGAGGAGCACCTGGTCCGCGGTGCGGAACGCGTCCATCATGGAGATGTTGCGGTCGCCGAGCGCGAGCAGCCGGTCGTTCGGGATCACGATGAGCGTGTCGCACTGGTTGCGCAGCTCCTCGATGCCCGCCTCGGCCTGGACCTGCCGGCGCTTGCCCTCGAACGAGAACGGCCGGGTGACCACGCCGATGGTGAGCGCGCCGAGCTTACGGGCGATGTTCGCCACGACCGGCGCGCCGCCGGTGCCGGTGCCGCCGCCCTCGCCGCAGGTCACGAACACCATGTCGGCGCCCTTGAGGACCTCCTCGATCTCGTCGCGGTGGTCCTCGGCGGCGTTCTTGCCGACGTCCGGGTTGGCGCCCGCGCCGAGTCCCCGGGTCAGCTCCCGGCCCACGTCGAGCTTGACGTCGGCGTCGCTCATCAGCAGCGCCTGCGCATCGGTGTTGATCGCGATGAACTCGACGCCCTTGAGCCCAACCTCGATCATCCGGTTGACGGCGTTGACGCCGCCGCCCCCGATGCCGACGACCTTGATGACCGCCAGGTAGTTGTGCGGAGGTGTCATCTCCGGTCCTTTCCCTTCGAGATTGGCATGGGCCGACCCCACACGGCTTGGCCGGATCAGCGGTCGGACACTCCCCGGTGGCCTCCGACGGCTGAACCCTCACCCTCTACTAGAGGCTTAGAGTTATGTCAACCACTGATCTCTTCGGGGCAACGTATGCGCCGCCGCGCCAGGAGCCAAGGACCTGTTCCGGCGTGTCGCCGACCGAGCGACAGGGGACACAACGCCCGCTCGCTGAGCCGCGGGTCACTCGAACGTGACCACGTCCGGCGCGCTGACGTCGATCCGGTCCGCCTTGCGGCTCAGCAACGCGGTGGCCACGGTGGACTTCTGCGCCCCCCGGGAGGCGTCACCCCAGAAGACCTGACGCTCGCCGCGCAGCAGCAGGGTGATCCGGGCCAGGCCGGCCACGTCAACCGCGACCAGCTCCGCGCGCAGCTTCTCCCCCATCGCGTCGAGCACCGCCAGCCCGGCCCGCGTACCCGGGTCGTCGGGGCCGGGCCGGGCGACCCGGACCTGCGGCAACCCGTCCGGCGCCCGGTCCAGCCGCTGGAAGACCACGCCCGAGCCGTCGACGACCACGAAGCCGTCGCCCTGCGGCACCACCGCCACCGGCGTGCGTTCCCGCACCCGGATCACGAGCGTGCCCGGCCACTCCCGTTCCACGGTGGCGTCCGCCACCGGCGGCAGCGTGCCGACCCGGCGCGCCGTCGCGTCCAGGTCCACCCTGGCCAGCGGCGCGTTGTCCGGCACCGCCGCCGCGTCGCGGATCTGCACCGGGGTGACCAGCCGCGCGCCGACCACCCGTACCTCGCGGACGCCGAACAGGCCGGTGCCGAGCACCGTCCACGCCACCAGGCCCGCGACGGCGAGCACCGCGGCGGCGACCGCCCAGGGCAGCGCGGCCCGCATCCGCCGCTGCCGGGCCCGGGCCATGAACCGGCGGGTCGACGGCGGCACGGCGTCCGCGTTCGCCCGCACGAGCTGCCAGCGCCGGGCCGGGCTGCGCCGCCCCGCCCCGCCGTCCGGTCCGGGGGTACGGCCGCGGGCCGGGCCGGGACTCATCCGGCCGGGGTCGCCGCGCCGTCCGGGTCGACGCCGGCGCCCAGCCCCGCGCCACCGCCGGAGCGGGCGAGCAGGGCGTCGAGCAGCTGGTCACCCATCAGCGAGATGGGCGGCGCGCCCATGGTCACCACCACGTCGCCGGTCCGCGCCCGCCGGGCCACCTCGGCCGGCACGTCGTCCCACGACTCGACGAACACCTTCCGCTCGGCCGGCAGCGACACCTCCTGGATCAGCGCGGCCGAGCCCTCGCCCGGGCGGCGCGTCTCACCGGGGCCGAAGACCTCCAGCAGCACCACCTCGTCGGCGATGCCGAGCGCGGCGGCGATCTCCGCCTGGTTGTCGCGGGTGCGGTAGAGCCGGTACGGCTGGAACACCACGATCAGCCGGCCGTCGCCGGCGACCTCCCGCAGCGTCTGCAACGCCAGCGTCATCGAGGTCGGGTGGTAGGCGTACTCGTCGTAGACCAGCACGCCGTCGGCCACGCCCTTGCGCTCGAAGCGCCGCCGCACGCCCGGGAACGCGCCGAGCGCGGCCTCCGCCGCGGCCACCGGCAGTTCCAGCAGGTACGCGGTGAGCACCGCGGCGGCGCTGTTCAGGGCCATGTGCTTGCCCGGTACGGGCAGCCGGATCTCGCCGAGCGGCCGGCCCTCGACCTCGGCCTGGAAGCGCACCCCGTGCGCGGACGAGACGACCTCGCTCATCCGCAGGTCCGCGTCGGTGGACTCGCCGTACGTCCAGACCCGGCGGCCCTCGGCGCGCAGCGTCTCGGCCAGCCGGCGCCCGCCCGCGTCGTCGGCGCAGGTGATCACGAAACCGGCCGGGTCGGTGAGCCGGGCGAACTCGGCGAACGCCGCCTCCAGCGTGGCCAGGTCGCCGTAGGTGTTGAGGTGGTCCGCCTCGATGTTCGTGACGACCGACACGAACGGACGGTAGATGAGGAAGGAGCGGTCGCTCTCGTCCGCCTCGACCACGAAGTGCTCGCCGGTGCCGTGGTGCGCGCCGGAACCCACCTCGGAGATCTCGCCGCCGATCACGAACGACGGGTCGGTGCCGGCCTGCTGGAGCACCATGGTGACCATCGACGTGGTGGATGTCTTGCCGTGGGTGCCGGCGACCGCCACCGTGCGACGGCCGGTCATCGCGGCGGCGAGCGCCTCGGAGCGGTGCAGCACCCGCAGGCCCCGCCGGCGCGCCTCCACCATCTCCAGGTGGTCCTGCGGGATGGCCGAGGAGTAGACCACCGTGTCCACGCCGTCGAGGTTGGACGCCTCGTGGGTGGAGTGGATCGTGCCGCCCAGCGCCCGCAGGCCGGCCAGCGACGGCCACTCCCGCAGCTCGCTGCCGGAGACCGGCAGACCCCGGGTGAGGAACAGCCGGGCCAGCCCGGCCATCCCGACCCCGCCCACCCCGATCAGGTGGATCCGGCCCAGGTCCTCCGCCGTCATGGTGCCGGCGGGCGTGAACTGCGCGGTGTTCATCAGACGTACCTTCCCGTCGCGGTGTCCCTCATCAGCGGGAGACCGCCTCGTAGACGAAGTTCAGCAACGCCACGTCGCCGTCGCGGCGGCCGTACCCGGCTGCGGCGTGGCTCATCGCGTACAGCCGCTGCGGGTCCCGGATCAGCGGGATCACCGTCCGCTCCACCCAGGCCGGGGTCACCTCGGCGTCGTCGACCAGCAGACCGCCGCCCGCCTCCACCACCGGCAGCGCGTTGCGCTTCTGCTCCTGGTTGCTGTGCGGGTACGGCACGTAGACGGTGGGCAGGCCGATCGCGGCCACCTCGGCGCAGGTCATCGCGCCGCCCCGGCCCAGCATCAGGTCGGCCGCGGCGTAACCCAGCTCCATCTCGGACAGGTACGGCAGCGTGACGTACGGCACCGGCAGGTCGGTGGGCACGGAGACCGGCTCGTTGCGGGCGCCGATGACGTGCAGCACCTGCACACCGTTGCGGGCCAGTTCCTTCGCCGCGCCGGAGACGGCCAGGTTGATCGAGCGGGCGCCCTGCGAGCCACCGGCGACGAACAGCACCGGCAGGTCGGGGCGGAGTCCGAAGTGGGCGCGGGCGGCGTCGCGCAGCGCGGCCCGGTCCAGCCCGGCGATGCCCCGGCGCAGCGGCACGCCGACCACCCGGGCGTCGCGCAGCGCCTCGGCCTGGGCCGGCTGGTGCGGGAAGCCCACCGCGACGTTCTTGGTGAACTTCATCCCGAGCCGGTTCGCCACGCCCGGCGGCACGTTCACCTCGTGGATGACGATGGGCAGTTCCCGCCGCCACGCGGCCAGATAACCGGGCACCGAGACGTACCCCCCGAAGCCGACCACGGCGTCGGCCTGGACCTCGTCGATCACCTTGCCCGCGGCGCGGGCCGCCTTCCACATCCGGTCCGGGGTACGCACCAGGCTCATGTTCACCGACCGGGGCAGCTGGTACGCCGGGATCTGCCGCAGGTCGTAGCCGGCCGGCGGGATCAGCTCGTTCTCCAGCCCCTTGGGTGTGCCCAGACAGGTGATCCGGACGCTCGGGTCGTGTCGGCGCAGGCAGTCGGCGAAGGCGAGCAGCGGGTAGATGTGCCCGCCCGTACCCCCTCCGCAGAGCACCACCGAACGCAGCGGACCCATCAGCGTCTCCTCTCGCTCGCCGCGCCGGCGCGCGCCCGGTCGGGCCGGGCGCCGCGGGGCGCGGCCTGGTCGTCCTGCCGCCGCTGCCGGGACCGGGGCACGGACCCTCGGTCGGCCGGGGGCGGCGCCGCCTTGCGACGCCGGCCGGGAAGCGGCGGCAACGGGGCCCACACTAGTCGGACCCATCGGGCGGGCGGACGGGCATGCAGCGCGCGCGCCGCGTCCGGCTCGGCGCGGGCGAACGAGGCGAGCATGCCGATCGCGGCGAGCGTCACCACCAGGGCGCTGCCGCCGTCGGAGATGAACGGCAGCGGTACGCCGGTCAGCGGCAGCAGCCCGGTCACGCCGCCGATGTTGATGACGGCCTGGCCGACCAGCCAGGCGGTCACGCCGGCGGCGGCGAGCCGGCGGAACGGGTCCTCGACCCGGCGGGCGATCCGCATCCCGGTGTACGCCAGCACGGCGAACAGCACCAGGATCACTGTGCAGCCGACCACCCCCAGCTCCTCGGCGAGGATGGCGAAGATGAAGTCGTTGTGCGCCTCGGGCAGCCAGCCGTACTTGAAGCTGCTCTGGCCCAGGCCGACGCCGAACCAGCCGCCGTTGCCGATCGCGTAGCGGGCCTGCACGAGCTGGTAGCAGTAGTCCAGCTCCTGTTCGAAGCAGGTCCGCGGGGAGGGCGGGTCGAGCCACATCGTGAGGCGGCCGAGCCGGTAGTTGTCGGCGCCCCGGGAGCCGGAGCCGGCGCCGAGCGAGGCCGCTGCCACCAGGAGGCCGACGCCGGCCAGGCCGATCGCGGTGAGCGCGGCGAAGACCCGGGTCCGCACGCCCGCCGCCCAGAGCATCCCGACCACCAGCGCGAGCAGGCAGAGCATGCTGCCCAGGTCGTTGTAGCCGACGAGTACGAACAGCAGGGCGACCACCGGGAACAGCGGCGTGGCCAGTTCCTTCCACCAGCCGAGTGCCGCGCCCTTGCGGGCCAGCACGTGCGCACCCCACAGCACCAGCGCGAACTTCGCCACCTCGACCGGCTGCACGGAGATCGGGCCGAGGTAGAGCCAGAGCAGCTGCGCCTTCAACGGCCCGATCGACGTCACCCCGAACAGCGAGTTCAGAGCCACCAGCAGGTTGAGCAGGAGCAGCAGCGCCACCGCCACACCCAGCGCCAGACGGCTGACCGCCCGGAACGTACGTGCGGGCAGCCGCTGACAGGCCCAGAACGCACCGATGCCGATCACCGCGAAGACGGTCTGCTTGGTGAGCGACGCCGCCGCGTCGCCGTCCATGACGTAGTCCCGCACGCTGGTCGCGGAGAAGACCATGGTGAGGCCGATCAGCAGCAGCAGGCCGGCGCTGGACAGCAGCAGGTAGTAGGAGGCCAGCGGCCGGGCCAGCAGGCCACGCAGCGCGGCCAGGCCACCCGCCGGGTCCCAGCGCGCCTCCGGCGGGTCGGCCGGTGGCGTGGCCGCCGGCGCACGACGGGCCGGCGGGTCGCTGGTCACCTGGATGTCTCGTCCCTCCCCCACAGGCCCATCATGGCCGCTCGACCCGCCCGCCCGTGGCGCAACCGCCCGGTCGGCGTGTCGGATCTGAAGGAAGGGCCCCTTATTAACAGACGTCTGTTAATAAGGGGCCCTTCCTTACACCTAGCTCACCGCGGCGAGGAACTCGCTGTAGAACAGGCCCAGCGCGATGGCCACGCCGATACCGGCGATGATCCAGAACCGGACCACGATGTTGACCTCGCTCCAGCCCGCAAGCTCGAAGTGGTGCTGCAGCGGCGACATCCGGAACACCCGCTTGCCGGTGGTGCGGAAGGAGATGATCTGGATGACCACGGACATCGTGATGATCACGAACAGGCCGCCCAGGATCGGCAGCAGCAGGATGGTGCGGGTGGACATCGCCATGCCGGCGATCAGGCCGCCCAGCCCGAGCGCGCCGGTGTCACCCATGAAGATCCGCGCCGGGGACGTGTTCCACCACAGGAAGCCCACGCAGGCACCGGCCGCCGCGCCCGCGATCAGCGCGATCTCCAGCGGGTCGCGCACGGTGTAGCAGTACGACTCGGTGTAGTTCGGGTCGGCGCACCAGTGCCGGTACTGCCAGAACGCGATCAGCGCGTACGCCGCCAGCACCATCACCGAGGCGCCGGTGGCCAGGCCGTCGAGACCGTCGGTGAGGTTGACGCCGTTGGTGGCCGCCATGACCACCATGATGATGACGATCACCGCGCCGACCTTGCCGATCTCCAGCGCCGGGATGTCCCGGATGAAGCTCAGCGTGGTGCTGCCCACCGTCTCGGTGTTCGTCGCGTTGCCGCCGGCGTCGGTCATGCTCGACGGGAAGTAGACGGCCACCGCGCCGAACACGGCACCGACCAGGATCTGCCCGGCCAGCTTGCCCCGCTTGTTGAGGCCGCCGCTGTGCCGCTTGCGCACCTTCAGGAAGTCGTCGATGAAGCCGACCGCGCCGGAGAACACCATCAACCCCAGCAGCACCAGCGCCGTGATCGTCGGCTCGACCTGGGCGATCTGCGCGTCCGGCAGCGTGGTCAGGGCCAGGTGCCCGGCGACGTACGCGATGACGGTGGCCAGGATGAAGACCACGCCGCCCATCGTCGGCGTGCCCTTCTTGCCCTCGTTGCTGGCGAGCCCGAGGTTCGATCGGATCGGCTGGCCGGCCTTCAGCCGGGCGAACACCTTGATCGCGATCGGCGTGCAGAACAGCGAGATCAGGAACGCGACGCCGATGGCGACGATGACCGCCCTCATGCGGCGCCGCCCTCCGTCGCACCCTCCCGGGTGTCCGCGCGCAGCGCGTCGGCCACCTCCCAGGTCCGGTACCGGGAGCCCTTCACCAGCACCACGTCTCCCGGACGCAGCTCGCTCCGCAGCACCTCGACGGCCGCCGCCTGATCGGTGAGCAGCACCGACTCTCCTCCCCAATTGCCTACCGCTGTCGCGCCCTCGTGGATCGGCGCCGCCGGCTCACCCACCACGAGCAGCCGGTCCACTCCCAGTTCGGCCGCGAGCCGGCCGACCTGCTGATGCCCCTCCCGTTCGAAGTCACCCAGCTCGGCCATGAAGCCGAGCACCGCGACGGTACGCCCGTCGCCGCGCATGCTCGCCAATGCCCGCAGCGCCACGCCGGTGGAGGCCGGGTTGGCGTTGTACGAGTCGTCGATCACGGTCACCCCGTCGGGGCGTTCGAAGACGTCCATCCGCCGGGTCGAGACCAGGCCCAGCTCGTTCAGCGCCGCCGCCAGCTCGGGCAGCGGCAGGCCCAGCTCCCGGCCGACCGCCGCGGCGGCGAGCGAGTTGGAGACCTGGTGCCGACCGGTCAGCCCGAGCCGTACCGGCGCGCTGCCCTCCGGGGTGACCAGGGTGTACGAGGGCCGTCCCCGGCCGTCGAGCGTCACGTCCACGGCGCGCACGTCGGCTCGCTCCGACTCGCCGTAGCGCACCACCCGGGCCTGGGTGCGCGACGCCATCGCGTCGACCCGCGGGTCGTCGGCGTTGAGCACCGCCAGCCCGTCTTCGGGCAGCGCCTCGACCAGCTCCCCCTTGGCGAGCGCGATGGTCTCCACCGAGCCGAACTCGCCCAGGTGCGCCACGCCGACGTTGAGCACCACGGAGATCCGCGGCGGCACCACGTCGCACAGGTAGCGGACGTGCCCGACCCCGCGGGCACCCTTCTCCATCACCAGGTAGCGGGTCTCCGGGGTGGCCTGCAACGCGGTGTACGGGTGCCCCAGCTCGTTGTTGAACGAGCCGGGCGGCGCCACGGTCGGGCCGAGCCGGACCGCGAGCTGGGCGATCAGGTCCTTGGTGGTGGTCTTGCCGGACGAGCCGGTCAGCCCGATCACGGTCAGCCCGGGCAGCCGGTCGACGACGGCGCGGGCCAGCCGGCCCATCGCGTCGAGCGCGTCGCCGACGAGCACCATCGGCACGCCCGGCAGCTCCCGGGTGCCGAGCACCGCCACCGCGCCGGCCGAGACCGCGCCGGCCGCGTAGTCGTGGCCGTCGACGTGCTCGCCGGGGAAGGCGACGAACAGCCCGCCCTGGTTCACCTTGCGGGAGTCGAACTCGACGGTGCCGGTGACCCGGGCGTCCGGGTCGGCGCCGGCCAGCCGGCCGTCGACGGCCGCGGCCACCTCGGCCAGCGTCAGCGGGATCACCGCTGACCCACCAGGTCACCGAAGCGGGCGCGCAGCGCCGTCGCCAGCTCCACCCGGTCGTCGAACGGCAGCACCTCGCCGCCGATCTCCTGGCCGCGTTCCTGGCCCTTGCCCAGCACCGCCACCACGTCACCCGGTTCGGCCACCCGGACCGCCTCCTCGATCGCCGCCCGCCGCCCGGGCACCTCGATGACGCGGGCCGGGGTCGCGGCGGCGTACGCGCCGGCCAGCACCTCGGCCCGGATCGCGGCCGGGTCCTCGGTCCGCGGGTTGTCGTCGGTCACCAGCACCACGTCGGCGCCGCGCGCGGCCACGCCGCCCATCACCGGCCGCTTGCCCCGGTCCCGGTCGCCGCCGGCGCCCAGCACGCAGATCAGCCGGCCCTCGGTCAGGCCGCGCAGCGCGGTCAGGACCGCCTCGATCGCGTTGGCCTTGTGCGCGTAGTCGACCACCCCGCGTACCGGGGCGTCGCCGCTGACCAGTTCCAGCCGGCCGGGCACACCGCCGCAGGCGGCCACGCCGCGCGCCGCGGTCTCCGGGTCCACTCCGACGGCGACCAGCAGGGCGACCGCCAGCAGCGCGTTCGCCACGTTGTGCCGGCCGGGCAGCGCCACGCCGGTCGGGAGCGTCAGCCCGTCCGGCCCGTGCAGCGTGAACCGCTGCGCGTAGCCCTCGCCGTCGATCCCGTCGGCCCACCAGGTCGCACCGGCGTCGCCGGCCGCCGAGTAGGTGACGGTGCCCGGCTTGTGCAGCGGGCGCAACGCGGGGTCGTCGTGGTTGAGCACCTCGACCCGGCAGCGGCCGTCGAACAGCTTGGCCTTGGCCGCGAAGTAGTCCGCCTCGTCGGCGTGGAAGTCCAGGTGGTCGGAGCCGAAGTTGGTGTAGCCGCCGACGTCGAACCGGACGCCGCCGACCCGGCCCATGGCGAGGGCGTGGCTGGACACCTCCATCACCACGGTGTCCACCCCGTGTTCACGGGCCACCGCGAGCATGGCGTGCAGGTCGGTGGCCTCCGGGGTGGTCCGGACGCTGTCGATCACCAGGTCGCCGAGGCGGGTCTCCACGGTGCCGATCAGCCCGGTGACGTGCCCGGCGGCGCGCAGTCCCGACTCGACCAGGTAGCTGGTGGAGGTCTTGCCGGCGGTGCCGGTCACCCCGATCACCGTCAGTCCGGCGGTCGGGTCGCCGTAGACGGTCGCGGCCACCTCGCCGAGCGCGTCGCGCGGGTCGTCGACGACGAGCACGGGAAGGCCGGTCCCGGCGGCCAGCGCCACGCCGGCCGGGTCGGTCAGCAGGGCCACCGCGCCCGCCGCCGCCGCGGCGGCGGCGAACTCCGCGCCGTGGCGCCGGGCACCGGGAAGGGCGGCGTACAGGTCGCCGGGGCGTACCTCCTGGCTGGCGTGGGTCACGCCGGTGACGGCCAGTTCGGCGGCCTCCTCCGGCGGGGTCGCCGCGACGCGGGCGGCGAGGTCGCCGAGCCGTACGGGACGCACGGTTGTGGGACGTGGATTGCCGGGCACGGCGTCAGACCCTACCCGGTCGTCCGGTTCCGACCGCACAGCCGCCCCGGTGGTTCGTCGCCACTCACCGATGATGTCCCGCCACCCCCGCTCAGCGCGGAAAGACCTCGAACTTCGGGGACTTGTTGGTCAGCGACGGCGGCACCCGGTAGTGGCGGAGAGTGAAGCCCATCATCTCCCGGAACGCGGGCGCGGCGACCGCGCCGCCCCCGCCGCCGGGGCTCCACACGAACACCGCCACCACGTACCGGGGGTTCTCCGCCGGTGCCATGCCGATGAACGAGCCGACCTCGCCGGGCTGCTGCTTGCCGCCGTCGTAGCGCAGGCCGGTGCCGGTCTTGCCGGCCACCCGGTAGCCGGGCACGGCCGCGGCCAGCCCGGTCGCCTGACCGTCCGGGCCGTCGACGGTGGTGACCGCCTCCATCATCCGGCGCAGCGCCGCCGCGTTGGCCGGGCTGAGCACCGAGCGCGTGGTGGGCGCGGCGGCGGGGCTGCGCTCGCCGTCCGCGCCGATCGTCTCCTTGACCAGGTGCGGCTGCACGTACGTGCCGTTGTTGGCGATGGTGGCGTACGCGGCGGCCATCTGCAGCGGCGTGGCGTCCACGCTGTGCCCGATCGGCACCGACCCGTACGCCGAGCCGCTCCACTGGTCGGGCGGCAGCAGCCGTCCGGCCGCCTCGCCCGGCATGCCCTCGCCCGTCACCTGGCCCAGCCCGAACCGCTTCTGGTAGTCGAAGAGCCGTTCCTTGCCGAGCTTCTCGCCGATCTCGATGGTGCCGACGTTCGAGGAGAAGGCGAGCATGCCGGGGATGCTCATGGTGCGGCCGTCGACCGGGTGGGTGTCGCGGAAGGTGACCCCGCCCCTGTCGATCGTGTTGGCGACCGGGAACGCGGTGTCCGGGGTGATCACGCCCTCCTGGAGCGCGGCGCCGAAGGTGATCGCCTTGTGGATCGAGCCCGGGTCGACGACGAACGTGGTGGCCGCGTCGTCCCGGTCCGACGGCGAGGCGACCTTCGTGGGGTTGGCCGCGTCGTACGTCGGCTGGCTGGCCTGCGCCAGCACCTCGCCGCTCGGCACCTCGATGATCACCGCGGCGCCGACGCTGCCCTTCACCTTGGCCGTCTGCTTGGCCAGGATCCGCTGCGTCATGAACTGCAGGTCCCGGTCGACGGTGAGCTTCAGCGAGCTACCCGGCTGCGGCTGGGTGGTGCGGCTGTAGCCGCCCGGGATGGGCGCGGCCAGGTCACCGAGGCCCACCTCGTAGGTCCGCTTGCCGGCCTGCCCGCGCAGCACGTCGTCGTACTTGGCCTCCAGCCCCTCCAGGCCGTTCATGTCCTGGCTGACGAAGCCGATCAGGTTGGCGGCCAGGTCACCGCCGGGCACCTCGCGCCGCTCGTCGCGGTGCACGTTGATGCCGGCCAGGTCGAGCGCCATGATCCGCTTGGCGGTGGCGATCTCCACACCGCGGGCCAGGTAGACGAACTGCAACGGGGTGTCGGTGCCGGGCAGGGTGCGCTTGCGCATCTTCTCGGCCAGGTCGGACACGGGCACGCCGAGCAGCGGGGAGAGCAGGCGCGCGGTGGCGAACCGGTCCTTGACCCGGGTCGGGTCGGCGAACACGTACCGGGCCTCGACGCTGTGCGCCAGCGGCTCGCCGTCGCGGTCGAGGATCGCCCCGCGCGGGGCCGGCAGCTCGACCACGGCGAGCCGGTTGGGCAGGCCACCGTCGGCGTACGCCGGGGTGTCCACGGTCTGGAGGTAGACCAGCCGCACGCCGATGCTGGCGAACAACGCCAGCGCCAGCACCGTGCCGAGCCGCAGGCGCCGGCGCGGGTCACCGAGTCGCGGCGGCCGGCGCGGCTTGCGGACCGGCCGGCGGGGCTGCGCATCCGGGCGGCGCGGCTGGGACCGGCGGCGTGGCGGCGGCGCGTCCTCCTCGTCGTCGAACGGCTCCCGCACCGGCCGGGACGAGACGGTCCGCACCACGCCGGCCCGGCCGCCCGCGGCGGTGGACCGGCGGCCGGCCCGGGCGCCGTCGGTCGCGGGCTCCCGCGTGCCGGCACGCCCGGCCCGGCCACCGTCGAGCACCTGCAACGCGGGCCGGAACGGGTCGCCGGACCGGTTGCTGCGGGGGGTACGCCGTTGCTCGGCGCCGCCGCCCTCGCGCACGGTCCGGCCGCGCGGGGTGTACGCCCGGGCGTCGGAGATCCCCCCGAGGCCCGGCTCGCGCGGCTCCGACCCCCGCGACGAGCCGCGCCGGGAGCCCGTGGCGTCCCGGCGCGGATCATCCGATCTCGGCGGCACGACTCAGCCTCCGTTGCCCTGCTGGCTGGTGACCGACGGAGCGCCCTGCGCGGGGTGCGGCACCCCGATGGTCTGCCCGTCCGGCAGCCGGATGTACGCCGGGTCCTCGGACTCGACCAGGCCGAGCCGCCGGGCGTTGGCGGTCAGGTTGCCGGGCGCCTCCTGCTTGGCGATCTCCTTCTTCAGCTCCTGCTCGTCCACGTCCAGCTTGGCCTGCTGCTGCTGGAGCTTCTCCAGCTTGAACGCGTTCTCGTTGATCTTCGTGTTGACCGCCAGGATGCCCAGCACCCCACCGACCACCAGCACCAGGATCAGCGCGACGAACGGGGCGCGGGGCACTCGGATCGGCGCCGGCGGGGCGACCCGCAGGCGCGGCGTGGGCGCACCGGTGACCCGGGTGCGCTCGGCCGGCCGCAGGGCGGCGCTGCCCTGCGTCGGGAACTCGCGCGCCCCCCGGGCACGAGTGGTCTCCCGGCGGTCGGCCGCCGTCGTGTCCCGCGTGGTGCGCTGCGCCGCGGTCCGGCCCCCCGACCGCGGTGCGCGCTGCCCGACGGCTCCCCGGCCGTCGCGCTTCTCGACGTTCATGTCCCCTCCCCCTCCTCGTCCGTCCCGTTCGCGTCCCCCGGGGCCGACCGCGGGTCCTCGCCGGACCCCGGTGACCCCGTCCCCGGTTGGTGCATCGCCTTCACCCGGCGGCGGTACCGTTCGCGGTCGGTACGCCCCTGCCGGGTCGCCTCCGGGTCGAGGCGTTCGGCGGCACGCAGCCGCACCGAGGCGGCACGCGGGTTCGCGGCCACCTCCGCCTCCCCGGGCAGCTCGGCGCCCCGGCTCAACAGCCGGAACGTCGGGCCCGACCCGGGCAGTTCGACCGGGAGGTCGATCGGGCCCTTACTGCGGACCCGGTCGGCGAGCGCCTGCTTGGTGAGCCGGTCCTCCAGCGAGTGGTAGGACAGGACCACCATGCGGCCGCCCACTGTGAGCTTGTCCAGAGCAGCCGGCAGCGCCGTCTCCAGCGCTGCCAGTTCTCTGTTTACCTCGATCCGTAAAGCCTGAAACGTTCTCTTTGCCGGGTGTCCACCGGTTCGTCGGGCGGGTGCGGGAATGGCGTCCCGCACCAGCTCGGCCAGCCGGGCCGAGGAGGTGATCCGGGTGCGCTCCCGTTCCCGGATGATCGCCGAGGCGATC
Organism: Micromonospora sp. WMMA1947; assembly: GCF_027497355.1. Classification (NCBI taxonomy): domain Bacteria; kingdom Bacillati; phylum Actinomycetota; class Actinomycetes; order Micromonosporales; family Micromonosporaceae; genus Micromonospora; species Micromonospora sp. WMMA1947. Next base: position 3,770,740 of record NZ_CP114909.1, on the reverse strand, counting down.
TTCCCGGCGAACTTCTCCTCGCCGTACACCCGCAGCAGGCGGGCCAGGTCCGGGTGGGAGTAGGTGTTGACCACCTCCTCGGCGGTCACCCCCCGGGTCTGGTCCATCCGCATGTCCAGCGGCGCGTCCTGCGCGTAGGCGAACCCGCGGTCGGGCGCGTCCAGTTGCAGGGACGAGACGCCGAGGTCGAACAGCACCCCGTCGATCGCCGGGTAACCGAGCCGGTCGAGCACCTCGGGCAGCTCGTCGTAGACGGCGTGCTCCAGGTGGATCCGGTCGGCGAACCGGGCCAGGCGGACCCGCGCGTGGGCGAGCGCCTCGGTGTCCCGGTCCAGGCCGATCAGCACCGTGTCCGGATGCGCCGTGAGCACCGCCTCGGCGTGCCCGGCCAGGCCGAGCGTGGCGTCGACGTGGACGGTGCGACCGGGCCGGCCCAGTGCGGGGGCCAGCAGCTCGAGACACCGCTCGAGCAGCACCGGCACGTGCGTGCCGCGTAGCTCCCCCATCTCGACCCCCACCCCGTTCGCCAACCGTTCCGTCACGTGTCTGTCGTCGCCACGACGCCTCGCCATACCGCCAGATCCCCATCCGCTCCCGCCCGCCGGAGGCCGCGGCCCTCCGTGTCGGATCGTGCGCCTGGCACCGGGGAAGGGGTGCCAGGAACTCGAAAGCGGCTGGAGATCTCGCAGTACGTCGGGCGCCGTCACGCCCTACAGACCGCCGGGCAGCACCCCCTCCTCGATGTCGGCGAAGTCGTCTTCGCTCTCCGCGAGGTAGGCCTCCCAGGCCGCCTTGTCCCAGATCTCCACCCGGGTGCTCGCTCCGATCACGACCAGATCCCGGTCCAGTGCCGCGTACGACCGCAGGTGGCCGGGAATGGTGACCCGGCCCTGCTTGTCCGGCACCTCGTCGTGCGCGCTGGCGAAGAAGACCCGGCTGTAGGCCCGGGCCGCCTTGCTCGTCATCGGCTGCGCGCGCAACTGGTCGGCGATCCGCTGGAACTCGGGCATCGGGAAGACGTAGAGGCAGCGCTCCTGCCCTTTGGTGATCACGACACCCCCCGCCAGTTCGTCCCGGAACTTCGCCGGAAGGATCAACCGGCCTTTGTCGTCCAGGCGCGGAGTGTGGGTGCCGAGGAACATCGGCCCAACCCCCTCGCCCTGAGCGGCGTTCGCGGCGCCGCTGACCCCCCGGGCCGGTGTGGCCCTCCCGGCCTCACCATCGCGCCCCACTCTACTCCACTTCCCTCCACCTGCAACCAGATTCGCCCGCGTGGCGTGGCGTTTCCGCGCGCAAAACCGCACGTCAACGCGGGTGGGGCGGAGTGGAGGGGGTGGGGAGGGCCGCGCAGCGTCCGCTACCCGACATCGACCGCCACCGTCCGGCCCCGCGCGCTCCGGCCGTCCGCCGGGCCCTCCCCGGCCGAACGGTTCGCCCTCGGCCGCGATCTGGCGGAGGTGGTGGTCCGGTAACCTCGCTCGCGTGACGGACGCGAAGATGCCCTTGCGGGCAAAGGTGGCCAGCTCCGTGTCGCGCACCGCCGCGGCGCTGTCGCGGGCTGCGGGCCGTGGCGACGGCTCGGTGATCGGCGGCTGGATCGGCCTCAAGATCGACCCGGACCTGCTCGCCCACCTTTCGGCCGGGCGCGCCATCGCCCTGGTGTCCGGCACCAACGGCAAGACCACCACCACCCGGCTCACCACCGCCGCGGTCGGCGTGCTCGGCCGGGTCGCCACCAACTCCTTCGGCGCGAACATGCCCACCGGCCACACCTCGGCGCTCGCAAAGGCCGGCAGCACCCCGTACGCGGTGCTGGAGGTGGACGAGCACTACCTCGCCCAGGTGCTGGAGGCGACCGAGCCGCACGTGGTGGCGCTGCTCAACCTCTCCCGCGACCAGCTCGACCGCGCCAAGGAGGTCGCCATGATGGCGCAGCTCTGGCGCGCCGCCCTGGTCCGGCACCCGCGGGTACGGGTGGTCGCCAACGCCGACGACCCGATGGTGGTGTGGGCCGCGTGCCCGCCGGCCGACCCGGCCCAGGGCCACGTGCCGCCGCACGTCACCTGGTTCAGCGCCGGGCAGCGCTGGCACGACGACTCCTGGGTCTGCCCCGAGTGCGGCTCCACCATCCAGCGCTCCGGCGAGCAGTGGTGGTGCACCGGCTGCCCGCTGCGCCGCCCCGAGCCGAACTGGACCGTCGAGGACGACGGTGTGCTCGACCCCACCGGCGCCTGGCACAAGATCCAGCTGCAGCTCCCCGGCAAGGTCAACCTCGGCAACGCGGCCACCGCCCTGGCCGTCGCCGCCGAGTTCGGCGTACGCCCGGTGGACGCGGTGTCCCGGCTCGGCACGGTGACCTCGGTGGCCGGCCGCTACGCCCAGGTGGACCGCGACGGGCGCAACATCCGGCTGCTGCTGGCGAAGAACCCGGCGAGCTGGCTGGAGGCGTTCGACATGGCCGACGTCGCGCCGACACTGCTGTCCATCAACGCCCGCGACCCCGACGGGCTGGACACCTCCTGGCTGTTCGACGTGGACTTCTCCCCGCTGAACGGCCGGCAGGTGCTGATCACCGGCGACCGGGCGTACGACCTGGCGGTGCGGCTGGAGGTCAACGGCGTGCCGTTCCAGCACGTCCGCAGCTTCGACGAGGCCGTCCGCGCGGTCCCGCCGGGCCGGCTGGAGGTCATCGCCAACTACACCGCCTTCCAGGACATCCGAGCGGAGCTGGACCGTGTCAACTGAGAGCCTGCGCATCGTCTGGATCTATCCCGACCTGCTGTCCACCTACGGCGACCGGGGCAACGCGCTGATCCTGGCCCGCCGGGCCCAGCTGCGCGGCATGCCGGTCGAGGTGCTGGAGGTCCGCTCCGACCAGCGGCTGCCCGCCACCGCCGACATCTACCTGCTCGGCGGCGGCGAGGACGGCCCGCAGGCGCTCGGCGCCCAGCGCCTGATCGCCGACGGCGGCCTGCACCGGGCGGTGGCCCAGGGTTCGGTGGTGTTCGGCGTCTGCGCCGGCTACCAGCTGCTCGGCACCTCCTTCTTCGCCAAGGGCACCCGGTGCGCCGGCCTGGAGCTGCTCGACCTCTCCTCCGACCGCGGCCCCACCCGGGCCGTCGGCGAGCTGGCCGGCGAGGTCGACCCGCGGCTGGGCATCCCGCACCTGTCCGGGTTCGAGAACCACGGCGGCCGTACCCACCTCGGCCCGGGCGTGTCCCCGCTGGCCCGCGTCACCACCGGCGTCGGCAACGACGGCGCCACCGAGGGCGCGTGGCGGGGCAAGCTGCTCGGCACCTACTCGCACGGGCCGGCGCTGGCGCGCAACCCCGACCTGGCGGACCTGCTGCTGCGCTGGGCGACCGGCATCCATCAGCTCCCGCCGCTCGACGACACCTGGGCCGACCGCCTCCGCTCCGAGCGCCGCACCGCGGTGGCCGCCGCACCGAGGCCGTGACCGACGCCGCCCGGCCGGGGCGGCGACCGGTGGCCCGCCGGCTCGCCGGGTTGCTGCGGCAGCCCTCGGCGCGCCGGTTCGGGCTGCTTCTCCTGCTGCTCGCCGGGTTCGGCGTGACGCTGCTGCTGGTGCCCCGGCCGGACCCGGCCGACCTGCCCCGGCTCGCCGACTCGCTCGGCGGCTACGGCCCGCCCGCCGCCGTGGTCGGCGGCGCGCTGCTGCTGGTGGCGCTGGTGCCGCGGACGTTCGTCACGCTGGCCGCGGGCGCGATCTTCGGCCCGGTGCAGGGCGCCGCGTACGCGCTCGGCGCGGCGTTGCTGGCGGCGGCCATCGGATTCACTGTGGGCCGGGTGCTCGGCCGCGACTTCGTCGCCGAGCGGGTACGGGGCCGGCTGGCCCGCCTCGACGGCTGGTTCGCCCGGCAGAGCGTCTTCGGCGTGATCACCGTACGGCTGCTGCCGATCGCCGGGTTCGGGCTGGTCAGCTACGGCTACGGCACCACCGCCGCCCGGGTGGCGCCGTTCCTGGCCGGCAGCGTGATCGCCTCCGCCCCCACCGCGATCGGCTACGCGGCGATCGGCGCGGCGGTGACCACGCCCGGTTCGATCAACTGGTACGCGGCCGCGCCGGCCAGCCTCGGCCTGATCGCCAGCGTGCTGATCATCCACCGCTGGTGGCGGGCCGAACGGCGCCGGTCTGCCGGACCGGCCGGCTGACCCGGCGGCGAAGGCGCACGAGCACGCGGAGGAGCTCCGGACCGGCCCGGTAACGACCGCACGACGATCCCGCCCGCCGGGCACCGCGCGGCACCGGCGCTCCCTAGCATTCGCGAGCATGAGGCCCTCGTCCCGAGCCCGCGTCCGGAGCGCCGCCGTCCTCGCTCCGGTCCTCGCGGCGGCGCTGCTCGCCGCCTGCACTCCGGGAGACCCGACGGCCGCCCCGGTCACCGAGGGAACGCCGTCGACGCAGGTGACCGCCCCGCCGCGTGCCGACTTCTGCCTGGTCACCGTGCCGCAGAGCTGGCAGGACGCGGTCCGGGACAGCCGGCTGCCGAAGGAGCCCGGGGAGAGGTGGTCAGGGTTCGCCCCGGCACCGGACGGCCGCTCCGCGTTCGCCACCGTGCAGCGCGACGGTCTCCCGATGCTGCTGGTCAAGCAGGAGAAGAACGGCGACCGACGGGTCGTGGCCACCATGCCGGACCTGTTCACCTTCCTGCTGTGGGGCGACTTCGACGGGCGCTGGCTGGTCTACGCGCGCACCGACCTGTCCCGTGCGGCGCCGCACGGGGAAGGAAGCGCCGAGCTCTTCGTCTGGGACGCGGAGACCGGGGCCGAGCCACGGCAGGTCGCGAACGCCGGGCAGAGGGCCGTCCCGTTCCTGTTGCAGGACGGGAAGCTCGCCGTGACCCGGATCCTCGACAAGGACCGGGCCGAGCTGACCCTGCACGACCTGGCGGCCGGAACGGTCCGCGCTGTGGCGACCGGACAGGTGAGCGCTGTCGGGTTCCGCGGCGCCGACCTGATCTGGTTCGACAGGGCCACGGGCCGCCTGAACGCGATCGGCCCGGACGGGACGGCGGGCCCTCCGGCACCGCCGGCCCTGGGACCGGGCACCCCGGTGGACATGACCACGGACGGCCGCACCACGGCCTGGGTGTCCCGGGACGAGCGCGACCTGACCGTCTGGCGGCCGGGCTGGACGGCACCCGTGCGGGTCCTGCGGGTCACCCCTCCCCCGCCGGCCACGCCGTCGCTGCCGCCCGGCGCCAGGCCACCGATCGACGACCCGTTCCACCGGATCGCCGGACCCACCGCCGTCGGCGATCTGGTGCTCTTCGACTACCACGAGGGCTGGTACGTGGCCGACCTGCGCAGCGGCTCGTACGTCCGGCTGACCGCGGACCACGCCCACGCGGTGGTCTCGGGCTCGGCGCTGCTGATGGACCCGGACGACAACGAGGTCCCCCCGGAGCGGCACGCCTACTCGCTGCTTCGCCTGGACCGGCTGCCGCCGCTGCCGGCGTGCCCGTGACGGACCACGGGGAGCCGCCGGCGGGTTGAGGCGCGCCCCGCGTACGGGACGCGCCTCCGGCACACGGCCGCCGGTCAGGCGACCACGGACACCATCCGGCCCTTCACCACGATGACCTTGCGCGGCTCCTTGCCGGCCAGCGCGCCCGTGACCGCCTCCAGCGCCGCCGCGCGGACGGTCTCCTCGGACGCGTCGGCCGGCACCTCGATTCGGCCCCGGACCTTGCCGTTGACCTGCACCGGGTAGGTGACCGACTCGGCCACCAGCAGAGCCGGGTCGGCGACCGGGAAGTCCGCGTACGCCAGGGAGGTCTCGTGGCCCAGCTTGCGCCACAGTTCCTCGGCCATGTGCGGGGCGAACGGGGCCACCATCAGCACCAGCGGCTCGGCCACCTCGCGCGGCGTACGCGCCAGCCGGGTCAGGCCGTTGGTCAGCTCGATCAGCTTGGCGATGGCGGTGTTGAAGCGGATCCCGTCCATGTCGGCGCGGACCCCGTCGATCGTCTTGTGCAGCAGCCGCCGGGTCGCCTCGTCGGCCGGTTCGTCGGTGATCCGCAGCTCGCCGGTCTGCTCGTCGACGACGCTACGCCAGACCCGCTGCAGGAACCGGTACGAGCCGACCACGGCCCGGGTGTCCCACGGGCGGGACACCTCCAGCGGGCCCATCGACATCTCGTACACCCGGAACGTGTCCGCGCCGTACGCCGCGCACATGTCGTCGGGGGTGACGACGTTCTTCAGCGACTTGCCCATCTTGCCGTACTCGCGCCGGACCTCGGTCTCGCCGTGGAACCAGCGGCCGTCGACCTCGACGACCTCCTCGGCGGGCACGTACGCGCCGCGCGAGTCGACGAACGCGTACGCCTGGATCATGCCCTGGTTGAACAGGCGGCGGAACGGCTCGAACGACGAGACGTGGCCCAGGTCGTACAGCACCTTGTGCCAGAAGCGGGCGTACAGCAGGTGCAGCACGGCGTGCTCGGCGCCGCCGACGTACAGGTCGGTGCCACCGCAGTCCCCCGGACGCTGCGGCCCCATCCAGTACGCCTCGTTCTCCGGGTCGGCGAAGCGCTGCGAGTCGGTCGGGTCCAGGTAGCGCAGCTCGTACCAGCAGGAGCCGGCCCACTGCGGCATCACGTTGGTCTCACGGGTGTAGCGCTTGGGCCCGTCGCCCAGGTCCAGCTCCACCTCCACCCAGTCGCGCCGCCGCGACAGCGGGGTCTCCGGATCGCTGTCGGCGTCCTCCGGGTCGAACGTCTTCGGCGAGAAGTCCTCCACCTCGGGCAGCTCGACCGGCAGCATCGACTCGGGCAGCGCGATCGGCGCGCCGGTCTCGTCGTACACGATCGGGAACGGCTCGCCCCAGTAGCGCTGCCGGGAGAACAGCCAGTCGCGCAGCCGCCAGGTGACCGCGCCGGCGCCGTGTCCGTTGGCCTCCAGCCACTCGATGATGCGCGCCTTCGCGTCGGCCACGCCCAGGCCGTCCAGGTCGATGCCGCGATCCGGCGCGGCGCTGTTGATCGCCGGACCGTCCCCGGTGTACGCCTTGCCGTCGAAGCCCTCCGGCGGCTGCACGGTCCGTACGATCGGCAGCTCGAAGACCTCGGCGAAGGCCCAGTCCCGCTCGTCCTGGGCGGGTACCGCCATGATCGCGCCGGTGCCGTACCCGGCCAGCACGTAGTCGGCGATGAAGATCGGGATCTGCCCGCCGGTCACCGGGTTGGTGGCGTAGGCGCCGACGAAGACGCCGGTCTTCTCCTTGCTGTCCGCCTGCCGCTCCACGTCCGTCTTGGCCGAGGCGGCCTTCCGGTACGCCTCGACGGCCTCACGCGGGCCGGCGTGCCCGCCGGTCCAGGCGTCCTTCGTGCCCTCCGGCCAGGCGGCCGGCGTCAGCACGTCGACCAGCTCGTGCTCGGGCGCCAGCACCATGTAGGTGGCGCCGAAGACGGTGTCCGGCCGGGTCGTGAACACCCGCACCGGGGCCGCGTCGGTCGGGAAGTCGATGTGCGCGCCGGTCGACCGGCCGATCCAGTTGCGCTGCTGCAGCTTGATCGGCTCGGGCCAGTCCAGTGTGTCCAGATCCTCCAGCAGCCGGTCCCCGTACGCGGTGATCCGCATCATCCACTGCTTCAGGTTGCGCTTGAAGACCGGGAAGTTGCCGCGCTCGGAGCGGCCGTCGGCGGTGACCTCCTCGTTGGCCACCACGGTGCCCAGGCCCGGGCACCAGTTCACCGGCGCTTCCGAGACGTACGCCAGCCGGTGGTCGTCGACGACGCGCCGCCGCTCCCCCACGGACAGCTCGGCCCACGGACGCCCGTCGGGGGTGGCACGGGTGCCGCCCTCGAACTCGGCGATCAGCTCGGCGATCGGCCGGGCCTTGCGCGCGTCCGCGTCGTACCAGGAGTTGAAGATCTGCAGGAAGATCCACTGGGTCCAGCGGTAGAAGTCGGTGTCGATGGTCGCCACCGAACGCCGCTCGTCGTGGCCCAGCCCCAGCCGGCGCAGCTGCGCCTTGAACCGCTCGATGTTGGCCTCGGTGGTGGTCCGGGGGTGGGTGCCGGTCTGCACCGCGTACTGCTCGGCGGGCAGGCCGAACGCGTCGAAGCCCATCGCGTGCAGCACGTTGCGCCCGGCCATCCGCTGGTAGCGGGCGTAGCAGTCGGTGCCGATGTAGCCCAGCGGGTGGCCGACGTGCAGGCCGGCGCCGGACGGGTACGGGAACATGTCCAGCACGTACAGCTTCTCGGCGCCCGCCCGCGGGTGGCCGGGGTCGGCCAGCGGACCGGCCGGGTTCGGCGCCTGGAAGGTGCCCTCCCGCGCCCAGGTGTCCTGCCAGCGGTGCTCGATCTCGTCGGCCAGGGCGGCGGTGTACCGGAACGGGGGGATGTCGGTCGCCGGTGCGGCTGCCTCACTCATGGCGTCTCCTCGGCGCGGAACGATTCGAAAAAATTGTGGGCGGTCTGCTGCGGGCACAAAAAAGCCCCTCGCGCAGGAGGGGCGGCCGTGCTGTCGCGCGTTCAGCGCATCAACACGGCTCGGTAAGAAGCAGGAAGAACCCGGCCATGCAGGCAGTGTACCTCGCACCCCTCGGCGGCGGCGCGCCCGTTCCACCCTCGGCGGCCGGTCCCCCGGTCCGGCGAATATTCCGGGCGTAACCGACCGACCACCTGCGGGAGTCGGCAGTAACGACAAACATGGTTAGCCTGAGAGGCCAGTGAGATTACTGCGGCAGACGTGGCTCGGCGTCGCGAACCCAACGGCGGGTCCAGGTGCTCTATAAAGAGCTGCCGTCCAGGCGACGAGGAGGAGGCCCGTGACACAACAGACCTGGGACGAGGTGGGCGGTCTGCTGCCGCACGACGAGTTCCGCGCCGCCAGCGAGGCCATCGTGGCCAACATCGAGCAGGTCATCGAGGGCAAGACCGCCACCGTCCGGCTCGCCCTGGCGGTGCTGCTGGCCGAGGGCCACCTGCTCATCGAGGACGTGCCCGGCGTCGGCAAGACCAAGCTCGCCAAGGCGATGGCCCGGTCCATCGACTGCTCGGTCCGGCGGATCCAGTTCACCCCCGACCTGCTTCCCAGCGACGTCACCGGCGTCAGCGTCTACAACCAGGAGACGCACGACTTCGAGTTCCGCCCCGGCGCGGTCTTCGCCAACCTGGTCGTCGGCGACGAGATCAACCGGGCCTCGCCGAAGACCCAGTCGGCGCTGCTGGAGTGCATGGAGGAGCGGCAGGTCACCGTCGACGGGGTCACCTACCAGTTGCAGACGCCGTTCATGGTGATCGCGACGCAGAACCCGATCGAGATGGAGGGCACCTACCCGCTGCCCGAGGCGCAGCGCGACCGGTTCACCGCCCGCATCGCCATGGGCTACCCGGACCCGCGCGCCGAGCTGGCCATGCTCGACGGGCACGGCGCCACCGACCCGCTGCCGGGGCTGCGGCCCGTCTCCGACGCGGCCACCGTCCGCCGGCTGATCGGTCACGTCCGGCAGGTGCACGTCGCCGACGCCGTCAAGCAGTACGCGATCGACCTGGTCACCGCCACCCGGGAGGCGCCCGACCTGCGCCTGGGCGCGTCCCCGCGGGCCACGCTCCAGCTGCTGCGCACCGCCCGCGCGGTGGCCGCCCTGGAGGGCCGCGACTACGTGCTGCCCGACGACCTGCAGGTGCTCGCGGTGCCGGTGCTGGCGCACCGGATCATCCCCACCGCCGACGCGCAGCTGGCCCGGCGCACCACCGACGCGATCGTCTCCGAGCTGGTGCACCGCCTGCCGCTCCCGCACGACCGGCAGCGCTCCCCGTACGACACCCGGCCCGGCGGCGCGAACAACGGCCGCGGGCCGTACGAGCCGCGGAGGCCGTGAGGTGCGCGACGGCCTGCGTGGGCTGACCACCCGCGGCCGCTCCTTCCTGGCGGCCGCGGTGGCCGCCGCGATCTCCGCCGGCATCCTCGGCGAGAAGGACCTGCTCCGGGTGGCGGTCCTGCTCGCCGTGCTGCCGCTGCTGGCCGCCGCGTACGTCGGGCGCAGCCGATACAAGCTGGCCTGCAACCGGTCACTGGAGCCGCACCGGGTGCCGGTCGGCGCCAGTTCCCGGGTGGTGCTGCGGTTGCAGAACCTGTCCCGGCTGCCCACCGGCACGCTGCTGCTGGAGGACCGCCTGCCGTACGCGCTGGGCAGCCGGCCCCGGGTGGTGCTGGAGCGGCTCGGCGCGCACCAGGCCAGCTCCGTGGCGTACACGGTCCGCGCGGACGTGCGCGGCCGCTACGAGGTGGGCCCGCTGGTGATCCGGCTGACCGACCCGTTCGGGCTGTGCGAGCTGACCCGGTCGTTCCCCAGCACCGACCACCTCACGGTGATCCCGCAGGTCACCCCGCTGCCGTCGGTGCGGCTTCCCGGCGAGTACGCCGGCAGCGGCGACAGCCGGGCCCGCTCGGTGGCGGTGCACGGCGAGGACGACGCCGCCACCCGGGAGTACCGGATGGGTGACGACCTGCGCCGGGTGCACTGGAAGTCCACCGCCCGCACCGGCGAGCTGATGGTGCGCCGCGAGGAGCAGCCGTGGGAGAGCCGCGCCACGGTGGTGCTCGACACCCGCGCCGGCGGGCACCGGGGCGAGGGCCCGACTGCGAGCTTCGAGTGGGCGGTGTCGGCGGCCGCCAGCATCGCCGTGCACCTGCGCGAGGCCGGCTACAAGCTGCGGCTGGTCACCGGCAACGGCGCCGATGTCGGTGCCACCGAGGCAGGCGGTGAGGGACTGCTTCTCGACCACCTCGCCGACGTTCACCTGGACCGGCGCGGTGAGATCACCACGCTGGTGCAGCAGGTCCGGCAACGGGCCGACGGCGGCCTGATCATCGCGCTGCTCGGCACGCTCGGCACCGCCGAGGCGGAACTGCTGGCCGGGTTGCGCGGCAACGGCGCCACCTGCGTGGCGTTCCTGCTCGACAGCAACACCTGGCTCAACCTGCCGCCGAACGCCCGGGCCGAGGCGGAGCGGGCACACGGCGCCGCCGCGCTCACGCTGCTGCAGAGCGGCTGGCGGGTCATCGGGGTGGAGCACGGCACCCGGCTGCCGATGCTGTGGCCGCAGGCCGGACGGGGCTCGCAGGGCTTCGCGCTGCGGGCGGCCATGGCCGAGACGGTGGCCGGCGGACGACGATGACCGGAGGGATGGTCCTGTGACCCCGCACCGCAACATCGGCTTCGTCGCCGCGGCGGCGACGCTGCTGGCGGCGGCCCCGCTGTCGGCGATCTTCGAGCGCTGGACCTGGCTGATCCAGGCCGCCGTCGTGGTCGCCGTGGTGGCCGGCTCGGCCGCGCTGAGCCGTCTCGGCCGGCTACCGCTGTGGGGGCAGGTGCTGGCCATGCTGGCCGGGCTGACCCTGGGCCTGACCTGGGTCTTCCCCGGCGGCACCGAACTGCTCGCGTTCGTGCCGACCCCGGCGACGTTCGGCCACTTCGGCGACCTGCTCCAGGCGTCGCTGCAGGACATGCGCTCGTACGGCGTACAGGTGCCGGACGTCGACTCGCTGCTGTTCCTCGCGGTGCTCGGCATCGGCGCGGTGGCGGTGGTGGTGGACGTGCTCGCGGTCGGGCTGCGCCGGCCCGCGCTGGCCGGCCTGCCGATGCTCGCCATCTACTCGGTGCCGGTCGCGGTGTACGTGGACAGCGTCCCGGCCACCCCGTTCGTGGTGGGTGCTGCCGGTTACCTCTGGCTGCTGGTCACCGACAACGTCGACCGGGTACGCCGGTTCGGCCGCCGGTTCACCGGCGAGGGCCGCGACGTCGACGTCTGGGAGGCGTCCCCGCTCGCCGCGGCCGGACGGCGGCTCGCGGTGGTCGGTGTGATCGCCGCGGTGGCGCTGCCGCTGGCAGTGCCCGGGATGACCGGCGGGCTGCTGAACAACGTCGGCGCCGGGCCCGGCGAGGGCAACGGGCGGCCGGGCCAGGGCGGCAGCTCCGGCCGGGTCGACCTGTTCGCGGCGCTCAGCGGTCAGCTCAACCAGAGCGAGGAAGTCGATCTGGTCAAGGTCAGCACCAACGAGACGGCCCCGTTCTACCTGCGCCTGGGCGTGGTGGACGACCTGCGGCCGAGCGGCTTCCAGGCGCGGGTGCCGACCGGGAAGTCGATCTCCCGTTCGCTGTCCGACCCGGTCGACAACGCCCCGCGCGGCGTCGACCGGCAGCGCTACCGCGCCACCGTCGAGGTGACGAAGAACCTGAACATGCCGTTGCTGCCGGTCTACACCGAGCCGGTCAAGGCCGACGACCTCAACGGCAACTGGCTGTACGACGAGAGCCAGCAGGTCATCTTCTCCAAGCGGGACACCGCCCGCGGCAAGAACTACTCGTTCGACTACGTCCGGTCCACCTACAGTCCGGCGGCGCTGCGCGCGGCCCGGTCACTGCCCTCGGACAGCCCGCTGATGCGCCAGCAGACCGAGCGGCCGTCCGTCCCGGCCGTCGAGGAACTGGTCGCGGAACTGGTCAAGGGCAAGTCGAACGACTACGACAAGGTCCGGGCGATCTACGACTACTTCTCCGTGGAGAACGGCTTCACCTACGCGCTGTCCACCCGTAACGGCAGCAGCGGGGAGGACATCACCGACTTCCTCGCCACCAAGGTCGGCTACTGCCAGCAGTACGCCGCGGCGATGGCCTGGCTGGTCCGGGCCGCCGGGATCCCGGCCCGGGTGGCGGTCGGGTTCACCAACGGCAGCAAGGCCGACAGCGGCACGTACGTGCTGACCAACCGCAACCTGCACGCCTGGACCGAAGTCAACTTCAACGGGATCGGCTGGGTGCCGTTCGACGCCACCCCGGCGGCGGCCGTGACGGGCTCGGTCCGTTCGGCCTGGGCGCCGGACGTCGACGCCCCCGAGGAGGTCACCCCCTCGGCCGGCAGCACCACCGCTCCCGACGCGGCCGGCCCGTCGGCCGGGCCGAACGAGGCCGACCGGCTCGACAAGGACACCGACCAGGGCCTGACGCTGGACCAGGGCGCGCCCGCCGAGGAGAGCCCCGTCTGGCCGTGGTGGCTGGCTGGTGCGCTGGCGCTGCTGGCGCTGCTCGCCGTACCGGCCCTGCGCCGCTCCGCCCTGCGCCGCCGTCGCGTCCGGACCGTCACACCCGCGGCCACCGCGCTGCCGGTGCCGGGCCAGCGCGGCGAGACGCGGGAGGTCGTGGTCGGCGTGGACGCCGAGGCGGCCCGCGCCGACGCGCACGCCGCCTGGGACGAGCTGCTCGACACGCTCGTCGACTTCCACGTCCGGGTGGACCGCACGGAGACCCCGCGCGCGACCGCCGAGCGGCTGGCCCGGGAGGCGCTCGCCGAGAAGGGCGACGCCGCGACCGGGGTACGCCTGCTCGGCCGCGCCGAGGAACGCGCCCGCTACGCGCGTGACCCGCTGACCGACGCGGAGTTGCAGCCGGCGCTGCGCACGGTCCGGGGCGCGCTGGCGGCCGGCGCGGACCGCCGTACCCGCCTGCTGGCCGCGCTGCTGCCCCCGTCGGTGCTGCAACGCTGGCGTACCGCCCTGGCCGAACGGTCGGCGAGGGCGGTGACCACGAGCGGTCAGATCCGGCAGCGGATGACGCGCTGGAGCCCGCGCCGCCTCCTGGCCGGCCGCCCCGCCCGCTGACCCCCCTTCCCCACCCTCCCCGCCCCGCCCCGTCCCCTCCCGCCCGGCCCCCGGCGGTGATCAAGGAGTTTGTGTCCACATCCAGCCCCGCTGAGGACACAAACTCCTTGATCACCGCTTCTGGCCGGAGCGCACGAGATCTTGGTGCGAAATGGCCCTCGTGAGGGCGCTTTCGTACCAAGATCTACGACGGCTCCCGCGATACGCGGCGCATGGGCTGATGAGGCGGGCCGGCCGAGCAGGCCCCCTTGCCTCGGCGATCTTGCGGTTTGTGCCCGGGTGAACGGGACATTCGGGGCACCGCTCGGGCCGAAAGTGCAAGATCGCGCGGGAGAGCGGGAGAGCGGGCGGGCGGGGCGGAGGGCGGGGGCTGATGGGCCTCGAGGAGGCGCTCGCGGGGCGCCGAGGCTCGGGCGCGAACCGCGACCCGGCCCGGCGGTGCACATGTTTGCGTGCGGGCAACCCGGGGCGCCGCGTGGCGAATGAGGCGCGTAGAGGGGGACGGACCGCGGGGGGCGCGCCTAGGGGCGGGGCGGTGGGATCGATCGTGGGCATGGCTGAGCGCGCGCCCTCGCCCTCGCCCTCGCCGCCACAACACCCCGGCAGCAAGTAGCGCCGGCGGCGCTCGCCGGCCTGTTACGGAGGCGCCGCCGGTTTCCCGCCCCTGGTCAGGGGCGGGGCGCGGTCAGCGGTGGCCCTCCGGGCGCTGCCGCCAGCGGTCCTCCATCCGGTCGAGGAAGGAGCCCCGGCGACCACCACCACTGCGGCCACGGGGACGACGCCGGCTCGTTGTGCCGCCGACCACGTGCAGGTCGGGCGACTGGGATCGGCGGTGCGACTGCACCGCGTAGCCCAACGAGGCCAGCATGACGACGAAACCCGCCACGGCCACCGCGGGAATCTTGATCACGGCACCGTAGATCAACAGGGCCAGACCAGCGACGACCACGCCGGCAGCGACGAGCACGCGACGCCGCGCGTGGAAACGCGGGTCGCTGGCGCGCACGGCCGAGGCGAACTTGGGGTCCTCGGCAAGCGACCGCTCGATCTGCTCGAACAGCCGCTGCTCGTGCTCCGAGAGCGGCACGGCACTCCTCCCCGGTCACGTTGGTCGGCCCGGGCGGGCCGACAGACCGTGGCAGCCAACCGGCTGCTTACCCGCAAGTCTACGAGGGCCCCCGCGCGTCGGAAAGCGGGACGACCTACGGCCGGGTCGGTTTTTCGACTTGTCGTGTATCACGACGGCCGAGAAGACTGGCCGGACCTATGACGGACCGCCCGAATCGGGCGGCCGCCGCGTCGGCCGCCGCCTCCGCCTCACGCCAGCCGCGCTCGGGCGCACCGAGGGTGAGCTGCTGCGGGGTCTCCCCGGCGGGGGCGAGACCTTCCATCCGGACACCGACCAGCCGAACCGGCTCGCCGGGGGCGAGCGCGACCCAGAGCGCCCAGGCCGTGTCGAACATCTCCCGGGCGGTGTCGGTGGGCACGGCGAGCGTGCGGGAGCGGCTGATCGTCCGGAAGTCGGCGAAGCGGACCTTGAGCGACACCGTACGGCCCACCTGCCCGGCCGCGCGCAGCCGGGAACCGGCCTTGTCGGCGAGCGCGAGCAGGGACCGCCGGATCTCGGCCGGGTCGGTCACGTCGGTGTCGAACGTGACCTCCGCGCCGATCGACTTCTCCACCTGCTCGGGTGTGACCCCGCGCGGGTCACGCCCCCAGGCCAGCTCGTGCAGGTGGGCGGCGGACGCATCGCCCACGGCCCGGCGCAGCAGGCCGGCCGGCGCCTCGGCGAGGTCGCGCACGGTGCGCAGGCCGAGGCGGCGCAACGCGTCCGCGGAGCGCTCCCCCACGCCCCACAGGGCGGACACCGGCAGCGGGTGCAGAAAGTCCAGCACCCGGGCGGCCGGGACCACGAGCAGCCCGTCGGGCTTGGCCCGGGTGGAGCCGAGCTTGGCCACGAACTTGCTCGGCCCCACGCCCACCGAACAGGTCAGCTGTTGCTCCTCGGCGACCCGGCGGCGGATCAGCGCGGCGATGTCGGCGGGCCGGCCGAACAGCCGTCGGGCGCCCGCCACGTCGAGGAACGCCTCGTCCAGCGAGAGCGGCTCGACCAGCGGGGTGACGTCCCGGAAGATCCGCATCACCGCCCGCGACGCCTCGGTGTAGGCGGCGAAGTCGGGCGGGAGGTAGACGGCGCCGGGGCACAGGGCCCGGGCGCGGGCGGTGGGCATCGCGCTGCGGACGCCGTACCGCCGGGCCTCGTAGCTGGCGGAGCTGACCACGCCGCGCGGGCCGACGCCGCCCACCACCACCGGCCGGCCGCGCAGCTCGGGGCGGCGGCGCACCTCCACGGAGGCGTAGAACGCGTCCATGTCGACGTGCAGGATGGTGCAGCCGGTGTCGTCGGCGTCCGGCCCGAAGCGCGGGTCACCGCCTCGGGGCAACGACTGGCTGCGGCCCATGCCAGCAGGCTAGCCCGCCGGTCCGACAACCCCACCGCCCAGCCCGCGGCGACGCCACCGGCCCCGGACCAGTCGCGGGCCGGCGGTCACCGCCCACCGGCCCCGGACGAGGCGGGTCCGACCAGGGGCGCGGCGCGGAGGCAGGGCCGACCGGGGCCGCGGCGCGGAGGCAGGGGCGAACCGGGGTCAGCCCCGGACCACCAGCAGCGGGACTGTCATCTCGGCGGCGGTGTCCGCGCCGTGGTACGCCACCAGCCGCGACGCCATCGGCGGTTCGGAACGGGTCGCGACCACGGCGTACGTGTCCCGGCACACCACCACCACGTCGCCGATCCGCCTCAGGTGTGCCTCGGGCACCGGCCCGAACCAGCCGGTCGCCACCGCCTCGGCCCGGGTCAGCACCTGCGCGGCCGGGCCCAGCACCTCGGTCCAGACGGCCACCACGTCGGCCTCGGCGCCCGGCTCGACGTGCAGGTAGCGGACCCGGGGCTCGCCGGCGACCACCCGTACCCCGGTTCGCAGCCGGGGGTCGGTGTCCAGGTCGATCCGGTGCCCGGCGGGCACGTCGAGCTGGCCGTGGTCGGCGGTGACCAGCAGTGCGGCGTCCGGCGGCAGCCCGTCGACGAGCCGGGCCAGCAGCGCGTCCACATCGGTGGCGGCGGTCCGCCAGGGCGCGGAGTCGACGCCGCTGAGGTGCCCGTGCCGGTCCAGGTCGGGGTGGTAGCCGGAGACGAGTGCGGGGCCGTCACCGGCGGCGAGCGCCGCCAGCATCCGGGCGGCGAGCGCGTCCACGCCGGCCGCGCCCCGGTAGTCGCCGCCCCGGTTGGCGGCGAGGGTCAGGCCGCTGCCGGTGAACTCGGGGCGGCTGACCACAGTCACCGCGACGCCGGCGGCGCGGGCCCGCTGGTACCAGGTGGGCACCGGCTGCCAGCTCGCCGGGTCCGGGTCACCGGTCCAGTCGATGTGGTTGAGCACCCGGTCGGTGCCGGGCACCCGGACCGTGAAGCCGAGCACGCCGTGGGCGCCCGACGGGGTGCCGGTGCCGAGGCTGACCAGGCTGGTCGGGGTGGTGGACGGGAAGCCGGTGGTGAGCGGCCGGCCGGCGGTGGCGGCCAGGCCGGCGAGCGTCGGGGCGTACGGGGCGGCGGTGGGGATCTGGTACCAGCCGAGGCCGTCGACGAGCAGCACCGCGATCCGGCGTACCCCGGCCAGGCGCGGGGTCAGGCCGAGCCGGTCGGCCGCGCCCGGTACGCCGAGCAGCGCCAGCGCGCTGGGCAGCACATCGGTCAGGGCGCCGCCGTCGTAGCGGGGCGCCACCCGGTCCAGCGGGCCGGGCGCCGGATCGGGAACCGGGCCGGTCATGCCGGGCGGCGGGCGAACAGGTGCAGCTGGGCGGCGAGATCGCGGTACGGGGACCGAGCTGCCAGCGCGCGCTCCAGCTCCACCAGGGCCGCCTGCTGCCCGTCGGCCACCGCGGCCGGGAGCAGGTCGGCGAGCACCCGTACCCCGTGGATCTCCTCCACGACGAGGCCGGCGGCGGTGAGCAGCGCGGTCGCGTCGGTGGCGTCGTAGCGGCGGCGCAGCGTGTCCCGGCCGCCTGTGGTGCCGCGCGGGTCGGCGGCGAGCGCGGCGGCGGCGTCCAGTTGCCCGTTCATCGCCCGGCCGAACACGGCGGCGGCCCGGCCGGCGACGAGCACGCTCGCGGCGCCGCCCGGTCGCAACGCGGTGACCAGCGCGGACATCACCGGTTCCGGGTCGTCGACCACCTCGAGGACGGAGTGGCAGAGCACCAGGTCCACGGTGGCCGGTTCGACGAGCCCGGTGAGCGCGTCGGCGTCGCCCTGCGTCGCGCGTACCCGATCGGCGACCCCGGCCTCGGCGGCCCGGCGGGTCAGCGCGGCGAGCGCGTCGGGGCTGGCGTCGACGACGGTGACCCGGTGACCGGCCTCGGCGAGCGGGACGGCGAAGCCGCCGGTCCCGCCGCCGACGTCGAGCACGGAGAGTCGTTCGCCGGCCCGCCGGTCCAGCTCGGCCCGGAGCACCGACCAGATGACGGCGGTGCGGGGGGTGAGGGTTCGGATCTGCTCCACGGGCCGAGCCTAGTCACCCCCCGGCCCGGGTTCAGGACTCGCCGCCGCCGGCGGGGTCGTCCTCGGCGCGGGAGCGCTGGTCGTTCGCCACCGGGCCGTCGGTCACCTGGTATTCCCGCGGCTCGGCCTCGTGGGTGGGCGCCCAGTCGGCGCCGAGGCGGGTCCGTCGGACGTTGGCTACGCCACCGGCGTACGTGCGGTGAAAGGTCATCTGTTCATCCCCCATACCCCGGGTGGGCCACTCTGCCCACCCGCGTCGGGAGTCTCCCGCCTCCGGCTCACGGAAACCGTAATGTGGATCACTCCATCAACGGAAATCCCTGGATGCCGGTGTGACGGGGGGCTCGATCGCGTCCAGCCGGTCCGCGGTGAGGTTCGTGACGCCCTCGTGCCGCTGCAGCCGGCCCCGCACCACAAGTGCTCCACTGGTGCGGGCGACTCGACGGTATCTCTGCCACAACCCCGGGGAGCAAGTGACATTGAGCATCCCGGTCTCGTCCTCCAGGTTGATGAACGTGACGCCACCGGCGGTCGCCGGGCGCTGCCGGTGGGTGACGATCCCGCCGACCCGGATCCGCTGCCCGGGCGGCACCTGGCCGAGCCGGGCGATCGGCACCGCGCCCAGCTCGTCGAGGCGATCCCGGATGAACCGGGCCGGATGGCTCTCCGGGGACAGGCCGGTGGCCCAGACGTCGGCGACCAGGCGGTCCACCGCGGCCATGCCGGGCAGGGTCGGCGGGTCCGCGCCGGTCACCGTGCCTGGTAGCCGGCCGGGCCGGTCCTGGGCCGCCGCGCCGGCGGCCCAGAGGGCCTGCCGCCGGGTCAGCCCGAAACAGGCGAACGCGTCGGCGGTGGCCAGTGCCTCCAGCTGCGCGGCGGTGAGACCGACGCGGCGGGCCAGGTCCGGCATGTCCCGGTACGCCCCGTGCGCGGCGCGTTCCGCCTCGATCCGCTCGGCCACGTCCTCGCCGAGGGTACGGACGCTGCCCAGCCCGAGCCGTACCGCCGGGCCGCCCAGCCCCCAGGCGTGCGGCGGCTCGCCCGGCACGCTGCCCCACCGGGTCTGCGGGGTGGACTCCAGCACCGCCTTGGCGCCGCTGGCGTTGATGTCCGGCCGGCGCACCTCCACGCCGTGCCGGCGGGCGTCGTCGGTGAGCGTCTGCGGCGAGTAGAAGCCCATCGGCTGGGCGTTGAGCAGCGCGGCCAGGAACGGGCCCGGGTGGTAGCGCTTGAGCCACGAGCTGGCGTACACCAGGTAGGCGAAGCTCATCGCGTGGCTCTCCGGGAAGCCGTAGCTGGCGAACGCGGTGAGCTTGCGGTAGACGTCGTCGGCCAGCTCGCCGGTGATGCCCCGCTCGGCCATCCCGGCGTAGAGCCGGTCGGCGATCTGCGCCATCCGCTCCACCGACCGCTTCGCCCCCATGGCCCGGCGCAGCTGGTCGGCGCCGGCCGCGTCGAACCCGGCCAGGTCGATGGCGAGCTGCATGAGCTGCTCCTGGAACAGCGGCACGCCGAGCGTCTTCTCCAGCGCGTTGCGCATCAGCGGGTGCGCGTACGTCACCGGCTCCTGGCCGTTCTTGCGCCGGATGTACGGGTGCACCGAGCCGCCCTGGATCGGACCGGGCCGGATCAGCGCCACCTCCACCACCAGGTCGTAGAACTCGCGGGGCTTGAGCCGCGGCAGCGTGGCCATCTGGGCGCGGCTCTCCACCTGGAACACGCCCACCGAGTCGGCCCGGCAGAGCATGTCGTAGACCTCGGGGTCGTCCAGCGTCATGTCGCCCAGGTCGAGGCGGGAGCCGATCAGGTCGTAGCCGTAGTGCAGCGCCGAGAGCATGCCGAGGCCGAGCAGGTCGAACTTGACCAGGCCGACGGCCGCGCAGTCGTCCTTGTCCCACTGGAGCACGCTGCGGCCGGGCATCCGGCCCCACTCCACCGGGCACACCTCGATCACCGGCCGGTCGCAGATCACCATGCCGCCGGAGTGGATGCCCAGGTGCCGGGGGAACGTCTGCAGCTCGTTGGCGTACGCGACCACCTGCTCGGGGATGTCCGCCACGTCGACCGCGGCGACCGAGCCCCACCTGTCGATCTGCTTGCTCCAGGCGTCCTGCTGGCCGGGCGAGAAACCGAACGCCTTGGCGACGTCGCGCACCGCCGACCGGGGCCGGTACGAGATGACGTTGGCGACCTGGGCGGTGTGCTCCCGGCCGTAGCGGGCGTAGACGTGCTGGATCACCTCCTCCCGGCGGTCGGACTCGATGTCCACGTCGATGTCGGGCGGGCCGTCGCGTTCGGGGGCGAGGAACCGTTCGAACAGCAGCCGGTGCCGGACCGCGTCCACGTTGGTGATGCGCAGCGCGTAGCAGACCGCCGAGTTGGCCGCCGAGCCCCGGCCCTGGCAGTAGATGTCCTGCGCGCGGCAGAACGCGACGATGTCGTAGACCACCAGGAAGTAGCCGGGGAACCCGAGGTCTTCGATCATCCGCAGTTCGTGTTCCAGTTGCGCGTACGCCTCCGGGTGCGCCTCGGGCGGGCCGTAGCGCTCCCGGGCGCCGTCCATGGTCAGCCGGCGCAGCCAGCTCATCTCGGTGTGCCCGGGCGGCACCGGGTACGCGGGCAGCTTCGGCGCCACGAGCTGCAGGTCGAAGGCGAGTTCCGCGCCGTACTCGGCGGCCCGCGCCACCGCGCCCGGGTACGCGGCGAACCGCGCCGCCATCTCCGCGCCGCTGCGCAGGTGGGCGGTGGCCGCGGCGGGCAGCCAGCCGTCGATCTCGTCGAGGCTGCGCCGGGCCCGGACCGCCGCGACTGTGGTGGCCAGCCGCCGCCGGCCCGGGGTGGCGTAGTGCACGTTGTTCGTGGCCACAGTGGGCAGCCCGGCCGCGGCGGCCAGGTCGGCGAGCGCGTCGTTGCGGTCGGCGTCGATCGGATGGCCGTGGTCGGTCAGCTCCACCGCCACCGTCTCCGCGCCGAACAACGCGGTGAGCCGGTCCAGCTCCCGGGCCGCCGCGTCGACGCCCTCGGTGAGCAGCGCCGCGGGCACGTGCCCCTTGCGGCAGCCGGTGAGCACCAGCACGTGGTCGCGCAGCTCGGCGGCGATCTCCTCCAGCTCGCCGTAGACCGGGCGGCCCTTCTCCCCGCCGCGCAGCTGGGCCCGGGAGATGGTGGCGGCCAGGCGCGCGTACCCCTCGTGGCCGTGCGCCAGCACCAGCAGATGCCGGCCGAGCGGGTCGGGTTCGCCGTTCTGCGGGCCGGGCAGCCCGAGCGACAGTTCCGCGCCGAAGATCGTCGGCAGCCGCAGCGCGCGGGCCGCCTCGGCGAAGCGCACCACACCGTAGAAGCCGTCGTGGTCGGTGACGGCGAGCGCGGTCAGGCCGAGCCGGGCCGCCTCCTCGGCCAGTTCCTCCGGGTGGCTGGCGCCGTCGAGGAAGCTGAAGTTGGAGTGCGCGTGCAGCTCCGCGTACGGCACCACGCCGTCCGGGCGGGCCAGCTCCGGCGGCCGGTACTCCTGGCGCTTGCGGCTCCAGGCCGGGGAGTCGCCGCCGTCGGCGTCGACCGCGAGCGGGTCGACCACGTGCAGGTGCCGCTCGCCCTTGGCCCGCCCGGAGAGCACCTGCTCCAGCTTGGACCACGGCATCTTCGGGTTGTGGAAGCTCACCGACGCCCGCCTCGCCCCGCACCCGGCCGCCCGAGATCTTGGTACGAAACGGCCCCCGGAGGGGCGCTTTCCTTCCAAGATCTTCCCCGGCGCTCAGTCATAGATCGCCTCCACCAGCCACTGCCCGCCCTCGACCGCGAGCAACAGGGCGGCGCCGTCGGCCAGGCACACCTGGAACCGGGCCCGGCGGCGCGCCTCGGCCGGCGCCCACCAGCGCTCGTCCACCGGCCACGGACCGGCCCACCCGGTGATCTCGGCCGGGCGGCCGTCGCCGACGGTGAGCCGGGCCGGCGCCGCGCTGACCGCCAGCCGGGCACTCACCACGACCGGCTCCCCGGCGGCGTCACGCACGTCGGCCGGCAACGGGGTGGGCAGCACCACGGCCGGCGACGGCGGCGGAATCCGCCCCGGCCACGGCGGCTCGGCCACCGTCCGGCCCCGCCGGGTCCGCCGCCCGGTCCGCATCCCGGCATCGGGTACGGCGACCGGGGCGGACGCGGCACCCGGAGCGGCCCCGACGACCGGGACGAGTGACGCCGCCGGAGACGACGGCCCGGCCGGGACCGGAGCCCGGGACGGCGACGCGGCCGGGGACGCCGGAACCGGGGACGCTGCGGCGGGTGGCAGGGGTGGCGGGCCGGGACGCGCGGGCACCCGTTCGTCGCCCCACGGCACCAGGCGCACCTGGTCGGCCGGGGAACGCCCGCCGCCGAGCACGGCGGTGACCACCGCCTCGGGGCCGAGGATGCCCTGTACCCGGCTCAGCGCGCGGTGCGCCCGCTCCCGCTCCTCGCCGGTCTCCCCCCACAGCCCGGGTTGCAGGCCCGACTGGGCGAGCACCCCGTCCGGCACCAGTCGCAACCGGACGATTCCGGCGGTGGGGTGGGCCGGACGTGTCCCGCCCCGGCCGTTGCTGCCGGAGAGCCAGCCGTCGAGCTGCCAACGGACCCGGTCGGCGATGGCCGCTGCGGTGAGCAGGCCGTCGTGCCGCCAGACCCGGTGCAGTTCCTGGCCGTGTGCGGTGACCGCCTCGATGCCGAGGCGGGTGCAGGCCAGCCCGTACCCGGCCAGCCGTTCGTGCAGCCGCTCGGCGAGCGTGCGGGCGGCGAACGCGGCGGCGTCGACCCGGTCGACCGGCTCGTCGTAGTCGGCGGTGACGGTGAGGTCGGCGGGCGGCTGCCGGACCGCCAGCGGGCGGTCGTCCCGGCCACCGGCGAGCCGGTGCGCCAGCGCCCCGTCGAAACCGAACCGGGCCAGCACGTCCCCGGCGGGCAGCGCCGCGAACTCGCCGAGGGTACGCACGCCGAGCCGGCGCAGCAGGTCGGCCAGCGCGGGCCGGCCGAGCGCCTCGACCGGCCGGGCGGCCAGGAACTCGCGGGTGCCGCCGGGGGTCACGATCCGGCCCTCCCGGGCGGCCAGCCCGGCCGCGAACACCCCGTCGGCGATGCCGACCTGGCTCTCCACCGCGCAACTCTGCGCGACGTGCTCCACGATCCGCTCGGCTGCCGCCTCCTCACCGCCGAGGTAGCGGCTCGGCCCCCGGGCCGCCGTCGCGCAGGCGCCGGGCCGGATCACCTCGACGCCGGCGACCACCTCCTCCACGGCGGCCACCACCGGCTCGAACGCCCGCACGTCCCGGCCGGGGTCGTGGTCGACCACCGTCAGGTGCGGGCAGCGCCCCTGCGCCTCGCGGCGGCGCAGCCCGCGCCGGATCCCCTCGGCGCGGGCCCGCTCGGAGCAGGCGATCACCCGGTTGGCGTGCAGCACCACGACCGGGTCGGTGGCGGGCACCCCGTCGACGATCTCGGCGGCCAGGACCGGCCAGTCCGGGCACCAGAGCAGCAGCGTCCGCTGCGGTACGCCGCTCACGCCGGCCCGGCCGCGGTGAGCGTACGGGCGGGTGGGGCCACCACACGCAGCCGCCGCGACGGCGCGGCGGACGGTGCGCCGAGCCCGGCCGAGCGGGGGATCACCCGGGTCAGCTCGTCGCCGGGCAGCCACACCTTGATCTCCTTGGGGCGGGCGGCGGCGCCCCGCCCCCGGGCCGACACTGTGACCTCGCGGCGGCGCAGCCGCCCGCGGCCGGGGCCGAGCCCCTGCCAGACGCCCCGGACCACCTGGAGCGTGACGTCCGCGCCGTCCCACCTGCCGTACGGGACGAGCACGCTTCCACGCTGCCGGGCCCGGGCGGCCAGCCGGGTGGCGACCGAGGCGGAGACGGTGGCCGGCACGGCGGTGACCACCACGTCGACCCCGTCGATGAGCGCGGCGACCACTGTGGGCCACTCCGGCCCGGGGTCGGGCACCAGGGCCAGCCGGTCCAGGGCGATGCCCGCCTCGGCCGCCGCGCCGGCCCCGAAGGTGGGTACGCCGACCACCGCGCACCACGAGCCGGCCCGGGACGCCTCGGCGAGCAGCGCGAGGATCAGCGAGGTGGCGCCGCTGCGCCGGGGCTGGCCGGCGCCGACCGCGACGGTGCTGCCGCGCCGCAGGCCGCGGTTGGGCAGCAGCCCGGTCAGCTCGGCCCGCACGGGCAGCACCCGGTGGCCACCGGCCGGGTCGGGCGCGCTCGCCGGCCGGACCAGATCCGCCAGAGCGGCGGAACCGACCACCATGCGGCCCGCCATCGGACCAACCCCCCGTCGTGTTTCGCCACGGGCCCGCCCGTGGATGGTGCTGTGGATCGTGTCGTGCGCGGCACGCGTGTGCCGTGGTGCGGCGCCCGGCCACCCGGGGTCCCGCCGGTGGTGGCCGGGCGCCACGAATCAGGCGGCGGCTGCTCCCGGGCGGGGCGGGGAGCCGGAGGCGCCGAGCCGCAGCGGTCGGGGCAGGCCGTCGAGCGCCGGCTGGTGCGCCAGGCCGAGTGCGGTCTCCACCACCGTCACGAACTCCTCGGCGGCGCGCAGCAGGTCGTCGGCCTCCCGGGCGGTGACCACGCGGGGGATGCCGGCCTCGGCGGCGGCCCGCTTGCTCGCGCCGGCGGCGAAGTAGGCGGCCCACTCGTCCAACTCGGGGGCGATGGTGGCGAGCAGCACCCAGAC
This sequence comes from Micromonospora sp. WMMA1947, assembly GCF_027497355.1. Taxonomy (NCBI): domain Bacteria; kingdom Bacillati; phylum Actinomycetota; class Actinomycetes; order Micromonosporales; family Micromonosporaceae; genus Micromonospora; species Micromonospora sp. WMMA1947. The sequence goes on along the minus strand of NZ_CP114909.1, from coordinate 3,745,854 downwards.
ACTGGTGATCCGGTGCCGCTTGGTGGGCGCGGGGCGGGCCCGGGCGGCGAGCACGGCGGCGGCGGCGCGCAGCGCCGCGAGGTGGGCGGCGGCGTACCGGAGGCCGTCGGGACGGGTGCGGGATGCCTCGGCCAGCCCGTCGCGGGCCACCGCGAGCAACTGGGCGGGGGTGCGGTGCGGCAGCACGTGCGCGGGCACCGTGGGCGCCTGGGCCGGACTGGTCGGCATGGGTCTCTCCTCCGCGTGTGGCCGGGGCGGGCGGTCGCGCGACGGGGAACGTCGCCCGGTCGCCCGGAGCGGTCGGTGCGGAGGAAGACGCACCTTGCAGGGTGGCGGCCGGCCGGATGTGGACGCTTCCCCACACCCACACCCGGCCGGCGTGCCGGCGGGTCCGTCGTCCGCCGCCCGGGGGTCGTGGGCGGCGGACGACGACCTGCCTGACGGGCCCGGACTCGCGACTGTCCGAGACCCGGTGCGGCCCGCGGTGCCGCACCTCCCGGAAGCCGGTGCCGCGAAACACCGCTTCCGGAGCGTTCGACGAGTGCGCGACCGGCTCGGATCAGGCCGGGCCAGCCGGGGAGCTGAGCCGTTGCCGTTCGGACTGGGCCGAACTTCGGGCCGATCGAACCTCGAGCCGGAATCGAACACTCGTTCTAACTACCCTGACAGTACACCTCCCCACCGACGAAAACGCAACGTGTGACGCGCCGGGGACGCGCGGGAGGGTGACGGCCCCCGGCGGGGCCGCGCCGGGGTGGGGGAAGAATGGGGGGATGCAGCCACACCCGAACGTGCAGGCGGTGCAGCGCGCGCTCGACGACGCGGGCGCGCGGAACGGATCGGGCGAGGCCAGCCTCGTCCGACTGCTGCCCGAGGCGGTGCACACCGCGGCCGCGGCGGCCGAGGCGCTCGGCGTCGCCGTCGGTGCCATCGCCAACTCGCTGATCTTCGACGCGGACGACGCGCCGCTGCTGGTGCTCACCTCCGGCGCGCACCGGGTGGACACCGCCGGGCTGGCCGCCACGCTGGGCGTGACCCGGCTGCGCCGGGCCACCCCGGAGTTCGTCAAACGGCACACCGGGCAGGTGATCGGCGGCGTCGCCCCGGTCGGCCACCCCGCGCCACTGCGCACCGTCGTCGACACCGCCCTGGCCGGGTACGACGAGGTGTGGGCGGCCGGTGGCGTACCCCGGGCGGTGTTCCCCACCACGTACGCGGAACTGCTGCGGATCACCGCCGGCGCCCCGGCCGAGGTGGCGTGAACCCCGGACTCGTCACGCTGCACGTGTGGCGTGTGCCCCGGCGGGCCGTACCCGGTGTGCTGACCCGGATGGCCACCCACCCGGCCCGGCTGCGCCGGCTGCCGGGCGTCCGCTTCGCCAAGCTGCTCGGCACCGGAACCGGCACCGGCTTCGGCCCCGGCGACGCCGACCTGACCCGGTGGGCCGCGCTCGTGGTCTGGGACTCCCCCGCCGACGCGGCCAGCTTCGACGCCTCCCCCGTCGCCCGGTCCTGGGCCCGGATCGCGCACGCCACGGTACGGGTGGACCTGCGCCCGCTGACCAGCCGCGGCCGGTGGTCCGGCCGGGAGCCGTTCGGCGCGCCGTCCGGCGGGCGGGTCACCGGGCCGGTGCTGGCGCTGACCCGGGCCCGGTTGCGGGCCCGCCGCGCGGCCACGTTCTGGCGGGCGATCCCGCCGGTCGCCGCCGAGTTGCACGCCGCGCCCGGGCTGCTCGCCCGGTTCGGCGTCGGGGAGGCGCCGCTGGGCTGGCAGGGCACGGTGAGCGTGTGGCGCGACCCGGCGGACCTGGTCGCGTTCGCGTACCGTTCCCCGGAGCACCGCGCCGCGATCACCCGCACCCCCACCGAGGGCTGGTACGCGGAGGAACTGTTCGCGCGGTTCGCGGTGGGCGACGTGGCCGGCGACCGTACGGTGCTCGGCTGGGCCGCCGAGGGCGACCCGGAGACGGCGAGAGGGCACGCATGAGGCTGGTGCGGTGGACACCGGACGACCTGGTCCGGCGGCTGGACGACGTGGTGGCCGTCTACGGCGAGGCGATGGGCTACCGGCCCGACCTGCTGGAGGCCCGCCGCGGCTACATCGCCACCCACGTACGCCGGCCCGGCTTCCGCGCCGTCGCCAGCCTCACCAGCGAGGGGCACCTGGCCGGTTTCGGGTACGGCTACCGGGGCGCCACCGGACAGTGGTGGCACGACCAGGTGCACCGGGCGCTGAACGCGCAGGACCGGCAGCGCTGGCTGGCGCACCCGTTCGAGGTGGTCGAGCTGCACGTCCGCCCGCCCGCGCAGGGGCACGGCCTGGGCGCCCGCCAGTTGCGCGCGCTGCTCGCCGTGGCCGAGGGCGACACCACGCTGCTGTCCACGCCGGAGGCCGACGAGGAGAAGTCCCGAGCCTGGCGGCTGTACCGCCGGTTCGGCTTCGTCGACGTGCTGCGTCACTTCCACTTCCCCGGCGACGAACGGCCGTTCGGCGTGCTCGGCCGGGACCTGCCGCTGCCCCCGCCGGACGCCCCGTGAGCGCGAGGAGTGAGCCGGGTTTGCGAGCCCCGCAGTCGCGAACGAAAAGCGGCACAGTGAGCGGCCGGCTGCCCTGGGCGCTGCTGGCCGTGCTGATCCTCGCCCAGATCTGCTACCCGCTCACCGGCGGCTCCACCCGGGCCGGGCTCACGGTGGCCACCGTGGTGCTCGGCTGGCTGCTCTCGGTCGGCCATGCGCTGCTCACTCGCGGCGCCCGTACCGCCGCCGCGCTGGTCGCCGTCGTCACCGGCGGCGGGTTCGCGGTGGAGGCGATCGGCGTGGCCACCGGGTTCCCGTTCGGCACCTACGACTACTCCGGCGAGCTGGGCCCGAAGCTGGCCGGGGTGCCGCTGATCATCCCGCTCGCCTGGACCTGGATGGCCTGGCCGGCCTGGCTCACCGCGGTCCGGCTGGTCCGCTCCCGGATCGCGCGGATCGCGCTCTCGGCGGTGGGGCTGGCCGCCTGGGACCTGTTCCTCGACCCGCAGATGGTGGCCGAGGGCTACTGGACCTGGCGCGACGCCACCCCGGCGCTGCCCGGGCTAGCGGGCATCCCGGTCAGCAACTACCTGGGCTGGCTGGGCTTCGCGGTGCTGCTCGCCGTCGCGCTGCGCCCGCTCGCCGGGTCGTCCGTGGACCGGGTCGACGGCCGGGACGCCCCGATGTTCGCGCTCTACCTCTGGACGTACGCCTCCAGCGTGCTGGCGCACGCGGTGTTCCTGCGGCTGCCGGCGTCGGCGCTGTGGGGCGCGGCCGGAATGGCGGTGGCGGCGGTACCGCTGGCGGTGACGCTGTGGCGGGCCCGCCAGGACCGGGCCGGAACGCCGCAGCCGGCGCCGCGCGTCGACGCCCCAGCATGATCGCCGTCTTCGCGCTGGCCGTGGCGGTCGCCGCGCTCACCGGCCACACGCTGGTCAACGCGTACGCCTGGCTGCGCCGCCCCGGCACCGGCCCGGCCGAGGTGACCGAACCGGTGGCGGTGCTGCTGCCGCTGCGCGACGAGGCCGAGCGGGTCACCCCGTGCCTGCGCGCGCTGCTGGCCCAGCGCGGCGTGCCGGACCTGCGGATCGTGGTGCTCGACGACGGCTCGACCGACGGCACCGCCGACGTGGTCCGCGCGGTGGCCGGTGACGATCCCCGCCTCACGCTGCTCACCGGCGTCACCCCGCCGCCGGGCTGGCTGGGCAAGCCGCACGCCTGCTGGCAGCTCGCCACCCGTACCGCCCCGGAACCGGCGGTGCTGGCCTTCGTCGACGCGGACGTGGTGCTCACCCCGTACGCGGTGGCGGCGGCGGTGACCGAGTTGCGCGCGGCGGACGCGGCGCTGCTGTCGCCGTACCCCCGGATCGTGGTGCGGACGGCGGCCGACCGGCTGGTGCAGCCGCTGTTGCAGTGGTTGTGGCTGACGTTCCTGCCGCTGCGCGCGATGGAGCGCTCGCGACGGCCGTCGCTGGCCGCGGCGGGCGGGCAGTTCCTGGTCGTGGACCGGGCCGGCTACCTGCGGGCCGGCGGGCACGCGGCGGTGGCCGACAAGGTGCTGGAGGACATCGAGCTGGCCCGGGCGGTGAAACGGGCCGGCGGGCGGATCGCGCTCGCCGACGGCTCCCGGCTGGCGTCCTGCCGGATGTACGACACCTGGCCGCAGCTGCGCGACGGCTACACCAAGTCGCTGTGGGCCACGTTCGGGCACCCTGCCGCGGCGGCGGCCGTGCTGGCACTGCTGGCCGCGCTCTACGTCGCGCCGCCGCTGCTGACCCTCGGGGCGCTGCTCGCCGGCGCGCCGGCGGTGGCCGCCGTGGCGTTCCTGGCCTACCTGGCCGGGGTCGCCGGGCGGGTGGTCAGCGCCCGCGCCACCGGCGGGCGGGCGTGGCCCGACGCGCTCGCACACCCCGTATCGGTCGTGGTCCTCGGTTGGCTGACCGTCCGGTCGTACCATCTGCGGAAGCGACACCGGCTCACCTGGCGGGGTCGCCCGGTCACCTAGGAGGGGCACGCCATGGCGCGCATCGTGGTCATCGGCGCCGGGGTGGGCGGGCTCGCCACCGCCGCCCGGCTCGCGGTCACCGGGCACGAGGTCACCGTCCTCGAACGGGCCGGCACGGTCGGGGGCAAGCTCGGCCGGTACGCCCACCACACTCCGGAGGGGGTGTGGCACTTCGACACCGGGCCGAGCCTGTTCACGCTGCCGCAGGTCTTCCACGACCTGTTCGAGGCGACCGGCGCGAAGCTCGACGAATACCTCGACCTGGTCCCGCTGGACCCGATCGTGCGGCACGTCTTCCCCGGCGGCGGGCAGGCGCTCGACTCCTGCGCCGACCCGGACGAGTTCGCCACCCGGATCGGCGCCGCATTCGGCGACCGGTCCGCCGCCGACTGGCGCGGGCTGTGGCGGCGCGCCGGCCGGGTGTGGGCGGCCTCGCACCGGGACATCCTGCGCCGTACCGTCGACTCGCCGCGCGACCTGGCCGCGCTGGCCTGGCGGCTGGGTGACCTCGCCGCCATCGGCCCCGGCCGCAGCCTGCGCGGGCTGGGCCGCCGTCACCTGTCCGACCCGCGGATGCGGATGCTGCTGGACCGGTACGCCACGTACACCGGCGCCGACCCGCGCCGCGCCCCGGCCGCGCTCGTCGCCGTCCCCTACGCCGAACTGGCGTACGGCGGCTGGTACCTGCGCGGCGGGCTGGGCACGCTCGCCGACGCGCTGCTGTCGCGCTGCCTGGACCTCGGCGTGGTGGTACGCACCGACGCCACTGTCACCCGGATCGACGCCGCGGGCGGGCGGGTGCACGGGGTACGCGTGGCGGGGATGGCCGCGCCGGTTCCGGCCGACGTGGTGGTGGCGAACGTGGACGCGCTCACCGTCTACCGGAACCTGCTGCCCGACCCGCGCCGGCTGGCCGCGCTCACCGACCGCAGCCTGGCCGGGTTCGTGCTGCTGCTGGGCGTACGCGGCGACTCCGGGCTGGCCCACCACACCGTCTTCTTCCCCCGCGACTACGACGCCGAGTTCGACGCCGTGTTCGGCGACCCGGGTCGCGGGGTGCGGGCCCGCCCGGCGCCCGACCCGACCGTGTTCGTCACCGCGGCCGACGACCCGGCGGTCCGCCCCGACGGCCACGAGGCGTGGTTCGTGCTCGTCAACGCGCCCCGCCACGGCACCGCCGCGAGCGCGGTGGACTGGCGGCGGCCCGGCCTGGCCGAGGCGTACGCGGACCGGATCCTCGACGTGCTGGCCGAGCGCGGCGCCGACGTACGGGACCGGCTGGTGTTCCGGGAGATCCGTACCCCGGCCGACCTGGACGCGGCCACCGGCGCGCCGGGCGGGGCGATCTACGGCACCGCGGGCGGGCTGCTGCGCCCGGCCAACCGGGGGCCGGTGGCCGGGCTCTGGCTGGTCGGCGGCTCCAGCCACCCGGGGGGCGGGCTGCCCATGGTGACGTTGTCCGCGGAGATCGTCGCGGAGGCGGTCGGCCCGGCTTGGTGAGGTGTCGCCGACCGCCGCACGGGCGCGCGGCGGTCAGCCGGCGTCGACCAGGGCGCGGCGGACGGCGGAGAGCAACTGCCCCAGGCCGAACCCGGCGAGCAGCACCCAGACCGTGGTGGCCATGGTGATGGTGCCGGCGGTCAGGTCGGCGTCGATCAGCCCGGTGAGCCCGGCGACCAGCAGCCCGACCAGCGCCACGCAGACCCGGGTCGGCCGCTCCCCCACCGTCACCGCGCCGATCTCCCGCATCCCGGCCGAGACCGCGCGCGCCCGCACGTACTCGTGCAGCCAGGACAGGCCGCCGGCCGCCGCGACCAGCGCGCCCGGCGCGCCGAGCAGCCAGAACGCGATCAGCCAGGCCACCTCGCCGAGCCGGTCGGCGACCGAGTCGTACACGTAGCCCAGCCGGGTGGTGCGGCCGGTGGCCACCGCCACCGCGCCGTCGACGCTGTCGGCCACCGCGGCCAGCAGCACGAACAACGCGCCCAGGAACGGCCCGTTGCCGGGCCGCTCCACGAACAGGGGTACGCAGAAGCAGAGCAGCACCCCGAACACGGTCACCGGGGTGGGGCCGACGCGCAGCCGGCCCAGCACGTAGCCCACGTGGTAGGCGAAGCGCAGCCAGGCGCGTACCACCGGCGCGGCGGTACGCGGATCGAAGCCGCCGTGCAGCCGTGCCCACGCGGTCGCGTACTGGTCCCAGTTCAGCTGTGTGCCCACCACGGATCAACCGTAGAAGCACGGCGCGGGTGTCGTGTGGCGGGTGGTCACACCCGTGCGGCGGCGCGCAGCCGCTGCCACACCTCCCGGGTGGCCGTGGACCGGTTGAGCGTGATGAAGTGGATCCCCGGCACACCCTCGTCGAGCAGCTTCTCGCACATCTCGCTCGCCTGCTCGACGCCGAGGCGGCGGACCGCCTCCGGGTCGTCGGCCACCTGCTCGAACCGCTGCGCGAGCGCCGGCGGGAACGGCGCGCCGGACAGCTGCACCGACCGTTCGATGGTGCCGATCTGGGTCACCGGCATCACCCCGGCCAGGATCGGCGTGTCGCAGCCGGCCGCGGCCACCCGGTCGCGCAGGCGCAGGTAGTCGTCGGCGTCGAAGAACATCTGGGTGATCGCGAACTCCGCGCCGGCCCGGCACTTGCGGACGAAGTGCGCGGTGTCGCTGGTCACGTCCGGCGAGCGCGGGTGCTTGTACGGGAAGGCGGCCACCCCGACGCTGAAGTCGCCGCTGTCGCGGACCAGCCGGACCAGGTCCTCGGCGTACCGGACGCCCTCGGGGTGGGCGATCCACTCGCCGCCCGGGTCGCCCGGCGGGTCACCCCGCACGGCGAGCACGTTGCGCACCCCGACCGAGGCCAGCCGGCCGATCACGTGCCGCAGCTCGGCCACCGAGTGGTTCACCGCGGTCAGGTGCGCCATCGGCAGCAGCGTCGTCTCGGTGGCGATCCGCTCGGTCACCGCCACCGTGGTGTCGCGGGTCGACCCGCCCGCGCCGTAGGTGATCGAGACGAACGAGGGACGCAGCGACTCCAGCTCGCGGATGGCCTGCCAGAGCAGCTTCTCCCCGGCCGGGGTCTTCGGCGGGAAGAACTCGAAGGAGAAGGTGGGCCGGCCGTCACGGATCAGCTCCCCGATGGCCGGCTGGGGATTGGGAAGGACCGAGGGAAGACCGAGCGCCACGGACCGACTGTAACCGGGACGGCACTGCGCATCGGGAATCTTCCCAGCCCGCGAACACCTGTCCCGGCGCGACGTCGTACCCCGGGGGTAGAAAGACGGCAGCGCGGTGGGCGGCCGACGGCCGTTCCGGGGGCCCGCGCGGGGGTCGCCACGACGGCGACGCACCGGCGCCACCACCTGGCCGGGCGTCCGCGTCGCCATCAGCGTCGTCGCCCCCGGAGGTTCCCGATGATCCCGTCCCCGCCGCCCGGCCCGCGCCTGCTCGGGCCGCTGCTGGCCGAGTTGCGGGCCGCCCGTGGCTGGAGTCAGCAGCGGATGGCCGCCGAGCTGTGCGCCGCCTCCGGTGTGCCCACGTTGACCCGCAACGAGGTGTCCCGCTGGGAGCGCCAGCTGCGTCTTCCCGGCGACTTCTGGTCCGCCTGGCTGGCGACGGTCCTGGGGGTGCCGGGCGAACTGCTCGCCGAGGCCACCGCCCGCAGCCGCCGGCTCGGCGTGGCGCCCGCGGTGGTCGACCCGGCCGGCTCCCGCGCCCGGCTGGCCCTGCTCACGCTCGCGTACCGCTGGGCGGCCGACCCGGCCGGGCGCACACTGGCCGGCCCGTTCGCCGCCGCACCGCCGCCGCTGCCCGGCCGTCCCACATGGGGGGACGAGCACGGGCGGGCCGGCCGGCGTACGCCGGTCGCGGACGAGCCCGGACCGGACGCCGAGCCCGCCGGCGGCGGGTCCGGTAGTGGTCGCCCGGCGGACGGGGTGACGCTCGCCACGCTACGACGCTGGGACGACCTGCTCGGCGGCGGCGACCTCGCCGGGTGCGGCGCCCGCCGGCTGCGGCGGGTGGTGCGCGGCTACCGTCGCGCCGGGCCCGCCGGCCGGCGGGCGATGCTGCCCGCGCTCGCCGAGTCGGCGCAGCTCGCCGGCTGGCTGGCCGCCGACGCGGGCGACCTCGGCGGGGGCCTGGTCGCGTACCGGCTGGCGCTGCGGGCGGCGGTGGCCGCCGGGCAGCCGTCGCTGGCCGGGCACGTGCTCGCGTCGGCCAGTCACCTGCTGGCCGACGCCGGCGACCCGGCCGGCGCGCTGGTCCTGGCCCGGATCGGGTACGCCGCCGGCCGCGCCACCGCCTCACCCGGCCTGCGGGCGCTGCTGCTGCACCGGGTCGCGCTCGCCGCCGCGCTCGCCGGGCGTCCCCGCGTCGCCGGGCAGGCGCTGGCCGGCGCGGATCGGGCCGGCACGCCGGAGCCCGGCCGGGAGCCGCCCTGGCTCTACTGGCTCGACGCGGCCGAGCTGGCGGCGATGACCGGGCGCACGCTCGTCGCGCTGGGCCGTCCGGCCGCCGCCGTGCCGCTGCTCACGCCGGTGGTGGGCGCGCGCGGCCACCCGCGCCGCTCGGCCGTGTACGGCGGCTGGCTGGCCCGCGGCCACCTGCGCCTGGGCGCGGTGCCCGAGGCGTGCGCGGTGGCCGGCGAGGCGCTGCTCGACGCGGTCCGGTCCGGTTCACCCCGGGCCGTCGGCCAGCTCACCACGTTCCGCCGCGGCCTGGCGCACGCGCCGCCCGGTCCGGCCACCCGGGGGTACGCGCGACTGGTCGCCTCGGCCCGCCCGTACCTGCCGTCCGGCGTGCCGCGTCATCCGCGCGGCCGTCCGGGCAGGTGAGCCACGAGGCACGCCGGGCGCCGGGCACGGCGGGAACGGGTGTGAACCGCTAGCGTCGTGGCGTGACCCACGCTGCTCCCGTATCCCCCGTCGACCGTGCCGGCCTGCGCCAGCGGATCGACAAGGCGCTCACCGAGTTCCTCGCCGGCCAGCGCGGCTGGCTGACCGCCGTCGACGACGGCCTGCTGCCCGTCGCCGAGGCGATCGAGGCGTTCGTGCTGGGCGGCGGCAAGCGGCTGCGCCCGGCGTTCGGCTACTGGGGTTACCGGGGTGCCGGCGGGGTCGACTCCGACCAGGTCGTCGCCACCCTGGCCGCGCTGGAGTTCGTGCAGGCCAGCGCACTGATCCACGACGACCTGATGGACCGGTCGGACACCCGGCGCGGCGAGCCGGCGATGCACAGGCGGTTCGCCGCCCGGCACCGCGCGGCCGGCTGGGGCGGCGACGCGGACTCCTTCGGCGACGCCGCGGCGATCCTGCTGGGCGACCTGTGCCTGGTCTGGTCCGACGAGCTGCTGCACTCCTCCGGCCTGCCGCCGGCCACGGTGGCCCGGGCCCGGCCGGTCTTCGACGAGATGCGCACCGAGGTGACCGTCGGGCAGTACCTGGACGTGCTGACCCAGGCCACCGGGGACACCTCGCTGGACCGGGCCGCCAAGGTGGCCCGGTACAAGTCGGCGAAGTACACGGTCGAGCGCCCGCTGCTGCTGGGCGCCGCGCTGGCCGGGGCGCCCCCGGAGGTGCACGCCGCGTACTCGGCGTACGGGCTGCCGCTGGGTGAGGCGTTCCAGCTCCGCGACGACGTGCTGGGGGTGTTCGGCGACCCGGAGCGCACCGGCAAGCCGGCCGGTGACGACCTGCGCGAGGGCAAGCGGACGTACCTGGTGGCGGCGGCCCTGGAGACGCTCGACCCGGCCGGCCGGGAGGCGCTGCTGGCCGGGCTCGGCGTACCGGACCTGGACGCGGCCGGGGTGGACCGGCTGCGCGAGCTGATCACCACGAGCGGCGCGCTGGATCGGGCCGAGCGGCACATCAGCGAGCTCACCGAGAGCGCCCTGGCCGCGCTCACCGCCGTCGACCTGGACACCGAGGCCCGTCAGGCCCTGGTCGACCTGGCCATCGCCGCCACCCGCCGCCCCGCCTGACCACCCTCCCGCCCAACCCACCGCACGCCCGCCCCTTCAGCGGTCGATCATGAAGTTGGCGGCACTTTCGGAGATCGACTTCGCCGCCAACTTCATGATCGACGGGAGCGGGAGCGGGAGCGGGAGCGGGGCGGGGCGGGAGCGGGGTCAGAAGGCTACGGCCTGGGCTCGGCGTTTTACCTCTCGGGCCAGGTCGCCGCCGAGGGCTACGGCGGGGGTGCCGGGAAGCGACGGGTCCTCCCGGTAGAGCCAGCGCAGCGCCTCTTCGTCGTCGTATCCGGCGTCGGAGAGCAGGTTGAGCACGCCGGGCAGGTGCTTGAGCACGGTGCGGTTGGCCACCAGGTCGGCCGGGATCCGGCGCACGCCGTCGCGGCGCACCGCGATCAGTTCGCGGTCGCGGATCATCTGATGCACCTTGCTGATCGACAGGTCCAGGCGCTCGGCCACGTCGGGCAGCGTCAGCCAGCCGGCCGGGTCGGCCGGTCCGGCCAGGTCGGGGCCGGTCTCGGCGGGTACGGAATCGGTCACCCGACCACCCTGCCACGTGCCCGCCGCACCCGGTGCACGGCACCCCGCACCGCCGCCGGGAGCGCGGCGGTCCCCCCGTGTCGCAACCCGGCGGTAGCATCCTGTTCTACCTTCATCCTTCCGACACATAGACTGCCTGCCGATGGACACACAGGTCGCCGACACGTTGCTGGGCTCGCTGATCGAGGGGCGCTACCGCATTCGCGGTCGCGTCGCCCGTGGCGGCATGGCGACCGTGTACACCGCCACCGACGAGCGCCTGGAGCGCACCGTGGCGGTCAAGATCATTCACCCGACCCAGGCGCCGCAGGCCCAGGCCCGGATGGCCGGCTTCGTCGAGCGCTTCACCGACGAGGCGAAGACGATCGCCCGGCTCACCCACCCGAACGTGGTGGCGGTGTACGACCAGGGCATCCACGCCGGCCTGCCGTACCTGGTGATGGAGTACGTCCGTGGCCGCACGCTGCGCGACGTGCTCGCCGAGCGCCGCCGGCTGAACCCGGACGAGGCGCTCGCGATCACCGAGCAGATGCTCGCCGCGCTGGCCGCCGCGCACCGGGCCGGCCTGGTGCACCGCGACGTCAAGCCGGAGAACGTGCTCGTCGCCGAGGTGCCCACCGGCGGCAGTCGCAACCTGGTCGACAGCGTGGTCAAGGTGGCCGACTTCGGGCTGGCCCGTGCCGTCGAGGCGAGCGCCGAGGACGAGAACGGCAACCAGCTCATGGCGACCGTGGCGTACGTCGCGCCGGAGCTGGTCACCCAGGGCCACGCGGATCCGCGCACCGACGTCTACTCCGCCGGCATCGTGCTGTTCGAGATGCTCACCGGCCGGGTGCCGTACGACGGCGACCGCCCGGTGGAGGTCGCGTGGCAGCACGTCGACCGGGACGTACCGGCGCCGTCGACGCTGGTGCCGACGCTGCCGCCGGCCCTCGACGCGCTCGTCGCCCGGGCCACCCGGCGGGATCCGGCCGGTCGGCCCGCCGACGCCGCGGCGCTGCTGAGCGAGGTGCAGGCCGCCCGCGAGCAGCTGGGCGACCCGCACGCGCACACCACGGTGCTGCCGCAGCTCAGCGACGACACGGCGATCCTGAGCCAGCCGACCCAGATGGTGGCCGCGGTCCGGCCGGTCGAGCGCCCGTCGTGGGCCCGGCTGCCCGAGGGTGGCGCCGCGCCTCGCCCGCACCGGCGCCGCGCCGTCGAGGAGGACGACCCGGGGACCGGGTTCGCCGCCCTGCGTACCCGGATCATGGGCTCGCCGCGCGGGCGGCTGGCCGTCGCCGCGGCGGTCGTGGTGCTCGGCCTGGTCGCCGCGGTGGGTGGCTGGTGGTTCGGCGTGGGCCGCTACACGGTCGCGCCGCAGATGGTGAGCCTGACCAAGGCCGACGCGGAGGCGCAGGCCCAGCGCGGCGGCTTCACGCTGCGGTACACCGCCCCGCGCCACGACGAGCAGGCCCCCAAGGACACCGTGCTCGTGCAGGATCCCGGCTCGGCCGCGCGGATCGTCAAGGGCGGCACGATCACGCTGACCCTGTCGCTCGGCCCGGAGCGGCTGCCGGTGCCGGACGTGGTCGGCAAGGACTACGCGCTGGCCCAGGCCGAGCTGGAGGGCGCCAACCTGGTCGTGGCCAAGGGCTCCTCCCGGTACGACGACGCGCTGCCGGCGGGTGTGGTGCTGGCCACGGACCCGAAGGTGGGCACTGTGGTCAAGCCCGGCGCGAAGGTGACGGTGATCCTCAGCAAGGGTCGCGCGCCGGTGACGGTGCCCAACCTGGTCGGCAAGAGCCTCGCCGAAGCGCGCACCATCCTCGCGCAGCTCGGGCTGAAGCCGGTGGAGACCGTCAAGGAGTCCGACAAGCCGAAGGACGAGATCCTCGGCCAGAGCCCGGCCGACGGCGCCGGCGTGGAGAAGGGCACCCAGGTCAAGCTGGAGATCAGCAAGGGTCCGCCGCAGGTGGCCGTGCCCCGCGTGATCGACATGCCCTGCCAGCAGGCCAAGCAGACGCTGGAGAGCCAGGGCTTCCCGGTCAACGTCCAGCTCAACCCGAACGGCATCGTCCGGATCCAGAACCCGGCCGAGAACACGCCGGTGCCGCCGGGTACGACGATCACGGTGACGTGCCTGTGAGCGGGTGTGACGGGCGCCGGCGGGTGGGGTCGCACACCCCCACCTCCGGCGGCCTGGCCCGGGCGGCCCTGCCGTACGCGGACGCGGCCGAGTCCGAGGTGGTGCAGGTCTACGTCTCGAACTCGCGCGGCTGGGCGTTGCCGCCCGGCGACCGGGCGCAGGACACGCTGTTCCGCGACGGGTGCGGTGAGCGCGGCCTGCCCGTCTTCATCCACGCGTCGCTGCTGGTCAACCTCGGCTCCCCCACCCCGGCAACAGTCACCCGGTCGGCCGAGACGCTGGCGCACGCACTGCGGCGGGGCCGGGCGATCGGCGCCGAGGGCGTGGTCTTCCACGCCGGCAGCTCGGTCGACGCCGGTCACGCCGAGGCGGCCCTGCGGCAGGTCCGCGAGGCACTGCTTCCGCTGCTCGACGAGGTCGCTGCCACCGGTGGGCCGATGCTGCTGGTCGAGCCGAGTGCCGGGGGCGGCCGGTCACTGGCGTCCCGGGTCGAGCACCTCGGCCCCTACCTGGACGCGGTCGACCGGCACCCGATGCTCGGGGTCTGCTTCGACACCTGCCACGCCTGGGCGGCCGGTCACGACCTGGCCGCCGAGGGTGGCATGACCGCCACCCTCGACACGCTCGTCGCCACCGTGGGCGCGGACCGGCTGCGGCTGGTGCACGCGAACGACTCGAAGGACCTGTGCGGCTCCACCCGGGACCGGCACGAGAACATCGGCAAGGGCACCATCGGCGAGCCGGCGTTCGCCGAGCTGATGCGCCACCCGGCGACCGCCGGTGTGCCCGTGCTGGTGGAGACCCCCACGGAGAAGCACATCGGCCACGCCGCCGACATCGCCGCCCTGAAGCGTCTCCACCCCTGACAGTTCCCCTCCCCCCTCCCTCTCCCCCCGCGAGACCGCGGTGATCAAGGAGTTCGTGTCCCGCTACGGCGCGGAATCGGACACAAACTCCTTGATCAACGAGGCGGGGGTGGAGCGCCCAGGGGCGGAAGGTCAGGCGCGCAGCGCGGCGTTCAGGATGGTGGCGGCGCGGTCGACCTGCGCGTCGGTGACGTCCAGGTGGGTGACCAGCCGGGCGGTACGCGGGCCGAGCACCGAGATCAGCAACCCCTCGGCCCGCGCGGCCGCCGCCAGCGCGTGCGCGTCCAGCGGGTGCTTGGTCAGGTCGATCGGCACGATGTTGGTGCGCACCACAGACGCGAGCACCCCGTGCGGGGCGACCGCCTCGGCCAGCCGGGCCGCCTTGGCGTGGTCGTCGGCGAGCCGCTCGACGTGGTGCGCCAGCGCGTACCGGCCGGCGGCGGCGAGGATGCCGACCTGCCGCATGCCGCCGCCCATCCGCTTGCGCAGGAACCGCGCCCGGGCGATCTTCTCGGCGCTGCCCACCACCAGCGAGCCGACCGGCGCGCCGAGGCCCTTGGAGAGGCACACCGACAGCGTGTCGAACAGCACGCCGTACTCGGCCAGCGGCACCCCGTCGGCGACGTGCGCGTGCCAGATCCGCGCGCCGTCACAGTGCAGGGCCACCCCGTGCTCGTCGGCGACCGCACGCATCCGGCGCAGCGTCGGCAGCGGGATCACCCCGCCGCCGCCCCGGTTGTGGGTCTGCTCCACCGCGATCGCCCGCGTGGGCACCGCGAAGTAGCCGTCCGGCCGGATCATCCCGGCGACCACGTCGGGGTCCAGCTCCGCGCCCACCGCCGGCCAGGTCCGCGAGGAGATTCCGCCGTACGCGGCGGCGGCACCGAGCTCGTACGTGACCACGTGCGCGTCGGCGTCGCAGAGCAACTCGTCACCGGGCGGCACGTGCAGCTGGAGCGCGATCTGGTTGGCCATCGAGCCGCTCGGGGCGAACAGCGCCGCCTCGTGGCCGAACAGCGCGGCCACCTCGGTCTCCAGCGCGGTGACCGTCGGGTCCTCGCCGTAGACGTCGTCGCCCACCTCGGCGGCGGCCATCGCCTCCCGCATCCCCGGCGTCGGCCGGGTCACGGTGTCCGTCCGCAGATCGATGACCTCACCCACTGTGCCTCCTCCGGCTGCCGACTGCGGGGCTCGCAAGCTCACTCCTCGCGTCAGCCACTGTGCCTCCTCCGGCTGCCGACTGCGGGGCTCGCAAGCTCACTCTTCGCGTCAGCCACTGTGATTCTTCCGGCCGCCGACTGCGGGGCTCGCAAGCTCACTCCTCGCGTCAGCCACGGAGCATCTCCGCCACCAGGAACGCCAACTCCAGCGACTGCTGGGTGTTCAGCCGGGGGTCGCAGGCGGTCTCGTACCGGTCGGGCAGGTCCAGGTCCTCGATGCCCTGGGCGCCGCCCAGGCACTCGGTGACGTCCTCGCCGGTCAGCTCGACGTGCAGGCCGCCCGGGTGGGTGTCCAGGCCCCGGTGCACCTCGAAGTAGCCGAGCACCTCGTCGACGATCCGGTCGAAGTGCCGGGTCTTGTAGCCGTTCGAGGACTCGTGCGTGTTGCCGTGCATCGGGTCGCACTGCCAGACGACCTTCGCGCCGGCGGCGGTGACCTTCGCGACGATCGGCGGCAGCGCGTCGCGTACGCGGTGGTTGCCCATCCGGCTGATCAGCGTGAGCCGGCCGGGGACGTTGTCCGGGTTGAGCTTCTCGCAGAGCTCGATCGCCTCGTCCGGGGTGGTCGTCGGGCCGAGCTTGACCCCGATCGGGTTGGCGATGCGGGAGATGAAGTCGATGTGCGCGCCGTCGATCTGCCGGGTCCGCTCACCGATCCAGAGGAAGTGCCCGGACAGGCCGTACGCCTTGCCGTTGGAGATCCGGGTCAGCGCCCGGTCGTACTCCAGCGCCAGCGCCTCGTGCGAGCAGTGCAGCGTGACGGTGCGCAGCGCCTCGTCGTCGGTCATCCCGCAGGCCCGGATGAAGGCCAGCGCCCGGTCGATCTCGCGGGCGATCGCGTCGTAGCGCTCGCCGGCCGGGGACTGCCGGACGAAGTCCTTGTTCCAGTCGTGCACGGCGTGCAGGTCGGCCAGCCCGCCGGCCAGGTACGCCCGGAGCATGTTCATCGCGGCGGCCGAGTTGGCGTACGCCCGGATCATGCGCTGCGGGTCGGCGACCCGCGCCTCCGGCGTGGCCTCCAGGGAATTGATCATGTCGCCGCGGTAGGCGGGCAGGCCCCGGGCGTCGGTCGGCAGGGACCGGGGCTTGGTGTACTGGCCGGCGACCCGGGCGACCTTGACCACGGGCAGCGACGCGCCGTAGGTGAGCACGATGGCCATCTGGAGCAGCGTGCGGGCGTTGGCGAGCAGGTGGCTCTCGGTGTTGTCGGCGAAGGTCTCCGCGCAGTCACCGCCCTGGAGCAGGAACGCCTTGCCCTCGCAGACCAGCGCCAGCCGCTGCCGCAACTGGTCGACCTCGTAGGGCGCGACCACCGAGGGCACCGTGTCCAGCACCCGGCACACCTCGGCGACCTGGGCCGGGTCGTCCCACGGCGGGGTCTGGGCGCGCGGCAGCTCCCGCCAACGGTCGAGGCCGAGGGCCGCGTCCTCGGCGGAGTCGGCGGTCGGGCGGCTGGTCTGCAGACCAGGGCTGCCCACGGCGGGGTGACTCAGCTGATGCCACTCATGGCGCATGAAGGAAAGCGTACGGCGACCGTCTCGATCACTCGCCGCCGAGGGGGATGGTTCCGGTCACTGGGAGGGCACCGGCGAGGGCGCCCGCGCGGACGGCGGCGGCTCCGTCGGGTCGGCGGTCGCCTCGACTGCGGGCTCGCCGGGCACCTCGCCGGAGATGCACCAGTCCGCCCCGGTACGGGTGACCGTGAACAGGAGCGACCGGGCGGCCTTGCGCGAGCCAACGGCGACGGTGATCGAGGCGCTGACCTCCTGGCCGTTCGGACCGGAGCGGACCTCGGTGATCGTCGCCTCGGGCACGGTGAAGTGGTCGGCGAAGTCGCCGTTCGGGCCGGTGGCGGCGGAGTCGAAGGCGGCGTGCATGGGCGCGCAGAGCTGGCTGCGGCCGGCGGCGGCGTCGCGGGCGGTGAGCGCGTCCAGGTACGCCTGCACACGTTCGCGGCTCTTGGCCGCCGCCTCCTCGGCCGGCGCCTTCCCGCTGGGCGGGGCGTCTTTGCCGTCCTGGCCGCCCGAGCCGCAGGCGGCCAGGGCCGCCGGCAGGAGCGCGAGGACGACGAGACCGGCGAACCGGTCCCGGTGGCTGCGGCCCATCTGTCCTCCCGTCGCGTGGACTCGTCGAGCGGCGAGTGTGTCACATCCGGCCCGCGTGGCCGGGTGACTCCCCATCCTGACCCGGATCGGCGCGCTCGGCCAGGACGGCACGCGGGCGGGGAGGGGCCGGTACGGCCCCTCCCCGCCGGGTGGGTGGTGCGTCGGCCCTCGGCTCAGCCGAGACCGCCCTTGATGGCGCCGATCAGCTCGCCGTTGCTGGTGTCACCGGAGAGCTCCCAGAAGAACGCGCCACCGAGGCCCTGGCTGTTGGCGTAGCTCATCTTGCCGCCGATGGTCGACGGCGTGTCGTAGCTCCACCAGTTGCTGCCGCACTTGGCGTACGCCGTGCCGCCGACGGTGCCGGTGGCCGGGCAGCTGTTCTTGAGCACCTTGTAGTCCTCGATGCCGGCCTCGTAGGTACCAGGTGCCGCGCCGGTGGCGCTGCCGCCGGGCGCGGCCTGGGTCACGCCGGTCCAGCCGCGTCCGTAGAACCCGACGCCGAGCAGCAGCTTGCTGGACGGTACGCCCTTGGACTTGAGCTTCTGGATCGCCGCGTCGGACCAGAAGCCCTGCTGCGGGATGCCCGCGTAGGAGTAGAGCGGCGAGTGCGGCGCGGTCGGCCCCTGGGCGTTGAAGGCGCCGAAGTAGTCGTACGTCATCGGCATCAGCCAGTTGAGGCTGTTCGCGGCGCCGGCGTAGTCGGTGGCGTCGATCTTGCCGCCGTTGCTGCCGTCGGCGGTGATCGCCGCGGTGACCAGGAAGCTGGAGCCGAACTTGCTCCGCAGCGCCGAGACCACGTTCTTGAACGCGTTCGGGCCGCTGCTGTCGCACTGGAGGCCGCAGGCGTTCGGGTACTCCCAGTCCACGTCGATGCCGTCGAAGACGTCCGCCCAGCGCGGGTCCTTGACCAGGGAGTAGCAGGAGTCGGCGAACGCGGCCGGGTTCTGCGCGGCCTGGGTGAAGCCGCCGGACCAGGTCCAGCCGCCGAAGGACCAGAGCACCTTCAGGTTCGGGTACATCTTCTTGAGCTTGCGCAGCTGGTTGAAGCTGCCGCGCAGCGGCTGGTCCCAGGTGTCGGCGACGCCGTCGACGCTGTCCGCCGCGGTGTACGCCTTCTCGTAGTCGGCGTAGCTGTCCCCGATGCTGCACCGGCCGCCGGTGGTGTTGCCGAAGGCGTACAGGATGTGGGTCAGCTTCGCGGCCGAGCCGCTGGTGTGGATGTTCTTGACGTGGTAGTTGCGGGCGTAGACGCCCCACTCGGCGAAGTAGCCGACGATCTTCTTGCCGCCGGGCGGCGGCGTGGTGGGCGGCTGCGTGGTCGGCGGGGTAGTCGTCGGCGGAGTGGTGGTGGGTGGCGTCGTGGTCGGCGGTGCGGTGGTCGGCGCGGTGGTCGTCGGCGTGCCGCCGCCGGTGCAGGTGCCACCGTTGATGGTGCAGCTCACCGGCGCCTTGTACGCGCCGGTGCCGTTGTAGCCCCAGCTGAAGCTGGCGCCGGGGGCGAGCGTCGACGCCCAGCTCTTGTTGACCGCCACGTAGCGGTCGCCGCTACGGGTGATGTCGGCGTCCCAGGAGCTGCTGATCGAGGTGCCGGAGGGCAGCGTGAACTCGATGCGCCAGCCGTTGACGGTGGAGCTGGTGCCGTTGGTGACGGTCACCCGCCCCTCGTGGCCGGTCCCCCAGTCCTGCACCTTGGCGAACGTGGCGGTGACGCTGCCGGCGGCCGACGCGGTGGTCATGGGCACCGCGGCGACCGCGAGCGCGACCACGGCGCCGGTGGCCCACAGGGCCCGGCGGAGCGATCTCTTCATACGGCGTCCCTCCAATAGTTAGGAAACTTTCCAAATTGATTGCTGAGACGCTACTCACGCCGTCACCACTTCGTCAAGATGTCGATGCATCGATTTCACGGGTGACGCGGGACGGTGGGCACGACGAGTCGTAGCCTCGTCCCATGACCGTTTTCGACGTCCAGATCGACGCCCTCACCGGCGGCCCGGCCGACCTCGGCCGCTACCGCGGCCGCGCCCTGCTCGTGGTCAATGTGGCCTCCCGCTGCGGCCTCACCCCGCAGTACGCGGGCCTTCAGGAGCTCGCCGACACGTACGCCGGACGCGGGCTGACGGTGCTCGGGGTGCCGTGCAACCAGTTCGCCGGCCAGGAGCCGGGCAGCGCCGCCGAGATCGAGGAGTTCTGCCAGGTCAACTACGGCGTGACGTTCCCGCTGACGGCGAAGGTCGACGTCAACGGGCCGGACCGGCACCCGCTCTACGCGGAGTTGGTGTCCACGCCGGACGCCGAGGGGCACACCGGCGACGTGCGCTGGAACTTCGAGAAGTTCCTCGTCGCGCCGGACGGCACGGTGGCCGCCCGGTTCGGCCCGCAGGTCACGCCCGAGGACCCCGAGCTACGCGCGGCGATCGAGAAGGTCCTGCCGGCCTGACGGCCGCACCCGTCGCCGGGCACGGCGAAGCGGCACGCCCCCGCGGGAGGCGTGCCGCTGCCGTGGATCGGGTCAGCCGGCGGCGGCCCGGAACACCGGGTAGTAGCCGCCGGACTGCCCCGCCGCCGTCGGGTGGTACGACTTGCTCAGGCTCAGCACGTTGAGCGCGTGCAGCCACTTGGTCCCGTAGCTGCACAGCTGGTGGCCGACGAAGATGGAACGCACGTCGGCGAATTTGAAGCCGGCCGAGACGGCGGCCGTACGGGTGATGTCGTCGAGCAGGTTGATGCCCTCGTTGATCTTCGCCCGGGACGTCGCGCTGAGCCCGACACAGGTCGTGCCGAGCTGGTAGAAGACCGGGTAGCCGACCACCACGACGCGGGCCGAGGGCGAGCGGCTCTTGATGCCGTTGTAGACGTTGGCGAGGCGGCCCGGCATCGAGGTGCGGGCCACGTTCATGGCGGATTGCACAGCCGCCACGCACTGGGTCTCCCCCTGCAGCACGCAGGTGCTCATGATGTTGGCGAAGCCGACGTCGTTGCCGCCCACCGTGACGCTGACCAGCGTGGTGGTGGAGGAGAGCGCGGAGAGCTGGCTGTTGATGACGTCCGTCGTGGTGGCGCCGGAGCAGGCGACCGACCGGTACGAAGCGGGCTTGATGTTGGCGTTGTAGAGCGCCGGGTAGGCGTTCGTGCTGCGTAGACAGTTACCGCTCTCGGACGTGTAGCTGTCGGCGCCGACGCCGGAGGCGTACGAGTCGCCGAGCGCGACGTAGCGGTCGGTCGGGGCCGCCTGGGCGGGGGCGGCCAGAGACAGGGTGACCCCGACCGAGGCGGCCAGGGTCAGGGCGAGGGTGGCAAGACGGGATCTCCGCACGTCGCACTCCTGGGGGCGTGAAGTGGTGGTGAGAGATAGATATCAATAAGATCACAGCACATGGAAGATCACCGATTTGCGGCCCGGCGCGCATAGCGACTACTCGCTACAAATCGCTGCCGGTTTCGCGGGGTGGGATGAAGGATTCCGCCGGAAAGGTCAGCCGCATCGCCGGGTCGGCGGTCTCCCGGAAGCCCAGGGCACGGCAGAGCGGCCGGCCGGCCGCCGAGGCCCGCAGGTCGACCCGGCGTACGCCCCGGACCCGGAACCAGGCCAGCAGCGCGGTCAGGCAGGTTCGGCTGTGGCCACGCCGGCGGTACGCCGGGTCGGTGCTGACGTTGAAGACGTACCCGACCAGGCCGCTCGGGTCGTCCGGCCCGCCGAGCCGCCGCTCCACAGTGCCCACCGCGCAGGCCGCCAGCGACGCGCCGTCCGGCGTGTCGACCACGAAGGCGGCGAGCCAGGGATCCGGCTCGGCCAGCCAGGCATGCAGATTGTCCCGGGCGACGTCCTGCCAGCGACCCGGCGGCGTCGGCACCCCACTCATTCCGGCCAGCATCAGCCCACGCAACCGCACCAGCTCGTCGGCGTCGGACGGCACCGCCCGCCGCGCGTCACCCACGAACGGCTCAGACCGGACGGCGGCCGGCGAACCCGCACTCGACCCGGTGGTACCACCGGATGTCGGTGTCCCCCTCCAGCCAGCACCAGAGCACCGCCCGGCCGTCACGTTCACCGGGAAAGTCGAGCAGCACCGGAGCGATTCCCTTGACCGCGATCTCGTGCTGGTGGAACTCGTCCACCACGAGATGCAGGCGCGCCTCCAACGCCTTCACCTCGGCCAGCCCGCCGAGCGCGCTGACGCCGTGGTCGGCCAGATCGACACGCAACTCGGCCAGGTCGGCCCGCAACCGGATCAGCTCGTCAACGCGCGGCCGCAACGTTGCCACCAGGTGTCGCGCCTGGGCGAGAGTGAACACCGAGCCAGTATGCGGCACGACCGGCTACACGGACGGGTCCCAGGCCGCGAGCTGGTCGAAGATGCGACGGTCGCCGTCGAACTGCAGGGAATCCAGCGGTATGCGGCCGTAGAAGAACAGGACCAGGTCACTGGCGGTGCCCCGGGCGGAGACGTCGGCCGCGTCCGGGGCCCCACCGGCAGCGGGCGTGAGGTGGGCGACCTGCGCCCCCTCGGCGGACAGCCGGAGGCGCCAGGAGCGGCCCTCGACGGCGTGGTAGTCGACGACGGCGGGCCGGTGCGGCCAGGCGACAGTCGTCGCGCAGAGGGTGAACTGGCAGTCGTCGAAACCGTCGAGGGCGACCTCCTCCGGCAGCGGCTGAGGGCTGCCCACCGTGAGCTGGGCGTCGTAGGTGTGCACCGCGATCTCGGGAACCTGTCGCCGCGCCCAGGCACCAGCGGTTTGCGGGGACGGCGAGTCGTCCCACCACGTCCAGCAACCGCGATCCGGGCCGGCCTCACCCAGCGCCCTCGTCAACCGCTCGACGGACTCGGTCCACCAGGCCAGCAGCGCCTCGCGTTCCCGGGGCGCACCCACTCCGTCCTCCCATGCCGACGCCTCCGGGGGCCCGTCCGCGGGCCCCGCGGCGACGATCGCGGCTGCTTTGCGACGGCCCGTGCCCACGTGTCGGACGAGATCGAACAGCGTCCGCTCCGGATGGGTGGGAACCGTCATGTCGAGGCTGGGCGCCGCGGCGACCGTGGTGCGGAAGGCGGTCGACCGTTCGTCGATGAGCCGCAGATGATCGGAGAACGTCAACGTCTTGTGCACGTCGGCTTTCTACCAGTGCACCCGGCAACCGGACAGCGGTTTTCGCCGCCGACTGTCAGGACTGGACGCGTTCCGCCTCCTGCACGAACGTGTCGGCCCGGCGCGCGCCCATCCGGTCCAACTCGTCCAGCACCGCCCCCACCCCGTCCGCGCCGACCAGCACGGTGACGCGCAGCCGGGCGGCGAGGGGCTGGTCCTGCCAGTAGCCGCGGGGCAGCAGGCTGGCCTGAGGTGTCGTGGTCGCCACGGCGGCGTCGCTCACGATGACCGAGATCGCGCCGGCGCGCAGCAGCGCGTCGCGCAGGTCGGCGCTGTTCGCCGCCGGGTCCGGTTCCAGCAGCGCGGTGACCACCCGTACCCGCCGGCCGGGCGGCACTGCCGGTTCGCCGGCCGGCGTCGCCGCGGTGCGACGGCGGGGTGCGCCGGGCGCGGTCAGGCTGGTGACGCCGCCCAGGTGGTACGCGTCGGCGCCCTGCTGCGCCTGGTCCAGGCGTTCCTGGTCGGCCGGCGGTACGCGCAGGCCGATGAGCGCCTGCACCCCGGCGGCGATCAGCCAGGTCAGGACGAAGGAGAACGCGACCACGCTCACCACGCCGACGAGCTGGCGCCACAGCAGGCCACCTCCGCCGCCGAGGAACAGCCCGTCGGCGCCGAGCGGGTTGACCCCGCGGTTGCCGAACAGGCCGAGCAGGAGCGTGCCGAGCATGCCGCCGACGAAGTGCACGGCGAGCACGTCGAGCGCGTCGTCGAGGCGCAGCAGGTACTTCAGCTTCAGCGCGAAGTGGCAGACCAGGCCGGCCAGCGCGCCGATCGCGACGGCCGAGGCCGCGTTGACGTACCCGGCGGTCGGGGTGACGGTGGCCAGGCCCGCGACCGCGCCGGAGACCGCGCCCACGACGGTGCTGTGTCCGTCCGTGACGCGTTCCAGCGCCAGCCAGACGAGCATCGCCGCGGCGGCGGCCAGGTGCGTGTTGAGGACGGCCTGCGCGGCCAGGCCGTTGGCCTGGAGGCCGTCGCCGCCGTTGAAGCCGAACCAGCCGAACCAGAGGATGCCGGCGCCGACGATGGTCAGCGGAATCGAGTTCGGTGGCGCGGCGGTGTGCGGCCAGTCCCGGCGGCGGCCGACGACGAGCAGGACGGCGAGGACGGCGGCGCCGGCGCTGGCGTGCACGACGAGACCGCCGGCCCAGTCCTGGGTGCCGAACTTCGCGAGCCATCCGCCGGGGTGCCAGAGCCAGTGCGCGATCGGCGCGTAGACCACTATCGACCAGACCGCGAGGAACAGCACCCAGCCACCGAACTTGAGCCGACCCGCGGTGGCGCCGGTGACGAGCGCGGGCGTGATCACCGCGAACATCATCTGGAACAATACGAACGCCAGCGTCGGGATGGTGATCCGGCCGTCGACCACGTGCAGGTTCGGCGCGGGCGGCACCTTCAGGTCGGTGAGCCCGAACAGCTCCAGGTTGCCGAACAGCCCGCTGCCGGCGTCGTCGCCGAAGGCGATGGTGTAGCCGACAAGCACCCAGGTCAGGCTGACCACGCCCAGCGCGATCATGTTCTGTTGCAGCATCGCCAGCACGTTGCGGGTACGGACCATGCCGCCGTAGAACGCGGCGAGCCCCGGCGTCATGAACAGGACCAGCCCGGCGCAGACAAGCACCCAGGCGGTGTCACCCGCGTTCGGAGCGGACACGGTTTCCCTCCTTCTCTCGCAGGTGGACGGAGTCGCGCACGGTGTGCAGGACGCTGTCCCTGACCCGTTCGTGGTTGGGCAGCGGCGCGAAGTGCCGGTCCGGCAGCAGCAACAGCCAGGTGGCGATGTTGAACGGACCGGTCAGCACCGGGATGCCCAGCGGCGTGAGCACCGTGGTCAACGCCATCTGCACGACCAGCGTCAGCGCGATGCCGAACAGCGTGTAGACGGTCACCAGCGCGCCGGGGCGGTGCGCGACAGCGCCCACCACGATCGCGGTCAGGACCGCGTTGAAGGCGAACAGCCCCTTGTCCAGGGACGCGCCGTCGGCACCGAACCAGAGCGCCAGCAGTGTCGCGCCGACGGCGCCGATCACCGCGAACAGCGCCGACCACCGGGAGTTGATCAGGAGGGCGACGAGGATGAGCAGGCCGGTCACCCAGCTCTCGATCAGGTAGACCTGGGACACGCCCTTGAAGAACGTCGGGACGAGGCCCCAGTCGAACGTGCCGCCGGCCGACGATCCCTCACCGGGGAACTTCGGCGTCAGCTTGGTGAGCACGGTGAACCTGTCGAACTGGTACGCCGCCATCAGCAGGAACCAGGTCGTGAGCACGAACGGGAACGTGTAGGCGGTCAGGTTCCAGCGTTTGAACACGGCGTTGAGGGCGAGCGTGACCACCACCGTGCCGATCGCGCCGAGCACGAGGTAGAGCCACATCAGCGGGCGCTGGTCGAGGAACGTGGGCACCGCGAGCCCGGTCAGCAGCGGGCTGAAGCCGAACAGGCCCTTGCGCCAGCTGGACATGTCGACCCGCAGCGCCAGCGCGGTGGCGGTGCCCACGACCAGGGCGAGCACGCCGCCGCCGAACACCCGGGGCGTCCCGTTCTCGAACGCGCCCCAGGCCAGCGCGATCAGGATGAGCAGGCCGCTGAGCGGATTGTTCTGGAGCACCACCTGCGCGGCGCCGCGCAGGCTCGCGTCGACGAACCCGGCCGCCGGGTTCCGGTCGGCCAGGTGGCGCCAGCCACGTCCGATGTCGGCCATGTCGCTGTTCTCCTCGCCTCAACGCCAGCTGAAGACCGGCGGGAAGGTGCAGCCGGTCACCTCTTCGCGGGCGGCGACGCAGAACTCGCGTACCGCTGCGCGGACCGGTTCGGTCTCCTGGCCCAGCACCTTGAACACCAGTCCGGCGTCGTTGGGCAGCCGGCTCACCGCGGTGGCCAGCGGTGTCTGCTCGTCCCACACCGGTGTCGCGGTCCGCTCGAACACCCGGGCCGCCCGGTCCGGGTCGGTGAGCAGCACGACGTTGCCGAAGACGTGGAAGCGGTCCATCATCCCGATGCGCGTCACCGGGAAGCGGCCGGGCGTGATGACGAACTTCTCCACAAACAGCGGGCGTCCGTCGGGCCGCTGGGCCCGCAGCGTGGTGGAGAACAGGTCGTACGCGAAGATCTCGCCGTCGCGGTAGTACTTGCGGCCGGGCTGGAGCACCTCGGCGTACAGCATCGTCGCGGTCTCCGGCAGCCGGACCACTGTGTCGGAGACGAACCGGCTGCGCCGGAACGGGATCACCGGCTCGGGCAGGAACTCCAGGTAGGCGTCGTCGGCCAGGGTGAAGCTCTGGGTCTGGGTGCCGTAGTTGGCGTCCATCTCCTGGATCTTGGTGGCGGCCTGGGTGACCAGGTGCGCCTGTGCGCCCGGGCCCAGGTCGACGTCCATCCGTAGCCGGTCGCCCTGGAGCACGCCGCCGGAGGTGGTGAGGATCATGACGCAGGGCAGGCCCGGCATTTCCTCGTCCCAGTACAGCGCACGCTGCACCAGCAGCGGCGACTGCCGGAAGACGTCGCGCAGGATGGTCCGGTCCGCGCGCCGCTCGAACCCCAGCCGGAGGATGCCCACCTTGCCGTTCGCGGCGGCCGGCAGCTGCGCCGGCTGGTCCTGGTACGGCGCGAGTTCCCGGACGGAGTCCAGAGTGGTCATGCCAGCACTTCGGCGTCGAACAGCGCGTTGCGACGGACCAGGTCCACCAGGTCGTCGATGCCCTCGCCGGTCTTGCAGTTGGTGAACACGAACGGCTTGCCGCCGCGCATCAGCTCGGCGTCGCGGGCCATCACGTCCAGGTCGGCGTCGACGTACGGGGCCAGGTCCGTCTTGTTGATCACGAGGATGTCGGACTTGGAGATACCCGGGCCGTTCTTGCGCGGGATCTTGTCGCCGGCCGCCACGTCGATCACGTAGATGAAGTAGTCGACGAGCGCGGGGCTGAACGTGAGCGTGAGGTTGTCCCCGCCGCTCTCGATGAGCACGACGTCGCTGTCCGGGAACCGCGCCTCCATGTCCTCCACCGCGGCGAGGTTCATGCTCGGGTCCTCACGAACGGCGGTGTGCGGGCAGGCGCCGGTCTCCACGCCGACGATGCGTTCCTCCACCAGCACGCCGGTCAGCGCGCGGCGGACGTGCTTGGCGTCCTCGGTGGTGACCACGTCGTTGGTGATGACCAGGATGCGCAGGCCCTGCTCGACCAGGCGGGGCACGACGGCCTCGATGATCGCCGTCTTGCCGCTGCCCACCGGGCCGCCCACACCGATCCGACTCGCTGATTTCATTGTTGAAAAGCCCTTCAGGTGATGAGCGGTCAGCTCATGAACATCCGTACGTGTGCGTGCTGGTGCGCGCCGGCCAGCACGTCGAGGTGCGGCGCGAAGCTCTGCATGTCGTCGAGCCCGGCGGTGCGCACCTCCTCGTAGTCCTCGCCGACCCGCTCGTTGACCGCGAAGAGGATCGACTGGGTGTCGAGGTGGTCCACCCGCATCAGCCGGACCGCCGCGCCGAGCACCATGGAGGCCGCGCCGTACTGGTGGGCGGCGAACGCGTCCGCCTCGCCCACGCCGAGTTCGGCGAAGAGCACGCCGAGCGCGACCGGGTAGGTGACCGGGACGCCGGCGCCGCTCTCCGCGACGCGCTTGCGCAGCAGGGACTCCCCCACCACCCGTTCGGCGGCCTCGGCCAGCTTGCGCCCCATGCGGACGGTCATCGTCCGCGTCTCCTCGTTGATCTTGCGCAGGTGTACGGCCTCGTCGGCCGCCCGGATCCGGTCGAGGTCACCGGCACGGGCGGCGCGGTGCGCCACGAGCAGCGCCACCCCGTCACCGGTGGCGGCGGCGCGGGTGACCGTCCGCACGAACTCCTGCAACGTGGCCCGGTCGTGCACCGCGCCCTGCTCGACCGCCGTCTCCAGCCCGTTGGAGAAGGAGAACGCGCCGACCGGGAAGACCGAGTCGCCGAACTGGAGCAGCTTCAGGGCCTCGGTCACCGTGGACACCGCGGCCCCTCAGTTCAGGTCGGCGGGCAGGTGCGTGTGCGGGGTCGAGTCGGCCCCGCCGAACAGGCGCCGCGACTCGTGCGGGGCCAGGTACGCGATGATCTCGGTGCCGGGAATGAACTCGTGGGTGAGACCGGTGAACGCGTGGGTGCGCATCACCGAGTCCATGACCTTGCGGTCCACAGTGAGCGGGACGTACATCTTGGTGCCCTTCACCACCGCCGGCCAGTGCTGGTTGCCGATCGCGTGGCCCAGTTCGACGGCGGAGCGGATCACCATGTCCAGCGACTCGCCGTGCAGCGTGTCGAGGTGCACCACCATGACCTCGCCGAGCGCGATGCGGGCCACCACAGCGGTCGCGGTGGCGTCGTCCCAGGCGAGCACGTCACCGTCGCGCAGCCGTACGCCGCGGGCCAGGGACAGCGCCAGTTCGGTGCCGAGACTGGTGGTCCGGCGCAGCCGGCTCTTCTGGGCGTCCCACTGGTCGAGGGCCAGGTCGTCGACCTTTGCCTCGCGGAGCCGCTCGGTCCAGGCCGGCTCGTTCACGTTGCCGAGTACCGTTTCGACGAGCATGTGTTCTCCTTTCACGCGACCCCGCCGCCGGCCCGGCCGGGAGCGGTCGCCGCGCCGGGTCAGCTGAAGAAGTAGAGCTGGCTGAGGGGGAGGTTCTTGGCCGCCGGCACTGTCGCGTGCACGCCGTCCATCTTCACGGCGAAGGTCTCCGGGTCGACCTCGAGCTTCGGCGTACGGTCGTTGCGCACCATGTCGCGCTTGGTCAGGTTGCGGCAGCCGTAGACCGGCACGACCTGCCGTTGCAGGCCCAACTGCTCGGCCACGCCCGACTCGTGCGCGGCGCGGGACACGAACGTCACGCAGTTCTTGGCGACCTGCGAACCGGTGGCGCCGAACATGGGCCGGTAGTAGACCGGCTGCGGGGTGGGCAGCGACGCGTTCGGGTCACCCATGATCGACCAGGCGATCATGCCGCCCTTGAGGACCATCTTCGGCTTCGTGCCGAAGAACGCGGGCTCCCAGAGCACCAGGTCGGCGAGCTTGCCGGGGCTGACCGAGCCGATGACGTGCGAGACGCCCTGGGTGATCGCCGGGTTGATGGTCATCTTGGCGACGTAGCGCAGGACGCGGAAGTTGTCGTTGGCGTCGGAGTCCTCGGCCAGCTTGCCGCGGACGTTCTTCATCTGCCCGGCGAGCTGGACGGTGCGCAGCCAGGTCTCGCCCACCCGGCCCATGGCCTGCGAGTCGCTCTGCATCATCGAGATGACGCCCTCGTCGAGGAGCACGTCCTCGGCGGCGATCGTCTCGGTGCGGATCCGGCTCTCCACGAAGGCGACGTCCGAGGGCACCTTCGGGTTGAAGTTGTGGCAGACCATGATCATGTCGTACAGCTCGGACTGGCTGTTGATGCCGTACGGCACGGTGGGCGTGGTCGACGCGGGCAGGACGTTCATCTGGCCGGCGACCTTGATGATGTCCGGCGCGTGCCCGCCACCGGCGCCCTCGGTGTGGAAGGTGTGGATGGTGCGGCCCTCGAAGGCGGCGATGCTGTCCTCGATGTAGCCGCTCTCGTTGAGCGTGTCGGTGTGGATGCTGATCTGGACGTCGTACTCGTCGGCAACGGCCAGGCAGGACCGGATCACCGCGGGCGGCGCACCCCAGTCCTCGTGGATCTTGAAGCTGGGCACCCCGGCCATGATCTGCTCGACGAGCGGCGCCCGGCCGCTGCTGTTGCCCTTGCCCAGCAGGCCGATGTTGATCGGAAGGTCCTCGAAGGACCGCATCATGTTCTGGATGTTCCACGGGCCGGGCGTGATGGTGACGCCGTTGGTGCTGTCGGTGGGCCCGGTGCCACCGCCCCAGAGGGTGGTGACGCCGTTGCTCAGCGCGGCCCACACCTGCTGCGGGGTGACCAGGTGGACGTGCGCGTCGATGCCGCCGGCGGTCAGGATCAGATGCTCACCGGAGATCGCGTCGGTGCCCGGCCCGGTCACCAGGCCCGGGGTCACCCCGTCCATGATGTTGGGGTTGCCGGCCTTGCCGATCCCGGCGATCTTTCCGTCCTTGATCCCGACGTCCGCCTTGACCACGCCGAGCAGCGCGTCGACGATTGTCACGTTGGTGATCACCAGGTCCACCACGCCCTCGGCACTGGTGGCCTGGCTGGCACTGCCCATGCCGTCGCGCAGGGTCTTGCCGCCGCCGTACATGACCTCGTCACCGAGGACCCGCAGGTCCTTCTCGATCTCGATGTAGAGGTCGGTGTCACCCAGCCGGATCTGGTCGCCCGTGGTCGGGCCGTACATTCCGGCGTATTCCTGCCGTGAGATCTGACTCATGCGTTCTGGCCCTTGCCTTGGTCCTGGCCCTTGCCCTGGTCCTGCTGCTGCGAGGTGGTCTTGAAGCCGCGCGTCTGGGCCTGGTGGAGCGCCTCGGCCCGGTCCGGCCGGTACCCGGGGATCGGTCCGTCGCCGGTCCAGCCCTGGACCAGGCCGTTGAAGCCGTACACCCGCTGGGAGCCGCCGTACGGTACGAGCTGGACGGTCTTGCGGTCGCCCGGCTCGAACCGGATCGAGGTCGTGGCCGGGATGTTCAGCCGCTTCCCGAACGCCGCCGGACGGTCGAACTCCAGGAAGCGGTTGGCCTCGAAGAAGTGGAAGTGGGAGCCGACCTGGATGGGCCGGTCGCCGGTGTTGTGCACGACCACCTCGGTCACCGGCCGCCCGGCGTTGAGTTCCAGGGGTTGGTCGCTGAGCTTGTAGCCGCCGATGGGCCGAAGGTGCTTGGAGTTCGGTCCCGGGTGTTGCTTCGCCATGTCGCCCCCGCTCTGCCGGAGACCGTGGCCTCCGGTCGCTGCTCTACTGGATGGGTGAGTGGACGGTGATCAGCCGTGACCCGTCGGTGAAAACCGCTTCGACCTGGAGCATCGGGATCATGTCCGCCACACCGGGGATCACGTCGTCGGCCGTGAGCACGTGGCTCGCGTCGTTCATGACCTCCTCGACGGTCTTGCCCTCGCGCGCGCCCTCGAGCGCCGCCGCGCAGATCACCGCCACCGCCTCGGGGTGGTTGAGCTTGACCCCACGCGCCTTGCGGGCGTTGGCGACCATCGCCAGCGAGTGAATCGTCAGCTTGTCGAATTCCTTCGGCGTGAGATGCACGTCGCGGTCCCTTCACGTACTTTCGGCTATTCCGTCACATTAGGGGTGATTTGCGGGGAAAGGAGGTTTTCAGCAAGATCTCAGGAATCCGCGTGCGCCCGCCTGCGCCGGTCGTAGTCGGCGACCCACATCTGCTGGATCTGCTCGAGCGGACGGCGCCACTGCGGGGACCGCAGTTCCCGCCGGATCGCCTCACGGCCGTGCAGGCCGCCATCGAAAGGGTTGAAAGCCCTACATACGCGACATATGGTAGGTTCGCCGCAGCGGTGCGACAGCGGAACGTCCGGACGCCGCCGGGGCTGCTCCTGCGAACGGACGGGGGAAGGGTGAACCGCTCGGCGCCGTACGGCTCCGCGGACTCCTACCGCGAGTTCCGCCACCCGCTCGCGGCACTCGTGCTCGCCGTCGTCACCGCCGGCGCGCTGGACGCCTTCGCGTTCCTGCGCTACGGCGCGTTCGTCGCCAACCAGTCCGGCAACGCCATCTTCCTCGGCATGGGACCGGCCGGCGGGCACGCCACATGGCCGGTCTCCGCCGCCTCGATCGTCGCGTTCGCCACCGCCGCCGGACTGGTCGCCCTGCTCCGCGGTCGCACCCGGCCGACCGTGGCGCCACTTGTCGACATCGCCGTCACCGAGGCCGCCATGGTCGCCTGGACGGTGCTCAACCTGGTGCTCGCGTACGGCCGGGACGGCACGGCGTCGCGGGTGCTGCTCGCCGCGGCCGGCGCGGTCGCCATGGGCAGCCTGACCACACTGGCGACCCGTACCGCGGGGATCGCGACGCCGATCACCTACCAGTCGGACACCACGACGAAGACCGGTGAGCGGGCCGCCCGCTGGCTGTTCGGCCCCACCGCCGGCCGGGGCCGGGCCCGGCGGGGCACCCTGCTCGGGCTGCTCGCCCTGGTCAGCTACAGCGTCGGCGGCGCGGTCGGCACGCTCGCCCAGCAACGGCCCCGCTGGGTGCCGCTGTGGGGGACGCTCGCCCTGGCCGTGCTCATCCTGCTGCTGCGGCGGCACCCGCGACCGGCGTCGCGGCCCGGCTGAACGTCAGTCGGCCTGAGCGGCGAGTTCCCGCGCCCGGTCCCGGGCCGCCTCCAGCGCCGCCAGCATGGCCGCCCGTACGCCGTGGTTCTCCAGCTCGCGGATCGCGGAGATGGTGGTGCCGGCCGGCGAGGTGACCGCCTCACGCAGCTTCACCGGGTGCTCGCCGGAGTCACGCAACATCACCGCCGAGCCGATCGCGGTCTGCACGATCAGCTCGTGCGCCACCTGGCGCGGCAGGCCGAGCAGGATGCCCGCGTCGATCATCGCCTCGACCAGCAGGTAGAAGTAGGCCGGGCCGGAGCCGGAGAGCGCGGTGACCGCGTCCTGCTGCGACTCGGGCACCCGCACCGTCGAGCCGAGCGGGGAGAACATCTCCTCGGCCAGAGCCAGGTGCTCGCCGGTGGCGTGCGCGCCCGCCGAGATGGCGCTCATCGCCTGGTCGACGAGCGCCGGGGTGTTGGTCATCACCCGGACCACGGGGGTGCCCTCTGGCAGCCGGCGGTTGAAGAACGCGGTCGGCAGGCCGGCGCAGAGCGAGATGACCAGCTTGTCGGCCGGCACCTTCGGGCCGATCTCGTCCAGCAGCGCGGCGGCGTCCTGCGGCTTGACCGACACGGCCAGCACCTCGGCCTCGGTCACGGCGGTCAGGTTGTCCACCACCCGTACGCCGTAGCGGTCGGCCAGTTCCTTCGCCCGGGCGGGCCGACGCGCGGTGGCGAGCAGCCGCTCCACCGGCCAGCCGGAACGCAGCAGCCCGGAAAGCATCAGCTCACCGATCTTGCCGGCGCCGATCACCGCGACCGTGTGCACCTGGCGTGCCATCAGCCGTACCCCTTCCCGGGTCACGTGGGCACGGGCGTGGCGGGCCGGGTCGCCGGCCCGCCACGCCCGTAGGCCGTCGATCAGCTGCCGAAGAAGACTTCGGCCTCGGCGTACCGCTCCAGCGGCACGGTCTTCAGCTCGCGGGTGGCGTCGGCGAGCGGGACACGGACGATGTCCGTGCTCTGCATCGCGACCATCTTGCCCCAGTCGCCCTCGTTCGCGGCGTCGATCGCGTGGAGGCCGAGCCGCGTGGCCAGCACCCGGTCGAAAGCAGTCGGGGTGCCGCCGCGCTGGATGTGGCCGAGCACCACGGTGCGGGCCTCCTTGCCGGTCTTCGCCTCCAGCTGCTCGGCCAGCCACTGGCCGATGCCGCCGAGACGGACGTGACCGAACGCGTCCAGCTCCTGGTTGTGCAGCACCATCTGGCCGTCCAGCGGCTGGGCGCCCTCGGCGACCACGACGATCGGGGCGTACTGGTGCTGGAAGCGCTTCTCGACGTAGCCGGCGACCTGCTCGACGTCGAACTGCCGCTCCGGCAGCAGGATCACGTTGGCGCCACCGGCGAGGCCGGCGTGCAGGGCGATCCAGCCGGCGTGGCGGCCCATGACCTCGACCACGAGCGTGCGGTGGTGGCTCTCCGCGGTGGTGTGCAGCCGGTCGATCGCCTCCATGGCGATGTTGACGGCGGTGTCGAAGCCGAACGTGTAGTCCGTCGCACCGAGGTCGTTGTCGATCGTCTTCGGCACACCGATGACGTTGACGCCCAGCTCGTGCAGCTTGGTCGCGACGCCGAGCGTGTCCTCGCCGCCGATCGCGATCAGGGCGTCCACGCCCTGGGCGGCGAGGTTGTCCTTGATCCGCTCCACGCCGTTCTCGATCTTGAACGGGTTGGTGCGGGACGAGCCGAGGATGGTGCCGCCGCGGGGCAGGATGCCGCGCACCTCGGGGATGCCCAGGGGCTTGGTCAGACCCTCCAGCGGGCCCTTCCAGCCGTCCCGGAAGCCCACGAACTCGTGACCGTAGGTGGCGACGCCCTTGCGGACCACCGCCCGAATCACCGCGTTGAGACCTGGGCAGTCGCCGCCGCCGGTGAGCACTCCGATACGCATGATCTGCTCATCCTCCTGGAGCATCAGGTGAAGCCCGGATAAGCCCCAGGATATGTGTCAGATCAGACCATCGGCGCCGTTGCCGGCCCGGGGCGGGCCGTCACTGCGCACTGTAGTCGGCGCAGGTGTACGCCGACACCGCACCCCGGGCCGTTCCGGACGGCGGACGGGCTACCCGTCAGTAGTCGACCTCGTGGTTCTCCCCCGCCTTCGGCGGCTTGCCGGTCACCGCCGCCTTGGCGAAGCCGAGCAGGTTGACCACGGTGCTGCCGGGCGAGTCCCAGTACTCCGCCGACCCGGCGTGCACCTTGATCAACGTGATCCCGGGCGTGTCCAGCCCGTCCGGGAACCACGCCTTCAGCAGCGGGTTCCACAGCTCCTTCGCCCGCTCGGGATCCCACTCCTCGGTGGCGGTGCCGGCGACCGACACCCAGGCGTGGTGGCGCTGGTCGGAGAAACCGACATTGACCTGCGGGTTCACCCGGATCTGCCGGACCTTCGCCGAGTCGGCGTACGCGAAGAACCACAGGTCGCCGTCGAAATCGGCCTCCTGCAACCCCATCGGGCGGCTGATCAGACGGCCGTCCACGCCGGTCGTGGTGAGCAGGCAGATCCGGGCGTCCCGGATCAGCTCGGTGACCCGGCGGCGGGCATCCGCGGCGTTTGTCGGCTCATGGCTCATGGGGCACTCCTGTCTCGGATCGGCGTAGATGCCGCTCCGGTGCCCTGGGCGGAACCGGTCAAACCTCCCGCGCGGTCATCGCCCGCCACCGCGCCAGGTTGTGCCGCGCGTCGACGAGCGCGTCGTGCCGGTCGGCCTCGGCGTCCGGCAGCCGGGGGCGCCCCCGGTCGTCCCAGAGCTGGCGCAGCTCCTTGGTGAAGCGAGGGATCTCCCGGGGCAGCGCCGGCATCGCGCCCCAGAGCTGGGCCAGCACGACGTGGTCGTAGGCGGCGTACCAGGCCCACAGCTCCAACTGCTCGCCCGGCCGGTCCCGTACCGGCTCCAGCAGGAACTCGTGCAGGTCGTCGCGGATGCGCGCGCGGGAGCGCCACGCCCGGTCAGCAGGCGACGGGAGCTTGTCCAGCACGTTGCGCCGCACCCAGGGCACCGCCCGGGAGTCGTCGAACTCGGTGGAGACCGCGTAGAACTCGCGGCCGTACTCGTCGACGACGCCGATCGACACCAGGTCGACGATGCGGCCGTCCTCGATGAATTCGCAGTCGTAGAAATAGCGGTAGACCATCACCCCCATCCTCGCCCATCACCGGCACGGGCCGGTCGTCGGGGCGTCCGCCGAGGTCGGCGGCGTGCCGGCGGCGGCCGGGCATGGTCACGGAAGTGTTTCCGGGGGTGTACAGCACGCGACGAGAGCGTCATGATCTGATGTGTACCGCCGTCGGGCGCCGAACCGGTTGAGCTGCCTCGTACCGGGAATGACAGCTTCACCCGGTGTGCGAGTCGTGACTTCTGACCGGGGAGGGGTTGAGCCGTGGAGTCTCGCCTGCCGGAGCCGGGTGACGCGCTCACGGGTGTGGAGATGTTCGCCGGGCTGGAGCCGGAGGTGCGGCAACGTGTCATCGCCGCCGCCGTACCGCGCACCTACCGCAAGGGCCAGCTTCTCTTCGTCGAGAACGACCCCGGTGAGTCGCTGATCGTGCTGCGCCGTGGCGCGGTGGCGGTTTTCCGCACCGCACCGACCGGCGAACGCGCGGTGCTGTCGGTCATCCGACCCCCGGACGTGCTCGGCGAGGTGTCCCTGTTGGACGCCTCCACCCGCTCGGCGTCGGCCGAGGCGATCGAGGACTGCGCCGCGCTGGCGCTGTCCCGGCCCGCGTTCATGGAACTGGTGCACTCCAACCCGCGCATCCTGGACGCGGTGATGCGCTCCCTGGGCCAGCTGATCCGCCGGCTCACCGAGCAGAACGCCGACCACGTCTTCCTCGACCTGCCCGGCCGGGTGGCCAAGACGCTGGTCCGGCTGGCCGGCGAGAGCCAGGCCCCGATGATCACCATCGAGTTGAACCAGAGCCAGCTCGCCGAGATGGCGGGCGGTTCCCGGCAGAGCGTCAACCAGGCCATCGGCTCGTTCGCCAGCCGCGGCTGGCTGCGCACCGAAGGCCGCCGCATCGTGGTCACCGATGTGGCCGCGCTGCGCCGCCGGGCCGGCATGAACGACCGCTGACACGACGACGGCGGGGGCCGGCGGTCGTCCCGCCGGCCCCCGCCGCGTTCGTCGTACGCCCGTTCGTCGTACGCCCGGTCAGTCGTTGTCGGTGTCGGCCGGGGGCGCGCTCGGGCCCGGGCCGATCTTCGACGGGTCGGTCTTCTTCGGCGGGGTCGTCGTGGTGGTCGTGGTCTCGGTCGATCCACTACCCGCGGGCTGCTCCACCATGCCTTTTTCCTCCAGTTCGGCGAGGGTTACGGCGTCCACGTCGACCGTGTCGCCGACGGCCCACACCGTCCCCCGTGGATCGGTCCATGCGGCGGACAGCCGGACGTGCACGGCAAACTCCCTGTCGACGGGACTTCCTGCTAGGGGAGACTAGACCCGGCCGAACAGCCGTGACGTCCCGCCGACCCGTCGGGTACCCGACTGCGCGGCCGCGCGGGACACTGGGGACCTCACGCGTACGGAGCCCGACATCGACCTCACCTGTGGACACTGCGCCCGGACCGCCGGGCCGGACGACCGTTTCTGCGGTGGGTGCGGTCGTCCGCTGGCGGCTGCCTGCCCTGGCTGCGGCCACGCCAACGACACCGGCGCCAACTTCTGCACGAACTGCGGTCAGCCGCTGCGCGACCACGCGGTCGCCGTGCAGGAGGACCGCCGCCAGGTGAGCGTGCTCTTCATCGACATCGTCGACTTCACGACATACGCCGAGCGGGCCGACCCGGAGCAGGCCCGTGGCCTGCAACAGGCGTACTTCGCCACCGTGCGCCGGCTGGTGCACCAGTACGGCGGCGTGGTGGAGAAGTACATCGGGGACGCCGTCATGGCGTTGTTCGGCGCGCCGGTGGCCACCGACAACGACGCGCTGCGCTGCGTACGCGCCGGGCTGGAGCTGCAACGCAGCCTGGCCCGGCAGCCGGCCGGCCCGCATCCGCCGCTCGGGTTCCGGGTCGGCATCGCCACCGGCGAGGCCCTGGTCGACCTGTCCGCGGCGCGCGACGGCGGCCAGGCGTTCGTCACCGGCGACGTGGTGAACACCGCCAGCCGGTTGCAGGGGCTCGCTCCGGTGGGCGGCGTGGTGGTCGACGAGAGCACCTGGGCGGCCACCCGGCGCGAGATGGAGTACGACGACCAGCCGCCGGTGACCCTGCGCGGCCGCTCGACGGTGAGCCGGATCTGGCTGGCCGTACGGGCGCGGCCCCGGCGCGACGGGCAGACCGCCGAGCTGACCCCGATGGTCGACCGGGACCACGAGCGGGGCCTGCTGGTCAGCGCGTTGCACCGCACGCTCACCGAGCGCACCTCGCAGCTGCTCACCGTCTTCGGCCCGGCCGGGGTGGGCAAGAGCCGGCTGCTGCGCGAACTGGCCCGGCACGCCGCCAGCCTGCCCGGCGCCCGGGTCACCTGGCTGACCGGCCAGTGCCCGCCGTTCGGCGAGAACGTCACCTACGCGGCGCTGGCGGACATCGTGCGGAGCTGGGCCGGGCTGACCGGCGCCGACGACCCGGCCACCGTCCGGGACCGGCTGCGCGAGCGACTGGGCCACCTCGCCGACCCGCACGCGGTACGGCTGGCCGAGGCGCTGGGCCCGCTGGTCGGCGTCTCCGGGGAACGGCTCACCTCGGCCGAGACCGAGGCGGCGTGGCGGCGTTTCCTGCTCACCCTGGCGGCGACCGGCCCCACGGTGCTCGTCTTCGAGGACATGCACTGGGCCGACGAGGCGATGCTGTCCTTCGTCGAGCAGCTCGGCGCGGCGGCCCGCAACGTGCCGCTGCTCGTCGTCGCCACCGCCCGGCCGGAGCTGCGGGAGCGGCACCCCGCCTGGACCGGCACGATCAGCGGGGCGATGTCCATCTCGGTGCCGCCGATGCACGACGGGGACATCGACACGCTCTACTCGCTGCTGCTCGGCCAGGCCACGCTGCCGCAGGAGGCGCGCGCGCCGCTCATCGAGTTCGCCGACGGCAACCCGCTCTACGCCCAGGAGTACGCGCGGATGCTGCTCGACGGCGGGCTGGCCGAGCGGACCGCCGCGCTCGCGCTCGTCGACCCGGTCGGCACCGCCGGGATGCCACGTACCGTGCAGGCGGTCATCGCCAACCGGCTGGACCTGCTCGATCCGGCCGACCGGGCGGTGCTCCAGGCCGCCTCGGTGGTCGGCGTGCAGTTCTGGGCGGCGCCGGTGGCGCTGGCGCTGGGCCGCCCGACGGAGTGGGTCGAGCGCGCGCTGCACCACCTCCAGCGGCGCGACCTGGTCTACGAGCTGCCCGTCTCGGCCATGCCCGGCCAGGCGGAGTACCGGTTCCGGCACGTCCTGGTCCGGGACGTCTGCTATCAGCGGCTGCCCCGCGCCGAGCGGGTCGTCCGGCACCAGCGCACCGCCGACTGGCTGGAGCAGCTCGCCGACGGCCGGCTGCACGACCTGGCCGAGGTGCTGGCCAACCACAGGTGGGCGGCGCACGAGATCGCCCGTACGGTCGGGCTGGACCAGGCCCCGCAGGCGGCGGCGACCCGGTCCGCGCTGCACCGGGCCGCGCGCCGGGCGTACGACCTGCACGCGCTGGACACGGCGGCCACGCTCGTGGAGCGCGCGCTGAGCGTGGAGTGCGGGCCGGACCCGGCACTCGAGCTGTTCCAGGCCGAGCTGGCGTTCTACCGGGACCGCGACGGTTTCCTGGACGGCGGCGGCACGGCGCTGCTCACCGCGCTCGCCGACCGGCTGGCCGACGTCGGTGACCGGCCCGGCGCGGCGAAGGCGTGGCGGCTGCTGGCCACGGCGGCCTTCGCCCGGGCCGACCGCTCGGAGCTGATGCGCTGCCTGGACCGAGCGATCGGGCTGCACGCCACGCTGCCGGACAGCGAGGACAAGGTGGGGGTGCTGCTGGAGCTGGCCCGGGCGCACATGCTCGATGCGGAGACCGAGCCGGCGTGCGCGGCCGCCCGCACCGCCGCCGAGCTGGCCGAGCGGCTGGGGCTGCGCGAGGCCCGGGCGAACGCGCGCATCACGCTCGCGGTGGTCCGCTACCAGGCAGGCGCCGAGGAGGCGTACGCCGAGCTGGCCGAGGTGACCGAGGAGTGCCGGGTGGAGCGGCTGACCGGCCGCCGCCGGGCGGTGCACAACCTGGCCTGGGTGCTTCAGGAGGAGGGCGACCTGGCCGGCTCGGCCCGGCTGGTCGACGAGCAGCGGTCGCTGGACCT
Source organism: Micromonospora sp. WMMA1947 (assembly GCF_027497355.1). Classification (NCBI taxonomy): domain Bacteria; kingdom Bacillati; phylum Actinomycetota; class Actinomycetes; order Micromonosporales; family Micromonosporaceae; genus Micromonospora; species Micromonospora sp. WMMA1947. The sequence goes on along the minus strand of NZ_CP114909.1, from coordinate 3,706,855 downwards.
GGCCGGCGAGCACGCCCTGACGGTGAGCTTCAGCGACCAGTGGACCCGGTCGTACTACAGCGGGGACTGGACGGCGGCGCTGCGGATGGCCGAGGGGTCGACCCGGCGCCCGACCGACGAGTGGGACATGCACGTCGTGGCCGTGTCCGGCTGGATCCGGGCGCTCGGCGACGATCCGGCCGGCCCGGGGACCGGCGAGGACCTGGTGGACCAGGCGCTCGTCGCGGCCCGGCGCAGCGGCTTCCAGCGGGTGCTGCGCTCGACGCTGGCGCACGCCGCGCTCTGCCGCGCGGTGCAGGGGCGCCGGGACGAGGCGATCGCGCTGCTGACCGAGCTGGACGAGGACTGGCGCCAGACCCGGATGATCCCGTTCGCCGAGTGGGTGCCCGCGGTGGGTCACGTCGCCGCGCTGCTCGGTGACGACGCCGCGGTGCTGGTGCGCGACCTGCTGGCCCGGTCGCCACGGGTGACCCGCTGGGCGCGGGCGGCCGGCCGGTCCGCCGAGGCGGCGCTGGCCCGGCGCGACGGAGACGCCGCGCGGGCGGGCCGGTTGCTCACCGAGGCCGCCGAGGGGTACGCGGAGATGACCGACGTCACCGACCAGATGATCGCGTCCGCGCTGGCGGTCGGGCCGCTGACCGAGGCGGACCCGCCGGCCGCGGCGGCGACGCTGGCCCGGGTACGCGAGTTCGCCGGCCGGCACACCGCCGGTGGGCTGCTGCGGATCGCCGGGGCGGGCTGAGGGTCAGGCCGGGACCGGCTGCCGCGTCGCGGCGCTCTTGGCCTTCTGGGCGTACGTGTCGACGTACTCGCGGCCGGACAGCTCCATCAGCTCGTACATGATCTCGTCGGTGACCGCCCGTTCGACGAACCGGTCGCCGGCCATCCCGGCGTAGCGGGAGAAGTCCAGCGGCGGCCCGAAGCGGATCCGCACCCGGCCCAGGTTCGGGATGATCTGGCCGGTGGGCTGGATGGCGTCGGAGTTGAGCATCGCCATCGGGACGACCGGGGCGCCGCTCTCCAGGGCCAGCCGCGCCACGCCGGTCTTGCCCCGGTAGAGGCGGCCGTCCGGCGAGCGGGTGCCCTCCGGGTAGATGCCGGCGATGCCACCGGCGCGCAGCACCGAGAGCTGGGTGTCGAGGGCGGCGCGGGCGGCCCGGCCGCCGGAGCGGTCGACCGGGATGGTGCCGGAGCCGACGAAGAACATCTTGGTGAGGCGGCCCTTGAGTCCCTTACCGGTGAAGTATTCGGCTTTCGCGATGAAGGTGACTTTTCGCTTGACGATCAGCGGCGTGAAGATCGAATCCGAGAAGGAGAGGTGGTTGCTGGCCAGGATCACCGGGCCGGTGGACGGAACGTGCTCCAGCCCTTCGACCTGCGGGCGGAAGATCAACCGCAGCAGCGGGCCGAGAACGACGTACTTCAGCAGCCAGTACAGCACCGGCGTCCTTCCCGTGTCGGTGGCGGCGGACGGGTCGCCGCGTGGCCCCGCGGGCGCCGGCGGCGGCCGCGGAGTCCGGGATGAGGGTACGAACGACGAGCGGCACGCCACAACGCACTCCCGGAACCGGGTGCCGACGTGTCACGATTCAGGGCACGGGCAGGGAACGGCGAAGGGGGTGTCCGTTGTCAGGGGGCGGGCCCCGTCGGGGACGACGGGACAACGGGCTCGACGCGGCCGAGTACGCGGTCGCGGGCGACGTCGATCCACGCGTCGGCGAGCACCTGCTCGACGTGCTCGCCGCCGGTGGCATCGCGGCCTACCTGCAGCCCTCGGCCGACCTGAACCCGGTGACCCGCACCACCACCGTCCCGGCCCGCCCGGTCGACCGGCTCTACGTCGACAGGTCGCACCTGACCACCGCGCGGGACTACCTCACCCAGCTCGCCGACGAGGGCGCGGGCGACTCGCCGCGCGCCGACGAGCCGGACATCGAAGCGGAGTGGGCGAAGATCGTCGCCGGCTTCCACACCGCGCCGAGCGCCGACAGCCACCCCTGGCCCGCCGCCGAGGACGTGGACGACCCGCCCGCTCCGGGCACCGCCGCCGGCAGCCGGGCCGAGGAGCCCGCCGGCCCGACCGCCACCGACGTGCGCCGGCTGCCGTACGCCGCCGACGTCTCCGGTGTCTCGCTCAGCCGGGACCGGCACGACGAGCCGTCGCTGCTCGACGGCCTGGACACGTTCGGCGCGAACCTGCCCGACGAGGCCTCGGACGAGGAGCACTACACCCCGCCTCCGCCGCCCCCGCTGCCCCGCTTCTCCAAGTACGCGGTGCTCGGCGTGGCCTGCATCGTGCTCGGCTTCCTGCTGTTCCTCTCCCCCACCGTGGTGTCGCTCGTCGACCCGTCGGTGGTCACCCTGCTCGGCTTCACCGGCATCCTGGCCGGCTTCGTGATGCTGATCTGGCGGCTGCGTCCGGGTGACCGGGACGACCACGACCCGGACGACGGCGCGGTCGTCTGACCTCGCGCCGCCGGACCCTGCCCGGATGCCGGGACACCGCCCGCCCTGGGCCGGGGCGTAACAAGCGTGTAACTTACAGTCAGTAGGAATAGGCTGAACGTCACGTCCCGCACCGGCTGTCCGGCTTGCGTCTCCTTCCGGGTCGCCGGTCCCCTGCTGAGCGGATTGCCCGAGATGCGACAGAGCCCCCTCGTGGTGGTGGCCAACCGCCTCCCCATCGACGACAGCGTGGCGCCCGACGGCGCCTTCGAGTGGCGCCGCAGCCCCGGCGGCCTGGTGAGCGCCCTGCACCCGCTGCTGCGGCAGACACCCGCGACCTGGGTGGGCTGGGCCGGCGGCACCGGCCCCGCGCCCGAGCTGCCGGACGTGGACGGCGTGCGCATGCACACCGTGCCGCTGAGCGCCGAGGACTTCCGCGACCACTACGAGGGCTTCGCCAACGCCACCCTCTGGCCGCTCTACCACGACGCCGTCGAGCAGCCGGAGTACCACCGCCGCTGGTGGGAGGCGTACCAGCGGGTCAACCAGCGGTTCGCCGAGGCCGCGGCCCAGGTGGCCGAGCCGGGCGGCCTGGTCTGGGTGCAGGACTACCACCTGCAGCTGGTCCCCGGCCTGCTCCGCGAGTTGCGCCCCGACCTGCGGATCGGGTTCTTCCTGCACGTGCCGTTCCCGCCGCCGGAACTGTTCATGCAGTTGCCCCGCCGCGCCGAACTGCTGCGCGGCATGCTCGGCGCCGACCTGGTGGGTTTCCAGCGGGCCCAGGCCGCGCACAACTTCGCCCAGCTCGCCACCAAGGTGCTCGGCCTGCCCGCCACCGACCGGCGGATCGGCGTGGACGGCCGGGTGGTCCGCATCGGCGCCTTCCCGGTCGCCATCGACACCGCCGAGGTGTCCGCGCTCGCCGCCCGCCCCGAGGTCGCCGAACGGGCCCGCCGGCTGCGGCAGGATCTCGGCCGGCCGGAGCACGTGATCCTCAGCGTCGACCGGATGGACTACACGAAGGGCATCGAGCAGCGCCTCAAGGCGTACCGCGAGCTGCTCGCGAACGGCGACATCAAGGTCCGCGACACGGTGCTGGTCCAGGTGGCGGTGCCCAGCCGCGACCGGGTGGCGCAGTACCAGATCCTGCGCGACCGGGTGGAGCACCAGGTCGGCCGGATCAACGGCGAGTTCGGCCGGGTCGGCGAGCCCGCGATCCACTACCTCACCCAGCCGTTCGACCGCGCCGAACTGGTGGCGCTCTACCGCGTCGCGGACGTGATGGCGGTGACGCCGCTGCGCGACGGCATGAACCTGGTCGCGAAGGAGTACGTGGCGGCCCGGGTCGACGGCACCGGCGCGCTGCTGCTGAGCGAGTTCGCCGGCGCCGCCTCCGAGCTGGAGCAGGCGTACCTGGTCAACCCGCACGACCTGGACGGCCTCAAGCAGGGGTTGCTGGCCGCGCTGCGCGCCGGCCCGGAGGACGTCGAGGCCCGGATGCGTGCGATGCGCGAACACCTGGCCCACAACGACATCCACGCCTGGGCGGCGTCCTATCTCAGCGCCCTGGAGGAGAGCGGAACACTCGTCGGCCGCCGCCCCGCCGCCCGGTGAGCCGGGCCCCGGCGCTCACCCGAGGGCGGGCGCCGGGTCCTTGTCCAGCCAGTCCAGGATCGCGTCGATCGGCTCGCGCCAGCGCGCGTCGAGCATCAGGTCGTGCCCCATGCCGGGGAACAGCAGCGGCGCCGAGGCGTACCGCCGGGCGGCCCTGGTCAGCGCCGTCGCCGGTAGCACCCGGTCGTCCGGGCTGCCGAGCACCAGCACCGGCGGGCGGCCCACCGCCGGCTCCGGGGACCGGCCGGTCAGCAGCTGCCACTGCGCCCGCCGCCCGGCCCGGCCCAGCCGGGCCAGGTGCCGCCGCGCGTCGGCGTCCGGCAGCTCCGCGCTGAACAACTGCCGCCGGTTGAGCCGCAGCCCGGCGCCGAAGACCGCCGGCACCGTACCGACCGGGTTGCGCCGCAACGCCGTGCCGAACGTCGCCCAGCCGCCGAGCACCGGCGCCACCAGCACCGCGGCCCGCGCCGGGTAGCGGGCCAGCGCGTGCGCCACGACCCGGGCGCCGGCGCCGTGCCCCACCAGCACCGCCTGCCGCGGCAGGCTCGCCGCCACCTGCGTCACGTCATGGGTGTACGACCGCAGCGTCGCCTCGGGCGCCGGCTCGCTGCCGCCGTGCCCGCGCAGGCTCAGCGCGTACGCCGGGAAGCCGCGACCGGCGGCGTGCCCCAGCCAGTGCTCGGCGAACGCCCACGCCCCGTGCCCGAACCCCGGTACGAACAGCAGCGGCGGCTTCGCCTCCTCCCGCTCCGGTACGGCGGCGAGCACCTCGCGGCGGGCGGGCCGCTCGGGCCGGGCCCACTCCCAGGACCGGACCACCCGCACCCGCTCGGCCGTCGTCATTTACCCTCCTCCAGCTCGTGCAGCGCCCGCTGGAGCGCGCGCAGGTAGTCGGCGTGGCCGACCTCGAACCAGTGCCGGGTGCTGTCCTTGACCTTCGCCGAGTACCGCTCCCCGAGGCCGGCCCGGACCTTGCGGTCGAACGCGGCGGCCCGCTCCGGCCGGGTGGCGCGCAGCGTGAGCAGCCGGGCGAACAGCACGCTCTGCCAGTGCGAGATCGGGAAGATGCCGGAGTCCGGCTGCACCAGGCCGACCACGGCGAGCGTGGGGTGACCGGCGGTGAACGCGTTGAGCCACAGCCGGGGCCGTCCGGAGCCGTCCTCGTCGCCGAGCACCTGGCCCTTGAGGAACTCGAAGCGCGGCAGGTAGCCGGTGGCGAAGACGACAAGCTCCGGGTCGACCCGGCGGCCGTCGGTCAGCTCCACCGCGCGGTCGTCGAACCGGGCCACGTCCGGCACCGGGGTGATCTCGCCGTGGCCGACGTAGTAGACGAGCTGGCTGTTGGCGATCGGGTGCGTCTCGTAGACCCGGTGGTCCGGCTTGGGCATGCCGAACCGGGTCAGGTCGCCGACGGTCAGCCGCAGCGTCCAGTGGTAGAGCCACTGCCGCACCCGCAGCGGCACCCGCAGCGCCAGCAGCGTGTCGTTGACCTGGTCGGCGGGACGGCCGAGGACGTACTTCGGGGCGTACCAGTAGCCGCGGCGGGTGGAGTGCCAGCAGTGCGACGCCTGCTGCGCCGCCTCGACCGCGATGTCGCAACCGGTGTTGCCGGCGCCGACCACGAGCACCCGCTTGCCCCGCAGCTGAGCCGGGTCCTTGTAGGACGAGGCGTGCATGACCTCGCCCCGGAACTCCTCCAGCCCTTCGTAGCGGGGCAGCTTGGGCGACCAGTTGTGGCCGTTGGCGAGCACCACGGCGGCGTACCTCGAGGTGCGTTCGGGGCCGTAGCCGCCGGTGCTGCGCGTGGTCACGTCCCAGCGGTCCCCCTCGACCGGCTCGACGCGGACCACCTCGGTGCCGAACCAGATGTGCTGGCGCAGGTCGAAGTGGTCGGCGTACCGCTCGAAGTAGGACAGCAGCTGGCTGTGGTGCGGGTAGTCCGGCCAGTCGTCCGGCATCGGGAAGTCGGGGAACTGGGTGAACGGCCGGGACGAGATCAGGTGCGTGCTGCCGTACACGGGGCTGCGGTCGTGCCGCCAGTTCCAGGCGCCGCCGACGCCCGTCTCCCGCTCGTAGCAGTCGACGCCGAAGCCGGCTTCGCGCAGGTTCTTCACGGCGGTGAGGCCGCTGGCGCCGGCGCCGATGACGCAGACCGTGTCGCCCCGGTCGGAGACCGGGCGGTCGTCGCGGATCGGGACGTCCGTCCGGTCCGGATCGGGGCGGCCGGGGTCGGTGGAGGAGGACACCGGGAATTCTCCTTTGTGCGGCACGCGTGCCGGGTCGGAGCGAAATCCTGCCGAGAATGCCCGCCGTTGTCCAGCCACCGGCTCCGGCGCCGCCCACCCGCCCGGCTGCCCTGACACAGCGTCACCGACCTGCCGGTCACCGAGCGTGAGTGGACCGGCCGCGCCGGAGGCGTACCCTCGTTCGCCCTTTGCTCTGCCGCCACAGACGCAGCACCGCCGCGAGCTGCGCTGATGTCTCGCGGCCGTCCGGCCGGGACGCGGCCCGCCGGTCACGGCGGGTAGCTGGTGCGGATATGGCGGCAGAGCAAAGGCGGCGACGCGGTTGTCGGCCGGCCGCCGGGCACCTGACCGTGCGTCACGGTCCGACGGTCCGCGCCGGTCAGGCGGTGGGCAGCATCAGGTCGACCAGGACCGGGAAGTGGTCGCTGGCCCGCCGGGCCGCCGGGGTGTCCACCACGTCATAGTCGACCACAGTGATCCGGGGGTCGACGAACAGCGCGTCGATCCGGCGGCGCGGGTCGGCGCAGGAGTACGTGTGCCGGTCGGCCCGGTCGGCGGCGAGCGCCGTGTCGGTCAGCCCCTCGGCGAGGGTCTGCCAGGCCGGGCCGTCCGGGCCCTCGTTGAGGTCCGCGCCGGCCACCACGGGCAGCGTGGACGCGGCCAGTTCCCGCTTGAACGCCGCCGCCTGCGCCGGCCGCTCGGCCGGGTCGGTGGACAGGTGCGAACCGGCCAGCAGCACCTCGACGCCGCCGACCCGGCACCGCGCGTACGCGGCGCCGCGCATGTGCCGGCCCGGCGTCAGCGGATACCGCTGGCAACTGGTGTCGGTGACCCGCACCCGCAGGCTGGTCAGCAGCACGTTTCCGAGCGACGGCAGGCCACCGGCGGCCACCACCATGCCGAACGACTCGGCCAACGCGGCGCACTTCTGCCGCCACCGGAACCGGCGCGGTCCCTCCTGGACGATCACCACGTCCGGTGCCACCGCGCGGACCACCTCGGCCAGCGCGGCGGTGTCGTCGCGCTGGCTGTGGATGTTGTACGACACGACGCGCAGCGGCACACCCGAATCCGTCATGTCAGATCCGCCGGGCCAGGTCGGCGGCGCCGATCACACCGGCGGTGTTGCCCAGCTCGGCCGGGCGCACCTCGGCGACGGGCAGGCGGCTGCGCTGGGCCAGCGCGTCGGCGAACGACCGCCGGGTCGGGCCGAGCAACAGGTCACCTGCGTCGATCACGCCGCCGCCCACCACCAGCACCTGCGGGTCGAGGATCTGCGCCATGTCGGCGAGGCTGGTGCCGAGCCAGCGGCCGACCTGGGCGAATGCCTCGGTGGAGACCGGGTCGCCGCCCTTCGCGGCGGCGGTCACCATCGGGCCGGTGATCGTCTCGGCCTCGCCGCCGGCCAGCTCCAGCAACGCGGTCGCGCGGTGCGGCTCCTGCCGGGCGGCGGCGCGGGCGAAGCGGACCAGGGCGCTGCCGCTGGCGTACTGCTCGATGCAGCCCAGCCGGCCGCAGCCGCACTGGTGGCCGTCCGGCACGGTGAGCATGTGCCCCAGTTCGGCGGCGATGCCGTTGGCGCCGCGGACCAGGCCACCGCCGAGCACGATGCCGCCACCGACGCCGGTGCCGATGGTGAACATGACCATCGAGTCGTCGGCGTCGCGGGCCGCGCCGTAGCGGAACTCCGCCCACGCGGCCACGTTCCCGTCGTTCTCCACGATCACCGGCAGGCCGGTGGCGTCGCCGACGTACGTGCGCAGCGGCTCGTCCCGCCAGGCCAGGTTCGGGGCGAACAGCACGGTGGACCGGGAGGCGTCGATCCAGCCGGCGGCGCCGATGCCGACCGCCTCGACGGCGTGCCCGGCGGCCAGCTCGGTGACCACCTCGATGATGACGTCGCGGGTCTTGGCCACGTCGTCGGCGGGGGTGTCCCGTCGCGTCTGCACGAGTACCGTGCCGGCGTCGTCCACGACACCGCCGGCCACCTTCGTGCCACCGACGTCGACTCCGATGGTCAGCGTCACCGCTGCCACTCCCCTCTGCTGTGCTGCCCGGGGACCGGCCGAACCGGCCGTACGGTCCCGGGATGTCCGGTGGTCAGGCCCCGTCGCCTGGTGCGTCCGCGCCCACCTCTCCGGACGCCCGCGAGGCGGGCACCACGGGACGGCCGGCCGGTGGCCGGCTCGTGCCCGGCTCCGGCGGCCCGGCGGCGTCGGCGGTGGCACCCGAATCGGCCGCGCCCTCCCCCCGGGTGGCGGCGGACCACACGTCCTGCTCGGGTGCCGGCTGAGAATCATGCCCGGTACGGGTCGCCTCGCGCCACACGTGGTCGCCGGATCCGGCCGGCGCGGCGGTCCCGTCGTCGGCGGTCCGCTCCGCCTCGGCCGGGGTGAAGGCACGCAGCAGGCTGGCCACCCCGGCCGCCAGGTCCCCGGCGCCGGTGGCGAGCCGCTCGGCGAATTCCGGACTCGGGTCGCGCAACGCGGCGATACCGCGACAGACGGGGCAGACACAGCATTCCGGCGAGCCGGTGGCGAAACCGGCGGGCGCGGCGGCCTTCGGGGCGGAAGCGGCACCGGGCGGGGTGTGACCGAGGACACCGGAGAGGATCCCACCGAGCGGACCCCAGGCGCCGGAGCCGGGCGCGGCGGCGGCCATCTTCGCGCCGGCGAGCAGGGTGGCGACGAGGCGCTCGGCCTCTTCCCGGGCCGAACCCGGATCAGTGGTGCCCATGGTTCGGCTCCTTCAGCGTGACTACCGGGACGACGGTCGGGTCTCCTGCGCCGCACCGGGTGCTTCTACCCGGCGCTTGAGCTGCTTCAACGCCGCATCCATGATCATTTTCTCGGCCTTGCGGCGGAACATGCCGAGCATCGCCACGGACAGCTCCACCTCGAGCGTGTAGGTCACCGTGGTCGTCCCGTCCGGGTTGCCCGCCAGGTCGTACGAGCCGCGCTGGGAGCGCTGCATCTTCGACGGGGCGACCAGGTGCCACTCGATCCGGGAGATGTCCTCGGCGTACTCGTAGGCCAGCACGTACTCGTCGGCCATCACGCCCGCGTCGAGGGTGAACCGGACCTGGCTGGCGTAGCCGTCCTCGTACTCCTCGATCACCTCGGCCGCGCGTACCGCCTCGGCCCACTCGGGATAGCTCGGGAAGTCGCAGATGACGGCCGCCACCTGGTCCGGTGACGCGCCGATGATGATCGACTGGGTGGAGGAGTCCGCCATGGGGGGAGGCTACCCGGCCGCCTCCCGGCCGGTGCCGCTCCACCCGCCGGACGGCGTCCCACCAGCCGGGCGGGCAACCTCCCTGGCAGACCCCCCGGGGTGTGCGGGTAGGTTTCGACAGAGCCGACCAGGCCGGCCCCCGCCGGTAGAGCACGAGGGAGTGCAGGTGCGCGAGTTCTCCGTCCCGCCGATCGTCACCGTCGGCGACGCGGCCAACCTGACCGACCCGGTCTGGGAAAACGCCGAGGTCGCCCCGGACACCGTGCAGTTCGTCCGCCCCGCCGCCGGGACGGGTGCGCGCGAGGAGGTGACCTGCCGCCAGTTCCGCGACGAGGTGGTGGCGGTGGCGCAGGGCCTGATCGCGGCCGGCGTCTCCCCCGGCGACCGGGTCGGCCTGATGAGCCGCACCCGCTACGAGTGGACGCTGTTCGACTACGCGATCTGGGCGGCCGGCGCGGTCACCGTGCCGATCTACGAGACCTCCAGCGCCGAGCAGGCCGCCTGGATCCTCGGCGACTCCGGCGCCGTCGCCGTGGTGGTGGAGAGCACCGCGCACGCCACCCTGGTCGCGGGCGTCCGGGACCGGCTGCCCGAGCTGCGCGAGGTCTGGCAGATCGACCTCGGCGCGGTCGACGACCTGGTCGCCGCCGGCGCGTCGGTGGACCCGGCCGAGGTGGCGACCCGCCGCTCGCTGCTCAAGGCCGACGACGTCGCCACGATCATCTACACCAGCGGCACCACCGGCCGGCCCAAGGGCTGCGTGCTGACCCACCGCAACATCTACACCGACATCGCCAACGCCGTGCCGGTGCTGCCGAACCTGTTCCGCCAGGGCGCCTCGACGCTGCTGTTCCTGCCGCTCGCGCACGCGTTCGCCCGGCTCATCCAGGTCGGCGTGGTGCACGCCCGGGCCACCATGGCGCACTGCGCGGACACCAAGAACCTGGTCGCCGAGCTGCAGGACTTCAAGCCGACGTTCGTGCTCTCCGTACCCCGGGTCTTCGAGAAGGTCTACAACGGCGCGCGGCAGAAGGCCGAGGCCGAGGGCAAGGGCAAGATCTTCGACCGCGCGGAGAAGGTCGCCATCGCGTGGAGCGAGGCGCAGGAGCTGCCGGGCGGTCCCGGCCTGGGCCTGCGCGCGCAGCACGCCCTCTTCGACAAGCTGGTCTACCGCAAGCTGCGGGCGGCGATGGGCGGCCGGTGCCGCGACGCCATCTCCGGGGGCGCGCCGCTCGGCGCGCGGCTCGGGCACTTCTTCCGCGGCGTCGGGGTGACCATCTGCGAGGGGTACGGCCTCACCGAGACCTCGCCGGCCGCCGCCGCCAACCTGCCCACCGGCACCCGGATCGGCACCGTCGGCCGCCCGCTGCCCGGCGTCACCATCCGGATCGACGACGACGGCGAGGTGCTGATCGCCGGCGACATCGTCTTCCAGGGCTACTGGCACAACGACGCGGCCACCGCCGAGGCGATCAGCGCCGACGGCTGGTTCCGCACCGGCGACCTCGGGCACCTCGACGACGACGGCTACCTGAGCATCACCGGCCGCAAGAAGGAGATCATCGTGACCGCCGGCGGCAAGAACGTCGCCCCGGCGGTGCTCGAGGACCAGGTACGGGCGCACCCGCTGATCAGCCAGTGCGTGGTGGTCGGCGACCGGCAGCCGTTCATCGCCGCCCTGGTCACCATCGACGAGGAGGCGCTGCCGAAGTGGCTGGCCGGGCAGGGGCGCCCGGAGACCACGAGCATCGCCGAGCTGCGCGAGGACGCGGCGCTGCGCGCCGAGGTGCAGTCCGCGATCGACCAGGCCAACCAGGCGGTCTCCAAGGCCGAGGCGATCAAGGTGTTCCGGATCCTGCCGCAGGACTTCACCGAGACCACCGGCGAGCTGACCCCGTCGCTGAAGGTGAAGCGTCAGGTCGTGCACAAGACGTACGCCTCGGAGATCGCCGAGATCTACCGGGGCTGACTACCATCCGTCACGTGCCCGCCTCCACATCCCGCCAGCCGTCGACGCAGCCCCTCGCGGCGGCGGCTCGCGCGGTCCTCCTCGCGCTGGTCGCCGCCCTGACCCTGTTCGCCACCCGCGACGCCACCCAGCTCTGGTGGATCGCGTTGCTGGGCGTCGCCGGCCTGCCCGCCGTGCTCGCCCCCCAACACCGGCTGCTCGCCCCGATCAGCCGCTTCGCCGAGGTGGTGGTGCTCGGGCTGGCCGCCAGCCAGGTCGCCGCCGACACCCACCTGTCCGGCGTGACCGGCGGGCTGGGCGCCTCGGCGGTGCTGCCGTACCTCGCCGTGCCGGTCACCGTGACCGCGCTGAGCCGCCGCTTCCGCGAGGGCGCCGCGCTGCTCGCGGTGGCGGCGGCGACGCTGCTGGCCAGCGCCGCGTTCACCCAGGTCGACGGCGGGCCGCAGCTCGGCCAGGTCGGCTACCTCGCGGTCTGCGCCCAGTGGCTGATCCTCGCCGGGCTCGGCCTCTACACCGCCGGCACGCTCCAGCGCGTCATGCGGGTGCGCGGCGAGGGCAAACCCCAGCCGTACGCCGAGGCGACCCGCCTGCTCACCCAGCTGCGGACGGTCGCCCGCCAGCTGCCCGGCGCCACGCTGGACCCGGGCGGCATCTCCGAGCACCTGCTGGAGGAGCTGCGGGTGGTCGCCAAGACCGACCGGGGCGCGGTGCTGTCCGCCAGCGGCGGCGGCCGGCTGGTGGTGCTCGCGCAGATCGGCGCGGACCGGGTCGACTGGGAGACCACGCTCGACGCCGACTCGGCCATCGCCGACGCCTGGGCCAGCCAGCAGCCGACCGTCTCGGCCCGCTCGCAGGCCCGGTCCCGGCACTCCGGTGAGGTCTCCGCGCTGATCGTCCCGCTGGTGGCGGGCGTACGCACGGTCGGCCTGGTGGTGATCGAGGCGGACACCGCCGCCGCGTACCCGCCGCCGGTGGTGTCCCGGGTCACGGCGCTGACCGGCCCGGCGGCGCTGAGGCTGGAGGCGGCGCTGCTCTTCGACGAGGTGCGCTCGCTGGCGACGAACGAGGAGCGGCAGCGGCTGGCCCGGGAGATCCACGACGGGGTCGCCCAGGAGCTGGTCATGGTCGGGTACGGCATCGACAACGCGCTGGCCACCGTGCACGAGGACGCCGAGGAGACCGCCGACTCGCTGCGGACGCTGCGCCAGGAGGTCACCCGGGTGATCACCGAGCTGCGGCTGAGCCTGTTCGAGCTGCGCAGCGAGGTGGACCGGCACGGTGGCCTGGCCGCCGCCATCGCCGAGTACGCCCGCACCGTCGGCGCGTCCGGCGGCCTGCGGGTGCACCTGTCGCTGGACGAGTCCACCGCCCGGCTGCCCGCCGCCACCGAGGCCGAGTTGCTGCGCATCGCGCAGGAGGCGGTGACCAACGCGCGCAAGCACGCCGGCGCGTCGAACCTGTGGGTCACGTGCGAGGTGGATCCCCCGTACACCCGAATCGAAGTGTCGGATGACGGTCACGGCATCGGTGACCAGCGCCCGGACGGGCACTATGGCCTTGCGATCATGGCCGAGAGGGCGGAACGTATCCGGGGCCGGTTGGAGATCAGGCCGCGGCAGCCGAGTGGGACGACTGTGGCGGTGGTGCTCGGTTCGTCGCCCCGGCGCGATAAGGTGCGCGGCAGCGCCGCAGCAGCAGAAGGGGAGTAACCCGAGGATGACCAGCAGTCCGACACCGGCCACCCGTACCAAGGTTCTCCTTGTCGACGACCACGACCTCATCCGCAAGGGGCTGCGTCACGCGTTCGAGCGCGACCGCCAGTTCGAGGTCGTGGGCGAGGCGGCCACCGCGGCTGAGGGCGTGCGCCAGGCCGGCGCGCTCCAGCCCGACGTGGTGATCATGGACCTCCGCCTGCCCGACGGCAGCGGCCTGGAGGCCACCCGCGCCCTGCGCAAGTCCAGCGCGTCGATGGGCATCGTCGTGCTCACCATGTACGCCGGCGACGACCAGCTCTTCGGCGCCCTGGAGGCGGGGGCGAGCGCGTTCGTGCCGAAGACCGCCCCGGCCGACGAGGTGGTGGCCGCCGCCCGGCACGCCGCCTCCTCCCCCAGCGCGTTCACCGCGGCCGACCTGGCCGAGGCGATGAAGCGCCGGCTGGCGCCGTCCGGCCCGCAGCTGTCCCCCCGCGAGGGCCAGGTGCTGCGGCTGCTCGCCGACGGCATGAGCGTGGCCGGCATCGCCAAGCAGCTGTTCGTCAGCGAGTCGACGGCCAAGACCCACATCTCCAAGCTCTACGAGAAGCTGGGCGCCGCCAACCGGGCGCAGGCCCTGATGACCGCGCTGCGGCTGGGGCTGCTCGAGGCCCCGGACGCACCCAAGTTCTGAGGCGTACCGCCGGAAGAGGCCCCGTCCACCACGGACGCGGGCCTCTCGGCGTACCCGGCCGCGGCATGGTCGCGCACTGTGAACGGCCGGACGCACAGTGACGGCGGTCTTTGCAGCGCGACGGCGGAGGGGCAGAATACGCGGGTGATCCGCGCGGCGGTGACGACCGCGTGTCGCCGACACCCGAGGGGCAGGACATGCAGCGGCCGGACTGGGCACCGGAGACGATCGACATCGAGCGCCCCAGCGTCGCCCGCATGTACGACTACTATCTCGGCGGCTCGCACAACTTCGCCGCCGACCGGGCGGCCGCCCGCGCGATGGTGGAGGCGGTGCCGGAGGCGCCGCTGATGGCACAGGCCAACCGCGCGTTCCTGCGCCGGGCGGTGCAGTACCTCGCTCAGGCCGGCATCCGTCAGTTCCTCGACATCGGCTCCGGCATCCCGACCGTCGGCAACGTGCACGAGATCGCCCAGCGGATCGACAGGGAGTCGCGGGTGGTCTACGTCGACGTCGACCCGGTGGCCGTGGCGCACAGCCAGGAGATCCTGGCCGGCAACGAGCACGCCACGGTTCTCCAGGAGGACCTGCGTAACCCGGAGGCGATCCTGACCCACCCGGAGGTCACCCGGCTGCTCGACTTCAGCCGGCCGGTCGCCGTGATGATCGTGGCGGTGCTGCACTTCGTCCCGGACGCCGACCGCCCGGAGGAGATCCTGCGGACGCTGCGCGCGGCGCTGGCGCCCGGCAGCCACCTGGTGCTCTCCCAGGCCAGCGAGGACGGCCGCGCCGGCACCGGCGAGCGGGCCGAGGCGGAGCGGGTCTACCGGCGCACCGACAGCCAGCTCTGGATCCGCAGCCGGGCCGAGATGACCGCGCTGTTCGACGGCTTCGAGCTGGTCGACCCGGGCGTGGTGTGGGTGCCGCAGTGGCGGCCGGACTCCCCCGACCAGGCGGAGAACGCCGAGCGGGCCGTCTTCATGGGCGGGGTCGGGCGGCTCGGTGGGTGACGACGCGACCCGCTGCCGGCCCGGCGTGTTCGCCCGGGCCTGGGCCAAGGCGGTGTCCGGCACCAGCTACCTGCCGATGGCGCAGTCGCAGCTGGAGGAGATCCTGCAACGGCTCACCGACCGGCTGGCCCAGGCGATGCGCGCCGAACCGTTCGACCTGCGGATCGGCCAGCACGTCGGCGCGGAGCTGGTCCAGGCGCACATCGCCTCCGCGGAGGGCCTGGGTCGCACCGTCGAGGTGATCCAGCTGCGCCTGGTCCGCGACCTCGACCTGGTCGTCGACGACGTCGAGGACCGGATGGCCCGGCTGCTCGCCACCGTCGCCACCGGCTACGCCCGGGCCCTGCGCGACCGCACGCTGGACGAGCAGGAGTCCATCCGCCGGGCCGCCATGATGGCCCGTGCGCAGGCGGAACGGGCGCTGCGCGACAGCGAGGCCCGGTTCCGGCACCAGGCCACCCACGACCCGCTCACCGGCCTGCCGAACCGCACCCTGTTCACCGAACGGCTGACCGCCGCGATCACCGCGCCGGGGCGGGGCGCCGACCGGATCGGCGTGTGCTTCCTCGACCTGGACCGGTTCAAGGTCGTCAACGACTCCCTCGGCCACCAGGTCGGCGACTCGCTGCTGGTGACGGTGGCCCAGCGCCTGCACGGGGCGCTCGGTGAACACCTGGTCGCCCGGCTCGGCGGCGACGAGTTCGTGATCCTGGTCGAGCGCAGCGCCGGCACCGACGACGCGGTGAAGGTCGCCGAGACGGCGCTCGCCGCGGTACGCGAGCCGGCGCTCGTCGACGGCCACGAGCTGACCGTGTCCGCGAGCATCGGCATCGTGGAGCGCCCGGTCGCGGGCACCTCGCCGATGGACCTGATGCGCGCTGCCGACAGCACCCTGCACTGGGCCAAGGCCGCCGGCGGGGCCCGCTGGTCGCTGTTCGACGCCGACCGCAACCGCCGCGAGCTGGCCCGGTACGCGCTGTCCGCGGCGATCCCCGCCGCGCTGGACCGGGGCGAGTTCTACCTCGACTACCAGCCGCTGACGTCGCTGCGCGACGGGCGGGTGCTCGGCATGGAGGCGCTGGTGCGGTGGCGTCACCCGGAGCTGGGTGTGCTGCGGCCGGACAGCTTCATCCCGCTGGCCGAGGAGACCGGGTTGATCGTCCGGCTCGGCAGCTGGGTGCTGGCCGAGGCGTGCCGCGAGGCGGGCACCTGGCCGGGCGGGGACGCCGACGCGCCGTTCGTCAGCGTCAACCTCGCGGTACGGCAGCTGCACCGCACCGACCTGGTGACCGAGGTACGCGGTGTGCTGGGGCGCACCGGCCTGCCGCCGCACCGGCTGCAACTGGAGATCACCGAGAGCACCATGATGAGCACCGTGGTCGAGCCGGTACGAGCGCTACGGGTGCTCGGTGACCTCGGGGTCCGGGTCGCCATCGACGACTTCGGCACCGGTTACTGCAACCTCGCGTACCTGCGGGACCTGCCGGTCGACGAGCTGAAGGTGGCGGGCGAGTTCGTGACCGGCCTGCGCGCCCCGGGCAGTCGTACCGACGAGCGGATCCTCGCCTCGCTCGTCTCGCTGGCGCACGCGCTGGACCTCACCGTCACCGCCGAGGGCGTGGAGACGGCCGACCAGGCCGACCGGCTGCGCGCGATCGGCTGCGACGCCGGGCAGGGCTGGCACTTCGGCCGCCCCGGGCCGGCCGCGCCGCACCTGGGCCGGGTGCCCGCCCACGTCGACGCGGTCTCCTGAGCCGGGCCGGCGCGCCTCCCGACCCGGCCGCGTTTCTCGGCCCGTCCGGCTCGCGCGGTCAGCCGGCCAGCAGGGCGGCCATCCGCTGCGCCTGCGTCTCCCAGCGCCACTCCCGCTCCACCCAGGCGCGGCCGGCGGCACCGAACTGCCGGGCCAGGTCCCGGTCGGCGAGCAGCGTGGCCACCCGGTCGGCGAGCTGGGCCACGTCCCGGCCGCCGACCACGTACCCGGTCTCCCCCTCGCGGACCGCGTCCGGGGCGCCGCCGGAGTCACCGGCCACCACCGGCAGCCCGGTCGCGCTCGCCTCCAGGTAGACGATCCCGAGGCCCTCCACGTCCAGGCCCCGGTTGCGGGTGCGGCACGGCATCGCGTACACGTCGCCGGCCGCGTAGTGGGCGGGCAGCTCGGCCGAGGGCACCGAACCGGTGAAGACCACGTCGCGTTCCAGCCCGGTCTGCCGGGCCAGCTTCTCCAGCGTCGAGCGGTACGGGCCACCGCCGACCACGAGCAGCGCGGCGTCGGGCACCCGGCGGCGGATCTCCGGCAGCGCGCGGATCAGCATGTCCTGGCCCTTGCGGGGCACCAGCCGCGACACGCACACCACCACCGGCCGGTCGGCCAGCCCGAGCCGCGACCGGACCGGCCCGCCGTCGACCTCCGGGTGGTAGGTGTCCACGTCCACACCGGGGGCGAGGCGCCGCAACTCGGTCAGCCCGTCCAGCACGCGAGCCAGCCGCGCCCGGGTGTACTCGCCGAGGTAGGTGGTCACGTCGACGCCCCGGCCGATCCGGCGCAGCGCCGAGCGGGCCCCGGGCAGCGCCGCCCAGCCGACCTCGTGCCCGTGGGTCAGCGCCACCGCCCGGCGGATCCCGGCCCGCCGCCGCAGGCCTGCGGCGAGCAGCCCCAGCGGGGCCGCCGCGCCGAACCAGACGGTGTCGCAGTCGTACGCGCGGGCCAGCCGCGCCGCCCGCCGGGCGATCAGCGGGGTGGGCAGCAGCACCCGGGTCCGTTCCCGGACCACCTCGAACGGCTGGTCGGCGTCGAACTTCTCCGCCCCGCGCCAGCTCGACGCGTAGACCACCACCGAGCCGGGCGGCTGGCGTACCGCGAGGTTGTGCACGAACGACTGGATGCCGCCGGGGCGCGGCGGGAAGTCGTTGGTGATCAGCAAGGTGCGGCTCATCGGCCCGGCTCCCTGGCGTAGGCGCGGGCGGCTGCCATCCGCTCGACTGTGGACGGGTGGGTCGCCGACCAGAGGCGCTCCCAGCGCGGCGGGTCGGGGTCGGCCAGGTTGACCCCGGCGAGCCGGCGCTGCATCGCCTCGAACGTCGCCGGGTCGCCGGTGAGCGCCAGCGCGTGGGCGTCGGCGCGGGCCTCGATCCGGCGCGAGACCAGCGCCTGCGCCGGGGTGGCGAGCAGCCCGGCGACCGTGACCAGCGCGATCAGCAGCGGGAACGCCCGCGGCTGGGCGATCGAGTCGACACCGGCGAGCCGCAGCAACGGCGTCCAGGACCCGACCAGGTAGAGCGCCACCACAGCGGCGGCGGCGCCGAGCGCGCCGAGCAGCGTGCCGGTCCACACGTCGCGGTCCTTGGCGTGGCCCAGCTCGTGGGCGACCACGCTCGTCACCTCCGCCGGCTCCGCCTCGCGCAGCAACGTGTCGTAGACGACCACCCGCCGCGTCGGGCCGAGCCCGGAGACGTACGCGTTCACCGCACTGGTACGCCGGGACGCGTCGGCGACGAGCACGTCACGCACCGGTACGCCGTCCCGGGCGGCCATCGCGGTCAGCTCGCTGCGCAGTGGGCCCGGCTCCATCGGGGTGAACCTGTTGAACACCGGCTCGACCAGCACCGGCAGCACGAACGACAGCACCACCACCAGGGCCGCCGCGCCGGCCGCGCCGAACGCCCACCACCAGCGCGGGGCGAGCCGCACCACGGTGTAGAAGCCGAGCAGGACCAGCGCGCCGATCACCGCGCTGACCGCGTACGACTTGAGCAGGTCGACCGCCCAGCCGCCCCAGCTCTGGGTGCTGAGCCCGTAGCGGACCAGCACGGTGCGCCGCCAGGCCGCGAACGGCAGCGTGAGCAGGTCGGCGAGGAACATGACGGCGAGCCCGCCGAGCACCGCCTGCGCGATCCAGTGCCCGCCGAAGGGCCGGCCGACCAGTTCGACCAGGCGCCCGCCCAGCGGGGTCAGCCCGAGCAGCACCGCCACCACCAGCCCGACCGCCAGCGCCGACCAGGCCGCCGGGCGCAGCGCGCCGTGGAACGCCCGGCCCCGGGTCACCTGCTCGGCCGGAAGGTCACGCAGGGCCGCGAGCTGGTCGGCGCGGGGCGCCGGCGGCCGGCTCCACGGCACCAGCACGGCGACCGCCACGAGCAGTGCGACCACCAGGCCGCCCAGGGTCAGCAGCGCCCAGGCGCGCGGGGTCACCGACCCACCCCGCCGTCGTGCCCCGTCCGCGTCATGCCGCTCCCCTCCCGCTGTGACCGCCCATCCTATTGCCCGGCACCCGAGCGGGACCGCCGTGCCCGCCACGCGGTCCCCACTGCCCCTCCCTCGCCCGCGCGCGCCGATCTTGGAGTTGTGGCGCCTCACAAGGCTCACCAAAGCGGCATTCTGGGTGCCACAACTCCAAGATCGATGGCCCTTGTCGGGGTCGGGGACGAGTGGCGGGTGGCGGGTGGCGGGCGGCGTCAGGCAACCCGGCGGCGACGGCCGGGGCGGCGGGGCATCGGCGCCGGCGCCTCGGCAGGCGCCGGCCGCAGCACCTCGACCTCGAACCCGGCCCGCGCGAACACCTCGATCGCCCGCTGCTCTGCCGGTCCGAGGTCGGCCGCGGCCGGGTCCGAGTCGAGCAGCGCGGTCACCAGGCAGCCGGAGCAGCCGGCGCCGCGGTTGCCGCAGGTGTCGCAGTCGATGAGCATCAACGCCTCCTGACGGGTCGCCGGTGGCGCTCGGGGAAGGAACCACCACCGTCGGTCACCGGAACGCTAACGCCGGGGTACGACAGAACCGGACAACGAGGCAGCACCCGCCGCGAACCAGAAGCAGTACGCCGAAGTGGCGCGATCAGCACGCGACCGACCCCGCCACTCCCCCGATCTGGAGTCGATCAAGCGGGGGCGGCGGTCAGGAACGGGCCAGGCGCCGCAGCAGCGAGTCGGCGCCCAGCGGGTACGCGCCGTGCCGGCGTACCCCGTCGGCGACCTCGCGGTCGGAGGAGACCACCACCACCGGCCGCCCGGCCGGCTCGGCGCGGACCAGCCGGCGGATCAGCTCGTCGGCGGTCTCCCCCTTGCGGGAGAACAGCACCCGCACGCCGCGCGGCGCCGGGGGCAGGCCGTGGATCCGCTCGGCGCCGTCGAACACGACGGTGACCTCGTCCCCGGTCTGCGCGGCGATCCCGCCCAGCCCGGTGATCAGCCGCTTGCGCTGCTGCTCCAGCGACATCTCGCCGAAGCCGCGCTTGGTCACGTTGTAGCCGTCCACCACCAGGTGCGCCCGCGGGAGCGCGAGCAACTGGTCGAGGCGGGCCGGGTCGTCGGTGTCGCGGGCCCGCGTCGACGGGCCCGCCGAGGCGGCGCCCGGCTGCTCGGCGAACGCGTCGGCGACGAAGTCGGCGGGGAGCTTGTCCACCGGGTCGAGCGCCAGCTCCCGGCGCAGCCCCACGGCGGCCTGGCCGATCGTCTCCAGCAGCAGCCACAGCCGCGCGTCGTCGACCGAGCGGGCCTCCTTGGCGCTGGCCCGGGCCACCCCGGCGGCGGCCTCCGCCTCGGCCAGCCGGGCCCGGGCGCGGCGCAGCTCGGCGTCCGCGTCGGCGGCGGCACGCGCCGCCCGTCCCCGCTCGGTGGCGAGCATCTCGGTGGCCTTGCGCTCCCGGGCCTGGGTCTCCCGCAGGGTACGGGTCAACTGGCGGGCCTCCTCGCGCAGCTGACCCAGCTCCTCCCGGACCCGGGCCAGCTCGTCGCGCAGCTTCTCCGCCTCGACCCGGGCCACCGCGCGGTCGTGCTCGGCGCGGGCGGCCCGCTGTTCGGCCTCGCGGACCAGCTCGGCCACGACCGCGCTGTCCGCCTCGGCGCGTACCGCCTCGCCGCTGGCGTCGATCAGTTCCCGCCAGCCCCGGGGCCGGGCCAGGTAGGCCAGGGCGGCCACCTCGACCGGGTCGGCGGCGGCGGGCGCGGTGCCCTCGACCACCGCCGCGCCGAGGTCACCGGCGTCGGCGAGCACCCGGGCGGTGATCCGCTGCCGGAACAGCGGGTCGGCGGTGAGCTGGGCGGCGATGGCGGGCGCGCCGAGGCGGGCCCGGCGGTTGGGGGCGAACTTGGCGACCCGCCGCAGCGGCACCGGCACCTCGTCGGCGGGCAGGCCGGGCAGCACGGCGGCGGTCAACGTGACGATCCGCTGCCGGACCGGCTCGGGCAGCACGGGCTCGGGCTCGACGGCGGGCGGCGCGCCCTCCTCGGCGGGCACGCCGACCACCGGCTCCTCCACGGAGGAGTGGTCGTCGTGCGGCTCGATGAGGGGCATGAGGCAAGTCTCCCACCCCGAACGGGCCCACCGCCCGGTGAGTGAGCCGATCTCTCATCGTACCCCCGTGGTATCTCCTGGGGCCGCAGTGACAGGAGTGTCGGACCGTGCCGCTAGCGTCCCGCGGGTGACACGAGCGGAGTACGTCCAGGAGTCGCTGGCCGGCCTGGACCCGGCGGGCAGCGGTGTCGACCCGGCGCTGCCGCTCTACGCGACCACCTTCGTGGTGGTCGACCTGGAGACCACCGGCGGCGCGCCCGACGGCGGCGGGATCACCGAGATCGGCGCGGTGAAGGTGCGCGGCGGCGAGGAACTGGGCGTGCTCGCCACGCTGGTCAACCCGGGCGTGCCGATCCCGCCGTTCATCACCGTGCTCACCGGCATCACCCAGGCCATGCTGCTGCCCGCCCCGCCGATCGAGCAGGTGCTCCCGAGCTTTCTCGAGTTCATCAGCGACGCCGTGCTGGTCGCCCACAACGCGCCGTACGACGTGGGTTTCCTCAAGGCGGCCTGCGCGAAGCACGGCTACCGCTGGCCCAACCCCCGGGTGCTGGACACGGCCGCGCTGGCCCGGCGGGTGCTGACCCGCGACGAGGTGCCCAACCGCAAGCTGGGCACGCTCGCCGCCTACTTCCGCACCGCGACCCAGCCCACCCACCGGGCGCTGGACGACGCCAAGGCCACCGTCGACGTGCTGCACGGGCTGATCGGCCGCCTCGGCGGGCACCGGGTCGGCACGGTCGGCGAGGCGATCGAGTTCGCCCGCGCGGTCACCCCCACCCAGCGCCGCAAGCGGCACCTCGCCGACGGGCTGCCCAAGGTGCCGGGCGTCTACATCTTCCGGGCCGCCGACGACCGGCCGCTCTACGTCGGCACGTCCGGCGACATCGCCACCCGGGTCCGCAGCTACTTCACCGCCGCGGAGAAGCGGGCCCGGATCTCCGAGATGCTCGCCGCCGCCGAGCGGGTGGAGGCGGTCGAGTGCGCCCACTCGCTGGAGGCCGAGGTCCGGGAGCTGCGGCTGATCGCGGCGCACGCGCCGCCGTACAACCGCCGGTCGAAGTATCCGGAGCGCCAGGTGTGGCTGAAGCTCACCGACGAGGCGTACCCCCGGTTGTCGATCGTGCGCGGCATCACGCCCACCGACACGGCCTACCTGGGGCCGTTCCGGTCCCGGCAGGCGGCGGAGCTGGCCGCCGCCGGTTTCCACGACGCGGTGCCGCTGCGGCAGTGCACGCACCGGCTCTCCCGGCGCACCACCATGCCGGCCTGCGCGCTGGCCGAGCTGGGTCGCTGCCCGGCGCCCTGCGAGCACCGGATCACCCCCGAGGAGTACGACGACGCGGCGGCGACGCCGTTCCGCACCGCCACCAGTGACGACCCCGGCGTGGTGGTGGACGCGTTGCTCGCCCGCATCGAGGCGCTGTCGGCCGCCCAGCGGTACGAGGAGGCGGCGGTGGCCCGCACCCGGCTGGTGGCGGTGCTGCGCGCGGCGGTCCGGATGCAGCGGCTGGCCGCGTTGACCGGCATCGCCGAGCTGGCCGCCGCCCGTCCGGCCGCCCGGGGCGGCTGGGAGCTGGCTCTGGTGCGGCACGGCCGGCTCGCCGGGGCCGGGGTGTCCCCGCCGGGTGTCCACCCGCGACCCACCATCGCCGCGATCCGGGCCACCGCCGAGACCGTGCTGCCCGGGCACGGTCCGGTGCCGGCCGCGACCGCCGAGGAGACCGAGCGGATCCTGTCCTGGTTGGAACGACCGGAGACCCGGCTGGTCGAGGCGACCGCCGGATGGGCGTCTCCGGTGGCCGGCGCGGGGCGTTTCCGCGACCTGCTGACGAAGGCGGAGAACGGCGGATCCCACAAACTCTCGACCGAACGCTCATGACCAACTGACCGATCGGACTACCTCGGCTCCCTTAGTCTGTTAAAGGAGTGCAGACCTGCCCGTTTCGCGGGCTCTGCTCCCGGCCGCCGGTTTCGGTGGCCGAGGGCCGGGGTGAGGAGGTGTCCCAGGTGGACGTCGACGCCGGACACGGCGCCGCCCTGGGTGGCGCGCTCCCGACCCAGGGCGAACTGCCGCTCACCCGCCGCCTGCGTTCCCTGCTCACCTGGCCCACCGCCGACGGGGATCCGGTGACCACACTGGTCCGGGCCCATCGGGGCATCCACCCGAGCGCCGACGCCTCGGTGCTGCGCCGGGCCTACACGATCGCCGAGAACATGCACCGCGGCCAGTTCCGCAAGAGCGGCGAGCCGTACATCACCCACCCGCTGGCGGTGGCGCAGATCTGCGCCGACCTCGGCATGGACACCATCACGCTGGTCGCCGCGCTGCTGCACGACACGGTGGAGGACACCCGCTACACGCTGCAGGCGCTCCAGGAGGACTTCGGCCGCGAGGTCGCCCACCTGGTCGACGGGGTGACCAAGTTCGACAAGGCGTTCTACGGCAAGGCCGCCGAGGCGGAGACCGTCCGCAAGATGATCGTGGCGGCCGGCAAGGACGTCCGGGTGCTGGTGATCAAGCTGGCCGACCGGCTGCACAACATGCGGACGCTCGGCGTCCGCTCGGCCGCCTCCCGGGAACGGATCGCCCGCAAGACCCAGGAGGTGCTGGTCCCGCTCTGCGACCGGCTGGGCATCCAGACCCTGAAACGCGAGCTGGACGACGTGGTGCTGCTGCACCTGCGGCCGGAGGAGCACGCGCGGATCGCGCGGTTCGTGCACGACCGGCCCGGCTGGGACGCCTACCTCGCCGACGTGGTGGCCCGCACCCGGGTGGCGCTGCGCCGCAACCGGGTCGACGCCGACGTGTCCCCCCGCCCGCGGCACCTCTACTCGATCTGGAAGGACACGGTCGCCGGCGACCACGCCGCCCCGTTCGACCTGCCCCGCATCGCGATCGTGGTGGACGGCCCGGCGACCGACTGTTACGCCGCCCTGGGCGCCGTGCACGGGCTGTGGCGGCCGGTGCCGGGCCGGTTCAAGGACTTCATCGCCTCCCCGAAGAACAACCTCTACCGGTCCCTGCACACGAGTGTCTGCGGCCCGCAGGACCGCACCGTCGAGGTGCTGATCCGCACCACCGAGATGCACCGCTCCGCGGAGTACGGCGTGGCCGCCCACTACCGCTTCCCCCGGGCCGCGGGCCGGGCCGCCGACCGCGCGGACGAGCTGGCCTGGCTGCGCCGGGTGCTCGACTGGGAGCAGGAGACGGTCGACCCGACCCAGTTCATGGAGTCGCTGCGCTGCGACCTGTCCGAGGCGCAGATCCAGGTGGTGGCCGACGGGCGGCAGGTGGTGCTGCCGGCCGGGGCGACCCCTGTCGACCTCGCGTACGAGCTGGGCACCGAGCGCGGCGACCACTGCCTGGCCGCCCGGATCAACGGCCGGCTCGCGCCGCTGTCCTCCGAACTGGAGGAGGGCGACGTGGTGGAGATCTTCACCGAGAACGACGCGGAGAGCGGCTTCGAGGTGGACGTGGCCCCGCGTGGCCCGCGCCGGGAGTGGCTGGGCTTCGTGAAGTCCCCGCACGCCCAGATGCAGATCAACCGCTGGTTCGCCGAGCACACCGAGCCGGGCATCTCGATCGCCGACAAGGTCCGGCTCGGCCGGGCCTCGATCGGCCTGGCGTTGCGCAAGCACAACCGGGGCCTGGCCAGCGACCTGCCGCTGCTGCGGCTGTCCGAGGAACTGGGCTACCCCGACCTGGAGACGCTGCTGGTGGCGGTCTTCGACCGCACCGTCGAGCCGGACACGGTGGTCGAACAGTTGATCGATCTGGTCGACCACAGGCAGTAGACGGAGCCGGTTCGCGCCGGGACCACTAGCCTGGACCGCATGATCCCCCGCGCGCGTGCCACCGGTCGGGCCCTCGGCTACCAGATCTTCTACCGGCTTCCGGTCCCGCTGCGGCGGCGGCTGGTCCGGCTGGCCGTACCGAAGTACGTCGTCGGCGCGGTCACGCTGGTCAAGGACACGGAGGCCGGCGGCGCGGGCCGGATCCTGCTGCTGCGCCAGCCGCCCGGGTACAGCTGGACGCTGCCGGCCGGGCTGCTGCAGCGCGGCGAGGCCCCGGTGGTCGGCGCCGCCCGCGAGCTGTACGAGGAATCCGGCGTCCGCCTCTCCCCCGACGCGCTGCGTCCGGCCGTGCCGAACGCGGTGGTGCACGCCAAGGGCTGGGTCGACGTGGTGTTCGAGGCGGAGGTGCCGGCGTCGACCACCGAGCTGAAGGTGGACGGCGCCGAGGTCTTCGAGGCCGCCTTCCACCCGCTCGACGACCTGCCCCGGCTCAGCCGCGCCACCGCCAACCTGCTCGGGTACTACGGCATCGGCCCGCGCGCCGGCGAGCACCCACCGGCCGCGTGAGCGCCCCGTACGTGGGCACCCCGGCGCCCGGGGTCGAGGTGTGCGCGGTGGTGCTGGCCGCGGGCGAGGGCACCCGGTTGCGCCCGCTGACCGAGCGGGTGCCGAAGGCGCTCTGCCCGGTCGGCAACGTCCCGCTGCTGGACCGGGCGCTGGCCCGGCTGGCCGGGCTCGGCCTGACCGGTCCGGAGCGGGTCGCGGTGAACGCCTGCTACCTGGGTGACCAGGTGGTCGCGGCGGTCGGCGACCGGGCACACCTGTCGGTCGAGCCGGACGCCCCGCTGGGCACCGCCGGGGGCGTGGGCCGGCTGCGGGACTGGATCGCCGGCCGGGGCGTGCTGGTCGGCAACGCCGACGCGTACCTGTCCGATCCGCAGGCCCCGCCCGGGCCGGACATCGCCGCGCTGCTGGACGGGTGGGACGGGCACGGCGTACGCCTGCTCGGCCGGCCCGCCGACGACCCGGACGCCCCCGGGACCTTCGACGGCCACGAGTTCGTGGGTTTCTCGCTGCTGCCCTGGCGGCTGGTCCGCGACCTGCCCGCCACTTTCGGCGACCTGGTCCGCGCGGTGTGGCGGCCGGCGGAGGCGGACGGCGCGCTGACGGTGGTGCCCTACCGGGGCACGTTCTACGACACCGGCACCCCGGCCGACTACCTGGCCGCCAACCTGCACGCCGCGGGTCCTGGCGGGCTGGTGGACCCGGCCGCGACGGTGGACGGCCGGGTCACCGCCTCGGTGGTCGGCGCCGGCGCGCGGGTACACGGCGACGTGGACCGGTCGGTGGTGTGGCCGGGCGCGAGCGTGGCGGCGGGGGAACGCCTGCGTGAGGTGATCCGGGCCGGTGACGACCTGACCGTCCCGGCGGCGCGCTGAGGGCCGTGGGCTCTAGCATGGGCCTCGTCGCCGACGAACGGAGAAACGTCCCGTGATCACCGCGATCGTGCTGATCGACTGCGCCACCGACTCCATTCCCGAGGTGGCCGAGACTCTGGCCAACCTGCCCGGCGTCAGCGAGGTCTACTCGGTGGCCGGGCACGTCGACCTGATCGCCGTGGTCCGGGTCCGGGAGTTCGAGCAGATCGCCCAGGTCATCGCCGGCAGCATCTCGAAGGTGCCGGGTGTGCTCAACACCGAGTCGCACATCGCGTTCCGCGCCTACTCGCAGCACGACCTGGAGTCGGCGTTCGCCATCGGGCTCGCCGGCGCCGACTGACACGAGCCGGTGGCCGGCCCACCCTCGCGGGCGGACCGGCCACCGTCGGCCGTGCGGTACGTCAGCTCTGGCTGGGCACCGGGGTCTCCGTGGTGCCCGGAGCGGGCTCCTCGGTCTCGGTGCCGCCCGGAGCCGGCGACTCGGTGCCACCCGGGGACGTGGTGCCGCCCGGGCTGGGCGTGCCGCTGGCGCTGGTCTGCGGCACCGGGACGCCCAGGGTCTGTGCCAGGGCCACAAGCGCGTCGTAGTGCGCCTGGAGGACCGGCAGCGCGTCCTGGGCGATCTGCACCACCGACTGCTCCGAGCCCTGCGAGATCTCGGTCTGGGTGGCCTGGATCGCCTGGACGTGGCCGGCGAGCTGCGCGGTCACCCACGCCTTGTCGAACTCGGCCCCGCTGAGGTTGTTCAGCTTGTCCAGGACCTTCTGCTGGTCGGCGGTCGGGTCGGCCGGCAACTGCACGTTGAGCTGCTGCGCGGTCGACTGCACCGTCTGGTCCAGCTGGGTGTGGTCCGTCACGAACATCTTGCCCAGGTCCTTGACCTGCTGGTTCTGACCCTTCTGCTGGGCCAGGTTACCGGCGGTGATCTCGAACAGGTTGACCTGGTGCACCGCCTGCAGATACTGCGTGTCCTGCGTCGACGGCTGCGCCGCCGCCTGCGCCGCGGCGGCGGGCGCCAGCCCCACGACCACCAGCGCGGCCAGCAGACCCAGGCGTTTGATTCCCAACATTCGTTCCTCCCCCATGAGACGTCGGACCGCACGGATACCCGGCTGACCGGGGTTATTCCTGCGATTCCACCCGTCCGTGTCGGGGGCGACGGCGGTCGGCGCACCGGCCTTCCGGCGTGCGCCGGAGGGAACCGGACGACCGGGCCGGAAACGGCAGTGGCGCCCGCCGGATGATCCGGCGGGCGCCACTGTCAGTCGTACCGGGGAGGGTCAGCGACGGCTCTCGCCGCTGCCGATCTCCTCCCGCTCCGGCCGGGCCTCGACCGGCGGGTGTCCCGGCGAGACCGGCGCCTCGGCCGGCTTCTCGATCGGGTAGAAGAAGCCCCGGATCGCCGGGCCGAGGGCACCGAGCCGGTTCATCTTCTTCGGCACCACCCAGCCGACGTAGTCCAGCGCCGGCGGGTGACCGTCGTGGCCCTCGGCCGAGGTGAGCGGCTGGTGGACCTCGACGAACCGGCCGTCGGGCAGCCGCTTGATGATGCCGGTCTCCACGCCGTGGGCCAGCACCTCGCGGTCGTGCTGCTGCAGCCCCAGGCAGATCCGGTACGTGATGTAGTACGCGATCGGCGGGAGGATCAGCAGGCCGATCCGGCCGGCCCAGGTCATCGCGTTCAGGCTGATGTGGAACTTGTCCGCGATGACGTCGTTGGCGCCGGAGAGGGTCAGCACGATGTAGAAGGCGAGCGCCATGGCGCCCACGGCGGTCCGGGCCGGAACGTCCCGGGGCCGCTGGAGCAGGTTGTGGTGCTTGTAGTCCTTGAGGCGGCGCGCCTCCAGGAACGGGTACATCGTCGAGAGACCGACCAGGATGCCGGGTAGCACCACAGTGGGCCAGAACAACGGTGGAATGACGTACCCGTTGCCGATCGGGATGCTGATCTCCCAGCCCGGCATGAGCCGGGTCGAGCCGTCGAGGAACATGACGTACCAGTCGGGCTGGCTGGCGGCCGAGACCACCCACGCCTCGTACGGGCCGAACAGCCAGATCGGGTTGATCTGGAACAGGCCGCCCAGCAGCGCGATCACGCCGAAGACGACCATGAAGAAGCCGCCCTGCTTGAGCGCGTAGCGCGGGAACATCCGCTCGCCGACCACGTTGGAGTTGGTCCGGCCGGGGCCAGGCCACTGGGTGTGCTTCTGCTTGAAGACCAGGCCGAGGTGCACGCTGATCAGCGCCACCAGCAGGCCCGGGACGAGCAGCACGTGGGCGATGAAGAAGCGGCTGATGATGATGGTGCCGGGGAACTCCCCGCCGAAGATCGACGAGCTGACCCAGGAACCGATCACCGGGATCGACAGGATGATCGCGGAGGCGATCCGCAGACCGGTGCCGGACAGGCCGTCGTCCGGCAGCGAGTAGCCGGTGAAGCCGGCCAGGAAGCCGACCCAGAACAGCAGCGAGCCGATGATCCAGTTGGTCTCACGCGGCTTGCGGAACGCGCCGGTGAAGAAGACGCGCAGCATGTGGACCACGATCGCGGCCATGAACAGCAGGGCCGACCAGTGGTGCATCTGCCGCATGATCAGACCACCGCGGACATCGAAGGAGATGTCCAGGCTGGAGGCGTAGGCGGCCGACATCGGCGTGCCCCGCAGCGGGGCGTAGCTGCCGTTGTAGATGACCTCGGTCATCGCCGGCTCGAAGAAGAACGTCAGGAAGACGCCGGTGAGCAGCAGGACGATGAACGAGAACAGCGCGATCTCGCCGAGCAGGAACGACCAGTGGTCGGGGAAGACCTTGTTCAGCAGCCTGCGCAGGGGCGTGGCCACCTGGAAGCGGTCGTCCACCGCCCGCGCGCTCTTGGCCGGCAGCGCTGCTGCATCAAACTTTCGGCGCTTCATGGCCGCTCCCAGAAGTCGGGACCGATGGTCTCGGTGTAGTCGGACTTCGCCACGAAGAAGCCCTCCTCGTCCACCTCGATCGGCAGCTGCGGCAGCGGCCGGTTCGCCGGGCCGAAGATCGGCTTGGCGTTGTCGGTGATGAGGAACTGGGACTGGTGGCAGGGGCAGAGCAGGCGGTTGGTCTGCTGCTCGTAGAGGCTGGCCGGGCAGCCGGCGTGCGTACAGATCTTGGAGTACGCGACGTAGTTGCCCCACATGTAGTCGCCGTGGCCCTTGCGCTCGTTCGCGGCGCGCGACTTCTGCGCGTCGTCCTCCCGCAGGTGGATGAGCAGGGTGGGCGAGTCGGCGTGCAGGTTGCTCACACCGCCGTCGATGCCCGGGAACACGGTGAGCTGGCCGCCGACGCTGACGTCGGCCGGGCGGATCGGGCGGCCGTCCTCACGGATCAGCCGGATCTTCTTGCCGCCCTCGCCCGGCTGGAAGCCGGTGGTGAACATCTGGTTGTTCTTGTGCGGCTGCTCGATCAGGCCACCGATCAGTGGAGCCGCGGCCACCGCGCCCACCGGCGCCAGGCCGGCGAGCAGGGAGATGCCGAGCAGCGGCCGGCGACGGACGCCCATCTCGTCGGCCAGGTAGAGCATGGTCTCACCGGTGATCTTGCGACCCTCCGGATCGTCGGCCTGGTCGTGCCGGTCCTGGATCGAGACCTCCTTGGGCAGCAGCTTCTTGCCCCAGGTCAGGATGCCGAAACCGATGCCCAGCAGGGCCAGGCCGAGCGTCACGCCGAGCAGCGGCGTGTAGAGCTTGTCGCCACCGCGACCCGGCTCCCACTGCCACGGCCACCAGATGTAGACCACCAGGAAGGCGGTGGCGAAGACGCCGGTCAGCAGGAACATCAGGGCGACCGTACGGGTCAGCCGGCGCTCGGCCTTGCTGCCCGGGACCACCTGCGGCTCGTAGTGGACGATCTCGATGTCGTCCCGCCGCGCACCCTCCTGGACGATGTCGAACCGGGAGAGCCGGGGGTCGTTCACGTCGAGCGGCTCCGGGCCCTGCGGGGCCTGGTGCTCGGTGTGGGTGCTCATGCCGTCACCTCGCTACGGGTGACGCCGGGGGCCGGCGCCACAGCACTGGAAGCATTGATCCGTCCGGTCACGACTTGCCCGCGATCCACAAACTCGCGAAGACCAGCGCGACGATGCCGACCAGGAAGATCGCGAGACCCTCGGTCGACGGGCCGTAGCGGCCCAGGTTGAAGCCGCCCGGGTCACCGTCGTGCTTCAGCGTCTCCTGGATGTAGGCGATGATGTCCGCCTTCTCCTCGGGCGTGATCTGGTTGTCGCCGAACACCGGCATGTTCTGCGGGCCGCTCAGCATCGCGGCGTAGATCTGCCGGTCACTGGCCGGCGCGAGGCTCGGCGCGTACTTGCCGGAGGACAGCGCGCCGCCGCCACCGCCGAAGGCGTGGCACTGCGAGCAGTTGATCCGGAACAGCTCACCACCGGTGGACAGGTTGGCGCCCTCACGCAGGTCGCCGTTGGGGACCTCCGGGCCGCCGCCGAGCTCCTGGATGTACTGCCCGAGCTGGCGCACCTGCTCGTCGGTGAACTGCGGCGGCTTGCGCATGGCCTGGGCCTCCTGCCGGGCCATCGGCATGCGACCGCTGCTGACCTGGAACTCCACCGAGGCCGACCCGACGCCGATCAGGCTCGGACCGCGGCCCTCGACGCCCTGGGCGTTGCGACCGTGACAGGTCACACAGCTCACGTCGAACAGCGCCTTACCCTCGTTGCCTGCGGCGGTCAACGGAGGGTTGTCCTGCGCCTGCACGCCGGGGGCGAAGACGGTGTAGGCACCGCCGGCCAGCATCAGCGCGGCGAACAGCCGGACCGCGGCACCCAGCCGGCGGCGGCCCCTGCTGCGCGCTACGGGCCGCCCGCGCAGCCGCGCGAGCAGACCGCGTCGGCGGTCGTTGTCAGAAGTCATGACCTGTGTCCTTAACCGGTTGGACCTTGTCTCAGGGGACGGAGCAGCGGCGCGGTTCGTGACGCGCCAAGATCATTGGAGCCAGTAGATCATGGCGTAGAGCCCGATCCACACGACGTCCACGAAGTGCCAGTAGTAGGACACGACGATCGCCGAGGTCGCCTGGGCGGGGGTGAACCGGCCCATCGTGGTACGGACCATGAAGATCACGAAGGCGATGAGACCGCCGGTCACGTGCAGACCGTGGAAGCCGGTGGTGAGGTAGAACATCGACCCGTAGCCGTCTTCGTTGATCTTCACACCCTCGTGCACCAGGGTCCGGTACTCGTTCAGCTGACCGAGCACGAAGATCAGACCCATCACGAAGGTGATCGTGAACCACCGGCGCAGAGCGTGGACGTCACCGCGCTCGGCCGCGAACACGCCGATCTGGCAGGTGATCGAGGAGAGCACCAGGATCACCGTGAACGTGGTCGCGTACGGGATGTTCAGCACCTCGGTGTGCTTCTCCCACTGCTCCGGCGCCGCCGCGCGGATGGAGAAGTACATCGCGAACAGCGCCGCGAAGAACATGAGTTCGCTGGAGAGCCACACGATCGTCCCGACGCTGACCATGTTGGGTCGGGTCAGGGAGTGGATCCGGCTCTTGTCAATGGCTGGGGCCGCAGTCACGCGGTCATTATTGCCCCTGACCGGGACCGACGATCAGCGGGGTGCCAAACCTGGCCCTTCCGTGGCCCGATCGTGGTGGTCCGCTTCGCCTGACCTACCCTGAAAAGCGTGCTGCACGTCGATCAGATCCTCGCCGTCACCTCGGCTGTTCCGGCGACGCTGGCGGCGGGAGGCGAGGGCGCCCCGCCGCCGTTCACCGTGACCCGGGTGTTCACCGAGACCCGGCTGGACAGCTGGCTCACGCTGGGCATCGTCCTGGCCGCCGGCCTCTACCTCTACGGGGTGCACCGGCTGCGGCTGCGCGGCGACCGCTGGCCGGTCATCCGTACCGTGTCGTTCCTCGGCCCCGGCCTCGGCGGCATCGCCCTGGTCACGCTCACCGGCCTCGGCGCGTACGACACCGCTCTGCTCTCGGTGCACATGGTGCAGCACATGGTGCTGTCGATGATCGCGCCGATCTTCCTGGCGCTCGGCGCGCCGATGACGCTGGCGCTGCGCACGCTGCCGGCACGGCCCCGCAAGCGGCTGCTCGCGATCGTGCACAGCAAGGTGATCCGGATCTACAGCTTCCCGCTTGTGGCGTTCGCCATCTTCGTGGTGAACCCGTTCGCGCTGTACTTCACCGACCTCTACGAGTTCACCCTGCGCCACGAGTGGGCGCACGAACTGGTCCACGCGCACTTCATCGCCACCGGCTGCGTCTTCTTCTGGCCGCTGCTCGGGCTGGACCCGCTGCCCGGCCGCTGGCCGTACCCGGGCCGCGCGCTGCTCATGCTGCTCTCGGTGCCGTTCCACACGGTCCTCGGCCTGACCATCATGCAGAGCACCACGCTGTTCGGCGGCGACTGGTACCCGTCGCTCAACCTGTCCTGGTCCGACCCCTGGAACGACCAGGTGGTCGCGGGCGGCATCCTGTGGGCCGGCGGCGAGTTCGTCAGCGTCACCATGCTCGCCGTCCTGGTCGTGCAGTGGGTGAAGCAGTCCGAGCGCGAGGCCCGCCGGCTCGACCGCGAACTGGACCGCCAGGAGGCCCGCCAGCGCGCCGCGGAGGCGAGCGCCTGACGGCCCGTTCCGGGGTACGCCCCGACCCCACCGGGCGGGGCGACAGCCCGGATGTGACGACCGCTACGATCAGCGGGCAGCTACGAGGTGGGAGCCACGTCACGATGAGCGATCGTCTTTGCACCGTCCTGCTCTACAGCGACGACCCGAAGGTCCGCGACCGGATGCGGCTCGCCGTGGGCACCCGGCCGGCACCGGGGATCGAGATCGAGTTCGTCGAGGCCGACGAGTACAACGCCTGCATCCGGCTGGTCGACGACTACGAGATCGACCTGATGCTGCTCGACGGCGAGGCGAGCCCCGGCGGCGGCATCGGCATCGCCCGCCAGATCAAGGACGACCGGGACGACGCACCGCCGACCTGCGTGGTGCTGGCCCGCGCCGCCGACCGCTGGCTGGCCGCGTACGCCGAGGTGGACGCCACGCTGACCCACCCGCTGGACCCGGTGGTCGCCGGCAGCACCGTGGCGGAGCTGCTGCGCCGCACCCACGCCGCGGCCTGATCCCCCGGCCTTCGCGCGCCACGGCGACGCGGCCGTGGCGCGCCCCAACCGCTTTCCTCACGCCGCTCGGGAGGCCCGCCATGGGCGAACGGACCTGGCCGCTTCTGCTCAACGCGCTGCTGCGCGGCGAGGAGCTCTCCACCGCCGACACGGCGTGGGCGATGGGCGAGATCATGGCCGGCTCGGCCACCCCGGCCCAGATCGCCGGCTTCGCCGTCGCGCTGCGCACCAAGGGCGAGACCCCCGCCGAGCTGGGCGGCCTGGTCGAGACCATGCTGACCCGCGCGGTGCCGGTGCACCTGCCCGACGACGTCCGCGCGAGCGCGCTGGACGTGGTCGGCACCGGCGGCGACCTCGCCCACACGGTGAACATCTCCACCATGGCGGCGCTGGTGGTCGCCGGGGCCGGGGTCCGCGTGGTCAAGCACGGCAACCGGGCCGCCTCCTCCTCCTGCGGCACCGCCGACGTGCTGGAGCAACTCGGCGTACCGCTGGATCTGGAGCCCGAGCAGGTGGCCCGCTGCGTCACCGAGGCCGGCATCGGCTTCTGCTTCGCCGCCCGCTTCCACCCCGGCATGCGCCACACCGGCCCGGTCCGGCGCGAGATCGGCGTACCCACCGCGTTCAACTTCCTCGGCCCGCTGACCAACCCGGCGCGACCCCGCGCGGGCGCCGTCGGCTGCTTCGACAGGCGGATGGCCCCGGTCATGGCCGCCGTCTTCGCGGCCCGGGGCGACTCGGCGATCGTGGTACGCGGCGAGGACGGCCTGGACGAGTTCAGCACCGGCGCGCCCACCCGGGTCTGGGTGGCGCAGCAGGGCACCGTGACCGAGTCCGTGCTGGACGCCACGGAACTCGGGGTGCCCCGGGCCACCCTGGCCGACCTGCGCGGCGGGGACGCGGTCTACAACGCCGACGTGGTACGCCGCCTGCTCGCCGGTGAGACCGGCCCGGTGCGCGACGCGGTGCTGGTGAACGCGGCGGTCGCGCTGGCCACCCAGGGCCCGCTCGACGGCGACCTGTACGCGGTGCTGCGGACCAACCTGGACCGGGCCGCCGAGGCGGTCGACTCGGGCGCCGCAGCGGCAGCGCTGGAGCGCTGGCTCGAGGTGGCGCGGGCCGCCTGACCGCAGCCTGGCGCGGGTGTTGTCGTACCCGGGTGCCAAACTACACGGGAGTTGTTTTCCGTCTTCGGTCTATCCGTTTTCGGTCTATCCGTTTTCGGTCCACCGGCCGGCGCCTCCCCGCCCCGACCGGTGCCCGGAGCGAGAGGAGCCACCCGTGTCTGACCGCGAGCTGCACTGTGACACCTGCGAGGGCGTCGTGCTGTTCGAGGCGCCGCCGTGCGGTGACGGGCACGGCGCCGACTGCCCGGAGCTGATCTGCACCGGTTGCGGCGCGGCAGTGGTGATCGCCACGTTCGCGTTCCGCCCGACGCGCCTGTCCGGCCGCCGCGCACCCCGCCGATCGTCCCACCCCCAGGCCGCCTGACCTCCCCTCCCTCCCTCCCCTCCCCTCCCCGCCCGACAGCCCACCCGTCGCCGCTCGTGATCAAGGAGTTTGTGTCCCCCACGGTCGTCCAAGCGGACACAAACTCCTTGATCACCGCCTGGGGTCGTCAGGTGGTGCGTGCTTCCCGTCCGAAGCAGGGATCAAGGGGTTTGTGTCACCGGCGATGCGCGAAAGTGCCTCGAACTCCTTGATCAACGGGGCCGGGCGGGCGCGGGAGTGCGCAGTGGCCGGCGCGCTGGGCGGTGGGCGCGAGGCCTCAGGAGTCGGGCGTGGAGGGCGAGCGCTACGGGGACGAGCCAGGCGGTGCGCGAGATCTTGGCAGGAAATGGCCCCCATAGGGGCACTTTCCTACCAAGATCTCTTGTGGTCCTGGCAGGTGGAACGGCGCTCTCGATGAATGGAACAGCTGAGAGCGCGTGAGCCGGGCGGTGCGCCGCCGGCGGGGAGCGGGAGAGCGAGAAGCCGACCTGACGGGCGGTGATCATGAGGTTGGCGGGGACAAAAGGGACCGCCGGTGCCGTCAACTTCATGATCGACGCAGGCAGGCGCAGGGGACGGCGCGCGGGGTGCCGCAGGCAGGCGCGGGGAAAGCGGCAGGCCCGCTACCCCGGGAGGGGTGCGGGCCTGCGACGGTGCTTCGGGTCAGTGCTCGGCGGTACGGCGGGTGCCCGAGTAGTACTCGAACAGCAGCCCGCAGGTGGCGAGGACGACCGCCACCAGGCCCAGTCCCAGCAGCCAGAACTGCCAGAACACCAGG
The DNA here is from genome assembly GCF_027497355.1 of Micromonospora sp. WMMA1947. Classification (NCBI taxonomy): domain Bacteria; kingdom Bacillati; phylum Actinomycetota; class Actinomycetes; order Micromonosporales; family Micromonosporaceae; genus Micromonospora; species Micromonospora sp. WMMA1947. The sequence continues at coordinate 3,671,022 of NZ_CP114909.1, read as the reverse complement.
CCGAGACCGGCGATCGCGGCGGCCAGCGCCAGCCCGAACGGCCAGTAGCTGCCCGGGCTGAAGAAGCCGACCTCACCGGCGCCGTCGGCGATCTCGCCGTCCGGCCGGTCCTCGGGGCGCAGGTCGATACGGCGGGAGACGAACCAGAAGAAGCCGCCGCACATCGCGCAGAGCAGGAAGGACAGCAGCAGCGCCACAGTGCCGATCCACTCCACGTGACCGCCGCTGTCGGCGTACGTCCAGGCGCCGTAGAGGATCGTCGCGCCGAGGAGGAACGTGGCGATGGTCAGGAAGATCTTCCACTCGGTCTTCATGCCGAACCCCTCAGCTTCCCGCGCCGGCCGACGCGTCGGACGGGTTGAAGTTGTTCACGTCGCGCCGGGTGTCGAACGGCTTCGTCTCGGTGGCGTACTCTTCCTCACCGATCGCGCCGAGCGCCTCCTGGGTCGACTTGCCGGCCTTCTTGGCCGCCAGGAACTGGTCGTACTTCTCCGGCGACACGACCCGCAGCTCGAAGTTCATGAAGGCGTGGTAGCTGCCGCACAGCTCGGCGCAGCGGCCGACGAACGCGCCCTCCTGGTCGATGCTGGAGACCTCGAACGTGTTCCGCACGTTGCCCGGCATGACGTCCCGCTTGAACAGCAACTCCGGCACCCAGAACGAGTGGATGACGTCGCGGCTGGTCTCCTCGAAGCGGATCGAGCGGCCGCTGGGCAGCACCAGCACCGGGATGACCTCGCTGGTGCCGAGCACCGAGGCGACGGTGTTGGCCTCCGGGCCCTGACCGTCGCGGTAGTTGAACTGCCAGTTCCACTTGAACGCGACGACCTCGACGGTGACGTCCGGGTTCTTCGACTCCTTGTTCACGTCGGTCTGCACGACCGCCGTGTAGTAGAAGAGCACGGAGACCACGAGGATCGGCGCGATGGTGTAGAGGAACTCCATCGGCAGGTTGTAGCGGGTCTGCACCGGCAGCTCGTTGCCGCGCTTGCGGTAGCGGACCACGCACCAGAAGATCAGCCCCCACACGAACACGCCGACCGCGAGCGCCGCGATGCAGGACGCGATCCACAGGTCATACATGCGGTGCGACTCGGGCGTGATGCCGCCCTGCGGCCAGCCGAACCCGCCGAACGTCTTGCCGACGTCACAGCCGGTGAGCGAGACAAGCAGCGCCGCCGCGCCGAGACCGAGCCCGGCGATTCGACCAGCACCACGCCGCCGGCGTCCACCGGCCCCCGGGGAAGCGCTGTGCCGTACGGCCGAGCGCCGTACCTCCGAACTCCTTGCGACCACCTGGTCCTGCCTCCCTAGCGCGCCGCGGCGGTTGTTCCTTTTGACACCGACGGCAAAGGCGTCACCGACGGTCGCAGATTACTCGACCATGACCGGCCAGGCCGTCTTGGGGTCGCTGTCCACCCCCATCGGGGGGATCTTGGGCGTAACCGGGCGATAGCGTGGAGCGTCATGAGCGTCTCCCCGGTCTACCTGGACGCCGCCAGCGCGGCGCCGCTGCATCCGGTCGCGCGGCAGGCGATGCTGGCCGCCCTGGACGACGGCTGGGCCGACCCGGCCCGGCTGTACGCGCCGGCCCGCCGGGCCCGTCAGCTCCTCGACGCCGCGCGGGAGGCCGCCGCGCAGACGCTCGGCGTCCGCGCCGACGAGTTGTCCTTCACCCCCAGCGGTACGGCGGCAGCGCACGCCGCCGTGCTCGGTGGCCTGGCCGGGCGGCGGCGGGCCGGGGCGACGCTGGTGCACTCGGCGATCGAACACTCGGCGGTGCTGCACGCCGCGCAGCGGCACACGGCCTCAGGCGGCGCGGCGGTGTCCGTACCCGTGGACCGGTTCGGCCGGCTGGACCTGGACGCCTGGGCGGCGGCGGTGACCGCGCCCGGCGTGGCTCTCGCCGCACTGATCGGGGCCAGTCACGAGGTGGGCACGGTGCAGCCGGTGCCCGCGGCGGCCCAGCTGTGCGCCGAGGCGGGCGTGCCGCTGTACGTGGACGCGGCGCAACTGGCCGGCCGGGTGCCGCTGCCGTCGGGCTGGTCGGTGCTGACCGCCAGCGCGCACAAGTGGGGCGGGCCGCCCGGCGTCGGGCTGCTCGTGGTGCGCAAGGGCACCCGGTGGGAGTCGCCGTACCCGGCCGACGAGCGGGAGTCGGGGCGTACCCCGGGGGTGGTGAACCTGCCGGCGGTGGTCGCGGCGGCGGCGAGCCTGCGCGCGGCGGCGGCCGACGCGGCGGCGGAGGCGGCCCGGCTGGGGCCGCTGGTGGACCGGATCCGGGCCCGGGTCGCGGCCGAGGTGCCGGACGTGGAGGTGGTCGGCGACCCGGTAGACCGGTTGCCGCACCTGGTGACGTTCTCCTGCCTGTACGTCGACGGCGAGGCGCTGCTGCACGCGCTGGACCGGCGCGGGTTCGCGGTGTCCTCCGGCTCGTCGTGCACGTCGTCGACGTTGCGCCCGTCACACGTGCTGGAGGCGATGGGGGTGCTGTCGCACGGCAACGTGCGGGTGTCGCTGCACCGGGAGACCACCGAGGCGGACGTGGAGCGGTTCCTGGACGAGTTGCCCGGGATCGTGGCGGACCTGCGGGCGGAGGCGGGGGTGACGGACCTGTGAGCGCGAGGAGCGAGCCGGACGAGGTGCTGGACTGCCGGGGGCAGCGCTGCCCGCTGCCAGTGATCAATCTCGCCCGGCTGGTGCCCGGTCTGCCGGCCGGTGCGGTGGTGCGGGTGCTGGCCGACGACCCGGCGGCGGCTGTCGACATCCCGGCGTGGTGCCGGATGCGCGGCCACGAGTTCCTCGCCGCGCACGACGGCCCCGCCTACGACGTCCGGGTGTAAGGAAGGGCCCCTTGTTAACGCCTGAGGTAGAGGAAGGGGCCCTTCTTAACACCCAGCGCTCAGCGCAGGTACGCGAGGATGCCGGGCAGCGGGTCGGCCGACACGGCGGTGTCGACCACCAGGCGCGGGCCGATCAGCGGCTCGTACTCGGCGCGGCGGCGCAGCGTCTGCTCCCAGGTGCCGTGCTCCTCGGGCGGGCGTGCCTCGACCCGGCGGCGGTGCTCTTCCTCGTCACCGCAGTGCACCTCGATCACCCGCAGCGGCACGCCGGCCCGTTCGGCCACGTCGTGCCAGAGGCCCCGGGCGCTGGCGACCGGGTTCACCGCGTCGACCACCACGCTGAGCCCGAGCCCGAGCTGCACCTCGGCCAGCCCGGCGACCGCGCCGTACGCGGCCATCCCGGGCACGTCGCCGGTCAGGCCGTAGCGGTGCAGGGCCCGCTCGACCGGATCGACCGGCAGCACCGGGGCGCGTAGCGCGGCGCCGACCCGGGCGGCGAGCGTGGTCTTGCCCACGCCCGGCAGCCCGGCGAACGCGACCAGCACGGGCCCGCCGGAGCCGGGGCGGACCTCCGGGTCCACCCCGCCGGCCGGGGCGGTCACAGCAGGTGCGGCCGGACGTCCTCGGCGGCCGCGTCACCGTACGACTCGGCGAGTCGCTTCACGAACAGGTCCCGGCGGACCTCGTACTCCTGGCCGCCGAAGTTCTCCAGCACCAGCGTGGCCAGCAGGCAGCCGACCTGGGCCGCGCGTTCCAGGCCGACGCCCCAGTCGAGCGCGGCGAAGAAACCGGCCCGGAAGCCGTCGCCGACGCCTGTCGGGTCGACCGCCTCGATCTCCCGCGCGATCGGCACCCGGATCGTGCCGACGTCCCGGCCCGCGATCTCCACACCGTCCTTGCCCAGGGTGGTGACCCGCACCTTGACCTGGTCCAGCAGCTGCTCGTCGGTCAGGCCGGCCTTGCTCTGCAGCAGCGACTTCTCGTACTCGTTCGTCATCAGGTAGTCGGCGCCCTCGACCAGGCCGAGCACGTCCGCGCCGTCCATCCGGGCGAGCTGCTGCGACGGGTCGGCGACGAAGGAGTAGCCGCGGTCCCGGCACTCGCCGGAGTGCCTGATCATCGCGGCCGGGTCGTTGGCGCTGACCAGGACCAGGTCCAGCCCGCCGAGGCGCTGCGCCACCGGGGCCAGCTCGATGTTGCGGGCCTCGCTCATCGCCCCGGCGTAGAAGGAGGCGATCTGGCACATGTCGGTGTCGGTGGTGCAGACGAAGCGGGCCGTGTGCGCGACCTCGCTGACGTGTACCGAGTCGCAGTCGACGCCGTGACGCTCCAGCCAGGAGCGGTAGTCGGCGAAGTCGGCGCCGACCGCGCCCAGCAGCACCGGGCGCAGCCCGAGCTGGGCCATGCCGAAGGCGATGTTCGCCGCGGTGCCGCCGCGCCGGAGCACCAGCTCGTCGACGAGGAAGGACAACGAGACCTTGTCGAGCTGGTCGGCGATGAGTTGGTCGGCGAACCGGCCGGGGAAGCTCATCAGATGGTCGGTCGCGATCGAGCCGGTCACGGCGATCTTCATGTCAGCCCTCGGGGTCGGGAGCACGGCGCGGTCAGCCTACCGGCCGCCGGGCCGTACGGACGACGGTCGGTGGCCAACCGGTCGATCAGCGCACAACCGGGCGTCACACCCACGGGGTACGACAAGCGGCGGGCCGCCCCAATCGGGGCGGCCCGCCGCTTTCGGTCGTCCGTCGACTCAGCTGAAGGAGTCGCCGCAGGCGCAGGAGTTGCCCGCGTTCGGGTTGTCGATGGTGAAGCCCTGGGCGTCGATCCGGTCGGCGAAGTCGATGGTGGCGCCGGTCAGGTAGGGGGCGCTCATCCGGTCGACGACGACCTCGACACCGTCGTAGTCGGTGACGACGTCACCGTCGAGCGAGCGCTCGTCGAAGAACAGCTGGTACCGCAGGCCGGAGCAGCCACCCGGCTGCACGGCGACCCGGAGCCGCAGGTCGTCGCGGCCCTCCTGCTCGATCAGGGCCTTGACCTTCTGCGCCGCGACGTCGGTGAGGACGACGGTGCTGGGGGCCTTGGCCTCGGTCGACTCGGTCTGCGCTGGCGTGGTCACGTGGAAGTCTCCCTGCGCGGTATGAGGTCCGGACGTCCTGGCCAACGCCGCACGTCCGCCAGTGATTCCCGGTGTGGTCCGTCTTTCGATCGTACGCCGCCTCCGGCGTCACCACCCGGCGGCGTGACTAGCGGAACCGGTCAGCGGCTCCACTGCCGCGCCAGGCGGGCGCCGAGCGCGCGCAGCCCCTCGCCCGGGCGGGTCATCGCCGCGTCCACTCCCCCGTGCTCCTCGCCGCCGAAGTGCTCGACCAGGCTGTGCGCCTCGGTCACGCCGGCCGCGGCGGCCTCCCGCCGTCCGGTGCTCACCCGTCCCGCCAGCACCACGCAGGGCACGCCCCGGTCCCGGGCGGCCCCGGCCACGCCGGCGACCACCTTGCCGCGCAGGGACTGGTGGTCGAACGAGCCCTCACCGGTGATCACCAGGTCGGCGTCGTCGAGCGCGGCGTCCAGCCGGACCGCGCGGGTGACCAGGCCGATGCCGGACTCGCACCGGCCGCCGAGCGCCAGCACCGCGGCGCCGAGGCCACCGGCCGCGCCGCCGCCGGGAAGCGCGCCCAGGCCGGGTGGGCACCCCGGCAGCCGGTCGGCCAGCACCTCCGCCCAGCGGGTCAGCGCGGCGTCCAGCAGCAGCACGTCGGCCCGGTCGGCGCCCTTCTGCGGGCCGAAGACGCTGCTCGCGCCGTGCAGGCCGAGCAGCGGGTTGTCCACGTCGGTGGCGGCGACGAGCGTGGCGCCGCGCAGCCGGGGCTCGCCGTCGAGCGCGGCCACCTCGGCCAGCGCCGCGCCGCCGTACGGCAGGGCCCGGCCGGCGCCGTCCAGCGGCGTGACGCCGAGCGGGACGAGCATCCCGGCGCCGCCGTCGTTGGTGGCCGAGCCGCCCAGCCCCACCACCACCGTGCGCGCGCCCGCCTCGACCGCGGCGGCGACGAGCAGCCCCAGCCCGTACGAGGTGGTGGCCTTCGGGTCGCGTTCGGCGGCGGTGAGCAGGTGCAGGCCGCACGCCTGGGCGCTCTCCAGGTACGCCGTGCCGTCGTCGGTGAGCAGGATCTCACCGGCGGCCGGGCGGCCCAGCGGGTCGACTGTGGGTACCGGCACCCGGCGCCCGCCGAGTGCCCCGGCGAGCACCTCGACGAACCCCGGTCCGCCGTCGGCGAGTGGCCGGACCAGCAGGTCGTCGTCGGGGGCGACGTCACGCCAGCCGTCGGCCACGGCGGCGGCCACGTCGGGGGCCGACAGCGTGCCGGCGAACTTGTCCGGGCAGAGCAGCACGCGCATGCGCAGCAGTGTGGCAGGCCACATCGGGGACGGCTGCGCGGTGGTCGCGCTGTGGGACCATGGGGTCGTGACTTCGACCTGGGTTGAGCCGTCCAACACCGCCACGGCGCTGCTGCTCCTCGGCCGCGGCAGCGACCCCGCCACCGAACGTGGCGTGGAGTGTCCGGGTGATCTCCCCGCGCCGAGCGACCCCGACCTGGTGGCCCGCGCCGCCGCCGCGAAGGCCGCGCTCGGCACGAAGGTGTTCGTCCTGGGCCACCACTACCAGCGCGACGAGGTGATCCAGTTCGCCGACGTGACGGGCGACTCGTTCAAGCTGGCCCGGGAGGCGGCGGCCCGCCCGGACGCGGAGTACATCGTCTTCTGCGGCGTGCACTTCATGGCCGAGAGCGCGGACATCCTCACCTCGGACGCGCAGAAGGTGATCCTGCCCGACCTCGCCGCCGGCTGCTCGATGGCCGACATGGCGGTGCTGTCGCAGGTCGAGGCCGCGTGGGACACGCTCACCGACCTGGGCATCGCGGCCGAGACCGTGCCGGTGACGTACATGAACTCCTCGGCCGACATCAAGGGCTTCGTCGGCCGCAACGGCGGCGTGGTCTGCACCTCGTCGAACGCCAAGCGGGCCCTGGACTGGGCCTTCGAGCAGGGCCGCAAGGTGCTGTTCCTGCCCGACCAGCACCTCGGCCGCAACACCGCGGTGCTGGAGATGGGCTTCTCGCTCGACGACTGCGTGCTCTACGACCCGCACAAGCCGAACGGCGGGCTGACCGCGGAGCAGCTGCGGGACGCGAAGATGATCCTGTGGCGCGGCCACTGCTCGGTGCACGGCCGCTTCACGCTCGAGAGCGTCAACGACGTCCGCGAGCGGGTGCCGGGCGTGAACGTGCTGGTGCACCCGGAGTGCCGCCACGAGGTGGTGAACGCCGCCGACCTGGTCGGCTCGACCGAGTTCATCATCAGGACCATCGAGGCGGCACCGGCCGGCTCGGCGTGGGCGGTGGGCACCGAGCTGAACCTGGTACGCCGGCTCGCCCTGGCCCACCCGGACAAGCAGATCATGTTCCTCGACCGGGCGGTCTGCTACTGCTCGACGATGAACCGGATCGACCTGCCGCACCTGGTCTGGGCGCTGGAGGAGCTGGTCGCGGGCCGCGTGGTCAACCAGATCACCGTTGATCCGGAGACCGCCCGACACGCCCGGTCGGCGCTGGACCAGATGCTCGCCCTTCCGGGAGCTTGATCACCGTCGGTGACGCCGCTGGCACGGAAACGCGCCTGACACCCCGGTTCGTGCCCTCGCTGGCGATGTGACCGATTCCATTCCCGTCACGGAGGGCTATGCTGCCGGGGCGACGACACACGCGGCCCGTTTTCCCATGACCGCGTTCCGGGTAGCGATGAACTTCGTGCACCCATCACTAGACACGGCAGCACCCAACGCGCTGGAGGTTGCGTTGACCGACGACGTCCTGGTCGTACACGGAGGCACTCCGCTTGAAGGGCGGATCCGCGTGCGCGGCGCGAAGAACCTGGTGTCCAAGGCGATGGTGGCCGCCCTGCTGGGCGACACACCCAGCCGGTTGTTCGACGTGCCGCGTATCCGTGACGTCGAGGTGGTCCGCGGTCTGCTCGGCCTGCACGGCGTCAAGGTCAGCGACGGCGACGAGGAGGGCGAGCTCGTCTTCGACCCGTCGAACGTCGAGAGCGCCAGCACCGACCAGATCAACGTGCACGCCGGGTCCAGCCGGATCCCGATCCTGTTCTGCGGCCCGCTGCTGCACCGGCTCGGCCACGCCTTCATCCCCGACCTGGGCGGCTGCCACATCGGCCCGCGCCCGATCGACTTCCACCTCCAGGCGCTGCGCGAGTTCGGCGCCACCGTCGAGAAGACCCCGGAGGGTCTGCACCTGTCCGCGCCGAACGGGCTGCACGGCACGAAGTTCGCGCTGCCGTACCCGAGCGTGGGCGCCACCGAGCAGGTGCTGCTCACCGCGGTGATGGCCGAGGGCGTCACCGAGCTGCGCAACGCGGCCGTCGAGCCGGAGATCATCGACCTCATCTGCGTGCTGCAGAAGATGGGCGCGATCATCAAGGTCCACACCGACCGGGTGATCGAGATCCAGGGCGTCAAGAAGCTGCACGGCTACACCCACCGGCCGATCCCGGACCGGATCGAGGCGGCCAGCTGGGCGGCGGCGGCGCTGGCCACCCGCGGGCACGTCGAGGTGCTTGGCGCCCAGCAGGCCGACATGATGACCTTCCTGAACATCTTCCGGTCGGTCGGCGGCGAGTACGAGGTCACCGACCTGCGCCCGCCGCGCGGCGGCAGCCCGGGCCAGGAGGGCGGCATCCGGTTCTGGCACCCGGGCGGCGAGCTGAACGCGGTCGCGCTGGAGACCGACGTGCACCCCGGTTTCATGACCGACTGGCAGCAGCCGCTGGTGGTCGCGCTCACCCAGGCGCGGGGCCTGTCGATCGTCCACGAGACGGTCTACGAGCAGCGGCTGGGCTACACCGAGGCGCTGAACACGATGGGCGCCAACATCCAGGTCTACCGGGACTGCCTCGGCGGCACCCCGTGCCGCTTCGGCCGGCGCAACTTCAAGCACTCCGCGGTGATCGCCGGGCCGAGCAAGCTGCACGCGGCCGACCTGGTCATCCCGGACCTGCGGGCCGGGTTCAGCCACCTGATCGCGGCGCTCGCCGCCGAGGGCACCTCCCGGGTGTACGGCGTGGACCTGATCAACCGCGGCTACGAGGACTTCGAGGCCAAGCTGGCCGACCTCGGCGCGCACGTCGAGCGTCCCTGACCGTCCCGTTCAGCCGACCGTCCGCGCCCGGTGCACCCGTGATGTGCACCGGGCGCGGCCGGTTGGCTACCCTTGCCGCGTGCCGTCGCTGTTTCGCCGCAAGTCCGCCGACCTCGTCGAGGAGTCCGTCACCACGGTGACGACCGACGAGGAGTCCGCCGCCGCCCGTCCGCGGGGCTACACGCCCAGCAAGAAGGAACTCGGGCAGGTCACGCCGAAGCGCCCGGTCGCGGGTCGCCGGCCGACCGCGCCGGCCAAGCCGCTGACCAAGGAGGAGGCCCGCGCGCAGCGCCGCGCCGCGCGCGCCGAGGCCGCCGCCGAGTTCCGCCGCGAGGGCGGCCCGCGTGACCGGGGCCCCGAGCGGCTGCTGGCCCGCAACGTGGTCGACTCCCGGCGGACGATCGGCACCTGGTTCTTCGGTGGCGCGCTGATCGTGCTGTTCGGCTCCAACCAGGCCATGCCGCCGATCGTGCGGCTGCTGTCGAACGTGCTCTGGGGCGCGCTGGCCCTCGGCGTGCTGATCGACTCGATCCTGATCTCCCGGAAGATCAAGCGGCTGGTCCGCGAGCGCTTCCCGAAGAGCACCGAGAAGCTCGGCTCGCTCTACTTCTACGCGATCATGCGGTCGATCACGTTCCGCCGGATGCGCGCGCCCGCGCCCCGCGTGAACATCGGCGACAAGGTCTGACCGGACCGGCTCCGAATCGGCCCCTCCCCGCCCGGCGGTGAGGGGCCGTTGTCGTGTGAGGCCGGCCGACGCCGCCGTCAGGCCACGCCGAGCAGGCGCAGCACCGCGGTGGTGGCCGCCGCCGCGACCACGACCAGCACGAACGGCGCCCGCCGCCAGGCGAGCACCAGGCCGACCAGCACCCCGGCGGGCCGGGCGTAACCGGCGAAGCCACCGGCCTCGGTGAGCGCCGCGGTGGCGGCGAGCGCGGCCAGCAGCGTGGCGGCGCCGACCGGCAACAGGTGCCGGGCCCACTCGGGCAGGTCCAGCCGGTCCCGCAGCAGCACCCCGGCGACCCGGAAGCCGTAGGTGCCGGCGGCCAGGGCGAGGATCACGGCGATCAGCACGAGCCCTCCCCGGCGCTCACCTGGCGCCTCGCCCCACCGGCGTCCATCGGTCCGCCGATGCCGTCCGGCGCAGCGCCGGAACCGGCCGGCACGGCGACCGGGCCGCCGTCGCGCACGCGGCCGGGGTCACCATCCGGCGCGGCGTCCGGGTCGCCCGGCGGGATGGGTGAGCGGCGGCGGGCCAGCAGCGGCAGGGCCAGCGCGGCGAGCGCGAGCAGCACCGGCAGCCCGGCCGGCAGCAGCGGTGTCGCCAGCACGGCGAGGCCGGCGCCGAGGAGCGCCACCCGGCGCGCCTCCCGGTCGCGCAGGCTGGGCAGCAGCAGGGCGGCCAGCCCGGCCGGGAAGGCGGCGTCGAGTCCTAACGCCGCCGGGTCACCGGCCGCGCCGCCGGCCAGCACGCCGAGCGCGGTACCGGCGTTCCAGGCCAGGAACAGCAGCACCCCGGCCAGCCAGAACGCCCGCCGCCGCTGCGGACCGGCCGGGCGGGCCAGCGCGAACGCGGTCGCCTCGTCGGTCATCAGGTGGCTGCCGAGCAGCCGCTGCCAGCGCCGGGCGCCGAGCGCGCCACCGAGGGCCAAGCCGAACGGCAGGTGCCGGGCGTTGAGGAGCAGGCCGGCGAAGACCGCCGCGAGCGGGCTGCCGACCGCGACGAGGCCCACGGCCATGAACTGGGCGCCACCGGCGTAGACGACGGCGGACATGGCGAGCGTGGCCCAGACGGGCAGGCCGGCGGCCACCGCCACGGCACCGAACGACGCGCCCACGGCGAGCATCGCCGCGCCGATGGCGGCGACGTCGCGGAGCACCCGGGCGTCGCCCGTTCGGTATGCCGTACGCATGTCCATTATCCTGAACGGGAGCCCGCTGGTTCGTCAAACCGAACAAAACGACCGATGGAGCGAACACATGGCGATCGACCCCGCTCCCCCACTCGCCACCATCGCCGCCGCGCTGCGCCGCGAGCGCGAACGGGCGGGCCTGTCGCTGACCGAGCTGGCCCGCCGCGCCGGGATCGCCAAGTCCACCCTGTCCCAGCTGGAGTCCGGGTCCGGCAATCCCAGCGTCGAGACGCTCTGGGCGCTCGGCGTGGCGCTCGACGTACCGTTCAGCCGCCTGGTCGAACCGCCCACCGCCGCCGTCCGGGTGGTACGAGCCGGGCAGGGGCCGAGGATCCGGTCCGAGCACGCCGACTTCTCGGCCACCCTGCTCGCCGCCGGAGCGCCGCACGCCCGGCGGGACGTCTACGTGATGGAGCTGGAACCCGGCGCGGTACGGACCGCCGAGGCGCACACCCCGCGCAGCGTCGAGCACGTCGTCGTCGCCGCCGGCCGGATGCGCGTCGGCCCCGAGACCGACCTGGTCGAGCTGGAACCGGGCGACTACGCCACCTTCCCGGGCGACACCCCGCACCGCTACGAGGCGCTGGCCCCGGGCACGTTCGCCGTACTCGTCATGGAGCACCCGTGACGGCGGACGGCCCGGCCGGGGCGCGGTAGAGCCGCGTCACCACCTCCTCGATGTCCGGCTCCACGATCGAGATGTCCCGCAGCGTGGTCAGGCCGGCCAGCCCGGCCACCACCTCGGCGACGCTCGCCCGTTCCAGCGCGAAGACCAGCCGCCGCCCGTCCGCCTCCACCCGCTGCACCGGCGCGCCGGGCAGCACCGGCGGCTCGGGCAGCGCCGCGTCCAGCTCGGCGACCACCATCCGGCGCGAGCCGTACCGGCGGTGCAGCTCCGCGATCGACCCGTCGTGCACCACCCGCCCGTGGTCGATCACCACGAGCCGCCGGCACAACCGCTCGATGTCGGCCAGGTCGTGCGTGGTGAGCACGAGCGTGGTCTCCCCGGCCCGGCCCAGCTCGGCCAGGAAGCCGCGTACCGCCTGCTTGCTGACCACGTCCAGGCCGATCGTCGGCTCGTCCAGGAACAGCACCTCCGGGCCGTGCAGCAGGGCCGCGGTCAGCTCGCCGCGCATCCGCTGACCCAGCGAGAGCTGCCGGACCGGGGTGTCCAGGAACCCGTCCAGGTCGAGCAGGTCCCGGCAGCGGGCCAGCCGGGCCGCATGCTCGCCGGCCGGCACCCGGTAGACGTGGCGCAGCAGGTCGAACGAGTCCCGCAGCGGCAGGTCCCACCAGAGCTGCGAGCGCTGCCCGAACACCACCCCGATGCGCAGCGCCAACCGGGTACGGTCGGCCACCGGGCGCAGCCCGCACACCCGGGCCCGCCCCGCCGACGGCGTCAGCACGCCGGTCAGCATCTTCAGCGTGGTCGACTTCCCGGCGCCGTTCGGGCCGATGTAGCCGAGCATCTCGCCGCGCTCCACCCGCAGGTCCACCCCGTCGACGGCGGTCACCGTCCGCTTCTCCCGCCGCAGCGGCCCGGCCTTCACCCGGACCGTGAACTCCTTGCGCAGACCGTCCATCTCGATGACGCTCATGACCCCGTACTCCGGTAGTGACGGACCCCGACGCGCCAGGCCAGGGCGGCCAGCGCCGCGGCGACCACCGCGACGCCCGGCGCGGCCCAGCCCGCCCACTGCGGCAGGCCGAGCGGGTCGGCGCGGCCCAGCAACGCCAGCGCCGGGTGGTAGCTGACAAAGGCGAACCCCATCCCGTACGCGAACAGCGCGCGGAACCACCCGCCGTACACGGTGACCGGGTACGAGGTGAAGTCCCGCCCGCCGTAGGTGACCGCGTTCGCCAGCTCGCCCGAGTCGACCCAGTAGAACGACACGGTGGCGGTCAGCACGAAGACCGAGCCGAAGAAGACCACTGCCGCCGGCGGCGCGACGACTGCCAGCGCCACCCGGGCCGGTGTCCAGTCGATGCCGGCCGAGGCCAGCGCGAACAGCAGCACCGCCAGCCCGAACACGGCCCGGGACAGCTTGCGCAGCGGCAGGTCCATCAGCAGCAGCTGCGGCAGCGCCCCGAGCGGGCGTACCAGCACGGCGTCGAAGAGGCCGGTGCGCACGTACCGGGGAAGCCGTTCGATGTTGCCGACCAGCAGGTCGGCGGTGGCGAAGCCGCACGACGACAGGCCGACCACGACGAGCGTCTCGCGCAGCGTGAACCCGCCCAGCTCCCGCGTCACGCCGAAGATCACCAGGACGGTGACCACGTCGAACACGGTGGCGCCCACGTTGCCGACCAGGTCCACCACGAACGAGGTGCGGTACGCGGCCTGCGAGCGCGCCTGCGCACCGAGCAACGCCCGGTACGCGCGCAGTTCAGCCAGATCAGCCACCCTGGGCGCGCTGCCGCGCTCAGCCACCCTGGACCACCAGACGGCGCTCGGCACGGCGCTGCACCAGCCGGCACAGCGCCAGCAGCAGCACCGCCCAGACGGCCTGCACCCCGACCAGGGTGAGGCCGGTGGCCATCGGCTCCCGCTCGACGAGCACGTCCAGCGGCACCTGGAGGATGCTGGGGAACGGGGTGGCGTACCGCAGGACCGCCTCCAGCGGGCCGGGCAGGAAGCCCAGCGGGAAGTAGAGGCCGGCCAGCACGCCGGAGCCGAGAGTCCACAGGATCATCGGGCCCCGGACGTCCTGCAGCCAGTACGCGGTGGCGTTGACCAGGTAGCGGCAGCCGAAGCAGACCACCACCGCGAGCAGCGCGGAGAGCAGGAACAGCGGCACCGTTGCCCAGTGCCGGGGCACGTACACCGCGAAGAAGAACGGGCCGATCACCAGCGGCGGCACCAGCCGGACCAGCGACGCGAACCCGGCCCGGCCCAGGTCGGTGGCGAGGTAGCTGGTCACCGGGTGCACCGGCCGCAGCAGGTCGGCGGCCACCTCGCCGGTACGGATCCGGTCCGCCAGATCGGTCCAGCCCCAGATGGCGATCACCGCCAGCAGCCCCTGGCCGGCCCAGACGAAGGTGGCGAGCTGTGCCCGGTCGTAGCCGGCCACGACGCCCGTCGCGCCCGCCGCCGCGAGGAAGATGTAGCAGCGCAGGAAGCCGAACACGGTGTTGGTGCACAACCCCGCCACGGCGGCCTGCCGGTAGGTCGCGTGCCGCCGGAACCCGGCCGCCGCGATCGCGCCGAATGTCCGAAACCATGGGGTAACGTGTGCGCCGGTGGGTGCTGCCACAGTGGCGGTGACCGAGCCCACGCCGTTACCCTCCTTCCGCAGCCACGACGTGCTGGACCGGGCGACTCTACCGGCACGTCCGGCGCCCCAGCGCGAGAATTTCCAATGAGGTGACACCGCCGTGAGCGAGCGACGCGAGCCGGCCCCGGGGCCGTCCCGCGCGAGCGGCGGGAGGGGTTGCCGATGAGCGGCTGGGGCAGCTGGCGTGAGCCGGCCGAACCGGCCTGGGCCGCCGAGCCCACCCACGAGTGGCAGCCGCAGTTCCCCGGGCAGCGCTACCCGGGTGACATCGGCATCGAGAACCTGACGCCGCGCCCCCGCGCCGTGGTCGGCCGCGCCGAGGTGCGCCCGGTCAGCCCCGCGCCCGACGTGGACGCGTACCCGGTGAGCCCCGCGGGTTCCCGGCCCCCGGTGAGTCCGGCGGGCCCGCGTGACGCCTACCCGGTCAGCCCGGCGTCCCCACGCGACGCGTACCCGGTCAGCCCCGCCGCCCCTCGTGGCGGTGAACCGGTCAGCCCGGCCGGTCCCCACGGCACGTACCCGGTCAGCCCCGCCGGGCCGCGTGGCGGCGAGCCCGTCAGCCCCGCCGGGCCGCACGGCACATACCCGGTCAGCCCGGCCGGTCCACGGAGCGCGCATCCGACGAGCCCGGCCGGTTCACGCTGGGCGGACCCGGTCAGCCCGGCGGGTCCGCACGAGGCGCACCGGGGCGGGCCGCCCGGTCGCCCGGACGCGTACCCGGTCAGCCCGGCCGGGCCGCACGGCACGTACCCGACCAGCCCGGCAACCCCACGCGGGGCGTACCCGACGGGTCCTGCCGGGCCCGGACAGCGCCCCGCCGCGCCGGACGACCGGCGTGGGCATTCCGACGGCCCCGGCGCGGACGGCCGCCGGCCCGGCCCGCCGCCGGAGCGGCTCGACCAGCGCTGGGTACGCCCCGACGGCGCACCGCGCCGGACCGCCCAGCCGGGCTGGATGCCGGAGCCGAACGAGTCCCCGCACCCCGCCCCGCACCGGACCGACCGCCAGGACGGCAGGCGCGCCCCGGTTGACGGCCGTCCGGCGGCCGCAGGCGAGCGATGGGGCACGCCACCCGACGCCCGGCGGGACCAGCACTCCCCCGCCGGGCGTCGCGAGCCCCTGCCCGACGGCCGCCGCGGTGCGTTCCCGGAGCCGTCACCGATTGATCCCGGCCGGGACCGGCGCGGTCCCGGCACCGGCCGGCGCGACGACGCCGTGCCACCGGCGGAGCGGACCGCAGCGGGGTGGGGCGAGCCGGATCGGCGTGAACCCCGCTGGGACGAGCCGAGCCACGACGGCCGACGTGAAACCGGCTGGGGCGGGCCGGGCCGCGACGGCCGGCGTGAACCCGGCTGGGGCGAGCCGGGCCGCGACGGCCGGCGTGAGCCCGGGCGGGACAGCCGCCGCGAGCCCGGCCCACGTCCCCCTGCGGACCGGCGCGAGCCGGCCGGTGGGCGGTGGGACGACCGTGCGCCGGGCCGCGAGGCCGCCGCGTACTCCGAGACCCAGCGCCGGGCGCCCGAGAACGCGCGACCCGCGCAGCAGAGCGAACCCGACCGGTACGGCGTGCAGGGACCCCACCCGTCCGACCCACACACCGTCGTCCCGCCGCGTCCCGGTGCCGACCCGCGCCGGCAGCGTCCGCCTGCCGACCGGCCCCGCCCGCACCAGGGCGAATGGCCGATCATCGAGCCCCGCCCCCGGCCCGAACCCGACGCGCACCGGCCCGACGAGCGGTACCGCCCTCCGGCGGACCGGCCGATGCCGCCCCGGCACCCGGCCGCGCCCGCCGACGGCCCGCGCCCCGAGGCACGCCGCCCCGAGCAGGACGGCTCCGCACGCCCGGACGCCCGCGACGTCAGGCCGGCCGGTCCGGGCGCCCAGCCCGATGCCGCCGGCCCACGTGCCCACGCCATCCGGCCGCCCACCGCCCCGTCCCGCCCGGAGGCCGGCCAGGAGCAACCGGAGCAGGACCGTCGCCGGCCCGACGGTGCCGCCGCGCGTTCCGAGTCCCGGCCGCAGCACTGGCCGGTACGGCCCGACGAGCGCCGGCCGGCGGCCCCGGATCAGGCGGTTGCCCACCCGGACGAGCACCGGACAGCGCGGCCGGCCGAACCCAGGGTGACGCCGCCGGCCGAGCCCAGGGCGACGCGACCGGCCGAGCCCAGGGTGGTGCCGGTGGCGGAACCCAGGACGACGCCGCCGAACGAGTCCAGGGCGACGCGGCCCAGCGAGCCCCGGACGCCGTCGGACGCGCCGGTGGTCGGCACATCCAGCGGCGGTGTGCAGGCTCCGGTCGCCGGCGGACCGGTGCAGCGCAGCGAGGAGCCCGTTCGCCCGGCTCCGGCGCAGGGCCGGGTCGAGGAACGCCAGGGTCCGCCGCCGTTCCAGCCGCCACGGGCCGCGCCGGCTCGTCCGGCACCGCCCACCTATCCCGGTCCTGCCCCGGTCCGGCCGGCCGCGCCACCACCGGTCGGCCCGTCGAGCCACGCCGCCACGTCGGAAGCACAGCCCGCGCAGCGGCCCGTCGTCGCGCCGCAGCCGGGTACGCCCGGCCGCCCAGCAGCCGACGCGGACGCCCGGCCCACGGCGGGCACGGACGCCCGGCCCGTCCCCGGCGCGGACGCCGACCGTCCCCGGGCCGATGCTGAGGCGGCGTCCCGGACGAGCACCCCGCCTGCGCCGGACACGGACGTCCACGGTGCCGACGCGCGCATCGAGACGACGTCCCGCACGGGTGCCCCGGTCACGCCGCAGGCGGACACCGGTCGGCCCGAGGCCGGTGTCGACGTTCCCGCCGCGGGAACCGGCAGCCTCGGAGTCGACGCGGTCATCCGGCCCGAGTCCCGCTCGGACGGCAGCCGGCCCGATACCGAGGGCTCCCGAACCACGTCCGACACGGCCATCGCCCGTCCCGGCGTCGACCGCAACCCGCAGCCCACACCGGGCGCGGACCGCCTCGGAGCCGACACATCCCCCGGCCCGGCCGACGAGCCGTCGGAGAACGGCGGCCCGTCGAGGACGACACCTCCGCCCTCCCCCGGCGCCGAGGCATGGTTCCAGCCCTCCCGGCCCGCAGGAGACCCGGAACCGCCGGAGATCTTGGACGATTTCGGCCCCCCTGAGGGCCATTTCGTACCAAGATCTCAGCCGGGCCACGACGGCGAGCCGGAAGCGGCAACGGAGACGCCGGACGCCGTGACGACGGCGCCGGGAATCGATGCCACGGTGCCGGGGGACGGCGCCTCCGTGCTGGCCGTGCCCGGTCCGGCGCCGGCGTCCACTGCCGACCCCGCCACGCCCTTCCCCGCCGCCGCATCACGTCCGGCGGACGGGAGCGCCTCCGCCACCGCACCGTCCGCGGAGAGCACGACACCTCCCGCCATCGCGCCGCGTGACGCCAGCTCGTCGCTCCCCGCAGCTCCGTCCACCGACGCCGCCCTGCCAGTCGACTCCACCCCGTCAACCAGCACGGTCCCGCCAACCGGCTCCACACCGCCAATCGACTCCACACCGTCAATCGACTCCACCCCGTCAACCGGCGCCGTCCGGCAAGCCGACGACGACGGCATCACGAACGGCACGCCGACCGCGCCGAAGGCCGGTACCGCCCCGGCCACCGACCCGAACACGGCCTCGCCCGGCAGCTTCGGCAGGCCCGCGAGCCCCGTCGACGTATCGCCCGCACCGGCGCCGTCCCCGCCCGCGCCGGCACCGATCGTGCCGGCGCCGATCGTGCCGGCGCCGATCGCCTCCCCGTCCACCGTGGACGCATCGACCGTGGACGCATCCGCCGTTGCCGCAGCGGCCACCGGCTCGTCGGCCGCATCCGTGGACGCGCAGATCACCCCGACGGTCGAGCGGACCACGGCGGAGGCCGGCGCCCCCGTGACCGCACCCGACAGTCCGGCCGCCGATCCCGAGCCGCAGGTCGCGGTGGCGACGGCACCCGACCGGCCCGGTCCCGGCCCGGAGCGCGCTCCGAACGATGTCACCGCCGCCGCAGCCCGCCAGGACGACGACACGACACCGGAAGTCGCCGTCGAAGCCCGCCAGGACAGCAGCGCGGCATCGGAAGCCTGCCTCGAAGCCCGCCAGGACAGCGGCGCGACGCCGGAAACCACCACCGAAGCCCGGCAGCACAGCGGCGCGACACCAGGAACCACCACCGGCGCGACACCAGGAACCACCGTCGACGCGACGGCACCGCACACCACACCGGACACCGCAGACGAGACGGCACCGGAAACCGGCGCCGAGGACACGGCCGGGGAACCGACGACGATCGACGGCGCCGACCACGCCGGGCTCACACCATCCACCGAGGAGCAGACCGGCACCGCGGCCGACGCCACGCCCGCCCAAGAGACGCGGGCCCACACCGGCGACGGCAAGCCCGCCCCGGCCGGCACCGATCAGGCTGACGACGCGCAGGATCGGCGTACCCCCGAAGCCGCAACCGACGACGACGCGGATCCGGGGGCGGACGCCGAGCCGCCGCCTCCGGTCGACCCCGAGCAGGCGCTCGCCGCGGTCGGCTGGGAACTGGATCCGCGTACGCTGCGCGAGCAGGCGCCCGACCCGGCGCAGCTGCGGGTGATCCGGGACGGGCTGACCGGCAAACTGGACACCACACTCGACAATCGCAGCCGGGCCCGGCTGCTGAGCCTGCGCGCGGTGGCGTCCCGGATCCTCGGTGACCTGGACGACGCGCTCGGGGACGCGCGGCTGGCGGTCACGTACGCCGAGGCCACCGGCGAGTTCCGGCGGACCGCGCTGGCCCGCGCGCGCCTCGCGGAGGCGCTGCGGTGGCGGGGCGACCACGCGGAGGCCGACCGGATGTTCGCCGAGGCGAACTCGCCGGAACTGCCGGACCGGCTGCGCGCGCTGCTGCACGAGCACGCCGGACGGTGCTGCTACGACCAGGGCCGGCTGACCGAGGCGTGCCTGCACTTCGAGCGCGCGCTGGACCTGCGTCACGGCGAGGACGCGCAGCTGAACGCCCGGGTCGAGGTCGCGCTGGACGCGGTCGCGCAGCGGGCCGCCGCCGACGGTTTCGGTCCCCCGCCGCGCCGACCGGAGGAGGTGCTCGGCACGCCTCGTCCGCCGGTGGCGACGTTCGACGAGGAGCAACAGCTCTGGGGGTACGCGGACGCCGACGGCGACATGGTGATCGCGCACCGGTACGCCGAGGCGCAGCCGTTCCGCGAGGGCCTGGCCTGGGTACGGCGGCCGGAGGCGTCCCGGTGGGCGCTGATCGACACGTCCGGCGCGGCGCTGATCGAGGCGAACAACGGCTACCGCTCGGTGGTGCCCTTCTCGGACGGGCTGTCCTGGGTGTCGATGGACGGCAAGGGCCGGTGGATGGCCGTCGACCGGATGAACATCGTGAAGATCCCGCCCGGGTACGAGGAGGCGCGGCCGTTCCGCAACGGCCTGGCGGCGGTACGGCAGAACGGCGGCTGGGGTGCGGTGGACCTCACCGGCGAGGTGGTGGTGCCGACCCGCTACCACCGTCTCGGCACACCGCTCGCGGACGGGCGCGAGGTCGACGGGTTCACCGCCGACGGGCTCGCCGTGGTCGAGCTGGCCGGCCGCCGGGGTGTCGTGGACCGGGGCGGCCGGGTGGTGGTGGCGCCGGCGTACCCGACGGTGGTGGTGCACCCGGTGGCGTTCCTGGTCGCCACCGAGTCGGGCCGCTGGGGCGCGCTGGACCGGCGCGGCGAGCCGCTGATCGACCCGGTGCACCCGGGCCGCGCGGCCGTGGTCGCCGAGATCGACAGGCTGCTCGCCGACGCCAGCCCGGTGCTCTGACCTGCGGCTCACGCCGGCGCCGGGGAGCGCCGGACGGCGTCCGGGAGCGGGCAGGTCTAGGGTCGGGAGCATGGAATTCCGTCACCTGGGCCGCTCCGGCCTGATGGTCAGCGAGATCTCGTACGGCAACTGGATCACCCACGGCTCGCAGGTCGAGGAGGACGCGGCGGTCGCGTGCGTCCGCGCCGCCCTCGACAGCGGCATCACCACCTTCGACACCGCCGACGTGTACGCGGGCACCCGCGCCGAGTCGGTGCTCGGCCGCGCGCTCAAGGGCGAGCGTCGCGAAGGGCTGGAGATCTTCACCAAGGTCTACTGGCCGACCGGTCCCGGCCGCAACGACAGGGGTCTGTCCCGCAAGCACATCATGGAGTCGATCGACGGCTCGCTGCGCCGCCTGCAGACCGACCACGTGGACCTCTACCAGGCTCACCGCTACGACTACAGCACGCCGCTGGAGGAGACGATGGAGGCCTTCGCCGACGTCGTACGCTCCGGCAAGGCGCACTACATCGGCGTCTCCGAGTGGAAGGCGTCCCAGCTGCGTGAGGCGCACGCGCTGGCCCGCGAGCTGCGCATCCCGCTGATCTCGAACCAGCCGCAGTACTCGATGCTGTGGCGCGTCATCGAGACCGAGGTGGTCCCCACCAGCGAGGAGCTGGGCATCGGCCAGATCGTCTGGTCGCCGATGGCCCAGGGCGTGCTGTCCGGCAAGTACCTGCCGGGCCAGCCGCCGCCCGCGGGCTCCCGCGCCACGGACGAGAAGTCCGGCGCCGGGTTCATCGCCCGGTTCATGACCGACGACGT
Organism: Micromonospora sp. WMMA1947; assembly: GCF_027497355.1. Lineage (NCBI taxonomy): Bacteria > Bacillati > Actinomycetota > Actinomycetes > Micromonosporales > Micromonosporaceae > Micromonospora > Micromonospora sp. WMMA1947. Next base: position 3,650,161 of record NZ_CP114909.1, on the reverse strand, counting down.
GCTGACCCGGGTGCAGCGGCTCAAGCCGCTGGCCGAGCAGGCCGGGCTGACCATGCCGCAGCTCGCCGTCGCCTGGGTGCTGCAGAACCCGAACGTCTCCTCGGCGATCATCGGCGCGTCCCGGCCGGAGCAGGTGCACGACAACGTGAAGGCGGCGGGCGTGAAGCTCGACGCCGACCTGCTCAAGGCGATCGACGAGATCGTCGAGCCGGTCACCGAGCGGGACCCGGCGAAGACCGAGAGCCCGGCTCAGCGCCCGTGACGTCGCGTCGTTCCCGGGCCGGGTCGCACCGGCCCGGGGACGACCGGCCGGCTACTCCCAGAAGCGGATCAGGGCGTAGCCGATCTGGTACAGCTCGCGCGGCAGGCCGAGCGCGTCGCCGACGGCGAAGACCGCGCCGAAGAACGCCCGGTTGATCTGCGGGCTCCACAGCAGCGCGAAGAGCAGGATGAACCCGTACGGGGCGAACAGGTCGTACATCCGCCGGTAGGCGGGGCTGAGCCAGGGCTGGAGCATGTTGCCGCCGTCCAGGCCGGGCACCGGCAGCAGGTTGAGCACGCTGGCGGTGAGCTGGAGGAACGCGAGCAGCCCGACGCCGGCCCAGAACTCCAGCGGCCCGCCCAGTTCCGGCCCCCACGCCACCGCCGCCACCAGCACCAGCGTGAACAGCACGTTGGTGGCCGGCCCGGCCAGGCTGACGAGCGTGTGCCGCAGCCGGCCGGGGATGGCGTGCCGGTCCACCCAGACCGCCCCGCCGGGCAGGCCGATGCCGCCGAGCAGCACCACGACCACCGGCAGCACGATCGACAGCAGCGGGCTGGTGTATTTCAGGGGGTTGAGCGTGAGGTAGCCCCGGTGCGCGATGTCCCGGTCACCGGAGCGGTACGCGACCACGGCGTGCGCGTACTCGTGCAGGCACAGCGAGACCAGCCAGCCGGACACGACGAAGAGGAACACGTCGAAGCCGACGTTGCCGTACCGGTTCCAGGTCATCACCCCGGACGCGACGAACAGCGCGACCAGGGCCAGGAAGATCGGGCTCGGCCGGAACGCCGCCCGGGGCACGCCGAGGATCAGCGGCTCGCCCGGGCGGTCGTAGCCGGTCATTCGGCCGGGGGTTGCAGGCTCATCCGGTAGTCCACCCGGTCGTCCTCGACCAGCACGACTGTGGTGACGCCGGATGCCGCGAGCTCCCGCCAGGTCTGGCCGATCCACGACTCGGCGTCCGCCTGGCTCGTGAACGATTCGACGGGTCCGTCCACCACGTCGCCGTTCGTGCCCTCGTACCGCCAGCTCCACGCCATGCTGCGTCTCCCCTCGCCGCCGTCGTCCCGCAGGACGCCAAACCTCCGCAAGCCTAGTCGCCCGCCCACGACGCTTCACCCCTCGACCGGCGCGGGCCGACGCGCGGGTGCCCGCAAGGTTCGGCCGTCACCAACGGGGTATCCACGCCGGACGTCGTCAGCGAGGGAGGACACCATGCGGCCGTTGCGGGAGATGGACACCGAGGAGGTGCGGGCGATGGCGGTACGCGGCGGCATCGAGGCGGCCCACGAGATGGACCGGGAGGAGCTGCTCGACGCGCTCCTCGCCCGCCCCGGCGAGGGAGCCTGGCAGGAGGATCCGAAGCCGGTTGACGTGAATCCCAACGACTATCGCTTCGAGGCCCCCGAGCGCCGACCGCGATGAGCCACCTCTGACTGCCCCGCCCGGGCGGCGGCATCTAAGGTACGGGGCATGTCCGTTGACGGGTGGCACACCCTTCTGGTGCTCGGCGGTATCCGCTCCGGCAAGTCCGAGTTCGCCGAGTCACTGGTCGCCGACGCGCCCACGGTCCGGTACGTGGCGACCGCCCCGGCCGGGGATCCCGAGGACACCGAGTGGGCGACCCGCCTCGCGACGCACCGCGCCCGCCGGCCGGGGAGCTGGACCACCGAGGAGACGACCGCGAACCCGGGCCGGCTGGTCGAGGTGATCGCCGCCGCCGGGCCGAACGAGACGCTGCTCGTGGACGACCTGGGCGGCTGGGTGACGGTGCTGCTCGACCCGGCCCACCAGCCGGCCGACGACACCGCCACGATCGCCGAGCTGGCCGCGGCGGTGCGCTCCAGCACCGCCCGCCTGGTGCTGGTCAGCCCCGAGGTAGGCCTGTCGCTGGTGCCCACCACGCCGCTCGGCCGGGCGTTCACCGACGCGCTCGGCGCCGCCAACCGCGCGGTCGCCGACGCCTGCGACGCGGTCGCGCTGGTGGTCGCCGGCCAGGCCGCGTGGCTCAAGCCGGCCGCTCCGGCCCCCGCGCACGCCGTGCCGCCCGCCGCCACGTCGCCCGAGGCCGAGCCCGGCCGCGCCGCGGCACCCCGGACCGTGCCGGCCGACCTCGGCGCCGGCGACGTGACGCTGCCCGAGGTGCTCACCCCGGCCGCCGCCCCGGTGCCCGCCCCGGCCACGTCCGACGAGCCCGGTACGGGCGACTGGGCCGCACCCACCATGGCGCTGCCGATGATCGCCACCGGGCTGGTGATCCAGCCGGGCATGGAACTGCCGATGCCCGACGACTACACCGGGCCGCAGGCGGTCGACCGGCTCGCCACCCTCGACATCCCCGGCGCCGGTCTCGGCGTGCTGGAACAGGTGGTCGGCTTCGCCGCCGCCACCCAGGGCACCTCGACGCCGCGTCCGTGGGACTCGGTGCGCGTCCTGCTGATCCAGGGCGACCACGAGGGCGGCGCTTCGGCGGGCGCACCGGCCGGTGAGTCGGCCCGACGCGCCCGGCAGGCTCGCGCCGGCCGGGGCGCGCTGGCCCGGCTCGCCGCCGAGAACCGCGCCGGCCTGCAGATCGTCGAGGCGCCCGTCTCGGCGCCGATGGAGGAGCGTCCGGCCCTGCCCGCCGACGAGGTCGAGGCGGCGCTGCGCTACGGCTGGCGGCTCGCCGAGCAGGCCGCCGACGCGGGCGTACAGCTGCTGGTGCTCGCCGCGTGCGGGGCCGGCGCCGAGGCCGCCGCCGCAGCCGTGCTCGCGGCCACCGCCGGCGCGGAACCGCCGACGGTGCTCGGCCGGGTGGTCACCGAGCAGGGCGAGATCGACGACGCGGCCTGGATGGTCCGCTGCGCGGCGGTGCGGGACGCGCTGCACCGCACCCGGCGCTCCGCCCGGGAGGCCAAGGACGTGCTGGCCGAGCTGGGCGGCGGCGACATCGCGCTGGCCACCGGCGTGCTGCTGGGCGCGACCGCCCGCAAGCTGCCGGTGCTGCTGGACGGGCCGGTCGGCACCGCCGCCGCCATGGTCAGCCGCGACCTGGCCGGGCAGGCCCGGCACTGGTGCCTGCTGCCCGACCACGGCGGCCGTCCGGGTGTACGGCTCGCCGCCGACGTGCTCGGCCTGGCCCCGCTGGTGGACCTGCGGCTCGACCTGGGCGAGGGGGCGACCGCGCTGGCCGCGCTGCCACTGCTGCGCTCCGCGCTGACGCTCGCCGCGACGCTCCCGGTGCACCCGTCGCTGGGCGGCCCCGACGACGACCGCGACACCGGCGACGAGGGCAGCGACGCCGGCCGGACCGACGACGAGCCGGACTTCGCCGAGCCGGAGCCGGCCGGGCCGGGACCGACGACGATCGGGTCCGACGAGCCGGTCTCCCCCGGCCGACGTGCCGACTGAGGCGCGGCTCGCCGACGGCATCCGGCTGGCGCTCACCACGTTCACCACCGCCCCGGTACGCGCCGGACGCGTCGACCGGGCCGCCGCCGGCACCGCGATGGCGCTCGCCCCGCTGGTCGGCGCGCTGCTCGGCGCCGTACTCGGCGGGGTGCTGCTGCTCACCGGCGCGCTCGCGCCACCGTTCGTCGCCGCCGTGGTCACCGTGGGCCTGGGCGCGCTGCTCACCCGGGGCCTGCACCTGGACGGGCTGGCCGACACCGTCGACGCGCTGGGCTCGTACCGGCGCGGTCCGGCCGCGCTGGAGATCATGAAGCAGCCGGACGTCGGCCCGTTCGGGGTGGTCGCGCTGGTGGTCGTACTCCTGCTCCAGAGCGCGGTGCTCGCGGAGCTGGCCGGCCGGGACGCCCTCGCCGCGTTCGCCGCGGTGGTCGCGGCCACCGCGGCCGGGCGGCTCGCCGTCGGCCTGGCCTGCCGGCGCGGCGTGCCGGCGGCCCGGCCGGAGGGCCTGGGCGCGCTCGTCGCCGGCACGGTCGGGTGGGGCGCGCCGGCGCTCGGCGCGGTCGCCGTCGCGCTGGCGGCGGTGCCCGCGGTGCCGGACCGCCCGTGGCAGGGGCCGCTCGCCGTCCTCGCCGCGCTCGCCGTCGGGGCCGGGCTGCTGCGGCACCTGGTACGCCGCTTCGGCGGCATCACCGGCGACGTGCTCGGAGCGCTCGTGGAGATCGTCACCACGCTGTCCTACCTGGGACTGGTGCTGACCGGCTGAGCGTCACCGGTCCGGGCGGGTAGCGTTCGGGGCGAGTGCACCGGCGCGGTCGAGGGGGACGGCATGCTCATCACGGACGACTTCCTGCCGGTACCGGTGCCCGAGTCGCTCGACGCGACCTATCTGGTGCCGATCACCGGGCTGCCCAAGGTGAGCCCGAAGACGGCCGTGGAAGGGCTGGCCGGCCGGCTCGCCGAACCGGTGTACGGGCTGGCCCGGCAGATGCTCGACAGCCCGCTGATGACAGTCGACACCCGTACCGTCGACGAGTTCCCCGAGCTGCCGCCGGACCTTCTCACCGCGTTCGGCGCGACCGAGGAGCAGCTGGCCCGGCTGGCCGCCGCCACCCACCTGGTGGTGGTGCAGGCCGAGTACCGGCCGGGCTGGCCGCCGGCGCACGAGTGGGCCGCCCGCGCGGTGGCCGCGGCGGTCGCCGAGACGGTGGACGGGGACGTGGTGGACGTCTTCGGGCTCCAGTTCCTCGACCCGGCGGCGGCGCTGCGCTCGCTGCCGGACGAGCAGGGCCGGATCCGGCTCGTCGACTGGGTGCTGGTGCCCTACTCCTCGGACTCCGACGGGCTGTGGTTCACCACGAAGGGGCTGCGCCGGTTCGGGCTGCTGGAGTTGCAGGCGCAGGGCGTGCCGGACCACCTGACCCGGGCGTGGGGCGCGGTGATGACCGGCGCGGCCCGGCGGCTGCTGCGGGACTGGACCGACGGGCTGTCCGGCGAGGAGGTGCCGGCGTTCGTGCAGCTTCCCGTGCTGGCCACGGTGACCGGGCACGACATCGCCGTGGCGTACGGCAATCCGGAGCAGCACGGCGCCACCGCGCCGGTGCTGCTGCGGCTGGAGCTGGACCCGGCCACCGACCCGGACGCCGACTCGTTCCTGAGCCTCAACCCGCCGCCGGGGCACCCGGGTCCGCCCGGCCGCTACTTCGCCGCCGCCTGCGCGACGCTGTTCAACGGCATCCAGCCGGACGTGCGCTACACCCGCACCGGTGACGCGATGAGCCGGGCGGTGGAGACCGCCCGGGAGGCGCTCGGCGACATCCGGGCCCGCTTCCTGGCCGGGCGACTGCCCGAGGAGAGCCAGCTCGTGGTCAAGTACGGCCTGCCCGGCGACGACGGCCCCGAGTACGTCTGGGCCGGGGTGACCTCGTGGGACACCCCGGAACGGATCGTCGGTGCCAGCGCCAGCGACGCCAACACCGACCCGAGCGTGCGGATCGGCTCCCCGGTGGTGGTGGAGGCGACCGACGTCGTCGACTGGGCCGTGCTGGACGGCACCGGCGTGCTGGAGGGCGGCTGGACGCAGGCCGTCCTCGACGCCGGGGAGCGCGGCGAGGACTGACCCGCGCGGCTCAGCGCACCGAGGGCGGGCCCGCCTCCGGCCTCAGCGCACCGAGGGCTTGACGAACGGCGGCCGGGTCAGGCGCATCCGGGCGCGGCGGCCACGAATGTCCACCTCCAGCTCGTCCCCGTCGGGCAGCTTCGGGTCGGTGTCGACAAGCGCCAGCGCGATGCCCTGCTTGAGCGTCGGGCTGAACGTGCCGCTGGTGACGGTGCCGACCTGCCGGTCGCCCGCGTAGACGGCCATGCCGGGGCGCGGGATGGCCCGGTCGACGGCGGTGAGGCCGCGCAGCGTACGGGCCGGGCCGGCGGCCTTCTCGGCGCGCAGCGCGTCGCGGCCCCAGAAAGCCGCCTTGTCCCAGCCCACGGCCCAGCCGGAGCGGCCCTGCACCGGGGTGATCTCCGGGGACAGGTCCCGCCCGTGCAGCGGGTAGCCCATCTCGGTGCGCAGCGTGTCCCGGGCGGCCAGGCCGCAGGCGCGGACGTCGTCGGCCGCCGCGAACAGCGCGTCCCAGACGGCGACCGCGTGCTCGGACGCCACGACCAGCTCGTAGCCCAGCTCGCCGGTGTAGCCGGTGCGGCACACCGTCAGCTCCACCCCGTCGAGCGTGGCGGTGGAGAAGCTCATGTAGTCGTGCCCGGTGGGCAGCCCGAGCGCGCCCAGCAGGTCCGCCGAGCGCGGTCCCTGGACGGCGAGCACCGCGTACGCCTCGTGCTCGTCGGTGACGGTGACGCCCGCGGGCGCGGCGGCGCGCAGCCGGCGGGCCACCTCGGCGGTGTTGGCCGCGTTGGGCACCAGGAAGACGTGGTCGTCGGCGTGCAGGTAGGCGATGATGTCGTCCACCACGCCGCCGGTGGCGTCGTCGCAGCAGAGCGTGTACTGCGCCTGGCCGGGGGTGATCCGGCCGAGGTCGTTGGTGAGGCAGGCGTTGACGAAGTCCGCCGCGCCCGGCCCGGTGACCCGGATCTTGCCCAGGTGCGAGACGTCGAACACGCCGACGCCCTCGCGGACGGCCGTGTGCTCCTTGAGCACGCCGCCACCGGCGTACTCGAGCGGCATCTGCCAGCCCCCGAAGGGGGCGAACTTCGCGCCGAGCGCGGTGTGCCGCTCGTGCAGCGGGGAGCGGCGCAGCCGGGTCTCGGCGGCGTCGGAGGTCACCTCGGTCATGGGTGGCAACTTACCGGCCCGGACCGCTGTGGTTAGCATCGGCGGGATCCCGTCGGCACGCATCGGCGGGACAGCCACGCCTCCCGGCGGGTAGGTTGCCGCCGGAGACACCTTCATCGCCGGTACGCGACGACGCGGCCGGCCCGGCCCGCCCGGAGTAGCTTTCGTGACATCGCCCCGCACCACCCTCAGCCTGGTCGACACCGACCCCGCCGAACTCGCCGTCGACGCGATCGTGATCGGCGTGCACAGCCAGACCACCGAGCCGGGCAACGGCGCACCCGCCCACGCCCTGCTGCTGGCCACCGGCGGGGAGAGCATCGCCGCCGCGTTCGACGGAAAGCTGACCGCGACGCTGGCCCTGCTCGGCGCGACCGGTGGCCCGGGCGAGGTGATCAAGCTGGCCACGCTGGGCACCGTGACCGCCCCGCTGGTCGTGGCCGTCGGCCTCGGCCCGGAGCCCTCGGGCGCCGCTCCGGCCCCGGAGTCGCTGCGCCGGGCCGCCGGCGCCGCCGTACGGGCGCTGGCCGGCGCCTCGCGCGTCGCCCTGGCCCTGCCGCTGCCCGACGACGCGGACGCCCCGGCCGCGCTGCGCGCGGTCGCCGAGGGCGCGCTGCTGGGCGGCTACCGGTTCGCCGGCTACAAGACCAAGCCGCAGCCGGCCCGGCGCGAGCCGGTGGCCGAGGTGCTGGTGGCGGTGCCGGACGCGGCCGACGCGACCGCCCAGGCCGAGGTGGCGCGGGCGCAGGCGGTGGCCGGCGCGGTGCGGACCAGCCGGGACTGGGTGAACACCGCGCCGAACGAGCTGCGTCCCCCGGCGTTCGCCGACGTCGTCTCCGCCGCGGCCCGCGAGGCGGGGCTGGAGGTCGAGGTGCTGGACGAGGCGGCGCTCAAGGCCGGTGGCTACGGCGGCATCCTCGCTGTCGGCCAGGGCTCCGAGGCCCCGCCGCGGCTGGTGAAGATCACCTACACGCCCTCCGGCGGCGGCAACGGCAAGCGGGTCGCGCTGGTCGGCAAGGGCATCACGTTCGACACCGGCGGTATCTCGATCAAGCCGGCGCAGGGCATGTGGGAGATGAAGTCGGACATGGCCGGCGCGGCGGCGGTCGGCGCGGCCATGCTGGCGGTCGCGGCGCTCAAGCCGTCGGTCACCGTCACCGGCTACCTGCCGATGGCGGAGAACATGCCGTCGGGCACCAGCTACCGGCCGGGCGACGTGATCAGCATGTTCAACGGCAAGAAGGTGGAGGTGCTCAACACCGACGCCGAGGGCCGGATGGTGCTGGCCGACGCGATGGCGCGGGCCTGCGCGGACGGCGCCGACTACCTGTTCGAGACCTCCACGCTGACCGGCGGCCAGGTGATCGCGCTGGGCAAGCGGATCGCCGGTGTGATGGGCACCCCGGAGCTGTGCGAGCGGGTGCGGGTCGCCGGTGACGCGACCGGCGAGCCGGCCTGGCCGATGCCGCTGCCGGACGACGTGCGCAAGGGCATGGAGTCCGAGGTCGCGGACATCTCCCAGGTCAACGCCGGGATGGACCGGGCCGGGCACATGCTGCAGGGCGGGGTGTTCCTGCGCGAGTTCGTCACCGACGACGTGGCGTGGGCGCACATCGACATCGCCGGCCCGGGCTACCACTCGGGTGAGGCGACCGGCTACTGGACCAAGGGCGGCACCGGCGTGCCGGTGCGTACGCTCGTGCACCTGGTCGAGGACGTCGCCACCAACGGCTGACGTGTAGGGAAGGGCCCCTTCTCAACGCCTGGCGTTGCAGAAGGGGCCCTTTTCAACACCTGCGCCCGAGAGCCTCAGTACAGCTCGGGACGGCGCTTGCGGCGCTCGTTGTAGTCGCGCATGCGCTGCGGGTAGCCCATCAGCCGCACGTCGTAGATCGGAATGGCGATCCGGTGCGCCCAGCGGCGAGCCTCGTCCGGCCCGCCGACGCGCCGCCGGGTCCACTCGCCGTCGTCGGCGATCAGCATGATCGTGGTCTCGGTGACTGTCGTACGAGGCTCGATGTACGCCTCGACGCCCTTCCGGGTCCGGACGAAGTTCTCCAGATGGTCCAGATCGGCACGGTCGGCGGCGCGGTCGCGGCTCGCCGGGGCCGCCCGCTTGCGTCGTCGGAACAGCCCCACCGAATCCACTCCTCCCCCACCGCCGTCATCGAGAACGGTGCCAAGGGTACGTGTCACCGACGTGTCGTTGGGCACCTCGGTACGCGCCCGGTCCGTGGTGGTGACAAGATGACCGAGGTGGGGTGTGCCTGTTACTCCGCCGTAACCCCCGATGCAGTGACGCGACCTGGGAGTTGGATGTGAGCGAGCCGAACGACACGACCTTCGACATCGTCATCCTCGGAGGTGGTAGCGGCGGCTACGCGGCGGCGCTGCGTGCCGCCCAGCTGGACCTCTCCGTCGCCCTCATCGAGAAGAGCAAGCTGGGCGGGACCTGCCTGCACAACGGGTGCATCCCGACCAAGGCGCTGCTGCACGCCGCCGAGATCGCCGACCAGACCCGCGAGTCCGAGCAGTTCGGCGTGAAGGCCGAGCTGGTCGGCATCGACATGAAGGCGGTCAACTCGTACAAGGACGGCGTGATCTCCCGTCTGTACAAGGGCCTGCAGGGCCTGGTGGGCGGCAGCAAGAAGATCACCTTCGTGGCCGGCGCGGGCAAGCTGGTCGGCAAGAACGTCGTCGAGGTGGACGGCAAGCGCTACACCGGCCGCAACGTCGTGCTGGCCTCCGGCTCGTACGCCAAGAGCCTGCCCGGCCTGGACGTCGACGGTGAGCGGATCATCACCAGCGACCACGCCCTGACCCTGGACCGCGTCCCGTCGTCGGCGATCGTGCTCGGCGGCGGCGTGATCGGCGTCGAGTTCGCCAGCGTCTGGAAGTCCTTCGGCGTGGACGTGACCATCGTCGAGGCGCTGCCCCGCCTGGTCGCGGCCGAGGACGAGGAGTCGTCGAAGGCGCTGGAGCGGGCGTTCCGCAAGCGGAAGATCAACTTCAAGGTCGGCAAGCCGTTCGAGAAGGTCGAGAAGACCGACAAGGGCGTGAAGCTGACCATTCAGGGCGGCGACACGGTCGAGGCCGAGCTGCTGCTGGTCGCCGTGGGCCGTGGCCCGAACACCGCCGGCCTCGGCTACGAGGAGCAGGGCGTCAAGATGGACCGCGGCTACGTGCTGACCGACGAGCGGCTGCGCACCAGCGTGCCGAACGTCTACGCGGTCGGCGACATCGTGCCCGGCCTGCAGCTCGCGCACCGCGGCTTCCAGCAGGGCATCTTCGTCGCCGAGGAGATCGCCGGGAAGAGCCCGGCCGTCATCGACGAGGCCGGCATCCCGCGCGTCACCTACTGCGACCCGGAGCTGGCGTCGGTCGGCCTGACCGAGGCGAAGGCCAAGGAGCAGTACGGCGCCGACAAGATCAAGACCTACAACTACAACCTGGGCGGCAACGGCAAGAGCCAGATCCTCAAGACCGCCGGCCACGTGAAGCTGGTCCGGGTGGACGACGGCCCGGTGGTCGGCGTGCACATGGTCGGCGCCCGGGTCGGTGAGCTGATCGGCGAGGCGCAGCTCATCTACAACTGGGAGGCGTACCCGGCCGAGGTGGCGCAGCTCGTGCACGCCCACCCGACGCAGAACGAGGCTCTGGGCGAGGCGCACCTGGCCCTGGCCGGCAAGCCGCTGCACTCGCACGCCTGACACGACAACCGCGGCGTCCGGCGACGGGCGATGATCCCACCAGGGGAATGAAGGAGTCTGGAGAACATGCCGGTATCGGTCACCATGCCCCGGCTCGGCGAGAGCGTCACCGAGGGCACCGTCACGCGCTGGCTCAAGCAGGAGGGTGACACCGTCGAGGTCGACGAGCCCCTGCTCGAGGTGTCGACCGACAAGGTCGACACCGAGATCCCGTCCCCCGCGGCGGGCGTGCTGAGCCGGATCGTGGTCGGCGAGGACGAGACCGCCGAGGTCGGCAGCGAGCTGGCGGTCATCGCCGGCGAGGGCGAGGACGCGGGCGCGGCTCCCACCGAGGAGGCCGAGCCGGCCACCGAGCCGACGGCCGCCGCCGAGGGCACCGGCCCCGAGCCGGAGCAGCAGGCCGAGGAGGCCGCCGCCGAGCCGGGCGCCGAGGCCGAGCAGCCGGCCGTCGAGGAGCCGGCCCAGCCCGCCGCGTCGTCGGGCGAGGGCACGCCGGTGACCATGCCGGCCCTGGGCGAGAGCGTCACCGAGGGTACGGTCACCCGCTGGCTCAAGCAGGTCGGCGAGACCGTCGAGGTGGACGAGCCGCTGCTGGAGGTCTCCACCGACAAGGTCGACACCGAGATCCCGTCGCCGGTCGCCGGCACGCTGCAGGAGATCAAGGTCGCCGAGGACGAGACCGCCGACGTCGGCGCCGTGCTGGCGATCGTCGGGGTGGCCGGTGCCGCCCCCGCGAAGGCGGAGCCGAAGCCCGAGCCCAAGCCGGAGCCGAAGGTCGAGGCGAAGCCCGAGCCGAAGCCGGAGCCGAAGGTCGAGGAGCCGACGCCGGGCGCGTCCTACAACGAGCCGGCCGCCGAGGCGGAGAAGGCAGCGCAGCCGGCCAAGGCCGAGGCGGCAGCCCAGCCGTCCGCGCCGGCCGCCGCGCAGCGTCCGAGCGTTCCGGCCGAGTTCGGCGAGGACTCCGCCGGGTACGTGACGCCGCTGGTGCGCAAGCTCGCCGCCGAGCACGGCGTGGACCTGGGCTCGCTCAAGGGCACCGGCGTGGGTGGCCGCATCCGCAAGCAGGACGTGCTGGAGGCGGCCGAGAAGGCGAAGGCCGCCAAGCCGGAGCCGGCCGCCGCCGCGCCGGCCGCCAAGGCCGAGGCCCCGGCAAAGCCGGCCGCCAAGCCGGAGCCGAGCGCCAAGCGGGGCACCACGGAGAAGCTGCCGCGCATCCGGGCCACCATCGCCAAGCGGATGCAGCAGTCGCTGCACGAGACGGCGCAGCTGACCACCGTCGTCGAGGTCGACGTCACCAAGGTCGCCAAGCTGCGGGCGCGGGCCAAGGACTCGTTCCAGGCCAAGCACGGCGTGAAGCTGTCCTTCCTGCCGTTCTTCGCGCTGGCCGCGATCGAGGCGCTCCAGACGTACCCGATCGTCCAGGCCAGCATGGACCTGGACGGCGGCACGATCACCTACCCGGCCGCCGAGCACCTGGGCATCGCCGTGGACACCGAGCGCGGCCTGCTCGTGCCGGTCATCCACAACGCCGGTGACCTCAACATGGGCGGCATCGCCAAGCGGATCGCCGACCTGGCCGAGCGCACCCGGGCCAACAAGATCACCCCGGACGAGATGGCCGGGGCGACCTTCACGATCACCAACACCGGCAGCCGGGGCGCGTTGTTCGACACCCCGATCGTGCCGTCGCCGCAGTCGGCGATGCTCGGCACGGGTGCCGTGGTGAAGCGCCCGGTCGTGGTCAACGACCCGGAGCTGGGTGAGGTCGTCGCGATCCGGTCGATGGTCTACCTGGCCATGTCGTACGACCACCGGCTGATCGACGGCGCCGACGCGGCCCGCTTCCTCACCGCCGTGAAGCAGCGGCTGGAGGGCGGCAACTTCGAGGCCGAGCTGGGTCTGTAGATCCCGTACGGCGAGGGGGCGCGCGGCGACATGCCGCGCGCCCCCTTCGTCGTGTGCGGCCTCAGCCCTTCAGGTGCTCTTCGGATACGGTCCAGAGCTGCTCGGCGGCCTCCGGGTCCCGGGCGTACGGCGCCCAGCCGGTCCGCGTGCCCGGCTGGTTCGGCCCGGCCTCCTGGCAGTCCTCGAAGTACCGGCCGCCGACGCCGTCGAGCAGCGGTGAGGCGGCGACCAGCACCGAGGTCGCCGCGCCCTGCTCGGGGGTCTTGAACGAGGCCGCGCCGCCGCCGCTCTGCGCGCGCATCCGGACCAGTTCCTCCTCGGTGATGTAGCGCTGCAGGTTGGTCCGGATCGCGCCGGGCATCAGCGCGTTGGTGTAGATGCCGTCGTCGGCCCAGCGACGGGTCGCCTCCACCGCGAACAGCACGTTCGCGGTCTTGGACTGCCCGTACGCCAGCCACGGGTCGTACGGCCGCTGCCGGAAGTGGATGTCGGAGAACACCACAGGTGAGCGCAGGTGGGCGCCCGAGCTGACGGAGACGATCCGCGCGCCACCGGCCGCGGCGAGCGCCGGGCGCAGCCCGGTGGCGAGCGCGAAGTGGCCGAGGTGGTTGGTCGCGAACTGCATCTCCCAGCCCTGCTCGGTACGCATCTCCGGGGAGGCCATGATCCCGGCGTTGTTGACGAGCATGTGCAGCGGCCCGTCCCAGTTCCGGACGAACGCGGCCACCGACGCGAGATCGTCCAGGTCGAGCGGGGCGACCAGGATCCGGTCGTTGCCGGTGGCACCGGTGATCTCGGCGGCGGCACGCTGACCGGCCTCGGTGTTGCGTACGGCGAGGGTGACGTCGGCCCCGGCGGCGGCGAGCGCGCGGGCGGTCTCGACGCCGATCCCGGAGGCGCCGCCGGTGACGACGGCCCGCCGGCCGGTCAGGTCCAGGTCACTGACCACCTCCAGGGCGGTGGTCTCGGCGGAGAACGGGGTGGTGACTGGTGTCGGGGTTGTCATGGTCCATCCTTGTCGACGGCGACGCGGACCGATGTCCGCCCGCTACGATCAGAAGCGGAGGATCCTCCGTTACTTGCTCAGCATAACCGGAGGAGACTCCGGTTACCACCGACCCGGGCCGCGACCCGGTCGAGCCGAGGAGGAACCGTGCCCGACCGACCGCTGCGCGCGGACGCGCTGCGCAACCGGCAGCGGCTGCTGGACGCCGCGGTCCAGGCGTTTTCCCAGGACGGCCCGGAGGTAACGCTGGACCGGGTCGCCAAGGAGGCCGGCGTCGGCATCGGCACGCTCTACCGCCACTTCCCCAGCCGGGAGGCACTGATCGAGGCGGCGTACCGCAACGAGCTGGAGAAGCTCTGCGACGCCGCCCCGGCGCTGCTCGCCGCCCAGCCCGCCGACGCGGCGCTGCGCGCGTGGATGGACCGGTTCGTCGACTACCTCGCCACCAAGCGGGGCATGGCCGACGCGCTGCGGCTGGTCATCGCCGCCGGCGCCAACCCGTACGCGCAGAGCCGCGACCGGCTGCTGGCCGCGCTCGGCGAGCTGCTCGCGGCCGGCGCGGCGGCCGGTGCCCTGCGCGCCGACGTGGCCGCCGCCGACGTGCTCGCCAGCCTCAGCGGGGTCTCCCTGGTGGCCGGCGAGCCGGACCAGCGCGCCCAGGCCGGACGCCTGCTCGACCTGCTGATGGACGGCCTGCGGCACCGGCCGGGCTGACCGAATCGGTCACCCGGCCCGACCTGCGCTGACAGACTCGGCCGGTGGGCTCGTACGGGTGGCGGGGACGCCTGGGACCGGCGGTGCCGGTGGCCCCCGGCGCCCGGGTCGACCGGTTCGAGATCTTCTTCGACCTGGTCTTCGTCTTCTCGTTCTTCATCATCACCCGGGCCACCGCCCTCCAGGTGACCGGCGGCGCGCTGCTGCACGCGCTGCTGGTCCTCGCCGTGCTCTGGTGGTCGTGGGTGGTGCACAGCGTGGTCGCCACCCGGGTACGCCTCGGCGAGGGTTTCGTCCCGGTGCTCATGACCGTCGGCATGGCCGCGCTGTTCACGTTCGCGCTCTCGCTGCCGCACGCGTTCCGCGACCCGCGCGGCAACGCGGCCGGGCCGATGGTCGCGGCGCTCAGCTACACCGTCCTGCGGTTGATCCACCTGCTGCTGTACCGGCACGCGGTACGGGACAGCCCGAACGAGCGCCGGCAACTCCTCCGGTTCGCCCCGGAACTGATCGGCAGCACCGCGCTGCTGCTGGTCGCCGCGCTGCTGCCGCCGAGGATCGACGACCTGTTCTCCGCGGCGGCGCTCCGGGACGTGCTGTGGGCGGTGGTCATCCTGCTCCAGTACGGCAGCGGCATGATCGCCGGCACCTGGGGCTGGGGCGTCGCGTCGGCCGAGCACTGGACCGAGCGGTACGACCTGATCCTGATCATCGCGCTGGGCGAGTCGGTCATCTCGGTCGGCGTGGGCAGCAACCTGCTCGGCCAGCCGCCCACCTGGCCCGCCGTCGCGGCGGCGGTACTCGGCATCTTCTTCACCGCCGCGCTCTGGTGGGCGCACTACGACATGATCGGGCCGGCCGCCCGGATCGCGTTGCACGTCGCGCAGGACGGCCCCCGGGTGGCGATGGCCCGGGACGCGTACGCGTACCTGTTCCTGCCGATGATCGCGGGCATCATCCTGTTCGCGCTCGGCGCCGAGACGATCGTGCACGGGATCGCCGACCCGAACGTGCCACCGAGCGAACCGGCGCACGGTCCCGGCGTACCGCTGCTGTTCGGCGGCGTGATCTGCTACCTCTGCGGCAACATGCTGTTCCAGCTGCGTACCCTGCGCACGCTGAGCTGGACGCGGGTCGCGACGGCGTTGCTGCTCGGCCTGACCATCCCGGTCGCGGAACGGGTGCCGGGGCTGGCCGCGCTGGGCATGCTCACCGCCATCACCGTGGGTATGGTGGCCGTCGAAGTGATCGTCTTCGACGAGGGCCGGCGGGCCCTGCGAAAGCTGATCTTCGAGGAACGCGCCAGCCACGAGGCGCACGAGGCGGCCTGGCGGGCCCGCTGGCACGAACGGCCCGACGACCGCGACGAAGGCGAGTGAACCAGCGGCCCGCCGCCTCCGTGAAACCTGTCGGCCCCGCCGCGGGGCCACACCTGAGGGATACGGGGGCCACATGACCATCGACACCGTCCACGCCGGCGCGGCCGGCACCTGGCAGCTCGGCGACCTGACCGTCAACCGGATGGGCCTGGGCGCGATGCGGCTGACCGCGAACGCCGACGGCAGCCCCAGCGACCGGGACCGGGCCGTCGCCGTACTGCGCCGCGCCGTCGAGCTGGGCGTCAACCACATCGATACGGCCGCGTTCTACTTCTCGCCGCTGCGCTCGGCCAACGAGCTGATCAACCGGGCGCTGTGGCCGTACCCGGAGGGTCTGGTCATCGTCACCAAGGTCGGGCCGGGCAAGGACCCGTCCGGGCAGTGGCTGCCGGCGGCCCGCCCGGACCAGCTGCGCGGGCAGGTGGAGGAGAACCTGCGCCAGCTCGGCCGCGACCACCTGGACGTGATCAACCTGCGGGTGCACGGCCCGGAGCCGCTGTCCGAGCACTTCGGCGCGCTGGCCGAGCTGCGCGACGCCGGGCTGATCCGGCACCTCGGCGTCTCCGCCGTACGCCCGCACCAGGTCGCCGAGGCGCGCGCCATCGCCCCGGTGGTGTGCGTGCAGAACTCGTACGGCCTGGGCTACCGCCGCAGCCACGACGAGCTGATCCGGGACTGCGCGGCGCACGGCACCGCGTTCGTGCCGTTCTTCTCCATCGTCACCAGCGGCCGGGAGGCCGGCGCGACCGGCGAGGAGCACCCGGAGGTGCTCGCGGTGGCCCGGGAGCACGGCGTGACGGCGACCCAGGTCCGGCTGGCCTGGACGCTGGCCCGGGGCCCGAACGTGCTGGCCATCCCCGGCACCGGCGACCCCGCGCACCTGGAGCAGAACGTCGCCGCCGCCGCGCTGCGTCTCTCCCCCGCCGACCTGGCCCGCCTCGACGCGGTGTGACGTTCGGCCGTCGGCAGAATCGGCGCGTACGGGGTGGCCCACCGCTGCGTGCGCGCCGATGCTGAGGCGATGGCGACCTTCTCCGTACAGGCCCAACCCACCGACGCGGCGAGCTGGACCGAGCTGGCCCGTACCGTCGAGGCGGCCGGCTTCGACGCGCTGTTCGCGGCCGACCACCCCGGCGACTGCGCGTCGCCGTTCGTCGCGCTGGCCGCCGCGGCGGCCGTGACCAGCACGCTGGGCCTCGGCTCGTACGTCTCCAACGCCGGCGTCCGCGAGCCGATCCTGCTCGCCGCCGACGTGGCCACCCTGGACGTGGTCTCCGGCGGGCGGGCCCGGTTCGGCGTCGGGGCGGGCCACACGCCGGCCGAGTGGCGGGCCGTCGGGCGCGAGCGCCCGGACGTCGCCGGCCGGGTCCGCCGCTGCGTCGCGGTGACCGAGGCGGTACGGGCGCTGCTGGCCGGCGACGAGGTCACTGTGGACACCGAGGAGCTGACCGCGCACGCCGCCCGTCTCACGGCGCCCCGGCCGGTCCAGGACCGGATCCCGCTGACCGTGGGCACGTCCAACTCGGCGCTGCTGCGCTGGGCCGGGAGGCACGCCGACGTGGTCGGCCTGGCCGGCTTCGGCCGTACCCTGCCCGATGGCCACCAGCACGCCGTCCGGTGGCGGGCCGACCAGATCGAGGCGCAGCTGGCCTGCGTCGCGGCCGGCGCCGCCGACCGGGACACCCCGCCGGTCCTGGAGGCGCTGGTCCAGCACGTCGCCGTCACCGACGACGCGGAGGCGGCCGCCGCCGCGACGGCCGCCGAGACCGGACTCACCCCGGCGGAGGTGCTGGCCACCCCGTTCGTGCTGGCCGGCACGCCCGACGAGATCGTCGCGGCCGTGGCCGGGCACGAGCGCCGCTGGGGCGTCACCCGCTTCGTGGTACGCGCCGGAGCAGTCGACGCGCTCGCCCCGCTCCTGCCCCGGCTGGCGGGAAAAGAGCTGGACTTCGAGCACACTCGAAAGTGAACACTGGCCGCATGACGACGACACGACGGCTGGGCCGCAGCGGCATCGAGGTCAGCGCGATCGGCATGGGCTGCTGGGCGATCGGCGGCCCGCTCTGGGACGGCACCCAGCCGCTGGGCTGGGGCGAGGTGGACGACGACGAGTCGGTGCGTACCGTCCACCGGGCCCTGGAGCTGGGCGCGACGCTGTTCGACACCTCCAGCAACTACGGCGCGGGGCACAGCGAACGGGTGCTGGGGCGCGCGCTCGCCGGCCGCCGGGACCGGGCGGTCATCGCGACCAAGTTCGGCTACCCCACCGACGAGGAGACCCGCCAGGCGCTCGGCGAGGACGCCACCGCGGACTACGCGCGGCGCAGCCTGGAGGGTTCGCTGCGCCGGCTCGGCACCGACCACGTCGACCTCTACCAGCTCCACCTGGGCGGCCTGCCGGTGCCACGGGCACTGGACCTCGTCGGCACGCTGGAGGACCTGGTCGCGCAGGGAAAGATCCGGGCGTACGGCTGGAGCACCGACGACCCCGCCTCGGCGCGCGCCTTCGCCGAGGCGGGACCGCACTGCGCGGCGATCCAGCACGACCAGTCGGTGCTGCGGGACAACGCCGCCATGCTCGCGGTCTGCGCGGAGTTCGACCTGGCCAGCCTCAACCGGGGGCCGCTGGCGATGGGCCTGCTCACCGCGAAGTACCAGGACGCGCCGACCGCCCGGGGCGACGACGACGTACGCGGCGTGGCACCGGAGTGGCTGGACTGGTTCACCGGCGGCGTACCGCGCGCCGAGTGGTCCGAGCGGGTGGCCCGGGTCCGTGAGGCGCTGACCGCAGACGGCCGCACACTCGCCCAGGGGGCGCTGGGCTGGCTGCTCGCCCGCAGCCCGCACACGCTGCCGATCCCCGGCTGCCGGACGGTGGCGCAGGCCGAGGAGAACCTCGGCGCGCTGGCGTACGGGCCGCTGCCGGAGGCGGCTTTCGCCGAGGTGGAACGCCTGCTCGCCGACCTGCGCACTACCCCGGCCCCCGCCTGACCGGCTCGGCCGCACCGACGCCGACAACCTGTAGCACTTCGTAGCACACAGGCGGTAGGCTGCCGGTGTGGCCGAGCACGCTCATCGCGAGATCACCCAACGCGAGCTGCGCAACGACTCCGGCGCCATCATGCGCGGAGTCGAGCGCGGAGAGTCCTTCACCATTACCCGCAACGGCACGCCGATCGGGCGGTTGATCCCGATCCGGCGGCGCACGTTCGTGCCGCGAGCCGAGGTGCTCGCCGCCTTCGCCAGCGCACCACGGCTGGACGAGGCACGCTTCCGGGCCGACCTCGACGCCGCAATCGACCAGGATCTGCCCGGCCGTGAATGGTGACCTCCCCGTTCGCGGTCTGATCGACACCAACATCGTCATCCATCTGGCTGGCCTCGACGGCGCGGAACTGCCCGACGAGATGGTCATCAGTGCGGTCACGCTTGCCGAACTCTCGGCCGGTCCACATCACACCGACGATCCGCGCGAGCGTGCCCGCCGGATGAGCGTCCTGCAACACGTCGAAGCCACGTTCGAACCACTTCCGTTCGACGCCGAGGCGGCGCGGGCATTCGGCCTGGTCTCAGCGGCTGTGCTCGCCGCCGGACGAGGCACACGCCGCCGGGTGGCGGACCTGATGATCGCCTCCGTCGCACACGCCAACGCGCTTCCTCTCTACACCACGAACCCCGCCGACTTCCTCGGACTCGACGGTCTGATCACCGTGCATCCGGTCAACCGGCCGACCGGCTGAGGGGCCACGGGCGGCGCGCAACCCGGCGGGCGTGACGAGTGAGTGATTTCGCTCAACGCATCCGAATCGGGGTTCGTATCGGAAGATGTGAGCATGCGGATCCTCATGGCCGGCGTGTCCGGCTTCCTCGGCACCCGACTGGTCGACTGCCTCACCGCGGACGGCCACCAGGTCACCCGCCTGGTCCGCCGCCCACCACGCACACCCGCCGAACGGCAGTGGAACCCGTCCGCCGCGCAGCTGGACCCGCAGTGCGTCGCCGACGCCGACGCGGTGGTGAACCTGGCCGGCGCCGGGGTGGGCGACAAGCGCTGGAACGACGAGTACCGCAAGCTGATCCGGACCAGCCGGGTGGACAGCACCACCACGCTCGCCATCACGATCGCCGGCCTGCCCGCCGCCGACCGGCCCGCGGTGCTGCTGAACTCCTCCGCCGTCGGCTGGTACGGCAACACCGGCGACCGGGCGGTCACCGAGGAGGCGCCTGCGGGTGAGGGGTTCCTGGCCGACGTCTGCCGGGTCTGGGAGGCCGCGACCCGCCCGGCCGAGGACGCCGGGGTACGGGTGGTGCGCCTGCGTACCGGACTGCCGCTGCACCGCGACGGCGGCCTGCTCAAGCCGCAGCTGCTGCCGTTCCGGCTGGGCGTCGGCGGCAAGCTGGGCAGCGGGCGGCAGTGGGTGCCGTGGATCTCGATGCGGGACTGGCTGAACGCGGCGAAGTTCCTGCTGGACCGCGACGACGTGGCGGGCCCGGTCAACGTGGTCGGCCCGGCGCCGGTCACCAACGCCGATTTCAGCCGGGAGCTGGCCCGGCAGCTGCACCGCCCCGCGATCATGCCGATCCCGGCGGTGGCGCTGAAGGTGGCGCTCGGCGGCTTCTCACAGGAGGCGCTCACCAGCAGCCGGGTGCTGCCGGGCGTGCTCGACAAGTCCGGCTTCCCCTGGACGCATCCGGAGCTGCCGGGCGCGCTGCACGCCGCCCTCACGGAGTGAGCCCGCGAGGGCGGCGCGGCGTCGCGGTTCAGCAGCCGATCACCCAGTACGCGGGTCCGGTCTGCTTGAGCGTGCTCGTGTAGAAGGTGTTGTAGAGGCCCATCCGCTGCCCGCTGCCGAGCGCGTAGGCGTACCCGCCGGACTGGTAGGCCCGCCCGGCCACGACGTGCGCGTAGTTGCTGGCGGTGATGCAGACCGGCGCACTGGTCGGCGAGGGCGAGGCGGTCGGGGTCGGTGACGCGGTCGGGGTGGGTGACGCGGTCGCCGTCGGGGTCGGGCTGGGCGAGGCGCCGCCACCGCCGAGCCCGAAGAAGACCGCGTCGCGGTACGTCGAACAGATGGTGTCCAGGAAGTACGCCCCGGCGGTGCCGCACTGGTCCGCGCCCGTACCCGGGTCGACGGGGGTGCCGTGGCCCATCCCGGAGACCCGGTAGAGGCGGACCTGGTCGGCGCCGTAGACCTCCAGGCTCGTCCCGGACGGCAGCGTGGACGTGCTAGTCGGGGTGGTCGACACGCCCAGCACGTTGGTCCACTGGTCCCGCGACTCGGCGGCGTTCGCGGTCGCCACCGTGGTGTCGCTGGTGCCGTGCCAGATCGCCACCCGGGGCCGCTTGCCGGAGTAGCCGGCGTACGCGCCGCGGACCAGGTCGCCCCACTGCGCCGGGGTCTTGTCCACGCCCGGGTTCATGCAGCTGAACGCGGTGACGGTGCTGGTGGCGCAGCGGTACGGGATGCCGGCGATGATCGAGCCGCCGGCGAAGACGTCCGGGTAGGCGGCGAGCATGGCCGCGCTCATCGCACCACCGGCGGAGAGGCCGCTGACGTAGACCCGGGCGCCGTCGGTGCCGTAGGTGGTCCTGGCGTAGTCGACCATCTGCTTGATCGACAGCGCCTCACCCTGGCCGCGCGCGGTGTCGCCGGTCTCGAACCAGTTGAAGCAGGAGTTGGCGTTGTTGCCGCTGGGCTGCTGCGGCGCGATGAGTGCGAACTTCCACTGGTCGGCGTACTTCTGCCAGCCGGAGTTGGCGACGTACGTCGAGGCGTTCTGCACGCAGCCGTGCAGCAGCACCACGGCGGGCGCGCCGGCGGGCAGGCCGTCCGGGCGGTACGCGTACATGGCCAGGTTGCCGGGGTTGGAGCCGAAGCCGGTGACCTGGGTCAGCGAGGCCGCCTGGGCGGGAAGGGCGGCGACCAGCGCGGTGGCCGCGGCCAGCACGACCCCGGCCGCCGCCCCGGCGACGCGGGCGATGAGGGATGAGGAGCGGGGCACGGGGACCTCCCGATCGTGGAATGTGAACTGAGTCACCTCCGGGTTGCCGCGACGTTACGGCCGCGTTTCGTCACACCGGAATGGCCGCCGCTCACACATTCACGGCCACCGAAGTGTGCGGCCGAGTTTCGTGTCCGGGCGGTCTGCCCAGGTCCGGTTGGTAACGTCCGCTGCGTGCCCTCCTCCCCGTCCCCGGCCACCGGCCGGTCGCCGACAGCTGTCCGCGACCGGCGCTCCGACCTGCTGGTGACGCTCGCCGCGCTGACCCTGGCCCTCTGGGTGACCAGTGGCATGTGGCGGGATCCGAACAGCCGGGCCATCACCGTCAACTCCAGCGACCAGGCGCTGTTCGAGTGGCTGCTGGCGTTCGGCGGGCACGCGCTGACCCACGGGCAGAACCCGCTGTTCACCACGCTGATCAACGTGCCGGACGGGGTGAACCTCGCGGTGAACACCTCGATCACCGTGTACGCGGCGGTCTTCGCGCCCCTGACGTACCTGATCGGGCCGCCCGCGACGTTCCTGGTGATCCTCACGCTCAACCTGGCCGCGACGGCGGTGGCCTGGTACTGGCTGCTCAGCCGGCACCTGGTGCGCAGCCAGCTGGCCGCCGGTGTGGCCGCGCTGTTCATCGCCTTCTGCCCGGCGATGGTGTCGCACGCCAACGCACACCTGAACTGGACGGCGGGCTGGCTGGTGCCGCTGCTGATCTGGGGCGTGTTCCGGCTGCGTCGCCCGGGCCGGGCGGTCACCGGCGGGATCGTGCTCGGGCTGCTGGTGGCTGTCGCGTTCTCAATCGCCGCCGAGGGGCTGTTCTTCACCGCGCTGGCGCTCGGCGTGTTCCTCGCCGTGTGGGCGTTGCACCCGGCCCGCCGGTCCGAGGTACGCGCCGCGCTGCCCCGGATGGCGGCCGGGCTGGGCGTGACGGCGCTCGTCGCCGGGGCGCTGCTGGCGTACCCGCTCTGGCTGCACTTCCTCGGACCGCAACGGTTCCACGGCACCGGGTTCGACCCGCTGATCCACTCCGAGGACATCGCCGCGTACGGGTCGTATCCGCGCCGGTCGCTGGCCGGCTGGGCCGGGTGGGGCACCTCGCTGGCGCCCAACCCGACGGAGGAGAACTCGTTCTTCGGCGTACCGCTGCTCCTGCTCGCCGTCGCCTGTTTCGCGCTGCTGTGGTGGCGCGCGGACCGGGCGTTCCGAGCCACGCTCGCGGCGCTCGGCGTGACCGCCGTGGTCTTCGCGGTGCTGTCGTGGGGGCCGACGGTGAAGTGGAACGGCCGCCGCTTCGACCAGACGCTGCCGTTCGGGGTGCTGGACAACCTGCCGGTGATCAACGCGGCGTTGCCGTCCCGGCTGGCGCTCGTGGTCGCGCCGGTGATCGGCCTGCTGCTGGCGTACGCGATCGACACGTTGCGCGCCCGGCCGCCACGGCGCCGGGTGAGCGGGCTGGCCTGGGCGCTCGGCTTCGTCGCCGCGCTGCTGCCGCTGGTGCCGACGCCGCTGCTCACCAGCGTCCGCGAGCCGATTCCGCAGTTCATCACCAGTGGCGCCTGGCAGCGCTACGTCCCGCCGGACGGGGTGCTGACCCCGCTGCCGCTGACCGTGGACGTCTACCCGGACGGGCAGCGCTGGCAGGCGTACGCGCTGGCGAACCGGCAGGGTGAGTTCCGGATCCCGTCCGGGTTCTTCCTCGGGCCGGGCGGGCCGGAGGGCCGGGGCCGGATCGGCCCGGTGCCGCGCACCTTCGACTCGCTGATGGATCAGGCCGGGCGGACCGGCCTGGTGCCGATCATCACCGACGGCAGCATCCGGGCGTCCCGGGCGGACCTGCGCTACTGGGGGGTCCAGGCGGTGGTGCTGCCCGACCGGGTGCACGGCGCCAAGTTCGACGTCGACGAGGAGGCGCTGCGGCGCACCGCCACCGCGCTGCTCGGCCCGCCCGAGCGGGTCGAGGACGTCTGGCTGTGGCGGGTGCCGGCCTGACCGCCGCCTCGGCCCGATGGCGACGAGGCTCACGGGTCCGGTTCCCGGAGGGCGGGACTAGGCTGGACGGGTGAGCGTGACGACTTCCGGGCTGACCGCCGTCCGCGCCGGCCTGCTCGACTACCAGGCCGCCTGGGACGAGCAGCGCCGGCTGCACGAGGCGGTGGTGGCCGGCGAGCAGGGCGACACCGTGCTGCTGCTGGAGCACCCCAGCGTCTACACCGCCGGCAAGCGCACCGAGCCGTGGGACCGGCCGATGGACGGCACCCCGGTGGTGGACGTGGACCGCGGCGGGAAGATCACCTGGCACGGTCCGGGGCAACTGGTCGGCTACCCCATCGTCCGGCTGCCCGACCCGGTCGACGTGGTCGCGTACGTCCGCCGCACCGAGCAACTGCTGATCGACGTGTGTGCCGAGTTCGGGCTGGCCGCCGGCCGGGTCGAGGGACGCAGCGGCGTGTGGGTGCCGGAGGACGACAGGGGGCCGGCCCGCAAGGTGGCCGCCATCGGCATCCGGGTCGCCCGTGGCGTCACGCTGCACGGCTTCTCCGTCAACTGCGACTGCGACCTGGGCTTCTTCGACCGGATCGTGCCCTGCGGCATCCGGGACGCCGGGGTCACCTCGCTGACCGCCGAGTTGGGCCGGCCGATCACCGTGGCCGACGTGCTGCCGGTGGTCGAACGGCACCTGCCGACGCTCACGCAGGTCTGAGCCCGGTGCGGCTCGACCTGGTCACGCTCGTCGTGGCCGAGTACGACCCGGCCATCGCGTTCTTCACCGAGGTGCTCGGCTTCGAGCTGGCCGAGGACAGCCCGTCCCTGACGAACGACGGCCGGCCCAAGCGCTGGGTGGTGGTACGCCCGCCGGGCGGCGGGACCGGCCTGCTGCTGGCCCGCGCCGACGGCGAACACCAGGCCGGCGCGGTGGGCGACCAGACCCACGGCCGGGTGGGCTTCTTCCTGCAGGTCGACGACTTCGAGGCGGTGTACCGCCGGATGGTCGACGCGGGCGTCGAGTTCGTCCGGCCACCCCGCACCGAGCCGTACGGCCGGGTCGCGGTCTTCCGCGACATCGCCGGCAACCCCTGGGATCTGCTCGGCCCGGCCTGACCGCCTCGGACACACGGTGGCCGACCGGTCCGATCGCCGCCGCAGGCCAGCGCCCTGCGGTCACCGTGAGTGACAGAAGCCGTGCCCGAGGGTTGTCCCCTCTCGCCGACTTTGCTCTGCAGCCGGATACGCGACGGTCACTCCTGGTCGATCGATGCGTCGGTGGCTGCAGAGCAAAGGGCGCACGCACCCGTCCCTCCCCCTCGGCGGGCGCCGCCATAACCCCTGCTCAGCCCGCTCCGGAGGCAACAAGGGCACCCGCGCGACATCTAGCGCACCCTTACGGACCGTGACCGCAGCCGGAGACGACCTCCCCTCACTCTCAGTGTCCGCGCCGGGGCTGGTTTCCCAGCCCCGGCGCGGCCGAGAGCCGCCGGTCAGGGCGTGAGGCGGTGCAGGTCGCGCGGGAAGGCGGTCACCTCCCGGACGTTCGCCGCACCGACGAGCCGCGCGACGAATCGCTCCAGCCCGATCGCGAACCCGCCGTGCGGCGGCATGCCGTGCCGGAACGCGTCCACGTACCCGGCGTACGGCTCCACCGGCTCGCCCCGCGCCGCGAGCGCGGCCAGGTAGTCGGCGTGCCGGTGCAGGCGCTGCCCGCCGGTGACCAGCTCCACGCCCCGGAACAGCAGGTCGAAACCGTTCGAGTACGCGGGCCGGGCCGGGTCCGGGTGGGTGTAGAAGGGGCGCTTCGCCATCGGGTACCCGGTGACGAAGAGGAAGTCGCTCCCGTGCTCGCGGAGCGCCCACTCCCCCAGCGCCCGCTCGTGCGCCGGCGCCAGGTCGGGTTCGGAAGGCGGCGCCCCGGCGATCTTCAGCGCGTCGGTGAAGTGCACCGCCGGGATCTCGGCCGGCACCTGCGGCACCGTCACGCCGAGCGTCGTCAGCGCCCCACCGGCCCGCTCGCCGACGGTCGCCACCATCCCGGCCAGGGTCTCCCGCAGCACCGTCATCACGTCCCGGTGGTCGGCCACGAACCCCAGCTCGACGTCGAGCGACGTGTACTGGGCCAGGTGGCGCACCGTGTCGTGCGGCTCGGCACGGAACACCGGCCCCACCTCGTACACCCGCTCGAAGACGCCCACCATGAGCTGCTTGTAGAACTGCGGCGACTGGGCCAGGTAGGCGGGCCGCCCGAACCAGTCCAGCGCGAACACGTTCGCCCCGCTCTCGGTGGACGAGGCGACCACCTTCGGCGTGTGCACCTCGACGAAGCCCTGCCCGTCGAGCGTGGCCCGGAAGCCGGACACGGCGGCCGCCGATACCCGCAGCGCGGCGGAGCGGACCGGGTGCCGCAGCGCGACCGGCGCGTGGTCGAGCTGAGTGTGCAGGCCGGCGGTGAGCACCGGCCGGTACAGGTCGAACGGGGGCGGGACGGCGGTCGGCCCGAGCGGACGTACCGTCGGCTCGACGACCTCGACCCCGGCGGGCGCGGTGGCGTTCGCGACCACGGTGCCGACGACCTCGACGACCGTCTCCTCGGTGAGCGCCTCGATCTGCTCGCGCACGGCGGGCGCGGCGACCACCACCTGCGCGAGCCCGGCGGCGTCGCGGACGATCAGGAAGGCCACCGACTTGAGCAGCCGGCGGCGGTGGACCCAGCCGGCGAGCCGCACGGTGGCGCCCATATGGGCGGGGAGTTGGGTGGACAGGATGCGTTGCACGACGACTACCTCCTTGACCAATCGCAACGCGATCCCCAGGGAGGTGTGGGCGAGCGGGAACCTCGCGGTGCCACCACACCTTCGTCCCCGCCGAAGCGGGAACCTCGTTCGTCGCCTTTTCACCGGGGCCGGCCGGGCGGGCTCTACTGGGCGCGACGCGCCGTTCTTCCCGCAGCTCGGGAGGGTCTTCACGGACCGGCGCCAGACCGCCTCGCAGCAACCGGCGGCTCTCTCGACTGGCGGATCGGTCCGTTACTCGGCTCCGTCACAGCTCTGCCCGGCACGCTAGCACCGCGCGGGCCGCGCTGTGACCGGGTTTTTTCACCCCTGGTGTCCGGTGTCACAGCGATTCCGGCGTGACGGCCGTCGCCCACGTTCATCGACCGGCGCCGACCGGCGTACGCTCGGTTTTGTGACGATCGAGCAATCCGCGCCGACGACTGAGCAGCCAGCGCACACCGCGACCGTCGCCCCGGAGGGGCGGCGGATGCTGCGGATCGAGGCGCGCAACGCCGAGACGCCGATCGAGCGCAAGCCGCCATGGATCAAGGTGAAGGCCAAGATGGGCCCGGAGTACACCCAGTTGCGCGGGCTCGTCTCGCGCGAAGGGCTGCACACCGTGTGCCAGGAGGCCGGCTGCCCCAACATCTACGAGTGCTGGGAGGACCGGGAGGCCACCTTCCTCATCGGTGGTGACCAGTGCACCCGGCGCTGCGACTTCTGCCAGATCGACACCGGCAAGCCGGCCGAGTTCGACGCCGACGAGCCGCGGCGTGTCGCCGAGTCGGTCGCCGCGATGGGCCTGCGCTACGCGACCATCACCGGTGTCGCCCGCGACGACCTGCCCGACGGCGGTGCCTGGCTCTACGCCGAGACGGTCCGGCAGATCCACGCGCTGCAGTCCGGCTGCGGTGTCGAGCTGCTGATCCCCGACTTCAACGCCGTACCGGAGCAGCTCGCCGAGGTCTTCGGCTCGCGGCCCGAGGTGCTGGCGCACAACGTGGAGACGGTGCCGCGCATCTTCAAGCGGATCCGCCCGGCGTTCCGCTACGAGCGTTCGCTGGACGTGATCCGCCAGGCGCGGGCCGACGGCCTGGTCACCAAGAGCAACCTGATCCTCGGCATGGGCGAGGAGCGCGCCGAGGTGTCCCAGGCGCTGCGCGACCTGCACGAGGCGGGCTGCGAGCTGATCACCATCACGCAGTACCTGCGCCCCTCCCCCCGGCACCACCCGGTGACCCGCTGGGTCAAGCCGGAGGAGTTCGTCGAGCTGCGCGAGGAGGCCGAGGAGATCGGCTTCGCGGGCGTGATGAGCGGCCCGCTGGTCCGTTCGTCGTACCGCGCGGGCCGCCTCTACCAGCAGGCGCTCGCCGCCCGCCGGGAGGTTCCGGTCGCCGGCTGAGGCCGGCCGTCGACCGCGTCACCCGCCGCCGCCGCCCGCCGGATGCCATGATCACAGGCATGACCGCCGGGGTACGCGAGGAGCCACGCGAATCCGTGCGCCCTCGTACGCCCCGGCGGCTGCCGTTGCCGACTCTGCTCGCCCTGCTCGTCGGGCTCGCCGCTGTGGGGTACCGGCTGGCGCTGCTGTTCGCCGACGTGCCGCCCACGAACAGCGACGAGGCGACGATGGGGCTGGCCGCCCTGCACATCGCCCGCGGCGACGGCTTCCCGGTCTGGTTCTACGGCCAGGCCTACATGGGCACGCTGGAGGCGTACCTGGCCGCGCCGCTGGTCGCGCTGGCCGGGCCGTCGGTGCTCGTGCTGCGGCTGCCCACGCTGGCGCTGTACGCGTTGTTCCTGCTGCTGTCCTGGCGGCTGACCCGGCGGCTCGGCGGTGACCGCTGGTACGCCCTGCTCGTCGTGGCCGTGCTGGCGCTCGGCTCGGACCGGGTGGTGAAGAACCAGCTCATCGCCGGTGGCGGCTATCCGGAGCTGAACCCGGCCGGTGCCGCGCTGGCGCTGCTCACCGTCGGGCTCTGCGTAACCGGGGCGGGCGCGCGGCTGCCCCGCTGGGCGGCCTGGGGGCTGGTCTCCGGGGTGCTGCTCTGGGTGGACCCGCTGATCCTGCCGTACGTGCTGACGCTCGGCGTGCTGCTGGTGGCGTGGCGGTGGCGGGAACTGGCCGGGCGGGCCGGGGTGGTGCTGGCGGGCGCGCTGCTGGTGGGCGCGGCGCCGATGCTCGCCGACAGCCTGCTGCACGGCCGCAACCCGGTGGCCGCGGTGCTGGCGGCCGGTGGCACGGGTACGCCCGCGGACTGGGCGGACCGGCTGCACGGCGGGCTGGTGCTCGGGCCGCCGCTGGCGATGGGCTTCTGCTCCCCCGGCCGGTGCGCCACCTGGCAGCTCTGGTGGGCCGTCGTGTTTCCGGTGCTGCTGGTGCTCGCCGCGCTCACCGCGTGGCACACGCTTCGCCGTGCCCCCGACGGTCCGCGCTCGGCGGAGCGGGTGTCGGCCGGGGTGCGGCTGGCGCTGCTCGGCGGGGCGGCGGGCGTGCTCGCGGCGTACGCGGTGAGCAACGCGGCCGGGCAGACGCCGATCGAGAGCAGCCGTTACCTGTCGTGCCTGGCGGTCGCCGTGCCGGCCCTGCTCTGGCCACTGTGGCGGGCCGCCCGCCGGCCGGCGGTCCGGGTGGCGCGAGTCGCGGCGGTGGCGGTACTAGCGGGTGTGCTCGGCACCGGCGTGGCGGCCACGGTGGACGTGGTCCGGGCGGCGCCGGCCGTGCACGCCGAGGCCGACCGGCACCGGTCGCTCGTGGACACGCTCGGCGCGCTCGACGTGCGGAATGTGCGCGGCGGCTACTGGACGTGCAACCGGCTCGCCTACGCCACCGGCGAGAACGTGCTCTGCGCCGTGGTCGAGGACGACCTGCGCCCCGGTTTCGACAGGCTGCCCGCGTACCGGCGGGAGGTGGCGGCCGACCCGGACGCGGCCTGGGTGGCGCTCGCCGGCTCGCCGCTGGCCGCCCGGCTGGACGAACGCGTCGGCACCGAATCGGGCGCGCTCGACGTCGTCACCGTCGCCGGCTGGCGGATCTACCTGCCACGCCGCTGACGCAGGCCCGGCAGCGGCCGACGCGGGTGCTACCGGGCGCGGCGCTGTGCCGGGGCGGGCGGCGAAGCGTCGAGCAGGCCGAGACGGTGGGCCAGCGCGGCGGCCTCCACCCGGTTGGTCACGTCGAGCTTGGCGATGATCCGGGACACGTGCACGCTCGCCGTCTTCGGCGAGATGAACAGGCGCTCGGCGATCCGGCTGTTGCTGTGCCCCTCGGCGACCAGCCGCAGCACCTCCTGTTCCCGGCTGGTCAGCAGGTCCGGACCGGGTCGCCCGGTGCCGCGCAGCCCGACCCGGCGGGCCAGTGTCGCCGCCTGCTCGCCCAGCGGGGTGGCGCCCAGCCGGGCGGCCAACTCCACTGTCTCCCGTACCGCGGCGGCCACGTCGTCCCGCTCGCCCGCCGCGGCGGCCGCCTCGGCCAGCCCGAGCAGCGCCCGGCCCAGCGGGTACGGCTGCCCGGCCGTCCGCCACGCCGCCACCGCCGCCCGCCACGCGACGAGCGCGTCGGCGGGAGCGGCGGGACCGACCCCGGTCAGGACGGCAGTGACGCCTGCCGCGTACGCCTGCTCGGCCGGGTGCCGGGCGGGCAGCGCGGCGGCCCTCGTGGACACCTCGGCGGCGAGCGTGGCGTCCCCGGTCAGCGCGGCGGTACGCGCCACCGCACCGAGCACCGGCCACCCCTCGCGCGGCAGGTCGGTCAGGTGCGGGTCGGCCAGGGCGGCGCGCGCCGCGCGTACCGCTTCCAGCTTGTCGTCGGCGGCGAGCGCGGCCTCCACGCGCAGCTCGTGCAGCGGCAGCCGGTGGTTGGGCCACAGGTAGGGGCGCCGGAGGAACGCGAGCGCCCGCCCGACGACCTCGTCGGCGGCGGGATGGGCGCGGGCCAGGTGGAGCCCGGCGCGCAGTTGCAGCCAGTGCAGCCCGGAGACGCCGGGCGGGTCGATCCGGGCCGCCTCGGCGCAGGTGGCGTCCGCCTCGTCCCAGCGGCCCAGCGCGATCAGCGCCTCGGCCCGGTTCGACAGCAGGTACGCCCCGATCGAGCGGCTGATGCCGACCCGGCGCGCCTCGGTCACCCCGGCCGCGGCCGCCTGCTCCGACTCGTCGTAGCGGCCCAGCTCGTAGAGCACGTCGGAGAGGAAGACCAGCGCGCTGACCAGGGCCCACGAGTCACCGGCGGCGCGGGCCCGCGCCTCGACCCGGCGCAGCTCGGCCAGCCCGCGCTCCGGGGTGCCGTCGAGGCGGTGCAGCAGGGCGATCCGGGTGGGCAGCAGCACCAGGTCGGTGCCGACCTCGGACGCGCCGGCCGCGGCCTCGGCGGCGACCGAGGCGGCCTCGCGCGGGTCGACCTTCATCAGGTGCGACGCGATGTCGGCGAGCACAGCGAACCGTTCCGGGCCGTCGGGGGCGGCGGCCGCCAGCCGGTACGCCTCGCGCAGCTCGGCCGCGCCGTCGCTCTTGCCGAGCAGCGCGAACAGCCGGCCCCGATGGTCGAGCAGGCGGGCGGCGCGCAGCGGTTCGGCGTCGGAGTCGACCTCGGCCAGCGCGGCCCGGGTGAGCGTGAGCGCGCGGCTGAGGTCACCGGCGGTGACCGCGGCGGTGAGCGTGTCCTCCAGCACCCGCAGGTGGTCCATGCCGAGCCGGTCGGCGGCGTCGGGCACCTGCTCCCACAGTTCGAGGACGCGCTCCAGCAGCCGGCTCTGCTCGGCGTACGCGTACCGTTCGGCTGCCGCCTCGGCGGCGACCCGGGCGGCCGTGAGCGCGCGCGGGTGGTCGTGCGCCGCGTACCAGTGGTGGGCGATCTCGGCCGGCGCGCGACCGGCGGCGACCAGGTGCGGTTGGGCCTCGATCGCGGCGGCGTAGCGGGCGTGCAGCCGCGCGTGCTCGCCGGGCAGCAGGTCGTCGTGCACGGCCTCGCGGACCAGCGCGTGCCGGAACTCGTAGTCGCCATCCGGGTCGGCCACCACGAGCTGCCCGGCCACGGCGGCGCGCAGCGCGTCCTCCAGTTCGGCCTCGGGCAGGCCGGCCACCTCGGCGAGAAGCTGGTGGGCGAAACGGGTGCCTCCGGCGGCGGCGATCCGCAGCACCCGCTGGGCCGGCTCGGGCAGCCGGTCGACGCGGGCCAGCAGCAGGTCGCGCAGCGTCTCCGGGATGGCCGCGCAGCCGACCGGGCCACCGGCGGCGGCCAGCTCCTCGATGAAGAACGGGTTGCCCTGGGTGCGTTCGTGCACGTCGTCGACGGTCCGGGCGTACTGCTCGACGCCGAGCAGGTCGGCCAGTACGGCGGCGGTGCCATCCCGGTCGAGGCGGCCCAGCTCGATCCGGTCCACGCCGCGAACCCGGTCCAGCTCGGCGAGGAACGGCCGCAGCGGGTGCCCGCGGTGCAGCTCGTCGGTGCGGTAGGTGCAGACGACCAGCAGGCGGGTCGCGCGGGCGGCCCGCACGAGGAAGCCGATCAGATCCCGGGTGGACCGGTCGGCCCAGTGCAGGTCCTCGATCACCAGCACCAGCGGGCGTTCCTCGGCGATCCGCCGGAACAGGTCGGCGACCAGGTCGAACAGGTAGCCGCGCGGGGTGTCGGCGAGGGCCGGCCCGGCGGGCACGGCGACGGCCGCGGGCATCCGGGCCAGTTCCGGCAGCAGCCGGGCGAACTCCGCCTCGTAGCCGGCGAAGGCGGCCGGCCCGTCGTGGCGCAGCACGTCGCGCAGCGCGGCGGCGAACGGGGCGAACGGCAGACCGGCCTCGCCCAGTTCCAGGCACTGGCCGACGAGCAGGCGCGCGCCGGCCGCCTCCACCTGGGTGCCGAACTCCTCCAGCAGCCGGGTCTTGCCGACACCCGCCTCGCCGCCGACGAGCACCGTCGTCGGTTCGCCGGACCGGGACCGGGTCAGCGCGTCACCGAGCGCCGTCAGCTCGGGCCGGCGGCCGACGAGGACGGTGCTGGCAGCGCGTACGGTCACGCCGTCGAGCATGCCACGACCCCCCGACTGCGCGGCCGGGCCGAGGGGGCCCGCCGCCCCGGCCGCCCCCGTGACGGCCGGACCGGCAATTTCCCCCACGGCACCGGCCGCGCCCACGAACCCGGCCGGACCGGCGACGGCCGCCGGTGCGGTCACCGGCGGGCGTCGGTGGTGCGGGCGCCGTGCCGGCGTCGGCCGAGCCAGCCGCGCGGGTGCCGGCGGGGCAGCGACCGGGCAAGCCGGTCCTGGGCGGCGTCGGCCTGCAACTCGGAGGCGTGGCTGCGGTGGATGCTGAGGATGAAGTCCGCGTCGTTGCCGAACATCTCGGTCTCCCTTGCCGTGCGGTGTCGTTCCCTGTCGAGATCGACTCTCCGCGCGAAGGTGCCCCCGGGGCATGGGTACGCCGCCTGATCTTCGGCCCCTCCCCCTCCTTACCGGCGGGCCGGTTCGGGCCGGCGCGGCGGTAAGGTACTCAGCCCTCGGCGGAACAGGCGGCCACGGATCAACGTGATGTGCGCCGACCACTAGACTCTGCGGTATGGCAAAGCCCCAGGAGAAGGTCTCGTTCGGCCAGCGGCTGAAGCAGATCGGGATGGTGTTCCGGTTCACCGCCAAGCAGGACAAGTGGTTCGCGCCGCTGACCGCGGCGGCGGTGCTGATCCCGCTCGCGCTCACCGTGGTCGCGGTGATCGCCTGGGGCTGGATCTGGCTGCCGATCGGCATCCTGCTCGCCCTGCTCGCCGTGCTGATCGTGCTCAACCTGCGCTCCAACAAGGCGATGATGAACGCCGCCGAGGGGCAGCCGGGCGCGGCGGCGCAGATCATGGAGAGCATGCGCGGCGACTGGCGGGTCACCCCGGCGGTCAGCTCCACCACCCAGATGGACATGGTGCACCTGGTGGTGGGCCGGCAGGGCGTGATCCTGCTGGCCGAGGGCAACCCGCAGCGCGTCCGCGGCCTGCTCGGCCAGGAGAAGCGCCGCCTCGCGAAGGTGATCGGCACCGCCCCGCTGCACGACTACGTGATCGGGCAGGGCGAGGGTGAGCTGCCGGTCCGCAAGCTGCGGATGACGCTGATGCGGCTGCCGCGCGCCCTGTCCCCGAAGGACGTCAACGCCCTCGACAAGCGGCTCAAGGCGCTCACCGCGCGACCGCAGATGCCCAAGGGCGCGATCCCGAAGAACATGCGGCCGCCGCGCGGCGCGTTCCGGCAGACCCGGGGTCGCTGACCTCCGGCGTACGCGAGAAGGAGCCGGTCCCGTGCGGGGCCGGCTCCTTTCCTCATGGGGGTCAGCGGCGCGGGGCGTCGGTGACGACCGACCCGGCGAGCCGGTCGTGCAGGCCGCGCCGGTGCTCGTCCATCAGCAGCGCCGGCACCACGAGGGCCAGCAGGAAGCCGCGCAGCAGGCCCCGGAGCAGCCCGATCCGGCCACCGTCGGCCCAGGACACGCAGCGCAGCCGGGTGAGGAACATGCCGGGAGTCTGGGCGAACAGACCGATGAAGAAGCCGTACTCCAGGATCAGCACCAGGACCGGCGGCCAGCCGTCGCGGACCGGGTCGGAGAACGCCCGGGCGACCATCAGGCACAGCACCCAGTCGATGATCAGGGCGCCGAAGCGGCGGCCGAGGCTGGGCGGGGTGAAGGCGGGGTCGGTGGCGGGCGGCACCGGTGTGGCGGCGGTATCGGTCACAGCGGCCAGGGTAGCGCCGCCGCGACCCCTGACGAAAAATACGACATTCGGCATCACAGCGTGCCGAGATGACGCTCCGCAAGCGACGTAACACGGCGGAAACAGACGAGACACGGCAGGGCAACCCCACGGCCATAGCGTCGCCAGTAGCCAGCTACCGGAGTGGACCTGCCAGGAGGACGTGTGTTCGCCAATTCCGAGGAACTCCTGCGATACCTCGCCAACGAGGACGTGAAGTTCGTCGACGTACGTTTCTGTGACCTGCCCGGCGTGATGCAGCACTTCAACCTGCCGGTCGAGTCGTTCGACGACAGCGTCTTCACCGACGGCCTCGCCTTCGACGGATCCTCGATCCGCGGCTTCCAGGCCATCCACGAGTCCGACATGCTCCTGCTGCCGGACGTCGCGACCGCCTTCATCGACCCGTTCCGGGCCCAGAAGACGCTCGCGCTCAACTTCTTCATCCACGACCCGTTCACCCGCGAGGCGTACTCCCGGGATCCGCGCAACGTCGCGAAGAAGGCCGAGGCCTACCTCGCCGCCAGCGGGATCGCCGACACCGCGTACTTCGGGGCGGAGGCGGAGTTCTACATCTTCGACTCCATCCGCCACGAGACCTCCGCGCACCAGTCGTTCTACTACATCGACTCGATCGAGGGCGCCTGGAACAGCGGCCGGATCGAGGAGGGCGGCAACCGCGGTTACAAGACCGCGTACAAGGGCGGCTACTTCCCGGTGCCGCCGGTGGACCACTACGCCGACCTGCGCGACCGGATCGTGCGGCGCCTCGTCGACGGCGGATTCACCGTCGAGCGCTCGCACCACGAGGTGGGCACCGCCGGCCAGTCGGAGATCAACTACAAGTTCTCCACCCTGCTGCACGCCGCCGACCAGCTCCAGCTGTTCAAGTACATCGTCAAGAACGAGACCTGGGCCGCCGGCAAGACCGCGACGTTCATGCCCAAGCCGCTGTTCGGTGACAACGGCTCCGGCATGCACACCCACCAGAGCCTCTGGCGCGGCGGCGAACCGCTGTTCTACGACGAGACCGGCTACGCCGGCCTGTCCGACACCGCCCGCTGGTACATCGGCGGCCTGCTGCACCACGCACCCTCGCTGCTGGCCTTCACCAACCCGACGGTGAACTCCTACCGTCGCCTGGTGCCGGGCTTCGAGGCGCCGGTCAACCTGGTCTACTCGCAGCGCAACCGCTCCGCCTGCACCCGCATCCCGGTGACCGGCAGCAACCCGAAGGCCAAGCGCGTCGAGTTCCGGGTGCCGGACCCGTCCAGCAACCCGTACCTGGCGTTCTCGGCCATGATGATGGCCGGCCTGGACGGCATCAAGAACAAGATCGAGCCGCCGGCGCCGATCGACAAGGACCTGTACGACCTGCCGCCGGAGGAGTGGGGCGACGTCAAGCAGGTCCCGGGTTCGCTGCCGGAGGTGCTCAACGCGCTCGAGGCCGACCACGACTACCTGCTCGACGGCGGCGTGTTCACGCCGGACCTGATCTCGACCTGGGTCGAGTGGAAGCGGGCCAACGAGGTCGACCCGGTGCGTCTGCGCCCGACCCCGCACGAGTTCGCGATGTACTTCGACTGCTGAGCACGTACGTCAGCACCGGCCGGGCCGGCTCCGCGATGGCGGAGCCGGCCCGGCCGTTTACGCAGCGCGGTCCGGCCTTTTACGTCGTGCGGCGGCGCAAAGTGGCCCGGACACCGGCGACCGCGACGACCACCACCAGCACCGTCATCAGCACCGCGCCCGGCGCCTTGCTGAACCGGGCCAGGTTGGATCCGTCGGGCAGGGTGAGCGCCGAGGCCACCGCGCAGGGCGCCACGAACCAGACCTGCCGGGCCAGCGGCACCGCCGCGACCGCGAGCAGCGTCAGCGGCCAGATCGCGTACCAGGGGTGGAAGACCGGGGCGAGCAGCACGGTGGCGGCGAGCGCCAGTCCCGCGCCGAGCAGCGCCACCCGGGGCCGGGCCAGCGTCAGCCGGGCGACCCGCTGCCGGGCGTCGTTGAGCCGTCGCAGCGTCGTCCACGCCCACCACCAGAGCGCGACGAGCGTGCCGGCCAGCAACACCAGCGCGACCGTCCGGGCCACCGGCACCGCCCGTGGCCGCAGCCCGGCCAGCTCGCCGGCGTAGTCGACGACGAAGCCGACAGCGGTGGGCGGGGAGGTCCACTGCTGCGAGTCGCCGCTGTGGCCGAGCCCTCCCACCCAGCCCAGTCCGAGGCCGGTGGCGAGCGACACGACCAGCAGGGTGCCGAGCACCGACGCAGCCAGCTGCCCGCCGTCGCGCAGCAGCGCCCGCCAGGTGTAGCGGCCGAGCACGGCGGCGAGCGCCGCGAACGGCAGCGCCACGACCGCGACCGCCTTCACCG
The DNA here is from genome assembly GCF_027497355.1 of Micromonospora sp. WMMA1947. Lineage (NCBI taxonomy): Bacteria > Bacillati > Actinomycetota > Actinomycetes > Micromonosporales > Micromonosporaceae > Micromonospora > Micromonospora sp. WMMA1947. The sequence continues at coordinate 3,613,656 of NZ_CP114909.1, read as the reverse complement.
CCACCGCCAAGCCCAGCAGCACCCCGGCGACCAGCAGCGCGCGCGGCCTGCCCGGCAGGCGGACCAGCACCAGCAGGCCGAGCAGGAGCAGCCCGAGCGCGAGCGCGTCGTTGTGCGCGCCCGCCACCAGGTGTACGCCGACCAGCGGGCACGCGAGCACCAGCCAGGCGGCCCGGCGGGTGGGCACCCCGGCGGCGCGGGCCAGCCCGGGCATGCACAGCGCCGCCAGCAGCACCCCGGCCACCGCGACCAGCCGCAACGCCACGATCGTCCCGATCAGGCCGCCACCGGCGAGGACCGCGAGCCCGGCCAGCAGGACGAAGAACGGCCCGTACGGCGCCGGGGTGTCCCGCCAGATCGGCGACACCGAGTCGGTCCACGGGCAGCCGGCCGCCGCGACCCCCACCCGGTACGGGCTGAGCCCCTGCGTCCACGTCCAGCCCTGGCAGGCGTACGAGTAGACGTCGCGGCTGCCGATCGGCGGCGCGGCGAGCAGCGGCAGCGACCAGAGCCCCGCCGTCAGGTACGCCCACCGGCCGGACGGGGCGCCCCACCGCAGCGACCACCATGCGCCCACCAGCAGCACCGTCCCGGCCAGCCAGCAGCCGAGCGTCAGCGGCCCGTGCGGCGCCGACCAGATCGCGGCGAGCGTGGCCCGCGAGGGCGTACCGGGAAGGGCGCCGCCGAGCCACCCGGCGACGGTGAGCAGGACGGCCCCGGCGAGACCGGCGTAGCGGGCGAGACCGGCGGCGACCGGCCGGACGGGTCCGTCGGGCTCGCTCACCGGCCCTCCCCTCAGTCCACGGGAACCGGCTGCCGGCCCTGGCGAGCCGACCGTACCAACCAGACGACCACACCGATCACGAACAGGGTCATCAGCGGCGCACCGGGCATCTTGCTGTACCGGGCCAGCCCGGTGCCGTCGGCGAGCACCAGGAACGACGACACCACTGTGACGATCGAGAACCAGAGCGTGCGGCGCGCGGTGGCGGCGAGCACTGCCAGCGGCCACAGCCAGTACCAGGGGTGGAACAGCGGGGACAGCGCGACGGTGGCGGTGAGCGCCAGCCCGGCGTGCCAGAACGGTTCACCGCGACGGAACGACCGGAACCAGAGCCAGATCAGCACGGCGATCAGCACGACCATGCCGATCGCCCGGGTCACCGGCAACGCGTCGACGTGCACCCCGAACGGCGCCAGCAGGTAGCCCACCGTCTGCCCCACCGCCGTCGGCGGCGACGTCCACGCCACCACCAGCCCGCCCTGCTCCAGCCCGCTGATGAACCCCAGCCCGAGGCCGGACGCGACGGTCACCGCGGCGAGCGCCGCGAGCGAGCCGCCGACCACCCACCCGCCGTCGCGCACGAGCGTCCTGATCCGGTACGCCCCGACGATCGCGGCCAGCGCGGCGAACGGCATCACCACCAGCGCGGTGACCTTGACGGCGGCGGCGAGTCCGAGCAGCGCCCCACCGGCGAGCAGCGGTCCGGGCCGGCCCGGGCGGGCCGCGACCACCGCCAGCCCGGCCACGAGCAGGCCGATCATCAGCGCGTCGTTGTGCGCGCCGGAGACCAGGTGCACGGGCACCAGCGGGCTGGCCAGCGCCAGCCAGAGCGCCCGCTGCGGCGGCACCCCGCAGCGGCGGGCCAGCACCGGCAGCGCCCACGCGGTGAGCGCCACCCCGGCCACGGCGAGCGCCCGGAACAGCACCACGGCGCCGAGCAGCGAGCCGGTGGCCTCCACCACCGCGCCGGCGAGCAGCACGAACAGCGGCCCGTACGGCGCCGGGGTGTCCCGCCAGATGTAGGAGATGGTGTCCAGCCAGGGGCATGGCAGCGCCGACACGCCCTGCTCGTAGGGGTTGATCCCGGCCGAGAAGCTGGCGCCCTGACACGCGTACGCGTACACATCCCGGCTGCCCAGCGGCGGCGCGACGAGCATCGGCAGCAGCCACAGGGCCACGGTGACCAGCACCCAGCGGGCCGACGGCACGCTGTCCCGCAGCGACCACCAGGCCCACGCCAGCAGCCCGGTGCCGACCAGCCACAACCCGATGATCAGCGGCCCGTTCGGGCCCTGCCAGATGCTGACCGGGGTGGGACGCAACTCGCCGTCGGGCAGGGCGCCACCGAGGTACGCGGCCACGGCGAGCAGCACCGAACCCGCCAGGCCGATCCAGCGCGAGAGGTGGTGAGGCACGTCCGACATGCTGCCAGTACGGTGGTTCGCGATCAGGAGGTGGGCATGCGGGGCGGTCGGGTGGTGGCGGTCTCCGCCGTGTCGGCGCTCGTCCTCGCCGCGTTCCACCTCACGCTGCCGGCCACCGGCTCGGACCTGTCCGCGCAGGTCGCCCGCGCCGGCTTCTTCGCCGAGCACGGGGCCGCCCTGGTGGACCTGCGCTGGTACGGCGGCGTGCACCCGTGGGGCTACAGCCTCGTCTCGCCGCCGCTGATGGCGCTGCTCGGGGTACGCGTCACCGGCGCGCTCGCCCTGCTCGCCTCCGCCACCGCGTTCGCCGCCCTGCTGGTGCGGACCCGGGTGCCCCGGCCGCTGCTGGGCAGCCTGGTCGGCGTGGTCACGATCGCCGGCAACCTGGTGTCCGGCCGGGTCACGTACGCCCTCGGCGTCGCGTTCGGCCTGGCCGCGCTGCTCGCGCTCACCGTCCCGGCCCGCTGCACCAGCCTCGTCGCCGGTGCCGCCGCCGAGCCGGTCGGGTCCGGCCCTCCCGGTCCCGGTCCCGGCCGGCGCGTCTGGGCGGCCGTCGCCGCCGCTGCCGCCGCACTGCTCGCCTCCGCGGCCAGCCCGGTGGCCGGGCTGTTCGTCGGGCTCGCCGGCGTCGCGCTGCTGCTGACCCGCAGGTACGCCGACGGCCTGCTGCTCGCCGTACCGGCCGCCGCGCCGCTGGCGGTGACCGGGCTGCTGTTCGGCGAGGGCGGCTGGATGAACATCAGCACGGCCGACACCGTGCACGCCGTGGTGACGAGCCTGGTCGTGGCGGCTCTCGTCGCGTACCGGCCGGTGCGGGTCGGCGCGCTGCTGTCCGCGGCCGGGGTGCTGGCGTCGGCGCTGCTGCACACCCCGGTGGGGCTGAACGCCACCCGCCTGGTGGTGATGTTCGCGCTGCCGGTGCTGGCCGCCACCGCGACGCTTCCCGCCCCGCTGTCCGGTCGGCTCCGCGCCGCCGGTCGGCGCTCCCGGCTCGCCGGGGCGTTCGCGCTGGCCGCGCTGCTGGCGATGGTGTGCTGGTGGCAGCCGCCGGTGGTCACCGCCGACCTGCGCAGCGCCGACGACCCGACCGCCGACCCGGCGTACTTCGCCCCGCTGCGCGCGGAACTGGCCCGGCGCGGCCTGACCGGGCGGGTGGAGGTGCCGCCGACCCGCAACTACTGGGAGGCGGCCCACATGGGCGACGTGCCGCTGGCCCGGGGCTGGCTGCGGCAGGCCGACATCGACCGCAATCCGCTGTTCTTCACCACGGTGCCCGGCGCGGACGGCACCGGCGTTCCACTGACCCCGATCACCTACCGGGACTGGCTGGCCGACAACGCGGTGCAGTACGTGGCCGTGCCCGACGCCGAGTTCTCCTGGGTGGGTTCGTCGGAGGCGAAGCTGGTGGAGGCGGGCCAGCCGTACCTGACCGAGGTCTGGTCGGACCGGCACTGGAAGCTGTACGCGGTCGCCGACCCCACCCCGCTGGTCGGCGCACCGGGTGAGCTGATCAGCCAGGACGGCGCCTCGATCACGTTCCGCGCCCCCACAGCCGGCCCGATCCCGATCCGCGTCCGCCACGACCGCTGGCTGACCGCCTCAGGCGGCGCCGAAGTCACCCGAGACGGCACCTGGACCACCGTGACGGTCCCCCGAGAGGGCACCTACACCCTCACAAGCTGACCCACCCGCCCCTCCTGCCCCTGCCCCTGCCCCTGCCCCGTCGATCTTGCGGTTGCGACCCCTCGAGAGTCGGATATACCCCTTTCGCCGGGGCCACAAGTGCAAGATCAACGCCGAGGGGAGGCGGGGCGGTAGAGGGCGGCTTGGGCTAGAGGGGGGACTCGAGGATTCGCTGGACGACTGTGCGGGAGTGGCGGCCGGTGCGCAGGTACTCGTCGAGGAACTCGCCCTGGTCCTCGCGCCCGAGCAGCCGCACCACACCGGCCAGCTCCACCCCGTGCCGGGGCAGCTGGTCGCCGGCCCGGCCGCGTACCAGCATCAGCGCGTCGCGAACCTCGGCCGCGAGCGTCCATCCGGCGGCCAGCTCGGCGGCGTCGGAGGCGTCGAGCAGCCCGGCGTCACGGGCGGCGGCGAGGGCGTCGAGCGTACGGGTGCCGCGCAGCGCGGGCACCTGACCGGCGTAGCGGAGCTGGAGCAACTGCACCGCCCACTCGACGTCGGCCAGCCCGCCCCGGCCCAGCTTGGTGTGCGTGGCCGGGTCGGCGCCGCGGGGCAGCCGCTCGGTCTCCACCCGTGCCTTGATCCGGCGGATCTCGATCACCTGCTCGCGGCTCAGCCCTTCGGCCGGGTAGCGCACCGGCTCGATCATGGCCTCGAACTCGGCGCCCAGGTCGGCGTCGCCGCAGACGTACCGGGCCCGCAGCAGCGCCTGCGCCTCCCACACCCGGGACCAGCGCGCGTAGTACTGGGCGTACGCGGCCAGGCTGCGCACCAGCGGGCCCTGCCGGCCCTCGGGGCGCAGGTCGGCGTCGACGCCGAGCGGCGGGTCGGGGGCGGGCGCGGACAGCAGCCGGCGCAGCTCCTCGGCGATGGCCTGCGCGGCGGCGCTCGCCACGCTCTCCTCCACCCCGGGCGGCGGGTCGTAGACGAACAGCACGTCGGCGTCGGAGAGGTAGTTCGACTCGTACCCGCCGAGCCGGCCCATCCCGATCACCGCGAAGCGCAGGCCGGGCGGCCCGGGGTGGACGGTACGGGCGGCGCGCAGCGCGGCGGCCAGCGTGGCGTCGGCGACGTGCGACAACGCGGTGCCGACGGCGGTCACGTCCACCACAGTGGGCCGGCGTTCCCCGCCGCCGACCGGGCGCGGGGTGAGCGGTGCCAGCGAACCGGCGTGGCTGAGCACGTCGGCGGCGGCGATCCGGACCAGCTCCCGGCGGCGCAGCGCGCGGACCGCCCGGATCGCCTCGACCGGGTCGTCGTGGCGGGCGGCAGCCGCGGCGAAGCCCTCGACGAGCGTCTCCCGTGGACGCGGGGTCAGTTCGCTGTCCTCGGCGAGCAGCCGCAGCGCCTCCGGTTCGCGGGCCAGCATGTCGGCCGCGTACCGGGACGAGGACAGCACCCGGGCCAGCCGGCGCGCCACCGGGCCGGAGTCGCGCAGAAGACGCAGGTACCAGGGGGTGCTGCCGAGCTTGTCGGAGACCTGCCGGTAGTTGAGCAGACCGCGGTCCGGCTCGGGGGCGTCGGCGAACTCGTCGAGCAGCACCGGCAGCAGCGTGCGCTGGATGGCTGCGGTACGGCTGACGCCGCCGGTGAGCGCCTGGAGGTGCCGCAGCGCGCCGGCCGGGTCGGCGAAGCCGAGCACTTCCAGCCGGTGCCGGGCCGCCTCGGGCGTGAGGCGCAGCCCTTCGGCCGGTACCCGGGCCACGGATTCCAGCAGCGGCCGGTAGAGCAGTTTGGCGTGCAGCCGGCGTACCTCGGTGGCGTGGGTGACCCACTCGGCGCGGAACTCCTCGACGGCGCTGCGGCCCGGGGTGGCCGCGTAGCCGAGCGCGGCGGCGAGCCAGCGCAGCGCGGCCGGTTCGGTCGGCACGGTGTGGGTGCGGCGCAGGGCCTGGAGCTGGAGCCGGTGCTCGACGGCGCGCAGGAAGCGGTATCCGCGCAGCAGCGCCTCCCCGTCGGCGCGGCCCACGTAGCCGCCGGCGACCAGCGCGCGCAGCGCCGGTACGGTGCCCGGCACGCGCAGCGACTCGTCGCCCCGGCCGTGCACGAGCTGGAGCAGCTGCACGGCGAACTCGATGTCGCGCAGCCCACCCGGACCGCGCTTGATCTCGCGTTCCAGCTCCTTCGGCGGCACGTTGTCGAGGATCTTGCGACGCATCGAGCGGACGTCCTGGACCGCCTCGGGGCGTTCGGCGGCGGTCCACACGAGCGGGGCCAGCGCCTCGATCCACTCCCGGGCCAGCTCCAGGTCGCCCGCGGCCGGGCGGGCCTTGAGCAACGCCTGGAACTCCCAGGTGCGGGCCCAGCGCTTGTAGTAGGCGAGGTGGCTGGCGAGCGTGCGGACCAGCGGCCCCCGGTTGCCCTCGGGCCGCAGCGCCGCGTCGACCGGCCAGGCCACCAGCCCGCAGATCTGGATCAGCCGGGTGGCGACCTGGGTCGCGGCGGGCAGGTCGTCGTCGGTCGCGGCGACGAAGATGACGTCGACGTCGGAGACGTAGTTCAGCTCGTCGCCGCCGCACTTGCCCATCGCCACGACCGCGAGGCGGGGGCGCGGCGTGCCGTCGGGCAGCTCGTCGGCGGCGATGTCGTAGGCGGCGGCCAGCGTGGCGTCGGCCAGCCCGGACAGCGCCGCCATGGTCTGCTCCAGGCCGCGCCCGCCGGTCAGGTCGGCCGCCGCGATCCGCAGCAGCGCGAGACGGTACGCCTGCCGCAGCAGCGGGACCGCGCCGGTCATGGTGGTGAGCCGGGCGGCGACGCTGAGGTCGAGCCGGCCGTCCGCGGTGGGGGCGAGCCCGTCCGGCTCGGTCGCCAGCACCGCCCACTGCCCGGGGTTGGCGACCAGGTGGTCGCCGAGCGCGGAGGAGGCGCCGAGCACCGCGACCAGCCGGCGGCGCAGCCCGGGGTCGGCGGCCAGGGCGTCGCGGACGGCCACCTCGTCGCCGGAGCGCCGCTCGGACTCGACCAGCCGGTGCAGCTGACGCAGTGCCAGATCGGGGTCGGCGGCGCGGGACAGCGCGCCGAGCAGCTCGGCGGCGCGGTCGTCGGCGGGTTCCTGGGTGTCGGGCCGCCAGAGGGCGAGCCCGTCCGGGCCGAGCAGGTCCACGGCGCGGGTGGCGCCGTCACCCTCGGCGAATCCGTAGCGGGCCAGGCGCCCGCGGGCCGGCCGGGTCACCGTCAGGCCCCGAGCAGCGGCAGGCTGCGGCGCGGGTTGTCGTCGCCGAGTTCGCCGAGCGCGAGCGCGGCGAACCGGATCGCGAACGGCTGCCACGCCTCCTCGACGTCGGCCATCACCCGGTCGCAGGCGGCCACCACCAGTTCGGGGTCGTAGCCCAGCTCGGCCAGCACTGCCGAGTCGCGGGACCACTCGGCGATCATCGCGGTGTCGCACTCGATGTGGAACTGCAGGCCCCAGGCCCGGTCGCCGAGACGGAACGCCTGGTGCGGGTAGCGGGTGGACGCGGCGAGCAGCGTCGCGCCGTGCGGCAGCTCGGTGATCTCGTCGGCGTGCCACTGGAACACGTCGGGCATCAACGGCACGTACCGGAACAGTGGGTCGTCCTCGGCGGCGTCGCGCCGGCCCACGAGCGCCGGCCCGACCTCCGGGCCGGACGGGCTGCGCTCGACGCGGCCGGCGTGCGCGGTGGCGAGCAGTTGCGCGCCGAGGCAGACGGCGAGCGTGGGCACCCGCCCGCGGACCGCCTTGCGCAGCAGCCCCTCCAGCGCCGGGAACCAGGGCGCGCCGGGGGCGTCGTCGGCCCCCGGGTAGGCCTGCTGGTCGCCGCCGAGCACCACGAGCGCGGCGTATCCCTCCAGGTCGGTGGGGAGCACGTCGCCGGCGTGCGGACGCAGCACACGCAGCTCAAGGCCCCCTTCGATGAGCCACTCCCCCAGGCGGCGGAGGTCGTCGGTCGGGTCGTTCTCGATCACCAGCGCGGTCGCCACGACGTCGAGGCTAACCGGTGCGCCCGACAGGGCACGGTCCGGCAGGCCCTAGGCTCCGATCGTGCCTGACGACTGCCTGCGCCCGCCGGCCCTGCGTCCCGGCGACGCGGTGATGCTGGTGTCCCCGTCCGGGCCGACCCGTCCCGAGCGGGTGGCCCGCGGCATCGAGCTGCTGACCGGCTGGGGGTTGCGGCCGGTGCCCGCGCCGAACGCGTACGCCCGGCGGGGTTACCTGGCCGGCGACGACGCGCTGCGGGCCGCGGACCTCAACGCCGCGTTCGCCGACCCGGAGATCCGCGGGGTGATCTGCACCCGGGGCGGCTACGGCGCACAGCGGGTGGTCGACCTGATCGACATGGCGGCGGTGCGCCGGGACCCGAAGGTGGTGGCCGGGTTCTCCGACATCACCGCGTTGCAGTTCGCGCTGTGGCGGGGCGCCCGCCTGGCCGGGGTGCACGGTCCGGGTGCGGCGTGGCGGGACGAACGCACGCCGGTCCGCTCGGCGGAGTCGCTGCACGCGGCGCTGACCAGCGCCGAGCCGGTGACGGTCGCGGCGGTCGAGGCGGAGGAGACGTACCCGGTGCGGGTGCCCGGGCGGGCCGAGGGCCGGCTGATCGGCGGCAACCTGTGCCTGATCACCGCGTCCATCGGTACGCCGGACATGCCCGACCTGACCGGGGCGATCCTGCTGGTCGAGGAGGTGCAGGAGCCGCCGTACAAGATCGACCGGATGCTCACCCACCTGCGCCGCTGCGGCGCGCTGGACGGGATCGCCGGGGTGGCGGTCGGCCAGTTCACCGAGTGCGCGGACGGCTGGGACACCACTGTCGTGGACGTGCTCACCGACCGCCTGGGCGACCTCGGCGTGCCGGTGCTCGGCGGCCTGCCGATCGGTCACGGCCCCGGCCAGCTCACCGTCCCGGTGAACACCAGTGCCCGGCTCGACGCCACCACCGGCACCCTGACGGTCACCGCCGCCGTCCGCCCACCGGGTTGATCATGAGGTTGGCGGCAGTTGTGGATCTCTGGACTGCCGCCAACCTCATGATCGACGCTGGGAGGGCGCGAGGTGGGCGACGGCGCCGATCTCCAGGGCAGCCCAGACCGAGCCGTCGGGGGTGACCGTCAGGCCGTGGGGTTCCGAGGCCGGCGTGGGCAGGGTGTGGGCGGTGATGTGACCGTCGGGGTCGACGTGGCCGATGCGGTTGGCGCCCCACTCGGTGAACCAGCAGCCACCGGCCGGGTCGGCGACGATCGCGTGCGGGCGCGCCGTCCGGTCCGGCAACGGGATCTCGTCGATCCGCCCGTCCGGCGTGATCCGGCCGAGCTGCCCGGCGAGGATCTCGACGAACCAGAGGGCGCCGTCGCCACCGCGGGTGATGCCGACCGGCCCGGCCGCCTCGGTGGGCAGCGGATGCACTGTCACCTCGCCGTCCAGGTCGACCCGGGCGATCGCGTTCGCCTGGTTGAGCGTGAGCCAGAGCGCGTCGTCCGGGCCGGCGGCCAGCATCGACGGGAAGCCCTTGGCCGCCGGCAGCGGGAAGGATGTGACCTCTCCGTCGACGCTCACCCGGCCGATCGTGTCGTCGCTCATCCCGGCGTACCAGAGCGCGCCGTCCGCACCGGCCGCCAGCCCGCAGGGGCCGCAGCCGGGCGGCAGCGGCACCGAGCCGGTCTCGCCGTCGACGGTGATCCGGCCGAGCCGGTCGTCACCCGAGCGGGTGTACCAGAGCGCGTCGTCGGGGCCGGCGACGATGATCAGCGGGCGGCTGCCGGGCGGGTCGTCGCGGTAGGTCCGTACCTCACCGTCGAGGCCGAGCCGGGCGACGCCGCCGGAGCCGGCCAGCGCCAGCCAGAGCGCGCCGTCGGGCCCGACCGTGATCGAGTACGGCCCGGAGCCCGGCCCGGTGAGCGGGATCTCGCGGATGGCGGGCTGTGTCATCGAGTGGCCTTTCGTCGGGTTCGCCCCAGCCTCGCGGGCACTCCGGGGAGGCAGCAACACGAATAATTCGGGCCTTCCGGGCGGGTTGCCAGCTCGCTGACAGGTTCGCCACGGGTGGCCCTCAGTTCCGGCGGCCACTGTCGGTGACGTCATCGCACCACCACCGAACAGGAGAATCGCATGATCCGCACGATGTCGAAGAAGCAGCTGCTGGCCGGCCTGGCCGCCGCCGGCGTGCTCGGCGTCGGGATCGCCGCCCCGACGGTGGCGCTCGCCGACGACAAGAGCCCGAACCCGTCTTCGAGCGCCGGCAGCACCGACCAGGCTGACGACCGCCGCCAGAAGCACGCCGACCGGCAGGCCGAGTTCGCCGAGGCGCTCGCCAAGGAGCTGGGCGTCTCGACCGACAAGGTCACCGCGGCGCTGGAGAAGCTGCACGAGCAGCGCCAGGGCGACCGCCCGGAGCGGCCGGAGCGGCCGTCGACCGAGGACCGGCAGGCCGCGCTGAAGGAGCGGCTGGACCAGGCCGTCACCGACGGCAAGCTGACCCAGGAGCAGGCCGACGCGGTGCTCAAGGCCGCCGAGGCGGGCGTGTTCCCGGGCCTGGGCAAGGGCGGCCACGACGGCCGGCCCGGCCACCACGGCAAGGGCGGCGACAAGGCCGACCAGGGCGCCGAGGCCGAGCAGGAGGGCCAGGGCGGCAAGTGACGCGGTGGCCCCGCCGCCCCTCACCGGCCGTTCCCTCCTCCTGGCCGGAGCTGAGCGGGGCCACCCCCGGTGGCGGTGCCCGAACGGGCACCGCCACCAAGCCGTTCCGGTACGGCAGTCCCGACGACGACCACACCCGACGTGCTGTCAGCCCTCGGCGGGCGGGGTGAAGACGCCGAGCAGATTGCCCGACGGGTCGCGCAGCAGGGCGCGCACCAGGCCGGCGGGCGTGGTCACCGGCGCCGTCACCACGACACCGCCGGTCGCCTCGGCCCGGCGGCAGGTCTCCGCGACGTCCGCCACCTCGGCGTAGAAGATCGCGTAGTTGCCGGTGTCGGTGCCCCGGATCGCGCCGCCGATCCCCCGCTCACCGCCGGCCGCCGTCTGCCGGTACGACCCGGCCGGGCCGCCCTGTTCCTCGAAACTCCAGCCGAACAGGTCGGCGTAGAACCGCTGCGCCTCGTCCGGCCGGTCGGAGCCGATCTCGAACCAGGTCACGGGCGTGCTGGACATGCTGCCTCCTGAGGTTCGCGCCGGCGGTCGCCGGCGTCGTCAGGATTCAGCGTGGTGCCGGCACACGACAGCGTCCTGTCGGTGTTTCCATCCGAATCAGACCAGGGTGAGCGGGCGCACCCGGTCGACCGGCACGTCGAGGTCGCCGGGACGCCACTCCCGGGTCACCGGCTCGGCCAGCGGGTGCACCGAGCGGATCCGGTCGGTGCGGAAGCAACGCACACCGTCGCGCAGCCGGCACCAGGCGACCAGGTACCAGTGCACCGAGTTGCCCAGATAGGCGAGCGGCTCCACGTCGCGTACCGAATCGGCGCCGCCGCGGTCGGCGTACCGCAGGCGCAGCACCCGCCCGGCGGCGACCGCGTCGGCGACGGCGGCCGGGACGGGCGTGCCCGGTCCGTCGCCGACCAGGTGCACCCGGCCGGCGAGCCGGTGCGCCTCGGCCACATCGGCCGGCGGCATCACCGCGACCAGCTTGCGCAGCGCGGCGCCCGCCGCCGGGGCGAACGGGGAACCGCCGAGCCGGTGCAGCGCGACGGCCATCGCCACCGCCTCGGCCGGTGTCAGGTTGACCGGCGGCAACGTGCGGGCCCGGTCGACCGCGTAGCCGCCGGTGCGGCCCGGCTCGGCCCAGATCGGCACCCCGGTGCCCTGCAACGCGGAGATGTCGCGCTCGACGGTGCGGGTGCTCACCTCGAATCGGCGGGCCAGCCAGCTCGCGCTGCGCGGGCGCGGCGACACCGCCCGCAGCTCCTCGACCAGGGCGTAGAGGCGATCGGTGCGGTTCACCCCCGGACGCTAACCCGGGGGTACGACACCGCTCAGGCGATGCAGGCGCAGACGATCAGCGCGGCGCCGAAGTGGGTGGCGGCGCTGACCCTGGCGGCCGGGTGCGGCTCGTCGGCGGCGATGACGTCGCCCAGCTTGCCCGGGGTGAGCAGGTCCAGCACCAGGAAGGCCACCGCCATCACCAGCAGGCCGACCAGCCCGAACACCACTGTGGACGCCAGGCCCTTCGTGAACGAGCTGTAGCTGGTCAGCACAGCGGTGAAGACGATGCCGGCGATGCCGAGCTGGTTGGCGGCGAGCAGCAGCGCGGCGTTGCCGTTGCGGCGTACCCAGATCAGCTCCCGCAGCTTGCCCGGGGTGAGCAGGTCGACGAGCAGGAACCCGGCGGCCATCAGCGCCACCCCGACCAGCCCGAACACGATGCTCTGCCACGCCCCGTCGAGCAGATCTCCCAGCACCAACGCCTCCCCGGCTCACGCCGCCCGGCGGAGGTGCCGGGCGGTGCCGCAGACGATAGCGGCACCGCGCCACAACGATCTAGAGCGAGAGGTAGCGCTGCCGCTCGTACGGGGTGACCTCGCGGCGGTACTGCTCCCACTCGGAGCGCTTGTTGCGGAGGAAGAAGTCGAAAACGTGCTCGCCGAGCACCTCGGCCACCAGCTCCGAGCCGGCCATCACGTCGATCGCCTCGGCCAGGTTCTCCGGCAGCGCCTCGTAGCCCATGGCGCGGCGCTCGGCGCTGCTCAGCGACCAGACGTCGTCCTCGGCGCCGGGGGGCAGCTCGTAGCCCTCCTCGATGCCCTTGAGGCCGGCGCCGAGCATCACCGCGAACGCCAGGTAGGGGTTGGTCGCGGAGTCCAGCGAACGCACCTCGACCCGGGCCGAGTTCGGCTTGCCGTACGCGGGCACCCGCACCAGCGCGGACCGGTTCAGGTGACCCCAGCAGACGTACGCGGGGCTCTCGGTGATCCGGTCCGGCAGCGCCTGCGGGAACAGCCGCTTGTACGAGTTCACCCACTGGTTCGTGACCGCGGTGTACTCCCGGGCGTGGGTGAGCAGACCGGCGATGAACGACTTGGCGACCTTCGACAGCTTCATCGGGTCACCGGCGTCGTGGAACGCGTTGCGCTCCCCCTCGAACAGCGACAGGTGCGTGTGCATGCCGCTGCCCGGCTGGTCGGTGAACGGCTTCGGCATGAAGCTGGCCTGCACACCGGTGGAGAGCGCCACCTCCTTCACCACGTGTCGGAACGTCATGATGTTGTCGGCGGTGGTGAGCGCGTCGGCGTAGCGCAGGTCGATCTCCTGCTGGCCGGGGGCGACCTCGTGGTGGCTGTACTCCACCGAGATGCCGATCCGCTCCAGCGCCAGCACGGCCTGGCGGCGGAAGTCCCGCGCGACGGCGTGCGTGGTGTGCTCGAAGTAGCCGCCGGTGTCCACCGGGATCGGCACCGAGCCGTCCTGCGGACCGTTCTCCAGCAGGAAGAACTCGATCTCCGGGTGGGTGTAGAAGGTGAAGCCCTTGTCGGCGGCCCGGGAGAGCATCCGGCGCAGCACGTGCCGCGGGTCGGCCCACGACGGGCTGCCGTCGGGCAGCGAGATGTCGCAGAACATCCGGGCGCTCTCGCCGCTCACCCCGCCCTCGAACGGGAAGACCTGGAACGTGGTCGGGTCCGGCATGGCCACCATGTCCGACTCGAAGACCCGGGCGAAGCCCTCGATCGCGGAGCCGTCGAACCCGATTCCCTCGTCGAAGGCCGCCTCCAGCTCCGCCGGGGCCACCGAGACGCTCTTGAGCGTGCCGAGCACATCGGTGAACCACAGCCGGACGAAACGGATGTCCCGCTCTTCCAGCGTGCGGAGGACGAACTCCTGCTGACGGTCCACTTCCACCCCTCGTGACACGTACGTCCGCACCGGTCGGGCCGGCCCGGCCTGACCGCCCAGTCTCCACCGGGCTCGTTACGCCGACGTTACGCCTACCCCCGGCCGGCCGTCCCGCCGTGTCCGGCCCGCCGGGACGCGCGGCCGGCCGCCCCGGTATCCCGCGACCTGTCGGATTCGGCCCGGACGGCTGGGGGAAGATGGAGGCATGCCCACCCTGCGTCTCGCCCTGTGCCAGGTCAACCCGACGGTAGGCGACCTCGCCGGCAACGCCGGCCTGGTCCGCTCGTGGAGTCGTCAGGCCGCCGACGCCGGCGCCCAACTCGTCCTGTTCCCCGAGCTGATGCTCACCGGTTACCCGGTCGAGGACCTGGTGTTCCGCCGCTCGTTCGTGGCCGCGTCCCGTGCCGCGCTGCACCGGCTCGCCGCCGACCTGGCCGCCGACGGCCTCGGTGACCTGCCGGTGATGGTCGGCTACCTGGACGCGGACGGCCCTCCGCAGGTCAGCGCCGACGCCCAGCCGGGCCGGGGCGCCCGCAACGCGGCGGCGGTGCTGCACCGGGGCGAGGTGGTGGCCACCTACTTCAAGCACCACCTGCCCAACTACGGCGTCTTCGACGAGGACCGCTACTTCGTCCCCGGCGACACACTGACCGTGGTGCGCGTCGGCGGGGTCGACGTGGCGCTGACCATCTGCGAGGACCTGTGGCAGGCCGGCGGCCCGTTCGCGGTGGCCCGGGAGGCCGGCGTCGGGCTGGTGCTGAGCATCAACGCCTCGCCGTACGAGCTGAACAAGGACGACGTGCGGCTGCCGCTGGTGCGTCGGCGCGCCGCCGAGGCCGGCGCCCCCATCGCGTACGTGAACATGGTCGGCGGCCAGGACGAGCTGGTCTACGACGGCGACTCGATGATCGTCACCGCGGACGGCACGCTGCTGACCCGGGCGCCGCAGTTCGTCGAGCACCTGGTGGTGCACGACCTGGAGCTGCCGGCGGCCGGTACGCCCGGCGGGACCGGCGCGCTGACCGACGGGATGCGCGTGGTCCGCCACGAGATCCCGGCGATCCCGGCCGCGCCGACCGGACCGGCGGCGGACGGCGGCATCATCGAACCGGTCGCCGACGAGGCCGAGGTGTGGCACGCGCTGGTGCTGGGCCTGCGTGACTACGTCGACAAGAACCGCTTCCCGTCGGTGGTGCTCGGCCTGTCCGGCGGCATCGACTCGGCGGTGGCCGCGGCCATCGCGGTGGACGCGGTCGGCCCGGACCGGGTCGTCGGCGTCTCGATGCCCAGCCAGCACTCCTCCGAGCACTCCCGCACCGACGCCGAGGACCTGGCGAAGCGCACCGGCCTGGACTACCGGGTCGAGCCGATCCAGCCGATGGTGGACTCGTTCCTGGCGAATATGTCGCTGTCCGGGGTGGCGGTGGAGAACCTCCAGGCCCGGGTCCGCGGCGTGATCCTGATGGCGCTGTCGAACCAGGAGGGCCACCTGGTGCTCACCACCGGCAACAAGAGCGAGCTGGCGGTGGGCTACTCGACGCTCTACGGCGACTCGGTGGGCGGCTACAACCCGGTCAAGGACGTCTGGAAGACGCTGGTGTGGCGGCTGGCGAAGTGGCGCAACGCGGACGCGGCACGGCGCGGGCAGACGCCGCCGATCCCGGAGAACTCGATCGGCAAGCCGCCGTCGGCCGAGCTGAGCCCCGGCCAGCTCGACAGCGACACGCTGCCCGACTACGACGTGCTCGACCCGATCCTGATCGGCTACGTCGACGGTGACCTGGGCCGCGACGGCCTGGTCGAGTCCGGCCACGACCCGGCCGTGGTGGACAAGGTGCTGCGGATGGTGGATACCGCCGAGTACAAGCGACGGCAGTCGGCGCCCGGCACCAAGATCTCCATGAAGGCGTTCGGGCGGGACCGGCGGCTGCCGATCACCAACCGCTGGCGCGAGGACGGCTGACCGTTCCCCCGGCCGGGGAGTGACATCCTCCACTGCGACCTGCCCGCGGCCCGCCGCCCGGTGCGACGATCGCGGGGAACCCGGGGACCGCGTGCGCGGCCTCGAGGAAGGAGATTGTCATGGTGGAGTCCACCCCGGCCGAGGTGACCGCGCTCTACGGCGGGCCGGCCACCCGGCGGGTACGCACCCGCGACCTGATCGCCGCCAAGGAGCGCGGCGAGCGGTGGGCGATGCTCACCTCGTACGACCAGTACACGGCCTCGATCTTCGACCAGGCGGGGATCCCGGTGCTGCTGGTCGGCGACTCCGCGGCGAACAACGTCTTCGGCTACGAGACCACGCTGCCGGTGACCGCCGAGGAACTGCTGCCGCTGGTACGTGCCGTGGTGCGGGCCACGAAGCACTCGCTGATCGTCGGCGACCTGCCGTTCGGCTCGTACGAGGAAGGCCCGGCGCAGGCGCTGCGCACCGCGGTGCGGTTCATGAAGGAGGGCGGCTGCCACGCGGTGAAGCTGGAGGGCGGGCGGCGCTGCGCCGCCCAGATCGAGGCGATCACCGGCGCCGGCATCCCGGTGATGGCACACATCGGTTTCACCCCGCAGAGCGAGCACACGCTCGGCGGCTACCGGGTGCAGGGCCGGGGCGAGGCCGCCGAGGAGGTGCTCGCCGACGCGCGGGCGGTGGCCGAGGCGGGCGCGTTCGCCGTGGTGCTGGAGATGGTGCCGGGCGAGGTGGCCAAGCGGGTCACCGCCGAGCTGTCCATCCCCACCGTCGGGATCGGGGCCGGCCCGGACACCGACGGGCAGGTGCTGGTCTGGCAGGACATGGCCGGGCTGCGTACCGGGCGGGCGCCGCGCTTCGTCAAGCGCTACGCCGACCTGGCGGGCGCGCTGACGGACGCGACCCGCCGGTTCGCCGACGAGGTACGCGGCGGCGAGTTCCCCGCCCCCGAGCACACCTTCTGAGGGATGGATGTAAGGAAGGGCCCCTTCTTAACGCCTGGCGTAGAGGAGGGGCCCCTTCTTAACAGACGCCGCCGCGGCGCACGCGGCGACGGCGGCGCGCACGTCAGACGTCGGTGACGCGGATGCCGGCGTGCGCCTTGTAACGCTTGTTGATCGCGATCAGGTTCGCGGTGAACGCCTCGATCTGGTGGGCGTTGCGCAGCCGCCCGGCGTAGATGCCCCGCATGCCGGGGATCCGCGCGGCCAGCGCGCCGACCACACCCACGAGTTCCCGCTCCTCGGTGCAGATCAGCACGTCCAGCTCGATCCGGTCGATCTCCGGGTCGGCCAGCAGCGGCGCGCTGACGTGGTTGAACGCGGCGCACACCCGGGACTCGGGCAGCAGCGCGGCGGCCTGCTGCACGGCGCTGCCCTCGTCGACGGTGAGCGCGTACGGGCCCTGCTTGTCGAAGCCGAGCGGGTTGACGCAGTCCACCACGATCTTGCCGACCAGCGGCTCGGCGAGCGCGGCGACGGTGGCCGCGTGCCCGTCCCACGGCACCGCCACGATCACCACGTCGCTGCGCCGCGCGACGTCCTCGTTGTCGCCGCCGGAGACCAGAGCGCCGTCGGCCACCCCGGGCAGGGCGGCGATCTCGGCGGCGGCCTGGTTGGCCCGTTCCGCCGTGCGGGAGCCGATCAGCACGGTCTGCCCGGCCCGGGCGAACCGGTAGGCGAGACCCCGTCCCTGGTCGCCGGTGCCACCGATGATGCCGACGGTCAGCCCGGAGACGTCGGGCAGCGTGGTCGCGTCATAAGCCATGGGCACATCCTCGCAAAGCACGGCGGCGTGCGGTGCATCCCGATGCTGTGACAATGGCCGCGCTGGTCAGGCCCGTTCGAAGGCGACCCGGCGCTGGACCGGGTCGGCGACGGTGAGCCGTACCCGGACGCGTTCGCCCAGCGGCAGCTCGCCGGTGCAGCGGGCGCGTACCGGCGGCTCGTCGAGCGCGATCGTGCCGCCGGGCGGGCGGCCCGGGCGGCCGTTGCCCGCCGGGCGCGGTTCGTCCACGTCGAGCACGGCCGCCTCGAACGTCTCCCCCACCCGGTGCGCGAGCAGCACCGCCTCGGCCAGTTCCACGGCGCCCCGGGTGGCCGCACCGGCGGTCCGGTCGGTCGCAGCCATCACCTCGGGCAGCTTCGGCAGCGCGGCCCGGACCTGCTCGGGCACCTCCCGGCCCTCGTGCAGGGCCAGGCAGACCTCGGTGGCGTAGCGGTCGGCCAGGCGGCGCAGCGGCGCCGTGACATGCGCGTACGCGGCGGCCACGCCGCCGTGCTCGGGCTGCTCGGGCACCTCGCCGTCGAAGGCGGTGTACGCCGCGCCGCGCATCAGCTCGGCGGCCTGGTCGACGAAGGCGGCCACCCGGGGCCGGGAGGTGTCCAGCCCGTCGAGCACCTGACCCACTGGTGTGCCGTCCGGCCAGGGCACGCCGAGCGGGCCGGCGGCGAGGCGCAGCCGTTCGACCGCCTCCGCGCGGGGACGGGGCATGGTGCGCAGCAGCCCGATCCGGCCGGCCAGCATGATGTCGGCGGCGGCCATGCCGGTCAGCAGCGAGATCTGCGCGTTGTGCTCCTCCATCGGGCCGGGGCCGCGCAGCACCAGCCGCCACCCGTCCCCGTCGGGCTCGACGTCCTGCTCCGGCAGCGGCAGGTTGATCGCGCCCCGGGTCAGGCCCCGGGCGGTGAGCAGCGCCCCGATCTCGGGCAGCAGGGCGATCGGCTCGGGCAGCCGCCCCGCGTCGGCGTCGCGCTGTACGCCGCCGTAGTCGAGCTTGGCCCGGCTGCGCACCAGCGCCCGCTCCAGCGTGACCGCCACCGTGCCGCCGTCGGCGTCCAGGTCGACGGTCCAGAGCACGGCGGCCCGGTCGGCGTCGGGCAGCAGGCTGGCCGCCCCCTCGCTGAGCGTGTGCGGGTGCAACGGCACGTTGCCGTCGGGCAGGTAGACCGTCTGTCCCCGACGCCACGTCTCGGCCTCCAGGTCACCACCGAGGCGTACGTGGGTCAGGACGTCAGCGATCGCGTACCGGACGCGGTAGCCGCCGCCGGGACGGCGGGTGAGGTGCATGGCCTGGTCGAGGTCGCGCGAGGTCGCCGGGTCGACGGTGACGAACGGGATGTCGGTCCGGTCGGCGACGGCCGGCGGCAGCGCGGCGGCGGCCAGGTCGGCTTCGCGCTGCGCCGCGGCCGGGAAGCCCTCGGGCAGTCCCAGCTCGCGGCGCAGCGCGCCGAAGTCGATACGGGGCGCCAGTACGCGTCGGATCACCACGCGCTCAATCCTGACAGCGACCCGCACGTTCCGCTCCCCGGGAGAGAGCGGTGTCCACGGCGTCAGGCGCGGCGGGCCGGCGCCTTGCGTGCGGTGGTGCTCTTGGCGGCGGTGCTCTTACGGGCCGGCGCCTTCTTCGCGGCGGTGGTCTTCTTCGCCGTGGTGGTGGTCTTGCGCGCGGTGGTGGTCTTGCGCGCGGGCGCCTTCTTCGCCGCCGTCTTGCGCGCCGTGGGACGCGTCGAGGCGGTGGTCTTCTTCGCGGGCGCCTTCTTCGCCGCGGCGGTGGTCTTCTTCGCCGCCGCGGTGACCTTGCGCGCGCCGGTGGTCTTCTTGGCCGCCGTCGTCTTCTTCGCGGTGGTCGTCTTGCGGGCCGGCGCCTTCTTCGCGGTGGCGGTGGTCCGGGCCGTCGTGGTCTTGCGGGCCGCCGTGGTCTTCGTCGCCGCCGCTGTCTTCTTCGCCGCCGTGGTCTTCTTCGCCGCCGTCTTCTTCGCGGTGGTCTTCTTGGCCGGCGCGCTCTTGGCGGTGGCCCGGCCGGCCGGTGCCGTACGAGCCGCTGTCTTCTTCGCGGTCGTCCTGGTGGTGGTGGCCTTGGCCGGCGCCTTGCGCGCCGCCGACACGACCTTTCTGGCGGCCGCCTTCTTGGCCGCCGCCTTCTTCGCCGGTGCCCGTCCGGCGCCGGCGCCCGAGGCGTTCGGCGACGCCTTGGTGACCGTCGTCGTCCTGCCCGCGGCGGTCCTCTTCGCGGTCGTCCGTTTCGCGGCCGGGCGGGTGGCCTGCTGTGCTTCGGCCATCTCGGTTCCCTTTCCTGGGGACGTGCTCTCGCCCTCGCGGAGCACGGATCACCTCGACGCGGGCCCTCCCGCGCCGTCTAGCGGCCCTCCCCGGCCCAACGGGCGTCCTCGGCGTCCCACGCGTCGTTCCGCTCCCGCACGGTCTGCAGGGCGTTGTCCGCGTCGGCGGCTGAGGCGTACGGTCCGAGAACGTGCCGCGCGGGACACACGTCGGCATCGGTCTCGACCCGGTGGTGTCGCGTGCACCAGTAGTAGTGCCCACCACTTCCGTCGTCGCTCATGCGATCACTGTGCACCCGGAACCGCCCGGCCGCCACCGGAACGGCACAAATAGTCACGGCCTTCTCCACATTAGACCTGGTCGCGGCGGTTGCGGCGGGGAACGGCGGAACACCCGACAGATGCCTCCGCTCGTCCGAACGGCCCGTCCCCGGAGCCATCCGAGGCGCGGGCCGACGCCGGGCCGGCCCGGCACCACGAGCGGGCCGGCCGGGTGCTGAGCGGGGACGCCCGACCCTCAGGCGGGCGCCGGGACGGGCTCCGGACCGGGCGCGGCGGCCGGCGCCGGGCGGGCCGCCCCGATCGCGTACGCCAGGGCGTAGGGCGTGCAGGCCAGGTGGAACATCGGCTCGACGCGCACCCGGTCGGTGATGAGGAACCGTTCCCACTCGGTCGGCCGGGGCAGCCCGAACGACGAGTCGGTCCAGCAGGTGAACAGCCAGAGCGGCGCGGAGATCCGGTCCACCGCGTCCGGCGGCAGGCCGTCCGCCACCGGCGCGGTGGCCGGGATCGAGGTGACCACCGCGAGCACCACCGCCGCGTCGGCCGCCACCAGCGCGCCGAGCAGCCCCGTCAACCACGCGGCCCGGACCCGGCCCCGGCGCGCCAGGACCCCGGCAGTCCAGAGCGCCGCCGTCAGCAGCGCCAGCCAGAGCAGCAGCCCGGGCACGCTCTCCCAGACGCGGCTCTCGCCCCGGGCGGCGAACAGCGCGAGCGACGCGGTCACCGTCGCGGCGATCGGCAGCACCACGCCGAGCGCGGTGGGCAGCGCCCCCACGCGTACGGTCCGGCGCGCGGCCCGGGCGACGACGAGCGCGAGCGCGACGCCGAGCAGCGCGGTGAGCGCCGACCAGGCCGGCAGCTGCGCGGCGACGGCCCACGGCACGCGCATCTCCAGCCACCCGCGGGCCAGGCCCATCACCACGGCCGCCACCACGAGGACCGCGACGCAGGCCGGCGGCGCGAGCAGCAACACCCCTGCGGTACGCCCCAGCCGCCGCGCCCCGGCCCGCCCGGTCAGTGGCGTGGCCGCCAGGCGCGCCGCCAGGCTCGCGGCGAACCGGACCATCCCCCACCGCTGCCCGGTGCGGGCCAGCTCGTGCAGCTCGGCGTCCCACTCGCGGGCCAGGTCGGCGCGCAGCTCCGCCGGCCACCGGCGCACCGCGACCCGCAGCAGCAGCGCCGCTACCCGCCGGATCACCACGCCGGCACCCCGGCCGGGTCCGCGCCGCCGGCCCGTTCGGAGGGTACGAGGGCACGCAGCTCGGCCAGCGCCAGCCGGGCCGACCGGGTGCCCTCGCCGGTGAGGCGGTAGTAGCGGCGGGCCGGGCGGCCGGCGGTGACCGGGTCGACGTCCTCCCAGTCGGCGGCGAGCCAGCCGGCATCCTGGAGGCGGTGCAGCACCGGGTAGAGCGTCCCGCTGGGCAGGCCGGTGAGCCGCATCAGGTCGAGGCCGTAGCGCGGCGCCCCGGGCTCGGCGAGCAGCGCCGAGAGCACCTTCGCCACCGGAATGGTCAGTCGCACTGGCTCACTCTATCGGATCTCTACATAGCATGGATGCACCGTCTTTCCGGGACGGACGGCGATCGGCGGTGGACGGCGTGGTCCCTCCCGCGGGACCGGTGGCCCGTCCGGAGGGCCCGCTCAGGTGGATCACCGGCGGTCCGTGTGCACCTCACGCCTCCATATGCGAGCCTCGACGGACGAATCCGCTGTCGCGCTTTCAGCGGACAGCGGCCCGAGCTGGGGAGAGAAAATCGTGGGCAACCTTGACATCGCGCTGAAGAACGCGATGGACATCGACGGTGCGATCGGAGCCGCGCTCGTCGACTACACAAGTGGCATGACACTCGGCGTCGCAGGGGGCACCGGCGAGATCGACCTGACGGTCGCCGCCGCCGGCAACACCGATGTCGTACGCGCCAAGCTGCGCACCATCGAGATGCTCAAGCTCGACGACGAGATCGAGGACATCCTGATCACGCTCGGCAGCCAGTACCACCTGATCCGCCCGCTGAGCAACCGCACCGGCAAGGGCCTGTTCCTCTACCTGATGGTGAGCAAGAGCCGGGCCAACCTCGCGATGGCGCGGCACCAACTGCGCATGATCGAGGAGAGCCTGGAACTGTGAGCCGGGTGGACGACCTCCCCCGCCGTGCGCGCGCCCAGACCGGCACCCTGCCGCCACCACGCGCGCTTCCCCCCTCACTCGCCGGCAACCCGGCGCTGCCGTACCCGGCCATCGCACAGGAACTGTCCGCGCTGCGGCTGCAGATCCCCGGCGTGCACGGCTGCGTCCTCGGCGGCGTCGACGGCCTGCTCGTCACGCACAACCTGCAGAACGGCGCCGACCCGGACGACCTGGCCGCGCTCGCCGCCACCACGTACGGGCTCGGCCGTCAGGTCGGGATCCGGCTCGGACAGGGCGACTTCCAGCAGTCCACGGTGCGCAACGCGGGCGGCTACCTCAGCGTGTACGCGATCAACGGGCAGGCGCTGCTCGCCGTGATCGGCACGGACAGCATCAACGTGGCGCGGCTGCACCTGCACGCCCCGGCCACCGCGGCCAAGCTCGCCGAACTGCTCGACGGCGTCAGCCCGGCCACGTCCTGACGTACGCCGGTCGTCCACCCGGTCCCACCCGTCCGGACCGGAGGCGGCCGGCGTACCCCGGGGTTGTCCGGCTCGTGCGGCGCGGCGCGTCAGATGCCGAAGCGGCCGGCCCACGCGGTCACGTCGGTCACGGTGGCGTTGCCGCCGCAGACCACCAGGCCGATCCGGGCGTCGCCGCCCACCCGCTCGATCACCCGGCGGGCGGCGGGCAGCAGACACCCGGCGGCCGGCTCGGCCCACACCTTGGCGTGCTCGGCCAGCTCGAGCGTGCCCCGCACCGCCTCGGCGTCGGAGACCACGAGGACGTCACTGACCAGCGCGGTCACATGGTCGTAGGTGAGCTGCGAGACGGTCGGCGCGCTGAGCGTGGTGACGATCGACGACAACGGCACCTCGACCGGCCCGCCCTTCGCGATCGCCTGCGACATCGCCTGCGCGCCCTCGGTCTCCACGCCCCAGACGCGTACCCCCGGCCGGCGCGCCCGCAGCGCGGCCGCCACACCCGAGATCAGCGCGCCCCCGCCGATGCTGACCAGCACGTCGGTCAGCTCACCGGCGTCGTCGGCCAGTTCCAGCCCGACGGTGCCCTGCCCGGCGAGCACGATCGGGTCGTCGAACGGGTGCAGCAGCGTCACGCCCTCGTCCCGCAGCCGGTTCATCAGCGCGAACGCGCCCGCCATGTCCTCGGTCAGCCGCACGTCGGCCCCGGCCGCACGGGCCACCTCGACCGCGCGGGCGGGCGCGGTGCGCGGCATCACCACAGTCGCCGCCACCCCGAGCGCGCCGGCCATCACCGCGACCGCGATGCCGTGGTTGCCGCCGCTGACCGCGACGACCCCGGCCGCCCGCTCCGCGTCGTCGAGCGCGAGCAGCTTCGCCGCCGCGCCCCGGGCCTTGAACGATCCGGTACGTTGCAGCAGCTCCAACTTGGCGGTGACCGGTACGCCGAGCAGCTCGGTCAGTCCCGGGCTGGGCAGGGTCGGGGTGTGCACCACGACGTCGGCGATCCGGTCGGCGGCCGCCTCGATGTCCGCAAGCTCGATCACCACCGCAGCGTGCCACACCGGCCCCTGGCACCCGCGCTCGTCCCCGCCGCCGCCCACGCTCGTCGCCCGTGCCCTCGCGGCCCACGCTCGTCGCCCGCGCTCGTCGATCTTGGAGTTGTGGCGCCCAGAACACCCCTGTTCGCGAAGTTCGGGAGGTGCCACAACTGCAAGATCGATGGCTGGAGCTGAGGGCGGCCGTTCGGTCGCGGTCAGGCTCGGGTGGCGGCCACCTCGGCGTCGCTGCGGAGGATGCAGAACTCGTTGCCCTCCGGGTCGGCGAGCACCACCCAGCCGGTGCCGTCGGTCTCCCGCCGGTCGGCCACCACTGCCGCGCCCAGCCCGGTCAGCCGGGCCAGCTCCTCGTCGCGCGTCCCCTCGGCGGGGCGCGTCGAGGTGGATACGGTTCTTGACCTGCTTCGCGTCCGGCACCTCGATGAACAGCAGCCGATGCCGCCCGTCCCGCGAGTAGATCATGCACTCCTCGTGGCCCGGCTCGTTCGGGTCGTCCGGGTCCTCGCGGTAGTCGAGAACG
The DNA here is from genome assembly GCF_027497355.1 of Micromonospora sp. WMMA1947. Classification (NCBI taxonomy): domain Bacteria; kingdom Bacillati; phylum Actinomycetota; class Actinomycetes; order Micromonosporales; family Micromonosporaceae; genus Micromonospora; species Micromonospora sp. WMMA1947. The sequence goes on along the minus strand of NZ_CP114909.1, from coordinate 3,589,490 downwards.
CCTGCCCACCAGCGGGACAGGGCATAGGCGTCGGCACAGTCCACGGTGGTGTGGGACACGTAGGAGGTCACCACTCGATCATCGCAAGTCTGGAGGGAGATGTTCCATCACGCCCAGGGCGGGTATTCCCGACCGTGCGTATCGACATTGACGAGCCGATGGCCGCAGAGCTGTTCTGGGAGGGCATGCGGGAGGTGGCAGCCGCCGCCGCCCGGCATCAGGACGACGACCTCTACCGGGCGATCGTCAAGATCGGCCGGGGTGCGCTGGCCCAGGGCAGCGAGTTGGTGCCGCAGTGCGGGCTGTTCCTCCAGTGCCCGGTCTGCGAGGCGGTGGCGGGTCAGCGGTGCATCAACGTGCCGAGCCACCCGCTCCGCGACGCCGTCCTCCATCCGGAACGCATCGAGCTGGCCGAGATGGCGCTGAAGGGAGAGGCGCCGCTTCCCCCGCCGCTACGGAACGAGTGAGCCGGCCGACCGGCTGAGTGCGCCCTTCCAACTGAAACTCCGCCGTTCGTGCCCGCAGGCTTGGAACCACTTGAGACAGAACGTTCACTCTTTCCGATTCGGTCGATGCAAAGTTTGTCGATGTGATCTAGCGGGTTAAAAAACCACATTCATCAGCGAATCGCAAGCAAAAGAGTCCACGGCTTATCCTTGATCTCTAGTCGCCGGTTCACCGTGCACCTCACCCATCGAGAGCCCGCCCGAAATCTCGCCGGCCTGGACGACGTGGCCGCCTGCCTTGCCCGACATGATATTGGTGACCCGCTCGTCGGAGTGCTGCACCTGGACCAGCTGTCCCCAGTTTTCCTGGAGCGTGCTCTGAAAAGTGGCGTCTTCGGATTGCGCCGAATCGATGAGCTTGGCGAGCAGATCGATTTCGGGCGAGGAAAGGCCTTCACTCTCGGCCTTCGCCAGAAGCGCGGATCCATCTAGATCGCCAATGAGCCTCTTCCGTACCGCCGCGACCAGTTGGCTCCACTTTTCGGCCCCCCGGCCGACAGCGATTTCGGTTCCCTTAGTGGCAATCCCTGCGGCGATGGCCAAGCTGATCGGATCCATTCGTCACCTCCTGACTCGATCGATTCGGCGGCTCAGCCGGCGGCTGACTGGCTCTGGTGCCGGCCGAGCAGCTGACGAAGCTCCGGGCTTCGGATGTCCCCGAGCTGCTCATACAGCGATAAGGACTCCTCCCACGCCACAATCCCTGCCGCCGTTTTGCCGTCCGCGGTGTACACGTGTCCCAGACGTTCGAGCGTTTCGGCCTGTCCGACGATGTGACCGATCTTTCGCCGGCATTCTAATGCCTGCTCGTAGGAGTCGGCGGCGATGTTGAACTCATCGAGTGTCTCGTGCACGGCTGCGATGAGGTGCCATGCGTGGCCTTGCCCGAAGGGGTAGTCGATTTCCTGGTGCAGGTACAAGGAGTTTCTGGCGTTCAGGATCGCTTCGCGATGTCGGCCCTGACGGAGGTAGAACTCGCCGAGGCAATGCATCGTCGTTGCCTCGCAGTAGCGGTTCTCTGTTCGCCGGTGAAGATCGAGGGACGCGATCAACGCCTGTTCGGACTCTGCGAGCCGACCCACCTTCTCGTATACCGCAGCCAGATGATGAAGCGTCTGGCCTTCTCCGTACGGGTCGCCAAGGCGTTGTCTAAGCTCGAGTGCCCTGGTGAAGTGGGTGAGTGCGACGTCATACTCGCCGAGTTCCTTCGCGGCGATTCCCAGGTTGCTCTCGATCCATCCCTCGGCGAACTCGTTGCTGCATTGACGGGCAGCTGTCAGTCCTGCGGTGAGGCATTCGACGTAGTCCGACCAATGGCTCCGGAGACGGAAGAACGTGAAGGCGAGGAGGGGAGTGCGCCAAGCCAGATCGTCCAGGCCACTTTCGGCGGACATCCTGGTGATGGCCATCAAGTTGACCCTTTCAAGCTCGAACCAGTTCAGGACGTCCTGCGCGTTGGTGAAATCCGGCACTTCGGACGGCGGTGCGAGGTCGTCGATCTCGGGACGCCTCCGGTGCTCGTTGAGTATTCGATCGCCATCAGCACTGACGTACAGGTAATACCCAACGAGGCGCTTGATACTTTCTTCCCGCTCCGGGCCGAGGGTTTCCTTGCTCAGCTCGCTCGCGTACAGTCTGACGAGGTCGTGGAAACGATAACGGCGCAGGTGAGGCTGCTCCAGGAGATGAAGGTCGACGAGCGCGGAAATTTGACTTCTCGCATGCGTCAGGCTGACATTGAGAAGCGCGGCGGCAGCCAACAAATCGAATCCCGGACCGGGGTGCTGACCGAGGACCACAAATGCCGCCTTGCTCGAGTCGGGGAGCGCGGAATAGGACCAGGACAGCACGCTTCTGACGCATGCCCGATCGTCATCGGTGCTACTGAGCGCCTCCAGCCTGTGCTCTCGGATTTCCGAAACAGCTTCCATAAGCGAGTCGTAGGGAGACGCCGTGAATCGCTGGGCGGCGATCCGAAGAGCGAGGGGGAGTTTGCCGCACAACTGTGTCAACTCCTGTGCGGCCGTCGGTTCAGCGCTGACCCACTGCGGGCCGATCGTTTTACGCAGAAGCTCGATGGACTCCTCGGTGCTGAGGAGTCCCAACCGGATGCGGTGGACTCCTTGGAGCGCCTGAATGCCGGAGAGTAGGCTGCGGCTAGTCACCAATACGAAGGACTGGGGCGACCCAGGTAGCAATTCGGCCACCTGCTCCGTCCGTGCCACGTTGTCGAGAATGATCAGGACCGTCTTCTCTGCGGTGATGGACCGGTACAGCGATGCTTGCTCGTCGATGTCCAGAGGCACCTGCTTAGGTGCGACACCCAAGGCACGAAGGAGCTGACCCAGGGCTTCCGGAGGTGTCATCGGCGATCGCGAGTGGTACCCGCGGAGATTGAGATAGAGCTGGCCGTCTGGGAAACGGGCGCGGACTCGGTGCGCCCACCGCAGTGCGAGTGCGGTCTTTCCAATCCCAGCACTGCCGGCGACTGCACTGACCAGGACTGCGGGTTTCGAGCCGATCGATGCGATTTCCAGCAACGCGTCTAGTTCCGCCAACTCGGAGTCTCGGCCGGTGAAGTGTGCCGGATCGGCAGGGAGTTGCCGAGGTACCGGTGTGGCTGGCTTATCGGGGTTGTGGATGTGAACGGCGCCAGCTTGGACGACGTTCCCCCCGACATCGCCGCTGACCGAGTTGAAGACAACCTGACTGTCACCGTCTCGGCTGGAGTGGCCTTCCAGCGGCGCGACAACCTTGGGGGGGTCGGTTGACTCCGCCATGGCCGCTCCTCGGGGTGCACCGGTATCGAACGCCGAGCGTACCGAAGCCATCACGCATAATCGATCCGCTCGCCCGAAGCCGACAGTCTTCTCATCGTGCGCACGGTGACTGTTCGGCTCCGACGTGGCTTTAGGCGAGGACAGCAGCCCACGCTGGCGGCGTGGACTTGTAATCCGTTGAGTCACGAGCGGTGGCCCTTAGGGTGGCCCTCAACGCCCAAGCTTCGCGGTCCACTCGGGGGTTAGCCGCTCGATCGACGTGGATGACGTGCGGACGCCATGGCACGGCAACCCGATTCCGGATCTGCCTCATTACACGCGCAGGTCGCAGATCGGTTGGCGGAGGACTGACGCTCGGGTTCACGGGGTCGGCGGCGGTCGTCCACCTGATGACCGACGAGGGTGCCGTGTCCCTGCTGGCCGCCGATGAGCCTGCGGACACGGATGCCGAGGTACCGGTGCTGGACGACCCGGTGGAGTTCACCGCGGACGTCGTTCTCGACCTCGAACGCGCCTGGCAGGTCATCGAGGGTTTCATTCGCACAGGTGATACCGGCCGGGCAGGAGAGTGGCGCGAGTTGTAGCGCCGGCGGCCACGGCTCTGGGCGACGTGCGAGGAGGTGCTACAACGAACTCGTCCCGAGGACGCTGGGAGGGCCGGGAATGGCGAGCCCGTTCGGCCGGCGAGAACTCAAGCTGGTCCTGGCGGTTGTCCTGGGCACCCTTGTGGTCGGCGGCGGGATGCTGCTCCACGCTCGGCTGACCGCGGCGATCGACGAGCGGGTACTCGCCGGCGCCGAGACGACCGGCCGGGTGGTGCACGTCGAACGGTTCAAGATCAGCCGATCGTTCGCCGCCACGAGGTTGACCGTGGACTACACGTTCGACGGCGTGCGGCACCGGGAGCGGTTCTCCAGCGAACTCGACGAGAGCGAGTTCCACGTCGGGGACGTACTCGATGTCCGCGTCGACCGGACGGATCCGACCAGGGCTGCCACGCCTGACGGGTACGCGACGGAGGATCTTCTCCTGCAGGCGCCGACCGTGCTGGCAGCCCTGGGCCTCGTCGTGATCGTGATCTCGCTCGCACTGATCAGAAGCCCTCCCCGGCTCGAGTAGGCCGGACACCTCATCAGGCCATCTGGTCCGGTGGAGCGGCTGCCCGCCACTCCGCGGTGACACACAGCTCATCGACGGTCCAGCGGCCGGCTGTTTCACCGTCGCGTAGGACCGACCGCACCCGTGGCAGATCCGCTGTCGGCGGAACATCGAGGAAGACAAATCCAAACATGCCCGCCCCGCTCACCTCCAGCGGGGCGAGGTCGGCCAGGACGACATCCTTGAAGTGTGCGACATCGGTGTTGTCAGCTCTCGAGACGCGGATCGCGCAGTAGCCCGATGCCGCGATCTTCTCCTTGACCAACCACTGGCCGTCCCGGTCCCGCTCAATGCGAAAGACGTCGTGCATCGCGGCGTCGAACGCACCCCATGGCGCCCTTGGCAACCGCACCTGATTCGGCGCCACCAGTTCCGCGCCCATCCCCATGCTCGTCGCATTACTGCCGGACGGTATGGAGAACCACACCTGCACCCACCCGTCCGGCAGGTCGAGCATCATCTTTCTCCTTCCGGCGATCGATCAACATCCGACACCCGCTGGGCACGCCGGATCACTCGTCGCAACACCAGGCCACTCGGGTAGTAGTCGCCCTCGGCAACGGATCGGGGAGCAGGAACCGCACCGCGAGAGGCAGCAGAGCAGGCACGCCGATCTCTTGCCCGAGCATGATGCGCAGGTCTTCGACCGTGAACTCAGCCAGCGGCTTGCGTCGCAACTCCGTGCAACGTCGCACAAGGGACGTGGCGTTCGGGCCGGCGTCCGACCAAACGTCTCGGTCAACCTGCTCGATCGTCGTCACGGCGGCCAGGGTAATCGGCATCCACGTTGGGCGGGTCCGGCTGGCTCGTGCAGGCGACGCGCGCGAGCGACGGCACTGGAAGACCAGCCCCGAGCCGTGATCACGGCTCTGAGCCGGTGGGCGACGGACGAGTCGACCTGTACGCCGGATTCTGTGCCCGGCACGCCCGTAGGCGCACCGGCGGCGGCCATCCATCTCGGCCTGCCGTTGCCGGCAGGCTCCAGCGGCCTACCCGCAGACATCGGGCGGGCAGCCCTCAAGCGTCTGCGCGGGTCGTCATCTTGCGGTGACGGCCCTTTCTTGGCCTTGCTCCGGGTGGGGTTTACCGAGCCACCCCGGTCACCCGGGGTGCTGGTGGGCTCTTACCCCACCGTTTCACCCTTACCGTCCCGTTACGGGCCGGCGGTCTGTTTTCTGTGGCACTGTCCCGCGGGTCACCCCGGGTTGCCGTTAGCAACCACCCTGCCCTGTGGAGTCCGGACGTTCCTCGGCGACGGGCCGGAGCCCGTCGACGCGACCGCCCGGTCGACTCGTCCGTCGCGCCCTCATCCTAACGACGCATCCGCCGCGCCCATTTCCGCCCCGGCGGGCCCAGCACGGGTCGACGCCGTGACACAACGAGGGCGTACTAGCCTCGGGGGACCATGGATCTCTCCGACGCCGCGCTCCTGATCGCCGCCGGTCTCGCCGCGGGCACTGTGAACGCGGTGGCCGGTGGTGGCTCGCTGATCACGTTCCCGGCGATGATCGCCACTGGCCTGCCGCCGGTGGCGGCGAACGTCTCCAACTCCGTGTCGGTCTTCCCCGGGTACGTGGCGAGCGTGGCGGGCAGCCGGGTTGACCTGCCGCGCGGGCGGGAGTTGTGGTCGCTGCTGCCCACCGCCGTACTCAGCACGATCGCCGGGTGCGCGCTGCTGCTGGCCACCCCGGCGCGCGCGTTCGAGCTGGTGGTGCCGTTCCTCGTGCTGGGCGCGACCGCCGTACTCGCGTTCCAGGGTCCGCTGCGCCGGCTGGTCGGCCATCCGGAACGGTTGGGCGCGCGCCGCCGTACCGTCACGGTGCAGACCATGGTCGCGGTCGGCACCGTGTACGGCGGCTACTTCGGCGCGGCCCTCGGGGTGATGCTGGTGGCCGGGTTGGCGCTGGTGCTCGACGCGACGCTGGCCCGGGTGTCGGCGGTGAAGAACCTGCTCTCGGCCGTGGTGGGGCTGACCACGCTCGTGGTGTTCGCCCTGTTCGGCCCGTTGAACTGGGCGGCCGTCGCGGTGGTCGCGCCGGCCACCCTGTTCGGCGGGTACGCGGGCGCGCGGCTGGCCCGCCGGCTTCCGCAGGTGGTGCTGAAGACGGTGATCGTGGTGTTCGGCACGGCCATCGGGTTCTACCTGCTGTGGCGGGCGCTGACCTGACGCCACCGGGGCGGGCCGGACCAGGCCCGGCTGGACCGGGACCGGTCAGTAGGCCTCCCCCACCGGCTCCTCCGGTGCGTGTTCGGCGCGGCGGGCGGCCCGGTTCCAGATGACGCGTTCGCCGTAGCCGGCCGCCATCAGGTGGCCGAACGCGAGGTACGCGAGCAGGCCCGCGGCGAGCACCCCGAAGCCGACCCAGAACGGCAGCGCCAGGCTGTGCTCGGCCAGCTTGCCGGAGATGATCGGCGCGGGCGCGGCGGCGCCCCAGCGGACCAGGTTGAACGCGCCGGTGGCGACGCGCCGGTCGGCGGAGCCGAGCCCGAGCGCCAGGTCGGTCAGGTTGGCGTTGGCGAGGCCCATGAACAGGCCGGCCACGACCAGCACGACGAGCGAGACGGCGGTGCCGGTGGAGGTGGCGAACGCGACCATGCAGGCCAGCAGGCCGAGCAGGGCGACGCCGACGGTCTGCACGGCGCCGATGCGGTGGGCGAGCCGGTGCCCGAGCACCAGAATGCCGGCGGCCAGGCCGAGGCCCCAGCCGGTGAACGCCAGGCCCAGCGGGATGACGTCGAGGCGCAGGAACAGCGGCGTGTAGCCGAGGACGACGAAGAAGACGAAGTTGTACGCGGCGGTGACCACGCACAGCGTCACGAACGCGGGCTTGCGGTACGTGGCGAAGATCTGGCCGAGGCGTACCGGCTGTTGCTTGTTCGCAGGTTCGCGCAGCTTGCGGGCGGCGACGCCGAGCGCCAGCACCATGAACATGCCGCAGACGAAGAACGGCAGCCGCCAGCTCACCTCGCCGAGCAGGCCGCCGATCAGCGGGCCGACGGCGAAGCCGAGCCCGAGGGCGGTCTCGAACAGGCCGACCACCCATTCTCTGTCGTTCGCCAGGTTGACCAGCACCACCATGGCGGTGGCGAAGAACATCGCGTTGCCCAGACCCCAGACGCCGCGCAGCACGGAGAGCTGCACGATGTCGTTGCTGAACGAGGCTCCGATCGCGGCCAGGCCGACGACGGAGACGCCGGTGACGAGCACCGGCTTGAAACCGAACCGTCCGCTGGCGAGCGTCGCCGGGATCATCCCGACGGCCATGACCGCGATGTACGCGGTGAAAAGCAGCTCGACCTGCCAGGCGGTGACGCCGATCGCCTCGCCGATGGCGGGCAGGATCGGGTCGACGACGGCGATGCCGGCGATGGCGAGGAACGCCACGAGCGTGGTGGCGTAGATGGCACTGCGGTTGGGCTCGGATCGGCGATCCACTCCGCAACCTCCCAGATAGCTGTATCGTACAGGCATTTTCCCTGTATCATACAGTCATGAGCGAGGACGTCCACGCCGCCGAGGCCACGCTGGGCCGGATCGAAACCGAGGTCGCGCTGCTGATGCGCCTGGGTGAGGCCACCCGCCGGGGCACCGGCACGACGGAGCACCGGTTGCTCGACCGCGCCGCGTACGTGATCCTGCGCCACCTGGACGCCGCCGGCCCGCAGAACGTCTCGGCGCTCGCCGCACGGCTGAGCCTGGACGGCTCGACAGTCACCCGGCAGGTCTCCGCGCTCCAGCGCGACGGGCTGATCTCACGTACCCCCGACCCGGCCGACGGGCGCGGCACGGTGATCTCCGCGACGGCGGCCGGGCTCCAGCGGATGGCCGCCGTCCGGGCGGCCCGCACCCGGCTGTACGGCGACATCCTCGCCGCCTGGCCCGAGGCGGACCGGGAGACGCTCGCGGAGATGTTGCACCGCCTCAACGAGGCGCTCGACGCGCGCAACCGCCGCCGCTGAGGTGTTAGGAAGGGCCCCTTTCAATGCACGAGGCGTTAATAAGGGGCCCTTCCTTTCATGCCACGGGCTCGCGGGCGGCGTCGGCGGAGGGCGTGACGCGCGGGTCGCCCTCGTCGGCGAAGTAGTCGTCCGGCGTGGTGTGGTCGGGTCCGTCGGCCACCTTCGCGGCACGCAGCACCAACGTGAGCAGCGCGGCCACCACCAGGTTCACCAGCACCGCCACGATGCCGACGTAGATGGTCTTCGGCGTGTCGAAGCCGAACTTCTCCAGCGGGAACGCCGAACCGGCGAAGTGCTTCTTCCCGGTCGCCGGGTTGCCGATCTGGTACAGCATCCACATGCCGAGGCCCATGCCGGCCGCCCAGCCGGCGATCAGCGCACCCCTGTGGAACCAGCGGGTGTAGAGACCCAGCGCCACCGCCGGCAGCGTCTGGAGGATGATCACGCCGCCGATGAGCTGCAGGTCGATGGAGAACTGCGGGTCGAGGAAGACGATGCAGGCCACCGCGCCGACCTTTACCACCAGCGAGGTGATCTTCGAGACGTTCGCCTCCTGCGCCGGGGTGGCGTCCCGCTTCAGGTACTCCTTGTAGATGTTGCGGGTGAACAGGTTCGCCGCCGCGATCGACATGATCGCCGCGGGCACCAGCGCGCCGATGCCGATGGCGGCGTACGCCACCCCGGCGAACCAGTCCGGGAACTGCTGGTCGAACAGCAGCGGCACCACCGTGTTGCCGTCGGTCGTGCCCTCCTTCGCGCCGGGCAGCGGCTTCACGTTCGCCGCGATGGCCATGTACCCGAGCAGCGCGATCAACCCCAGCAGCAGGCTGTACGCGGGCAGCGCGGACATGTTCCGCTTGATCACGTCGCGGTTCCGGCTGGCCAGCACGCCGGTGATGCTGTGCGGGTAGAGGAACAGCGCCAGCGCCGAGCCGAACGCCAGCGTCACGTACTGGATCTGGTTGTTCTGGTTGAGCAGGATGCCGTCGCCGGGCGCGGGTGACGCCTGGAACTTCGCGTCGGCCGCGTCGAAGATGGCGCCCCAGCCGCCGAGTTTGTACGGCAGCCAGATCACCGCGACCAGGATCACGATGTAGATCAGCGAGTCCTTGACGAACGCGATCAGCGCCGGGGCGCGCAGCCCTGACTGATAGGTGTACGCGGCCAGGATCGCGAACGCGATGATGATCGGCAGGTGCCGGGCCAGCGCGCTGTCCCCGGTCACGCCCATGGTCTTGAGCACCGCCTCGATGCCGACCAGTTGCAGGGCGATGTACGGCATGGTGGCGACGATGCCGGTGATCGCGACCAGCAGCGCCAGGATCGGCGAGCCGAACCGGTTGCGGACGAAGTCGGCCGGGGTGACGAACCCGTGCCGGTGCGAGACCGACCAGAGCCGGCACAGCACCAGGAACACCAGCGGGTAGATGACGATCGTGTACGGCACGGCGAAGAAGCCCGCCGCACCGGCCCCGAAGATCAGCGCCGGGACCGCCACGAACGTGTACGCGGTGTAGAGGTCACCGCCGACCAGGAACCAGGTGATCCAGCCGCCGAAGCTGCGCCCGCCCAGTCCCCACTCGTCCAGGTGGGCCATGTCGGTCGGTCTGCGCCATCGGGCCGCCACGAAACCCATGGCGCTGACCAGCAGGAACAGCAGCGTGAAGACGATGATCTCGGTGAGGTGGTCCCGCCACATCAGTGGTCACCCCGCCTCTTGGTCATCTGGTAGACCAGCGTGGTGGTGCCGACGCCCAGCAGGATCCAGACCAGTTGCAGCCAGTAGAAGCGCGGGAAGCCGAACAGCCGGGGCGAGTCGGCGTTGAACAGTGCCGGGATCAGCGGCACCACGATCGGGATGAAGAGCAACCAGTTCCAGGGACTCTTGTCCTTCGCCCTGGATCGCGCCGTGTCGAGCGCCTCCGGTTCCGGTTCGGACATGTGACACCCCTCCGGGCATTCGTAGCGGGCCATGTGACGGCCGGAGGCTACGACCCTGTGACGGGGGTCACGTCCGATCGGGTGATGTCGATGCGCCGAACGGCCGCCGGCATGCGCCGAGCGGCCGTCAGACGTCCGTGAGGTGGGAGGTGTCGTTGACCGAGCGGACCGCGACGCCGCCGTCCGGGTACAGGTCCAGCACCGAGATACCCGCCGTGTCCAGGTAGAGCCGGTGCAGGAACGCGTCGCCGGCGGCGAGCGCGTCGCGCAGCACCAGCTTGATCGGCGAGACGTGGGAGACCACCACGACCGTCTCCCCCGGGTACGCCGACCGCAGCCGGTCGACCGCCCGCCCGGTCCGCTCGGCGACTGTCACGAACGACTCGCCCTTCGGCGGCGCGACCCTCGTGGAGGCGAGCCAGGCGTCCAGTTCGGCCGCCCAGCCCTCGCGTACCTCGGCGAACGTGTGCCCCTCCCAGACCCCGAAGTCGCACTCGATCAGGTCGTCGTCGGTGCGTACCGGTGGGTTTCCGACCTGTGCGGCGACCGCCTCGGCGGTGGCCGTACACCTCGACAGCGGGGAACTGACCACCGCGGCGACGGATGGCGCCAGCGCGGCCACCCGGGCGGCGGTGGCCCGGGCCTGGGCCCGGCCGCGCTCGGTGAGCGGCACGTCGCCCCGGCCGGAGTAGCGCTTCTGCACGGTGCGCTCGGTCTCGCCGTGCCGCACCAGGATCAGCCGGGTGGCCTCCTCGGTGGGGCGCGGCTCCCAGGAGGCGGGCGTGGTGGCCGGGTCGGTGCCGGTGGCGCGCACGACCGCCGCCTCCCGCGCCTCGGCCTTCACGGGGGTGGCCGCCGGTGCCGCGCCCGAGGCGGCGGCGTCCATGGCCGCGTTGGCGAGGGCGTCGGCGTGCCGGTTGCGCTCCCGGGGCACCCAGGTGAACCGTACGGCGGTGAAGCGGCTGACCAGCCCGGCCGCCTGGGCGGCGAGCGGACGCAGCCCGGGGTGCTTGATCTGCCAGCGGCCGCACATCTGCTCGACCACCAGCTTGGAGTCCATCCGCGCCTCGACCTCGGCCGCGCCCAGCTCGGCGGCGGCCTCCAGCCCGGCGATCAGGCCCCGGTACTCGGCCACGTTGTTCGTGGCAGTACCGATCGACTCGGACCGCTCGGCCAGCACCTCACCGGTCTCCGGGTCCCGGACCACAGCGCCGTAGCCGGCCGGCCCGGGGTTGCCCCGGGAGCCGCCGTCGGCCTCGATCACCACCGCGCGCACCGCCACGACGGCTACAGCCCCGACTCGTTGGTCCGGACCATGATCCGCCGGCACTCCTCGCAGCGGACCACGTCGTCCGGGTCGGCCTTGCGGATTCGGGCCAAGTCGGCACCGGACATCTCCAGTCGGCAGCCGCCGCAGCGGCCACCGGTGAGCAGCGCGGCGCCCATGCCGGTGTCCTCGCGGATCTTGTCGTAGAGGCTGATCAGGTCCGCCGGGAGGTCACCGGCGAGCGGCTGGCGGGCGGTCCGCTTGAACTCCTCCTCCTTGGCGATCTCGGCGAGGGTCTCGTCGCGGCGCTGCTCGGTCGCGGCGCGGCGCTCGCGGGCCTCGGCGATCCGGCTCTCGACGCCGTCGAGCACACCCTGCGCGGTCTCCCGCTGCTCCATCAACTCCAGCTCGGCGTCCTCCAGGTCGCTCTGCCGGCGGTTCAGCGAGACCAGCTCGTGCTGGATCGCCTCCAGCTCGCGGGCCGGGCCGCTGCCCGAGGTCAACCGGGCCTCGTCCTTGCTCTTGCGCGCCCGCACCTGGTCGACGTCCTTCTCGATCCGGGCGATGTCCCGGTCCAGGTCGTCGACCGCCACCTGGGCGCGGACCCGCTCGTCCTCCAGCGCGGACAGCTCACGCGCCAGCGCCTCCAGCTCGGCGCGTTCCGGCAGGGTGCGGCGGCGGTGCGCGAGCTGGGCCAGCGCGGTGTCGATCGCCTGGAGGTCGAGCAGGCGGCGCTGCACCTTCGGGTCAGCCTTCACGTCGGGGCTCCTTGTCGTCCGGCCGGGGCGCGGCGGCGTGCACGGTCCACGGGTCGGTGTCCAGGTCGGACACCACGGTCTCGACGTCCAGCTCGGCGGCCAGGTAGGCGGCCAGGTCGTCCAGCCAGGGTCGCTCCGTCGCCCAGTGGGCGGCGTCCAGCAGCGCCGGGCCGCCGGCGGCGAGGTGTTCCCCGGCCGGGTGGTGGCGCAGGTCCGCGGTGAGGAACGCGTCCACCCCGGCCGCGGTCGCCTCGGCGAGGAAGCCGTCCCCCGAGCCGCCGCTGACGGCGAGGGTACGAACCATACGCCCGGGATCCCCGGCGGCGCGAACTCCCCAGGCGGTGACCGGGAGCACGGCGGCGGCCAGCCGGGTCAGCTCGGCGAGCGTCATCGGGGTGGGCAGCTCGCCGATGCGGCCGATGCCCCGGCCGGGCCCGGCAGCGGGCGAGCCGGGGCGGGGCGGGTGCAGCGGGCGCAACCCGGTCAGCCCGAACCGGGCGGCGAGCGCGTCGGACACGCCGGGATCGGCCACGTCGGCGTTGGTGTGCGCCACGTGCAGCGCGACGTCCGCCTTGATCAGCCGGTGCACGATCCGGCCCTTGTACGTGGTGGCGGCCACCGAGGAGACGCCGCGCAGCAGCAGCGGGTGGTGCGCGACGATCATGTCCGCGCCGGCGTCGAGCGCCTCGTCCACGGTCTCCGGAACCACGTCCACCACGCAGGCGACACGGCGTACCGGGTGGTCGGGCTCGCCCAGCACCAGGCCGACCCGGTCCCACTCCTCGGCCCAGGCGGGCGGATAACGGCGGTCCAGCGCGGCCACCACGTCGGCGACGGTTGTACTCACGGGCGGCCAGCTTACCGGCGTCCGCGCCGATACACGCCGAGCGCCGCCGGGCGCGGCCCCCGGCATCTGCCGAGGGCCGTACCCGTCGCGACTCTCAGCCGACCGGGGCGACCGGCCGGTCCGCGCCGCGCAGGGCGGCCAGGCCGGCGTCCCAGGGGAAGGCGTCCGCGCGCCGGTCCCCCGTGCCGGGCGGATGCAGGCGTACGACGTGGTCGCCGAACACCACCCGGACGCCCCACTGCGCCAGCCGGTCGATACTGGCCCGGAACGCCGGGTGCGCGGCCATCGCCTCGTTCGTGTACGGGACGGCCGCGATCGGCACCCCCATGCCCTGCGCCTCGACCAGCAGGCCGAGCGCCAGGGTGTCGGTGATGCCCACCGCCCACTTGTTGATCGTGTTGACGGTGGCCGGGCACACCAGCATGGCGTCCGCCGGGGGTAGCACGTCCGGGTCGCCCGGGTTCTTGTAGTGCGTACGGACCGGATGGCCGGTCTGCCGGGCCAGCTCCGTCCGGTCGACGAACTTCGCGCCGTCCGGCGTGGTGACCACGCAGACCGTCCAGCCGTCCCGCTGGGCGAGGTCGACCAGCCGGCCGACGTGACGGGCCAGCGGCGAACCGCAGGCGATGACGTAGAGCACCCGCCGGTGCCCGTTTGCGGTCTCCGGACCGCTCATACTCCGACTCCCATGTGCTCAGCCAACTCCGCGATCGGCGGAGGCGGCGCACCACGTGTGCGACGGAGAATCTCGGACATCAATTCGTGGGCTATCGGCCGGCACCGGATCTCCGACGGCGCGAGCCGGTCACCGCGCAGCAGCATGTCCCCGGCGTTGGCGACGTCACCGATCTGGGAGTAGCCCCGGGCCAGGTCGAGCAGGTGGTGCGCGCGCCGCTCCGGCAGCAACGCGTTGAACGCGGGCTCGGACAGCCGCATGTGGGTCTCCACCGCCCGGCCGCCGTCGCCCAGCTCGACCGCCGCCGCCGCGCGGTGCAGCTCCAGGTTGGTCGGGCCAAAGGAGGTCCAGTAGTGGTTGTGGTCGCCGCCGAGCATGGTGGCCGCCTCACCGGCGCCGGCGAGCAGGTCGTCCACCGTCGCCGAGTCGCCGATCCGGGCAGCGGCCATCGCGCCCTGGAGCAGCAGCATGCCGTACACGGAGAGCCGTTCCGGGCGGACGTCGTTGTCGCCGCCCGGTGCGAGCCGGCCCGCGATGCGGACGTTGAGTTCCAGCGCCGGGCGGGGGCGGCCCATCGCGACGAGCGCGTTGCAGACGCGCGTGGTGGCGATGCCGGCCAGCAGCGGGTCGTCGGCGCGCTGGGCCACCGCCATCGACCGGTCGGCGGCCAGCCAGGCGAGGTCGCACTCGCCGAGCTTGCGCAGCACCGAGGAGGCGATCTGGTAGACCTGCCCGAGCAGGTGGGCGGCCTCGCGTACCTGTTCGTCGGCGGCGTAGCCGGCGTCCGCCGCCTGGGCGTCGCGCAGCAGCTTGGGCAGCGCGCGGGTCAGCATGCCGTACCGGCCGTACTGGTAGGTGAGCCAGGCGTGGTTCACGGCCTTGCGCATGTCGGCCAGCGGCGGGGGGTAGGGCGCCGCGTCGAAGTAGGCGCTCATGGAGTCGTACCGTTCCAGGGCGGTGCGGATCTCCTCCACCTCGACCTGGTCGATGCAGTTGAGCGCGTCGGTGCGCCGTTCCGGGTCCTTGCCGTGCAGCAGCTGCACGTCGATCTGGAGGATGTCGGCGATCTCGTAGAGAACGGAGAACTTGTCCAGCCGGCGGACGCCGCGCTCCACCTTGTCCACCCAGCTCTTGGACTTGCCGAGCCGGTCGGCGAAGACCTGCTGGGACATCTTGCGGCGACTCCGCCAGTACGCCACCCGCCGGCCTATGGGTAGTTCGTCCATCCCTGCTCCCTCCCCCTCACGGCGCCGGCCGGTCCCCCCACGTCCCTCAGACTCGCGCCGATCGCACAGGTTGTGCGTCCACCGACCAGCCAGTTCTCGTAGTTTTCGTGCAAGTTGCACCGACCGTTAGTCACCTCAACGAGCGTGGGTTACGGCAGTGACGGCTTTCGACGTGTGGCTTGTGGACGGTTCGGGCTTGTGGACGGTTCGGTGGGACCAGAGGGGACGACTGACATGTGGAGGAACGTCCGACCGCGCGTCGCTCACCTGTCACCGCTGGAACGGGTCCGGCTGCGCCGGGTCGCGGTGCGGTACGCGCTGCACGGCTGGCCGGTCACCCCCGGCGCCTGCCTCGCCAACAGCCGCTTCGTGTGCGGCCGGGCCGGCTGTCCCACGGTGGGCTGCCACCCGGCCCTCGAGGACTGGGAGCACGCCGCCAGCGACGACCCGGCCCGGGTGGCCACCTGGTGGCGCAGCCGCCCGCACGGCATCCTGCTGCCCACCGGGCGCGCGTTCGACGTCCTGGAGGTCGCCGCCCACCTGGGCCGGCAGGTCCTGGACGCGGTCGCCACCCATCCCGCCGGGTTCGGCGTACGCGGACCGGCGCTCGTCACCCCGACCGGGCGCTGGATGTTCCTGGTACGCCCCGGCGACCCGCTGCGGCCCGAGCTGGAGCACTGCTTCCACGTGGTCCGCCACGGACCCGGCTCGTGGATCCCGGCCCCGCCGACCCGGCTGCCCGAGGGGACGGTGCGCTGGGCGGTCGCCCCGGAGCAGGCCCGCTGGCAGCTGCCCGACTCGTACCTGGTGCAGAACGCGCTGATCGCCGCGTTACGCGCGGCCGGGGTGACGCTCGGCGCCGACCTGTTCCCCGGTCATCTCCCGCTGCCCCGCCGCGGGCGCTGACCTCCCGGCACCCGGCCGGTGCTGCCGCAACGCGTACGCCGACGCCGAGCGTTCTCCCTGGTCACGACGGGTCCGGTGACCCGGACGGGTGGCCGGCAGCGACCTCCCCGGCACCGGGCTCGTTGTTCCTGGCGAGGGCGCGTGCGCGCCAGAGCGGGGGTTTGACCATGTCCAGGGACGACGCTGCCCGCCACACCGGCGGTACCGAGCCGGCGCGGCCCCGACGCCGCCTGCACCCGTGGGCCTTCACCCGCCCCCTGGGCGTCCGCCCCGGCCGTCCTCGCCCGACGGGCTCCCGCCCCGCCATCCTCCACCGCCCCCTCCGCTGACCCCGCCTGCGTCCCTCCCCGCCTCGCTCCCCACAGCCCACCGCGCCGGGCCGACGCGTGGTCGATCATGAAGTTGGCGGTGCGACACGCCGGGCAGCGGTGCCGCCAACCTCATGATCGACGGGGCAAAGCGGGGCGGGGGCAGAGGGCAGGAGGGGCGGGATCAGGCGGGGAGGGTGGGGAGGGTTCGGGAGTGGTGTTGGTGGGCCTCGTCCGTGACCACGGCGTGCTGCCACGGGGACGGTAGGCGGTCCAGCCAGGCCAGGCCGGGTGCGCCCATCGCCACCGCGGCTGTCGCGTACGCGTCGGCCACCCCCAGATCGGGGCCTACCACCGTCACCGAGCGCAAGCCGGTCGCCGGTACGCCCCGGCGCGGGTCGACCACGTGGTGGCCGCGCTCGTACACGCCCGAGGTGGCGACCGCCATGTCGGTGCCGGTCAGCACCAGACAGGTCGCCGCCGCGTCCCACGGATGACGAACCCCGATCCGCCACGGCTCACCGGTCGCGTCGTGGCCGCGTACCCGCACGTCGCCGCCCGCGTTCACGCAGTGGTTCGGCGCGCCCGCGGCCACCAGCCGGTCCGAGGCGACCTGTGCCGCCCAGCCCTTCACGTAGCCGGACGGGTCGAGCCGCCCGGTCGCGTACGCGTCGAAGAAGCCGTCGGTGGCGGTCCACAGGTCGGCGCAGGCCGCCAGCACGGCCCGCAGGTCGGCGGAGGCGTCGGCGGCCCGCAGCTCGCCCCGGTCCAGCCGGCACACCTCGCTGTCGTCGCGGTACGTGCTGAACCGCGCGTCCACCTCGCGCAGCCAGCCGAACGTGTCCTCCGCCAGCTCGTGCAGGGCCTCCCCCGGCATGTCGTCGGCGAGGTCGAGGCTGATCGCCGTACCCATGACGTGTTCGACCCGGCGCAGGCCGCGCCGGGCGGACGGACCGGGACCGACGGCGACGCCGGCACGAGCCGGCACTGTCACGCCTTGTCCAGCGCGGCCTGCAACGACTGCTTGTACGCGGTGCTGGTGTAGGTGGCCCCGGACACGGTGCTCAGGTTCGCGCTCTGCCGGGCCACCACCTCGCCGGAGGTACCGCTGTAGCGGGCCTGCACGTCGTCGCTGCGCTGCCCGGACTGCCCGCCCAGCGGCAGTCCGATCGCGGTGGCGTCGACGATCCGGCTGCCGCTGAGCGTGATCCGAACCTGGAGCGAGCCGTACTCGTAGGTGACCGACGACCCGGTCACCGTGCGGGTGGTGGCCTTCGGCGCGCTGGTGGTGGTCCGGGGCGCGGCGGGTGCGGTGCTGGTGCTGGTGCGGGTGCCGCCCCGGCTGGCCGCGCTGCGGTCGGCGGACGGCTTCGGAGCAGGCTTCGACGAGGCGCGCGGCGACGGGGTGACGTCGCCGGGCGCGGAGCCGGTGGGCGACGGCGGCTCGGGCGCGGCCGACCCACCGGGTGCGACCGGTGCCAGCGCGGCCGGTACGTCCGGCGTGGCCTGCCCGGTGCCCGGCGCACCCTTGAGCACCACCAGTGCGGTGGTGCCGGCGGCCAGGCCGGTGATCGCGAACAGCGCGCGACGCATGGGCGGTGCCTCTCCTACAGCTCGAACGCGGTCAGGTGGATCTGGCGGCGGGGCACGCCCGCCGCCCGCAGCGCGGCGACCGCCTCGTCGACCAGGCCGCCGGGGCCGCACAGGTAGACGTCGCGGCGGGTCAGATCGGGCACCAGGCGGCGCAGCCCCTCGGGGTTCATCACCTGGCGGGGGCCGGGGTCGTCGCGGCGGCCGACGACGTACCAGACGGAGGTGTGCCGGGCCTGCGCGAGCCAGTCCAGCTCCTGGTGCAGCAGCACGTCGGCCGGGGTACGCGCCCGGTAGATCAGGGCCGCGCCCGGCGGCAGTTCCTCCAGCATCGCCCGCAACGGCGCGATGCCGCTGCCCCCGGCGATGAGCAGCGCCCGTTCCCGGGTGCGGTGCGCGGCGGTGAACGTACCGGAGGGTCCCTGCGCCCAGACCCGGGTGCCGGGCGTGAGGTCGCGCAGCTCGGCGGTGTACCCGCCGACGACCTTGACGGTGATCCGCAGCCAGCGGTCGTTCGCGGCGGCGGAGACGGAGAACGGGTGCGACTGCCACCAGCAGCCGGGGTTGAGGAAGCGCCAGCGGAAGAACTGCCCGCCGAGCAGGTCGATCTGGTTGAGCCGCTGCCCGGTCAGGTAGACCGACACGGTGTCCGGGCTCTCCGCGACCACGTCGGCGACGCGCAGCCGGTGCCGCAGGTTGAACACCAGCGGGGCGAGCATCCGGCCCCACACCAGCGCGGCCACCACCAGCAGGTACGCGGCGATCCAGCCGGTACGCACCGGGCCGGGCTCGTAGAGCTGCGCGCCGTTGCTGAACTGGTGCGCGTACCCGAGCAGCAGCGTGAGGTAGCTGGCCGCGTGCAGCAGGTGCCACAGCTCGTACGGCAGTCGGCGCCGCACGGCGCGTACCGCGGTGAACGCGACGGTGACCAGGATGCCCGCCGCGACGAACGCGGTGACCATGTCCTCGTAGTCGGTCAGCAGCGCGCCGACCTCGCCGAGCACCGTCTTGCGTTCCTGCCGGCTGTAGCCGACCACCAGCAGCGACATGTGCGTGAGCACCGCCACCAGCAGCGTCGCGCCGAGATCGCGGTGCAGGCGGGAGATCCGCTCGCCGCCGAGCGCGCGTTCCAGCACGCCGAGCCGGCTCATCATCAGCACCTGCACCAGCAGCAGGTAGCCGGCGATCAGGCCGGTGATCCGGCCGCCGGCGGTGAGCAGGTCGGCGGTGTCGGCGAGCGACCCGGCCGGGGTGTCCAGCCACCACGGCAGGACCGCGGCGACCAGGCCCAGCCAGAAGGCCACCGCGAGCGCACGCCGGCCGCCGGGTCCGCGGCGCGGACGACCCGGGGGTACGGGGGCAGCCGGACGGCCGCCGTACGGGGCGGGATGCCCGGTACGGCGGCCGGCGGCGCGGGTGTCCTGGTACGTCACGCGTAGATCTTGACCGGGGTGAACTTCTGCCGGGGGAAGACCTTGTCCACCTGGGCGGTGGTCAGGCCGAAGCGGCCCTGCGCGACGGATCCGTAGACGTTGAACATGTTGTTGTATTCCGGCACGTCGCCGCTGTCCAGCTTGTCCAGCCCGTTCCAGGTGCCGAGCAGCGAGCCGGCGAGCTTGCGGCCGGACAGCACGGTGACCACACCGCCGTGCCCGTGGTCGGTGCCGCCACCGTTCGAGCCGACCCGCCGGCCGAACTCGCTGGACACCATGATGGTCACGTCCGCCGCCTGGTCGCCCAGGTCGGTGAAGAACGCGGCCATCGCGTTCGCCAGTTCGTTGAGTCGCCGCCAGAGCTGGCCGCCCTCGCGGGTGCCCTGGTTCTCGTGCGTGTCGTAGCCACCCATGCCGACGGTGGCCACCCGCACGTTCGCGCCGCCCTTGATGAGCTGTGCGAGCTGCTTGAACGCGTTCCCGACGCCCTGGTACTGGACGCCCTCGGCGGCGGCGTACGGCTTGGCGGCGAGCTTCTGCGCGGTGGCGAGCGCGCCCATGCCCTCCTGCACCGCCTCCTCGACCGGGTGGTTGATGCCGGTGAACAGGCCACGGATGGCCTTCTCGGTGGCCGCGCGGTACTTGTCGGCGCCGTTGAGCCGCAGGTCGCCGACGCTGTTGAGGGAGATCGCGCCGTTCACGCCGACCAGCGAGCGGGGCAGCGTGCTGCCGATGCCGACGCTGCGGAACGCGGTGCCCTTGCCCAGCGAGTCGACCAGGCTGTCCAGCCAGCCCCGGCCGCCGGTCTCGCCCGGCAGGCCGCCCAGGTTGCACGCGTCGGCGGCCTGGAAGTGGCTGCGCGACAGGCGCGGGTCGGACACGGCCGGCACGAAGCCGAGCTGCCCGGCCTTGAGCCACTTGTCCAGCGGCGCGAACGCGCTGGTGAGCTTGAAGCCGCGGGCCAGCGCCAGCGAGTCGTTACCGAGCAGCAGGTCCGGGCGCGCCTTGGCGAGCACCGGGTCGTCGGCGGGGGCGACCAGGCTCAGCCCGTCCAGCCCGCCGTAGAGGAAGACGTGGATCAGCGTGCCGGTCTTGGTCGCGGCGAACGACGCCGAGGTGGTGACGAACTGCGCCGTCGCGAGCGCGGTCGCGGTCGCGGCGGCGCCGGCGACGAAGGTACGCCGGGTGACGCCCCGGCCGTCCTGCTGCGCCTCCTCGATCTCCTCCAGCCGGCGGTACCGGTCGGCCTCGGCCGCGTTCTCGGCCGCGACGATGTCCGCCTCCGCGCGCAGCAGCGCCTCGGCCGGGTTGTCGGCCAGCCGCCGCAGGTCGGGGCACTCGGGGTGCAGGGGGTACGGGTTCACGGTCATCTCCATCGAATGCCTCACCGGAGGTGGTGCTGGGGGGACGCGAGGATCGTCCGCGCGACAGCGGCGATGGCCCCGTTGAAGGTGGCGTCGACCTTGGCGGTCTCGGACACACCGGCCACGGCGAGCACGAGCTTCTTCTCCTTGGCGCTGAGCTTCTGCTGCACCAGCCGCTGGGCGAGCGCGTCCACGTACGCCCCGGCGGTGGCCGGCGGCTTCGCCACCAGCTTCTCCGGCTTGACGAAGGTGAACTGCTTGCGGTAGCCGGCGAGCAGGTCGCCGGCCTCGTTCCAGCCGTCGATCATGGTGCCGGCGGAGGTCCAGGCCAGGAAGACGTCGGCGTAGCCGTCCGGGGTGGGCTTGCCCATCGGGTACTGGCCGAGTTCGCGCATCTTGTCCTGGATCTGCCGCAGGCCCTGCGCGAACGGGGTACGCCGGTTGTCGCCGGAGTAGTCCGGCGCCGCGTCCGGCGAGACGCCGAGTGCCCGGTACGTGGCGACCAGGTACTCCATCGGGCGGCGAACCTTCTGCCCGACCGCGGCCCAGAACTCCGAGGAGCTGAACAGCGTCGCCAGCACCGGCCGGATCTGGCCCTTGTTCGTGGTGTAAGCCTTGGCGAGCCGGTCCACCACGGACTTCGGCGGGGTGTCGGAGACGAAGCGGGTGGCGAGGTTCTGTGCCACGTACCGCGCGGTCGACGGGTGCATCGCGATGTAGCGGATGTACGAGTCGATGACCTTGTCGGCAGCCACCGGGTCGTCGGAGTTGTTGGCGTGGCTGAACCCGAGGATCTTCACCTTGCCGAGGTAGTGCCGCTCGGCGAAGAACTTGTACTTGCCGTCGGCGACACCGCGTCCGGTCTGGAGCAGCGCGGCCTGGCGGACGTCCTTCTCGGTGTAGCCGCCGTCGACGCCGACCGAGTACAGCTCCAGGTTCTCCCGGGCCAGGTTCTCGTTGACCGCGTCCTTACGCGAGTCGACCTGGTTCAGGTAGAGCAGCAGCGCCGGGTGCTTGTTCGCGGCGACGAGCATCTCCGGGTAGCTGCCGAGCGCGTGCTTGCGGATGACGTCCCGGTCGAACGCGTTGCGGTAGTTCTCCCCGCCGTCGAAGTCGGCGGCGACGTGCAGGAAGTCGTTCCAGAAGTCGACCATCACCTCGAACAGCTGGCGGTCGGACCAGATCTGCCGGGCGATGGTGGCATCCACCGTCTCCCGGGCCGGGTCGACGCCCTTCTCGTTGAGCTGCTCGCGCTGGTCGCGAAGCTGCGTCGGGCTGAGCTTGAGCGACTGCAGCTCGCTCAGCTTCAGCTCGGCCTTGGTCGGGGCGATCTTCTCCGGCTGGAGCTGCTCACGCAGCCAGTCGTCGATGCCGACGCGCTTGACCTCCGCCATCATCTTCTGCGTCGGACCGAAGGTGGTCCGGGTCAGCAGGTGCCGGATCGGGTCCTTGGCGAGCACGGTCTTGACCGTCACCTTGGTCGCCGCGGCGGCTTCCGCCGGGCTGCCGTAGAGCCGGCCACCGGACGGCGCGTTGCGCTTGAGCGCCTCGCCGGCCCGGGAGCCCATGTAGCTCTCGTTCTGCTCGGTGTAGGTGCGTACCGTGCTGGGCTGCTGGCCGCTGGGCCGGGCCGCGTTGCCGTCGGTGGTCACCGTGCCGGTGGCGTCACCGGCCGGGGCGTCACTGAACAGACCGCGCACCTGCGGGGACATGGCCAGGGCGGCGCCACCGGCGACCACCACGGCGCCGCCGAGGGTGGCGAGCGCCCGGCGCCGGCCCCGCTTCGGGGCCTCCTCGCCGTCGTCGTCCAGGTCGGGCAGTCCGCCGCCGGGCGGCGGGCCGTACCCGCCGGCGGGCTGGGCGTAGCCACCGGGCTGGGGGTAGCCGGCGGGGGCCGGCGTGGCGGGGGCGAAGCCGTTCGGCCCGACCCACTGCGGGCCCTGAGCGGGGTGGGCGCCGGGGTGCGGCGCGGCGTGCGGGTCGCGGTACCCGTCCGGATGGGGGTGCTGGTATCCGTCCCAGCCGCGGTCGTCCCGGGGACGACGCGGTGGCACGTTCAGGTCGGCCATGTACCTATCCCGTTTTCTTCGAGCGCCGGCACGCCTGCCACCCGGGGGGTCGGGTGAGCGCAGGGGCGGCGACGGTTGCCGGAGAAGTTGCCTACGGGAAAGTAGCCATGCCGCCCCGGCCGCTCAAGACGCGTCGGACGCGCTCGTGAGCGCACTTAAGACGGTGCTCAAGCCCGCCGGGGAGGGCCCGTCGCGGCGGCGGGGACGCGGCGGCCTCCGGAGCAGGGCCGACCCGGGCGCACACCGCCCGGATGCGAGGTTTCGCCCCCCGGCGACGCCGCCGGGGGCGTTCACCGCCTCACCAAAACTTAAGGTACGGATAAGCCTGCGCTGAGAACGTCGTCCCGCCCGTCCGGTCCGCCGAAACAGCAGCAGCAGCGGCGCGTGACCGCCCTCCGATCCGGGTATGCCGCCGAACCGCTGAAGCCGTGAGGGGAAGGCACCGCCATGCTCAGCCAAGAGGATCAGCGCAGGTTCGAACTCATCACCCGTCAACTGCGGGAGAGTGATCCACGGTTCTTCGCCCGGCTGGACAGCCGGATCAAGGGCCGCCGGGGCCGGTACATGATGCTGTTGACGATCGTGCTGTGGGCCTCGCTGCCGGCGATGACAGTGCTCGTCGGACGGCTGGCCGGGGCGATCTGCGCGGTGGTGCTCGTCGCCAACGCCGCAGTGATGTGGCGTTTTCGCCGCCGCCTCCTTTAGGTGTAAGGAAGGGCCCCTTCTTAACGCATTCGGTAGAGGAAGGGCCCCCTCTTAACGCTCGCCCGCGGCTTCGCCGCCGCTGAACTCCCTGGGGGAGGCGGCTTCGCCGCCAGCGAACTCCCGGTACGCCCGGCGCAGCCGCTCGGCCAGGCCCGGCCCGCCGACTGCGGCCCCGGGTGGCCCGAGCTGGCGCAGCAGCAGCTCCGGGCCGGTGGCGAGCGTGGGCGGCCGGTCCGGCAACGCCACCGGCGCCAGCCAGAACCGGTCCAGCTCGTCGTCCGGCTCCACCGCCGGCAACCCGGCCAGGGCACGCGCCGCGCCGACCACCGGCACCGCGCTCGACGCGGCCGGCTCCGGCCGGGCACCCGGAACCGGTCCCGCTCCCGCGCCGCCGGTTCGGCCCACACCGCCGGTTCGGCCCACGTCGCCGGTTCGGCCCACGTCGCCGGTTCGGCCCATGCCGCCGGTTGCGCCCGCACCACCGGTTGCGCACGCGCCGCCGGTGCCGCTCGTGCCGCCCGCACCGCCGGTTCTGCCCGCACCGCCGCCTCCGCCCGCGCCCCGAGCGTCAGCGCTCCGGGCGTCGGCGCCGCGGAGCGTACGCAGCCGGTCCAGCAGTTCGGCGCGGGACCGGCCACGCCAGTGCAGCAGGTGGAACGGGTCGGCGTCGAACGCCTCGGCGAGCAGGTAGAACGTGGCCGCCAGGTGTTTGCACGGCACCGCGAAGTCGGGGCAGCCGCACCGCTGGTCGAGTTCGTCGATCTCGGCCGGGAACAGCGGCGCGCCCGCGTCGGTGAACAGCTCCTCCAGTTCGGCCGGCAGGTCACCGGCGAGCAGCCGGGCGCTGAAGAAGGCCTGCCCGGCCAGCTCGGCCTCGATCCGCCGCCACGTCTTCTCCGGGTACGCGGCCAGCCCGATCCGCACCGGGTAGGGCCGTGGCCGGGAGCCCTGCACCTCGGCGGTGACCTCACCCGGCGACACGTCCAGCCGGAGCACCTGGCCCCGGCGCGCGTACGCCCGGCCACGGGTGAGCCGGGAGCCGAGCGCGAACGACTCCAGCACCTCCACGAACCGCCGGGACCACCAGGACTGCCCGATCGCACCCCGGGTGCTGCGTGCCCGCAACCCGCCCTCGACCCGCAGCGGCGGACCGTACTCGTCAAAACCGGGGCTCACTCGACCACCGCCCCGGACTCCAGGGTGAACAGGTCGCGCAGCGTCTCGGTGGACAGTTCGGTGACCCACTGCTCGCCGCTGCCCACCACCGACCGGGCGAGGCTGCGCTTGTCGGCGATCATCGCGGCCACCTTCTCCTCGACGGTGCCGGCGCAGACGAACTTGCGTACCTGCACGCGGCGGCGCTGTCCGATGCGGAACGCCCGGTCGGTGGCCTGGTCCTCGACGGCCGGGTTCCACCACCGGTCCACGTGCACCACGTGGTTGGCGGCGGTCAGGGTCAGCCCGGTGCCGCCGGCCTTGAGCGACAGGACGAACAGCGGCGGCCCCTGCGGCGTCTGGAACCGGGTCACCATGGCGTCCCGTTCGGCCTTGCCGACGCCGCCGTGCAACAGCAGCACCTCCCGGCCCGTACGCGCCGACAGGTGCCCGCGCAGCATGCCGCCGAACTCGGCGTACTGGGTGAACAGCAGCGCCTTCTCCTCCGCCGCGAGCACCTCGTCGACGATCTCGTCGAGGCGTTCCAGCTTGCCGGACCGGCCGTCCAGCGCGGATCCGTCGTGCAGTAGCTGGGCGGGGTGGTTGCAGACCTGCTTGAGCCGGGTCATGGTGGCCAGCACCAGTCCGCGCCGCTCGATCCCGTCGCTGGACTCGATCTTCGCCATCATGTCGTCCACCACGGCCTGGTAGAGCGCGGCCTGCTCGGCGGTGAGGTTGCAGACCACCTCCATCTCCAGCTTCTCCGGCAGGTCGGTGATGATCGTCGGGTCGGTCTTGAGGCGGCGCAGCACGAACGGGCCGGTGATCCGGCGCAGCCGCTCGGCGACCTCGGCGTCGCCGTGCCGCTCGATCGGTTCGGCGAAGCGCTTGCGGAACGTCGCGGCCGGTCCGAGCAGCCCCGGATTCGCGAACTGCATGATCGACCAGAGGTCGGCGAGCCGGTTCTCCACCGGCGTACCGGTGACCGCAACCCGGTGCCGCGCTGGCAGTGACCGGACCGCCTCGGCCTGCCGGGTGGCGGCGTTCTTGATCGCCTGCGCCTCGTCCACCACCACCCGGTGCCAGTCGACGCCGGCCAGCTCGAACGCGTCCCGGGCCGCCACCGAGTACGTGGTGAGCACCAGGTCCGCCTCCCCCACCGCGGTGGCGAAGCCCTCGCCCCGGGCGCGCTCGGCGCCGTGGTGCACGTGCACCCGCAGCCCGGGCGCGAACTTCGCCGCCTCGCGCTGCCAGTTGCCGACGAGCGACATCGGGCAGACCAGCAGCGTGGGCCCGGCTTCCGGCGGGTCGCCGGCGAGCAGCGCGAGCAGTTGCACGGTCTTGCCCAGGCCCATGTCGTCGGCGAGGATCCCGCCGAGCCCGAGCGACTGGAGGAACGCCAGCCAGGCCAGCCCGCGCCGCTGGTACGGCCGCAGCGTCCCGGTGAAGCCCGGCGGCGGGTCGGCCGGGGTGAGCCGCCGCTCCGCCTCACCGGCGAGCAGTTCGCCCAGTGCCCCGTCGGCGACCACGTCCAGCACCGGCAGTTCACCGGCGCTGTCGTCACCGGACAGTCCCATCCGGAGCAGGTCGGCCACGGTCAGCTCGCCGGAGGAGCGCAGCAGCTTCAGCCCGGCCTCCAGCCGCTGCGGGTCCAGCTCGACCCACCGGCCGCGCAGCCGGACCAGGGGCGACTTCAGGTCGGCCAGCGACGCCAGTTCCTCGGCGGTCAGCGGCTGGTCGCCGAGCGCCAGCTCCCAGCGGTAGTCGACGAGCGCGTCCAGACCCAGCTTCCCGGCGGTGGTGGCCACCGCACCGGGCGCGGTACGGCTGCGCGCCCGCAGCCGCGCGCCGAGCCGGGACGAGGAGCGCCGCCACCAGGACGGCAGCAGCACCCCGAACCCGGCCGCGTGCAGCACGGGCGCGCCCTCGCGCAGGAACCGGTGTGCGCCCTCGGCGTCCAGCTCCATGCCCTCGGGCGCGGCGGTGCGCAGCGCGGCGTCCACCTCGGGCCACAGCCGGCTGGCCCGGCCCAGCTCGGCCAGGAGCGTCTCCTGCGGCTCCACGCCCCGGGCGGCGAGCGCCGGTGCGGGCCGCTGCCAGATGTGCGCGGCGTCGACCACGAGTCCCGGCTCGTCGGCCGGGTGCAGGCCGAACTCGACCCGCCAGACGGCGTCCTCGACCAGTTCGGCGACCGGGTCGACGGCCGGCTCGACCAGGCGGAACGTGGCCCGTACCGCGCCGCCCGCCGCGTCGCGCTGCCAGGCGTCCAGTTCGTCGCGCAGCGTCGCCAGCGCGTCCGGCTCGGCCGGGAAGGCGCGCTCCGGTCCGGTGAGCGCGGCCAGCCAGCGCGGCACCGCGCCGACGGGGCGCATCCCCCGGTGCAGCCGGGTGTCGCCCAGCGCCACCCGGGCGGCGGCGTCGACGAGCCCGTCGAGCGCCTCCGCGACCAGCTCACCGGCCCCGATGTCGTCGGCCCGCCCGGCCCACGCGTCGTCCGCCGGACCGCTCGGCCCGCTTCGCGGTGCACTCCCTCCCGGCGAGCGCCCGGCGCCGCCGCCCGTCCGGGCATCAGCCGGCCCCGAGACGATCGCCGCGCCGCCGATGGCCGCGGCCGAAACCTCGGGCCGCCATTCCCGGCCGGCGCGGGCCGCCGGGGGCAACGCCGTCGCCAGGTCGCGCGCCCAGCCCGCGTCGGTGCCGGTGAGCAGCGGCCGCCAGAGCGCCCACCCGGTCGCCACGTCGTCCGCCCGCACAGCCCGCAACGGCCGCCCGGCCCCCGAAACCACCGGTGAGCGCCGCGCCGAGGTCCGCCCGCCGGTCGCGGCCGACCCTGCGCCGGGCACACCACCGGGGTACGCCTCGAGCACGCCGGGCAGCAACCGGCCGCGTACGACCAGGTCGGCGGCGAAGTCGGCCAGCTCGCACAGGTGCCGCAGGCTCGCCCCGACCGGGCCCGGCATCGGCGCGCGCAGCAGCGCGTACGCGTCGTCCGGGGCGTACCCCAGGGCGGGCGCCCGCCACCCGGCGCGGGTGACCGGGCCGCGGACCGGTTCCCCGACGGTGGCCCGGACCAGTTCCGGCGAGTCCAGCGGCGAGCCGGCGCGGGTCGGCAGGCTCAGCAGCACGGAGATCGGCTCACCGGGGAGGCCGTCGAGCGCGGCGGCGAGCGTGGTGTGGTCGGCGGCGAACGGGTGCGGGCGCTCGCGCGGGACGCGGCCGGGACGGCGGGGCGCGCGGGCCGGGAGCGTGCTGTCCTCGGCCCACAGGGCGAGCCCGGCGCCGGGCAGCCACAACCCGTGGATGACCAGCACTGCTCCCCCTCGCCGACGCCCGGGGCCGGAAGACGGCACCCGGGGAGCCAGGATAGGCCGCCGGGCGCCGCTATCGTCGGCGCCATGGTCGACCTTCTCGTGATCGGCGGGCTCGGCGTGGACGTCCGGGTCCAGGTGCCCGCGCTGCCGCCGCCCGTCGCCGACTCGCTGCTGGTGCCGCCGATCGACATGCGGATCGGCAACACCGGGGCCGGGGTGGCGCTGGCCGCGCACGCGCTCGGCCTGCGGGTGGCGCTCGTCGACGTGCTCGGTGCCGACGCGGCCGGTGACGTGGTGCGGGCGGCGCTGGCGCGTACCTCGATCCGGACGACGCTCGCCGACGCGCCGGCCGGTACCCGCCGCTCGGTGAACATGGTCGACCCGGCGGGGCGGCGGATGTCGCTGCACGACCCGCGTCCCTGGTCGGGGCCGGCGCCGTTCAGGGACGCAGAGCTGGCCGCGCTCGTGGCCGAGGCGACCCACGTCCACCTGTCGATCATGGATTGGGCCCGGGACTCGCTGGGGGTGCTGCGCGCCGCCACGTCGGTCTCCACCGACCTGCACGACTGGGACGGCGAGAACGACTACCACCGCCCGTTCGCCCGGATCGCCGACCTGGTCTTCGTCAGCGACACGCGGCTCGGCGAGCGGGCCGCGAAGGAGGCGGCCGAGCTGGCGCCGCGCACGGTGCTTGTCACCGGCGGGGCGGCGGGCGCGACGCTGCACACGCCCGGCGCGCCGCCGACGCACGTGCCCGCCGCCACCCCGCCGGGGCCGATCGTGGACACCAACGGCGCCGGGGACGCCTTCGCCGCCGGGGTGATCGCCGCCCGGCTGCGCGGCGCGGACGTCCTCGACGCGGCCCGGTACGCCGCCCGGGTGGCCGCCGCCGCCTGCACGCACGACGGGATGGAGTACCCGGACGGGCTGCTGCCCCGCGACTGAGGCGTCAGATCGCGCCGGTCTCGCCGTCGGTCAGCTCACGCAGGATGTCGGCGTGCCCGGCGTGCCGGGCGGTCTCCTCGATCAGGTGCACCAGCACCCAGCGCAGCGACACCTCGCCGAGTTGCGGATGCGGCACCACGTGGTCGAGGTCGAACCGGGCGGCGACCCGGCGGGACTCGTCGCAGGCCGCCTCGTACGCGGCGGCGAGCGTCTCGACCGTCTCGCCGGCGCGCAGCGTGAAGCTGGCGTCGGCGTCGGCCTGGGAGGTGAGGTAGACGTCGCCCGGCTCGGGGGCGAACAGGCGGCGGAACCAGTTGCCCTCGACCAGGGCCAGGTGCTTGAGCAGCCCGGCCAGGGTGGTCAGTGAGGGCACCAGCCGCCGGCCGGCGTCGGCGTCGGTCAGGCCGCGCACCTTGCGCAGCACGTTGGCGCGATGCAGGTCGAGGAACGCGTCGAGGATTGCCCGTTCGCCGCCCGTGCGGGCGAGGACCGGACCGAGTGTCGGATCGATCGTCGGGTGCGCCATTTCCGGACCCTAGTACGCGGTGTGTCCGGTCCGCTGCCCCGCGTGATCCCCTGCGCGGGCGGGCCGGCCGGGGCAGGATGGGCGCATGGCTTCCACGGTGCAGATCCCTCTGGTGGGCGGTACGGCCGACGGCGAGACCGTCACCGTCGAGCTGGACGTCAACGGCCGCCCGCCGCTGACCCACCACCACCTCGGGTCGCAGGGACTCGCGGAGGCGCAGATCTACGAGCTGGAGTCGGACGACCAGCCGGGCCGGGAGTGGGTCTACTCCTGGCGCGGCCCGGCGGTCTGACGGCCCGGCTCACACCGCGGGCGTCAGCGTGCGGGCCCGAATGCTGTCCAGCACGCTGCGGGTCACCTGGGAGGTGCCGCGCGCCTGCTCGCAGACCTCCGCGACCCGGCGTGCGGTCGCGTCGGCCCGGGCCGCCCGCTCGTCCCACAGCCGGTCCACCTCGGCCAGCAACGGGCCCTCCACCTCCCGTTCCACGCCGCGCAGCGCCGGCACACCGAGCCGCTGGGCCAGGTCGAAGACCTTTCCGGCGTACGGCAGCGGCAGGAACGGCGTGCCCATCATGGCCGCGAAGATCAGGAAGTGCAGGCGCATGCCGACCGCGAGGTCGAAGTGGCGCATCAGCCCGAGGATCTGCGCCGGGCGGTAGTCGCCGTGCAGGATGCGGCCCCGGTCGGCGGCGGTCATGTGCGACAGCACGCCGTGGGAGTGCCGGATGTCGTCGCGTTCCATCGGCACGAACAGCACGTGCGCGTCGATCCGGTGCACCAGGAAATCACCGATCTGGGCGAGCAGGCGGTGGTAGCCGTCCACGTCGAGCCGTTCGGCGGCCCGGCCCGGCTCGCGCACGCTGAGCCCGACCAGCCGGGAGCCGGCCGGTACGCCCTCCTCGCGCAGCCACTGCTGGGGGAACTCCTCCGGTTCGAGCAGGAACGCCGGGTCGGCGGTGACGGTGATCGGGTTCACCAGGCCCGCCTCCTCCAGCACCATCCGGGACTCCTGGTCGCGGACTGTCACCTCGACGGCCTGCGCCAGGGTTTCACGCACCATGCCGCTGTCCAGCGTGTCGGTGAGCGGGCCGACCCCGACCGCGTACGTGATCAGCGGCAGCCCGCGCTCCTGGGCGACCCGGACCACCCGCAGGTAGCGCCGGGCCTCCTTGTCGTAGAGGATCCCGCCGCCGCCGAGGATGAGCAGGTCGAGCTGGTTGAGCACCGGGGACGAGTCGACGCGGCTGACGCCCTCCCACGGCACCGCCTCGACCTCGGGGTGGGCCAGCGCGGTGTGCGCCGGGTTGCGGGAGAAGACGATGATCCGGGCGTTTGGCTCGTGGCGGCGCAGATCGTCCAGGAGACCCGTGAGGATCGCCTCGTCGCCGAGGTTGCGACCGCCGTAGGAGCCGAGCACGCCGATGGTCAGTCCGGTGCGTTCCCTCATCCGTTGCTCCTTCCCAGGGGCGTCCGCGCCAGCGTTCCCGCTGGCTGCCCCGGGTTAACGCACGGCGAGGAGGCTCAACCGGTGGTGCCGCCGACCAGACGGGAGACGAGGTCCGAGACCACCTGATCGGTGTCGAACCCGGCGTCGATCGAGGTGGTGAGCAGGTCGAGCAGGAGCCCGTCGACCGCGTAGTGCAGCAGCGCCACCTCGTACGCCCCGCCTGGCAGTCCGGCGGCGGTGTGGTGGGCGACGTCGTCGGCGTACCCCTGGCGCAGCACGCCGCCGAGCGCGGCCCGCAGCTCCGGGCGGCGCGCGGCCTCCAGCCGAAGCTCGAACAGCGCCCGGGTGAGGCCCGGCTCGCGGGTGGTGCGCGCGACGATGTCGCGCAGGTAGTCGGTCATCAGCGCGAGCGACGGCTCGCGGCGGCCGAGGTCGGCCAGGACGGCCGGGTCGGGGGCGATCCGGTCGAAGATGCGTTCGGCCAGGCCGGCGAGCAGGGCCGCGCGGGACGGGAAGTAGTTCGAGGTGGTGCCGGTGGGCACACCCGCCTCGGCGTCGACCGCCCGGTGGGTCAGCCCGCGCGCGCCCGCGTCGGCGAGGATCCGCAGGCCGGCGTCGGCGAGCAGGGTACGGCGTTCCGGATTCCTGGCCACGCGAACACACTAGCAACAACCACGACAGGTGTTGTAGATTCGCCATCGAACCACGACAGCCGTCGTGGATCACCTCGGACATCGGAGCCGGTTTGCGCAAGCTCGTCTACTTCGTCGCCAGCACCCTCGACGGCTTCATCGCCGCGCCCGACGGGTCGTTCGACTTCCTCCCCCTCACGCCCGACCTGGCGCCCCACCTGGCGGCCGAGTGGCCCCAGACGCTGCCCACGTTCGCCCACGCCCAGCTCGGCATCGACTCCCCGCCCGCCGGTCGCTTCGACACCGTGCTGATGGGCCGCGGCAGCTACGAGCCGGGCCTGCAGCTCGGCGTCACCAGCCCCTACGCCCACCTCGAGCAGTACGTGTTCAGCCGCTCGCTGCCCCCTGCCGACTACCCGGACGTGCACGTCGTCGACGGCGACCCGGTGGCCCTCGTCCGCGAGCTGAAGACCCGCCCCGGGCGCGACATCTGGCTCTGCGGCGGCGGCCGGCTCGCCGGTCAGCTCCTCGACGAGATCGACGAGATGGTGGTCAAGCTCAACCCGGTGGTCGTCGGCAGCGGCATCAAACTCGTCGACAGCGGCTTCGATCCGCGGCGCCTCACGCTCACCTCGGCGCGCCCGTTCGACGCCGGCGTGGTCGTCCTGCACTACACGCGCAACGGTTAACCCGGTTGCCCCGGCGGCGGGCGGCACGCACCGTGGAGCGGTGACGAAGACCCGGCTGCACTGGCACGAGCTGCCCCCGCACGTCCGCGACGGCGTCGAAGCAGTCCTCGGCGACCGGGTGGCGGCCGCGCAGTCCCAGCCGGGCGGCTTCTCCCCCGGCACCGCCGACCGCGTCCGTACCGCAGGCGGTGGCCGGGCCTTCGTCAAGGCGGTCAGCCCGGCGCAGAACGACCGCAGCCCCACCCTGCACCGCGCCGAGGCCCGGATCGCCGACGCCCTGCCGCCGGACGCGCCCGCACCCCGGCTGCTCGGCAGCTACGACGACGGCGAGTGGATCGCGCTGGTCTTCGCCGACGTGGAGGGCCGGCACCCGGTCACCCCGTGGCGGGCCGACGAACTGGCCGCCGTGCTGTCCACGCTGGAGACGATGGCCGCCGCGCTCACCCCGGCGCCCGCCGTCGCGCCCACCCCCACCGCCGCCGAACGGCTCGCACACGACTTCGGCGGCTGGCGGCGCCTCGCCGCCGACCCGCCGACCGACCTCGACCCGTGGGCCCGGTCCCACCTGCCCGAGCTGTGCGCCGCCGCCGAGCGAGGGCTGGCCGCGCTCGACGGCGACACGCTCTGTCACGTCGACGTGCGCGCCGACAACCTGCTGCTCGGCCCGGACGGGTCGGTCACCGTTGTCGACTGGCCCTGGGCCTGCCGGGGACCGGCCTGGTTGGACACCCTGCTCACCGTCGTCAACGTGCAGGTGTACGGCGGACACGACCCCGACGCGCTGCTGGCCGCCCGGCGACTGACCGCCGACGTCGACCCGGCCGACCTGACCGGGGTGCTGGCCGGACTCACCGGGTTCTTCCTCGACGGCGCCCGCCAGCCCCCGCCACCCGGCATCCCCACGGTGCGGGCCTTCCAGCGCCTACAGGGCGAGTCCCTGCTCCCGTGGCTGACCCACCGCCTGAAGCCCTGAACGCCCCGCCCTGGCCCGGTCCGGCCCCGCCCCGGCCCGGCCCGGCCCGGCGACGCTTCTATAGGTGGGCCGGTTCCGGGAGGGGTTGGTATCGGTAGGGTTCGACGTCGGTGATCGACGAGTGACTCATGCAAGATCTGGCCACCGCAGAAGGGTGTGCCGTGAAGCGCGACCTGTCCTCGTGGGTTGCCGGCGTCGGCCCGGCCCACCTTGCTGGCCTGATCAGAAGCCTGTCCGCGATTGGTGTCGCGTGACTCATCACAGATGTGCCGCCGGGTGATCGTCTCCCGGGCCGACGCCGTCCGAACGTCGTCCCGTGCAAGGGAGAACCGTCCGTGCCTTCCATCCTGGCAGATCGTCTGGCCGGCCGTGTTGACGCGGTCATCGGTGTGGATACCCATACCGATACGCACACCGCCGCGGTGACCACCCCGGTCGGGACAGTGCTGGCCGAGATCACCGTGCCGGCCACCGCCGACGGCGCCGCTGTTCTGCTGGCCTGGGCCGGGCGGCAGACGACCGGGCTGGGAACGGGCCGGCGGGCCTGGGCCCTGGACGGCGCCCGGTGTCACGGGGTCGGCCTGCTGCGTGTCCTGCGCGCCGCGGGTGAGGACGTCCTGGAAGCACCCAAACCCGCTGCCGGACGCCGTCGGCGAGGCGGCAAGTCCGACGCGTTGGACGCCGTGCACGCCGCTCGCGCGGTGCTGGCCGCCGACCACGTCGCCACGCCCCGCGCCGACGGCGACCGGGAAGCCCTGCGCCTGCTGCACGTCTGCCGCCGCCACTACAGCGACACCCGCACCGCCACCATCAACCTGTTCAAATCGCTGATCCTCACCGCCGACGACGATCTACGCACACAGATGCGCGGACTGAACACCCTGCGGCAGGTCCAACACGCCACCACCCTCACCACCGGCACCGGCAGCGGCAGCGGACTTGACCGACTGCGCCGCACTCAACTGGCAGCCCTGGCCGAGCAGATCCTGACCCTCGAGAAGCTCCTGAAAGCCAACCTCGCCGAGATCCGCACCCTGGTCGACAAGCTCTGCCCCACCCTGCTCGACCAACCCGGGATCGGCCCCGTCACCGCCGCGATCGCACTGACCGCCTGGTCACACCCCGGCCGGTTCCGCAACGAAGCCGCCTTCGCCTCACTCGCCGGCGCCAGCCCCGTCCCCGCCAACTCCGGACGCACCATCCGCCACCGCCTCAACCGAGGCGGCGACCGCACCCTCAACGCCGCCCTACACACCATCGCGAAAACCCGCCAACGATGCCACCAACCCACCAAGGACTACGTCGAACGCCGCACCACCGAAGGCCGCACCCCAGCCGAAATCACCCGCAGCCTCAAACGCTACATAGCCCGCCAAATCTGGCGCACCCTCGAAACCAACGCTTGACAAACACCTTCACAGATCTTGCAGTTTCGGCCCCTGGGATGCACCTTTGGCGCGCTTTGTCAGGGCCGGAAGCGCAAGATCAACGCGCTCAAGGGAGGCTGAACGCGCGGCGGTGCGCGGCGCGCGGGCTCACCCGGCAGTGGGGACTCCGAGGGGGTCGGCGAACAAGGGTGAGAAGCCCAGTTCGGCGGCGCCGATCAGGGTCGCGTCGTAGCCGAGCGCGGACACCCGCAGTTGGGCCTTGTCGCGGGAGATGGGCAGCACGTTCGCGGCGATCCGGCTGCGGACGTGACCGGCGCAGACCGGGAAGACCTCGCTGAGCGTGCCCCCGAAGATCACCACGCCCGGGTTGAACAGGTTGATCACGTTCGCCACGCCGATGCCCAGCCAGTCACCGATGTGCCGCAGCGCCTCCTGCGCTGCCGGTTCCCCCTGAGCGGCGGCGGCGACCACCGCGCGTACCGCCTCGCGCCCCTTCTCCTGCGCCGGGCGGCCCGCGACGTCGAGCAGCGCCCGCTCACCGACCTCGGCCTCCAGACACCCGCGCGAGCCGCAGCCGCAGGCCCGCCCCTGGTACGGGTTCACGAGCATGTGCCCGACCTCGGAGGCGTACCCGCCGTCGCCGTCGAGCAGTTCCCCGCCCACGATGATCCCGCCGCC
This sequence comes from Micromonospora sp. WMMA1947, assembly GCF_027497355.1. Lineage (NCBI taxonomy): Bacteria > Bacillati > Actinomycetota > Actinomycetes > Micromonosporales > Micromonosporaceae > Micromonospora > Micromonospora sp. WMMA1947. Next base: position 3,554,252 of record NZ_CP114909.1, on the reverse strand, counting down.
GACACCCACGTCACCGTGCAGGTAGACGAGGTTCTGCACGCCGACACCGGCCCCGCGCTGATGCTCGGCCAGCGCGCCCAGGTGCGCCTCGTTGCCGACCAGGACAGGGAGGCCCAGGTCCAGCCGCCCGGCCAGCTCGGCGCCGAACGCCTGGTCCACCCACCCCATGTCCGGTCCGAACCGGACCATCCCGTCCCCCGGCCGGATCATGCCGCAGTAGGAGGCGCCGACGCCCACGCACACCGACCCGGGTGGCGCGGCGTGGTGCAGCGCCCGCCCGAAGTCGGCGAGCACCGAGACCACCGAGTCGAGGTCGGCACCGGCCCGCGGCCGTTCCGCCTCCAGCCGCGCCGAGATCACCCCGCCGAGCCCGACACGGGCGGCCACGAGCCGGTCCACGGCGATGTCGAACGCGAGGACGTAGACGGTGTCGGAGGAGGGACGCACCACACGCGACGGACGCCCGGCCCGCCCGCTGCCACCGGCCGCCACCTCCCGGACCAGGCCGGCCGCCGCCAGTTCCGCGGTGAGCGCCATGACGGTGCTGCGGTTGACGCCCATCCACTCGGCCAGCTCGACGCGCGTGACCGGACCGGTCAGGTGGACGCGCCGCAGCACCGCGCCGAGGTTGAGCCGGCGGCTGTCCCCCTGCGCGTGCCGGTCCGCTGCCAGACCTTTCAGCATCGACCACTCCGTCGGATGGCGACTGGCTCTCCGATACCGAGGATAGTTGGCACACATCGACAGCAGCCAGCGCTGAGGCGCCCACCGGACTGCCGACGCACGAGTGGAACGCCACGGGTGTCTCCCGGCCCGGGAGACACCCGTGCTGGTCCGGTGACCGCTACTCGGTTTCGCGGACCGGGCTCTGCGGCACCACCATGACCGGCCGGTGGGCGCGGTGCAGCGTGGCCATGGCGACGCTGCCGAGCAGGATCTTGCGCACCGCCGTGCGGCCGCGCGAGCCGACCACGACCAGGCTCGCCTTGCGCTCGGTGGCGACGGCGGAGAGCGCGTCGGCCACCGCGCGGCCGGGCGCGCCGCCGCCGGCGCGTACGCGCACTGTCGTCACCCCGTCGACCGTCTCCGGCGCGTCCCCCTCGTCGCCGTCGACGGCGGCCAGGACGATCTCGCGCTCCGGGAAGAGGCGACGGGCGGCGGCGAGCGCGGCCTCGGATCCGGCGGAGGCGTCCCAGCCGACCACGACCGGCCCGGCGGCGAGCGCGTCGTACTCGTCGGTCAGCAGCGGGTGCGGCACGACCAGTACGGGACGCGGGCTGTAGTGCACGGCCATGTCGGAGACGGAGCCGAGCACGGCGCGGGCGCCGCCGAGGCCCCGCGACCCGAGCAGCAGCACGTCGGCCTGCTTCTCGTCGGCCAGCTCGGCGAGCCGGAGTCCTTCGCCGCCGTAGCTGCGGCACACGAGCGGCTCGGCGTCCCAGCCGGCGGCGCGGCCCAGCATCACGCCGACGGCCGTCATCCGGTCGGCCTCCCGGCTGCCCTCGCGCTCGATCGCCTCGACGAACACGTTGATGTTGCGGGTGCCGGTCCAGAGCCGCTTGCGGAGTTCCTCGCTGGCGAAGGGAGGCGTCCACAGATGCCCGATCCACGCGTGCGCGCCGGGGAACAGCAGCGCGCCCACCTCGATGGCGGCGCTAGCGGCCGGAGATCCGTCGTAACCCACCACCACTTGCCTGCTGTGCTCGTCGCTCACCGCACCCAACCTCTCTCACCGACGACATCTCACAAGATCGTATCCGGGTCCAGTCCGGGTCCGAGCCGGATCATCCGCCACGGAATCATCGGTACGCTGGGCGAATGAGCACCCCGGACCTGTCGTACCTCCTCGACCACACCAGCCACGTGTTGCGTACCCGGGTGGCGGCGGCGCTCGCCGAGATCGGGCTGACCGCACGGATGCACTGCGTGCTCGCGCACGCGCTGCCCGAGGAGCGTACGCAGATCCAGCTCGCCGAGATGGGCGACATGGACAAGACGACGATGGTCGTCACGGTGGACGCGCTGGAGCGGGCCGGGCTGGCCGAGCGGCGTCCGGCCCGTACGGACCGGCGGGCGCGGATCATCGCGGTGACCGAGGAGGGTGCCCGGGTCGCCGCGCGCAGCCAGGAGATCGTCGACCGGGTGCACGCCGAGACGCTCGCGAGCCTGCCGGACGACGAGCGGGAAGTCTTCCTGCGCGCGCTGCGGCGCCTGGCCGGCGGACACCTGGCCACGCCGGTGCAGAGTCCGAAGCCGGCACGCCGAGCCCGCCAATAGTCTCAGAATAGATTGTCTGTAACGGAACTATCCGTTACGGTCTCTCCTGTCGCACCTCTCGACAGGAGGACTCCATGTCCGCTCCCCGCTCGCGACGGCTCGCCCTCGGCGTGCTCGCCACCGGCGCCCTGATGACCATCCTCGACGGCAGCATCGTCACCGTGGCGATGCCGGCCATCCAGCGCGACCTGCGCTTCTCCCCGACCGGCCTGAGCTGGGTGGTCAACGCGTACCTGATCGCGTTCGGCAGCCTGCTCCTGCTCGCCGGACGGCTCGGCGACCTGATCGGGCGCCGGGCGATGTTCCTCGGCGGCACCGCGCTGTTCACCGCCGCGTCGGTGCTGGCCGGGCTCGCCGGGAACAGCGCCACGCTCGTCGCGGCCCGCTTCCTCCAGGGCGTCGGCAGCGCGGCGGCCACCGCGGTGAGCCTCGGCATCCTGGTCACGCTCTTTCCCGACGCGGCCGAGCGGGCGCGGGCGTTCGCCGTGTTCGCGTTCACCGGCGCCGCCGGGGCGGCCATCGGCCAGGTCGCCGGCGGCCTGCTCACCGACGCGCTGGGCTGGCACTGGATCTTCCTGATCAACCTGCCGATCGGCCTGGCCACGATCGCGCTCGCGGTCCGCACGCTGCCCGCCGACCGGGGCCTGGGCCTGGCCGCCGGGGCCGACGTGGCGGGCGCGCTGCTGGTCACCGCCGGGCTCGTGCTCGGCATCTACACGGTGGTCACGATCGAGCGGTACGGCGCGACGTCGGCGCACACGCTCGGTCTCGGCGCGCTCGCCGCCGCGCTGGTCGCCGGGTTCGTGGTCCGGCAGGCCACCGCGCGCCGCCCGCTCATGCCGCTGCGGCTGCTGCGCTCGCGCGGCGTCGCCGTGGCGAACGTGGTCCAGATCCTCACCGTGGCCGCGACGTTCGCGTTCCAGGTCCTCGTCACGCTCTACCTCCAGCAGGTGCTCGGCTACGACGCCACGCGCACCGGGCTGGCGCTGCTCCCGGCGGCAGCCGTCATCGGCGCGGTGTCGCTCGGCGTCTCGGCCCGGCTCAACGCCCGCTTCGGCGAGCGGGTCGTGCTGATCGCCGGGCTCGTGCTGCTCGCCGCCATGTTCGCGCTGCTGGCCCGGGTGCCGGTGGACGGCCGCTACCTGCGCGACGTGCTCCCGGTGATGCTGCTCGCCGGCGGGTTCGGGCTGGTGCTGCCGGCGCTCACCGCGCTCGGCATGTCCGCCGCCCGCGTCGAGGACGCCGGTCTCGCCTCCGGGCTGTTCAACACCACCCAGCAGCTCGGCATGGCGTTCGGCGTCGCGGTGCTGTCCACGTTGGCCGCCGCCCGGACGGCGGACCGGGTCGCGCTCGGCGACGACCGGGCCGCCGCGCTGACCAGTGGCTTCCACGCGGCATTCGCGGTCGGCGCGGGGCTCGTGGTGGTCGCCGTCGTGCTCGCGTACGCGCTGCTGCGCCCGCAGGCGACGGCGCGCGCCGACGCCCCGGCGCTCGTGGGGTGAGTCAGCCGGGTGCGCGCGCCGGGTGGGTGAGGAACGGCAGCACCGCCGCCGGCAGCGCGGGCGAGGCCACCACGTCGTAGTGGGTGAGCCCGGGCAGCACGGCGAGCCGGGACGCGGGACGGCCGGCGCCGTCGCCGCCCGCGTCCCGGTGGCCGCCGCCGAGCAGGCCGAAGAACTCCGCCGCGTGGCTCACCGGGATCTCGTCCGCGTCGGCGAAGACCAGCAGCACCGGCATCGGCAGCGCGGCAACCTCGGCGGACCAGTCGTACTCCCGGCGCAGCAGTTCCCCGCTGCGGGCCCAGAGCAGGGGCCAGTCCTGCGGGCGGGGCGCGACCCGCGCGTACCGCTCGTACGGCGGGGTGCCGCGCATGCGCTCGGCGGCGCGCTCGTCGTGTGCGGACATCGCGGCCAGCGTCTCCGGGTACCAGCCGCGCCGCCGCACAGGCGTGGAGACGAGCACCAGGCGGCGGACCAGGGCGGGGTGCTGGATCGCGGTACGCAGGGCCACCGCGCCGCCGAGCGAGTAGCCGAGCACGTCGGCGTGCGGCAGACCGAGGTGGCGCAGCAGCCCGGCCACGTCGTCGGCCATCGACTCGTACCGCAGTGGCCGGTCCAGACCGCCGGTGCGGCCGTGGCCGCGCAGGTCGACGGCGATCAGCCGGCGGCGGGCGGCCAGCGCCGGCCGGACCGGCGCGAACGTCTCCGTCGACCCGTAGCCGCCGTGCAGCAGGACCAGCGGCCGGCCGGCGCCGTGCTCCTCGTACCAGATCCACAGCCCGCCGACGTCCGCATAGGTCACCTGCCGATCGTCGCGCCGCCGGCGCCGCCGCGGGCGCGTTCGCGGACGCCCCTCAGCGGGACGTGCGAGGGCGGGCGCGCAGGTGGGCACGTTCGCCCTGGCTGCCGAAGAGGCTGAGGAACTCCACCCCCTCGCTGTCGGCGCGGCCGAACCAGTGCGGTACGCGGGTGTCGAACTCGGCCGCCTCACCGGGTTCGAGCACCAGGTCGTGCTCGCCGAGCACGAGCCGCAGCCGCCCGTTGAGCACGTAGACCCACTCGTACCCCTCGTGGGTCTTCGGCTCGGGCTCGGACCGCCCGCCGGCCGGGATGATCAGCTTGTACGCCTGGATGCCGCCGGCCCGGCGGGTGAGCGGCAGCATGGTCATCCCGTGCGCGGCGACCGGCCGCAGGTGGACGCGCGGGTCGCCGGTGGGCGGGGCGCCGACCAGTTCGTCGAGCGTGACGCCGTGCGCGCGGGCCAGCGGGAGCAGCAGTTCCAGCGTCGGCTTACGACCGCCGGACTCCAGCCGGGACAGCGTGCTCACCGAGATGCCGGTGGCGGCGGAGAGGTCGGTGAGGGTGGTCTCCCGTTCGCGGCGCAGCGCGCGCAGGCGAGGGCCGACCGCGTCGAGGGCCTGGTCGAGGTCGTCGTCCATGCCTGCCAGTTTGCCACATCAGCAATAGAGTTTGCGGTTCTGCCGGCCCCGGACGCAGTCTGGTCGCGGAGGTGGTCACGATGACCGAGAACTACGAGGTACTGGTGATCGGCGGCGGCGCGGCCGGGCTCAACGGCGCGCTCATGCTGGCCCGGGCCCGCCGGTCGGTGCTGGTGGTGGACGGGGGCGAACCCCGCAACGCGCCCGCCGACGGCGTGCACGCGCTGCTGGGCCACGACGGCGTGCCGCCGGCCGAGCTGCTGGCGCGCGGCCGGGACGAGGTCCGCCGCTACGGCGGGCACCTGACCGAGGGCCAGGTCGAGACGGTGGCCCGCGACGACGCCGGGTTCGAGGTGGCGCTCGCCGACGGCCGCCGGATCCGCGCCGGGCACGTGCTGGTCGCCACCGGTCTGGTCGACGAGCTGCCCGAGGTGCCCGGCCTGCGCGAGCGCTGGGGGCGGGACGTGGTGCACTGCCCGTACTGCCACGGCTGGGAGGTGCGCGAGCGGCCGATCGGCGTCATCGGCACCGGCCCGATGTCGGTGCACCAGACGCTGCTGTTCCGGCAGTGGAGCGACGACGTGGTCTACCTGCGGCACACCGCGCCGCCGCTCACCGACGAGCAGGCCGAGCAGCTCGCCGCGCGCGGCGTGCCGGTGGTCGAGGGCGAGGTCGCGGCCGTCGAGACGGACGGGGACCGGCTGACCGGGGTACGCCTGCGCGACGGCCGCACTGTCGACCGCGAGGTGCTGACCGTCGCGCCCCGGATGGTGGCGCGCGCCGGGTTCCTGGCCGGGCTGGGCCTGCGCCCGCAACCGCACCCGAGCGGGATGGGCGAGTATCTGGCGGCCGACGAGTCGGGGCGTACCGATGTGCCGGGGGTGTGGGTCGCGGGCAACGTGACCGACCTGTCGGCGCAGGTCGGGTCCGCCGCGGCGGCGGGCGCCCGGACCGCAGCGATGATCAACGCGGATCTGGTGCAGGAGGAGACCCGCCGAGCGGTCGAGGCGCGGCGGGGCGCGCGGGAGGGTGGGTGACCACGAATCGTCCCTAACCTGACAATTCTTCCCCTAGGTTGAGTCGGAGAGGGCAGTCGGAACCTGGGGGGCGACGTGAGGGGCTATCCGGCGATCGAGGATCACGGGCTGATCGGCGACCTCCAGACCGCGGCGCTGGTGACCTGTGACGGGACGATCGACTGGTTCTGCGCGCCGCGCTTCGACTCGCCGAGCATCTTCGCCGCGCTGCTGGACAAGGACAAGGGCGGCTTCTTCCAGATCGCCCCGCACGAGGTCCGGTACGTCACCAAGCAGCTCTACCTGCCCGGCACGCCGATCCTGATCACCCGGTTCATCAGCGCGGACGGCGTCGCCGAGGTGATCGACTTCATGCCGGTCACCGGCGAACGCGTCACCGACTCGCACCGCATCGTGCGCATGGTCAACATGGTGCGCGGCAGCATGCGGTTCCGGGTGGAGTGCCGGCCCCGGTTCGACTACGCACGCCAGAGCCACAAGCTGGAGCGGCACCGCAACGGCTACCTGTTCCGCGGCCCGTCGGAGACGCTCACCTTCAACCCGATCGACCCGGTGCGGCAACTGTGGGCCCAGACCGGCGAGATCCGCATGGAGGACGGCGACCTCATCGCGTACGGCACCCTCAACGAGGGCGACACCGGCGGGGTGATCCTGGAGACCGGCAGTGAGGAACCCCGGATCATCCCGCCGGAAGAGGTCCAGGGCATGTTCGAGTGGACCCGGGACTACTGGCGGCGCTGGGTCGAACGCTCCCGCTACACCGGCCGCTGGCGGGAGATGGTCGAGCGCTCCGCCATCACGCTCAAACTCATGACGTACGCGCCGACCGGCGCGATGATCGCCGCGCCGACCGCCGCGCTGCCCGAGCTGGTCGGCGGCTCCCGCAACTGGGACTACCGCTACACCTGGGTACGCGACACCTCGTTCTCGGTGCACGCGCTGCTCGGCCTCGGGTTCACCGAGGAGGTCAGCCGGTACATGGACTGGCTCGACGAGCGCATCCGCGAAGCCGGCGACCACCAGGACCCGCTGAAGATCATGTACCGCGTGGACGGCTCCTCGGACCTGCACGAGGAGGTGCTCGACCACCTGGAGGGGTACCGGGGCTCCCGGCCGGTGCGGATCGGCAACGGCGCGGCCGACCAGATCCAGCTCGACATCCACGGCGAGGCGCTCTACGCCATGCACCTCGCCGACGAGCAGGGCATCCGGGTGTCGCACCAGGTGTGGAAGAGCACCGTGCGCCTGATCGACTGGCTCTGCCACAACTGGGACCAGCGCGACGCCGGGATCTGGGAGAGCCGCCACCACCCCCGCAACTACACGTTCGGCCGGGTGATGTCCTGGGTGGCGCTGGACCGGGCCATCCGCCTGGCCACCCGGACCGGCCGTCCCGGGGACATGAGCTGCTGGACCGAACAGCGCAACCGGATCTACAACCAGGTCATGGCCCGCGGTTTCCATCGGGAACGCGGCAGCTTCGTGCAGGCGTACGACGAGAACGTGCTCGACGCCGCCCTGCTCTACATGCCGGCGGTCGGGTTCGTCACGCCCACCGACCCGCTCTGGCTGTCCACGCTGGAGTCGATCGAGCGCGATCTGGTTTCGGACAGCCTGGTCCACCGGTACGACCCGCTGCACTCCCCCGACGGGCTGCCCGGCCACGAGGGCACGTTCAACATGTGCACGTTCTGGTACGTGGAGGCACTGGCCCGCTCCGGCCGGCTGGACGACGCCCGGCTCACCCTGGAGAAGATGCTCACCTTCAGCAACCACCTCGGCCTCTACGCCGAGGAGATCGCCTCCACCGGTGAGCAGATCGGCAACTACCCGCAGGCGTTCAGCCACCTCGCCCTGATCAACTCGGCGCTCGCGGTGAACGACCTGCTCGACGCCGAGGCCCACGCCCGCCTGCGCCGATAATCCCGATGATCCCCGGTTCCGCTCCGGTAGTGTTGGCCGCATGAGGTTCCACGCCGCCGTCATGAAGCCCTGGTCCCTCCGCTGACGGCGGCAGGGTGACCGGCTTCTTCTGACGTACCAGCTCTGCTCCGCCGTCCTGGCGTTCCCGCCGGGCGGTGTCCTCGCGCTGCCCGGCTCCACGACGAGCCGAGAGCGGACTGTGAACAACCTCGACAACATTCCTTCATCCCCGTTCGCCGCGGACGGCCTGCTGCCCGCCGGGCACCGGGCGCACGTCCGGGCCGACGGCGTCCGTGTCGTACGCGGCGGCCGGGTCGTCCTGTCCGACGTCGACGTGACCGTCTCCGCCGGCTCCCGCCTGGCGGTCGTCGGCGAGAACGGCCGCGGCAAGACCACCCTGCTGCACGTGCTGGCCGGCATTCTCGTGCCCGACCAGGGCACCGTGGAACGGCTGGGCACGATCGGCGTCGCCCGGCAGAACCTGGAGGCGCGCCACGGCGAGACAGTGGGCACGCTCGTCCACGGGTCGATCCGGGAGTCCGCACGCGCGCTGCGGGCACTGGACGACGCCGCCGACGCGCTGGCCGAGGGCCGGGCCGGCGCGGACGACGCGTACGCCGCCGCGCTCGACGCCGCCACCCGGCTGGACGCCTGGGACGCGCAGCGTCGCGTCGACGTGGCGCTGGCCGGTCTCGACGCCTGCCCGGACCGGGACCGCCCGCTGGCCACGCTGTCCGTCGGCCAGCGCTACCGGGTACGGCTGGCGTGCCTGCTGGGGGCCCGGGTCGACCTGCTGATGCTGGACGAGCCGACGAACCACCTCGACACGACCGGCCTCGCCTTCCTCACCGCCCGGCTGCGCGAGCACCCCGGAGGCGTGGTGCTGGTGACCCACGACCGCGCCCTGCTGCGGGACGTGGCCACGGAGTTCCTCGACCTCGACCCCAGCGCGGACGGGCGCCCGCGCCGCTACGCCGGGGACTACGCCGCCTGGCAGGACGGACGCAGTCGCGACTTCGCGAACTGGGTACGCGACCACGAGGCACAGCAGGCCGAGCACCAGCGGCTGGCCGACGGGGTACGGGAGGCGCAGGATCGGCTCAGCACCGGCTGGCGTCCGGCCAAGGGCCACGGCAAGCACCAGCGCCAGTCCCGCGCGCCCGGCCTGGTCCAGGCACTACGACGCCGGCAGGAGGCACTCGACGCGCACCGGGTCACCGTGCCGGAGCCGCCGCAGCCGCTGCGCTGGCCGCCGCTGGACACCCGGGCCGGACTGCCGATCCTGCGGTGCCACGACGTCACGGTGGCCGGGCGTCTGCGTACCCCGGTCACGCTCACGCTCGACGGCGGGGACCGCCTGCTGGTGACCGGGCCCAACGGCGCGGGCAAGTCGACGCTGCTCTCCGTGCTGGCCGGCGACCTCACGCCGTCGACCGGGGAGGTCCGCCACCTGTCCGGGGCACGCGTCGCGTACCTCGGTCAGGAGGTGCCCGACTGGCCGCCCGGGATGCTCGCGCACGACCTGTACGAGCAGCACGTGGGGCGGCTGCGCTCCACCGGGCGCCTCCGGGGCGGCACGGCGCTGCCGCTGAGCGCGACGAGCCTGCTCGACGCCGAGGCCCGGCGTACCCCGGTCGACCGGATGTCGCACGGACAGCAACGGCGGCTGAACCTGGCGCTGCGGCTGGCCGAACGTCCCGACCTGCTGATCCTCGACGAACCCACGAACCACCTGTCGGCGCCGCTGGTCGACGACCTCACTGCAGCCCTGCTGACGACCAGGGCCACGGTGGTCGTCGCCACCCACGACCGGCAGATGCTCCACGACCTCGCGTCCTGGCCCACGCTGCCCCTCACCGCCGACCCGGAAGACGACGGCGAGCGCCCTTCCCGCGACGCCTGACCGTCCGGTCACACGGAGTCACGCCTGCCGGAGGACTGAGGCCTCGAACCGATATGACTGAGAGGCATAAATATGCCTCTCAGTCATATCGAGTTCCTCCTCGGTCGCCGCACGGCGGTGCGACGGCCGGTGCCGCTTCCCGGCACCGCCTAATGTCTGCGGGATGCAGCAACTGCGCGACGTCGCCGTCCGGCTGGCCATGGACGAACCGTTCGGCGACGACCTGCCGATGGCGGCCGCTCACGCGCTGGCCCGTGGCATCGACTCGCCCAGCCTGCGTGAACTCGCCGGCCTGTCCAGGGGCCAGTCCCGGGAGGCCGTCGACCTGTTCCGGCAGGCGATGGACGAGCTCGGCTAGCCGGTCCCGGACGAGGGCGGCGCTCGGCTGCACCTGATGCGCCAGGCAGCGGCGGCCATCGTCGCGGGAGAGGGCGACGCCGAGGACCTGGCGTACGAGATCTACTGCCAGGCGGCCGAATCCCAGGCTCCGGAGCTGCGAGCAGTCGCCGACCGCTTCCTCGAGGTCTACACCGGTTGGGGCCCGTCCTTCGACCAGACGGAGGAGGCGACAGCGGCCGCGAAGGCGGCGGCACGGTCGTTCCTGCGCGAGCATCCCGCCTGAGCGGCTCCGCCCGCAGCACCGCTGTCGTGGCCGGATGCCGACCCTGGAACCCTTGACCGGCGGCGCACACTGGGGGCAGGCATGACCCGGGAGGTCGACATGCGCTGGATCATTCTCGTACTCGTCGTCGCGGCAGCCGTGCTTGCCGCCGGCCTGTTACGTCGTCGTCGGCAGACACGAGTGGACGGCCGCCAGGTACGTGACCTCCGGGCATCCGCCGAGGCCCGCCGCAGGCTCGACGACCACCGGAATCGCACGGACGGCAGCAACACCGGAAGCGGCGGCGTGGGCGGCTGGAGTTCCTGACCTCTCCGGCAGATCGCTGACCGTCCGCTCTCGACCGTCCGGGCACGGTGGGTGGGACGGGAGGGACAGCCTGAGCAGGGCGATGATTGCTATCGTCGCCCGCATGGTTGCGGGGGGTAACAAGAGCCGGCGCAAGCCGCGTAAACCGATGTCTCCGGAGGAGCGGGCGCAGGCCGAGCGGGACGTCCGCGGCGCGGTCGCCGACCTGCAGGTCACCGCGTACGCCAATCTGCGGAACGCGATCGCCAACGTGGCGATCTTCTTCGGCTTCGTCGGGGTGTTCGCCACGGTCGTCGGCGCGGCGGACGGACGGCGGCTGATCCCGATGCTCGTCCTCGTGCTCGCCGGGCTGGTCGGGGCCGCCTACTACCCGGTTCGTCACCAGCACCGGCTGGCGGTCAGGCTGCTGATCGTGTCGAGTGCGCTCGTGGTGGTCGGCCTGGCCGGGCTGGTCCTCTTCGCCACGGTGCTCGAACCGTGAGCTTCGACGTCGAACCCGCGGCGCTGGTCAACTACGCCCGGCAGGTGGACCGCGCCAGCGGCGACGCGAGCGCGATCGCGGGCTACATCGGCAACCACACCAAGGAGGCCAGCGGCGGCGAGCTCATCGCCATCGCCGCCGACGGTCATCGACACGCCTCCACAGTCATCGCGGACACGATGAAGCGGCTGACCACGCTGCTCGACGCGTCCGGGCCGGAGTTGACCGCTGCCGCCGCCTACTACCGCAAGACGGATCTGCGGTCAGCAGCCGACATGGACCGCACGCTCCCGGGTGCCGTCCCCTGCCAGCCTCCGACAGCGCTGGAGGAAGAACTCAAGACCCTCGTCTGTCCCCCGCCGCCCTTCGTCGACCTGCGCGACGTGTCCGGCAGCCTCACCCCGCCGCCGGAGCCGGACTCACCACCGAACGCTCTCGGCTGGATGGACTACGTGAGCCCCACGTCGTGGGCCATGAAGGGCTTCGACGCGGTCTTCGGCTTCGACCCGATCTCCTGGATGCAGGAACGCCTGTTCGGCAACTGGGAGGCCCTTGCCGTCATGCAGCCCGTGCTGAGCAACGCCGGCAACGCGCTGCACGACCTGGCCCTCAACGTCCAGACCGGCGCCGCGACGCTGCACCAGATGTGGAACGGGCAGGCGGGAGACGCCGCCCACAGCTACTTCACGCAGCTCTCCGGCGCCACCGCCGCCCTGCGCGGGCCGCTCAACGACATCGGCAACGAATACAAGATCATGGCCGACTCGGTCTGGTCCATCGGCGAATCGATCGGCGGCATCATCAAGGGCCTCGTCGACGCGGCCATCATCGCCGGCATCTCCGCCGCCGCCGGCACCGTCACCGCGGCGACCGGTGTCGGCGCCGTCATCGGCTACGGCGTGGCCGCCGTCGAGGTCGCCAACATGCTCCGGCTGTGGGGCCAGGCCACACAGCTCTACCAGCACGCCAACGCCGCCGTCCTCGCGTTCCGGTCCGCGTTGACCCATCGGCTCGGCGACCTGGAATCCGTCAAGCTCCCCGCGCTACCCGGCAGCAACGGGTACGACCACCCGCTCGTCACCTCCGGAGCCACCCGATGAGCGAGATCGCCGACATCGCCGGCGGCGACCCCCGACGCGTGAAGGCGCTGCGCGACAGCCTCGACCGGCTCGCCGACAGCCCACAACCCGAACTCCGCGAGATGGCCCGCGCCGTCCTCGACGGCCACATGACGCTCAGGAACGCGGCCACCACCAGCACGTACGGACCTGCGATCAGCGACGCGTTCGGCACCTTCTGGACCTACTACAGCCAACTCGACCCGGAAGAACGCCGGCAGCTCGAAGCCACCGCGTACGCCGACGCCGACCAGCACGCCGAACGCCGGCCGGGCAACGCCCAGGCGTGACGGCTCGGCTCAGTCGTCTTCGTCCAGAAGCCCGAACGCTCCCGGCGCCTCCTCGACGAACCGACGGTACGGCGGCTCGAAGCTCTGCGCTCTGGCGGTGATGGCCGCGGCCAGGCGAGCCCGATCGGCGGGCGCCAGGCCGCTGAGGCGGGACGCCGCGTCCTCCAACTGCCGTACGGCGGTGTCGGGGTGAAGCGTTTCGTCATCGCACAGCTCGAAGAACGCCAGGCAGTCGAGCAGGCTGTCGAGCACTGCCGTGAAGACGGGATCATCCGACACAGGCGCATGCTACGGATTTCTGAAAGGTGGTGGGCGCGGCAGGTTTCGAACCTGCGACCCCTCGCTTGTAAGGCGAGTGCTCTCCCACTGAGCTACGCGCCCGGAACGCCCGTACGGCGGGCCGGAGCGGCCAGCTTACCTGTCCGCCTCCGGCCCCGCGCAACGACGTGCCTGGGGTGTGGGACTCAGGCGGCGACGGCCTCGGCCAGCGCCTTGCGCCAGCCCTGCTGGTCGCGCGCCTCACCGGGCATGTTCATCTCGGCGAACCGGACCACGCCGGCCTTGTCGATGACGAAGGTGCCCCGGTTGGCGATGCCCGCGACGTCGTTGAAGACGCCGTACGCCTGCGCCACCGCGCCGTGCGGCCAGAAGTCGGCCAGCAGCGGGAACTGGTAGCCCTCCCGGTCGGCCCAGATCTTGTGGGCGTACACGGAGTCGACGCTGACGGTCAGCACCTGGACGTCGTCGTTGACGTACTCGTTGAGGTTGTCCCGCACCTCGCACAGCTCGCCCTGGCAGATGCCGGTGAAGGCGAGCGGGTAGAAGACCAGCAGCACGGTCTTGCGACCGCGGAAGTCGGAGAGCCGGACCTCCTGGTTGTTCTGGTCCTTGAGCAGGAAGTCGGGCGCCTCGGCGCCAACCTCGATGGGCATGCGTGCTCCCTCGGGGATCGGGTCTGGAGATGATCAGCCTGCCACACCCGGCGACCGCGGTCGCCGGGTGTGCGGCGCCGCCCTACTTCTTGCTCTTCGACCCGCGCCGCATGACGAGGCGGGCGCCGCTCCAGTCGCGGCCGGCGTTGACGGTCGAGGTCTGCTGCAGCCCTGCGGTCTGTGCGCTCTCCGCGACCTCGCTCGGCTCGACGTGGCCGTCCCGGCCGGCCTTGGGGGTCAGGAGCCACACCACGCCGTTGTCCGCGAGCGGCCCGAGGGCGTCGACGAGGAGCTCGAACAGGTCACCGTCGCCGTCGCGGTGCCAGACCAGAACCGCGTCGACAACCTCGTCGGTGTCCTCGTCGACGAGTTCCCCACAGCGGTCGGTCAGGGCGTCCCGGAGATCGGTGTCGACGTCGTCGTCGTAGCCCATCTCCATGACGACCATGCCCGGCTCGATACCGAACCGGTCCGCCAGGCTGCGTACCCCGTCGGCCTGGCCAGCGGTCGCGCTCACTGTCGCGTGCCTCCTCATCTATCCCTGCTCGTGGCGTCGGGTGACACCGTCGGGCCCAGTCCACACAGTTGCGGCTCGCCGCGCAAGTGGCGCACCGGGTGGAACGGAATTTACCGTGCCAGCAGCGTACGGGCACCCTGGGTGATGGCTTCCGCGGAGACCAGAACCTGACGGGCAGCCGGACCTAATGGTACAAACGAGTCAAGTCCGGCAACGCGGCGTGCGGCCCCCACGTACCCGGTGTCGACGAGCGCGGACAGCACGCCCTCGCCCACCCCGCCGGACCGCCGCGTCTCGTCCACCACCAGCACCCGGCCGGTCGCCGACGCCTCCCTGATGATGTCGGCCACCGGCAGCGGGGCCAGCCAGCGCAGGTCCACCACCCGGCTGCCCACGCCCTCCTCGGCCAGCGTGGCCGCCGCGCGCAGCGACATACGCACGCCGTTACCGAACGTGATGATGGTGAGGTCCTCGGCGGAGCCGATCCCGTACACCCGGGCCCGCCCGATCGGCACGTGACGGTCCGCCCAGGCACCCGGCTCGGCGTACTCGGCGGTCCACTCCTCGTCACCCTCGGTGTACAGGTCGCGGACGTGGTAGAGCGCAACCGGCTCCACGAGGACGCAGACACTGCCGTCCACCCGGGCCGCCGCGAGACAGGTACGCAGCATCGGCGCGGCGTCGTCCGGCCGGGCCGGCACGGCCACCACGAGCCCCGGTACGTCCCGCAGCGCCCCGAGCGAGTTGTCGTTGCGGTCGTACCCGCCGAGCCCGTCCGGGATCGCCAGGCCGGCCACCCGCACCACCATCGGATTGCGGAACGCGCCCTGGGAGAGGAAGCGCATGGTTGCCGCCTCGCCGCGGAGCTGGTCCTCGGCGCCGTGCAGCGACGTAAGGTGGCGGATCTCGGGCACCGGCAGCAGCCCGGCCAGTCCGGCGCCCAGCCCGAGTCCGAGGATCGAGGTCTCGTCCGGCAGCGTGTCGAACACGCGCGCCGCCCCGAACCGGTCCCGCAGCCCGTCGGTCACCCCGTGCGCCCCGCCCCGGGCGGCCACCTCGTGCCCGAATACCACCGTCCCGGGGTGGTCGAGCATGCCGTCGGCGAGCGCGGCGGTGATGCTCTGTGCCAGCGTCAGCGGGCCGGTCAGCTCCGGCGGCTTGCCGCCGAACGCCTCCGCCCGCGCCCCGGCGCCCGGCCCGGCCGCCCGCGCCGCCGCCTCGGCCACCGCGCGGGACACCCGGACCGGGCGGCGCGGCGCCAGTTCCCGCACGATCTCGACCGGGGACCCGAGCTTCGGCTCGTCCAGCACCTCCTCGGCGACGCGGCGCAGCTGCCAGCCCCGCTCGTCGTACCGGGCCAGCAGTTCCTCGCCACTGGCGTACCCGGAGGTCACCAGCAGCCGCGCGGTGGCCAGCAGGGGGTCGCGGGCCGCGTCGCCGTCACCCGGCCCCATCAGCCGGACCGCGCCCAGGTGCAGCACGGCCGGCCGGCGGTGCCGGCGTACCCAGGCCGCCGCCTCCGCCGCGACGCGGTAGCCGGCGACCACGTCCGTGCCGTCGGCCGCGAAGTACCGGATGCCGGGCCGGGACCGCAGCGTGGCGGCCACCCACCCCTCGGCGGCGCGACCGCTGTCCTCGCACACGAACAGCACCGGGAGGCGCAGGCCGGTGTGGTCGTACCAGCCGGTCGTGTTGAGCGCGGCGGTGACCGCGGCGTGGTCGACAGCGCCGTCGTCGAAGGAGCAGAGCACCACGGCGTCGGCGGGCCAGGCGGCCGCCTCGGCGTCGCCGTCCGCGGACCGCGCGCCCCGGCGCAGCCGCTCCAGGGCCAGCCCCAGGCCGACCGCGCGCGGCAGGTGCGCACCGGCGGTCGCCGCGGTCGGCACCACCGCCAGGTCGGCGCGGCCGAAGACCTTCGCCCGGCCGCCGGCGGCCGGTTCCTCCGCGGACGCGACGATGCCGCGCAGCACGTCGCGCGCCGCCGCCGCGAACGCGTCGTCGGGCGCGGGCTGCGGCAGATCGGGTACGACGACAGTCGCGTCCCCGTCCGCGTCCACGGCGATCGCCGCTCCCGACGGAAGCCTGCCCGCCTCCCCGCCGCCCCCGCCATCGCTGCGCGCGACGTCGTCCCGCACGCCCGCCCGCCCGAGATCTTGGTACGAAACGGCCCCCATAGGGGCACTTTCGCTCCAAGATCTCCCCGGGTCCCGGGGGGTGGGAGTGGCTGACGGGTTGCTATCCGCGTCGGGCTGGGCCAGCGCGCCGGGAGCGGTGTCCGGCTGGGCCAGGGCGGTGCGCGGGGCAGCCTCGGCGGATGAGGCGTCGACGGCCGGGGCGGGGCGTGACGCAGGCTCGGCGGACGAGGCGCCGGAGGCCGGGGCAGTGTGCGGCGCGGTGGAGGCGCGGGCCTGCTCGGCGGGTGCGGCGCCGGTGATCGGGGCGGTGAGCGGTGCGCTGGAGGCGTGGGCCGGGTCGGCGGATGGGGCGCCGGAAGCCGGGACGGCGAGCGGCGCGCTGGAGGCGTGGGCCGGGTCGGCGGGTGCGGCGTCGAAATCTGGGGCGGTGTGCGGTGCGCTGAATGCGCGGATCGGCTCGACGGGTGAGGTGTCGGAGGCCGTGGCAGTGAGCGGCACGCCGGAGGCCGGGATGGGGTGCGGCGCGGTGGATGCGGGGTTCGCCTCGTCGGGCCGGGCGTCGGAGGGCGCGCCGGACGCGCCGGTGCGGGCGGTGTCGGGTGTGGCGGCGGGGGGCGACGCGGCGTCGGACAGGGTGCCGGAGGGCGACGACGGGGCGGGCGGGAAGGCGCCGGCGGCCTGGGCGGCGCGCAGGCAGTAGAACGCACCGGAGCGGGCGTGCAGCAGCGCCGGGTCGGTCGGCCGCAGCGCGGCGGCCACCGCGGCGTTGCCCTCGTGGCCCGCCGACTCGATCGTGTGGTACCCCTCACCGAACCCATGCAGCCAGAGCCCGGCCAGGTCGAGCAGCCGGCTGGTGAGTTGCGCGTCGAACAGGGCGAGCGCCTGCGCACCGGTCAACGGCCCGCCGTCGGGCAGCGGTTCGCCCAGGTCGCGCCGCTGGTCGGGCGCACCGAGCGCGGCCAGTTCGGCTCGGAGCCGGTCGTCGAGATCGTGCGGGGTGGTCACGTCGGACAGCATTACCGACTCGGGCCCGCCGCGCCCAGTCGGACACGTTCCGCCCGGCGTGGCTCAGACGTCGCCGCAGCCCTCCGGGCAGCCGCCGTCGGAGACCTTGAACACCAGCTCACGCAGCGCGGCCAGCTCGGCGGTGCTCAGGCCGTCGAGGAGTCGGGAGTCCGACATGACCTGCCCGACCCGGTCGCGGACCTCCCGGCCGCGTCCGGTGACCACCAGCGTCTTCTGCCGCCGGTCGGCCGGGTCGGTCCGTCGTTCCACCAGTCCGGCCTGCTCGAGCCGGTCGGCCAGGCCGGTGACGTTGGACCTGTCGCAGCCGAGTTGCTCGGCGAGGTCGCGTGCGGGAAGGGGGCGGTCCGGGTCCAGCTCGTGCAGCGCGCGGGCCGCCGCCGGGGTGAGCCCCAGCGCGGCGATCCCCTCGTCCTGGTGGTGCCGCATCGCGGCGGCGATGCGCAGGATCCGGCGCACGGTCTCCCCGGCGAGGCCGGCCCGGTCGCCGGCGGTGGGAGCGGTGGAATGCGCCATCCGTTCATGTTAGGACGAAGTCGATCTTCGATCAGCCGAACGGTCAGGCACCTCCTGCAACCGATTGCCGATCATGGAGCGCTGTTCGGCGGAAAGCCCCGCCCGGTCGTCCGCGCGTCAGCCGGCCAGGAACGAGAAGCGGACCTGGCGGTCGGGGTTGTCGCCGTTGGTGTCTACCAGGCAGATCGACTGCCAGGTGCCGAGCTGGAGCCGCCCGCCGAGCACCGGCAGCGTCGCGTACGGCGGCACGAACGCCGGCAGCACGTGGTCGCGGCCGTGCCCGGGTGAGCCGTGCCGGTGCCGCCACCTGTCGTCGGTGGGGAGCAGGTCGTCGAGCGCCCGCAGCAGGTCGTCGTCGGACCCGGCGCCGGTCTCGATGATCGCCAGCCCGGCGGTGGCGTGCGGGACGAAGACGTGCAGCAGCCCGTCGCCGGCCCCGGAGACGAACCGCTCGGCCTCGCTCGTGATGTCCCAGACGGTCGGGCGGGAGCCGGTCCGGACGGTGATCACCTCACTGCGCATACGGCGCATTCTGCCGCAGCGCCCGGTTCCTTGCCGCGCCCGCCGATAGCGCATCCGGTGATCGCGCAAAGTTACTGATGGGTACCTGTGTTCAGCGTCGCGTCTGGGGGCGGGAGAGGTGACGACACGCGCCACCAGGGGGCAGGATGGCGCTAGAGACCTATCCCACACGAAACCGAGGGAACGCCTGTGGCTACGGAACGCAAGCGCCCGGTGATCACCGCTGGTCTGCCGAGCCAGCTTCCGGACATCGACCCTGAAGAAACCAGCGAATGGGTCGAGTCACTCGACGGTGTCATCGACGAGCGCGGGACAAAGCGAGCCCGGTACGTCATGCTGCGCCTGCTGGAGCGGGCCCGCGAGCGGCAGGTCGGGGTGCCGTCCCTGACCACCACCGACTACATCAACACGATCCCGCCGGAGCGCGAACCGTGGTTCCCGGGTGACGAGCACGTCGAGCGGCGGCTGCGGGCGTACATCAGGTGGAACGCCGCGATGCTGGTGCACCGGGCACAGCGCCCGGAGATCGGCGTCGGTGGCCACATCTCCACGTTCGCCAGCTCGGCGTCCCTCTACGAGGTGGGCTTCAACCACTTCTTCCGGGGCAAGAACCACCCCGGCGGCGGGGACCAGATCTTCTACCAGGGTCACGCCTCCCCCGGCATGTACGCGCGGGCGTTCCTGGAGGGCCGGCTCAGCGAGAACCAGCTCGACGGGTTCCGGCAGGAGCTGTCGCACCCCGGTGGCGGGCTGCCGTCGTACCCGCACCCGCGGCTGATGCCGGACTTCTGGGAGTTCCCCACCGTCTCCATGGGCCTCGGGCCGCTGAACGCCATCTACCAGGCGCGGTTCAACCGCTACCTGCAGCACCGCGGCATCAAGGACACCTCCCAGCAGCACGTCTGGGCGTTCCTCGGCGACGGTGAGATGGACGAGGTCGAGTCGCTCGGCGCGATCGGCGTGGCCGCCCGCGAGGAGCTGGACAACCTCACCTTCGTGATCAACTGCAACCTCCAGCGCCTGGACGGACCGGTCCGCGGCAACGGCAAGGTCATGCAGGAGCTGGAGGCGTTCTTCCGGGGTGCCGGCTGGAACGTCATCAAGGTCGTCTGGGGCCGGGA
The DNA here is from genome assembly GCF_027497355.1 of Micromonospora sp. WMMA1947. Lineage (NCBI taxonomy): Bacteria > Bacillati > Actinomycetota > Actinomycetes > Micromonosporales > Micromonosporaceae > Micromonospora > Micromonospora sp. WMMA1947. The sequence goes on along the minus strand of NZ_CP114909.1, from coordinate 3,534,591 downwards.
GTGGGACCCGCTGCTCGCCGCGGACACCGACGGCGCGCTGGTCAACCTCATGAACACCACGCCCGACGGTGACTACCAGACCTACAAGGCGGAGTCCGGGGCGTACGTGCGGGAGCACTTCTTCGGCCGCGACCCGCGGACCCGCAAGATGGTCGAGCACCTGTCCGACGACGAGATCTGGAACCTCAAGCGGGGTGGCCACGACTACCGCAAGCTCTACGCGGCCTACAAGGCGGCGATGGAGCACACCGGCCAGCCGACGGTGATCCTCGCCAAGACGATCAAGGGCTGGACGCTCGGCTCGCACTTCGAGGGCCGTAACGCCACGCACCAGATGAAGAAGCTGACGCTGGAGGACCTGAAGCTCTTCCGCGACCGCCTCTACCTGGACATCCCGGACAAGCAGCTGGAGGAGAACCCGTACCTCCCGCCGTACTACACCCCGGGCGAGAAGTCGGACGAGATCACGTACCTGAAGGACCGGCGTCAGCAGCTCGGCGGCTACCTGCCCACGCGCAGCACCGCGCGCAAGACGCTGGCCATCCCGGGCACCGAGCGGTTCTCCGACGTCAAGCGCGGCTCGGGCAAGCAGAAGGTCGCCACCACGATGGCGTTCGTCCGCCTGCTCAAGGACATCATGAAGGACAAGGAGTTCGGCAAGCGCTGGGTGCCGATCATCCCGGACGAGGCCCGTACCTTCGGGATGGACTCGCTGTTCCCGACGCAGAAGATCTATTCGCCGCACGGTCAGCGCTACACCGCCGTGGACCGGGACCTGTTCCTGTCCTACAAGGAGTCGACCACCGGCCAGATCCTGCACGAGGGCATCAACGAGGCCGGGTCGGTCGCCTCGTTCACCGCCGCCGGTACGGCGTACGCCACCCACGGCGAGCCGATGATCCCGCTGTACATCTTCTACTCGATGTTCGGCTTCCAGCGCACCGGCGACGGGTTCTGGGCGGCGGCGGACCAGATGGCGCGGGGCTTCGTGCTCGGCGCGACCGCCGGACGGACCACGCTCAACGGTGAGGGCCTCCAGCACGAGGACGGCCACTCGCTGCTGCTCGCCGCCACCAACCCGGCGGTGGTCTCCTACGACGCGGCGTTCGCCTTCGAGCTGGCGCACATCGTGGAGAACGGCCTGCACCGGATGTACGGCGAGGCGCAGGAGAACATCTTCTACTACCTCACCGTCTACAACGAGCCGATCTTCCAGCCGGCCGAGCCGGAGGGGGTGGACGTCGAGGGCATCGTCAAGGGCATCCACCGCTACTCCCCCGCGCCCCAGGTCGGCGACGACGCGCCGAAGGCGAACATCCTGGCCTCCGGCACCGGCATGCAGTGGGCGCTCAAGGCCCAGCAGCTGCTCGCCGAGGACTGGGGCGTGGCCGCCGACGTGTGGTCGGTGACGTCCTGGACCGAGCTGCGCCGCGACGCGGTGGAGTGCGAGGAGCACAACCTGCTCAACCCGGGCGAGGAGCCGCGGGTGCCGTACATCGCGCGGAAGCTGGCCGACGCCGACGGGCCGAAGGTCGCGGTGAGCGACTGGATGCGCGCGGTACCGGACCTGATCGCCCGCTGGGTACCCGGCGACTACACCTCGCTCGGCACCGACGGCTTCGGCATGTCGGACACCCGGCACGCGCTGCGCCGTCACTTCCACGTGGACGCCGAGTCGGTGGCGGTGGCCACGCTGCGCCAGCTCGCGCTGCGCGGCGTGGTGCCGGCCCACGTGCCGGCCGACGCCGCCCGCAAGTACGCGCTGGACGACGTCAACGCCGCCCCGGTCGGCGAGACCGGCGGCGACAGCTAGTACCCGTCACGCGAGAAGGGCCCGACGCCAGGCGCGCCGGGCCCTTCTCGTCCCCCGATGCGACGACGGCCCGGCGTCCCTGGCGGGAACGCCGGGCCGTCACCATCGCGGGCGACGCCGGGACGGGCTCGGTCAGCCGACGGCGGCCAGGTCGGTCAGCCGGGCCAGCGAGTCCTCCAGGTCGGCGCCGACCCGGCGCAGGCCGAGCCGGAGCAGGGCCGCCTTGACGGGTCCGGCGGGCCACCGCACGACGATCAGGCGTACGACGGTGCCGCCCTCCTCCTCGTCCGGGGTCAGCTGGACGTAGATCTCGGTGCGCGCCTCGGCACGGGCGCCGGCACCCTTCGCGCGTTCGCGCCAGCCGATCAGGGTCGGCTCCTGGAAGGCGATCACCTCGGCCTCGTGCGCGGCGCCGCGTCCGGCCTGGACCAGCTGCCGCCGCCCGAATCCCTCCCCGGACAGGACCTCGGCCGCGCGGACTCCCGCCAGCCAGGCCGGCAGCTGCTCGGCGCGCTGCACGACGTCCCAGACCACATCCACCGGCGCCGCCACGTGTGCGCTTCGTTCCACGAGGATCATGAGTATCTTTCCCCCACTTAAATCACATCCGCGATATTCGGCACTCTATGTGTAAATCGGACTTAAGCGGACGGGTTCGGCCAAGACACGCCGAACCCCCTTGCGCCATCCAGTCATCTCGGCCTATGGCGCGGCGGTCCGCAGGGCCCTAGAGTCGCGAGCACGCTTCACGTTCCTGGAGGGTGACTTGACGACCGCGCCGATGCCCGAGTTCCCCGCCGGCTTCCGCTGGGGGGTCTCCACCTCCGCGTACCAGATCGAGGGAGCGACCTCGGTGGACGGGCGCGGTCCGTCCATCTGGGACACCTTTGCCCACACCCCGGGCCGGATCGCCGACGGCAGCACCGGCGACGAGGCGTGCGACCACTACCACCGGTACGCCGAGGACACCGCGCTACTGGCCGGGCTGGGGGTGTCCGCGTACCGGTTCTCCATCGCCTGGCCCCGGATCCAGCCGGCCGGCACCGGCCCGGCCAACGCCGCCGGGCTGGACTTCTACGACCGGCTGGTGGACGGCCTGCTCGCCGCCGGCGTGGACCCGGTCGCCACGCTGTTCCACTGGGACCTGCCGCAGGCGCTGGAGGACGCGGGCGGCTGGCTGAACCGGGACACGGCCGCCCGCTTCGCCGAGTACGCCGACCTGACCGCGGCCCGCCTCGGCGACCGGGTGAAGCTCTGGATCACGCTCAACGAACCGTTCATCCACATGAGCCTCGGCCACGGCGTGGGCGAGCACGCGCCCGGCCGGACGCTGCTGTTCGACGCCTTCCCGGTGGCCCACCACCAGCTCCTCGGGCACGGTCTCGCGGTCGCCGCGCTGCGCGCCCGCAGCACGTCCCCGGTGGCGATCGCCAACAACTACTCACCGGTGCGCCTGGCCGGCGACACCGACGCGGACCGGGCCGCCGCCGCGGCGTACGACGCGCTGCACAACCTCCTGTTCACCGATCCGCTGCTCGGACGCGGCTATCCGGACGCGCTCGGCCCCGACCCGGGCGTGGTACGCGACGGCGACCTGGACGTCATCGCCGCCCCGATCGACGTGCTGGGCGTCAACTACTACAACCCGACCGGCATCCGGGCGCCGGAGGCGGACTCGCCGCTGCCGTTCGAGATCGTGCCGCTGGACGGCTACCCGCGTACCGCGTTCGACTGGCCGGTGGCCCCGGACGGGCTGCGGGAACTGCTGCTCCAGCTGCACCAGCGGTACGGCGATGCGCTGCCGCCGATCCAGGTCACCGAGAGCGGCTGCGCGTACGACGACGCGCCGGACGCCGACGGCCGGGTGCACGACCCGCAGCGGATCGCGTACCTGGACGGACACGTGCGCGCGGTGCACCAGGCGGTGGCCGAGGGCGTGCCGGTGACCGGGTACTTCGTCTGGTCGCTGCTGGACAACTGGGAGTGGGCCGAGGGCTTCACCAAGCGGTTCGGCCTGGTGCACGTCGACTTCGCAACGCAGCGGCGGACGCCGAAGTCGTCGTACACCTGGTTTCGGGATCTGGTCCGGCGATGACCACGATGAACCCGACGCCGGCGTCGCTGCCGGCGGCGCTCGCGGAGCCGACCGTGCCGGTGCGGCGCGGCTGGATCGCGCTGATCTTCGCGGCCAACCTGGGCGTCTGGATGGCGTTCTTCACCCCGATCCAGGTGCTGCTGCCGCAGCAGGTGGAACGGATCGCCCCGGCCGACAAGGAGGCCATGCTGGCGGTGGTCACCGGCATCGGGGCGCTCGCCGCGGTGCTGGCGAACCCGCTCGCCGGGGCGCTGTCCGACCGCACCTCGCTGCGGCTGGCCAACCGCCACTTCGGCCGCCGGCACGTCTGGACCGCGCTCGGCGCGGTGATCGGCGCGCTCGCCCTGGTGCTGCTGGCCCGGCAGAACACGATCGCCGGGGTGGCGGTGGCCTGGGTCGCCGCGCAGGTCTGCTTCAACGCGATGCTGGCCAGCCTCACCGCCGCGATCCCGGACCGGGTGCCGGTGGCGCAGCGCGGCGGCGTGTCCGGCTGGGTGGGCATCCCGCAGGCACTGGGCCTGGTGCTCGGCGCGGTGCTGGTGACCGCCGTGGTCACCGGCAACGCCGCCGGGTACGCGGCGATCGCGCTCGCCGTGCTGCTGCTGTCGCTGCCGTTCGCGCTGCTGACCCAGGACGACCACCTGCCCCGGGAGCACCGGTCGCCGCTGCGGCTGCGCTCGCTGTTCACCTCCATGTGGATCAGCCCGCGCCGTCACCCCGACTTCGCCTGGGCCTGGTTCACCCGGTTCCTGGTGCAGACCGGCAACGCGCTCGGCACGCTCTACCTGCTCTACTTCCTCACCGACGGGGTACGGGTGACCGACCCCGAGAGCTCGCTGCTGATCCTGATCCTGCTCTACACGGTCGGCATGATGCTGACCGCCGTGACCGCCGGGCGCATGTCCGACCGCTCCGGCCGGCGCAAGGTCTTCGTGATCGCCTCCGGGCTGATCATGGCGGTGGCGGCGACGCTGCTGGCGGTGGCGCCCATCTGGCCGATGGCGATCGTCGCGGCGCTGCTGCTCGGCGCCGGGTACGGCGTCTACCTGTCGGTGGACGCCGCGCTGATCACGCAGGTGCTGCCCGCCGCCACCGACCGGGCCAAGGACCTCGGCGTGATCAACATTGCCAACTCGGCGCCGCAGGTGCTCGGTCCGGCGCTGTCCGCGCCGATCGTCGTGCACCTCGGCGGCTACCCGACGCTGTACGCGGTGACCGCGGCGATCACCGTGCTCGGCAGCGCCCTGGTGGTGAAGATCAAGTCGGTACCCTGACCCGGCCCCCTGCCGGAAACCTCTCGCGGTCCGCCGTAGGCTGGGGGGCGTGACGGTACGTGTACGCTTCGCCCCTTCCCCGACCGGTATGTTCCACGTCGGCGGCGCCCGTTCGGCGCTGCAGAACTGGATCTTCGCCAAGCAGCAGGGCGGGGTGTTCGTGCTGCGCATCGAGGACACCGACGCGGCACGAAACCGGCCCGAGTGGACCGAGGGCATCCTGTCCGCGCTCGACTGGATCGGCATCGCCCGGGGCAGCTACGAGGGCCCGTACTTCCAGTCCTCGTACGCGGGCGAGCACCGGGCCGCCGCGCAGCGGCTGTACGAGGGCGGCCGGGCCTACTACTGCGACTGCACCCGCGAGGACGTGCAGGCGCGTACCGGCCCGCAGCAGCGCGGCTACGACGGCTTCTGCCGCGACCGCGGCCTGGGACCGGGCGAGGGCCGGGCGCTTCGCTTCCGTACGCCGGACGAGGGCGAGACCGTGGTGGTCGACCTGGTCCGCGGCGAGCCGACGTTCGAGAACAAGCTGATCGAGGACTTCGTCATCGCCCGGGGCGACGGCTCGCCGGTGTTCCTGCTGGCGAACGTGGTCGACGACATGTCGATGGGGATTACCCACGTGATCCGGGCCGAGGAGCACCTGCCGAACACCCCGAAGCAGCAGCTGCTGTGGGATGCGCTCGGCGTCAAGCCGCCGATCTGGGCGCACGTGCCGGTGGTGGTGAACGAGAAGCGGCAGAAGCTGTCCAAGCGGCGGGACAAGGTCGCGCTCGAGGCGTACCGGGACGAGGGCTACCTCGCCGACGCGATGCGCAACTACCTGATGCTGCTGGGCTGGGCGCCCTCGGGCGACCGGGAGATCGTGGCCTGGTCGGTCATCGAGGAGGAGTTCCGGCTGGACGAGGTCAACCCGTCCCCGGCGTTCTTCGACGAGAAGAAGCTGCGCGCGTTCAACGGCGACTACATCCGGGCGCTGCCGGTGGCGGACTTCGTCGAGGCGTGCCGGCCGTGGCTCACCGGCACCGACACCATCGCCCCGCCGCCGTGGCAGCCCGACGAGTTCGACCCGGCCGCGTTCGCCGCGGTGGCAGCGCTCGCCCAGACCCGGATCGCGGTGCTCAGCGAGATCGTGCCGAACGTCGACTTCCTGTTCCTGGCCGACCCGCTGATCGACGAGGCGGCCTGGGCCAAGGCGATGAAGGAGGGCGCCGCCGAGCTGCTGGACGCGGCGATCGTCGCGTTCGAGGCGCTGGAGTCCTGGGACGCCGAGTCGCTGAAGGCCACGCTGGAGGCGGTCGGCGCCGAGCGCGGGCTGAAGCTGGGCAAGGCGCAGGCGCCGGTACGCGTCGCGGTCACAGGACGCACCGTCGGCCTGCCGCTGTTCGAGTCGCTGGACGTGCTCGGACGCGACCGTACGCTGACCCGGCTGCGCGCCGCCCGCGTACGCCTGGTCTGAGTCACCCGCCCGGGCGCGTCGCGGGGAGTGTCGCCCGCGAGCCGACCCAGGCCGACCGGCCGGCGTCAGCGGGCGGGGAGTCAGCGGCGGGCGGCCCGGCGGCGCAGCAGCAGCCCGCCGCCCAGCGCGGCCAGCACCACCACCGCGCCGGCCGCCCACAGCCAGCCCGTACCCCCGTCGTCGTCCGCCTCGGCGGCGGTCGGGGTCAGGGTCGGGGTCGGGCTCGGCGCGGCGCTGGTGGGCGCGGCGGTCGGGGCGGCGCTGGTGGGCGGCGTGCTCGCCGACGGCGATTCGGCCGGGGTGCCGGTGGTCAGTGTGAACCGGATCTCCCCCTTGACCGGATGGCCGTCGTCGGACGCCAGCCGGTAGGTGACGATGTAGAGCCCGGCCGCGCCCGGCCGGAACGGCACGGTGACGCGCTTGCCGGAGAAGGCCGGCGCGCCGCCGGTCGCGGCCACGTTGTCCGGGCCGGTGACGGTGACCTCGGTGGTGGCCTCCTTCGGCGTGGCGAGGAACCGCAGCTCGATCCGCTCCGGGGCGGCGGCCAGCCGGGCCCCGTCGCGCGGGTCACTGCCGGTCAGCGAATTGTGCGCGGCGGCCGGCGCGGCCGGGAGCAGCGCGAACGCCGCCACCATCCCGAGCACCACCACCCAGGTACGCGCCACACGGGCGACCCTGCCCCCCATGGTTTCCTCCGTCCGGGTAGGATCCGGCCGATGATCATCGACCGTTCGTTGGTCGGTCTCAGCTCGCAGATAGTTCCAAATACTCTTCCACCAGCTGCAACCGGACGCCGTTTTGCGGAGTCTTTGTGGTGGGCACCGGTCCAGTGTGACCTGCAGCGGAAGCCAGCCATCGAACGGGGCGAGGAGGCGGCGATGATCCGTAGGGTGAGACGGCTGCTGGTCACCGTGACCGGGAGCGTGGCGGCGCTGGCGTGCGCGCTGGCCCTGGCCGGCACGACGGCGGCACAGGCCGCGCCCAAGCCCAAGCCGGCCGTCCCCACCGGCGTGGACATCAGCGGCGAGCGGCTCGACGGCCCGCTGAAGCTGCGGTCCGACACCAGGCCGAACGAGGTCAACCTGGTGGTCGACCAGGTCAAGTGGCTCGGCGCGGCCGGCCAGCTGCGCGGCCCGGCCGCCAAGGACCTCGGTCCGAAGTACACGGTGGTGGTGCTCACCGCCGCCGGCCCGCAGCGCACCTACGACCTGTTCCCCCTGGCCAAGGGCGGTCCGCGGATCTACCGGCCGGGCAAGCAGCCGGACCTGAGCAGCAGCCGGGCCGGCTGGTTCTTCGGGCGGCTCAACATGCCCGAGACGCTGCGCTCGGTCGGCGTGCCGATGCCGGCACAGTTCGACACGCTCGCCGGCGGCATCGGCGGCGGCGAGCGGGTGCTTCCGGAGGAGGCGCTCGACCCGGTGCAGAACATCGACACCGCGCTCGGCGAACTTCAGCGGCTGCTGCTGCTCAACGTGGGCGTCGTACTGGTGATCACCGCCGGGCTGGCCGGCATCGCGCTGCTGGTCCGCCGCCGCACCCGCTGAGCCCGGCCCGCACTCCGCCCGATCCCGGCCGGCGCCGGATCAGCCCGACCGGCGCCGCGTCAGCACCAGCGGCGCGGCGTCAGCACCAACGGCGCGGCGGGCGCTCCCGGCGGGTGGTGCGGTTGCGCGGGCGTACCGCGCCGTGACGATGGGCACCCGCCCAGCCCGCCAGATCGCTGCGGCAGCCCTGGTCCGGCGACGGCTCGTCGGCCAGGTGCGCCGGCTCCGCCGACCGCTGCCGGGGCACGCCCGGCTCGTCCTCGGCGCGTTCCGGCGACCGCCCGGCCGGTGGCTCCCCCTGGTGGTGCAGGCACGGCCGGCGCGGGTGCGTGGCAGTCGCCGGCTGGTCGTGACCCCGCCGGCAGGCCTCACCCTGGGCGCAACCGTGCTCGGCCTCCCCCTGCGCCATCCCGGCCCCCCTCACGCGTCGCCCTCGCCCGCCCGGCCGGAGTCTGGCCCGGCGTGCCCTGACACCGTACTGGCCCGGCCGGACGAGATCGTCAGCGCGTACCGGTGGAGATCGTCACGCCGCCGCGGGCCCGTTGCCTCGAAGTGGATCCGCTGGTCACGCCGTGTCACGCTGGTGCGGTGAGCGAACCGGGCGGAACGGAGACGTCGGCGACGCTGCGGCGCATCGAACGGGCCGCGGGCGGCCTGGCGACCGCCAGCGTGGCCCGGATGGACGAGACCCTGCCGTGGTTCCGTGAGCTGCCCGCCGACCAGCGTTCCTGGGTCATGCTCGTCGCCCAGGCCGGCGTGCGCTCCCTGGTGCAGTGGCTGCGCCAGGGCGGGGGCGCCACCGACCGCACCCAGGAGGTCTCCGACGAGGTCTTCGCCGCCGCGCCGCAGGCGCTGGCCCGCTCGATCAGCCTCCAGCAGACCGTGGCGCTGATCAAGGTGACCATCGACGTGGTCGAGGAGCAGGTGTCGGACCTGGCCGTGCCGGGCGAGGAGCAGTCGCTGCGGGAGGCGGTGCTGCGCTTCTCCCGGGAGATCGCGTTCGCCGCCGCGCGGGTGTACGCCCGGGCCGCCGAGAGCCGCGGCTCCTGGGACGCCCGGTTGCAGGCGCTGCTTGTCGACGCGCTGCTGCGCGGCGACTCCCCGGACGTGCTGGCCAGCCGGGCCGCCGCGCTGGGCTGGACGGACGCGCCGCCGGTCGCGGTGGCGGTGGGCCGCTCCCCCGGCGGCGAGGTCGCGGCCGTGCTGCACACCGTCTACCGGCAGGCCCGGCGGATCGGCGTCGAGGTGATCGGCGGCGTGCACGGCGACCGGCTGGTCATCGTGCTGGGCGGTGCGGCCGATCCGGTGGCGGCCACGGAGAAGCTCCGTACCGCCTTCGGTGAGGGCCCGGTGGTGGTCGGCCCGGCGGTGCCCAGCCTGGACGAGGCCACCGAGTCGGCGCGCGGGGCTCTCGCCGGGTTCCGGGCCGCGCCGGCCTGGCCGACCGCGCCGTGCCCGGTCGCCGCCGACGAACTGCTCCCGGAACGCGCGCTGGCCGGTGACACCGAGGCCCGCCGCCGGCTGCGCCACGACGTGTACGCGGCGCTGGCCCGCTCCGGCGGCGAGCTGCTGGAGACGCTCGACGCGTTCTTCGCCGCCGGCGGCACGCTGGAGAGCGCGGCCCGGGCGCTGTTCGTGCACCCGAACACCGTGCGCTACCGGCTGAAGCGGATCGCCGAGGTGACCGGTTTCTCGCCCCTCGCTCCGCGCGACGCGTTCGCGTTGCAGGTCGCGCTGACGGTGGGACGGCTCGACCCGGTGGTGCCGGCGGTCTCCGACCGGCGATGATCGCCGGCGATCTTTGTAGGTTTCCTCTAAAGGTTCTAGTGCGGTTTGGTGCCGTACGTTACAGCGCGGCACGCCGGGATCCGTCAGAGTCGTACACGTGCTCGCCGTACTCTCCCCCGGACAGGGTTCGCAGAAGCCCGGCTTCCTCGCGCCGTGGCTCGACCTCCCCGGCACCGAGGCGCGTCTGCGCTGGTGGTCTGCCCTCGCCGGGGTGGACCTGATCCACCTGGGCACCCGGGCGGACGCGGACGAGATCAAGGACACCGCCCGCACCCAGCCGCTGCTGGTCGCCGCCGCGCTGCTCGCCGCCGAGCACCTGCCGATGCACGAGGTCGGGCTGGTCGCCGGGCACAGCGTCGGCGAGCTGGGCGCCGCCGCGCTGGCCGGCGTGCTGCCGGCCGAGTCCGCCGTGACGCTCGCCGGCGTACGCGGGCGGGAGATGGCCGCCGCCTGCGCGCTCGAGCCGACCGGGATGGCCGCCGTGCTCGGCGGTGACCCGGACGAGGTGATCGCCGCGCTGACCGCCCACGGGCTGCACCCGGCCAACCGCAACGGCGCCGGTCAGATCGTGGCCGCCGGGGCGATCGACGGGCTGGACAAGCTGGCCGCCGAGCCGCCGGCCCGGACCCGGGTGATCCGGCTCCAGGTGGCGGGCGCGTTCCACACGCCGTACATGGCTCCGGCCGAGACCGCCCTGGCCGCGGTGGCCGCCGGCGTCCCCGCCGCCGCCCCGGCGCGGATCCTGCTGTCCAACCTCGACGGCGCGCCGGTCGGGCACGGCCCGGAGACGGTCCGGCGGCTGGTCCGGCAGGTGACCGCCCCGGTCCGCTGGGACCTGTGCATGCGCACGCTGGCCGACCTGGGCGTCACCGGCGTGATCGAGCTGCCGCCGGCCGGCACCCTGGCCGGGCTGGTCAAGCGGGAACTCAAGGGTGAGGGCGCACCCGAGATCGTCACCCTGAACACCCCGGCCGACCTGCCCGCCGCGCGCCGCCTGATCGCGCGGCACGCCGGCCCCGCCGCCCGCCCCACCGCGCCGTCGTACCGGGTGGTCGTCTCGCCCGCCGCCGGCCGCCTCGACCGGTCGGCCGCACCGGCCGAGGGCACCGAGGTACGCGCCGGCCAGGTCCTCGGCCACGTCGCCACCGGCCGGGGGCCGGTCGAGGTGACCGCGCACGACAACGGGTCGCTCGCCGAGTGGCTCGCACACCACGACGACCCGGTCGCACCGGGCCAGCCCCTCGTCCGTATCGGAGGAACGCACTAAATGGCCGGCAGCCGGATCGTCGCGATGGGGCACTACCAGCCCTCCCGCGTCGTCACGAACGACGAGATCGCCCAGATGGTCGACACCAACGACGAGTGGATCCGGGACCGGGTCGGCATCGTCACCCGGCGGATCGCCGGCGACGAGACGGTGGCCGACATGGCCACCGCCGCCGCCGGCAAGGCGCTCGCCAACTCCGGCCTCACCGCCGCCGACATCGATCTGGTCGTGGTGGCCACCTGCTCGTCGGTGGACCGCAGCCCCAACGTGGCCTGCCGGGTCGCGGCCAAGCTGGGCATCAACGCGCCCGGGGCCTTCGACCTCAACACCGCCTGCTCCGGTTTCGCGTACGCGCTGGGCACGGTGGACCACGCGATCCGGGCCGGCGCGGCGCGCAACGCGATCGTCGTCGGCGCGGAGAAGCTCTCCGACTTCACCGACTGGACCGACCGCTCGACCTGCATCATCTTCGCCGACGGCGCCGGGGCGGCGGTGGTCACCGCGACCGCCGACGACGAGCCGGCCGGAATCGGGCCGGTGGTCTGGGGTTCCGCGCCGGAGAAGAGCGACGCGGTCCGGATCGAGGGCTGGCAGCCGTACATCACCCAGGAGGGGCAGTCGGTGTTCCGCTGGGCCACCACCGCGATCGCCCCGCTCGCGCTGCAGGCCTGCGAGCGCGCCGGGGTGGATCCGTCGGAGCTGGCCGCGTTCGTGCCGCACCAGGCCAACGCCCGGATCATCGACGGCATCGCCAAGCGGCTGAACATCCCGGACGCGATCATCGCCAAGGACATCGTCGAGTCCGGCAACACGTCGGCGGCGAGCATCCCGCTGGCCCTGTCGAAGCTTGTCGAGCGGCGCGAGGTGCCCTCGGGCGCCCCGGTGCTGCTGTTCGGCTTCGGCGGCGGCCTGACCTACGCCGGCCAGGTCGTGCGCTGCCCCTGAAACCCCCTCGGGCGCGAACGCGCCGAGGTGCGTGACCGGCGACGCCGGTCACCGGTAACCCCCGATGAGAGGAACCAACCGCAATGACCCGTGACGAGATCACCGCCGGCCTCGCCGAGATCCTCGAAGAGGTTGCCGGGGTGAACCCGGACGACGTGGCCGAGGGGAAGTCCTTCACCGACGACCTCGATGTCGACTCGCTCTCCATGGTCGAGGTCGTGGTGGCGGCCGAGGAGAAGTTCGGCGTCAAGATCCCGGACAACGAGGTGCAGAACCTCAAGACCGTCGGGGACGCCGTCAGCTACATCGAGGCGCAGTCCTGATCATGAGTCGCCCCGACGTCGTCGTCACCGGGCTCGGCGCGACGACCCCGCTCGGCGGGGACGTCGCGTCGACCTGGGACGCCATGCTCGCCGGCCGCTCCGGGGTGAGTGCGCTCACCCAGGAGTGGGCCGCGGAACTGCCCGTCCGGATCGCCGCCCAGCTGGCGGTGGACCCGGCCGAGGTGCTGGACCGGGTGAAGCTGCGGCGGCTGGACCGCTCGGAGGCGATCGCCATCATCGCCGCCAGGCAGGCCTGGGCCGACGCCGGTCTGACCGACGCCGGACCGGACCCGGAGCGGCTGGCGGTGAGCGTCGGCTCGGGCATCGGCGGCGCCACCACCCTGCTCGCCCAGGACGACATCCTGGAGGCGTCCGGACCGCGGCGCGTCTCCCCGCACACCATCCCGATGCTCATGCCGAACGGCCCGGCCGCCTGGGTCGGGCTGGAGCTGGGCGCCAAGGCCGGCGTGCACACCGTCGCCAGCGCCTGCGCGACCGGCGCGGAGGCGATCGCGCTGGGGCTGGACATCATCCGCGCCGGCCGGGCCGACGTGGTGGTGGCCGGTGGCACCGAGGCGGTCATCCACCCGCTGCCGATCGCCGGCTTCAGCTCGATGCGGGCCATGTCGACCCGCAACGACGAGCCGGAGCGGGCCTCCCGGCCGTGGGACTCCGGTCGCGACGGCTTCGTGCTCGGTGAGGGCGCGGGCGTGGTGATCCTGGAGCGCGCCGACCACGCCGCCGCCCGGGGCGCCCGGGTGTACGCGCGCCTGGCCGGCGCGGGGATCACCTCGGACGCGTACGACATCGTGCAGCCGCACGCCGAGGGTGAGGGCGCCATCCGCGCCATCGCCCGGGCGGTCGCCGACGCGGACGTGGCCCGTACCGACATCGTCCACGTCAACGCGCACGCCACCTCCACCCCGGTCGGGGACATGCTGGAGATCGGCGCGCTGCGGCAGGCGGTCGGCGACCACCCGGTGCTCACCGCCACCAAGTCGATGACCGGGCACCTGCTCGGCGCGGCCGGCGCGCTGGAGTCGATCGCCACCATCCTGGCCATCCGGGACGGCGTGATCCCGCCGACGATCAACCTGGACGACCCGGACGAGGGCCTCACCCTGGACGTCGCCGCGCACAAGGCGCGTCACATGGAGATCCCGGCGGCGCTGAACAACGCGTTCGGCTTCGGCGGGCACAACGTGGCGCTGGTCTTCACCCGCCCCTGATGTAAGGAAGGGCCCCTTCTTAACAGCCGCTGTTAAGAAGGGGCCCTTCCTCTACCGCAGGCGTTAAGAAGGGGCCCTTCCTTACACCTCAGCCGCGGTTGCGGGGGTGAAGCCGGGCGGTCCGCTCGTTGCCCCGCCGGTAGTTGCCGGTCCACCGGGCCATGGCCAGCTGCGGGTCGTCGCCGACCTCGGCCAGGAACTGCGCCGCCCGGCCGCCGCGCAGCGTGCCGGCGACCCGGCCGTGATGCGTGATCACCACCGTGCCGTCGCCGCGCTCGACGTACCGGAATCCCTGTGCCGCCTCTCCCATGGGCGCCACCCTGCCAGCCGGCCACCCGGGCCGCACCCGAGTTACGGCGGCGGTCAGGTCCGGCAGGTGGTGGCCGGCAGGCCGGAGACCGGCACCGGGGAGCGACCGGCCGGGCGGGCCTTGCCGGCGAGCACCGCCGCGAGCCCGGCCATCGAGGCGCGGGTGGACGAGTAGGTCGCCATCAGCGTCGGGGACTTCGCTCCGGACAGTACGTACGGCGTGTCCATCGCCACCGTCACGGCGGCGTCTGCGCGCAGGTCCTTCGCGCCGTCGCCGTACCCGACCAGGTGCACCACGGTGCCGCCGGAGGGCACGACCTTGACCCCGGCCGCGGTGAGCGCCTCGGTCAGCAGTTTGCGGGTGCGCTCCCGGCCGCCGGAGGAGGTCACGCTCACCGGGCCGGTCACCGCGCCGCCGCACTTGCCGCGCAGCACCGTCACGGCGGCGGTCGCCAGGTCGTCGGCGGCCTTGCGGTGCGCGGCGCCGTCGAGCGTGGACAGCGCCGGGGTGTCCCGCCCGGCCAGCCGGAACTTCATGGTCAGCACGCGGGTGACCGCCTCGACCAGGCGGGCGCGGGGCAGTGAGCCGTCCTTGAGCGCGGCGCGCAGCCCGTCGTACGCCTGGGTGACGTTCGGCGTCATCAGGATGAGGTCGTTGCCGGCGTTGAGCGCGCGTACGGCGGCCTCGCCCGGTGACCACTTCTTCGCCGGGGCCATGTTCATCCCGTCGGTGATCACCACGCCCTGGAAGCCGAGCTGGCCACGGAGCACGTCGGTGAGCAGCTTGCGGGAGAAGGTGGCGGCGGTGCCCGGGTCGACGGCCTTGACGTCCAGGTGGGCCGACATCACCGCCATCGCCCCGGCGCCGATGCCGGCGCGGAACGGCGGGAACGCGATCCGGTCCAGGTCGGCGCGGGACTGCTTGATCACGGGCAGCTCGGTGTGCGAGTCCTCGGCGCTCAGGCCGTGCCCGGGGAAATGCTTGACGGCGGCGCCGACGCCCTCGGCCTGCAGGCCGCGTACCGCGCCGGCCACCTGCGGGGACGCGGTCGCCGGGTCGGCGCCGAAGGACCGGGAGCCGATCACCGTGCTGCGGGTGGCGAGCACGTCGGCGACCGGTGCGAAGTCGAGGTTGATGCCCATCGCGGCCAGTTCGGCCCCGGCGGCCCGCCAGGCGGCCTCGGTGAGTGCCGGGTTCCCGGCGGCGCCGGCGGCGAGCGGGCTGGGCAGCAGCGTCACCCCGTCGGTGATCCGGGTGACCACGCCGTACTCCTGGTCGGTGCCGATCAGGAACGGCGCGGCGCCGGCGGGCAGCTTGCCGGCGGCGGCGCGCAGCCCGTCGGTGAGCGCGCGGACCTGCTTCGGGTTGTCGACGTTCGTGGTGGCCTGGTTGCCCGAGGTCGGGTCGTCGGCGCTGAAGCCGACCAGGATCAGGCCGCCGAGCCGGTACTTCGCGACCATCTCGGCGGGGGTGTCGACCCCGGCGAGCGCCCGGTTCCCGGCCGCCGAGCCGGCCGACACCTTGGTCGCCGAACTGCCGTACGCGTAGGGCATCAGCACCTGCCCGACCAGGTCCTCGTCGCTCAACGTGCCGACGAGCGCGGCCGCGCGGACGGCCGGGTCGGCGGCCGGCTGGTCACTCGGCGCGGGCGCGGCCGACGACGGCGCCGGGCTCGTCGGGGCGGGCCGGGGCCGGTCCGGCCCGTCCGAGCACCCGGAGACGAGCAGCGCGGTCAGTACGGCGAGCGCGACGGCGGAGCGGCGCGGGGAAATCGACACGCGGCCCACCGTATCGGGGCAACTCGGCCCCCGTCACCCGACCCGGGTGAGCAGCGTCACCGGCGCACCGTCGCCGGCGTACCGGTAGGGCTCCAGTTCGGCGTCCCAGGCGGTGCCGAGCGCCTTGTCCAGGGCGTGCGCGAGCGCCTCCGGGCCGCGCGCGGCGGCCATCAGGCTGCGGAGCCGGTCCTCGCCGAGCTGGATGTCGCCGGCCGCGCCGACCGCGGCGCGGAACAGGCCCCGGCCCGGTACGTACATGAAGCGCTCGCCGTCGACGCCGGGACTGGGTTCCTCGGTGACCTCGAAACGGATCATGGGCCACTGCCGGAGGGCAGCGGCCAGCTCCGCGCCGGTCCCCGGGCTGCCGGTCCAGCCGCACTCGGCGCGACGGGCGCCCGGATCGGCGGGCTGCGCCGTCCAGTGCAGGTTGACCGGCGCGGCGAGGACGCGCGCGATCGCCCACTCGACGTGCGAGCACACGGCGAGCGGGGTCGAGTGGACGTATACGACGCCACGCGTTGGCACGGTGACCTCCCGGTGAGCCGAGGTGCGTCTTCCCCTACGACCTCGTCGTACCGAGTGGTACCTGGCACACATGATGACCCGTGTGACTGGTGGTGCGCCAGCGAATCGGAAAATTCGCCGGGCCCCGGGGGCGGGAAATACCCGGGTGGTGGACCCGGTTATGCCCTCTGACGCCGCGACGACCAGCCAGGTGTCGTGGTCGTGTACAGTTCTCTGGGCGGTTCTCTGTGCCGCCGTACATCTTCGCGGGCCGGCGCCCACCCGGGCGTCATCCGCACAGCCCCCGGACGGCCTTCCGTCCCCACCGTACGTCTGCAAGGAGTACCTCCGTGGCGAGCAACACCTCTAAGACCGCGCGCGCGTCCGTCCGGGCCGGCCAGGCTGGCCAGGGTGGCGCCCTCAGCGTGCTGGGCGAGTTCAAGTACCTGATCCCGCTCAACGGCGGCAAGCACGCCTACGTGCGCAACCTGACCAACGGCAAGACCGCGCACCTGCGCACCGACTCCGACGCCTTCGTCGAGGAGATCCGGGTGCTGGCCGCCGCCGGCCACGCCGCCAAGATCCGCGCCGAGATCAACGGCCTGGCCGCGTCCTACCCGGACCACGGCTGGGACGCCACCGAGAAGCGCCTGGTCGAGGCCGGCGTCTTCGAGGGCTGAGCGCCCTCACCCGCACCACCGCGACCGCCCGCCGGGATCACCCCGGCGGGCGGTTTCGCGTCTCCTCCCGCGGCAGCAGCGTGACCTCGCCCGTGGCCAGGTCGTAGAGCGCGCCCTCCACCGCCAGTTCGCCGGCCGCCACCGCCCCGGCCAGCCGGTCGTCGGCGCGCAACGCGGCCACCGTGCGCCGGACGTGGCGGCGGATCGCCAGCGGGTGCGCGTCCGGGTCGTCCACCCCGACGTCGGTGACCGCCGGGGCGATCCGGTCCACCACGTACGCCAGGTCCCCGCCGGGCCGCCGCCCGGTGCGCAGCGCCTCGACGGTGGAGCCGACCGCGCCGCAGCGTTCGTGGCCCAGCACCATCACCAGGCGTACGCCGAGCTGCTCCACCACGTACTCGATCGAGCCCCGCACGGCCCGGTCCAGCACGTGCCCGCCGGTACGGATGACGCAGATCGAACCGAACGTCTGGTCGAAGATCGCCTCCAACGGCACGCGGGAGTCGATACAGCCCAGCACGACCGCGTACGGCTGCTGGTCGCCGGAGGCCACCGCCGCGGCGGCGGTGACGTCGTGCCCGTGCACCGGCTGGCCGCTGACGAAGCGGCGGTTCCCGGCGAGCAGCTCGGCCAGCGCGGCGCGCGGACTGGTGGACGGCATGCCTCCCAGCCTGGTCACCGATCCGACGCCGCGGGCCCGGACGGGAATCTTCTCTCCGGGCCGGTTGCCGTGGTCTCATGGCGGGTAACGCCGGTGTCACCGCCGGGTCATCCGGTGGACACACACCGGTGGGCCCGGGAGGTGGACGATGCCGGACCTGGAACTGCGGCTCCCCGACGACGTACGCCTGCACGTCACCGTCACCGGGCCGGTCGACGCCGAGGTCACCGCGGTCCTGCTGCACGGCTGGACGCTGGACGGGCGCAGCTGGCACCGCCAGGTCGCCGAGCTGCGGGAACGCTTCGGCGGCCGGGTCCGGGTGGTCACCTACGACGCGCGCGGCCACGGCCGGTCGAGCTGCCTGGCGCTGCGCGACGCCACCCTCGCCCAGCTCGGTGACGACCTGGCGGCGGTGGTCGACGAGATCGTCCCGTCCGGGCCGGTCGTCCTGGTCGGGCACTCGATGGGCGGCATGACCGTGATGGAGTACGCCCACCGCCACCCCGACCGGTTCGCCGCCCGGACCGCCGGGCTGGTCTTCGTCTCCACCACCGCCGAGGGGCACACCCACACCGCGTACGGCCTCTCCCCTCGGATCACCCGGCTGATCCGCCTGGCCGAGACCACCGGCGCCGGGGTGCTGGCCCGCTGCGGCGGCTGGCGGCCCCCGCACGCGCTGCTGCGCGCCCTGCGCCCGAGCATCCGCTGGATGCTGTTCGGCGACCGCTGCGACCCGGCGGACATCCGGCTGGTCACCTCGGCGGTGGCCCGGGCCACGCTGCGCTCGATCGGTGGTTTCCGCGCCTCGATCGGCGCCCAGCACCGGCTGGAGACGCTGGCCGCGCTCGGCGTGCTGCCGGCCGCCGCGCTGGTCGGGGACCGGGACCGGCTCACCCCGCCGCCGTGCGCCGAGTCCATCGCGGCGGCGCTGCCCACCACGGAGCTGACCGTCTGCCCGGGTGCCGGGCACATGCTGATGATGGAGCGCCCCGACGAGGTGAACGCGGCCCTCGCCGGCGTGCTGGACCGGGTGCTGGCCGACCGCCCGGCGACCCGCCTCTGAGCGTCTCCCGCCCGCGAGCGGGGCAGACGTACGCCACGTGCGCGGCATGCCCCGATGTGCCGGTTGCCGGCGGCCCGTACCCTCATTCAGCCCGCCGTGCCCTCCGAACACAGGAGCATCCGCGTTGACCGACCAGACCACGCTGGACCGGGAGATCGCCGCCGAGCAGCGTCACCTCGACCGGGTGTACGCCCGGCTGGCCGAACTGCGCCGGTCCGCGGCCGACGCCGAGCGGGAGGGCTACCGGCTGGCCCGGGTCGGGAACTTCGGCGCGCTGGTCGAGCGGGACGCGATGGTCTTCCACGCCGCCCAGCGCCGGCACGTGCTGGACGCCGAGCACGAGGGCCTGGTGTTCGGCCGGCTGGACCTGCGGACCGGTCAGGTGCTGCACGTCGGCCGCCTCGGTGTGCGGGGCGTGGACGCGGAGACGCTGGTGGTGGACTGGCGGGCGCCCGCCGCCGCCGCGTTCTACCAGGCGACGCCCGCCGAGCCGCGCGGCGTGGTGCGCCGGCGCACGATCCAGTCCGCCTCGGAGAAGGTCACCCGGATCGAGGACGACCTGCTGGACCCGGAGGCCGCGCCGCCGGACATGGCGGTGGTCGGTGACGGGGCGCTGCTGGCCACGCTGTCCCGGGCCACCGGCCGTGGCATGCGGGACATCGTCGCCACCATCCAGCGCGAGCAGGACGAGGCGATCCGCTCCCCCGGCAACGGCGTCACGATCGTCTCCGGCGGCCCGGGCACCGGCAAGACGGCGGTGGCGCTGCACCGGGCCGCGTACCTGCTCTACTCCGACCGGGCCCGGTACGCCGGCGGCGGCATCCTGGTGGTCGGCCCGTCCGGCGTGTTCGTCGAGTACATCGCCTCGGTGCTGCCCTCGCTCGGCGAGGAGACCGCCACGCTGCGCTCGCTCGGCTCGCTGTTCCCCGGCCTGTCCGCGTCCCGCACCGACCCGCCGGACGTGGCGGCGGTGAAGGGATCGCTGCGGATGCGCCGGGTGCTGGAACGCGCGGTCCGCGACGCGGTGCCGGACTCCCCGGCCGAGTTGCGCCTGCTGTACCGGGGTGAGCTGCTGCGCCTGGAACGCCCCGCGCTGGACGCGATCCGGGACCGGACGCTCGCCCGTGGGGCGCGCCGCAACGAGGTACGCCGGGCGGCGTTCGACGCCGTCCTGGCCGCGCTCTACGCCCAGGCCCGCACGCTGCGGGTGGGCCGGCTGCCGGAGCAGCCCGCGTTCGAGGACGAGATCATCGAGCGGCCGGAGTTCCGGGAGTTCCTCAAGGCGTGGTGGCCCCGGCTGCACCCACGGCACGTGCTGGACTGGCTGGCACGCCCGGACCGGCTGCGCCGCTACGCCGGGGGCGTCCTCTCCTCGGCGGAGATCCGGCTGCTCGCCGACGCGTACCGGAGCCTCGGCACCGAGGGGCTGACGGTGGCCGACATCGCGCTGCTGGACGAGCTGGACGCGCTGCTCGGCAAGCCGGTGCAGCGGGCCCGGCCCAAGCGCGATCCGTACCAGCTCGCCGGTGGCGTGCGCGAGCTGAGCACGTACGCCGACCGGCAGCGTGCCGCCCGCGCGGCGGCGCGGGAGCGTCCGGCCGACTACCGCGACTACGCGCACGTGGTGGTCGACGAGTCGCAGGACGTCTCGCCGATGCAGTGGCGGATGATCGGCCGGCGCGGCCGGCTGGCGTCCTGGACGGTGGTCGGTGACCCGGCGCAGACGGCCTGGACGGGCGATCCGCAGGAGCTGGACCGTGCCCGCGACCAGGCGCTGGGGCGGCGCAAGCGGCACCGCTACGAGTTGACCACCAACTACCGCAACTCGGCGGAGATCTTCGCGGTGGCGGCGGCGGAGATCCGCCGCCTTTACCCGGATCTGCCGCTGCCCGACGCGGTGCGGTCCACGGGCGTGCCGCCGGTGGAGCGTACGGTGCCCGCCGCCGACCTGCCGGCGGCCACGGTCGAGGCGGCCGAGGCGCTGCTCGCGCAGGTGGAGGGCACCGTCGGTGTGATCACGCCGGTGCCCCGCCGGGACGAGGTGGCCGGCTGGCTGGGCGCGCTCGGCACGGGCCGCCTCCAGGTGGTGACCAGCCTCCAGGCCAAGGGCATGGAGTACGACGGCGTGGTGCTGGTGGCGCCGAGCGAGATCCGGGCCGACCCGGGCTCGGGCGTACGCACGCTCTACGTCGCGCTGTCCCGCGCCACCCAGCGCCTCACCACGCTCGATCCGGTGGGGTGAGTGGCCGCGTCGGCGCCACCCACAGTTCACTTGCATACATAGCGATGTGAACATACATTGAGCCTGGCCGGTACGGGGCAGGGAAGGTGTTGGCGTGGGCGCAGGTCATGACCACAGCGGCGCGGTGGCCAACGCGGCACACCGCCACCGGGGCCGCCTCTGGGCCGCCTTCGCGCTGCTCGCCGCCCTCATGGTGGTCGAGGCGGTGGCCGCCTTCACGACCGGATCGCTCGCGCTGCTCTCCGACGCCGGGCACATGTTCACCGACGTCCTCGGCATCGGCATGGCGCTCGCCGCGATCTCCGCCACCCGCCGCGCCGGCACCGACCCGCAGCGCACGTTCGGGCTCTACCGGCTGGAGGTGCTCGCCGCCCTCGCCAACGCCGTACTGCTCGGCGCCGTCGCGGTCTACGTCCTCATCGAGGCGGTACGCCGGTTCGGCGAGCCGCCGGAGGTGCTGGCCGGCCCGATGCTCGTGGTGGCGGTGCTCGGCCTGCTCGCCAACATCGTCGCGTTCGCACTGCTGCGCGCCGGGTCGAAGGAGAGCATCAACCTGCGCGGGGCGTACCTGGAGGTGCTCGGCGACCTGCTCGGCTCGCTCGGCGTGATCGCCGCCGCGTTGATCATCACGGTCACCGACTGGTGGTGGGCCGACCCGCTCGTCGCCGTCGGCATCGGCGTGTTCATCCTGCCGCGCACCTGGCGGCTCGGCCGGGCCGCGGTCCGCATCCTGGTGCAGGCCGCGCCGGAACACCTCCAGGTCACCGCCGTGCACGACCGGCTGGCCGCCGTGCCGGGTGTGGCCGAGGTGCACGACCTGCACGTCTGGACGCTCACCTCGGGCATGGAGGTGGCCTCGGCGCACCTGACCACCGACCCGGGCGTGGACCCGGCCGGGGTGCTGGCCGCCGCCCGGGCCGCCCTGCACGAGGACTTCTCCATCGATCACGCCACGTTGCAGGTCGAGCCCGGAGCGTCAGCCGGAGTGTGCGGAAAGACCGAGTGGTGATTAGGACAGACTTAAATCACTGTGACTGCTGTAGTCTTATGCCGGTTTTGCCCCGCCTAGTGGCATTGCTCGACGGAGCCGTGCCCGGGCAGCGCCGGTAGTCTCGGTCGCGGCCGCACCCGCGGGCGCCACCGGCCCCGGTGGGGCGGCCGTCGCCTAATCGTCCGCAGGGGCGAGCCGGGGAACCACGTACGTGGGGTGCATCCGCGTCAGCGGTAGGGATCTTCCGTCCCGAACCCGTCAGCTAACCCGGTCGGCGTTGACGGAAGGACGTGTGAATGCCCCCAGTGGCACCTGTACGACGGACGGCCGCCCGGTTGGCGGCCCTGCTCGTCGCGACGCTGGCCCTCGGCGTCGCGACCGTTCCGGTCTCCCCCGCCTCCGCGGCGCCGGCGACCGGCCTGCTCGCCGCCGCACCCGGCGGCGACGACGAGGGCGGCACGCCGGAACTGCGCGCCCAGCTCGACGCGGCCAGCAAGGGCTGGCTGGAGGCGAAAGCCGCGCTGAACCGGTCGGTGACCCGCCAGAAGCAACTGAACGACCAGCTCAAGACCGTCGGCGCCGAGCTGGCCGTCCGCGACGCCAAGGTCGGCGAGATCGCCGCGGTGGCGTACCGCAACGGCCGCCTGGGCACCGCCGGGGCGCTGCTCGGCAGCAGCAGCCCGGAGGGCTTCATGGACCGGGCCGCAGCGCTGGAGCAGGTCGCCGCGCACGAGGACCGTACGCTGCGCGACCTGATCACCACCCGGGACGAGGCCACCCGCACCCGTGCCCAGCTCGACGGGGAGATCCGCGAGCAGCGCAAGCAGGTCGCGGTGATGGGCAAGCGCAAGGAGCAGGCCGAGCGCGCCCTGGAGGTCGCCAACGACCGCGCCTCGCGCAGCAGCACCAGCGGCGGCGGCAGCGTCCAGGGCACCTCCAACAAGAACGCGAAGCCGGCGCCGCGCAACTCGGACGGCTCCTGGCCGTCGGAGTCGTGCAGCGTCAACGACCCGACCCCGGCGAACGGTTGCATCACCCCGCGCACACTGCACGCGCTGCAACAGGCAAAGGCGGCGGGCTTCACCCGGTACGTCTCGTGCCACCGGCCCAGCGGCTCGGGTGAGCACCCGAAGGGGCGGGCCTGCGACTTCGCCGCGCAGAAGAACGGCTTCGGCGGCGTGGCCAGCGGCGGTGACCGGACGTACGGCAACAACCTCGCCGCGTACTTCGTGCGCAACGCCGACCCGCTCGCCGTGCTCTACGTGATCTGGTTCAAGCAGATCTGGCTGCCCAGCAGCGGGTGGAAGTCGTACAGCGGCGGCAACGGCGACCCGTCCAGCGACCACACCAACCACGTGCACCTGTCGGTGTACTGAGCGCGCCCGGAAGGGGCGGCCGGATCAGGCCGGCCGCCCCTCCAGGGTCGCCCCGAGACGCGCCGCCAGGCCCAGGTGAGCCGCCCGGGCCTGGCGGAACGCGTACCCGAACAGCGGTGCCGGTGCGGTGAGCGTGATCTCCACGTCGATGCGTACCGTGCCGTCCGGCTCGTCGCGCAGGCGGGTGTGGTTGCGGACCGTCGTCGCGGGTTGCTGACGCGCCACGGTGACGACCTCGTCCTCGCCGGCGATCAGCACGTCCGCCTGGTACGTGACCGGGAAGTGCATCGGGCCGAGTTGCAGCCGGTCGGTGATCGCGTAGCTGGCCAGCGCGCCCGGCCGGGCCGGCAGCTTCCGGACCCGGACGATCAGCGGATGCAGCTCGCCCTGGCGACTCAGGTCACCCAGTAGCGCCACCGCTTCGGCCCGGGTGCACCGGGCCTGCACGGTGTAGCTGAAGCTGTCGCTGCTCTGCAAGCGGGCCCCCTCGCCGTCGTGCGTCGCGACGATCGTCCCGTACCGACGCCGGACTGGCAACGGGTAGAAGGTCCCCTGGCAGCAGGGGGTGTGAACGGCGCTCAGGCGCCGGGCAGCACCTCGGGGGTGTCGTCGGCGAACCACGGCTCGGGCGCGCCGAACAGGCCGAGCAGGCCGGTCACCCAGAGCTGCCGGTGCACGAACCGGCTCGGCTCGGTGACCACGAGCTTGACGCCGCTGACCTCGCAGGTCTGGAAGCCCGCGACCATGGCGCTGATGCCGACCGAGTCGATGAACGTGACGAGCCGCATGTTCAGCTCGATTCGCGAGGGACGGCCCTTCGCGAGCACCTCGGCGATCGCTTCCCGCACCTCGTACGCGGTGTCGACGTCGATCTCCCCACGGGGCGCGATCTGGACGACACCACCCGGCCGCACCGACTTCACGATCGACAGGCTCACGCGAGCACCTCCACTCGCCCATGACGGGCGCCTCATCAGTACGCGGGCCGCGACCGAGAGTATTCCTCCAACGGCCCGGTCGCCACCCCCCGGGATGAGCAATTCGCGAACTGGGCACACCTGGGCGTACCCAATCCGGACCTCCGGGTTCCAGTTTCCCCTGTTTGGCGGGTCGCGGCCAACCGTGCGACCGGGTGGGCCCGCCGATCCGCCGACCAGGGTAGCGGGCGCACGCACGTCCCGTCGGCACCGGTCCCGGCGCGTTCGAGTGTTCGTCCCGTTCGCTGTCCGGCCTGCCCGTGACGCCCGCCTGGTTTGCCGCGCCCGCCCGTGGGGCACTGCCCGAGACAGTGAACCCGCCGGATGGACACCGGAGTCCGAAGTGGCCGCCGGCCTTCGGCACCCGAGGAGGTAGAACGATGTTCGGATCCAACCTGCTGGACCGCCGGGGCAAGGCCGAGCGGGTCGCCGACCAGGCGTGGCAGAACCTGCTCTCCGCCGTCGGTTCCGCCGGTGACAGCGTGCGCGACGCCACCCGGACCGCCCGCCGCAGCTCCTCCGGCCTGGCCGACGACGCGACCGACCTGGTCGGCTCCGCCGCCGAGGAGGCACGCCGCCGGGCCTCCCTCGCCTTCGACGCGCTCGCCGGCCGCCGGCCCGCGCTGCCGTGGACGCTGCTGATCGCGGCGGCGCTGGCGGGCGCGGCGATCGGCTGGGCCGCCGGCACCGCGGCACGCGCCGCCGGCAGCCGGGACCGCGCCGCGGACGAGATCGAGTTCGTGGACGTGGACCGGCCGAACTCCCCGGCCGGCCTGGACGGCTGACCCACCCGTACGACCCGACGACGGCCGCTCCCGGGACTCCCGGGGGCGGCCGTCGTGCTGCCTCACCCCGGCCGGGTGAGGGCCGCTCACCCGGGACGCGCGCAGGATCGCGGGTGCGGGACACGTGCCCGCGCCGCGATCGACGGGAGGGAGAGCCGGATGGCCACCGACACGATCACCCGTACCGACCGGGACATCCAGTCCGCCGTGCTCGACGAGCTGACCTGGGAGCCGCGGGTCGGCCCGGACGAGATCGGGGTGACGGTCACCGAGGGCGTGGTGACGCTCACCGGCCGGGTGGACAGCTACGCCAAGAAGTGGGCCGCCGAGCGGGCCGCGCACCGCGTCTTCCGGGTCCGCGCCGTCGCCAACGACCTCGCCGTCCGGATCGACACCGCGGCCGGGCGGGAGGATCCGGAGATCGCCGTCGCGGCCGTACGGGCGCTGGAGTGGGACGCGTTCGTGCCGATCGAGGCGTTGCAGGTGACGGTGGCCGACGGCTGGGTCACGCTGCACGGCGAGGTCGAGTGGGAGTACCAGCGGCGGGCCGCCGAACGGTCGGTCGCGCGCCTCACCGGCGTGTGCGGGGTGAGCAACGGCATCGCCGTGCGCCCCGCGGTGCACCCCGACGGCCGTGACCTGGCCGAGCGGATCGTGGACGCGCTGGCCCGCAACCGCGCCACCGAGGCCGAGGAGGTCGACGTGCGGGTGCACGGCGACACGGTGCTGCTGGACGGGCAGGTCCACTCGGCCGTCGAACGCGAGGAGATCGAGCGGGTGGTGTGGAACGCCCCCGGCATCCGGGAGGTGCACAACCACCTCGTCGTGCGCTGACCGGAACCACCCCGCCCGGGTGAGCCCGCCTCACCCGGGCCGGGGCCATGGTGGGAGGCATGAGTGATCCGAACGGGCTGATCACACCGGGCCAGGACGCGCCCCGGTTCACGCTGCCGGCGGCGCCGGACGGGCGCGAGACGGGCCCCGGGCAGTTCCGGGGCCGTCCCGTGGTGCTGGCGTTCTACCCGGCGGACTGGTCACCGGTCTGCGGCGAGCAGATGACCCTGTACCAAGCCGCCCTGCCCGAGCTGGAGCGGTACGACGCGGTGCTGCTGGGCATCTCGGTGGACAGCGTCGACTCGCACCGGGCGTTCGCGGAGAGCCGGGGCATCCGGTTCCCGCTGCTCGCCGACTTCGAGCCCAAGGGCGAGGTGTCGCGCCGGTACGGGGCGTACGCGCCGCGCGGGCAGTCGGACCGGGCACTGGTGGTCGTCGACCCGGACGGCCGGGTGGCCTGGAGTCACCTGTCCCCGCCCGAGGTGAACCCGGGTGTGGACGGCATCCTCGACGCGCTCGAACAGCTGGACGCGGATCGGCGGGTGAGTGCCCGATGACCACGCCACTTCAGGTCACCACCGCGCGGCTGCGGATCCCGGTGACCGAACGCGACCACGTCCGCGGGCCGGTGGACGCGCCGGTCACGATCGTCGAGTACGGCGACTTCCAGTGCCGGTACTGCGGCGCCGCGTACCCGAACCTGGCCGAGGTGCTGCGCCAGCGGGCCGAGGTGGTGCGGCTGGCGTACCGGCACTTCCCGATCACCAACGTCCACCCGTACGCGGAGAGCGCCGCGGAGACCGCCGAGGCCGCCGCGGCGCGGGGCCGGTTCTGGGAGATGTACGACTGGCTCTACCAGCACCAGGACCAGCTCGACCCGGTGCACCTGTCGCTGGGCGTCGAGCAGATCGGCCTGTCGCCGGAGGAGATCGCCGGTGAGGTCGGCCGGCAGGAGCACGCCGACCGGGTCCGGCAGGACTTCGTCGGCGGCATCCGCAGCGGCGTCAACGGCACCCCGACGTTGTTCGTCAACGACGTCCGCCACGACGGCGGCTACGACCTGGCCGAACTGCTCGCCGTGGTCGACGCCGCCGCCGACGAGGGCTGACGGTCAGATCAATCGCAGCTCGCGCGCCCGCCGGACGGCGTCCCGCCGGCGGGTCGCGTCGAGCTTGCGGTAGATGTTGCGCACGTGCGTCTTCACCGTGTTGACCGACAGCGACAGCTCGGCCGCGATCTCCACGTTGGACAGGATGCTCTGCAGGTAGCGCAGGATGGTCAGCTCCCGCTCGGTGAGCGGCTCGTCGAGCACCCGGGCCGGACCGTCGCCGGCCGTGGCCACCGGTTGCGCGTCCACGCCCCGGACCAGCTCGCTCACCGTGGCCCAGTACGCGGTGCCGGAGTCCAGGCGCGCGGCGAGCAGGTCCCGTACCCCCGGGTCGGCCCGGGTGAAGACGCGCCGGAAGCCGTCCGGTTCGGCGAGCGCCAGCACCTCCTCCAGCAGCCGGCCGGCCCGCCGGGCGTCACCGGAGGCATCGGCGAGTGCCGCGTCGAGCAGCCCGGCGCCCAACCGCACCGGCAGCGGCCAGTCCGCCGCGCCGGGCGCGGTCCAGTCGGGCAGCGTCCGCCCGGCCGCGTGGGCGTCACCGGCGCGCAGCCGCAGTCGCGCGGCGGCCAGCGCCGGTGCCGGCCCGTCGCCGGCCGCGTCGAGCAGCGCCCGCGCGCCGTCGACGTCACCGACGACGGCGCGTAGGTGCGCCTCCTCGGCGGTGAGCCACTCGCCCAAATCCGGCCCGGGCGCGACGGTCCGCGCCTCGGCGAGCGTGCGCAGCGCGCCGCCCGGGTCGCCGCCGTCGGCCAGCAGCCCGGCCCGGCAGAGCGCGGTGATCGCCGCGCCACCCGGTTCCGCGCCGGCCGGCCCGGCGAGCGCCAGGTGGGCCGTGGCCTCCGCCGGCCGGTCCCGCTGCCAGTCCACGAGCGCCAGCGCCAGGTACGCGTAGCCGCAGTCGGACCGGGACGACCAGCCCTGGCACGGCGGCATCGCCAGCGCCTCCCGGGCCAGCTCCTCGGCGGCCCGCAACGCGCCCCGGGCCGCCTCCAGCAGCGCCGAGCGGCTGACGCAGAGCAGTTCGGTACGCGGCCGCCCGGCCCGCCGCGCCGCCTCCCGCGCGGCGCCGAACCGGTCCCGGGCGGTGGACAGCTCCCCCTCGGCCAGCGCGGCCAGCCCGTGCGCGGCACCGGCCACCGCGCGCACGTCGTCCCGCTCGGCCGTCCCGGCACGCGGATCGCCGCCATCACCGGCGACGGCACTGCCGGCGTCCGGGCCGCTCGGGGGCTCGCCCGCCGCGATGGTGGCCAGCAGGCGGTCGGCGGCCCGGCGTACCTCCTCGTGGTCGCCGTCGAGCCGGGCCAGGCTCAGCTCCACGGCGGCGGCCAGCCGGCCGAACCGGTCGCGGCGCGGCGCGGGCAGGTCGCCGGCGTCGGCCAGCGCCCGCCGCAGCTGCACGTCGGCGGCGGCCCGATCCCCGGCGTACGCCCGCTCGGCGGCCGCGGCCAGCGCCAGCTCCGGATCCCGGCGGACCGCCTCGGCGGGCGGCTCGGGTGGGGCCGGTACGGCGGCCGGTTCGTCCGGCGCCAGCTCGGGCCAGCGGGTCACGAGCAGCTCGGTCGCGTCGGCCCACTCACCGGCGAGGAGCGCGTGCCGCAGCGCGTCGGCGGGACGGTCGTGGGCGGCGTACCACCCGGCCGCCCGCCGGTGCAGCTCGCGCACCTCGTCGACGGGCAGCCGGTCCAGCTCGTCCCGGAGCACGTCGGCCAGCAGCGGGTGCGGCCGGTACCACTGCGGGCTGCCGCCGTCCCGGTGGAGAAAACCGCCCTGCCGGGCCGCCTCGGCGAGCAGGTGCCCGGCGTCGGGCCGCCCGGTCAGCGCGGCGGCCAGATCGGCATGGACCGCGACGGCCACCGCCACCCGGCGCAGGACGTCGCGGGTCGCCGGTTCCAGCGGGGCGAGCACCTCGTCCCGCAGGTACGCGGCGACGTCCGGCTGGTCACCGGAGAACCGTTCCACCGCGCGCGCCGGGTCGGTGCCGTCGCCGAGCGCGAGCGCGGCGAAACGCAGTCCGGCCGGCCAGCCGGTGGTGCGCTCGGCCAGCCGGGCCACGGCCGGGACGGGTACCGACACGCCGTGTGCGACGAGCAGGTCGGCCACCTCGTCGGCGGTGAACGCCAGGTCGTCGGCGCCGATCACGGTCAGCTCGCCGGCCAGCCGCCAGCGGTGCAGCGCCAGCGGTGGTTCGCTGCGCGCGCCCGCCACCAGCCGTAGCCGGCCGTCGGTGTGCCGGAGCAGGAACTCCAGCCCGGTCAGAGCTGCCGGGTCGGTGACCCGGTGCAAATCGTCCAGCACCAGCAGGACGTGCCGTTCCCGGGCGGCGAGCGCGGCGGCGAGCGTCTCGAGCTGCTCGGGCCGGGGCGGCCCGTCCGGCACCGGCGGCGGCCCGTCGTCCGGGTCGCCGGCGGCAGCGGTACGCAGGGCCGCCGCGAGATAGCCCCAGAGCCGCCGGACCGTCTCGCCCTCGGCCACCGTCACCCAGGACGGTGCGGGCCCGTCCCGCTCCCCCTGCGCCCAGGTCGACAGCAGCGTCGTCTTGCCCCAGCCAGCCGGCGCGCAGACGAGCGTCACCGGCCCTGACGCGCCCTGTTCCAGCCGGTCCAGCAGCCGGGGACGCAGCAGGACCGGCTCGGGTGGCGCGGGCGGCGTCAACCGGGACGCCAGCAGCGGCGGGCCACCGGACGGCGCACCACCGGCGACATCGGGTGAGTCGAGGCCGAGCAGATCGGGCGTACCGGTGATGTCGCTGGTGCCGCTGCGTGCGGTGACGGCCTGGTCTGCCTCCTCCGGCATGCGTCCCTCCCCCCGTCGGTGCGGGCAGCGGTTACCCGCACCGCGCCGGTTCACCCCTTCCGGGCGAACCCCGCTCACCCGGGCGCCGCGCACCCTGTAGTCACGCGGGGCAGGCCGGGACGGGCCGGCGCCCGGGGACGGCGGGAGGTCAGGTGGTGCGGAGCAGACGGCTCGCGGCCGGCGCGCTGGCGCTGGCCGGCGCGCGGGTGCTCGCTCCGGCGGGCGCGCGGATGCTGGCGCGCCACCGGGCACGGCGCGCCGCCATCGATCCGCGGCCGGGCCGGTGGCAGGTGGTGACGGTGGCCGCGGCGCCCGAGCAGGTGCTCCCGGCCGGACGGTGGCCCGAGCCGCTGCGCCGCCTCGACGGCGCGGTCGAGGTGTGGGCCCGTCCGGCGCCCGGCGGGCGCGGCACCGAACTGGCGGCCCGCCCGCTGGGCGGGGAGTGCACGCTGCCGGGGTTCGCCGCGCACCTGGTCGGCGACGACCCGGGCCGGTTCCTGCGCCACGTGCTGCGGCAGACCAAGCAGCTCCTGGAGACCGGCGAGGTGCTGGCGGCCGACCCGTCGCCGCTGGACCGGCCGGGGGCCTTGCCGTGAGGGCGCTGTGCTGGGCCGGTGCCGGTCTCGTGGAGGTGCGCCGCGTCCCGGACCCGGAGCTGCGCAACGCCCAGGACATGATCGTCCGGGTCCGGCGTAGCACGACCTGCGGCGCGGACCTGCCGCTCCTGGGCGGGCGGGTACCCGAGGCGTCCGCCGGGGAGGTGCTCGGACGCGAGTTCCTCGGCGACGTGGTCGAGGTCGGCCCGGACGTACGCCGGCATCGGGTCGCCGACCGGGTGGTGGTGGGCGCGGCGGTGGCCTGCGGGGCGTGCTGGTTCTGCCGGCAGGGGCTGCCGGCCTGCTGCGACAACGGCACGAGCGGCGTGACTGCCGAGCCGGAGTGGGGGCAGCCGTCCGCCGGCGGTTACGGCCGCCCGGCCCGGCTGGGTGGGTTCGCCGGTGGTCACGCCGAGTACGTGCGGGTTCCGTACGCCGACGTGGGCGCGTTCGCCGTACCGGAGTCGGTCAGCGACGACCGGGCGGTGTTCGCCGCCGACGCCGCGCCGGCCGGCTGGTACGGCGCCGAGCTGGGCGAGGTCGCCCCCGGCGACGTGGTGGCGGTGTGGGGTGCGGGCGCTGTCGGTCAGCTCACCGCCGACGCGGCGGTGGCCCGGGGCGCGGACCGGGTGGTGGTGGTCGACGACCGGGACGACCGGCTGCGGATGGTCACCGGGCACGACGGTGTGGAGGCGCTCAACCACAGGTACGTGGACGTGCTCGCCGAGTTGCGCGAGCGCAGCGGCGGCCGGGGGCCGGACGTGTGCGTCGACGCCTCCGGGGTGCCGGCCGCGCCGGGCCGGTGGCCGGTGGCCGAGCCGGACGCCGGGTCGGCGCTGCGCGAGGCGGTGCACGCCTGCCGCAAGGGCGGCGTGGTGGTGGTGCTCGACGCCCGGCCCGGCTTCGTGGACCGGTTCCCGCTCGGCGCGCTCGCGGACAAGGGACTCGCCGTCCGCGCCGCGCGGCGCCGGGGCGGGGACGCGATCCCGGCGCTGCTCGAGCGGATGGCCCGCGACGAGCTGGTCACCGAGCATCTGGCCACCCATCGGATGCCGCTGGAGCGCGGCGCCGAGGGGTACGCGTTGTTCCGGGATCGGGCCGACGGCTGCGTCCGGGTGGTCTTCACGCCGTGAAGGTGAGCGCCGTCGGTGGCACACTCGGCGGATGCGCGCAGACCGTCCGTACGACCTCGTCCTGTTCGGCGCCACCGGCTTCACCGGCGGGCTGACCGCCGAATACCTGGCCCGGCACGCGCCGGACCGGCTGCGCTGGGCACTCGCCGGCCGCAACCCGGACAAGCTCGCAGCGGTGCGGGACCGGCTGGCCGCGATCGACCCGGCCCTGGCCGAGCTTCCGCTGCTCACCGCCGACGTGACCGACACGGCGTCGCTGCGCGCGGTGGCGGAGAGCGCCCGGGTGGTGGCCACGACAGTCGGCCCGTACGTGCACCACGGCGAGCCGCTGGTGGCCGCCTGCGCCGCCGCCGGCACCGACTACCTCGACATCACCGGCGAGCCGGAGTTCGTGGACCGGATGTACGTGCGGCACCACGCCGAGGCGGTGCGCACAGGGGCACGGCTGGTGCACGCCTGCGGCTTCGACTCGATCCCGCACGACCTGGGCGTCTGGTACACGGTCAAGCAACTGCCGGCCGACGGGCCGATCGCCGTGGACGGCTACGTCCGGGCCGGTGGCCGCTTCTCCGCCGGGACGTACCATTCGGCGCTCACCGCGTTCTCCCGTACCGGTGAGATGAGCCGCGCGGCGCGGGCCCGCCGGGCGATGGAGCCGAAGCCCGACGGACGCCGGGTCCGCGCGGTGCCGGGCAAGGTCGGCCGGGTACGCGAGTTCGGCCAGTGGGCGGTGCCGCTGCCCACCATCGACCCGCAGGTGGTCCGCCGGTCCGCGGTGGCCCGCCCGGAGTACGGCCCGGACTTCCGCTACCGGCACTTCGCGGCGATGAAGCGGCTGTCCACGGTGCTGGTCGCGGGCGTCGGGCTGGCCGGCGTGGTGGGGCTGGTGAAGGTGGCGCCGACGCGGCGCTGGCTGCTCGGGCGGCTCGCCTCCGGGCAGGGGCCGACCGCCGAGCAGCGGGCCAAGTCGTGGTTCCGGGTGCGGTTCGTGGGCACCGGCGGCGGCCGGCGGGTGGTGACCGAGGTGGCCGGCGGCGACCCGGGTTACGACGAGACGGCCAAGATGCTCGCCGAGTCGGCGCTCTGCCTGGCCTTCGACGAGCTGCCGGAGACCGCCGGTCAGGTCACGCCGGTCGCGGCGATGGGTGACGCGCTGCTGGACCGGCTGGTACGCGCCGGCATCACGTTCCGCACGCTGCCGGAGTGAGGTTGACCCTCGACCCGCTTGAGGTCACAGGATGACGGCCGTGGAGAGCGAGCTTCGCAGCATCGGCGAGCTGGCCCGGGCCAGCGGGCTGACGGTCAGCGCCCTGCGGTTCTACGACCGTTCCGGCGTACTGGCCCCGGCCCGGGTGGACCCGGTGACCGGCTACCGCTGGTACACCGAGGAGCAGGTGGGCCCGGCACGCCTGGTGGCCGGGCTGCGCCGGGTGGGGATGCCGCTGGCCGGCATCGCCGAGGCGCTTCGGCACCGGCACCGGCCGGCCGAGGTGCACCGGCTGCTGGACGCGCATCTGCGCCGCCTCGAGGACGGCCTGGCCGACGCGCGTCGCGAACTCTCCCGGATCCGTAGCCTGATCGACCCGGAGGAGACCATCGTGACCACCCGCCTCGTCCTGTCCCGCACCGACCTCGCCGCCGCCGTGGACGCCGTACGCTTCGCCGTCGGCGCCGACCCCGGCCTGCCGGTCCTGTCCGGTGTGCTCGTGGAGGTCGAGCCGGACGGTGTCCGGCTGGTCGCCACCGACCGGCACCGGCTCGCCGTGGCCCGGGTCGCCGGCACCGTCGACGGCCCGCCGGTGAGCGCGCTGCTGCCGGTCGCCGCTGTCGACGAGCTGCGGATGCTGCTGGACGCCGACGGTGCGGGTGACGCCGAGGTCGTCGTCGCCGCCGGCCGGGTGACTGTCACGGTGGCGGGCCGGCCGCTCACCGCGGTGCCGCTGCCGTACGACTTCCCTGACTACCGGCGGCTGCTGCGGGCGCAGCTCGGCGACGTACCCGCGTACCGGATCCCGTTCGACGGCGCGGCGCTGCGGGCGGCGCTCACCGCCGACGGCGTCCCGGTCTGCCGTCGCGCGCACGAGGGCGCCGAGCACGAGGTGGTGGCGCTCGGTCTGGACGGCCGCGGCGAGCTGCGCCTGGTCGACCCGAACGCCGTGGTCGACCCGAACGCCGTGGTCGACGCCGACGGCACGGGCGGCACGGGCGGCGTGGACGGGGCGGGCGGCGCGGGTGCGCTTCGGGTGGCGGTGAACCGGGAGTACCTGCTGGACGCGCTGGGGTCCGGTGACGGCCAGCTCGTGCTGGAGCTGGACGGCCCGATCGCCCCGCTGGCCGTGCGGCGGCCCGACGACGCGCACGCGTTCTCGGTCCTGATGCCGGTACGCCTCTGACCTTTTCGCGGGCCGGTCCCGGCCCCGCCGCCACGACGGACTTTCGTCACCGTACGTGACACCACCGCCCTCCCCGGTGCGTCACCCCTCGCGGACTTTGCTCTGCAGCCATCCGCGCACCGCTGACGCTCCGTCAAACGCTGCGTGGGTGGCTGCAGAGCAAAGTCGCCGGAGGGACATGTCGGCCGGGGAGCGGTCTCGCGAGATTGACCAGGTCAGCGAGGTGACGAACCACAGTGGGGCGGCGCGGGCACCGGACGACCAACACGGAACGTGAGCGCGGCTGACCGACGGCACCACCACCACGCACCGTCACCAGAAAGGGCATCCCGGCGGCGGGCTACGCGGGCCGGGCCGGAGCGGCGGGGGCGCGACGGTAGCATCTGTGGGTCCCACCTGACTGCCTGGACGGAGGCGTACGAGCAGCATGCTCGACATGGAGTTGATCCGGAAGGATCGCGAGGCGGTGGCGACCGCGCTGGCGAAGCGTCTGGATCCCGCCGAGGTCACCCGGGCGCTGGACGACATCCAGCGGCTCGACCAGGAACGGCGCGCCCTGATCACGGAGATCGATGCCGAGCGGCAGCGCCGCAAGGCCGAGGCGCGCGCGTACGCGGAGGCGAAACGGTCCGGCGGCACGCCGCAGCCGGTCGCCCCGGAGGCCGAGCGCAAGCAGCTCGCGGAGCTGGAGTCCCAGCTCGACGAGGTGCAGTCCCGGCTCCGCTCGGCGATGAGCGAGCTGCCGAACCTGCCCGCCGACGACGTGGTCGCCGGGGGCAAGGAGGCCAACCGGGTGGTGCGCACGTTCGGCGAGGCGCCGGCCATCGAGAAGGTACGCGACCACGTGGAGCTGAGCCGCGCGCTCGGCCTGGTCGACCACGAGCGGGGCGTGAAGCTCGGCGGCTCGGGCTTCTGGATGTACACCGGTCTGGGCGCCCGGCTGGAGTGGGCGCTGGTGAACTGGCTGATCGAGCAGAACATCCAGGCCGGGTACGAGTTCCTGCTCCCGCCGCACCTGCTGCTGGAGAGCGCCGGTTTCGCCGCCGGGCAGTTCCCGAAGTTCCACGACGACGTCTACCACATTGACAAGCAGTCGTCCTCGCGCGGCCAGTTCCTGCTGCCGACGGCGGAGACGGCGATCCTCGGCGCGTACCAGGACGAGATCCTGGAGACGCCGAAGCTGCCGTTGAAGGCGTTCGCGTACACGCCGTGCTACCGGCGGGAGGCGGCCGGTTCGCACTCCGACGAGCGCGGCACCGTACGCGGCCACCAGTTCAACAAGGTGGAGATCTTCCAGTTCACGCTGCCGGAGCAGGCGGGCGAGGCGCTGGAGGCGATGGTCGGGCACGTCGAGGGCCTGGTCGGCAAGCTCGGTCTGCACTTCCAGACCAGCCTGCTCGCCGCCGGTGACGCGAGCGCGTCGATGAAGAAGACGCTCGACGTCGAGGTGTGGATGCCGAGCACCGGCAAGTACAAGGAGGTGTCGTCGGTCTCCTGGGCCGGCGACTACCAGGCCCGCCGGGCAGCCATCCGCTACCGCGAGCCAGGCGCGAAGCAGACCCGCTTCGT
This sequence comes from Micromonospora sp. WMMA1947, assembly GCF_027497355.1. Lineage (NCBI taxonomy): Bacteria > Bacillati > Actinomycetota > Actinomycetes > Micromonosporales > Micromonosporaceae > Micromonospora > Micromonospora sp. WMMA1947. Next base: position 3,499,061 of record NZ_CP114909.1, on the reverse strand, counting down.
GCACACGCTCAACGGTTCCGCGCTGGCCACCAGCCGCCTGTTCCCGGCCATCCTGGAGCAGCACCAGCAGCCCGACGGCTCGGTGGTGGTCCCCGAGGTCCTCCGCGACAAGCTCGGCACCGACTGCCTCACCCCGCGCTGACCCGCTCCCCCGCCGCCGCTTCCGCCGCTCCCACCGTCCCCGCCTCTCCCCCGCGATCTTGCACTTCCGGCCCGCGAGAAGTCCGCTTCACCCCTTCCGCCCGGGCACCAACTGCAAGATCGCGGGAGCGGGAGCGGGGGCGGGAGCGAGGGCGGGGGCGGGAGCGGGTGAGGGGGGCCAGGAGCAGCAGCGTCAGGAGCGCCGCGAGGACGGCGGGGCCTGCGGTGTCGACGGCGCCGACCAGGGTCTGCTGGGCTCGGGCGGCGGTGCGGATGACCGGGTCGGTGAAGGCGTCGTAGCGGCCCTGGGCGAGGCGTACCTCGTACCAGCCGTACCAGGCGACGTACCCGCCAGCGACCAGCAGCACCAGGCCGCTCAGCCGGGGCACCCACGCGCCCGCGCCGCGCAGCCGCGCCACGACCCGGCCGCGCAGCAGCGCCACGGCGAGCGCGGCCACGCCGACCACGAGCGCCATCCCCAGCGCGTACGCCCCGAACAGCGCCAGCCCGCGCACCGGCGAGCCGGCTCGCAGGCTGGTCACCACGATCGCCAGGAACGGCGCGATCGCGCAGGTCAGCGACGTGAGCGCGTACGCCGCGCCGAACAGCACCATGGACGGCCAGGTACGGGTGAGCCGGGGCGCGACCCGCAACGGGCGCGGCGCGGGCAGCCGCCGGCCGGCGAGCAGCCAGCATCCGGCCAGCGCCAGCAGCACGCCGAGCGTCACGGTGAGCCACGGCAGCCGGGGCCGCAGCCAGTCCGCCGCCGGTGCCAGGGCCAGCCCGAACGCGCCGAACACCAGCACGTACCCGAGGGTGAGCCCGGCCGTCGCGGTGAGCGCGCGGCCGACCGTGCCGCGCCCGCCGTCGGGGCCGGCCACCAGCAACGACAGGTACGCGGGCAGCATCGCGAAGCCGCACGGGTTGACCGCGCCGAGCATGCCCGCGGTCAGGGCGAGCAGCAGCGCGCCGGTCATACCCGGGCCAGCGTCTCGACCTGCCGGGTCAACGCCTCGCCGTCCAGGAATCCCTGGTGGACGACCCGGCCGGTGCGGTCCAGGACGACGAACGTGCTCTGCTCGACCACCTTGAACCGGCGCCACAGCGCGCCCGCCCGGTCGTCGATCTGCGTCGTGCCGCCCAGGTCGAACTCGGTGACGAACGACGTCATGGCCTTCTGCTCACCGAGCCCGGCGACGCCGACGATCGGGACGGTGTCGCGGTAGGTGGGGGCGATCTCGGCCACCGTCCACGCCTGGCTGGCGCAGGTGGCGCACCAGGGCGCCCAGAACCAGAGCACGACCGGCCGCCCGGCCAGGGTGGCGGCGTCGAACGCCGTACCGTCGAGGGTCTTGCCGGTGAACGACAGCGCGGCCGGCACCGGGGCCGGTGGCGCGGACGACGGCCCGGCCGCCGACCCGGACGGGGACGCGGCGGCCGGGGACGCCGGGGCGACCGCTTCGGTCCGGGCACCGGGCCCGGGCCCGGCGGCGCAGCCGGTCGCGGCGGCGAGCACGACGCCCAGGACGGCGGCGGCGGTCACGGCGGTACGCATCGGCGGCTCCTGGTTCTACTCGGCCCGAACGAGGCGGAGCGCGAGTTCGGGACAGACCTTTACCGCCTTGAGCGCGCCCTCGCGCAGCCACGTCGGCACCGGGGTGGGCGGGAACGCCGGGTAGCCGTTGCCGTCGAGGCGGATGAAGTCCGGCACGACGTGCGCGCAGAGCCCGTGCCCGTCGCAGCGGGACCAGTCCAGGGTGAGCTTCTGCGGGTTGGCGTCCGGTGCGCCGGGCAGGCCCATCATGCCCTTGACCCGCTTGCCGCAGCCCTCGCCGGTGGCGTGCAGCCGCAGGTCGTCGGCGAACACCTCCATGGCGGACAGCGCGAACCGGGCAGTGCCGTCCGGGTGGCTGCACGCGCCGCGTCCCTTGACGTCGCCGGCCGCGGCCCGGACCAGTTCGACCGGGGCGCTCCCGGAGACCGCGAGGTCGACCGAGCGGGCCAGGTCGGGCAGGCCCATCTTGCACGGGCCGCACTGCCCGGCGGACTCGCCCGCGAGGTACCGCACCACCTGGGCGGCCTCGCCGAGCGGGCAGGTGTCGGCGCCGAGCGGCACGATGATGCCGGCGCCGAGCGTGCCGCCCACGGCGGTGAGCCCCTTGCGGGACACCTCGGCCCGCTCGGCGGCCGCCGCGGTGATCCACTTGCCGTGGTAGCCGCCCATCAGGATGCCCGGCCCGGGCGGCACCTCGCACAGGTCGAGGATCTCGCGCAGCGGGGTGCCGGCGGCGCACTCCACCACGGCGGGGCGCTTCGCCGACCCGGTGACGGTGAGCAGCACGGTGCCCGGCTCGTCGTCGGTGCCGAGGGCGGCGTACTCGTACGGGCCGATCCGGGCGGCGACGGCGAGCTGGGCGTACGTCTCGGCGTTCGACAGCAGCGTGGGCAGCCCGCCGACACCGGAGTCGCTGGAGCGCTTCTTCGTGCCGGGCGGGATGTGCGGCAGTCCGTTGATGCCGTTGACGAGCGCGCCGCCCTCGCCGGAGATGAACCGGTGCGGCACCGTGACGATGGTGGTCGGCACCGGCATCCGACGTTCCTGCAACGCCTCGGTCAGCGAGGGCCGGCCCACGTCGTCGTCGGCCACCCCGATCACGATCTCCTCGGCGTCGAGCGCGAACGCGGCGAGCGCGGCGCCGTCCAGGATGAGGTGCGGGGCGCGGGTGAGCAGCACCTTGTCCTTCCAGCTCGCCGGCTCCCCCTCGGTGGCGTTGACGACGACCACGGCGGAGAGGTCCTGCCGCTCGCAGGACTCCAGCACGGCGCGCAGCTTGCGGGCGAACGGGAAACCCGCGCCGCCCTTGCCCTTGAGGTCGATGGCTTCGGCGAGCCGTAGCAGCGCGGCCGGCTCCATCGGACCGATCGGGCCGTGCACCTCCTCGTGGGCCAGCAGGTCGAGCCGGCCGAACTCGGCGAACCCGGCGGTCAGCCGGGGCTCGCCGACACAGGCGACCGGTGGGATCGTCGCGCGCGTCACCGGGCCTCACCACGCAGCCCGGCCCAGTACGCACCGTCGACCGCGTCCGCGTCGGCCCGCTTGCGGCGGCCGGACCGGCTCTCCTTGCCCGCGCGCATCGCGCGACGGGAGGCGAGGTCGACGAGCGTCGGGGTGTCGTCCACGAACGCCTCGTCGGCGGCGTAGCGGGCCGGCGGACGCCAGTAGTCCGGCTCCTCCGGCACGTCCTCCTCGTCCCGGTAGCGGCGGCCGGATCCGCTGAGCGGCTCGGCCGAGAGCGGGGTGCCGGAGATCGGGCCGGCCGAGATCGGCTCACCGGAGACCGGGCGGGTCTCCCAGCGGCGCGGGCTGTCCCACGGCTCCTCCGCCTCGTCGGCCGCGCGCGGCGGCGCGGAGTAGCGGGCCACCTCGGCCGCGGTGGCGTACCGGCGGCTGTCCGGGGGTGCGGAGTGGCGGCCACCGGTGTCCGGCGGCGCCGAGTGCCGGCCGCCGCTCTCGGGCGGGGCGGAGTACCGGGCGACCAGGTCCTCGTCGTCCCGGGAGCGCCGGGCCACCCGCTCCTCGGTCCGGGACCGGCGGGTCACGCGCTCGTCGTCGTCGCGGCGACGGCGGCGGGCGGGCGCCTCCTGGGTGCGGGCGCGCCGGGTGGGTGCCTCCGGCTCGGCCTCGCGCCGCCGGGCGGCTGCGGCGCGGACCGGCTCGCGCAGCGACCCGGGTTCCGGCACCACGGGTACGGCGAACCGCTCCGGGTCGCGCCGCCGGGCGGTGCCTGCCGGTGCGGTCCAGGTGGCCGTCGCCTCGGCCCAGCGGCCCCGGCCGGCGCCGCTGTCCTCCTTGTCGGCGGCCTTCTTCCGGGTGAGCGCGGCGAACACGCCGGTACGTTCCTCGCCCTTGCCGGCCATCGCCTTGTTGAGCGCGACGGCCTGGTGCTGCTCGCGGCTGCGCTTGCCGAGGTGGACCGAGACGCGCACCAGCAGCGCCATCACCACGAGCAGCACGCAGGCGAGGTAGCTCAGCACCACCCAGGCGGCGGCGGGACGGCCGGCGTTGAGGCCGTGCACCAGCGCGAACGGCCAGGAGACGTACGCCATCGAGTGCAGTCCGCGCCAGAACCACTTCGGACCGACGCCGGCGAACCGGACCCGGACCAAGCCGGTCCAGAGCACGCCCACCATCAGCAGCGCGGCGACGGTGCCCAGTCCGACGTAGAGGCCGCTGCCGCTGAGGAACGGCACCACCGCGTCGGTCGGCCCGGCCCGGCCGATCGCGACCTTGGTGATGACGTGGAAGACCAGCCCGGCCACGCCGAGCACGCCGGTGGCCCGGTGCGCCGACTGGAGCAGCACGCGGTGCCGGATGAGCAGCACCAGGCGGTCGGTGGCCAGCAGGCCCAGCATCACGGTGATGCTGAGCGAGACCAGGGCGACCACCCCGGCGAAGAACTCGGTGAAGAAGAATCCGTACGAGTACATGACGCCGCCCGCGCCGGCCAGCTCCACGCCGGCCCACGCGAGGCCGAGCGCGGAGGCGGTCAGCGCCACCATCGCGGACTTCGACATCGTCCGGGCACCACGGCTGGTGGTGGTGGTCCGGACGGTCGTCGCCTTCTCGTTCTGCTGTGCCCGGGCCATCTGCTCCTCGATCGTCTCGCGGCGGCGCCCCCACCGGCCGACCCTGCTCCCCACTCAGGTACGGAGGGACGGCGCGGACGGATCACCTCCGGTGGCGAATTTCTCGGCCGGATTCTCGAACCGTCCGGCCCGGACGCGCGTGTAGCGCCTGACGCAACGACGGATGCCCATACGTTGACAGACTTTGCAACATCCTCGTAACCTTGCCGCAAAATTTCAGGCTGGTTGCAAGAAGCCGGCCTGATCCAGGCTCCACTCCCCCGCATCCCCGCATCCCCGCACCCCGCAGGAGTCCTGATGCATCGACGCCGATGCCGTGCCGCCGCGCTCGCCCTGGGTCTGGCCGCGAGCCTGCTCGTCCCCGTCGCCGCCGCGGCACCCCCGGCCGCAGCCGCCACCCCCGGCACCAAGAAGGTCATCGTCCAGCTCTTCGAGTGGAACTGGACCTCGGTCGCCGCCGAATGCACCAGCACGCTGGGCCCGAAGGGCTACGGCTACGTGCAGGTGTCCCCACCGCAGGAACACGTCAACAGCAGTCCGTGGTGGGTGTCGTACCAGCCGGTCAGCTACCGGATCGAGTCCCGCAAGGGCACCCGCGCGCAGTTCCAGTCCATGGTGAACACCTGTCACGCCGCGGGCGTCAAGGTGATCGTCGACGCCGTGGTCAACCACATGTCCGGCCAGGAGAACGGCGGCACCGGCTGGGCCGGCTCGTCGTACGGCCACTACAACTACCCGGGCACCTACTCCTCGGCGGACTTCCACTACTGCGGCCGCAACGGCAACAACGACATCGCCAACTACAACGACCGGTACGAGGTGCAGAACTGCGAGCTGGTCAACCTCGCCGACCTCAAGACCGAGTCGGAGTACGTGCGCGGCCGGCTGGCCGCGTACCTCAACGACCTGCTCTCACTCGGCGTCGACGGCTTCCGCCTGGACGGCAGCAAGCACATGCCGGCCGCCGACATCGCCGCGATCAAGGCCAAGCTGAACCGCAGCGCGTACCTGGTGCAGGAGGTCATCTACGGCGCCGGTGAGCCGATCCAGCCGACCGAGTACACCGGCAACGGTGACGTGCACGAGTTCCGGTACGGCAAGGACCTGGCCCGGATGTTCAACAACGAGCGGCTGGCGTACCTGAAGACCTTCGGCGAGTCCTGGGGCTACCTGTCGAGCGCGAAGGCGGTGGTCTTCACCGACAACCACGACACGCAGCGCGACGGCGGCGTGCTCACCTACCGCGACCGGGGCACGTACGCGCTCGCCAACGCGTTCATGCTCGCCTGGCCGTACGGCACGCCGGCGGTGATGTCGAGCTTCACGTACAGCGGCCGGGACCAGGGTCCGCCCGCGGACGGCAGCAACCGGATCACCAACGTGACCTGTTACTCGGGCTGGGAGTGCGAGCACCGCTGGCCGGTCATCGCCAACATGGTCGGCTTCCGCAACGCCACCGAGGGCGCCGGGGTCTCCAACTGGTACGACAACGGCTACCAGCACATCGCGTTCAGCCGTACCGGCAAGGGCTACCTGACGATCAACGACGAGGGCAGCGCGGTGAACGGCCGGTCCTACTACACCGGGCTGCCGGCGGGCCGCTACTGCGACGTCGTCCACGGCACGTTCAGCAACGGCTCGTGCAGCGGTCCGGTGATCACGGTGGACTCGTCCGGCTGGTTCGCCGCGAACGTTCCCGCGCACGACGCGATCGCCATCCACATCGGCGCGAAGCTGAGCTGATCCCACCGGCGCGAAGCTGAGCTGAGCCACCCGGGCCGCGAAGCCCTCGTACCCGTAGTACCGGGTACGAGGGCTTCCGGTCGGTTACAGTCGGTTTCGTGCTGTTCGACCGGTTCGCCATGCGCCGGCCTCCCGGCTGGCTGATCGCCGCGCTCGCCGTACCGCTGCTGCTCGTCACCGCGCTGCTGGTCGGCCGCGCGCTCACCGTCACGCCCGTGCGCCAGGCGGCGCCACCCGCCGCCGCTCCCCCTGCTACGACCGCCGCGCCGAGTCCGTCGCCGCAGGAGTCGGTGCCGCCCGCCGCGCCGGCACCGGACGACCTGCCAGTGGTCACCTACGACCCGGCACCGCGTGGCTTCCCGCCCGACCCGGACCCGGCCGACACCCGCCCGCTGAGCGAAGGGCTGCGCCCGAACCGGAACGTGGCCGCGTACGACGCGCCGGGCGGCCGCCCGCTGGCGTTCCTCGCGCCGACCATCAGCGGCGTACGGCTGACAGTGCCGATCATCGACCGCCGCTCCGGCTGGACGGCGGTGCTGCTGCCGTCTGCGAACCGCACCATCGCCTGGCTGCCGTCCGGCGGCTGGACCACAGTGGTGCTGCGCGACCAGATCGTGGTGGAGCGGCGCACCCACCGCCTCACCTGGAGCCGGGACGGGCGCGCGATGCGCACCTGGCCGGTCAGCCTCGGCATGTCCGGGCAGCTCACCCCGCTGGGCCGCACGTTCGTGCTGGGCCGCACCCCACCCCCGCAGGCCGTCTACGGCGGTGTCGACATCTTCGCCCTCGGCGCGATCCCCGACGACCCGGACGCGGTGCCGACCGGGCTGCGCGGCGCCCACATCGGACTGCACAGCTGGTACAACGACGACACGCTCGGCAAGAACGTCACGAACGGCTGCATCCGGCTGACCCGCAGCGCCCAGCGCCTGCTGCTGACCGAGGTCGAGCCGGGCACCGCCTTCGTGGTGGTCGACCGCCTGCCCTGACCGGGCTCAGCCCAGCAGCCAGCCGTCGGACCCGATCCGCTCAGGCCGTCGCGCCGCCGTCGATCGCGATCGACGCGCCGGTTATGTGCCGTCCGCCGGGGCCCACCAGGTGACTGACAGTCGCCGCCACGTCGTCCGGGGTCGCGTAACGGCCGAGGGCGATGTGCGACCGCTGCCCGTCCGCGCCCGCGCTGTCCGCCGGGTTCATGTCGGTGTCGGTCGAGCCGGGCAGGATCAGGTTGACGGTGATCCCACGCGAACCGAGTTCGCGGGCGAGCGCCCGGGTCAGCCCGTTCACGGCGCTCTTGGTCATCGCGTACGCGCTCACCCCGGGAGCCGGGACACGGCTGGCGAAGCTGCTGCCGATGTTGACGATCCGCCCACCCGCGCCCATGTGGCGTACCGCCGCCTGGGTGGCGAGGTAGACCCCGCGCACGTTCACCGCGATCGCCCGGTCCAGGGCGTCCAGGCTGACCGACTCGATCGGCCCACCCGCGAACACCCCGGCGTTGTTGACCAGGATGTCCAACCGCCCCAACTCGGCGACGGTCCGCTCCACGGCACCCACCACTGCCGTCGCGTCGGTGCTGTCCGCGTTGATCGCCAGGCCAGTCCGCCCGTACGCCTCGATCTGGGCCACGACGGACTTCGCGCTGTCCTGCGCGGTGCGGTAGGTGAACGCGACGTGGATGCCGTCCTCGGCCAGCCGGCGCACGACGGCGGCGCCGATTCCCCGGCTCCCGCCCGTCACCAGGGCGACCCTGTCGGCACGTCTGACGGTCATGTCGTCATCCTGACAGTCGACTCAGGACAGCGATCATCCGGGTCACCGTCCGTTTCCTGTCCGTTCGATCAGGCAGGATTGCCGGCGCCCAGTCCGGGTACGCGCGGGCCGTCCAGCGGCGAAACGGGGAGGCGGACATGAGCGCACCGACGGGACGGGTCGACACGATAGTGCTCATCCACGGGCTCTGGATGACCTCGCGGAGCTGGGAGCACTGGGCGCAGCGGTACGCCGCGCGAGGGTTCCAGGTGCTCACTCCCGCCTGGCCCGGCATGGACCGCGAGGTGGAGGACCTGCGGGCCGACCCGGCCCCGATCGCCGCGCAGCGCATCGCCGACATCGCCGACCACTACGCGGCGATCATCAGGGACCTGCCGCGCCCGCCGATCATCATGGGCCACTCGTTCGGCGGCCTGATCGCCCAGTTGCTGGCGGACCGCCGCCTCGGCGCCGCGGTGGTCGCCGTGCACCCCGCACCGGTACGGGGCGTGCTCAAGCTGCCGTCCGCCACCCTGCGTTCCGGGTACTCGATCCTGCACAACCCGGCGAACCGGCACCGCGCCGTGCCGTTCACCCCGGAGGACTTCCGGTACGCCTTCGGCAACACCATCAGCCAGGAGCAGTCCGACGCCGCCTGGGAGCGGTACGCCGTACCGGGCGCCGGGCACGTGCTGTTCGAGGCGGCGTTCGCCAACCTGGATCCGAACTCGGCCACCGAGATCGACAAGAAGCGCAGCGACCGCGCTCCGCTGCTCATCACCGCGGGCGGCGAGGACCACGTGGTGCCCGCGTCGCTTGCCAGCTCGATCGCCAACCTCTACCGGAGTTCGACGGCGCTCACCGGCTACCGGGAGTTCCCCGGCCGGTCGCACTTCGTCGGCGGCGAACCGGGCTGGGAGGAGGAGGCGGACTACGCGCTGGAGTGGGCGGTGGAGGCGGCGAACGAGTTCTCCCCGACAGTGGTCGCCGAGGCCCCTCGACGGCGCTGACCCACGGGTATATCAAGATCAGCACAAATTGATATCATCACCTCGTTCGAGTGCTCGGACGAGGAGGCGCACATGTCCCGAACCATCCTTGACGTCGACGACGAGCTCCTGGCCGAGGCCGCCGAGATCCTCGGCACGGGCACCAAGAAGGCCACTGTCAACGCCGCGCTGCAGGAAGTGGTCAACCGGGAGAAGCGCCGGGAGTTCGCCGACTGGCTCAAGAGCGGCGGCCTGCCGGACCTCACCGACCCGCAGCAGGCGTCGAAGCCCGAAGCGGCATGACGCAGGAGCGCTACCTTCTCGACAAGTCCGCGCTGGCCAGGTGGCCGAAACCCGCCGTGGCGCCGGTCCTGGACGAGTTGTCCGAGCGCGGCCTGCTGGCGGTCTGCGGCGCAATCGAGATCGAGGTCGTACACAGCGCCCGCTCGGCCAAGGACGCGAAGCGCGCTCGATGGCTGCTACGCGGTTTCGACTGGCTCGCCATGCCCGACGACATCTGGGATCGTGCGATCGACGTCCAGGTGCAGGCGCTGCACAAGGGCAACCACCGGGCCCTCTCGATGGCCGATCTGCTGATCGCCGCCACCGCCGAACGGCATGGCGTGACCGTCCTGCACTACGACGGCGACTTCGACCTGATCACCGCGATCACCGGGCAGCCGACGACGTGGGTCGTCCCGGCCGGAAAGGCCGACTGACCGGCTCCGGCCCTCGAGGGTCGGGTGGGGCCGCCGCGAGCAGCGCCGAGGCGTCCAGGACGAGCCCGTTCGCCGACCGCCCGTCGGCCCCGGCTCGTGCACACTCCGCTTCCGGTGCGGTAAGCGGGCGTTCTCATCGCGGCCGGAACCGCCGGGAGCACTCACCGTCGTGCCCGGGCCGGAGCAGACACCGCTGTCCACCAGACAATGATCGATCGCAGAACACCCAGTGGCGAACGTTCTGGTCGTCCTCCGCCGAGACAGTGGTGCCGCCGGGCTCGGTCTGTGGCAGGACGTGCGACCAGTGCGCCACCACCCGGGCCAGCCGCTGAGCGGAGAGCAGGTCGTTGACGACGACCGGCAGGTGGATCACCCATCGCTCGGTCACCTGTCGTACCCCCGTTCGTTGCGGGCCCGGGCCTGCTCCGACTGCCAGCGGCGCAGCGCGTTCTTGATCCGGTCTGTCTCCCGGCGGCTCTGCGCCAGCGCGTCGTAGACGACGGCCAGGTCACCGGCGACGCGGTCGAGGAACTCCCGCACCTCCTGCGGGTCGAGCCCGCGCCGGCCCAGTTGGGTCGTCCGGAAGCTCCGCTCACGGACCTGCCACGGGCGCAGGGGTTGGTAGGCGGACGAGCGGTAGCAGGTCGATCCGAGGACCGATCGCCGACGACGCCGGACACGCCGGAGGAAGACGCGCATGACAGGACCTGCCCCTCACCGTCGAGATCGAACCGTGGAAGGGCAGGCCCACCGGCCCGCCCCGCACCGGCGGACCCACCCCGGCACCTGCCACCGCAGCCTTCGACCAGCAGTACGTCAGCAGGGCACAACGCGTGGCCCAGGTCGACACCCGATGACCCAGCCGATCCGGCCACTCACTCATCGTGCAGTGGACCGCCCCCTTTGCGCAACTCCCGATTCGGGATGATGTCATTGCGAAGCTCGTCCGCTTCCGCCACACTGACCGGCATGACTGGAAGCCCGACCGTCCGACGTCGACGCCTGGCCGCTGCCCTCCGTCGCCTCCGTGAGCAGACCGGCATGACCGCCGACCAGGCCGCCAAGGAGGTGGGTATCTCGAAGTCGGCGATCAGCCGCATCGAGAACGCCCAGGTGTCCGTCATGCCGCCGGTCGCCCGTGGACTTCTCGAGCTGTACGGGGTGGAGGGCGACGAGGTGGACGCACTCGTCCAGGTCGCCCGCGATGCCCGCAAGCGCGGCTGGTGGCAGGCGTACGACGACGTGCTGCCGGACTGGTTCGAGGTCTACGTCGGGCTGGAGGCCGAGGCGGCCGAGATCCGCGCCTTCCAGCCGCAACTGGTTCCGGGTCTACTCCAGACCGCCGACTATGCCCGCGCGGTCATCCGCGCCGAGCACCCGGACGCCCCGACCGACGAGGTGGACCGGCGGGTCGAGTTGCGCATGCGCCGTCAGGACACCGAGACTCCGCCGAAACTCTGGGTGGTGCTGGACGAGGCAGCGCTACGGCGGCCGGTCGGCGGCGCGGAGCTGTTCGCAGCGCAGTTGCGGCGACTGGCCGAGGAGGCGGACCGGCCCGGCCGCACCATCCAGATCCTGACCTTCGGCGCGGGCGAGTACGGGTCGATGGGCAGCGCCTTCAGCGTGCTGACCTTCCCCGAGCCGGCCGATCCGGGGGTCGTCTACGTCGAGACCCGCGCGGGTAGCCTCTATCTCGAAGGCCAACAGGTGAGGGAGTACAGCCGCGTCTTCGAGCACCTGGTCGCCACGGCGGCCGGCGCCCGGGAGTCGCGCGACCTCATCCTGGGGGCGATCGACGAGCTATGAGAGGACGGCGCGGGTGGAAGAGGCCAACCAGGCGACGATGACCTGGCGCAAGAGCACCCGTAGCAACGGTTCCGGCGACTGCGTCGAGGTCGCCGACAACCTGCCCGGCGTGGTCGGGCTACGCGACAGCAAGGACCCGCGCGGTCCCATCCTCGCCTTCGACCCGGCAGCCTGGTCGACCTTCGTCGCGAGCGTCAAGTACGAGACGTTCCGGAACTGAACGCGGCAGGCATCGCCTGCGCACCCTGCCCTACGATCCGATGCCCGAAGCCTCCGCGCTTCGTAGCTTCGCAAGGGCGCGCAGGTACTCGTCTTCCACGATCCGGTCGAACGCTGCTGGCTGCGCCCCCGCGTGCACGACCTTTCGCGTAAGCCGCGCCTGCTCCCAGAACCTCAAGCCGATCTCGGTGGCGAAGATGTCAGCCGCCAGCAGACCTCGCAACTGGCTCTCAGGCATCCCGCCCAGTTGCCAGGTCGCGGCCCAGAAGTTGAGGATCAGATTGATGTAGGCCCGCTGCCTTCGCCGTTCAGGGGCAGGGTCCTGGGTCAGCGACCCCCAGCACTCCATCAGCACGGCATCGTCTATGGCCATCTTGAGCAACAAGGCGTGCTGGTCACGTTGCGCGTATTCCAATGCGATGCGGGCCTGCCTGTTTTGACTGATGGTGGTGGCGACCACACCCACGAGAGCCAGCGCGGACAGAAGCATGGAGACCGAGCCGTAGGCTTGGCCGATATTCGCCAAGCGCTCCCAGTCGGTACTCGGATCGAAGGCGTAGTCGATCAGGGGCGGGGAGAGCAGCAGCGCAAGCCCTCCCAAGAAGACCAACAACGCCCAGACGGCTACGCCGCGAACACTCCTCATCTACGCAAGGCTAGTTCTCCCATCAAAGTTGATCAATCGAGCGCGCCGCCCCTGGCGCCCCGACCCTCCTGGCTCTGCACTCACCGCAGGTCCGGCACGCCGTGCGGCAGGTTCTGGTGTGCGGGTGGGTGTGCCGGGTATGACGGAAACATGAGGGCGAGTTTCCGTCTGGGTCGGATCGCCGGCGTACCGGTCGGCGTCAACTGGAGTGTCCTGGTCATCTTCGTGCTGATCGCGTGGGCGCTGTCGGCGAGCCTGTTCCCCGCCTCGTACCCCGGTCACTCCCCCGTCGCCTACTTCGCGGCCGGTCTGGCCGCCGCCGTGGTCTTCTTCGTCGGTCTGCTCGCCCACGAGGTGGCGCACGCGGTCGTCGCCAAGCGCAACGGCATCGAGGTCGAGGGCATCACGCTCTGGCTGTTCGGCGGTGTCGCCGAGCTGAAGGGCGAGGCGAAGGACCCGGGCGCCGAGCTGCGGATCGCCGGGGTCGGGCCGCTGGTCAGCCTGATCATCGGCGTGTTCTTCGCGGCGATCGCGGTGGCTGTGGCCGCCGCGGGTGGGCACGGGCTGCTGCTCGGCGCGCTTGCCTGGCTGGCGGGCATCAACGTGCTGCTGGCGATCTTCAACGTGCTGCCCGCCGCCCCGCTGGACGGCGGGCGGCTGCTTCGCGCGGCGGTCTGGAAGTTCACCGGCGATCGAACGAAGGCGTCGGTGGTGGCGGCCCGCGCGGGCTGGGTGCTCGGCGTCGTGCTGATCGGGCTGGGGCTGTGGCGGTTCTTCACCGGCGCCGGGTTCGGCGGGCTCTGGCTGGCGCTGATCGGCTGGTTCCTGCTCGGCGCCGCCGGCCAGGAGGAACGCGCCGCCCGGATGGGCGACGCGCTGCGCGGCGTCCGGGTCGGCGACGTGATGACGCCCCAGCCGCAGACCGCGTCCGGCGACCTCACAGTGGCCGACTTCGTCGACCACTACCTCTTCGCGTACCGGCACTCCACGCTCCCACTGACCGTCGACGGCAGGCCGGTCGGTCTGGTCACGCTCGATCGGGTACGCGGCATCGCGGCGGACCGCCGCGCGGCGACCACGCTGGCCGAGGTGTCCTGCCGGGCCGACGAGCTGGTGCTCGCCCGCCCCGAGGAGCAGCTGACCGACCTGCTCCCACGGCTCAACGAGTGCACCGACGGCCGGGCGCTCGTGGTGGTCGGCGACCAGCTGGTCGGCATCGTCTCGCCCAGCGACATCAGCCGCGCGGTGCAGCGCGGCAGCCTGCGCCAGCAGGTGCCGGCCGGGCGGTGACTCAGCCCGAGCAGAGCTGAGTCAGTCCCGGGGGGAAGTAGCGGTCCATCTCGGCGGTGCGGAATTTCCCCTTCGGGTCGAACTCGCGCAGCAGCGCGGCGAAGTCGGTGTGCCGGGGGTACGCGGCGGCGGGATCGCGTTCGAACAGCTTGCCCCAGTGCGGGCGCGGCGCGAACGGGGCGAGCCGCTCCTCCACCTCGGCCAGCACCGGCGCGACAGCCACCGGGTCACCGATCCAGGTGAAGTGCAGCGCCAGCGAGTCGCGCCGGAAGTTCGGGCTCAACCACAGCTCGTCGGCGGCGATCGTCCGCAGCTCGCAGATCTGGAGCACGGCGGCGATCCGGTCGGCGACCGGATCGAGCGCGGCGAGCGCCGCAGTCGCGTCGCTGCGGGCCACGTGCCACTCGGACTGCAACTCGTCGCCGCTGCTCGGGGTGAAGCCGAGCCGGAAGTGCGGCAGCCGCTCGTGCCACGGCCCCGGCTCACCGAGCTGAGCGGTGCAGTGCTCCGGCGACATGCCGGGCACCGGGTGCCGGGGCGAGTCGGCGGCCACCGTGTCCAGCCAGTCGGCGGGCGGCGGGGCCTGGTCGGCGTCCTGCTTCACCCACACCTGGTCGAAGCGCTCGGAGCGCCACGAGGTGAAGACGCTGACGCTGTACGCGGCGTCCAGCGCCTCGTCCAGCGCGGCGCGGGGCAGGCCGAGGCGCACGTGCTGGCGCACCGCGTACGTGGGCACCACGTCGAGCGTCAGCCGGGTGACCACGCCCAGCGCGCCCAGGTTGACCACCAGCCCGGCGAAGCGCGGGTCGCTTCGGTCGACGGTGATCAGGTCGCCGTCGGCCGTGACCAGTTCCAGCCCGGCGACGGCGGCAGCGAGGTTGCGGTTCCGCGCGCCGGATCCGTGGGTGGCGGTGGCGACCGAGCCGGCCACCGAGATGTGCGGCAGCGACGCGAGGTTCGCCAGCGCGTACCCCTGAGCCTGCAGCGCGGTGGCCAGGTCGCCGTAGCGGACGCCGGCCGCGACGGTGACGGCGCCGCGGTCCGGGTCGAGCGCGACGGCGGGCGGCAGGCCGTCGAGCGCGACCTGGACGCCTGTCGTGTCGCCGAGCCGGTTGAACGAGTGGCCGGTGCCGACGGCCCGGACCAGGTCGGCCTCCGCGACCAGCCGCCGCAGTTGGTCGGTCGAGGTCGGCCGCGATCGGGTACGCGCCGACCAGCTGACGTTTCCGGCCCAGTTGGTCTCCGTCATGCGCTGCATCATCCGCCATCATGCGCCGACAGGGTTGCCCCGGCCACTCGGCGGGAATCCTGGCGGAATGAGCAGCTACCGCGACCCGAGCCTCCGCGGCGACGTGTACCCGTCGGAGGAGGAAATCGACCCGACCGGCGTGGACCCCGACGCTGCGGAGATGCCGCCTGCCGCTGTGGAGGTGGCGCCCGCCGCTGTGCGGGTGACGCCCGTGGCGACCGCGCCGGTGCCGGGGCCCACGCCCGAGCCCGAGCCGGCTCCGGTGCCCCACCCGGGGCCGCCGCCGCGCCAGGGGACGGCCAGGTCGATCGTGACCCGGCACCTGGACGGTTCCGTCGAGGTGGTGACGGACCTCGACGGCGACGGTGTGGCCGACGTGGTGCAGGTCGACCTGGACGGCGACGGCGTGCCCGACGTGACGCTCCTGGACAGCGACCGCGACGGCCGACTGGACACGGTCCGCCGCGCAACCCCACGCTGACCCGTCCGCCGCCTCACGCGTACCGCCGAGGATGGCCCGGCGAACGGGTACAGCTTCCGCGGGGGCGCCCGCACCGTTGATCATGCAGTTACTGCCCCGACAAGAGCCGTAAATCCGGCACCGAAAGGGCCGCAACTGCAAGATCGCGGGTTTGTGGGGTGGTGCGGGAGGGCGCCTCCCGCACCGCGAGATTGTTGTTCCGCGAGGTGGGACCGGTGTAGATCTTGGTAAGAAAGTGCCCCTATGGGGGCCGTTTCTTACCAAGATCTCGACGGGGCCGGGCGGCGGGACGGGCGGCGGGTCAGAGCTGGGGCATCACCTCGGCGGCTACCAGCTCCAGGTGGTCCAGGTCGGTCAGGTCGAGCACCTGGAGGTAGGCCCGGGAGCTGCCCGCCTCGGCGTACCGGCCGAGCGTCTCGACCACCTCGGCGGGCGTGCCGGCGGCGCCGTTGGCGCGCAGCTCGTCCGGGTCGCGTCCGATCGCCTCGGCACGCCGGGCCACCTCGGCCTCGTTGCGGCCGCAGCAGAGCACGAGCGCGTTGGACCAGGTCATCGTGGACGGATCGCGGTCGATCGCGGCGCAGGCGTCGCGGACCCGCCCGAACTGCGTGACGGTGTCCTCGACCGAGACGAACGGCAGGTTGAACTCGTCGGCGTACCGGGCGGCCAGGCGGGGCGTGCGCTTCGGGCCCATGCCGCCGAGCAGGATCGGCGGGCGGGGGCGCTGCACCGGCTTGGGCAGCGCGGGCGAGTCGCTGACCGGGTAGTACGTGCCGGGGTAGTCGAACGTGGCGCCCTCCGGGGTGGACCAGAGCCCGGTGATGACGGCGAGCTGTTCCTCCAGCCGGTCGAACCGCTCCCCCAGCGGCGGGAACGGGATGCCGTACGCGGAGTGCTCCTCGGCGTACCAGCCGGTGCCGATGCCCAGCTCGACCCGTCCGCCGCTCATCTGGTCGACCTGCGCCACAGTGATCGCCAGCGGGCCGGGTAGCCGGAACGTGGCGGCGGTCATCAGCGTGCCGAGCCGGATCCGGGTGGTGTCGCGGGCCAGCCCGGCGAGCGTGGTCCAGGCGTCGGTCGGGCCGGGATCGCCGCTCACCGAACCCATCTTCAGGTAGTGGTCGGAGCGGAAGAACGCGGCGAAGCCGGTCTCCTCCGCGCGGCGGGCCACGGCGAGGAGCTGGTCGTATGTGGCGCCCTGCTGGGGCTCGGTGAAGATCCGCAGTTCCATCCCCCGAGCATATGGAGCCGCCCGGGCCGGGGCAGCGCGACCTGTCATTCCTTGCCAGGCATATAACCGATGAGGCATATTGAAGCGGTGAGCGTCGACGCCTTCACCGTCCTGGCCGAGCCTTCCCGGCGCCGCATCCTGGACCGGCTGCGCCGGGCGGAGAGCAGCGTCGGCGAACTGGTGGACGCGCTGGGCATGAGCCAGCCGGCGGTCTCCAAGCACCTGCGGGTGCTACGCGAGGCCGGACTGGTCACCTGCCGTACGGCCGCGCAGCGGCGCATCTACCGGGTCGACACCACGCCGCTACGAGCCGTCGACGACTGGCTCGGGCCGTACCGGTCGATGTGGACCGCGCACCTCGACGCCCTGGAACGCCATCTCGACAGTCAGGAGTGACAGATGGACCGCGACACGTTCCGTCCCGGCCCGCTCGCCCGGGTCGAGCTGGCACCCGACAACGAACTGGTCTTCGTCCGCGACCTGCGGCACCCGCCGGAGAAGGTGTGGGCCGCGCTCACCGACCCGGATCAGCTCGCCGGGTGGGCGCCGTTCCTGGCCGACCGTGACCTGGGCCGCCCTGGCGACGCAGTACTCAGCACCGTCGACGGCGACCAGAGATACCCGGCGCCGGCCCGGGTGCTGCGCGCCGACCGGCCGCACCTGCTGGAGTACACCTGGGGCGACGACCTGCTCCGCTGGGAGCTGACCACGAACGGCGACGGCACCACGCTCACGCTGCGGCACCGGGTCGGCGGTCCCGACCTCGCCGCGATGACTGCCGCCGGCTGGCACATCTGCCTCGACGTCGCCGCGCATCTGCTCGACGGCGACCCGGTCGGCCCGATCCGGGGCGCGGAGGCGAAGGACTTCGGCTGGGCGGAGCTGCGCGACGCGTACGCCGAACGCCTGAACCGCGACTGACGGTACGGCCGCCCTACCCGTCGAGGTGGTCAGCGGGTGCGGTCTGCAGCAGCCAGGCGAGCGGCATCCGGGCGTGCTCGGCGTACCGGCCGTCGCCGGCGAGCTCGTGGAGCGTGACGGTCTGCGCGCCGTCCCGCTCCACGACCCAGTAACGCGGGATGCCGGCCGAGGCGTACTCCCGGGCCTTCGTCACCGAGTCCATGGTCTCCGAACCGGGCGAGACGATCTCGACCACCAGCACCAGGTCGGCCACGGCGGACCAGACGCGACGGCTGGGCGGCTTCCGCCAAACCGTGATGTCGGGGATCCGGCCACCGTCGCCGCTGGGCCCCGGCACCCGCACACCGACGGCCTGAAGCACCTGCTCAGCGGGCCAGCCCGCCATGATCAGCCAGGCGAAGATCCGGCTCGCGATGATGGCGTGCTCGGAGTCGGGCGGCGGCATGACCGACAGAACCCCCTCGGGGCTGGTCTCGTAGCGGTGGCCGTTCGGGTCGGCGGCATTCATCGTCGCCACGTCGTCGAGCGTCACGACGGCGGGCATGTGCATGCCGACTGCCTCAGCGCTCATGACGCCATCCTATGGCAGCAGGCCGCGTAGCCGCGGCATCCAACCCCGTCACCCGGTCCGGCGGCGGAGCCAGCCGGCGGCGCCGCCGACCAGCGTCGTTCCGATGGTGGTGCCGATCGCCACCAGCGCCGCACCGACCGCCCACAGGCCGGTGTCGTCGGTCGAGGCGGCGTGCACCGCCCACGGGACGGTGAACGCCACTGTCATCACCGTTGCCACCAGCCAGATGTTCAGCCACCAGCCGGCGACGGCGGCCAGCGCGCCCAGGGTCAGCACCGCGGCGGCGACCTGCCAGACCGCGTACGGCCCGCTCATGTCGCCGGTCCGCGGGTCCACGGTCCAGCCGGACTCCCAGCTCAGCCAGGCCACCCAGGCGCCGGCCGTGGCCAGCGCCAGGATCAGGCCGCCGAGCAGCGTACGTCTCGTTGTCACGCCTTCGATCCTGCCCGGCCGGCGGGGCGGCCGAATGAGCACGCGTACTCGATTTCGCCGCCGCGCACACGGCGGTGTGCGGCCCGAGAATCCCCGTCCGCACCGCGCCACTCTCCATCCCCGTCCGCCGCGCCGTGGCAAGATCGCGGGCGTGACGAGTGTGTCCCGCCCCCTGCCACGGCTCGTGGCGGCGGAGGCGTTCGCGGACGTCCCGGCCGAGCGGCTCCTGGCGGTGCTGGAGGCGGTCACGATGGTCCTCACGCTCCCCCACCGCGCCGCCGAGCGGGTGGACGCGCTCGTGGTGCCCACCGGCCAGGGCGAGGACTGGCGCCTCACCGACGCGATCCGCGCCTGGGAGACGGGCCCGGCGCTGCGGCACCTGCTGGTGGCGAACACCGACTCGGCCGAGCGGACGTATCGCCCGCTCACGCTGGACCGGTTGCGCGGGCTCGGTCTGCGCCGGACCGACGGGGTCGTGCTCCAGGCCGAGCCGGTCACCGGCACCGGCCGGCAGGCCACCTGGGTCGTGGAGGAGGTACGGGCGCTGGGCGTCGGCAGCGTCGCGCTCGTCGTCTCGCCGTACCACCTGGTCCGGGTCTATCTCACCGTGCTGCGGGCCTGCGACGACGCCGGCCTGCGGATCCCGATGGTTCCGCTGCCCGTGGCGATCGCACCGGACGCCCCGGTGCCGGAGACCGGCGCGGCCGGGTACGACCTGGTGGCCGGCGAGGTCAGCCGGCTGCTCCGCTATCCCGGCCAGGGGTGGATCGCCACCCCGGAACGGCTGCGCGACTACCTGCGCTGGCTCTGGTCCGAGCACCGCCCCCTGCTCACCGGCGCCTGAAGGTCGGCCGCGCGCCGCCGCCGGCAAGGGTTCTAAGCGTCGGGGATCCGGACGGTGAGCACCCGGGTGCGGACGCGGAAGCCGGCCGCGTCGTACATCCGGCGGGCCGGGTTGCCGTCGACCACCGACAGGCCGACGGACGGTAGCCCTGCCTCGCGCGCGCCGCGCAACGCGTGCACCAGCAGCGCCCGGCCGAACCCGCGCCGCTGCGCGCGGGGCGCGACGCCCAGGTTGAGGATCCAGACGCAGTCGTCGTCGGTCCACGGCACCGGTCCGGCGCACAGCACGTGCCCGGCGCTGCGGCCGTCCGGGTCGATCAGCCGGGCCGAGGCGGGCACCAGCGGCGGCACCGGTTCGCCGGTGTCGAACATCGCCCGCACCTCCTCGGTGTCGCTGGGCTGCCAGCGGCCGTCCGGGTGGTCCGGGCCGTACGCCGCGTCCAGCCCCGCGGCGAGGTCGTCGTCCCAGCCGGGGGCACCGAGCGACCAGCCGTCCGGCAGGGTCACCGCTTCGGGTACGTCGGTCAGGTCGTGCCGCATGTCCGTGGCGGCCCGGTCCAGCGTCAGCCCGTCGGCCACCAGTGCCGACGCGAGCGCCTCGTCCGGCGTCTCCAGCCGGTGCCCGGCCAGGTCGCGCCGCACCTGCCCGACGAGCCGGGTCAGCGGCGCCCCGGGCAGCGGCCGGACGTCGGCCGCGACCGCCGTGCCGTCGTCGTCCCGCAGCCGCATCCGGGCCAGCGGAGTGTCGTCGTCACCGACCAGCAGCGAGTCGGCAGGGGCGTCGGGGTGCGGCAGTACCGGCATTCGCGGCAGCGTACCGGCCGCGCCTCCCTCCCGCTCCCCCGCCGATCTTGGAGTTGTGGTGCCTGAATCGCCCAACTCAGTGGCATTTGTCAACCGCCACAACTCCAAGATCGGCGTCGGGCGGGACCGGCGAGCGGTGGGAGGCGCTTAGGGTTGGGGGGTGAGCAGGGTCGATCGGGGCAGCAGGACGATCGCCGCCGCGCCGGCGGCCGTCTACGACGCGCTCGTGGACCGGGCGGCCCTGGAGGCGTGGCTGCCGCCGGACGGGATGCGCGGGCGAATCGAGCGCTGGGATCCGCGTCCGGGCGGCGGGTTCCGGATGGTGCTCACCTACCTCGACGCGACCGGCAACCCGGGCAAGACCTCGGACGCCACCGACGTGGTCGATGTCGGGTTCGCCGAACTCGTACCGGCGCACCGGGTGGTGCAGACCGCCGTGTTCCAGGCCGACGACCCGGCGTACGCGGGCACCATGACCATGACCTGGCACCTCGCGGCGGCCGGCGACGGCACCGAGGTGACGGTCACCGCCACCGGCGTACCTCCGGGCATCGACCAGGCGGTGCACGAGGAGGGCATCGCGTCCTCGCTGGCGCACCTGGCCGCGTACCTCGAACCGGGCGGCTGACCTCGGCGGACGCCGGGATTGGCGGCGGTTTTTGCGGGTAGCCGCCGGCAGTGACCGGGCAGCGGGAGGGGCGCGGCGGCCGGCGGGGGTCGTCGCGGCGCGCCGGCCTGGACGCGGAACGGTTCGACGAGGCGTGGGAGCGCGTGAACGAGCGCGGCCGGGCCGCCGGGCGGGACCGGATGCAACAGCTGCGGATCAAGTCCGTACTCGCCGTGCAGGCCGGACTGGCGGCGGCGCTGGCCTGGGCCGTCGCGCGCTGGCTCACCGGCATGCCGAGCCCGATCTTCGCCCCGGCGGCCGCGGTCGCGGTGATCACGTCGTCCTTCGGACGGCGCCTCTCCAACACCGTCGAACTGCTCGCCGGGGTGACGCTCGGCATCATCGTGTCGGACCTGCTGATCGGCGCCGTCGGCGCCGGGGTGTGGCAGACCGGCGTGATCGTCGCGGCGTCCGTCCTGGTCGCGCTGGCACTGAGTACGCGGGGCGGGATCGTGGGCAACGCCAGCGGTACGGCGGTGCTGCTCGGCGCGCTCTCCTCCTCCCGGCACACACTGGAGTTCCCCCGCTTCGTCGACGCGCTGATCGGCGGCGGCGTGGGACTGGTGGTGACACTTCTGCTGGTGCCGATCAACCCACTGCGGGTCGTGCGGCGGGTGGCCGCGCCGACGCTGCGGCAACTCGCCGACCAGCTCGCCGCGACCGCCGCCGCGCTACGGCGACGCGACCACGACCTGGCCGACCGGTCGCTGAGCCGGTCGCAGGCGATCGGCGCGGACCTGGGCCGGTTCTGGGACGTCTTCGGCGGCGCGAAGGAAACAGTCGACCTGGCCCCGGCGCGCTGGCCGAGGCGGCGCTCGGTCCGGCACTACCAGCTCAGCGCGCCGGACGTGGACCAGGCGGTCTGGAACACCCGCGTACTGGCCCGCCGGGCCGTCGTGCTGATCGAGGACGGGGAGCCGATACCGGAGAGCCTGCCGGACGCGGTGGAGGCACTCGGCGCGGCGGTGCACGCCGTACAGGAGGAGGTTCTCGCGGACCAGGGCCCGGAGGACGCCCGCCGCCACGCGTTGCGTGCGGTGGCGGCGGCGACGCGCGCGGAGCTGGCCGGGACCGGGCTGTCCGGCACGGTGATCGTGGGGCAGGTCCGGACCGCGGCCAGCGACATCCTCCAGGCGACCGGAATGGACCGGGAGGAGGCGCTGCGGCGCATCCGGGAGGTGGCCGCCGCGCAGTCGTGATCCGGTCAGGCGTCCCCGCGGACGCGGGCGTGCAGGTGCATGTCGTGCCGCCCGTCGTCGTGCACCGCAGCGCTGCGCTTGGTGCCCTCCAGCCGGAACCCGGCCTTGACCGCCACCCGGCACGACGCGACGTTGCCGGTCGAGTGGTCGAGCCAGAGCCGGTGCAGCCGCCCTTCGCCGAGCGCCCACGCGCTCACCGCCCGCAACGCGCGGGAGGCCACGCCCGCGCCACGGGCGGCCGGAACCACCCAGTACGCGCAGCCGGCCTCGCCGTCGTCGAGGTTGAAGCCGCCCAGCGCCATGCGGCCCACCACCTCGTCGCCCCGGGTCACCGCCCAGCTCGCGCCCGTCTCCTCCTGCCAGGAACGACGGAGGTGGGCGATCCACTGCAGGACCTGCTCCGGCGACGCGGGCCGGCGGGTGTGCCAGCGGCGGATCTCCGGATCCTGGTACGCGGCCAGGACGGCGGGCGCGTCCCCGTCCGCCCAGGGGCGCAGGACCAGGCCGCCCTCGGCGGGCAACGTCGGTTGCGGGCCGGTGGTGAGCGTGCCGGCGGGAACGGCGGGCGGTGTGGACACCGGGAAGCGCATGCCCGACTCTCCCCCGCGGACCACCCCGCGTGTCAATCCGGTTCGGATCGGCACATGCGCGGGTCCACGCGTCGCATGGCCGCTCGGCTAGGGTGCGCCGGTGGCAGTGACGGCAGCGGGCGTCTTCCGGCGTACGCCGCGGGAACGGGCCGACCAGCGACTCGCCTGGGAACGCGCCGACCAGCCGTTCTTCGCCGCCGGGGCCTGCCACATCCTGGCCTGGGCGTGCCGGGACACCTACCCCGACCGGCCGATCGGTCTCGCGGGGTTGCGGCTCGCGGGCCGGCGCCAGGTCTTCCACGTGTACGCGACCTGGGCGGGCTGGGCGTTCGACCACGCCGGCTGGAACCCGGAGGCGGATCTGCTCGCGGCCAACCGGGAGTTCGAACGGCGTCCACTGGACCGGATCGCGATCGTCGACGACCTCGCCACCTTCTGCCGGGCCCAGCATCACCGCATGCCGCACGAGTACTGGGACGATCCGCTCCCCCGCGCCCGCGACTACGTGAGCCGGCATCCCCCGCCGTGGACGTGACGCCGGATTCCGGTAGGGCCGGGCTCTGATCGGTTGGGCGTACCCATGTGAACTGCCCGCCGACGAATGCGCGGGGCGGGCCGGTCCCGCCGCCGTCGGGGCGGGCCCGGCCCGGCACCGTCCCCGGTCCAGGCTCAGCCCTGCCTACACTGCGCCGCGTGGACCAGGCCGCACCGCACACCGTCAACTCGCTCGCGTACGACCTGCGCGCGCTCGGCGGAATGGCGGCAGGCGGCGGCGCCACGGGCGGTGACGGGCTCGGCGGTACGGCTGCCGGACGGCACGAGCCGGTGGACCACGTGGACCGACGTCGTCACCGACGAGGACGACTTCGACCAGGTGGGCGCCGACTTCGAGGCGACAGGCGCCACGACAACCGGCCGGGTCGGCACCGCAACGGCCCGGCTGATGTCCCAGCGCACACTGGTCGACTTCGCCACCGCCTGGATGGCCGCGAATCGCGCGCGCTGACCTCCCGCGCGCGGATTCTTCGTCGATCTTGGAGTTTTGGCACCTCGGATGTCCCGCACGCGGCTTTTGCGAGGTGCCACAACTCCAAGATCGATGCTGCGAGGGCACCGGGTACGACGGGACGCGCGTTCAGTCCGGCTTGGGGGCGAAGGGGTTGCGGCGGGGCTGGCGTAGTTCCCACTCGGCCGGGCACAGGTGGGTCCACGCGGCTCCCGTCACCGATCGCCGGTCGGGCAGCTCGTCGCCCCAGGCCGGTAGGCGGTTCTCGACCTGCCGGACGTAGCGCTCGTAGACGACAAGCTCGCGGTACTCCGGATCGTGCCGCCACAGCGCGTACGGCTGTTCGCGCAACCAGTCGCACGCCGCATCGCCCTCGGCGACCAGATCCGCAGTCGGCGGCAACACCGCCAGCGGCCTGTCGTTCTGCCGGTCGCCGTACTGCTTGAGGTGCGCCAGGTAGCCGTCCTCGTTCCGAGGGTGGGTCACGTGGACGCCGGCAACGGTCACCGGTACGGCGAGCAGCGCGGTCACGGCCAGCGCCGACACCACCCACAGGCGCTTGTTCACGCGGCAACCATAGGCTGCGGCGCATCTGTCCGCCGCCTCCTGACAGCGCTGGACCCTGCCTACGATCCTGCGCATGAACTCGCCGCGCCGGCGCCTTCTCAGCTGCCTCGTCGTGCCGTTGCTGGCTGCCTGCGGCGCCGAACCGTCCGAGACGGTGCCGCCGCCGGCATACACCTGCTGCGCGGACCTGGACGTCGACAAGCCCTACCACCCGGGCCAGACCTTGACCGTGCGGTGGACGGTCGAGCCGGGCTCCACCTCGTCGCAGGTCGAGTTGACCGCACATCTGACGGGCCCGTACGGCACGGTGGACGACCTGAAGGCCGCTTCGGCGGTGCCCGGGCTGGTCACCTTCACGGCGATACCGGTTCGGCCGGCGGCCGATTCCGGCGAGCGTCCCGTCAGCACGATCGTGATCGGTCCCGATGCCGAGCCGGGCTTCTACGACCTGGTCACCTCAGTGATCGACGGGGGCAACGCCACGTCCAGCGGCAGCAGCGTCGTCCAGGTCGCGGCCACGCAATGAGCGCCGAAAAAGCGTCATCGACTGCACCCACCCTCGGGTTGGCGCGAAGCGACGCGCAGCGAAAGCCCCTACCGAGATGACAATGGACGACGACGGTGATCGAAGGAGCTTCCCGTGATTGCCGGCGACCGGTCAGGACGGAACCTGGGCAAGCCTGAGCACGTGTTCGAAGCCGCGTTTCCGCGCGGGCGAATCCACCATCGGCAGGATCAGCGCTGGTATACCGGCAGAAACCGATCCGCCGTCACCGGCAGGATGATCACCGACCATCAGGGTCTGGCCCGGTGCGGCATGGAGGGCTTCGAGGGCGGCACCCCAGATCCGAGGGTCCGGTTTGACGAAGCCGACCTCGTAGGACAGTACGAACGCATCGACACAGCCGTCGAGTCCGTGCCGCGCGAAGCATGTGCGGATGTCCCAGCCGACGTTGCTGACGACACCGATGCGAACACCGCTGTCACGCAATGCGGACAGGGTGGCGACGGTGTCGGCGTACGGCTCGATCGCCTCGGCGTGTGTTTCGTGCAACATCGATGCCAGCGCCTGGTCCACCCCGGGAATCTGTTTCAGCACGGCGAGGATCGCCCGATCCCAGACTCGCGGATCCAGATCTCGGGCGATGTGGGCCGGATCCGTGGCCGTCTCCCGCAACAGTTCCGCGAAGTCGCCGGCAATACGGTGCGCCTCGCCGGCAGCCAATGCCCGGTCGATCGATGCCGCCGCGTTGCCCACCCAGCGCTCCGAGTTCCTGGCGAACAGAGTCCAGGCGAAGTCGAACAGCACTGTCGTCACGGGCTTGGCGGTCACCGCATCACCCTAGATCAACACGAAGATTACCGGGCTTTCTGGAGCGGCTATGTCTCGTGGCGAGCCAGGTTCGGCCCGGCACCAGCCGCCTCGGAACTCGACTCCGGGGACGCCGTCGATCAGGCGGCTGATGTCCACCACAGCCCCGAGCGACGCGGAGATGCTGCCGTGCAGCTCTGCGACCGCCGATTCGAGGTCGTCGTCTTCCGTCTGCCAGTCCACATCCGCATCTCGCAGCTCGGCGACTGCGCGATCGGTTAGTGCCTCGATGTCGGTGACCAGGACGTCGAGCCTGCAGTACAGGTGCAGAGGAAGCGGTGTCGAGGCGTGCGGATTTTCCACCCGGTAAGCATGCCGAAGCAAGCGTGAGTGAGGAAGATGCGCGCCCGCCGGGCGTGGCGCCCAGAGCCCCCGCGCCCGTGCCCGCTCGCCGGCTGCGACCTCGCAGACGGGGATACTCATCAGGTGGACGAGCGCGCCGAGTCAGCGATCGAAGCAGTTCGAGGCTACGCCGCCGCCCTGACGTACATTCGGTCGCGTTTGTTCGACGCCTACGCGGATCTCGGATGCGTCTCGGATCTGATGGCGGCAGTGAGGCATTCACGAAGGATGCCTCGGGAGGGCATGGCGAGCACTGGTATCGAGTACTCGGTTCATGGCGCCGGCTGCCGGATGACCGATCAGCACGACCAGGAGGTCGACATCGACCAGGTCGGCGGTGTTGAGGCATTCGACGTCTGGCGGATCACGCGCTTCCTGGACCGGAGTTCGGGAGCACGCCCCTCGGTCGAGGAGTTGCGTACGGCATGTGTCAACCTGGTCGAGCTGGGCGAGCTGCGAGAGGTGCAGGCCGGCCGCTGGTACGCCCTGCCCGATCACTGATTCGACCCACCGCGCACCTTCTGCCGAGCTGACAGGCATCCCACAGGACCCTTCGCGCCCGAGACGCTCGAGGTCCGATCAGCCGATCGGTGGTGAATCGATCGAGGGTCTCGGCATCCCCCGCACCGCCCGCTTCACCATCAGCGGCAGTCCGAGGCGGTCGACGATGGTCGACAGTGCGTCTGACATGTATCGTCACGCTTCCGCAAGATCCGCGAGATGGGATACGACGTGACGGTACGACGGTTCGGGCTCTGCGTGGCGGTTGCTGCGACGCTGCTCACCGCCTCGGCGTGTGGCCGCGCCGACGAGATGCCGAGCACGCCCACTGCCGTGGCGGCGAGTACCGCTACGGAGCCACCCATCGCAACGCCCACGGCGCCGACGGCCACGCCGAGCCGCACACCCGAGTCCTCCCCGACCGCCCGGCCCTCGGGGACCGCGCGGCCCTCCGGAACTCCCCGGTCCTCGGGAGCCCCCGCGGCGGCGCCCACGACCAGGAAGACCACGCAAGTGGCCGCCACCAGCAACAAGGCGGCCTGCACCGCCGTCAAGGGCTCGTTGGAGAAGGCCATCGCCGGTCTGATCACCCTGGGCGGGGTCGCCGCGAGTTCGACGGTAGAGGCCGAGCTCGTCAATGCCCGGGCGGAGGCGTCCACCCGGCTGATCAACCTCGGTGCGGTGGCGAACCGGGTGGCCGGCGAACAGGCGGATCGCACCCTGCGGAGCAACTTCAGGGCGCTCGCCGTGGCCGCCGGCCTGAAGGACGTCCAGGTCCGCTCGATCAAGCCCAAGCTCTCGAATGCGGAAGGGCTCGTGAAGGTCGCGAGCGACACCGGCGACCTGGAGAGCGCGGTCGACAAGCTCGAGCCGACCTGCGGCAGGTACTGGTAGCTCGGCTGAGTAGCGCGTTTCGCGTGGTGGGCGGCGGGCTCCTGGCAGTGGAAACGCCTCTCGACGTCTCCCACCACTCCCCGCCCGCCCGCCGACCTCCTGCGGACCGGACGCGGACCGCTGCCGACCATGAGTGCAGACAGATCACCGATGACGGCATCGAAGGCGTCCCGCCTTTCGATACGGTGACACTTCACGAGTCGCGCCCTTACCGTCGATGGCCTCGCCGTTCAGGAGGTGACGCGCGTGCACAGGGCCAGCCGTATGGTGTGGTGGCCGCTCAGCGTCTGCCTGATGGTGACGTCGGCAGCCTGCACGTCCTCAAGCGACTGCTCCCGGGGCGAGGCCGGCCCACCCGCGCCAACTGCGTCTCCGGGCACTGACCTCAGCGCGTCCCCGTCGCTTGACGTGAGCGCCAGGCAGGAGCCGTGTACCGTGTCTGTCGATGTGATCAAGGAACCGCCGGCGGCTTATCGGCTCGTGGGAGAGGACGTTGCGGTGCCCGCCCGGCCGGTGCTTCAAGCAGAGGAATCGGGGCAGTCGGATCCGGCAGCCCGGCTGTTCGCCAAATGGGGGCTGGTCGTACGCGGCGGCGCGGTGGTTGACCTTCGGGTGGCTTCCGGCTGGGAGGACAGGGCGCGCCTCGGATGGGGCTCGTCAGTGGTGCCGGCCGTGAGCGCCCATGTGCGCGCCTGCGCACCTGTCGATGACCAACCTCGGTGGCTGGCCTTCGTCGGCGGCACCTGGGTTGCGCGGCCAACCTGCCTACCGCTCACCATTCGGTCGCGGGGGCAGACGGCGCAGGTGCAGCTGGGCATCGGTGTCCCTTGCGACGGAACCGACCCGCCGAGTTCCTAGGAACGCTCGCCAGAGGAAACGCCGCTCGATATCCCTCCCTCGGCAACATGGCTTGAGGCTTACTCACCTAGGGCTCGAGCGTGGCGGGCATGCTGAAAGCGGTGACGTGACGGGCACCGATGAAGGCGTTGCTCTCGACGATCTTTCCGTTCTCGATCCGGAGTACGTCGACGACCAACGCCTCGTAGTGCGGGCTGCCGGGCCGACGGAGATAGTTGATCAGCGCCGGGCGCCCGTTGGCCGAGGTGGGAAACGTACGCCAGTCGAGCGGTCGGCCGAGGAACTCCGCGGCCGCGTCGATCCCGACGACCGGCGGCTCGGGCGGCATCGTGATCCGTACGTCCTCGGCGAGCAGTGCCCGGATCGTCTCCGGGTCCTTCGCGCTGGCGTAGCGGCGCAGGATCGCTTCGTCCTCCCTGGTGAGCTGCGGGCGGCGCCAGTCCTTCGGGTCCGACGGAGCGCGCCGCCGGAGGGTGTGGCGGGCCCGCTGGAGGAGGCTGTTGACGGCCGCTACGGGGGTGCCGAGCGAGGTCGCGATCTCCTGCGGCGTCCAGCCGTAGACGTCGCGCAGCACGAAGGCCGCCCGCTGCCGCGGCGGCAGGTACATGAGCGCGGCGATCACGGCCAGCTCGACGGTCTCCCGGGCGGCGAGGCCGGTCTGTGGATCGTCGGCCAGCAGGGCGTCGGGATAGGGACCGAGCTCGGTGGACCACTCCAGCGCATCACCGTAGGGAACCGTCCGGTGACCGGCCGCCTTGCGGCTGTCCAGGAAGATGTTCGTGGCGATCCGGTAGAACCAGGTGCGCGCTGACGCCCGACCCTCGAAGCGGTCGCGAGCCCGCCAGGCACGCAGGAAGGTCTCCTGCACCAGGTCGTCCGCGTCGGTGACGTTCCCGGCGAGGCGGTAGCAGTGGACGTGCAGTTCACGCCGGTGCTCGTCGAAGGCGCGCTGCAGCCAGACTGCCTGCTCGTCAGGCGAGTCGGACATGTGATTTCCCCGGGACTGAGTGGTGCTCACAACCGTACTGACGACCGCGGACCCCATCCGTCATCGGTCACCGATGACAATCGCCGACTCGGTCGTCTGTACCTGTGACCGATCCCCCTCCACGAAGGAGACAGCCATGACGACAACCCCCACGTCCGACGCCGCCGCGCCCCCGGTCGTCGACCGGGAGACCTGGCTGCGCAAGCGCGACGAACTGCTCGTACGGGAGAAGGCCCATACCCGCGAAGGAGACGCGATCGCAGCCGCTCGTCGTCAGCTGCCGATGACCTTGATGCCGGCGGTGACAGTGCGGGGCCCTGGCGGGGACATCCCGCTGGTGGAAGTGTTCGAGGGCCGCCGGATGCTCATCGCCTACTTCCACATGTGGCACGACGGCAATCCGTACGAGCATCAGTGTGAGGGGTGCACCTTCTCGACCTGTCACATGCAGACGCTGGACTACCTGCACGCTCGGGACGTCACCTATGCCGTGTTCTGCGAGGGCCCCTACGACGAAAGTGCCCCGTTCGCCGAGTTCATGGGCTACCGGTTCCCCTGGTATTCGGCGAAAGACTCCGACCCGGCTCTGGCCGACGGTCGTCACTTCGGGTTCATCGCGTGCTACCTGCGCGACGGCGACAACGTCTACGAGACCTACTGGACCACCGGGCGGGGCGTTGAGGCGTTGATGACCACCTACCACGCCCTGGACCTCACGGTGTACGGCCGGCAGGAGAACTGGGAGAACTCGCCTGAAGGCTGGCCGCGGGGCAACGGGCACCCGTGGCGTCTCGACGGCCGCCCCACCGCGCAATGGTCACGCCCCGGCGTCGCACCGCGATGACGTCCTGATCATGGCAGCGGCCATCACCGGGACGCGTCCCGCTTGACGTCCATCAGCTCAAGCACCTCGTCGCTGAGTCCATGGATCGCGATGTCGTCACGGTGGCTCTCCCACCGCTCGCGGTCGAGCACCAGGTTGATCTGCTCCTGACGGGCACCGTCGAAGGTCCGAATAGTGGTGCCGTTCGACTGATAGCCAAGCGACCACGAGACTCCCAGCGACGGCGCGTTGGTGGACCAGGCGGCGGACTCGGCGCGATCCGCTCCCAGCCCGGCGAACGCAAGGTGCAGGATGGCGCGCCGCATCTCCTTGCCATAACCACGCCGCTGGAACCGCCGCGCGATCCATGACCCCGTCGAAACGGTCTTCGTGATCCCGAAATCCTGCGCGCCGATCTCCTGCACCCCGACGCACGCGCCATCGACCTTCACAGCCATGACCAGGTTCCATCTGCTCGGCCGCCAGTCCGCCAGGGACGCCCAGTAGTACCGCAAGAACGACCACTCTGCCTGGGGAGACGGTCCGGACTCCCATCCCGCTACTGGCGAACGCGCCAGAAAGCGGTTCTGCGGATCGTAGATGCCGGCTGCCGCATGGATCGCCAGTTCAGCAAGCTCGTCCTCACCCGGCACAGCCAGCTCAAGCACGGACGTCGTCACCCGCAGACGGTGCACGGGCCAGATCTCGGCCAATGTCATCCGAGCATCATGCCCCGTCCTGCCGTCTGCCGTCGCCCGACGATGGTGGCGGATCTCTGAGGCGGGCCGGGGTTCGGGGCGGAGCCGCGAGGTCTTCAAGCTCTTGTCGTCCGTCAGCGTGGCCGGTCGGCGCGGGCCCGCTCGCGGGCCGCCTTGATCTGACAGAGCGGAATTCGGCAACGCAGACCGCACGGGCCATGTCTTCCGTCGGCTGATGCGCGACACCCGTCCGCCAACTGATCGGCGACACCTACGCGCTGGTCGCGGCATGAGCGAGCGTCAGCGATGATGGCGCGACCGTTCGGATGGGGAAACGATGACGACACGACCGACTCTGTTCCTGACGGTAGGACTGCCAGGTACCGGGAAGACCACAGAAGCGCGGCGCATAGAAGCCGAGG
This sequence comes from Micromonospora sp. WMMA1947, assembly GCF_027497355.1. Lineage (NCBI taxonomy): Bacteria > Bacillati > Actinomycetota > Actinomycetes > Micromonosporales > Micromonosporaceae > Micromonospora > Micromonospora sp. WMMA1947. The sequence goes on along the minus strand of NZ_CP114909.1, from coordinate 3,467,650 downwards.
AGCAGGCTCTTCGCCTCACGAAGGACGAGTGGGTAAAGGCCCTGTACGGCCTCGCGAACCCGCCGTCGGCCTCGGACGTGATCGAAGGACGGCTCATCGAGATTGGGCTGCGCGCCCTCAATCTCGGCATCAACGTCGTCATCGACTTCGGCCTCTGGGGTCGAGATGAGCGCTCCGCGCTACGGCAGGCAGCTGCCGACCTCGGCGCGGCGGTGGAGATGCGCTACTTCGAACTCCCACCGGCCGAGCAGCGGAGACGACTTGACCGGCGCCAAGCCGAAGAGCCGCACACGACGTGGCACATGTCCGACGAGGAACTCGCCGGGTGGGCTGCCGTCATCAGCATCCCGACCGAAGGGGAACTCGACGGCAGTGAACCTGTCGATTGCCCGCCGGCAGGATTCGCGACTTGGGAGGACTGGCGCAGGCATCGCTGGCCTCCATCGGTCCCCTGACACAAGGATTCCCAAGCCCGCCACCCGTCGGCAGATACCGATGCTCGGGCACGCTTCGGCGGCCATGACGTTGGACGTGTAAGCGCACCTGTTCGAGGACGAAGTGGCTAACCAGGGAAAACATGTGGTGGGGCGGGCGGGGTTCGAACCCGCGACCGAGGGATTATGAGTCCCCTGCTCTAACCGGCTGAGCTACCGCCCCGTGACCGCGCCGGATCGTAACCCGCCGATCGCTGCGCGGACCACCACCTACCGGGCGGAAACACGGCCGCGACAGCACGATGGGCTACGCGAGGATAACAACGCGCAACCCGTCGACCAATCGCTCACGCTCGCCGCAACTGCGCGAGGACCGCGCCGGCCGTCCGCCACCCGCTGGCGAGCGCTCCCTGGATGGACGGACTGTCCCGGTGGTCGCCTGCTACGTACAGGCCGTCGCCGAGCGCCACCGGTTTGCGCAGCCGGCCCTGTGGTGGCGGTGCGGCCGGGAGCGCCTCCGGCACGGCGACGGTGGTGAGGTGGGTCCAGTCGGCGGTGGAGCGGCCGTAGAGGCGGTCCAGTTCGCGCCGGATCACCGGTTCGGGCGGTGCCTGCGGGCCGACCACCGAGGTGGCGACCAAATGCTGGCCGTCGGGGGCGTACGTGGGCGCGGCCCGGCTCACCACCACCGTGTTGGCGACGAGCTCGCGCCGGTCGCCGTCGAGCAGCAGGATCGGCTCGTCCAGTGGCGCCGTGCCGGAGCGGTGGTAGTAGGTGGTGTACGCGTGCATGCGTACCCGCGGCAGCCCTGGCAGCAGCGTGGCCGCCGCCGGCGGGTCGGCGGCGACCACGACGGCGCGGGCGGTGATCTCGCCGGACGGGGTGCGGACCCGGCCGGGCGCGACCTCGGTGACCGGGCTGTTCAGCTCGATCAGCTCGGCGGGAAGCGGCACGGCGAGCGCCCGGGGCAGCGCCGCCATGCCGTCCGCCGGCAGGCCGATCCGGCCCCGGGCGAAGGAGCGCATGATGACCGCGAGGACGTGGCTGGAGGTGGCCAGCTCGCGGTCGAGCAGCACGCCGGACAGGAACGGCCGCAGCAGTTCCTCGATGATCGCGTCGGAGAGCCCGGCCCTTCGCAGCGCCGTCTCGGCGCTGGTCTCGGGTGTGCCGAGCAGCCGGCCGACCGGCACCGTCGCGTAGCCGGCGGCGAGCGCGGCGAACCGCAACCGGTCGGTCAGTGATCCGATGCCGGCGGTGAGCGTGCCGGGCGCGCCGGTCGGTTCGCGCAGCGGGTTGACCAGGCGTTCCAGCCGGTCGCCACGGCGTACCAGCACGCCGGGCGTGAACCAGCTCATCCCGAGCGCGCCGACGTCGACCAGGCCGGTGAGTCGCGGGTACGCGGCGTTGAGCACCTGGAAGCCCCGGTCCAGCAGGAACCCGTCGACCCGGTCGGTGGCGACCCGCCCGCCGAGCCGGTCGCCCGCCTCCACCAGCCGCCAGGGCACGCCGGCGCGGTGCAGCCGCCGGGCGGCGGCGAGACCGGCCAGGCCGCCGCCGACTACCACCACGTCCGTGTCAGGCACGGTCCACCCCCGCCCCGGCCCGGTCGCCCTCGCGGTGCGACCGCGACAAGCGGCCCGGCCACCAGACCTTCGGCCCGATGTCGTACGCGAGCGCGGGCACCAGCAGCGAGCGGACCACGATGGTGTCGAGGAGGACGCCGACGGCTACCGCCACGCCCAGCTCGACGAGCACCACGAGCGGCAGGACGGCGAGCGCGGAGAACGTGGCGGCGAGCACGATGCCGGCGGAGGTGATCACGCCGCCGGTGACGGCCAGTCCGGCGAGCACACCGGCGCGGGTGCCGCGGCGTACCGACTCCTCGCGGACCCGGCTCATCAGGAAGATGTTGTAGTCGATGCCGAGCGCGACCAGGAAGACGAACGCGAACAGCGGGAACGACTGGTCGACGCCGGGGAAGTCGAAGACGTACCGGAACAGCAGCGCGCACAGGCCCAGCGTGGCCAGGAACGACAGCACCACCGTGGCGATCAGCAGCACCGGTGCGACGAGGGCGCGCAGCAGCAGCGCCAGGATGACCGCGATGACGAGCAGCACCAGCGGGATGATGACGTCGCGGTCGCGTACCGAGGCGTCGGCGGTGTCGACGTTGATCGCGGTGAAGCCGCCGACCACGGCGTCGGCGCCGGGTACCCGGTGCACCGCCTCGCGCAGGTCGCGGATGGTGCGTTCGGCGCCGTTGCTGTCCGGCGGGTCGGCGAGCGTGACGTTGAGCTGCACCCGCCCGTCGACCACCTTCGGGGGCGCGTCCGGGTCGGGCGGCGCGTTCTCGCCCCGCTCGCCGAGCGGCAGCACCGAGGCGACTCCCGGTACGCCCTGCGCCACCTGGGCGACCTGCCGCGCGGTGTCCTGGGTGGTGAAGATGGTGGCGGGGCTGCCGGTGCCGGCCGGGAAGTGCCTGTCGATGACCTCCTGCCCGGCCACCGAGTCGGTGCGCTGGGTGAACAGCTGCGACTGGCCGAGGGTGGTGGCGCCGAGCTGGGTCACCCCGATCGCGAGCACTGCCAGCGCGACGGCGGTGACGACCCAGACGGTACGCGCGCGGCGCGCCACGAAACCGGCGATCCGCGCCCAGATGCCGTGTTCGGCGCGCGGGTCGGCCTGGTCGTACCGGGGTCGCCGGGGCCAGAACGCCCAGCGGCCGCCGAGGACCAGCAGCGCGGGCAGGAACGTGAGCATCACCAGCAGCGTGGCGGCGATGCCGACGGCGCTGACCGGGCCGAGCGCGCGGTTGGAGTTGAGGCTGGACAGCAGCAGGCAGAGCAGGCTGACGATGACTGTGGCGCCGGAGGCGATGATGGCCGGGGCGGCGCCCTTCCAGGCGGTCCGCATCGCGTCCCAGGGCCGCTCGTGCCGGTGCAGTTCCTCCCGGTAGCGGGCGATGAGCAGCAGCGCGTAGTCGGTGCCGGCACCGAAGACGAGCACGGTGAGGATGCCCTGCGCCTGCCCGTTGAGCTTGACGATGTCGTGGTCGGCGAGCAGGTAGACGAAGACGGCGGCGAGCGAGTACGACATCCCGGCGGCCAGCAGCGGGAAGATCCACAGCACCGGGCTGCGGTAGACGACGAGCAGGATGACGAGCACCACTGTGAGCGTGACCAGCAGCAGCGGCCCGTCGATCGCGCTGAACACCTCGATCAGGTCGCCGAGCAGCCCGGCGGGTCCGGCCACGTCGACGGTGAGCCCGTCGCGGTCCGGGCCGGCGATGTCGCGCAGGCGTTCCACAACGGACCGGATCTGTTCGCCCTCGGCGCTGTCGATCGGCACGATCACCTGGGCGGCCTGCTTGTCCTGGCTGACGATCGGCGGCGGCAGCGGGCCGACCACGCCCGGCACCTCCGCGAAGCGGGCCGCGTCGGCCTGGATGCGCTGCTGGTCGGCCGGGGTGAGGCCGCCGGGGCGTTCGTAGACCACGAGTGCCGGGGTGGTCTCCCGGTCGACGAATCCGGCGGCGAGGTCCTGCGCCCGGGTGGCCTCGGCGTCGGCCGGCAGGAAGGAGGCGTTGTCGTTGGTGGAGACCTCGCAGAGCTTGCCGGAGTACGGGCCGGCGATGCCGCCGACGATCAGCCAGCCGAGCACCACCGCCACCGCGATCAGCGTCGCGGTCCAGCGGCTGCGTCCTGCGGCCATCTCCACCGTCCTCGAATCGACGCATCAATCGACGCAGCGGGAGTCTAGGTCGACGCCGACCATCCTGCCCGGCGAACGAGGACTCGCGGGCGGAAACCGGGCAGCCGGGCACGCGCGAGGGGAGGCAGGAACGACGAACGCCCGCCGGATCTACCGACGGGCGTGACGTGGAGCGAAGCTCCCCCGATTGGACTCGAACCAATAACCTGCCGGTTAACAGCCGGCTGCTCTGCCAATTGAGCTACAGGGGACCGTGCACCGCTCGGTTCGGATCTCTCCGCTCCGTGCGACGGGGACAAGAGTACAGGACATCGGGGGGTGGTGCGCCAGGGGGTTGCCGGGACCGGACCCGACCGGCGGACGCGCCAGAATTCCGGACAAATCGTCATCTCGGCACAGGGAGGCATGAGCGGAGAGCAGGATGGGTAGTTAGCCGTCGACAGAGAACGCAGGCGCGAGACGGTCGTTCCGCCAAGCTGGCGGGAAACCGGCGAGAGCGTCAGGTACGGAAGGAGCCGCCATGCGCGGAAAGATCATGTTTCTTGGCGGGCTGGCTGCGGGATTCGTCCTGGGCGCCCGTGCCGGCCGGGAGAAGTACGAGGAGCTGGTGGTCCGCGGGCGCAAGGTGCTCGACCACCCGACCGTCCAGGAGGCGGCCGGGGTCGCGCAGGCCCAGGCGAACCGGCTCTACTCGGAGGGCAAGGACAAGCTGGGGCAGACCAAGCTCGGTGAGAAGCTCGCCACCAACGGCGGCAAGCCGGGCATGACCGACGCCGACAAGCCGTTCGCCGGTACGCCGGCCGCGGTCGGCAGCCGCAGCGCCAACGGGACGGGCTCGACCAGCGCGTCCGGCTCGACCACCACCGGCACGAGCACCAAGCCGTCCAGCACCGGCAACACGCTCTGACGTAAGCGGACAGCGGGCCGGTCACCTCCGGGTGACCGGCCCGCTCCCGTGTGCGCGGGCGGCGGTGTGGCACATTCTCCGTGGGGAGGTGACCACATGCCGATGGTCGGACCGGAGACGGCGGATCAGGCGCGACTGCTGCGCCTGCTGCGCGACGACGGCCCACGCTCCCGGGTCGAACTGGCCGACCTCCTCGGCCTGCCTCGGGCCCGGTTCGCCGCCGAGGTGGACCGGCTGACCGCGCTCGGCCTGGTGGAGACCGCCGGTCCGGCCGCGTCCCGGGGCGGACGCCGCTCGTCGCTGCTGCGCATCGGCGCGCAGGTCCGGTTCGGTGCGGTGCTCGTCGGCGACGGCGTGCTGCGGGTCGCGCTCACCGACGGTGAGCTGAACCCGCTCGCCCGCCACGACGAGCCGGTGGACGTCCGGCTCGGCCCGGACGTGGTGGTCGGCCGCGTCGTCGAACTGCTCGGCAAGCTGCGCGTCGAGGCGGGACTGGCGTCGCTCACCGGCGTCGGCGTCGCGCTGCCCGCGCCGGTCGAGGTCCGCGACGGCACGCCGGTCTCCGCGCCGGCCCTGCCCGGCTGGCACCGCTACCCGGTACGCGACACGCTCGCCGCCGAACTGGGCTGCCCGGTGCAGGTGGACAACGACGCCAACGCGATGGCCCTCGGCGAACGGCACGCGGGCACCGGGCGCCCGTTCGACGACTTCCTCTACGTCAAGCTGGGTGAGGCGATCGGCTGCGGGCTGGTGCTCGCCGGCGCGCTGTACCGGGGCGCGGCCAGCGGGGCGGGCGACATCGGCCACTTCCAGCTCACCGAGGACGGGCCGCTCTGCGGCTGCGGCAACAACGGGTGTGTCGAGGCGTACTGCGGGGATGTCGCACTGGTGCGGGAGGCGGTGAGCGCCGCGCGGGCCGGGCGCTCGACGGCGCTGGCGGACCGGCTGGCGGCGGCCGGGACGCTGTCGGTGGCCGACGTGGCGGCGGCGGCAACCGAGGGCGACCCGGCGGCGCAGACGCTCGTGCGCGACGCCGCCCGCCGGCTCGGGCGGGTGCTGGTCGGGCTGGTCAGCTTCGTCAACCCGGCCATCGTGATCATCGGCGGTGCGCCGGTCGGGATCGGGCCGGTGCTGCTCGCGGAGATCCGGGGCGTGGTCTACCGGCGGTCCACGCCGCTGGCCACCGGCAGCATGCCGATCGTCCTGTCCGACCTCGGCGACACCGCCGGCCTGATAGGCGCGGCCCACCTGGTCAGCACCCAGACCTACGCCGCCCGCTAGCCCCCACCCCCTCGCCGCCCCACCCCACCCTCCACGCCGTCGATCTTGCACTTGCGGCCCACGGGATGTCGGTTACACCCGTTTTGGCAGGGCCGCAACTGCAAGATCGCGGGGGCGAGGAGGGCGAGGGCGGGGCGGGGTGAGGTGAGGTGAGGGGTCAGTCGCGGCTGCTGAAGGCGGCGTCGAAGGCGGCTGACGGGGCGTCGAAGGCCAGGCGGCGGACGAACTGGAGTGCCTCCGGCGCGCCGACCAGGCGGTCCATGCCGGCGTCCTCCCACTCGACCGAGATCGGGCCGTCGTAGCCGATCGCGTTCAGCGCCCGGAAGCAGTCCTCCCACGGCACGTCGCCGTGGCCGGTGGAGACGAAGTCCCAGCCGCGCCGCAGGTCGGCCCACGGCAGGTGGGAGGAGAGCCGGCCGCGCCGCCCGTCCCCGGTACGAACCTTCGCGTCCTTGCAGTCCACGTGGTAGATCCGGTCGGCGAAGTCAAAGATGAAGTTCACCGGGTCCAGCTCCTGCCAGACGAAGTGCGACGGGTCCCAGTTGAGCCCGAACGCCTCCCGGTGCCCGATCGCCTCCAGCGTGCGCTTGGTGGTCCAGTAGTCGTACGCGATCTCGCTGGGGTGCACCTCGTGCGCGAACCGCACGCCCACCTCGTCGAAGACGTCCAGGATCGGGTTCCACCTGTCGGCGAAGTCCTGGTAGCCGCGCTCGATCATGGCCGGCGGCACCGGCGGGAACATGGCCACCGTGTGCCAGATCGACGAACCGGTGAAGCCGACGACGGTACGGACGCCGAGCTTCGCCGCCGCCCGTGCGGTGTCCTTGATCTCCTCGGCGGCTCGCTGCCGCACCCCCTCCGGCTCGCCGTCGCCCCAGATCCGGGCCGGCAGGATGTCCTGGTGGCGCTCGTCGATCGGGTGGTCGCAGACCGCCTGGCCGACCAGGTGGTTGGAGATGGCGAACACCTGGAGGTTGTGCTTGGCCAGAGTGGCCCGCTTGCGCTCCACGTACGAGTCGTCGGCGAGCGCCTTGTCCACCTCGAAGTGGTCGCCCCAGCAGGCGATCTCCAGCCCGTCGTAGCCCCACTCGGCGGCGAGCCGGCAGACCTCGTCGAACGGCAGATCGGCCCACTGGCCGGTGAAGAGCGTGATGGGTCGCGCCATTGTCCTTCTCCCCTGTGGTGATGGGGGATTCCGTCACGGACCGGGGCGAGGACGACCGGAGGCGGCGGTCGCGTGGGCACCGGTGGACGCCGGAGCGTCTGCTCCCGGACGGGTTGCGCCTCCCGCCGGGTCACCGGCCACCTCGCGGTCGCCGCCTCCACTCTATGGCCTCCGTCAGGGCAGGGTCCAGCGCTGGTTCGCCGCACCCGTGCAGGTCCACAGGTGCACCGCCGTGCCGTCGGCCGAGTTGTTGCCGGACACGTCCAGGCACTTGCCGGACTGCGGGTTGCGTACCGTCCCGTCGGCCTGCGCCGACCAGTTCTGCGCACCCGTGCCGTTGCACGCGTACAGCTGGATCTTCGTGCCGTTGGCGTTGCCACCGCCCGACACGTCGAGGCACTTGCCCAGCGCCTTCACCGGCCCGTTCGGCGTCACCGTCCACGCCTGCGCCGTCGAGCCGTTGCAGGTGTAGAGCTGGATCTGCGTCCCGTCGGCCGACGACCCGTTGCGCACGTCCAGGCACTTGCCGGCCAGGCCCCGGATCGGGCCGGTGCCACCGCTCGCGGTGCCGCGGACCAGTGTGAAGTCGTCGACGTCGAACAGCCCGGAGCCGCTGCCGGTGAACGTCAGGTGCACGGCCTGCGTACCGGACGGCACGCCGGTGAGCGCGGTGCTCACGTCGGCGAACGTGGTCCAGCTGCCGGTGTTCGGCACCGCCACCTGGCCGAGCACCGGCCCGGTCGGCGAGCCGGTCCGCACCTGGAGCGTGCCACCCGGGCCGCCGGAGACCACCCGGGCGCGCAGCAACGTCACACCGGTCAGGTCCAGCCCCGGGTACGCGGCCCAGTCGCCCGGGTCCACGTACCCCAGGGTCTGGCCGCCGTTGGCGCCGGCCTTGGGGTACGCGCTGACGCCGCTGGCCGATCCGAACGCCTCGGCCTGGACGGTGGTGTTGCCGGTCGGCGGCGGCGTGCCGCCGAGTTCCTTGATCCGGATGTTGCGGAACGAGACGTCGTCGCCGGTGCCGTGGTTCTGGATGCCGACGTGCCCGGCGAGCGACCGGACCGGGTCGGTGTTGGTGAAGTCGTTGATGCGGACGCCGTTGAGGAAGACCTGGAGTCGTTCGGACTCGACCAGGATCTCGTAGGTGTTCCACTCCCCCGCCGGGTTGAGCGCCGCGTCCCGGGCCGCCAGGTCGGCGGACTTGAAGCCGTAGATCGCGCCGGTGGTCCGGTCGGCTGCGTCGGTGGGGTCGATCTGCACCTCGTAGCCGTTGTCGACCGCCGAGTTCGGGTCGCTCGACGGCGGGAATCCGACGAACACGCCCGAGTTGTCGTCACCGGCCAGCCGCCAGTCCAGCTTCAGCGAGTAGTTGGTGAACTGCTTCGCGCTGTACCAGTACAGGCCCATGCCGCCGACCGAGGTGAGCGTGGCGTCGGCGTTGGTGAAGCTGCCCGGCCCGGCCTGGGACCAGCCGGTGGTGCCGCCGTTGTAGAGCGCGGTGTAGCCGGTCTCCGGCCGGCAGTCGGCCTTCGTGCGCCCGGCCGCGTAGCGGATGCCGCCGAGCAGGTGGTTGCGGAACGCCGCGTCGGCGTACGACGCCTGGGTGTGGCCGCCGCCGGTGTAGAAGGACCGGCCGCCGCTGTACGTCTTGCACCAGGCGTGCGGGTGGTCGCCGCCCATCGAACCCCCGGAGTACGAGGACTCGTCGAGGCTGGCGAGCACGTGCGCGGTGGAGCGGGCGTTGGTGCGGTAGTCGTACCACTCGTCGGTGCGGTTCCACTGCTGGGGCAGGTGCGCGGTCGCGGCGTGCGCCCGGTCCTCCACCTTGACCGTGGCCGGCTGGATGGCCGGGTGGGAGGCGAACCAGGCGCCGACCAGGTTGCCGTAGAACGGCCAGTCGTACTCGGTGTCGGCGGCGGAGTGGACGCCGACGTACCCGCCGCCGGCGCCGATGTACGCCTCGAACGCCGACTGCTGGCTGGCGTTGAGGACGTCGCCCGTGGTGTTGAGGAAGATCACCGCCTCGAAACGGGCCAGGTTGGCGGTGGTGAACTGGGCGGCGTCCTCGGTCGCGGTGACGGTGAAGCTGTTCGCCGCGCCCAGTTCCCGTACCGCCTGCACGCCGGTGGCGATGGAGTCGTGGCGGAAACCGGCGGTCTTGGAGAAGACGAGCACGTCGTAGGGGGCGTCGGCGGCGGTGGCCGGACCCGCGGGCGCCGTGCAGGCGATGGTGGCGAGGACGGCGGTCACCGCCCCCAGTGCGGTACGCAGGAGTTTCATCTGGTTCTCCTTCATCCTCAGGGCAGGGTCCAGCGCTGGTTCGCGGCACCCGTGCAGGTCCACAGGTGCACCGCCGTGCCGTCGGCCGAGTTGTTGCCGGACACGTCCAGGCACTTGCCGGACTGCGGGTTGCGCAGCGTCCCGTCGGCCTGCGCCGACCAGTTCTGCGCACCCGTGCCGTTGCAGGCGTACAGCTGGATCTTCGTGCCGTCGGCGGTGGCCCCGCCGGAGACGTCCAGGCACTTGCCGAGCGCCTTCACCGTGGCGTTCGGGGTCACGGTCCACGACTGCGCCGTCGTGCCGTTGCAGGTGTAGAGCTGGATCTGGGTGCCGTCCGCGGTCGCCGCGTTGCGCACGTCCAGGCACTTGCCGGCCAGGCCCTTGACCGGGCCGGTCCGGACGGCCGAGGTGGTGAGCGTGAACGCGTCCAGGTCGTAGAGCGCCCCGCTGCCCCCGGCGAACGTCAGGTAGAGCGTGGTGGTGCCGGCCGGCGGATTGGCGATCGTGCCGGTGACTGTGGTGAACGTGTCCCAGGCGCCGGTGACCGGGACGGTGGCCGAGCCGAGCACGGTGCCGGTGGCCGAACCGGCCCGCACCTGCAGCGTGCCGCCGGCCCCGGCGGACGAGACCCGCGCGGTGAACCCGGTGGCGTCGGCGAGCAGGTACGGCTGGAACGCGATCCAGTCGCCGTTCTGGATGTCGCCGACGGTCTTGCCGCCCTCGGCGGTGGCCTTGTCGAACGTGTTGATCCCGGACGAGGTCCTGAAGTGCTCGGCCTGCCGGTGCCGGGGCTGGAGCGTGTGCTGGGTGTGCGTGGTGAGGCCGCCGGAGTCGGTGTACTCGGCGTCGAAGACGGCGAAGATGTTCGCCGCGTCGTCGTGCTCACCGTCGACGGGTACGGCGATCGAGCCGGTGCAGCCGGTCGCCGAGGTGATCTGGTGGCCGTGCTGGTCGTGGCCGAGCACGTAGGTCATCTTGACCTTCGTGCAGTCGATCGTGGCGTCCTCCGGGTCGGTGACGGTGATCCGGAACGGCACGGCGTCGCCGAAGGAGAACAGCTTGCCGTTGCCGGGCGTCTCGATGACCACTGTGGGCGCGGTGTTGCCGACGGTGACAGTCACGCTCGCGGTGCCGGTGGCGCCCTGCGGGTCGCGGACGGTGAGCGTGGCGGTGTACCTGCCGTTCGCGGTGTAGGTGTGCGAGGGGTTCGCCGCGGTGGAGGTGCCGCCGTCGCCGAACGTCCAGGCGTACGTGAGCGCGCCGCCCTCGGGGTCGGACGAGCCGGCCGAGGAGAACGCCACAGCGAGCGGCGCGGCGCCGGAGGTCCGGTCGGCGGCGGCGCGGGCCACCGGGGCGCGGTTGGCGCCGCCGAGGTAGTCGAAGCGGTACAGCGCCGAGTTGGCGTCGCCGTTGAAGTAGCCGGTGCCGTAGTCGAGCACGTAGTAGGCGCCGTCCGGGCCGAACGCGGAGTCCATCACCTGCTTGCCGGTCCAGCCGAACGTGTCGATGGTGCCGGGTGAGCCGTCGGCGTTGACGTGGATCGGCTTGATCCAGCCCCGGCCGAACTCGGTGGCGAAGAACTGCCCGTCGAAGGACTGCGGGAACTTCGTGGTGGACGGGTTCGCCGCGTCGTACCGGTAGACCGGGCCGCCCATCGGCGACTCGGAGCCGCCGCCGAACTCGGGCGGGCTGCCGGCGTCACCGGCGTAGCGGATCCAGGACGGCTTCGCCGCCGGCAGCGTGGCCAGGCCGGTGTTGCGGAAGGAGTTGTTCGTCGGACCACCGGTGCAGTTGTACTTCGGTCCGGCGGTGCCGGTGGCGAAGTCCCATTCGGCGTACGTCTCGGCCGCCGTGTTGGTGCCGGTGCAGTACGGCCAGCCGTAGTTGCCGGGCCCGGTGACCCGGTTGAACTCGACCTGCCCGGACGGGCCGCGGGCCGTGGTGGTGCCGGCGTCCGGCCCGTAGTCGCCCACGTAGACGACGCCGGTGGCCTTGTCGACGCTGATCCGGAACGGGTTGCGGAAGCCCATCGCGTAGATCTCCGGGCGGGTCCGCGCGGTGCCGGGCGCGAAGAGGTTGCCGGCCGGGATGGAGTACGTGCCGTTGGCGTTCACCTTGATCCGCAGGATCTTGCCCCGCAGGTCGTTGGTGTTGCCGGCGCTGCGCTGCGCGTCGTACCCGGGGTTGCGGTTGGTGCGCTCGTCGATCGGCGCGTAACCGGCGGAGTCGAACGGGTTCGTGTCGTCACCGGTGGACAGGTAGAGGTTGCCGGCGGCGTCGAAGTCGATGTCGCCGCCGACGTGGCAGCACAGCCCCCGGTCGGCCGGTACGTCGAGCACGTCGACCTTGCTGGCCTGGTTGAGCGTGAAGTCGGCGTTGAGCGTGAACCGGGAGAGCCGGTTGACGCCCTGCCAGGCGGAGAAGTCGGTGCCGGTGGCGGGCGCGTCCCCGGCCGGGGTGGACAGCGGCGGCGCGTAGTAGAGGTAGATGTGCCGGTTCGAGGCGAAGCCGGGGTCGACGCCGACGCCCTGGAGCCCTTCCTCGTCGTGGGTGTAGACCGGCAGCGTGCCGATGACAGTGGTGGCGCCGGCCGCGTCGGTGCGGCGCAGCGTGCCGTTGCGGGCGGTGTGCAGGACCGACCGGTCCGGCAGCACCGCGAGCGACATCGGTTCGCCGGTCTCGGCGACACCGCGGGCGAGTTCGACCTGCTGGAAGTCGCTCGCCGGGATCGGGTGGGCGGACGCCGGGACGGGCGCCGCGGCCGCGGTGACGGCGCTGGCGGTGGCCGCGAGCAGCAGCGCTGCGGCAGCGGCGAACGGTCGTCGGGCACGGGGGTGGTGGTGGCTGGACATGCTGTGCTGTCCTTCCTGACGCGCGCAGCCAGGACCGGGCGCGCGTCGCGCCGGATGCCGAGCGGGGGATGCTGCGCCTCGCCGAGGCGGGCGGTGCGGGGGCGGTCACCTCGACGAAACAGCGTTGTGCTGTGCACGACATTAAGACCTTTCGATCAGCGTGTCCATAGCTTCTGATCGATCGGCTTTCACTTTCGGCGCTCAGCGACAAAAGTAGGTGTCACTCGTGGCGGTCGACCGCCCGCTCCACGAGCCCGGCCAGCACCCGCCGCGCCGGCTCCGCCAGCGGCAGCGCCTCCAGCGCGAGCACCGACGCCTCGGCCCGGGTACGGATCATCCGCTCCACCGCATCCCGGGCGCCGGACTCCTCGACGATGCCCCGCACCTCGGCGGCACCCGCCTGATCGAGTTCACGATCGCCGACCAGCTTCTCCAGCCGGGCCGCGCCGGCCGGGGAGGCGGACGCCCGGGCCAGCGCCAGCAGCACCGTCGGCTTGCCCTCCCGCAGGTCGTCCAGGTTGGACTTGCCGGTCACCGCCGGGTCGCCGAAGACGCCGAGCAGGTCGTCACGGAGCTGGAACGCGTCCCCGAGCGGATCGCCGAACCCGGCCAGCGCCGCCACCTCCTCCGGCGCCGCACCGGCGAGCGCGGCGCCGATCTGCACCGGACGGGTCACCGTGTAGCGGGCCGTCTTCAGCCGTACCACGGTGAGCGCGCCCGCCACCGAGCCGTCCCCGGCCGCCCCGACCACGTCCAGGTACTCCCCCGCGATCACCTCCGAGCGCATCCGGGCCAGCAGCACGTGCCCCCGGTGCAGCCGCTCGGGCGGCAGCCCGCATCCGTGGAACATCTGCGCCGACCAGGTGGCACAGAGGTCACCGCAGAGCAGCGCCGCCTGCCGCCCGTACGCCGTGGCGTCGCCCGGCCGGCCGGAGCAGGTGTGCAGGTCGGCGAAGAACCGGTGCAGCGTCGGCGCGCCCCGGCGACGGTCGCTGCGGTCCACGATGTCGTCGTGGATCAGCGCGAACGCGTGGAACAGCTCCAGCGAGGCGGCGGCGGTCACGATCGGCGAGCCGTCCGGGCCACCGAACCCCCGCCAGCCCCAGTAACAGAACAACGGGCGCATCCGCTTACCGCCGGCCAGGACGAACCAGCGCACAGCGGTGTGGACGGCCCCCGTACCGTCGTCCGGCCGATCCGGCTCTCTCGCGTCCAGGAACGCGGCTAGCGCGGCGTCGAAGCGGCCCCGCAGCAGGGCCGGATCGGTCGGTGCGACGGTTACGGTCATGGTGCCTCCCTGGCCAGCCCGGCGAGTTCGAGCAGCAACGCCTTCACATCGGTGGCCTCCACCCGGGGCCGGATCGCGGCCCGGTCGGAGCAGATCAGCACCGGGCCGTCCGCCGGGTCGGCGGGCAGGCGCCCGTGTGAACCACGTACCGCCCGCGCGCCCGCGTCCAGCCCGACCACGGACATCAGGTAGCGCAGCCCGAGCTTCTTGCGGGCCAGCGCCACCGCCGCGCGGCGCTTCGCCGCACCCGGCGCGGCCGGGTCGAAGAACAGCTCCGCCGGGTCGTAGCCGGGCTTGCGGTGGATCTCCACCAGCCGGGCGAAGTCGGGCGCCCGCGCGTCGTCGAGCCAGTAGTAGTACGTGAACCAGGCGTCCGGCTCGGCCACCAGCACCAGCTCGCCCGAGCGGGGGTGATCCAGCCCGTACCCGGCCTGCCCGGCGGCGTCGAGCACCTCGGCCACGCCCGGCAACGACGCGCAGAGCTTCGCCACCGCCGGCACGTCCGCCGGATCCTTGACGTAGACGTGCGCCACCTGGTGGTCGGCCACCGCGAACGCCCGTGACGTCCACGGGTCGAGGTATTCCATCCCGGCCTGGGTGTAGACCCGCAACAGCCCTTCGGCGCGCAGCATCCGGTTCACGTCCACCGGGCGGGACACGTCGGTGATGCCGTACTCGGACAACGCCACCACCGTAGCTCGCTGCTCGGCCGCGGCGTCCAGCAGCGGAGCGAGCACGGTGTCCAGTTCGGCCGCCGCGGTGGCGGCCCGCGCGTCGGACGGGCCGAAGCGTTGCAGGTCGTAGTCGAGGTGCGGCAGGTAGACCAGGGTCAGGTCGGGGGCGTGGTCGGCGAGGATGCGCTGCGCCGCCCGGCTGATCCAGGCCGAGGACGGCAGCCCGGCGCCCGGCCCCCAGTAGCTGAACAGCGGGAACGTGCCGAGCGCGTCGGTGAGCGTGTCCCGCAGCTCGGGCGGGTCGGTCCAGCAGTCCGGCTCCTTGCGGCCGTCGGCGTGGTAGACCGGCCGTGGCGTGACCGTCCAGTCCACGTCCGCGCCCATCGCGTACCACCAGCAGACGTTGGCGACCCGGTAGCCCGGCTCGACGCGGCGGGCCGCCTGCCACACCTTCTCGCCGCCCACGAGCGCGTGGTGCTGCCGCCAGAGCAGCACCTCGCCCAGGTCGCGGAAGTACCAGCCGTTGCCCACCACGCCGTGCCCGGAGGGCAGCTCGCCGGTGAGGAACGTGGCCTGCGCCGAGCAGGTCACCGCCGGCAGCACGGTGCCCAGTTCGGCCGCGAACCCGGCGTCGGCCACCGCGCGCAGCCGGGGCATGTGCGCCAGCAGCCGCGGCGTCAGCCCGACCACGTCGAGCACCACCAGCCGCCGGCTCACGAGGGCACGCCTTCCGCCGCTCGCAGGCCCGGAGCGCCCTGCGCGCCGCCGTCGGCCAGCCCGAGCGCGGTCAGCTCGTCGCGGGCGAACGCCAGCTCGGCGGCGATGCCGGCGGCCAGCTCCGCGTCGCCGCGCGGCCGCCGCGCCTCCGGCAGCACCCCCCAGGTGTACGTCTCGACGTCGAGGTGGTCGCAGCCGGCGACCGGGCCGGCGAACAACGCGGCGAGCGCCTCACGCAGCACCGGCACCGTGGAGCGCAGTGGCGGCTCGGGCGGGGCGTGCAACGGCACGTGGTAGTGCACCCGCCACGCCCCTGGTAGCCGCGCGTCGAGCGCGGCGTCGAGGTCGTCGGCCGCGTACGCCGGGTCGGCCGGGTCGGTGGCGCCGGCGCACCCGGCCGCCCGGGTCTGGTGCAGGAACCTCGGTTCGACGAACCGGCGCAGCGCCGCGCTCGCGCCCGCCGGGTCCGGCGCCTCGACGGCGGCGGACACCTGGACCTTGACCACGGGGAGACCGGCGGCACGCAGCCCGGCCAGGGCATCGGCCGGCTGCTCCCAGGCGCACGCCAGGTGTGCGAGGTCCAGGCAGATCCCGAGCCGGTCGGTATCCATGTCTGAGAATACCTCACATGCTTGTCCCGTCGACTCGACCAGGCAGCCGGGTTCCGGCTCGAAGCCGACCCGGATCACCCGGCCGGTCTCCCGCTGCACTGCGGCCAGTCCGTCGGCCAGCGCGTCCAGCCGGCGCCGGGCGGTGGCCGTCCGCCCGGCGTCCCACGGGGTGCGCCAGGCCAGCGGCAGCGTCGAGACCGAACCGCGGGCGGCGTCGTCGGGCAGCAGGTCGGCCAGCACCCGGGCCAGGTCCAGCGTGTACGCCGACCGCTGCGGCGTGGTCCAGTCCGGGTGGTACACCGCGCCCTTGACCACCGGGGCCTGGAACGCGGCGTACGGGAAGCCGTTGAGCGTGACCACCTCCAGCCCGCGTACGGTCAGCTCGTGCCGCAGCCAGCGGCGGGCCGACGGGTCGGCGGCGAGCGCGGCGGCCACCGGCGCGGCCAGCCAGAGGCCGAGCCCGAGCCGGTCGGTGTCGAGTGCCCGGCGCACCGCCACCGCGTACGTGTCGAGTTGCGCGACGATGCCGGGGAGGTCCTCGGCCGGGTGCACGTTCGTGCAGTAGCCGAGGTGGACGGTGGTGCCGTCGGTGTGTCGCAGCCGCATCACTGCCCCCCACGCGCGATCGAGTTGCCGGCGAAGGTGGGCGCGGCGGCCTCCAGGTCGGTCAGGTCGAGCCGGCCGGACTGGCCGTAGAACTCGACCGGGTTGCGCCACAGCACCCGGTCCACGTCGTCGGCGTCGAACCCGGCGAGCAGCATCGCCTCCCCGGTGGCCCGGGTGAGCAGCGGATCCGAGCGGCCCCAGTCGGCCGCCGAGTTCACCAGCATCCGCTCGGTGCCGTACCGCTTCAGCAGCTCCACCATGCGCGGCGGCGACATCTTCGTCTCCGGGTAGATGGAGAAGCCCAGCCAGCAGCCGGTGTCCCGGACCAGCTCGACTGTGACCTCGTTGAGGTGGTCGATCAGCACCCGGCCGGGCGCGATGCCGGACTCGGCGACCACGGCGAGGGTGCGCTCCACGCCGCGCGCCTTGTCCCGGTGCGGTGTGTGCACCAGCGCCGGCAGGTCGTGCGCGACCGCCAGGGCGAGCTGACCGGCCAGCGCGGCGTCCTCGGCCGGCGTCATCGCGTCGTAGCCGATCTCGCCGACCGCCACCACGCCGTCCTTGTCCAGGTAGCGGGGCAGCAGGTCGAGCACCGGCCGGCAGCGCGGGTCGTTCGCCTCCTTCGGGTTCAGCGCCACAGTGGCGTGGTGCCGGACCCCGAACTGGCCAGCCCGGAACGGCTCCCACCCGATCAGCGAGTCGAAGTAGTCCACAAAGCTGTCCACGCTGGTGCGCGGCTGGCCCAGCCAGAACGCCGGCTCGACCACCGCGCGGACCCCGGCGGCGGCCATCCGCTCGTAGTCGTCGGTGGTGCGGGACGTCATGTGGATGTGCGGGTCGAAGATGCGCATGTCACGCCTCCGTGGTGGGGATGGTCAGCCGGCGCAGCAGGTCGGTCGCGTCGGCGGGCATGGTCCGGCCGGCGGCCTGGCGCTCGGCGGCGTACGCGGCGAGCATCCGGGCCAGCTCGCCGTCGGCCCGCTCCGGCAGGCCGTCGACCACGGCGAGCGGCACGCCGGTGAACACGCACTTGAGCACCGCCTGCCGCCAGGTCGCCTGTTCCAGGTGGCGGGCGTACGGGCCGAGCGCGGCGGCTACCAGCCGGGTGTCGTTGGTGCGGATCGCGTCGTGCAGCAGCGGCACGCACTCCGCGCCGATCGGCAGCAGCGGCAGCGCGCGCAGCACCGCCCGCTTCTCGGCGGCGTCGCCCTGCCGGTAGAGCGTCTCCGCGGCGGCGGCGTGGCCGTGCGGCAGCGCGGTCAGCAGCAGCGCCCGGGCCGCCTCGTCGGCCGTCCAGCCCGGTGGGTCGGGCAGCGGCCCGCGACCGCACCGCCGAGCCGCGGCGGCGAAGAACCGCCCGACGGCCGTGGGCTCGGTGGCGACGCGGCGCAGCGCCGCGTCCAGCCACTGCGGATCGGGTACGCCCCGCAGCGCGGCGCGCAGTCGGTCGGGTGTCATGCCGTCTCCCCTCTACGGGTGGAAAGGTGGTGGGTCACCGCCCCTCGCCGCGCGAGGCGGCGGCGCGCAGGAAGTCCAGTGAGCGGGCGGCGACGGCCGGCGCGGCGTGCGAGTGGCGGGGCAGCTCCACCGCCACCAGGCCGCGGTAGCCGGCGTCGGCCAGGGCGCGCAGCACCGGCGGGAAGTCGATCTCGCCGGTGCCGAACTCGAGGTGCTCGTGCACGCCCCGGCGCATGTCGTCGATCTGCACGTTGACCAGGTGCTCGGCGACTGCCGCCACACACTGCGGCACCGGCAGCGGCTCCAGGCAGCGGCAGTGTCCGATGTCGAGCGTGATGCCGAAGCCGGGCGGTTCGCCGAGCGCCGCGCGCAGGCGCCGCCACCCGGCGATGTCCTCGACGAGCATGCCCGGCTCCGGCTCGAAGCCCAGCGGCACGTCCACCTCCGCCGCCTCGTCGCAGACGGTCGCGCAGCCCGCGACCAGGCGGTCGGCGGCGACGTCTGGTGGTACGCCGGGCGGGCGTACGCCGGCCCAGAAGGAGACCGCCTCCGCGCCCAGGTCGGCGCCGATCCGCACGGCCCGGCGCAGGAACTCCACCCGGCGCGCGGGGTCGTCGTGCAGCAGCGTCGGCGCGTGCTTGTGCCACGGGTCCAGCAGGTAGCGGGCGCCGGTCTCGATCACCACGGCGAGCCCGAGCGCGTCCAGCCGGCGGCGCACGGCGGCGACCCGGCGGACCAGCCCGGGGGCGAACGGGTCCAGGTGGTCGTGGTCGAGGGTGAGCGCGACGCCCACGTACCCGAGGTCGGCGAGGACCGCCAACGCGTCACCGAGCCGGTGGTTGGCGAAGCCGTTGGTGCCGTACCCGAAGCGCAGCGCGCCCGGGCCGGACAGCGGTTCGGCAGTCACGTCGGGGAGAGCGGTCATGTCGGCGAGATCAGTCGGGCCAGGCGGCGGCCGAGCGGAGCGGCCCCGGCCACGGCGAGGCCGAGCAGCCGGGCCCCGGCGCGGGCGGTCAGCGCGCCCTGCAACGCGGGCAGCCCGGTGATCCCGGCCCCGACGGCGGCGCGCACCCGGCCCGGTGACGGGTCGGCGAGCACCCGCGCCTGGGCCCGGCCGTAGCGGGCGGCGTACCCGGCCGCGAGGACGGCCGGCACGAGGTCACCGAGCCGGGCGGCGCGGCCGGCACCGCTGCGGCCGGAGCCGGTGGCGGACGGGGTGGGCCGGGCCGGGGTGGCGAGCGCGATCAGCGCGGTGCCGGCCAGCGTGAGGCCGGGCAGCCGCCGATCCGCGCCGGTCACCTCGCGGCGGGACAGCGCGGTCACGGTCCAGGTGTGCGCCGCGACGGTGAGCGCGGCGGGCAGCGCCCGGACCACCCGGCCGCCGGACGCGCCGAGCAGCACGTCCAGCCCTCGGCAGGCGGCCATCACCGCGGGCCCGGCGGCGGTGTTCTTCGCGCGCAGGTCGTACCCCCAGATCGTGGCGGCGAGCGGGAGCGCGACGGCGGCCGCCCGGCGGCCCCCGGCGGCGGTGGCGACGGCGAGGCCGGCGGCGGTCAGGCCGGACGCGACGCCGAGCGCGACGGACGGGCGCACCCGGCCGGACGGGATCGGCCGCTCCGGCCGCTCGACGGCGTCCAGCCGCCGGTCCGCCCAGTCGTTGGCGGCCATCCCGGCCCAGTAGAGCAGCACCGACGCGCCGGCCAGGGCCGGTGTGCGCGGGCCGAGCGCACCGGCGGCCGCCGCGCCGGAGAGCACATCCCCCGGTACGGAGAGCGCGGCGGGCGCACGGACCAGTTCGGCCAGGTCGGCCAGGCGGGTCACGGCGTCACCCGGGCGTGCAGGCCGGCGACGAAGTCCCGCAGCACCGTCCACTGGTCGCCGAGGGCGTGGCCGGTTGTGCCGAGCGGATCCTTGAAGAAGAACGCCAGCTCGGTCAGCGGGCCCTCGCACCCGGCCGCGTGGGCGGCGGCGGTGAGCCGGGCCAGGTCCAGCACGAGCGGCGCGGCCAGCGCGGAGTCGCAGCCGTGCCAGGTGAACTCCATCCGCATGCCGGTGCCGAGGAAACCGGCGAACGTGACCAGGTCCCAGGCGGTCTTGAAGTCGCCGAGTTCCTCGACGTACTCGATCCGGGTGTGGCCCTGCGGCAGGTAGCCGAGCGTCTCGGCGAGCACCCGCTGCTTGCTGCCCACCTTCGCGGCGTTGGCGGCCGGGTCGGCGAGTGTGGCGCCGTCGCCACCGCCGAGCAGGTTCGTGCCGGACCAGGAGCGCACGGCCAGGTGGCGCATCGCGAACATCGGTGCGAGCACCGACTTGAGCAGTGTCTCGCCGGTCTTGCCGTCGTGCCCGGCGTACGGCAGTCCGCGTTCGGCGGCCAGCGCGGCCAGGGCCGGCAGCCGGGCACCAGTCGACGGGGTGAAGTCCACGTACGGGCAGCCCGCGGTGAACGCCGCGTACGCGTACGCGGAGCTGGGCGGCAGCACGTCGGCCGGGCCGGTCAGCGCGTCCCGCAGCGCGGCCGGGTCGCTGTGGGCCGGATGCGGGGCGGTCGCCGGTTCGGTGGCGGCGACGTTGACCATCACCACCCGGTCCAGCCCGTGCCGGGTGCGGAACTCGGTCAGGTCGCGTACCACGGCGGCGATCCGCTCGCCCTGGTCGCCGTCGGTGGGTGCGGGCCGCAGCGACGCCTCGACGGCGGCCAGGTCGGGCGCCACGGCGTCGGCCAGCCGGGCGGGCAGCACCCCGGCGGCGGCGAGCGCCTCGGCGCGTTTGGTCAGCGGGGTGGCGACCACGTCGTGGCCGCCGAAGACGAGATCGGCGAAGCCCGGCAGGGCGGGCCCGCGCAGGTCGGGCAGCTCGGTCACGCAGCCGGTCGGCGCGGTGAGCCCGGCCCGCAGGGCCAGCCCGCCGACCACGGCGGTGGTGGCGACCGAGCCGCGCGCACCCACCAGCCAGACACCCGTACGCATTCGCGCTACCTCCCCAGGTAAGGCCGGTCCACCGGTGCGGCCGGGGAATCCCGGTCCGGCCGCACCGGAGGGCCGTGCTGGTCGTGCCGGCGGACACCGGCGGCACGCTCCCCGGAGCCGGCCTCGTCCCCGCCGCGGGGCGCAACCGCGGGCGGGCCCTCGCCGGCCGGCGCCGGTGAGTGTCGGGCGGGCCTGGCCCGCCTCGGGTCAGGCGGAAGCTTCGGCCAGCGCTGGCTCCACCTCCGTCCAGGCGGCCCGCTCGGCCGAGCGGGTCACCGCGTCGAGCACGAGCTGGACCTGCAACGCGTCGGCGAACGACGGGGCCGGGTCGGCGCCGGTGGCGACCGCCTCCACGAAGTCGCGCGCCTGGTGGGTGAAGGAGTGCTCGTAGCCGATGATGTGGCCGGGCGGCCACCACGCACCCAGGTACGGGTGGTCCGGCTCGGTCACCAGGATCCGGCTGAAGCCCTGTTCGGCGGCGGGCCGGGTGGCGTCCAGGAACTCCAGCTCGTTGAGGCGTTCCAGGTCGAACACGACACTGCCGCGCGAGCCGTTGATCTCGACCCGCAGGGCGTTCTTGCGGCCGGTGGCGAAGCGGGTCGCCTCGTACGTGGCCAGCGCTCCCCCGTCGAGCCGGGCCACGAACACCGCCGCGTCGTCCACCGTCACCTCCCCCATGGCGCTGCCGTTGCCGTCGGCCTGCGCGGCCAGGCCGCTCGACCCGGCGACCAGTGGCCGCTGGCGCACGAACGTCTCCGTCAGCGCGCTGACCCCGGTGATGAGCTGGCCGGCGACGTACTGGGTCAGGTCGATGATGTGCGCGCCGATGTCACCGAGCGCGCCGGAGCCCGCCCTGTCCTTCTGCAACCGCCACACCAGCGGGAACTGCGGGTCGACGATCCAGTCCTGGAGGTAGGTCGCCCGCACGTGCCGGATCTCGCCGATCCGCCCCTCGGCCACCAGCTGCCGCATCAGGGCGACAGCGGGCACCCGCCGGTAGTTGAAGCCGCACATCGCGCGTACCCCGGACGCCCGGGCCCGGGCCGCGGCCTCGGTCATCTCCCGGGCCTCGGCGACGCTGTTCGCCAGCGGCTTCTCGCACAGCACGTGCTTGCCCGCGGCGAGCGCGGCGAGGGCTATCTCGCGGTGGCTGTCCCCCGGCGTGCAGATGTCGACCACGTCGATCTCGTCGGACTCGACGAGCCGCCGCCAGTCGGTGGTGTAGCCGTCCCAGCCGAGCCGGTCGGCGGCCTCGGCCACCTTCGGTTCGTCGCGGCCGCAGACGAGCGTCATCCGCACCCGCGCCGGCAGGTCGAACACCCGGTTCACGGTGCGCCACGCCTGGGAGTGCGCGGCGCCCATGAACGCGTAGCCGACCATGCCGACCCGCAGGATGCTGTCGTGACTGGACAAGGTGGGTCTCCCCCCGTGTGTCAGAACCCGAGCTTCAGGTAGTCGCTCGCGTTCTCCTTGGTGATCGTCTCGGAGGCGAGGACGATCTCCTTCGGTACCTGGAGTTCGACCAGGTCGGACATGCCCTTGCCCTGGCCGATCAGGCGGGCCAGGGAGATGGCCGAGGA
The DNA here is from genome assembly GCF_027497355.1 of Micromonospora sp. WMMA1947. Lineage (NCBI taxonomy): Bacteria > Bacillati > Actinomycetota > Actinomycetes > Micromonosporales > Micromonosporaceae > Micromonospora > Micromonospora sp. WMMA1947. Next base: position 3,445,117 of record NZ_CP114909.1, on the reverse strand, counting down.
GGCCATCGACGGGCTGTAGGTGACTGTGGCCTTGAGGACCGTGTTGTCGGCGGCGATGTCCTCCATGGCCTTCTTGGAGCCGGCGCCGCCGACCATGATGAATTCCTTGCGGTTGGCCTGGTTGACCGCCGCGAGCACGCCGATGCCCTGGTCGTCGTCGTGGTTCCAGACCGCGTCGATCTTCGGCAGCGCCTGGAACAGGCCGGTCGCGGCCTGCTGGCCGGAGTCGACGGTGAACTCCGCCGGCCGCCGGTTGGCGACCTTGAACCCGTACGAGGCGAGCGTGTCGGCGAACCCCTTCGAGCGTTCCTGGGTCAGCTCCAGCGACTCGATGCCGGGGATCTCGCCGATCACCGGGCTGCTCACGCCCTTGGCCTTGAGCTGCTCGGCGATGTACGTGGCGGCGGCCACCCCCATGCCGTAGTTGTCGCCCTTGATCTGGCACCGGTAGGCGCGCGCGTCCGGGAAGGCGCGGTCCAGGTTCACCACCGGGATGCCGGCCTTCATCGCCTCCAGGCCGAACGCGTTGAGTTCCTTGCCGTCGTGCGGCAGCAGCACGATCACGTCGGGCTTCTGCGAGATCAGCGTGGACAGCGCCGCCCGCTGGGCCGCCGCGTCCGCGCCGGCCTCGACCGACTTCAGCTCCACGTCCTGGTACGCCCCGGCCTGCGCCTTGGCGTTGTTGGTGATGGCGGCGATCCAGCCGTGGTCGGCAGCCGGGGCGGAGAAGCCGATGGTCACCTTCTTCCCCGGCTCAATGTTGGCGCCGGAACCGGCCGCCTTGGTCTGCGCCTCGGTCGGGCTCTGCTCGTTGCTGGTGCAGCCGGCGAGCAGCACCCCGGCGGAGACGGCGGCCCCGCCGAAGAGCAGCCGGCGGCGGGACAGGTCATGGCGCGGTGTTCTCATGACGCCTCCTGGGATGAGGTGGTGGGGTGGTTTCGGGTGTGGCGGGCCGGACCACTGTCGGTGCGACGGCGGCCGGGGGTGTGCGAATGGGATCAGGTGGTGGTGGCCCGGTTGCGGGCGAGGAACTGGGTCAGGCTGCCGAACTGCACCTGCTGGACGAGGACGGCGGCGACGATGATGCCGCCCTTGACCATGTTCTGGGCCTCGGCGGACAGGTTGTTGATGGCGAACAGGTTGGTGATCGTGGAGAAGATGATCACCCCGAGCAGGGAACCGATGATCGTGCCCCGCCCGCCGCTGAGCAGCGTGCCGCCGATGATCGCGGCGGCGATCGCGTCCAGCTCGTAGAGGTTGGCCATCGCCGCCTGCGCGGAGGTGGCCTGCGCGGTCAGCATGACCGCGGCGATGCCGCAGCACAGGCCGGAGAGCGCGTAGAGGAGCACCGTGTGCCGGCGGACGTTGATGCCGGCGAGCCGGGCCGCCTCGGGGTTGCCGCCGACCGCCACCGTACGGCGGCCGAACGTGGTGCGGTTCAACAGCACCCAGCCGGCCGCCACCACCGCCACCAGGATGTACACGAGCAGCGGGATGCCGAGCACGTTCGTGCTGGCGATGCCGTTGATGAACGTGTTGCCGGACACCTGGGTCTGCTTGTCGGAGATCTCCGCCGCCAGCCCCCGGGCGGCGACGAGCATGGCGAGCGTGGCGATGAACGGCACCAGCCGTCCGTACGAGACGAGCAGCCCGTTCACCACGCCGACGGCGAGCCCGACGGTGAGCGCGGTGAAGATCATGCCGCCCGCGCCGTAGCTCTGCGTGGCCACTGTGGTGCACCAGACCCCCGCCAGCGCCACGATTGCGCCGACCGACAAGTCGATGCCGCCGCCGATGATCACGAAGGTCATCCCGACGGTGACCACGCCGACCACCGAGGCGAGCTTGAGGATGGTGAGCGTGTTGCCCCACACCCAGTTCGCATCACCGTAGAGGTCGGGGCGGGTCAGGATGCCGATGACCACCAGGACGACGAGCGTGGCGAGCAGGCCGAGGTTGCGCTTGACGCCCTCCCCGCCGTCGCCGCGCCACCAGGAGAGCCGCGCCGGCGCGTCGACCTTGGCGGTCTCCGCCCGTTCCACCGGCGGCGACTGCGCGGGCAGCGAGGTGTCAGTGGCTTCGCTCATGCCGGTGCGCCTTCCATGAGGGACCCCGCCATGACGAGGTCGAGCACGGTGTTCTCGTCCAGTTCGCCGGCCGGGGCCTCGCGGACCACCCGGCCCTCCCGCATCACCAGCACCCGGTCGGCCAGGCCCAGCACCTCGGGCACCTCGCTGGAGACCAGCAGCACCCCGACGCCGCGGGCGGCCAGGTCGCGGATCACCTGGTACAGCTCGGCCCGAGCGCCCACGTCCACGCCCCGGGTCGGCTCGTCGAGCAACAGCAGCCGGGTGTCCCCGAGCAGCCACCGCCCGACCACCACCTTCTGCTGGTTGCCGCCGGAGAGCGTGCGCACCGGCCGGCGTACGTCCCGGGGCCGCAACTCCAGCGACGCCGCGATCCGGTCGGCCTCGGCGCGTTCCCGCCCGGCGTCGGTGAACCCGAGGCGGGCGTACCTGCTGAACGTGGCGAGCGTGACGTTGCGGTAGATCGGTTCGCCGAGCAGCAGCGCCTGACTCTTGCGCTCCTCCGGCGCCATGCCCATCCCGGCCCGTACCGCGGCGCCCACGCTGCCCGGACGCAACACGCGGCCGTCGACCCGGACCGTCCCGGCCTGCGCCCGGCGCGCGCCGAAGATGGTCTCCAGCAGCTCCGAACGGCCGGAACCGACCAGCCCGGCGATGCCGACGATCTCGCCGGCCCGGACCCCGAGCGAGACGTCGGCGAACTCGCCGTGCCGGGTCAGCCCGTCCACCCGCAGCAGTTCCGCACCGCCCCCGTGGTCGGCCGGACGCTGCGGGAAGACGTACTCGATGGTCCGCCCAGTCATCCGGGCGACCAGATCGCGGGTCGGCGTCTCGCGGGCCGGCAGGCTCGCCGCCGTGGTCCGGCCGTCCTTGAGTACGGTGACCCGGTCGCCGATCTCGCGGATCTCCTCCAGCCGGTGCGAGATGTAGATGACCGCGATGCCCTGCGCGGTGAGTTCCCGGATGATCCGGAACAGGTTCGCCACCTCGTCGTGGGCCAGCACCGCGCTCGGTTCGTCCATGATGATCAGCCGGGCCTCGTGGGACAGCGCCCGGGCCATGCTGACGATCTGCTTGCCCGCGGCCGGCAGGTGCCGCACCAGGCGGCCGGGCGGGATCTCCGGGTGGCCGAGCCGGGCCAGGATCTGCCGGGTACGCCGGGCCATGTGCCCCCGCCGGACGAAGCCGAACCGGCGCGGCTCGTGGCCGAGGAACGCGTTCTCCGCCACCGACAGGTCGTCGACCAGGTCGAGTTCCTGGTAGATGGTGGCGATGCCGGCGCGCATGGCGGCCTGCGGGTTGGCGAACGACGCCGGCTCGCCCCGCCACAGGACCTCGCCGGAGTCCGGCCGGTGCACCCCGGCCAGCACCTTGATCAGGGTGGACTTGCCGGCGCCGTTCTGTCCCAGCAGGCAGTGCACCTCACCGGCCCGTACCTCCAGCTGGACGCCGTCGAGCGCGCGTACCCCCGGGAACGTCTTGACCACGTCGGTGAGGCGCAGGACCACCTCGCCCGCGACGGCGTCGGCGGGCGCCTCGACCAGTGGCGTGCCGGTGTCGCTCATGCTGCTTCTCCGAACGCGAGGTCGCTGGCCAGCACCGCCGCGCCGGCGACGCCGGCGCGCGGGCCCAGCTCGGACAGGACGACGGGCAGGTTGCCGGTGGCCAGCGGCAGCGAGCGGCGGTAGACCACGCTGCGGATCTCGGCGAGCAGGATGTGGCCGAGCTGGGCGAGCCCGCCGCCGATGACGATCATCGACGGGTTGGTGAAGCTGACCAGCCCGGCCAGGACACTGCCGACCCGCCGGCCGCCGTCGCGGATGAGCTGGATGCAGGTGACGTCCCCCTCGATCGCCCCCTGCGCCACGTCGAGCGCGGTCACCACGCCCCGGGCGGCCAGCCGCTCGGCCAGCGCCGGGGACACCTCGGTGCGGGCCGCCACAGTCGCCTCGCGGGCCAGCGCGGCGCCGCTGAACACCGCTTCCAGGCAGCCGAGGTTGCCGCAGGAACACATCGGACCATTCGGGTCGACCTGGATGTGGCCGATGTCCCCGGCGCAGCCGTCGGTGCCCCGGTAGACCTCGCCGTGCAGGTAGATGCCGCAGCCGATGCCGGTACCGATCTTGATGAACAGGAAGTCGTCGACCGAGTGGGCCACGCCGCCGTGCCGTTCCCCGATCGCCATGATGTTGACGTCGTTGTCGACCACCGCCGGGCAGCCGTGTTCGCGGGTGAGCAGCTCGCGGACCGGGAACCGGTCCCACCCGGGCATGATCGGCGGGGAGACCGGCACGCCGTCGCGGAAGCTCACCGGGCCCGGTACGCCGATGCCGACCGCGTCGAGCCGCTCGTACGCGCCGTCCACCTTGGCCTTGTGCAGCAGCTCGTTCACCCGCTGGAGGGTCACCTTCGGCCCGGAGCGGATGTCGGCGGCCTCGGTGTAGGCGGCCACCGTCTCCAGCCGGCCGTTCACCACCTCCACGTCGATCGAGCTGGCGCCCAGGTCGACGGCGGCGAACCGCAGGTGCGGGCTCAGCTCGACGAGGGTGGAGCGCCGCCCGCCCCGGGAGGCGGCCAGCCCGGCCTCCGCCACGTATCCCAGGGAGACGAGGCGTTCCAGCTCGGCGAGCAGGCGCGGGCGGGGCATCTGGAGCCGGTCGCCGAGTTCGGCGCGGGACACCGCGCCCTCGTCCCGGAGCAGCCGCAGGAGCCGTACGTGCAGGGGGTCGGCCGTCCGCACCGGCAGTCACCTCCGCATCGGATGGGTGTTGTGTCCGACACAGTAGGAGCCTTCCGGGCCGCATGTCCATAGCTTCGGCACGTCCGATGCAAACTTTTGTCCATACGAACAAAAGCAAGATCCGGATCATGAAAACGCGCCGCCCCGCCCGTGTCACTTCCGGGCGGGGCGGCGCGATGTCGGGTCAGCGGGAGGGCGCGCGGCCCTTCTTGCGCAGCTTGCGGTCGTCGCGCAGCTCGACGTAGGGCTCCTCGTCGACCGGGTGCCCGGCCGCGATGGCGCGGCTGCGCTCCAACTCGGCGTCGAACTCCGCACCGAGCAGGATCGCCACGTTGCTCAGCCAGAGCCACACCAGGAAGATGATCACGCCGGCCACCGCGCCGTACGTCTTGTTGTACGAGCCGAAGTTGCTGACGTAGAGCGCGAACAGCCCGGACACCACCAGCCAGAGCACCACCGCGAGCACGCCACCGGGGCTGACCCAGCGGAAGCCGCCGTGCCGGGCGTTCGGCGAGGCCCAGTAGAGGATCGCGAACATCAGGCTCACCAGCACCAGCAGCACCGGCCACTTGGCGATGTTCCAGACCGTCACGGCGGTCCCGCCGAGCCCGATCGCGTTTCCGGCCTGCTCGGCCAGCCCGCCGGTGAACACCACGATCACGGCGCTGATCAGCAGCATCACGCCGATCACCGCGGTCACGCCGAGGCGTACCGGCAGCGTCTTCCAGATCGGCCGTCCCTCCGGCACGTCGTAGATGCTGTTCGAGGCGCGCATGAACGCGGCGATGTAGCCGGAGGCCGACCAGAACGCCGCCGCCAGACCGACGATCGCCGCGATGCTCGCCAGGCCGCCGGACTGGCCGGCCTGGTCGATCGCGGTCTCGATGACGCGGCGAATGTTCTCCTCCGGCACCGCCTGCCCGACGGTGTCCCGTACCCCCTCGGTGGCCCGGTCGCCGAGCAGGCCGAGCAGCGAGATCAGCACCAGGACGCCCGGGAAGATGGAGAGCACGCCGTAGTAGGTGAGCGCGGCGGCCCAGTCGGTGAGGCTGTCGTCCTGGAACTCCCGGACGGTCCGCTTGAGGGTCGCCATCCAGCCCGTCGCCGACAGGTCGGCCGGGCTGTCCGGTCCGTCGTCCGGCCCCACCGGCCCCACGTGCTCGCGCCCGCCGGACCGGTCCTGCCCGGCGCGGGCGTCGTCGCGCGCAGCGGGGACGTCGCGCGCGTCGCGGGCGTCGTCGTGGACGTCGTGGGCGTCGTCGCGGGCGGCCATGGCACCTCCTCGTCGTCATGTCGTCCCGCACGACATGCCCTGACGAGGGCAGCGGTAACCACCGCACCCGCAAACCGGCCACCCGGCCACCCGGCCGCCGCCTGCCCGCTCTCCGCCGCCCTCTTCCCCGTCGGCGCTTTCACTCCCTCGCCGCCTTTGCTCTGCAGCCACCCGCGCGGCGGACACGCTCCGTCACCGTGTGCGCCGATGGATGCAGAGCAAAGGCGGCGGGAGGCACCCTCTCACCGGCGCCCCACCGCACCCCGCCCGAGATCTCGGCGAGCCGTCGCTCCGCCGCGACCACCCGTCGCCGCCATCTCGACGACGGTCACGACGAGTGGAACGTCACGGGTGTGAAACGGGGCCGGAAGCACCCATGGCGTTCCACCCACGAAGGGTCGGTCACCGCCCGTCCGCCGGCCGGCGCGCCAATGGGGCGCGGCGTACGGGGCGGCGCGGTCGGGGGGCACCGACGGGGCGCGTGATCTGTCTTCCGATGCCGCCACCTCGGCAGAAAGGACGGCGCTCGCGGAAACGCGGAGCGGAGAAGACGCACTCCGCGCATTTCCCGTCCGGGCGGGTACGCCGGGCGCGAGCGCGCGCGAACCGGCGCGCCCCGCTGCGACGGACGGTGTCCGCGCGCGTCAACGCGGACGACCCACCCACCTCAGTGGACACGTTGCGTGACGGCAAGCATCCCGGGACACGCCCATTCTTCATCGTTGTAAACCATGCTGGAAGTAGGCCGCGAGAGACCCCCTCCCGGCATCGCGAAACTGTTTCAAGAAATACGTGCCACGAGTGAGCGACGCTCCATTCCGTCACTCATTGCAATCATGATCGGCAATGTTCCCACCGTGCGCGCTATTCGCGTATCGTGCCCGATCGTGCCGCCCGTTCGCCCCTCCGACGCCACTCCCCCGAAACCCCGGCCGCCGTCCGGCGGACGACCGGGGTCCGACGTGGACGCCGAGGTGGTGTCACTGCCGCCGGACGAGGGCAACGTCGGCGGCCCCGAATGGGCCGACGACGGGCCGGGCGAGACGCACCACCACAGCCACGCCGGACACCACCACACCCGCGGCGACGCGGACCGCGACACCGCGGACGAGAGCCCGGAGCACGCCCCGGACGGATCGCACCCGGACACCCGCGAACTCGCCGCCCGGTTCGAGGACGAGAAGCCGGGCCGGGTGCTCGCCGGACCGGTCGGCCTCCTCTTCACCGGCGTCACCGTCGCGGTCGGTCTGCTGACGCTCTGGCAGGTGTTCTTCCCGCTGGCCCAGGGCAGCAAGTACTACCTCATCTTCTTCCTGGCCGGCGTCCTGCCGATGGTGTTCCTCGCGTACCCCTCGGGGGTGCGGCTGCGGCGGACCGCAGCCGACACTGACGACCGGCACGGACCGACGCCGGTGGACTGGCTGCTGGCCGTCACGGCGCTCGTCGTCTGCCTCTACCCGGTACTGCCGGTCACGATCGGCGCCGGTGGCGGCGGGTACGACGCCTTCCTCGACCGGCAGGGGCTGCTGGATCCGCTGGACGTGGCGTTCGGCACCGGGCTGCTGCTCCTGCTGCTCGAGGCGTGCCGGCGCACCACCGGATGGATCCTGCCCGCGGTGTGCGTGCTGTTCCTCGGGTACGGCTACTACGGCGGCCTGCTGCCGCAGGCCTGGCCGGTGGCGCACGCGGGGCTCGACTTCGGGCAGCTCGTCGACGCGTTCTACAACTCCGACAGCGGCTTCTACGGCACCCCGCTCGACGTGGCCGCCTCCTACATCGTGCTGTTCACCATCTACGGCGCGGTGCTCAACCTCTCCGGGGCGGGCCGGTTCTTCGTGGAGCTGTCCGCCGCCGCGTTCCGCCGTTCCCGTACGGCCGCCGGCCGCACCGCCGTCGCCTCGGGCTTCCTGCTCGGCACGGTCTCCGGCTCCGGCGCCGCCACCACCGTCAGCATCGGCGCGGTGACCTGGCCGATCCTGCGGCGCGCCGGCTACCCGGCCGAACGCGCGGGCGGCATGCTCGCCGCCGCCGGTGTGGGAGCGATCCTGTCCCCGCCGACGCTCGGCGCCGCCGCGTTCATCATCGCCGAGTACCTGGGCGTGTCCTACCTCCAGGTGCTCGGCTGGGCGACGGTGCCGACGATCCTCTACTACCTGGGCATCCTGCTCTCCGTCGAGATCGACGCCCGGCGCTCCGGGGTCCGGCCGGTGGTCATCGACACCGGCTCGGCCTGGCGCCTGCTGGCCCGCTTCGGCTACCACTTCCTCTCCCTTCTCGTGATCATCCTGGTGCTGGCGCTCGGCGCGTCCGCGATGCGGGCGGTGGTCATCGCCACCGTGCTCGCCGCGGTCCTGTCCTTCCTGGACCGGCGGCACCGGCTCACCCCGGCCCGGCTGGTGGAGGCGCTGCGCGACGGCGTACGCGGGGTGCTCGCGGTGACCGCCGTCTGCGCCGCGGCCGGCATCATCACCGCCACCACCACGAAGACCGGCCTCGGGCCGCAGGCCGCCGCGCTGCTGATCGACGGCGCGCAGGCGGTCAGCTCGGAGCCGGCGGTGGTGCTGGCGCTGACCGCCGTGCTCGCCGCGGTCGCGCTCAGCCTGCTCGGCCTCGCGGTGCCGGTCACCGCCTCCTTCGTCATCGGCTGGGTGATCATCGGTCCGGCGCTGCTGAACCTGGGCGTCGAGGCGCCCGCCGCGGCCATGTTCGTCTTCTACTTCGCGGTGCTGTCCGAGGTCTCGCCGCCGACCGCGCTCGCGGCTGTCGCCGCCGCCGCGGTCACCGGCGGCCGGTTGGTGCCGACCATGTGGCAGACCCTGCGGTACGCGCTGCCGGCGTACCTGATCCCGCTGGCCTTCGTGATCACGCCGACCGGCCTCGGCCTGCTCGGCATCGGCGGCGCCGGGCGGATCGTGACGGCCGGCCTGGTGTCGGCGTTGGGCGTGGCCGTGCTGGCGGTCGCGGCCGGCGGCTGGCTCCCGGGTGTGGGCCCGGCCGGCGTGCCGGAGCGGATCGTCGGCGCGATTGCCGGACTGGTGCTGCTCTGGCTGGAACCGCTGCCCATGGCGATCGGCGCGGCACTCGCCGCGCTCGCGGTCGCGGGCGTGTACGTCCGACGTGGCGCCGCCGGACACCCCGGCCGCCCGGCGGTCGAAGAATCCGTGGACCTTGGGGAGGAGAGAGAGTGGGACGGATCGACGCGAGGATAGTGGCGGGCGTCGGGGCACTTGTCCTGGTCGCCGCCGGTGCCGCCGGCTGCGGGGGCCGTCAGGACGGCGCGGCGAAGGACGACGCGGCCCGCGAGGTCAGCTGCAAGGTCACCAAGGACACCCGGGTCGGCATCGCCACCGGCAACGCCACCGGCGTCTACTACGTGGTCGGCAACGCGCTCGCCGGTGAGCTGAGCAAGACCACCGACGGCAAGCTCACCGGGACGGCCGCCGAGACCGGCGCCTCGGTGCAGAACGTCGAGCAGCTCGTCGCCGGCCAGTACGACGTGGCGTTCTCGCTGTTCGACACCGCCGTCAACGCGGTGCAGGGCAAGGGGAGCTTCACCGCGCCGCAGCCGGTCAAGGCACTGGCCCGGATCTACGACAACTACACGCAGGTGGTGGTCCGCGCCGACGCGGGTATCACGTCGGTGGCCGACATGAAGGGCAAGAAGATCTCCACCGGCTCGCCCAAGTCCGGCACCGAGGTCATCGCCAACCGGCTGCTCACCGCCGCCGGGCTGGACCCGGCCAAGGACATCCAGGCGCAGCGGCTGGACCTCACCAAGACCGTCGACGGCATGAAGGACGGCAGCATCGACGGCTTCTTCTGGTCCGGCGGCGTGCCGACCGGCGGGGTGACCGACCTGTTCACCACGTCCGGCGACAAGGTGAAGTTCGTCGACATCAGCCCGCTGCTGCCGAAGATGGCGGAGCTGAACCCGGCCTACCAGGCGGGCACCATCGGCAAGGACATCTACCGGACCCCGGCCGACGTGCCCACCATCGTGGTGCCGAACGTGCTGCTGGTGCGGGACAACCTGGACGCCGACGTGGCCTGCGCGATCACCCGGACGGTCTTCGAGAAGAAGGACACTCTGGCCCAGGCGAACCCGGCGGCGAAGGGCATCGAGCTGGGCAACGCCCGCAAGACCGACCCGGTGCCGCTGCACCGCGGCGCGGAGCGGGCGCTGAGCGACCTCGGCGCGAGCTGACCCGAACGGGCCGGGCCCGGACACGCGTCCGGGCCCGGCCCACCGACCCGACCCGGAGACCCCCGTGCCGCTGCCCCACCCGGCTCGCGTACGCCGGCATCACCGCTCCGCGGACCGCACCGGACGCCTCCGCTCGGTCCGCGTCCAACTGCTGGCCCCGATCCTGGTGGCCACCGCCGGCCTGGTCGTGCTGGGCGCGGCGCAGACCGACGCCGCGCTCGACGCGTCCACCGACGCCGACCGGGCCCGCGTGCTCGCCGGCACCGCCACCGCGACCGTACGGCTGGTGCACGAGCTGGAACGCGAACTGGGCGAGACGGCCGCGTTGCGCCAGCGCGGTGGTACGTCGGGCCGCCCGCTCGTGGACGCGCAGCGTCGCCGGGTGGACACGGCTGTGGAGCGCTACCGCGCGGCGCAGGGTGACGTGCGCCGGGCCGCCCCCGACCTGGCACCCGTGCTCAACGACGCCAGCCGGCGCCTGGACAAGCTCGCCCCCACCCGGGAGCAGGCGGTGGCTGGCGAGGACGCCGACCCGGCGTACGTGTCGCTCGTGGAGTCCCTGCTCGCGGTCGCGGACGCGCTGCCGAGCCAGCTCCGCGACGCCGACCTGGCCAACCAGGCCCGTGAGGTGGCAGCGGTGGCCGCCCAGGAGCATCTGTCCTCGCTGGAGCGCGACCTGCTACGGGCGGTGTTCGTCCGCGGTGGACTGCAAAGTGGCGAACTGGCCCGGCTGGGCCGGCTGCGGGGTGCCCGGGAGCAGCGGCAGGCCGAGTTCCTGCGGATCGCCTCCGACTCGTCGAGAACCGCCTGGTACCGCTTGGTCGATGGCGCCGACGTGACCACGGCCCGCCGGATGCGGGACGCCGTCCTCGACCTCGACGGCGCGCCGGGCACGGTGGAGATCGACGGCGACGCCTGGTACGTGGCGCAGAGCGGCGCGATCCGCCGGTACAACCTGCTCGGCCGGGACCTGTCCGACGGGCTGGACCGGGACGCGGCGGACCTGGCCGCGGCGGCCCGGCTGCGCGCGGTGCTGACCGCCGGTGCGACGAGCACCGTCGCGCTCGGATCGCTGGTCACCGCCGTGTTGCTGGCGGTCCGTACCAGCCGCCGGTTGCGCCGGCTGCGGGTGGCCGCGCTCACCATGGCGAACCGGGAGCTGCCGGAACGGATCACCGCGATCGCGGCGGGCGAGGGCACCCCGGCGGAGGGTGCGGCAACCCGGATGACCGACGGGATCAGGCGGGGCCGGGACGAGGTGGCGCAGGTCGCCGAGGCGTTCGACACGGTGAACCGGGCCGCGTTGCGGCTGGCCGGCCAGCAGGCCGAGTTGCGGCTGGACGTGACCCGGATGGCGGAGGCGCTGGCCCGGCGCATCCGGACGCTCATCACCCGGCAGCTGCGGCTGCTCGACGACTTCGAGCGCGAGGAGACCGACCCGGACGCGCTGGCCCGGCTGTTCGCGCTGGACCACCTCGCCGCCCGGTTGCGTCGCAACGGGGAGAACCTGCTGGTGCTCGCCGGTGGTGAGCCCGGCCGGGGGCACGAGGGCGCGTTGCTGCTGGAGGACGTAGTACGGGCGGCGGCCTCCGAGATCGAGGACTACCCGCGGGTGGAGATCGACGTGCCGACCGCCGCGGTGCACGGCGCGGCGGCCGGCAACCTGGTGCACCTCCTGGCCGAGCTGCTGGAGAACGCCACCGTCTACTCGCCGCCCGCAGCCCGGGTACTCGTCGACGGCCGGCGCACCGTTGACGGGCTGGTGCTGCGCGTCCACGACCAGGGCATCGGTGTCAGCGAGGGCCGGCTGGCCGAGATCAACGAGCGGCTGGCCGCGCCGGCCACGCTCTCCAGCGCCGCGGCGGGCAGCATGGGCCTGCACGTGGTGGCCCACCTGGCTGCCCGGCACGGCATCCGGGTGCAGTTGCACAACCCCGGCACCGGAACGGTGGCGCAGGTCGACGTACCGGAGTCGGCGCTGACCCGGGTCGAGTCGGTGGCGTCGCGGCCGATGGTCGAGCGGCGACCGCGCGCCGCGGCATGGTTCAAGTCCGGGCCCGCGGCGCGGTCGGCGGCCGGCAGCCGCAGCCTCGTCACCAGCGCCACACCCGTCGGCCCGGTGCGCGGCGTCGCCGCCGTCCGCACGCCGGGAGGCGCGTTGCTGGCGCCGAGCACGGCCCGGATCCGGCCGGTGAGCGGGCCGCCGACGCCCGTCCCGACCACCGCCGCCGGGCTGCCCCGGCGGCAGGTGGGCGGCCACCTGCCCGAGCCGATGCCGGACGCCACCGCACCGCCGCCGGCCGTCGACCTGCTCGACCCCGAAGTGGTACGTGCCCGGCTGTCCGCCCTCGCCGAGGGGGTGGCCAGCGCGACCCGCCGTGCCCCGAACACCACACCCACCGGGAGAAGACCATGACCTCACCGTCCTCCGCCGGCCTGGACTGGCTGCTGGCGAACTTCGCCGAGCAGGTGCCGGACGTCTCGCACGCGCTCGCGGTCTCCGAGGACGGGCTGCGGCTGGCGTCTTCGCCGGACCTCGCCCCGGACCAGGTCGACCAGCTCTCGGCGGTGATCAGCGGGCTGGCGAGCCTGACCGTTGGCGCGGCCCGGCTGATGTCCGCCGGCCGGGTGCGCCAGCAGATCGTCGACATGGACGGCGGGGTGATGCTGGTGATGGCGGTGGGTGAACGGGCGCTGCTCGGCGTGCTCGCCGCGCCCGGCTGCGACCTGGGCCAGATCGGTTACGAGACGGCGACGCTGGTGCAGCGGGTGGCGGAGGCGCTGGAACCGGCGGTCCGCCGGTGACCGGCCGCGCGGTGCGGCTGACCGCCGCGCTGATGACGGCGGTGCTGGTGGCCGGCTGCGCGGCCGAGGACCCGGCCCCGGAGGCGTGGCACGGTGGGCGGATCTTCCTGGCCACCGGCAACACCACAGGCGTCTACTACCAGCTCGGCGGCGGGTACGCCGACCTGATCACCCGTCACCTGCCCGGGTACGAGGCGCGGGCGGAGCCGACCGGCGCCTCGGTGGAGAACATCACCCGGGTGGCGAGCGGGGACATGGAGATCGCGTTCAGCCTGGCCGACACGGCGGCGGACGCGGTGGACGGGCGTGGGGCGTTCGACAAGCAGCCGCAGGCGGTGCGCGCGCTGGCGCGGGTCTACAGCAACTACACGCACGTGATCGTCCGCGCCGACGGCAAGATCCGCAGCTTCGCCGACCTGCGCGGCAAGCGCATCTCCACCGGTTCGCCGAAGTCCGGCACCGACATCATCGCGGGGCGCCTGCTCACCGCCGCCGGCATCGACCCGAACCGGGACATCCAACGGCTCAACCTGTCGCTGCCGGAAACGGTGAAGCAGATGCGGGCCAAGGGCCTGGACGCCATGTTCTTCTCCGGCGGTCTGCCCACACCTGGCGTCAAGGACCTGCTGTCCTCCGCGCCCGGCACGTTCCGGCTGCTGCCGATCGACGAACTGATCGAGCCGCTGAGCGCCCGCTTCGGCGCGGTCTACACGACCGCGACGCTGCCGAAGGAGGTCTACGGCACCCCCGCGCCGACGCCGACCATCACGGTGGCGAACGTGATCCTGGTGGCGGCGGACATGCCGGAGCAACTCGCGTACGACCTGACCCGGGTGCTGTTCACCTGGCAGGGGGAGCTGATCCAGGTGCACCCGGAGGCGGCGAACTTCAACCGGTCCAGCGCCGCGGCGACCCGCCCGATCCCGTTGCACCCGGGTGCGCAACGGTTCTACCGCACCGGCTGAGCGCAGGACCGTGCCGCCTCGGCCAGCGCCGGGGCGGCACCACTGCGGCTACGGCGTCCAGTCGCGCCGCAGCAGGCCGTAGAGCACCAGGTCGGTGTAGCCGTCGCCGTCGTACTCGCGGTCCCGCTGGGTGCCCTCGTGGACGAACCCGCATCTCTCGGCGGTACGCCGCATGGCCGTGTTGCCGGCGAGCGTCTCGATCTCCAGGCGCCGCAGGTTGCGGTTGCGGAAGCCGTACCGGCAGAGCAGCCGGATCACCTCGGTGCCGTAGCCCTGACCGCGCGCCTCGGGGAGCAGGGTGATGCCGAGGTGGGCGTACCCGTTGAAGGTGTTGATGCCCCACAGCACGCCGGTGCCGAGGAACGTGCCGTCGGCGACGGTCTCGGCCAGCAGCGACACCGCGGCGTCGAGCGCCGGCTGCTCGGCGGCGCGTTTCTCCAGCCGGGCCCGGACGTGGCCGACGTGGTGCGGCAGGAACGGCCCGTCGTCGGTGACCAGGTGCAGTTCCGGATCGGCGTTCAGGCGGAACAGGTCCGGCGCGTCGTCGGGGGTGGGCGGGCGCAGACGGACGCGCTCGGTGGCGAACATGCCGTGACGCTAGCGGCGGGCGGGTGGGTCGACAACCGGATTTGGCTCCCCTACCGACCGGTCGGTAGGGTGGCGGCATGACCCCGCTCGTGCTCGCCACCGCCCTGACCAAGACCTACGGGACCCGGGACGCCCTGCGCGCGCTCGACCTCACCGTCGCGCCCGGCAGCCGCTTCGTCGTGCTCGGCCACAACGGCGCCGGCAAGTCCACGCTGCTGGAGATCGTCGCGACGCTGCGCACTCCGACGTCCGGTTCGGTACGCGTCGGCGGGTTCGACACCGTCACGCAGGCCCGGGACGCCCGGCGCCTGATCGGCCTCGCGCCGCAGTCGAACGCCCTGGACCCGCTGGCCTCACCGACGGAGGTGCTCGACTTCCACGGCGTGGCGCTCGGGCTCGGCCGCCGTGAGCGGGCGCGCCGCACCCGGGAACTCATCGGCCTGTTCGGCCTGGGCGAGCACCGCTCGACCCGGGTGGCCAAGCTCTCCGGCGGCACCCGCCGCAAGCTCGACCTGGCCGTGGCGCTCGTCGCCGAGCCCGCCGTGGTGATCCTGGACGAGCCGACCACCGGCCTGGACCCGCTCGCGCGCATCGACTTCTGGACCGAGCTGACCCGCCTCAACCAGGCCGGCACGTCGCTGCTCCTCTCGACCCAGGACCTGCACGAGGCGGACGTGCTCGCCACCGAGATCGCGGTGCTCCGGGACGGCCGGGTGGTCGCCCAGGGCCCACCGGCGGTGCTCAAGCAACGCGTCGGCGCCCGTACGCTCACGCTCGACCTCTCCGGCGCCGCCGCCGCCACCGCGTTCGCCGCCGCGTCCGAGGCCGGATTCCGCGCCGATCCCGACCGGCCGGACCGGGTACGCCTCAGCGTGCCCGACGACCCGCGTGCCCTGGCGAAGGCCCTGACCGAGGCCGGCGACGCCGCCGCCGACATCACCCGGCTGCACCTCGCCGAGCCCTCCCTCGACGACGTCTTCGTCGCCCTCGCCGCCCGCTGAGGCGTGACCCCACCGCACCCCGAAAGGCCCGGATCCGTGCTCCCGCTCGCAGTCACCCCGCCCCGCCGCTCACCGGCCCCCGTCGTCCTCGCGGCGATCAGACGCTCCACGCGCGCCGTGCTCCGGACGCCCGCGCTGCTGGTCGCCCCGGTCGCCCAGTCCCTGTTCTTCCTGCTCGTCTACGCCGGGCAGCTCGACTCCGTCGGCAGCACCTACCTGGACGGGACGAGCTTCATCGCGTTCCTGCTGCCGCTGATCCTGCTCACCGGCGTCGCCACCGGCGCGGGCGCCGCCGGCACGCTGGTGCTGGGCGACCTCACCAGCGGATACCTCGACCGCCTCCGGCTCGCCCACGGCACCACGACACCGTTCCTCGTCGGCCCGGCCGTCGCCGCGCTGATCGCCGTCGTCCTCCAGATGGCGGTCACAGTGGCCGGGGCCACCGCGATCGGCTACCGGCCGGCGAGCTGGTCCGGCGTCGCCGGGATGCTGCTGCTGATGCTGGCCCTGGGCCTCGGCGTCGCGCTGCTGAGCATGGCGCTCGCGCTCCGGTCGGGCTCGGCGTCGGCCACCAACCTGGTCACGCTCGTCGTGTTCGGCCTGTCGTTCTTCACCGGCGTGTTCGCGCCGGTCGACGAACTCGCCGGCTGGATGCGGGTGATCGCCGTCGCCAACCCGCTCACCTATATCGTCGACACCGCCCGCCAGCTCGGCGGCGACGCGGCGCTCACCGCGGCCCCGATCGGCGTCGCGGCGATCGTCACCCTCGCCGTCGCCGGGACCGCGGCCTGCGCCCTCGCCCTCCACCACGCGAGGAAGAACCGATGAGCCCAGCCGACACCCGCACCCAGATCATGGACGCCTTCGCCGAGCAGCTCCGCGCGACCGGCTACCAGGGCATCTCCCTGGTCGGCGTGGGCCGCAGCGTCGGCATCCAGAAGCCGTCCATCTACCACCACTTCCCCGGCGGGAAGGAGGATCTCTACATCGCGGTGGCGGAACGGTACATCCGGGACGTCGGTGGTCGGATCGCGGCGGCGCTGGCCGGCCCCGGCGACGTGCCGCAGCGGCTGCTCGCGCTCGCCACCGTCGCCGCCGGTCAGCACGGCGACGCGGTCACGTTCGAGCAGCGCATCTACGACACCCTGCCGCTCGTCTCCGCCGAGACCAGCGAGCACGTCTCGGGCCTCTACGTCGCCCTGATGCTGGCGCCGGTGACCCGGTTCTTCGCCGACGCCCGGGCCGAGGGCGCCGTCACCGGCGAACCGGAGTTCCTGATGAACGCGTTCCTGCACCTGGCCCGCGCGGCCGACCTCACCGACGAGACCGGACCCGCCCGGGTCGTCGCGCTCTTCCTCGACGGCGCCCGCCCACGTGCCTGACCCCGTGTGACTCCGGGCGTGGCGCGGCCTCAGGCGTCGGCGGGGGCGGTGGCGGCCCGCGCCGCCGCGACCAGCCGGGCGGTCTCGTCGGTCACCGCCTCGTCGTCGGCCGGCGTCCCCGGGTCGTAGCGGACCGTCCAGGTCAGACCGTCGACCCCGGGCACCCGCCGGGCCGCGATCCGGCCGGAGCCGCCGGGCACCTCGTGGTGCGAGGTGTACGCCACCGAGCCGGTGACCCGGGCCCGGACCTGGTGCGGCAGGTCACCCGGGTCGACGAGCAGGTACGTCCCGGGGAGGCCGTCCGCGACCACCAGGTAGCCGTCGCGCTCGGCGACCGGCTCGGCCGGCGTGACAGTGAGTTCCCGGCCGGACCAGACCGCCTTGAGGATGTCGTGCCAGCCGAGGCGGTCCACCCGGCCGGGCAGCCAGAGCCCGCGGTTGCTGGCGACCAGCACGCCGTCGTTGCCGCCCTCGCCGGTGCCGGCGGCGGCCCAGGCGAGCACCCGCTCGTCGGCGGCCAGCGGCGGCCGGTCGGCCGACGGGAGTTTCGGCCGGCGGTTGAACAGACCCATCACAAACCTCCGGCGGCCTGCTCGCGCAGTGCCCGTGCGTGCTGTTCCAGCGAGAGCAGTTCCCCGAACAGGGCGAAGTACTCGTCCTTGTTGCTCACCGGGTTGATCCGCTGGATCTTCGACTTCAGGTCACGGATGCGGCCGGTGACCGAACTCCACTGCAGCCGCGCCATGGTGATCGAGACGTACCTCGGGTCCGGCTCGCCGTCGATGCGCAGCGGCTCCACCGCCAGCTCACCGATCAGCGCCTGCCCGGCCAGGTCGTCGCACGCGTCGCGGACCCGCTCGATCCAGACCGCGCCGCCGGTGGCGGCGGACGCGCCGCCGGCCGCGGCCACCGCGGCGCGTACCGAGACGTGCACCGGGTGCTGGTAGTCGGTCACCTCGACCGCGTCGAACATCGGGCCGGCCAGGACCGGCTCCTGCAACGCCAGCTTCAGCGCCTCCCGCTCCACCATGGACCGAGGGCTGTCCACGCTGGGCGCGGGCCGGCCGGGGCGCGCGGGTGCGGCGGGAGCACCGGGCGCGGGTTGCCCGTTCGCCGCGCCGAGCACCGCGCGCTGCACCGGCTCGATCTCCATGCCGAGGTCACCGGCGAGCTTGCGGACGTACTCCGGGCGCTTCTCCCGGTCCTTGATCTTCGCCACGAGAGGCGCGGCGCGGCGCATGGCCTCGACCCGGCCGTCGACGGTGTCCAGGTCGAACCGGCTGATCACGTGCCGGAGGGCGAAGTCGACCAGCGGCTCGCGGCGGGCCACCAGGTCGCGTACGGCCAGGTCGCCCTTGGCCAGCCGCAGCTCGCACGGGTCCATGTTGTCGGGGCTGACCGCGATGAAGGTACGCCCGACGAAGCGTTGGTCGTCCTCGAACGCGCGCAGCGCGGCCTTCTGACCGGCCGCGTCGCCGTCGAAGGTGAAGATGATCTCGCCGGCCCGTTCGTCGCTGTCGAACAGCACCCGGCGCAGCACCGAGATGTGGTCGCCGCCGAACGCCGTGCCGCAGGTCGCCACCGCCGTCGGCACGTCGGCCAGGTGGCAGGCCATCACGTCGGTGTAGCCCTCGACCACCACCACCTTGCCCTGCTTGGCGATCTCCCGCTTGGCCTGGTCGATGCCGTAGAGCACGTGCGACTTCTTGTAGATCGGCGTCTCGGGGGTGTTCAGGTATTTGGGGCCGTCGTCGTCGTCGAAGAGCTTGCGGGCGCCGAAGCCGATCACGTCGCCGGTGATGTCCCGGATCGGCCACATCAGGCGGCGGCGGAACCGGTCGATCAGCGAACCGGAGCGGGCCGGGCGGGACAGGCCGGCGGTGACCAGCTCGTCGTGGGTGAAGCCCTGCTGGCGCAGGTGCTTGGTGAGCAGGTCCCACCCGTCGGGGGCGAAGCCGCAGCCGTACCGCTCGGCGGCGGCCCGGTCGAAGCCGCGCCCGGCGAGGAACTCGCGGGCCGGGCGGGCGCCGGCGGTGCTGAGCTGGGCGCGGTAGAACTCGACGGCGGCGGCGTGCGCGGCCACCAGGCGCTGCCGCTGCCCCTGCTGCGGGCGGGCACGCGGCGCGGACCTGTCGTCCTCGACGTAGCGCAACTGGATGCCGGCGCGGGCGGCCAGCCGCTCGACCGACTCGACGAAGCTGAGGTGCTCCGCGTCCATCAGGAACTTGATCGCGTCGCCGCCGACCCCGCAGCCGAAGCAGTAGAACACGTTGCGGGCGGGCGAGACGTTGAACGACGGGCTCTTCTCGTCGTGGAACGGGCACAGCCCCTTGAGGTTGCCGCCGCCGGCCGACTTGAGCGTCACCACCTCGGAGATGACGTCCGCGATGGCGGTGCGCTCGCGGACCAGCGCGATGTCCTCGTCCCGGATCCGCCCCGCCATGACCGCCACCCCCTCGGCGTACATCCTGCCCTGCCGGACCGCCGTTGCGGCGGCCGGGGGGACGGGCGTGTGGCCGGCCACGCCCGCCCCCGCCGGCTCAGGCCGAGCGGGCCGTCGCGGGGTCGCCGATGCGCGGGAACGGCTCGATCGAGAAGACCACCTCGACCGGCACCTCGAAGTACGCGGCGATGCGCAGCGCCAGGTGCAGGCTGGGCCGGAACTCGCCGCGCTCCAGGTAACCGACGGTCTGGTAGTGCACACCGAGCGCGTCGGCCAGTTGCCGGCGGGAGATGCCCCGTTCGGCGCGCAGCACCGCGATGCGGTTGTGCACGGTCTCGCTCATCGACGCCCTCTCATCCGACCCGCTGCATGGCCCGCTCCCGCCGGGCCGCGACCCGCGAGCCGGACTCCCGGCGGGCCATCCGGCGCAGCACCACCGGGGCCAGCACGAGCCCGAGCACCGCCCAGGCGCCGAGCACGCCGACCGTCTCCAGGTGCCGCCAGGAGCCGCCGAGTTCGACTGCTGCCAGGTCGCCCGGGAGCAGCGCCGAGCGCATGCCCAAGCCTAGCCAGTAGAGCGGGAAGACCTGGGCGACGCCCTGGAGCCAGCCGGGCAGGCCGTTGATCGGATAGAAGATGCCGGACAGCGCGATCAGGCCGAAGATCGGCATCACCACCAGGCCCATGTTGCGCGGGTTCTCGATCAGCGAGCCGATCACCGCGCCCAGCGGCAGCGTCGCCACCAGCCCGAGCGGCACCACCCAGGCCAGCGTGAGCCAGGCGCCGGGGTCGCCGAGCCGCAGCCCGTCCAGGAAGAACAGCCCGGGCGTGAGCTGGATGACCACGCCGATCAGTGCGACCGCCGAGACCAGCACGATCTTGCCGACCAGGTAGCCGAGCATGCCGTCCGGGATGGCCTTGGCGCGCAGCAGCGTACCGTCCTCCCGGTCGATGACGAGCTGGTTGGCCAGCCCGAGCAGGCCGCCGAAGAGCAGGCCCATGCCGAGCGCGCTGGGCAGCGTGCGGGCGCCGAGCGAGAAGTCGGTGCCGGGCACGGTCGAGCCGCGCATCCAGAACACGGCGACCAGCAGCACCACTGTGGGGAAGAAGTAGGTCCAGAGATCCTGGCCGTTGGTGAACGTGGCGCGCAGCTCGATCGCGCCGCGCCGCAGCCCGGCCCGGAGCGCGTTGGTGGTCGGGTTCATCGGTTCGCCTCCTGCTGCCACACCCGCTCGGCCCGGCCGGTACGGATGCCGGTCTCCTCCTCGTGCACCAGCGCCAGGTACGCGTCCTCCAGGCTGGCCCGGCGCACCTCCAGCTCCCGCACCCCGTCGCCGTGCTCGCGGAGCAGGTCGCGCAGGAAGGCGGTGGCGTCGGCGGTGGCGTGCACGTACCGCTCGCCGTCCCGGGTCCAGCGCACCTCGGCGTCCCCCGCGACGCGCCGGGCGAGCTGGTCGGGCGACCCCTCGGCGATGATCCGGCCGCCGGCCAGGATGAGGATGCGGTCGGCCAGCTTCTCCGCCTCGGCCAGGTCGTGCGTGGTCAGCACGATCGTGGTCTCGTCCAGGTCGGCCAGGCGGTGCACCAGCTCGTGGAACTCGCGCCGGGCGGCAGGGTCGAAGCCGACCGTCGGCTCGTCCAGGAACAGCAGCTCCGGGCGGCCGACGATGCCGACCGCGACGTCGAGCCGGCGGCGCTGTCCACCGGAGAGCCGGGACACCCGGCTGCCGGCGTGCGCGGTCAGGCCCACCGTCTCCAGCAACTCGTCGACCGGCCACGGGCGCGGGATCCGGTCGGTGGCGTACGGCGCGTAGAAGTCGCCGAGGTGGGCGAGCAGTTCCCGTACCCGCCACTTGCCGTGGTCGCGCCAGGACTGGAGCACCACGCCCAGCCGCGCCCGCCACCGCTCGTCACCGCGCGCCGGGTCGGTGCCGAGCACCCGCACTGTGCCGGCCGAGGGCAGCCGGAAGCCTTCGAGGATCTCGATGGTGGTGGTCTTGCCGGCGCCGTTGGGCCCGAGCAACGCCACCACCTCGCCCCGCCGGGCGGTCAGGTCGACGCCGTGGAGCACGTCGACGGCGCCGTAGCGCATGCGCAGATCCCGCACGTCGAGGACGAGGTCCTCGTCGGGAGGTCGGGGGGACGCGACGGCCCCGGGGAGTTCGACCGCAGTCATACCTCGGAATGTAGCACCCCTACTACATTCCGGGGTACACCCGCTCACCGCAGGACGTGCGATCGGAGCCATCAGGCCGGGACGGCGGCGGCCTCCTCGGCCTCCACGGCGGCGTTCCAGGCCGGCTTGGTGGACCGCCAGCCCTCGTCGTCCAGGCCCTGCCGCCAGTAGCCGGAGATGGACAGGTCACCCCGGGGCACGCCGCGCTCGACGCGCAGCAGCCGCCGCAGCTCCTTCATCGCGCCGGCCTCGCCGTGCACGAACGCGTGCACCCGGCCGGGCGGGAACTCCAGCGCCCGGACCGCCTCGACCAGCGGCTCACCGAACGGGCGTCCGTCGCGGTGCAGCCAGCGCACCTCGATCTCGCCCGCGCCGGCCAGGGGCAGCTCGTCGGCCGGGCTGCCGACCTCGACGTACACCTTCGCCCGCGCGCCCGCCGGCAGCCGTTCCAGGGCGGCGGCGATGGCCGGCAGCGCGCTCTCGTCACCCGCCAGCAGATGCCAGTCGGCGTCCGGGTCCGGCGCGTACGCGCCGCCCGGCCCGGTGAACAACACCCGGTCGCCGGGACGCAGCGCCGCCGCCCACGGCCCGGCCAGACCCTCGTCGCCGTGGTGCACCACGTCCACTGTCATCTCACCGGCCGCGGCGTCCCAGGCCCTGACCGTGTACGCGCGCAGGCGCGGCCACTGCTCCGCCGGGAACTCCCGCTTGATCGTCGCCAGGTCCACCGGGTGCGGGTAGGTCACCCCGGCCGGCGGGAAGACGAACTTGACGTAGTGGTCGGTGTACGCGCCCACCGGCAGCCCGGCCAGCTCCGGACCCCCCAGCACGAGGCGGATCAGGTGCGGGGTGGGCCGCGTGGTCCGGACGACCGTGGCGGCGGTGAGCTTCTTCGGGCGATCCGTCATACTGCTTAGGCTAGCCTAAGCTCCGGCGGGGTGATCCGGTCAGCTCGGCGACACCAGACGGGCATGCCAGGCCAGCGCGGCCGGATCGGTGAGCGAGGCGACCTGGTCGACCACCACGCGCAGCCGCCCGGCGTCGTCCGCCGCCTCCCGCCACAGCGGCGCGAACACCGGGTCGAGCGCGTCGGGCGCCCGGTCCAGCAGCGCCGCGACCAGCCCGGCCAGGACGTCGCGCTGCCGCGCGTAGCGGTCCTCGGCACCGGGGCGGCGCATCACGTACCGCAGCGCGATGCCCTTGAGCAGCGCACACTGCGCCCGGATCCGGCGCGGCACCACCAGGTCGGCGGCGTAGCGGCGGTGCGGACCGGGACCGTGGCGCTGCTGCGTGGCGTCCACCACGCGGGAGACGAACCGGCCGGTGAGCACACTCGTGGTGGTCTTCAACGCGGCGAGGGCACGGTGGCTGCCGTCGTACGCGGCCAGCGGGGCGAGCACCGGATCGGCGAGCAGGTCGGCCAGCACCTCGCCCAGGTCCTCCGGCGCCTCGCCGGAGTACGTGGCGGCCACGTCGGCGCAGAGCGCCCGCCGCTCGTCCGGGTCGGCCAGCAGCGGGCGCAGGTCCACGTACCCGCCGTGGATGCCGTCCTCGACGTCGTGCACCGAGTACGCCACGTCGTCGGCCCAGTCCATCACCTGGGCCTCCAGGCAACGGCGCTCGCCGGGCGGGGCGCCCTCACGCAGCCAGTCGAAGACCAGGCGGTCGTCGGCGTACACGCCGAACTTGCGCTCGCCGGGGCGGCGCGGCCACGGGTACTTGCTCACCGCGTCCAGCGCGGCCCGAGTCAGGTTCAACCCGGCCGAACGCCCGTCCGGGGTGAGCACCTTCGCCTCCAGCCGGGTGAGCACCCGCAGTGTCTGCGCGTTGCCCTCGAACCCGCCGCAGGTGGCCGCCAGCTCGTCCAGCGCGTACTCACCGTTGTGCCCGAACGGCGGGTGGCCCAGGTCGTGGGCCAGTCCGGCGGTGTCCACCACGTCGGGGTCGCAGCCCAGCCGGGCGCCCATCTCGCGGGCGATCTGCGCGACCTCCAGCGAGTGGGTCAGCCGGGTACGCAGGAAGTCGTTCGTGCCGGCGGTGTGCACCTGGGTCTTCGCGGCGAGCCGGCGGAACGCCGCCGAGTGCAGTACGCGGGCGCGGTCCCGCTCGAACGGCGAGCGGCCGTACCCGGTGTCCTTGGGCGCCTCGTCGACCAGCCGCGCCGCGTCGTCAGCCCCGGTCACCGTTGCCGCGTTGGCGCAACACGCAGAACTCGTTGCCCTCCGGGTCGGCGAGCACCGTCCACTCCACGTCTCCCTGGCCGATGTCGACGTGCCGGGCGCCCATGTCGACAAGGCGCTCCACCTCGGCCTCCATGTCGGCCGGGCGCAGGTCGATGTGCAGCCGGTTCTTTCCCTCCTTCGGCCCGGCGACCGGGACGAAGACGAGACCGGGCAGCGTGTCGGGGGTCCGGCGGATCTCCACCTCGTCCGGCTTGTCGGTGATCACCTGATAGCCCAGCGCCTCCGCCCACCAGCTGGCGAGCCGGGACGGGTCCCGGGCGTCGACTACCAGGTTCTCCCAGACGGCGGTCATGTGGACACCCCTCCTGATCGACACGCGGCGGAAGCTCAGGTTACGCCGAGGAAGCCGGAAAGGCGCGCCGGGCGTACGCGGGGCCGTCGATGAACACCGGCGGCCCCGCGTCCTCGTCAGCGGGAGTCGGAGCCGGTGGTGGTGATCGCCGCCCGTCCAGCCTCCAGCCGCGCCACCGGCACCCGGAACGGCGAGCAGGAGACGTAGTCCAGCCCGACTTCGTGGAAGAAGTGCACCGAGTCCGGGTCGCCGCCGTGCTCGCCGCAGACGCCGAGCTTCAGGCCGGGGCGGGCCGCCCGGCCCTCCTCGGCGGCGATGCGGATCAGCCGGCCGACGCCGTCGGTGTCGATCGACTCGAACGGCGAGATGCCGAAGATGCCCAGCTCCAGGTACCGCCAGAAGAACGCGCCCTCCACGTCGTCGCGGGAGAAGCCCCAGCCCATCTGGGTCAGGTCGTTGGTGCCGAAGGAGAAGAACTCGGCCGCCTCGGCGATCTGCCCGGCGGTCAGCGCCGCCCGGGGCACCTCGATCATCGTGCCGATCAGCACCTCGACGCCGCTGTCTCCGACCACCTCGGCGATGATCCGCTCGGCCTCGGCGCGTACCGTCTCCAGCTCCTGCACGGCCCCGACCAGCGGCACCATGATCTCCGGGCAGGCCGTGCCGCCGTCGCGGACGACCGCCACGGCGGCCTCCGCGATCGCGCGGACCTGCATGGCGAACAGGCCGGGGATGACCAGGCCGAGCCGGACGCCGCGCAGGCCCAGCATCGGGTTCTCCTCGTGCATCCGCCGCACGGCGGCGAGCAGCGCCTCCTCCTTGGCGACGTCCTCGCCGCGCTCCTGCGCCACCGCGACGTTCACCGCGAGCTGCTCCAGCGGGGGCAGGAACTCGTGCAGCGGCGGGTCGATCAGCCGCACGGTGACCGGCAGGCCGTCCATCTCGCGGAAGATCTCGACGAAGTCGGCCCGCTGCAGCGGCAGCAGCGCGGCGAGCGCGTCCTCCCGCTCCCGTTCCCCGGAGGCCAGGATGAGCCGCTCGACCAGCTCGCGCCGGTCGCCGAGGAACATGTGCTCGGTGCGGCACAGGCCGATGCCCTCGGCGCCGAAGCGCCGCGCCCGGGCCGCGTCCGCGCCGGTGTCGGCGTTGGTGCGGACCCGCAGCCGCCGCGCGGCGTCGGCGTGCGTCATGATCCGGTGTACGGAGCGGACCAGCGCGTCGTCGGTGGTCTCCGGGTCGAGTTCGCCCTCGAAGTACTGCACCACCTCGGACGGCATGACCGGCACCTCGCCGAGGTAGACCTTTCCGGTGGTGCCGTCAATCGAGACGATGTCGCCCTCGTTCACCACGTGCCCACCGACTGTGAACTTCTTCGCCGGCACGTTGACGTCCAGCTCGTCGGCGCCGGAGACGCAGGTCTTGCCCATGCCGCGGGCAACCACTGCGGCGTGGCTGGTCTTGCCGCCCCGGGAGGTGAGGATGCCCTTGGCGGCGATCATGCCGTTGAGGTCGTCCGGGTTGGTCTCCCGGCGGACCAGGATCACCGACTCCCCCTCGGCGGCCAGCTCGACCGCCCGGGCCGAGGTGAAGACGACCTTGCCGGACGCGGCACCCGGGGAGGCGCCGATGCCCTTGGCCACCGCCTCGAACTCGTGGTCGAGCTGGAAGCGCGGGAACATCAGCTGGGCGAGCTGCGCGCCGTTGACCCGGTGCAGCGCCTCGTCCAGGTCGATCAGGCCCTCGTCGACGAGCTGCCCGGCGATGACGAACGCGGCGGCGGCGGTGCGCTTGCCGACCCGGGTCTGGAGCATCCAGAGCTTGCCGCGCTCGATGGTGAACTCGATGTCGCAGAGGTCCTTGTAGTGCTCCTCCAGCCGGGCCATGATGCCGAGCAGCTCGTCGTAGGAGGTCTTGTCGAGCTGCTCCAGCTCCTGCAGCGGCACCGTGTTGCGGATGCCGGCCACCACGTCCTCGCCCTGGGCGTTCGCCAGGTAGTCGCCGTAGATGCCCTGCGCCCCGCTGCCCGGGTCGCGGGTGAACGCGACGCCGGTGCCGGAGTCGGGGCCGAGGTTGCCGAAGACCATCGTCACCACGTTGACGGCGGTGCCCAGGTCGGCCGGGATGCGCTCCTGCCGGCGGTAGAGGATCGCCCGCTCCGCGTTCCACGAGTCGAAGACCGCGCGGATGGCGAGGTCGAGCTGCTCGCGCGGCTCCTGCGGGAACTCGCGGCCGGTGTGCTTGGCGAAGATCTTCTTGTACGCGTCGACCAGCCCGCGCAGGTCGTCGGCGTCCAGGTCGAGGTCGTTGTGCGTACCCTTGGCGCTCTTGATCTCGTCGAGCGCGTGCTCGAACTCCTCGCCCGGCACCTCGCACACGGTCTTGCCGAACATCTGGATCAGCCGGCGGTAGGAGTCCCAGGCGAACCTGTCGTTCCCACCTGCCTGGTTGCTCAGGCCGATCACGCTGCGGTCGTTGAGACCCACGTTGAGGACGGTCTCCATCATGCCCGGCATGGAGAACTTGGCGCCGGAGCGTACCGAGACCAGCAGCGGGTCGTCCGGGTCGCCGAGGCGCCGGCCCATCTCGCGTTCCAGCGACTCCAGGTGCGCCTCGATCTGCGCGGCCAGGCCGTCCGGCTCGCGCCCGGTCGTGAGGTACGCCTTGCAGGCCTCCGTGGTGATCGTGAAGCCGGGCGGAACCGGCAGGCCGAGATTCGTCATCTCGGCCAGGTTGGCCCCCTTGCCGCCGAGCAGATCCTTGAGATCCTTGTTGCCCTCGGCGAAGTCGTAGACGTACTTCTGCTCGACCGAATCGTGCGCTGCCACCAGAGCCTCCCACGCGCGCCATTGACACTTAACGAAGGTTCAGTTCGGACATACCCCGGTAGTGACCACCGGCAATCCCGGCTCGTCAGCGTCGGTGGGGCGAAGGCTAGGCGAGTTTGGAGAAACCTGGGAGCGTTCGGTGACTTTCGGCACAACGGTCACCACAATCCGCGTTCGTACGGGTTTTTGGGAACGCTTCCACGAGCACGATCACGCAATTCCATTTCTCCTCGTACTCTTGACGTCACTGCATCTCGCGGAACCTGACCTTTGCCATATCCCGCGCGAATACACCCCTCGGAGCCGTCGCCGTGCCGACCAACCCCGCCGCCCCGCAGACCGGGCCGGAGCCGACCGACACCCGTCCCACCAGCCCGTCCGGTGACCCGACGCTCTCGGAGGCGGCCTCGCCCGGCGCGCTCACCCCGGCCGCCGCGGCGTCGCCCTCCGCCGGCCTGCCCGATGCGGCGGCGCCCTCCTCCGCCGGTCTGCCCACTGCGACGACGCCCGCCGACGGCCTGCCGGGTGTGACGCCCGCCGACGGCCTGCCGGGTGTGGCGACGTCCCCCGCCGAGCTGGCCCGGGTCGCCGCGGGCCGGGCCGCCGGGGCGCTCGCCGGACCGGCGCCGGTCCGGCTCGGCGACGTGGTGCCGGCGCCCGAACAGGTACGCCCCGACCCGGCCGGCGACTTCACGCTGAACGCCGACGCGGTACTGCGGGTCAGCCCCGCCGGGCGGGACGTGGCCGAACAGCTCGCCGGCTGGCTGCGCCCGGCCACCGGCTTCCCGCTCCCGGTCGCCGACACCCCCGAGGGCGACCCGCTGACGCTCACGCTGTCCCCGGCGGACAGCGAGGGCGACCTGCTGACGTTCCCGCTGTCCGCGGCGGACACGAGCGCGGTCGCGAGCGGGCCGGCGTCCACGGGCCGGGCGGCGGCGGACGTCGCGGGCGGTGAGCCGTCCGGCCCGACGGCCCGCACCGCTGCGCCGGACGACGCCGGGCTCGGGGACGAGGGCTACCGCCTCGACGTGACCGCCGACGGCGTCCGGATCACCGCGGCCACCCCGGCCGGCCTGTTCCACGGCGCGCAGACGCTGCGGCAGCTGCTACCCGCGCCGATCGAGAACCCGACCGCTGTCGCGGTGCGCTGGGCGGTGCCCGGCGGCACGATCGTCGACCGGCCCCGCTTCCCCTACCGGGGCGCCATGCTCGACGTCGCCCGCCACTTCTTCCCGGTCGGGGACGTGCTGCGGGTGATCGATCACCTGGCCCGCTACAAGCTCAACCACCTGCACCTGCACCTCACCGACGACCAGGGCTGGCGGATCGCCGTCGACTCCTGGCCCCGGCTCGCCGAGGTCGGCGGGGCGACAGCTGTCGGCGGCGGCCCCGGCGGCTGGTACACCCGCGACGACTACCGCCGCATCGTCACGTACGCCGCCCGCCGACACGTCACGGTGGTGCCCGAGATCGACCTGCCGGGCCACACCAACGCGGCGCTGGTCGCGTACCCCGAACTGGCGCCCGGCAAGGTCGCGCCGCCGCCGTACACCGGCACCGAGGTCGGGTTCAGCTACGTCGACCCCGCCGACGAGCGGACGTACGCCTTCGTCGCGGACGTCGTCGGTGAGGTGGCCGCGCTGACGCCCGGACCGTGGCTGCACCTGGGCGGCGACGAGGCGTTCAAGGTGCCGGCCGACAGCTACCGCGCGTTCGTGGCGCGGGCCCAGCGCCTGGTCGCCGCCACCGGCAAGACCGTCGTCGGCTGGCACCAGCTCGCCCCGGCCGAACACGTCGACGGGCGCGTCCTGCAGTGGTGGGGCACGAACGGCGACGACCCGGAGACCGCCGACGCGGTACGCCGGGGCGCCCGGCTCATCCTCTCCCCCGGCAACCACGCGTACCTGGACATGAAGTACGCCCCGGACACCCCGATCGGACACGACTGGGCGGGCCTGATCGACGTCCGCCGGGCGTACGAGTGGGACCCGGCCACTCACGTGCGGGCCGTACCGGCCGAGGCCGTGCTGGGCGTGGAGGCGCCGCTGTGGACCGAGTCGGTCACCACGGTGGCCGAGATCGAGTTCATGCTCTTCCCGCGCCTGCCCGCCGTCGCCGAGCTGGGCTGGTCACCGCGCGAGACGCACGACTGGTCCCGGTTCCGCAGCCGGCTCGCCGGCCACGGCCCGCGCTGGGCCACCGCCGGCATCACCTTCCACCCCTCCCCCGACATCCCCTGGCCCCCCACCGCAGCCCAGATCCCCACCCAGCCCACCCCCATCCCCACGACCCCCTGACCCGCACGGCCGCGCCGCCCGGCGTGGCCCGCCGACCCCGCCGAGCGCCGACCCGCAGACCCGCCGACCCGCCGACCCGCCGACCCGCGTCGATCATGAAGTTGACGGCGACAATCCGGACACATTCCGCCGCCGACTTCATGATCGACCGCCACGTCGCCAGCCCCGACCACCGCTGGCAACTCGACCTGCCCGACGAGCCGCTCACCGTCACCGGCGACGCCCACCGGCTGCCTCATCCGGGGCGGTGCGCGTCCAGCCACCCCTCGTTGGGCGCGATCCCTTCCGATCGCCGAGATCTTGGTACGAAACCGTCCCCGGAGGGGCGCCGATCTACCAAGATCTCAAAGCTCGGCGCCACCCCTCCCACCGCATCGGTGGTCAAGGGGTTTGTGTCGGGCGGACGGCCCCAGACGGACACAAACTCCTTGATCAACGGGGTGGTGGGGGCGGCCCTGGGGGCGGGGACGGTGTCCCTGGGCGGTGAGGTCGAAGCGGAGTCGCCGCGCGCCAAGTGGGTTGGCTCGAAACACCGCCTAGGGCGGGCCGGACCCGGTGCGGCCCGGGCCGGGGTAGCTGCGGCGAGGGCAGACGGGTTCGGTGTCGGCTTGGGCAGACTGGGTCGTCCGTCAGCGGCGGGTGCGGGTGGGGTCGGTGTCCGGGTTTCGGGTGGTCGGGGTCACCGGTGGGGCGGAATCGGGGGTGGGTGCGGGGCGTTGTACATGGCAGACCGCGCCGCACCCGCCGACCACCCGCCCCCTCGGGCCGGGAATCAGGCCGGGAAGCCGGTCGTTACATCCCCCGGGCCGCCGAGCAGGCCGACAGCGCCTGTCGAGCGGGCCCCACCGCCGGGCAGCACCCCGGGAATGACCCCGGACCCCCGGTCGTTACATCCCCGAGCCGCCGGAGCAGGCCGTCCCCCTGGCCGCCCGAGCGAGCCACCGGCCCGACGCACATACCGGGCCACCTGATCTTTCTTCGCGGCATCCCCCATCGCCGCGTACCCCCGACAGAGAGGCAACTGATCATGGCTACCACTCTGCTGCGCAAGACCGTTCTGACCGCTGCTGGTGTCGTCGCCACCGCCGGTGGCATCGCCGGCCCCGCCATCGCCGCCCAGGCCACTCCGGCCGAGCGCGCCGCCGCCCAGGTCACCACCGACCGCAAGGGCCACGGCGAGCGGGAACTCGACGTGCGCTACGAGGCGCAGCCGAACTTCTACTTCTGCGGCCCCGCCGCCGCCCGCAACGCCCTGAGCGTGCAGGGCAAGAACATCGACGTGCACGCCATGGCCGAGGAAATGGGCACCACTGAAGCCGGCACCAACTCCATCAACGACATCACCCCCGTCCTGAACAAGGAGACCGGTAAGGACGTCTACAAGTCCACCGAGATCCCCATGGACAAGGCCCGCGACCGCGACAAGGTCGACAAGCTGCGCGCCGACGTGGTCAAGACGGTGGACGACGGCCGTGCCGTGGTGGCCAACATCGCCGGCACCGCCACCGACACCGACGGCACCACCCACTCCTTCGAGGGTGGCCACTACATCAGCGTGGTCGGCTACCGCGACGGCGGGAAGGTCGTGACGATCGCCGACTCGGCGAACCCGAACCAGGCCTCCTACCGCATGGACGTCGACGAGCTCGCCCGCTGGATCGCCAGCCGCGGCTACAGCTCCTGACCGAACACCGAAGGGCCCGGCCCCCACGGGGGCCGGGCCCTTCGAAGTATCCGGGTCAGCCGCCGGAGTCCTCCAGCTCGGCGCCGTCCGGCGGGGTGTCGTCGTCGCGGCTGGCCAGCCAGCCGTCGGGCAGGAACACCTTGCCCGGGGAGTTGGTGCGGCCGCGCGGCTGGCCGAGGTTCTCCACCGGGAACGGTACGGCCGGGTCGAGCTTGCCGAGCAGGTCGTCGAGCTGCGCCAGGCTCTCGATCATGGCGAGCGAGCGGCGCAGCTCGCTGCCGATCGGGAAGCCCTTGAGGTACCAGGCGACGTGCTTGCGGAAGTCGGTGCAGCCGTCCCGCTCGCCCCGGGCCGGGTTGCGCGCGCCCGCCACGAACTGCTCCACGAGCAGCTCGGCGTGCCGGCGCATGGTCACCGCCACCTCGCCGAGGCTCGGCAGCCGCCGCTCGGCGCTCCCGTTGAACGCGGCCTCCAGGTCGGCGAACAGCCACGGACGGCCCAGGCAGCCACGCCCGATCACCACACCGTCGACGCCGGTGTGCGCGACCATCCGCAGCGCGTCGTCGGCCTCCCAGATGTCGCCGTTGCCGAGCACCGGCACGTCGAGCGCCGCCTTGAGCGTGGCGATCGCGTCCCAGTCGGCGTTGCCGGAGTAGCGCTGCGCGGCCGTACGCCCGTGCAGGGCGACCGCCGCGACGCCCGCGTCCTGGGCGGCCAGCCCCGCCTCGACGTACGTCAGGTGGTCGTCGTCGATGCCCTTGCGCATCTTGACGGTGACCGGCACCCCGGCGGGTGACGCGGCGTCCACCGCGGCCCTGACCAGCCGGGCGAACAGCCGGCGGCGCCACGGCAGGGCCGAGCCGCCGCCCTTGCGGGTCACCTTGGGCACGGGGCAGCCGAAGTTGAGGTCGATGTGGTCGGCAAGGTCGCGCTCGACCACGATCCGTACGGCCGCGGCGGTGATCTCCGGGTCGGTGCCGTAGAGCTGGAGGCTGCGGGGCTGCTCCTCGGCGCCGAAGGCGATCATGCGCAGCGTCTTCGGGTTCCGCTCGACGAGCGCACGGGTGGTGATCATCTCGCAGACGTAGATGCCGCCGCCCTGCTCACGGCAGAGCCGGCGGAAGCCGACGTTGGTGATCCCGGCCATCGGCGCGAGCACCACCGGCGGCCACACCCGGTGCGGGCCGATGGTCAACGCGGGCAGGGTCGGGGCAGTCACCGCACAAGTGTAAGGAAGGGCCCCTTCTTAACGTCTCCGGTAGAGCAGGGGCCCCTTCTTAACAGGGCACATATCACAGCCGGCCCGCCCGGCGGGCGTTCTCCACAACCGGGGAGGCTGTCCACAGGCCGGGCGCACGGGCCGGAACGTGGATCGGTCGATCGCGCACGCTGCCGGGCATGCCCGAACAACCACGCGAGCTCAGCGACCTGGCGGAACGCCAGCAGCAGATCGTCACGCGGACCCAGCTGCTCGGCGTCGGATTCGACGACATGTACCTGTACCGGCAGACCCGGCGCGGCCTGTGGCAGCGGGTCCTGCCGGCGACGTACGCGCTCGTCACCGGCACCCTCACCGACGAGCAGCGACGCATCTCGGCGGCGCTCTACGCGGGCGCCGACGCGCAGCTCACCGGCCTGGCCGCCCTGACCTGGTACGGGTTCCGGTACAGCCCGCGCACCGCTGACGTACACCTGATCCTGCCGCACCACGTGCGGCGCCGATCGGCCGGTCACGCGGTGATCGCGCGGGCCCTGGAGCTTGATCCGCGGGCCCGGCGGACCGCGCTGTACCCGGTGTGCTCGCCCGCCCGGGCGGTCGTGGACGCCGCCCGCGACCTGCGCCGGCTGCGGCCGGTACGGGCGACGGTGGCCGAGGCCGTGCAGCGCGGTTTCACCGACCTGGACAGCCTGGACGCGGAGATCCGCCGGGCCCGGCGAAGCCGCACCGCCCTGATCCGGAAGGCGTTCGCCGAGATCACCGACGGGGTCCGCTCGGCGCCCGAGACGGAGCTGCGGGAGTGCCTGGGCGGCAGCGGTGTGCTCGGCGAGATCCTGTGGAACCCGCGGCTGTCGGCGGCCGACGGCACCCGCCTGCCGACGCCGGACGGCTACCTCGCCGACTGCGCGGTGGCGTTGGAGGTCGACTCGCGGGAGTACCACCTCAGCCCGGACGACTGGGCGCGGACGCTGGACCGGCACAACGAGCTGAGCCGGCACGGGGTGCTCATCCTGCACTTCACGCCGGCACAGATCCGCCGGGAACCGGGCCGCGTGCGGCGCACGGTGGAGGACGCGTACGCGGCCCGGCGCGGGCTGGGCGCCGCGACCGGCGTACGGGTGGAGTCGATCTCCCCCGGCGACGGGTGTTAAGAAGGGGCCCCTTCTCTACGCGAGGCGTTAAGAAGGGGCCCTTCCTTACACTCAGCAGCCGGGGAGGCGCTCGATCAGGTAGCGCTCGACCTGGTCCAGCGAGACGCGCTCCTGGGCCATGGTGTCCCGGTTCCGGACCGTCACCGCGTTGTCGTCGAGCGTGTCGAAGTCGACTGTGACGCAGAACGGCGTGCCGATCTCGTCCTGCCGGCGGTAGCGGCGGCCGATCGCCTGCGAGTCGTCGAACTCGACCACCCAGCGCTTGCGCAGGTCGGTGGCGAGCTGCTTGGCCTTCGGCGACAGCGCCTCGTTGCGCGACAGCGGCAGCACGGCGACCTTGACCGGGGCCAGCCGCGGGTCGAAGCGCATGACGGTGCGCTTGTCCACGCCGCCCTTGGTGTTCGGCGCCTCGTCCTCGTCGTACGCCTCGAGCAGGAACGCCAGCACCGCGCGGGTGAGACCGGCGGCGGGCTCGATCACGTACGGCATCCAGCGCTCGCCCTTGCCCTGGTCGAAGTACGACAGGTCGACGCCGGAGTGCTTGCTGTGCGTGGACAGGTCGAAGTCGGTGCGGTTGGCGATGCCCTCCAGCTCGGCGAACTCGCTGCCGCCGAACCGGAACCGGTACTCGATGTCGACGGTGCGCTTCGAGTAGTGGGAGAGCTTCTCCTTGGGGTGCTCGTAGAAGCGCAGGTTCTCCTCGGACAGGCCCAGGTCGAGGTACCAGTTCCAGCGCTCCTGAAGCCAGTACTCGTGCCACTGCTCGTCGGTGCCGGGCTCGACGAAGAACTCCATCTCCATCTGCTCGAACTCGCGGGTCCGGAAGATGAAGTTGCCGGGGGTGATCTCGTTGCGGAACGACTTGCCGGTCTGCGCGATGCCGAACGGCGGCTTCTTGCGGGCGACCGTCTCCACGTTCTTGTAGTTGACGAAGATGCCCTGGGCGGTCTCCGGGCGCAGGTAGTGCATGCCCTCGTCGCTCTCCACCGGGCCCAGGTAGGTCTTCATCAGGCCGTTGAACATCTTCGGCTCGGTGAAGGTGCCCTTGTTGCCGCAGTTGGGGCAGTTCAGCTCCGTCAGCGAGGTCAGCGGCTTGCCGTGCTTGGCCTCGTACGCCTCTTCCAGGTGGTCGGCCCGGAACCGCTTGTGGCAGGACTGGCACTCGGTGAGCGGGTCGACGAACTCGGCGATGTGGCCGCTGGCCTCCCAGACCTTGCGGGCCAGGATGACCGCCGAGTCGAGGCCGACGACGTCGTCGCGCTGCTGCACCATGGTCCGCCACCACTGCCGGCGGACGTTCTCCTTCAGCTCGACGCCGAGCGGACCGTAGTCCCACGCCGACCGGGTGCCCCCGTAGATCTCGCTGGAGGGAAAGACGAAGCCCCGGCGCTTGGCGAGGCTGGTGACGGCGTCGATACGGTCGGCTGGCATGTTTCCTCCTACGCCGGCTGGCGGTCGGCGCGGTTGAGATGGATGGAACCGGGCTGTTCGGGACAACGGTACGACCGTGTCCGTCCCGAGCCCAGCAGAATACCGGGGGCCGGTCAGCTCACCCCGCAGACCTCCACGCCGCCCGTCTGCTGGTCCGGCGCCAGCGTCACGGTCTGCGCCTCCCGCCGGCCGCCGGCCAGCGTGACGTCCACCGGCACGGTGAGCGTGGCGAGGTCGACCTCGCCGACCCGGAAGCCGGAGATCTGTGGCTCGGTGGCCACCCGCCGCTCGAACTCCCGCCGGGGTTCGCGTCGCCGGATGTCGTCGCAGAGCGTGTCGTACGCCTTGGACCACTCCCGGGCGACGAGCGCCTGGTAGTAGTCGTTCGTGACGGCCCGGCCCTGCTCGCCGACGGCCTGGGCGTTGCTCACCGCCAGGCCGACCACCGCCGCGCCGCCCCCGCCGCAGCAGATCAGCACTGCGAGCGCGCCCGCGCCGAGGCCGAGCCAGAGCCGGGTCCGCCCGCCCTCGGTGGGCGGGGCGGCGAACGGCGGCGCGGCGCCGGGCCCCTGCGGCGGTGCGGGCACCCCGGGGTCCGCCGGCAGCGCGGGCGGAACGGATGGCGGGGGTGGCGCGGCCGGTCCGGGAGCGGTCATACGCGCCAGGGTAGTGCCCCGGCACTCAGCGGTACGGGCCTGCGGCACGATCGCTGGCGACGACGACGATCTCCCCGTCGGGGGCGGCGCTGGCGAGCGTCTCGTACGCGGACGGCTCGTCCACCGATCGGGCGAGCAACGGCACGGCGGTGACCTTGACGTCGAATCCGCCGAGTGCCCGCCGGTACGCCCCGACCGACTCCCACTCGGTGATCAGGACCCAGTGGGCCGGGTCGTCGAGCGCCCGCAGCAGTTCACCGCGCAGGTAGCCGGGGCGGGCGGCGAGCGCGGCCAGTGCGGCGTGCGCCGCCCGGGTGAACTCGTCCACCGTTTCGGCTTCCACCACGAAGCGGTTGGTGACCAGCACGGGGTTCCTCCTCGTAGAGTTTGTGGCATGCAGCGTACGCAGAGTCCTGTGCTGTCCCGGTTGGCACGGCTCAACCCGACGGCGGTGTTCCTGGCCACGCTGGCCGTGGTGCTTGTCGGCCTCTTCGCGCCCGGCCCGGCGGGCGGCGTCCTGCTGCTCGTGCTGGCCGGCGGGTTGGTCTGGCTGATGTCGGTCACCTGGCCGGTGCAGGCCCCGGCGACCCGGATGCTCCGGCTGGTGATGCTCACCTTGTTGATCGCGGTGGCGCTGGCGAAGGTCATGGTCGGCTGACTCGGGGAAGCAGAGCCGAGCTGACCTGCGCTGACATGCAATCATGCGTTTTTGACAATAGTTTTCGTTGTCGCGGACAGTTGAGCCCATGACCGTTCGCGCACCTCGCCGCATCCTGACCGCCGCAACCACCGCCCTGCTCGCCGCCGCCGGCCTGACCGCCTGCGGGGACGGCACAGGCGCCGCGAGCGAGCCGGGCAAGGTCGGCGTGGTGGCCGCGTTCTACCCGCTCCAGTTCCTGGCCGAGCGGATCGGCGGCGACACGGTAGCGGTCAGCAACCTCACCAAGCCGGGCGCCGAGCCGCACGACCTGGAACTCAACCCGCGGCAGGTCGGCCAGGTGGTCGACGCCGACCTGGTCGTCTACCTCAGCGGCTTCCAGCCGGCGGTGGACGAGGCGGTGGAGCAGAACGGCGGCGCCCGCGCGTTCGACGTGGCGGGCGTCACGCCGCTGCGGGACGCCGCCGCCGGTGGCCACGACCACGACCACGAGGGCGAGGCCGGGCACACCGAGGAGGGCGGAGGCAAGGACCCGCACGTCTGGCTCGACCCGACCCGGCTGGCCACCATCGGCGACAAGCTCGCCGAGCGGCTCGGCAAGGCCGACCCGGACCACGCCGCCGACTACACCGCCCGCGCCGACGCGCTGCGTACCGAGCTGACGAAGCTCGACACCGAGTACGCCGACGGCCTGCGCACCTGCCAGCGCCGGGAGATCGTCACCAGCCACACCGCGTTCGGCTACCTGACCGAGCGCTACCAGCTGGAGCAGATCGGCATCAGCGGGCTCACCCCGGAGTCCGAGCCGTCCCCGAAGCGGCTCGCCGAGGTCGCCGAGGAGGCCCGGAAGCACCAGGCCGGCACGATCTTCTTCGAGACGCTCGTCAGCCCGAAGGTCGCCGAGACCATCGCGCGTGAGGTCGGCGCGAAGACGGCCGTCCTGGACCCGCTGGAGGGCCCGCCCGCCGACGGCGACTACCTCTCCGCGATGCGCACCAACCTGCAGACCCTGCGAACCGCTCTGGACTGTTCATGACCCCACCGGTGATCGAGATCGCGCACGCCACCGTCGGCTACGACGGCCGCCCGGTGCTGCGTGACGTCTCGTTGACAGTGACCGCTTCCGAGGTGGTCGCCGTGCTCGGCGCCAACGGCTCCGGCAAGTCGACGCTCGTGCGCGCCGCGCTCGGCCTGGTGCCGGTCGGCGCCGGGTCGGTCGCCCTGTTCGGCACACCGCAGCGCCGCTTCCGGCAGTGGCACCGCATCGGGTACGTGCCGCAGCGGCTCGGCGCGGGCAGCGGAGTGCCCGCCACCGTGGGCGAGGTGGTGGCGTCCGGGCGGCTGGCCCGCCGGGGCGTACTGCGGCCCGCCGGGCGGGCGGACCGGGAGGCGGTGGCGGCGGCGCTGGACGCGGTCGGGCTCGCCGACCGGGCCGGCGACCCGGTGTCGACGCTCTCCGGCGGCCAGCAGCAGCGCACCCTGATCGCCCGCGCGCTCGCCGGCGGGCCGGAGCTGCTGGTGCTCGACGAGCCGACCGCCGGGGTGGACGCGGCCAGCCAGGAGGCGTTCGCCGGGGCGCTGCGCACGTTCCGCGACGGCGGGGGCACGGTGCTGCTCGTCGCGCACGAGCTGGGCCCGCTGCGCCCGCTGATCAGCCGGGCCGTGGTGGTGCACCAGGGCGGGATCGCCCACGACGGCGCGGTGCCCGAACCGGCCGGCCACCACGCCGACCCGGACCACGAGCACGTGCACCCGCACTGCGACGAGGAGCCGGCCCGGCTCTGGACAGGCATCTGAGATGGACCTCTTCCAGTACGACTTCATGCTCCGCGCCCTGGTCGGCGCGCTGATCATCGGGCTGGCCGCCCCGGCGCTCGGCATCTACCTGGTGCAGCGCCGGCTGGCGTTGATCGGCGACGGGCTCGGGCACGTGGCGCTCACCGGCGTCGGCGCGGGACTGCTGCTCAACCGCTCCCCCGTGCTGGTGGCGGTGATCGCCGCGACGCTCGGCGCGATCGTGATCGAGCTGGTCCGCGCGTACGGGCGCACGTCCGGCGACCTCGCGCTGGCGCTGCTGTTCTACGGCGGCATCGCCGGTGGCGTGATGCTGGTCGGGCTCTCCGACGCCAGCAGCGGGTCGCTCAACGCGTACCTGTTCGGGTCGCTGACCACCACCTCCCGCACCGACCTGATCACCATCGGTGTGCTCGGCGCGGTGCTGCTGGTGACCATGCTGGTGCTGCGCCCGGCGCTGTTCGCGGTGTGCCACGACGAGGAGTACGCCCGGGTGTCCGGCCTGCCGGTGCGGACGCTGAACCTGGTCATCGCGGTCGGCACCGCGGTCACGGTGACCATCGCCATGCGGGCGGTCGGGGTGCTGCTGATCAGCGCGCTGATGGTGGTGCCGGTGGCCGCCGCGCAGCAGGTGACCCGGGGATTCCGGTCGACCATGGCGGCGGCCATGGCGCTGGGCCTGTTCGCCGCCGGCACCGGGGTGTGGGTGGCCGCCACCGCGGACACCGCGCCCGGCGCGTCGGTGGTGCTCGTGGCGATCGGCTCGTTCCTGCTGGTCGCGCTCGCGGCGGCCGGTCTGCGGGCGCTGCGGCGGCGGACCCGGACCGACCGGGCGACGCCGCCGCCCGAGCCGGCCGAGCACGAGGTGCTGCTGCGGTGAGGCCCTACCCGCCGGCGCAGCTGGGATTGGTTACCGTTACAGGGTGACCGGCACGAACGGGTACGACGCCTTCGAGGGTGCGGGTGACCTGCTGCGCGCGCTCTCGGCCCCGATCCGGCTCGCGATCGTCAGCGAGCTGGCCGAGGGCGAGCGCTGCGTGCACGAGCTGGTCGAGAAGCTCGGCGCGCCGCAGCCGCTCGTCTCCCAGCACCTGCGGGTGCTGCGCGGCGCCGGGGTGGTACGCGGGTCGCGGCGCGGCCGGGAGATCGCGTACGCGCTGGTCGACGACCACGTCGCGCACATCGTGGCGGACGCGGTCAGTCACGCCGGCGAAGGGTCGCACTGAGCGGGAAATCCGCCAGGTGCCGACGCGCCCGCGCCGTGGGACGCTGTCCGGCGTGAAGATCTACGCCGACCGTTTTCCCACCGCCGTCCGCCAGTTCCTCACCGACCTGCTCGTGGTCGTCTGGGTGTACGCGGCGATCCGCTTCGCGCTGTGGCTGCACGACGTGGTCGAGAAGCTCGCCGTACCCGGGCAGAAGCTGGAGGGTGCCGGCGGTGGTCTCGCCGACAACCTGGCCGACGCCGGCGGCAAGGTCGGCCGGGTGCCGATCGTCGGAGACGAGCTGACCGCGCCGTTCACCCGGGCCGCCGACGCCGCCCGCGCG
Organism: Micromonospora sp. WMMA1947; assembly: GCF_027497355.1. Taxonomy (NCBI): domain Bacteria; kingdom Bacillati; phylum Actinomycetota; class Actinomycetes; order Micromonosporales; family Micromonosporaceae; genus Micromonospora; species Micromonospora sp. WMMA1947. The sequence continues at coordinate 3,405,655 of NZ_CP114909.1, read as the reverse complement.
GTCGCCGACGCGGGCCGCGACCAGCAGGAACTGGTCGGGCAGCTCGCGCTCGGGCTGACCGTCGCGGTGCTGGTGTTCCCGCTCGGCCTGGTGCTGTTCGGCTGGCTGCCGCTGCGCCTGCGCTGGATGCGCCGGGCCGGCGCGGCGAAGGCACTGGCCGGTGCGCCGGCCGGCCGGGACCTGCTGGCGCTGCGCGCGCTGGCCGGTCAGCCGCTGTCGAAGCTGACCCGGATCGCGCCCGACGTCGCCGAGGCGTGGCGGCGCGGCGACGACGCGACAGTCGACGCGCTCGCCGCGCTGGAGCTGCGCGAACTGGGGCTGCGCGGCGGTCGCTGACGTCCCCGCTCCCGGCTCCCGGCTCCCGGCTCCCGGCTCCCGGCTCCCGGCTCCCGGCTCCCGGCTCCCGGCTCCCGGCTCCCGGCTCCCGGCTCCCGGCAGATGATGCACTTCTCGTCGTTATGACTCTCGGTCATAATTATGACCGAGAGTCATAACGACGAAAAAGAGTCCTTCCTCTGGCGCCACGTGACACCGCGTATCGGGTCGCTGGCTCTTCCCAAAAGGCCGCGGGCCCGGCGGCGCGCCGCGAGTCCGACACGACGTCAGGACAACAGCCCGCTCCTCCGGTTCGGGAACGGTGGCCGGTGGGTGCGGCCGACGTTCCCGGTCGGCCCGGCAGTCGCCGGACTCCGCGTGGACCGACGGACGGTGCCGTCCGCAGGCGCAGCACGCCGCAACCCGGCACCAACCGGCGGACGACGACCGCGGTGCGGGCGCGGCGAGGGTGCAGCGGTTGGTCAGCCGGCGGGCGGAATGCGACGGCGGACGTCCTGCTCGGTGGACGGCCCCGGTTCCCAGCGGGCCACCCACGGCAGGTCGGCCGGCGGCGTGACCACGCCGTCCTCCAGTGCGGCGTACCGGCCGGCGACGATCCGCTTGGCGGCGGCCACGTCGACCGAGTCGGTGTTCGACCACAGGCCGGTGAACAGCTCGTCGACGCGCAGCCGGGCCTGACGGCAGAACAGGTCGGCCAACTCGACGTTCTCCGGGTGCGCGTCCCGCTCGGCGTAGGCCCGGACGCAGACCGCGCTCATCGCGAACAGCTCCGCCCCGATGTCCACCACCCGGCCGAGGAACGCCTGCTTGCGCTCCATCTTCCCCTGCCAGCGCGACATCGCGTAGAAGGTCGACCGGGCCAGCTTGCGGGAGGTCCGCTCGACGTGGCGCAGGTGCCCGGCCAGCGGCCCGAACTCCTGGTACGCCCCGGGCGTCTGCCCCTTGCCGACGGCGAGCGTGGGCAGCCACTTCGCGTAGAAGGCGCCGGCCCGCGCGCCCGCCTTGGCCTTGCGGCCCAGCCCGGCGTCCGGGTCGATGATGTCGCCCGCCACGGACAGGTGCGCGTCGACCGCCTCGCGGGCGATCAGCAGGTGCATGATCTCGGTGGAGCCCTCGAAGATCCGGTTGATCCGCAGGTCGCGCAGGAGCTGCTCGACGGCGGCCGGTCGCTCTCCCCGGGCGGCGAGCGAGTCGGCCGTCTCGTAGCCGCGGCCACCGCGGATCTGGATCAGCTCGTCGGCGATCCGCCAGGCCATCTCGCTGGCGTAGAGCTTGACCAGCGCCGCCTCGATCCGGATGTCGTTGCGGTCGTCGTCGGCGAGCATGCAGGACAGGTCGAGCATCGACTCCATGCCGTACGTGGTGGCGGCGATGAAGGACAGCTTCTTCGCCACCGCCTCGTGCTCACCCACCGGCCGACCCCACTGGACCCGGTCCGCCGCCCACTCGCGGGCCACGTTGAGCGCCCACTTGCCGGCGCCGACGCACATGGCCGGCAGCGAGAGCCGCCCGGTGTTCAACGTGGTCAGCGCGATCTTCAGGCCCTTGCCCTCGCCGCCGATCACGTTCTCCTTCGGCACGAACACGTCGTGGAACCGGGTGAGGCTGTTCTCCAGGCCACGCAGCCCGACGAAGGAGTTGCGCCGTTCCACGGTGATGCCGTCGCTGTCGCCCTCCACCACGAACGCGGTGATGCCGCCGCGCCGCCCCTCTGCGGCCGGCACCCGGGCCATCACCACCAGCAGCGTGGCGAGCGTGCCGTTGGTGGCCCAGAGCTTCACCCCGTTGAGCCGGTAGCCGGTGCCGTCGGCGGTGGGCTCGGCGGTGGTGGCGAGCCGGGCCGGGTCGGAGCCGACGTCCGGCTCGGTGAGCAGGAACGCGGAGACCTCACCGGCCGCGAGCCGGGGCAGGAACCGGTCCTTCTGCTCGGGCGTGCCGAACATCTTCAGCGGCTGCGGCACGCCGATCGACTGGTGCGCGGAGAGCAGCGCGCTGACCGCCGGGTTCACCGAGCCGACGAGCATCAGCGCCCGGCAGTAGTGCAGGTTGCTCAGGCCGAGCCCGCCGTACTTCCGGTCGATCTTCATGCCGAACGTGCCGAGCCCGGCCAGGCCGTGGAACACCTCGTCGGGGATGCGCGCGTCCCGCTCGATCGCCTCACCGTCCACCTCGGACGTCAGATACGCGCGCAGCGCGCCGAGGAACTCGTCCGCGCGGGCCACCTCGGCCGGGTCGGGGCGGGGCCACGGGTCGATCAGGTCGAGCCGGAAGCGGCCGAGGAACAGTTCCTTGCCGAAGCTGGGCCGGTCCCAGGCCGACTCGCGGGCCGCCTCGGCGACCTGGCGGGCCTCCTTCTCGGAGACCTGGCCCGCCTCGGTGGGAAGCGGCCCCGCACCGTCGGGTGACTCGGGCCGGCTGTTCTGTGTCGTGGTCACGGCTGCCTCCTCGTCGGTCCGGCTGCGTCGACGCGTGCGACGAAAACGACGCTACCCCCGGGTGTTACCCAGGGGTAGCGTTGCGTGCACGTCCGATTTGGCGGACCGTCAGTCGGTCAGCGACTGCGGGCTGTCGTCCTCGTCGTCGATGTCGTCCTCACCCCAGTTGCGCCGGCTGAACGGCAGGATCGCCCAGAAGGTCAGGAACCACAGGCCGGTGAGCGTGCTGAGCAGGAACGCGATCGGCCGGTCCAGCACGAAGTCGGTGACCAGCAGGACCGAGCTGACCATCGCGATCAGCATGAAGAACAGGCCGCCGGTGGCCATCCGGTGGGCGAAGCGGACCAGCTCCGGCTTGCGGCCCTGCCGGAACAACGCCCGGTGGAACGCGACCGGAGAGATGATCATCGCGGCGGACGCGGCGGCGGTCAGCAGCGCCAGGATGTAGACGTCGCGCTGGAACTCCGTGGTCCGGCCGAACCCGTTGCTGAACGGCAGCGTCAGCAGGAAGGCGAAGAGGATCTGCACGCCTGTCTGCGCGACCCGCAGCTCCTGCAACAGATCGGCGAAGTTGCGCTGCCAGCGCTGCTTCTCGGATTCCTTGGACACTCGCGGACCTCCCCGGGAGACGGCACGGCCGGCGGGTGAACGCCCACCGGCAGCACCGCCTGTGCCCCGTACGGGCGATCACGAAACCGGTTCAGGAACCCCTGCGGATCCGGCCCGCGTACCGTGCCTCCAGCTCGGCGTTGTGCTCGTCGCCGCCGGTGATGTTCGCGGACAGGTAGACCGGCGGGCGCTGCCCCGCCGCGACCAGCCGGGCCACCACCTCGGTGACGATCTGCTGCGCGAGCAGCGCCGCGGTGATCGAGGAGACCGCGCCGACCGCGCCGCCACCCGGAAGCGGCAACGTCGCGTCGCCGTACGGGGCTCCGTTGTCCAGCACCACGTCGGCGAAGTCGGCGAGCTTGCGGCCGGACGGGTGCCGCGAGGTCATCCGGGCCGAGTGCTGCGCCGAGGTGATCGCCACCAGGCCGTGCCCGCGTTCCTTCACGATGGACGCGAACTCGACCATCGCCCCGTTCACGCCCGAGTTCGAGGCCAGCACGAACACGTCCTGCGGCCGGATCGGCGCCAGCTCGTAGAGGCGGTGCGCCACGGCCGGATCGCGTTCCAGCTTCGGGCCGAGCACGTCGGCCGGGTCGCCGCCGATCAGCACCAGGTCCCGCAACGCGATCCGGTTGGTGGGCACCAGGCCGCCGGCCCGCCCGGCGATCTCCATGGCCAGCGCCTCGGAGTGCCCGGTGCCGAACGCGTGCACCACACCGTCGGCGCGCAGCGCGGCCGCGATCAGGTCGGCCGCGTCGGCCACGTTCTGCCGCTGCGCGGCGGCCACCCGGCCGATCGTCTCGGTCACCACCGCCAGGTACGCGTCGGCGCTCACCGTCATGCCTCCTCCGTTCCTGTGCAACGGGCGAGGATCGCCTCGGCCAGCGGGCCGGGCGCCTCGTCCGGAATCCAGTGGCTGACGCCGGACAGCGTCACGAACCGGTAGTCACCGGTGACGCGCGCGGCGCACGCCTGCGCGGCCGTCCGGCCGATCGCCACGTCCTTGTCGCTCCACACGAACGTGGTGGGCACCCCGACCGGGGCGACCGCCTTCATGTCCGCACCGGTCATCGCGCGATACCAGTTCAGCGCCGCCGTCAAGGCGCCCGGCTCGCGCATCGGCTCGGCGTAGCGCGCCACCGTACCGGCGTCGCCCACGCCGCTCAGCAGCTTGCGCAGCGTGGCGCCGTTCCACGCCAGCAGCACCTTCTCCGCCGTACCGGGCTTGCGGAACAACGCGATGTAGGCGGACTTGACCTTCTGCCGGGGGTCGGTGGCGAGCGCGTGGCCCATCGCCGCCGGATGCGGCACCGACACCGCGGTCAGCGTCCGCACCCGGTCCGGGTGCGCCGCCGCCAGGCCCCACGCCACGATGGCGCCCCAGTCGTGGCCGACCACGTGGGCGCGGGTCACCCCGAGCGCGTCGAGCACGGCCGCCGCGTCGGCCACCAGCTCCGGAATCCGGTACGCCCCGATGTCGGCCGGACGCGCGCCGGGCGAGTAGCCGCGCTGGTCGAGCGCGTACGTGCGCAGCCCGGCGGCGTGCAGCGCGGGCGTGACCGCGTCCCACTCGCCCGAGTGCTGCGGGAAGCCGTGCAGCAGCAGGACCGGGTCGCCGCCCTCGGGACCGCCGGCGCGTACCTCGAACGTCAGTCCCCGCGCATCCACCAGCATGATCGCCACCATACCGACACTCGCCCTGCTGGGCCCCGGGCCGTGGTCGGTGCTAGCGTCTGCGACGAGACAACTTCACATCCGACAGGGGAGCGCGCAGCGCTGAGAGTGCGGGCCGGTGCCCGCAGACCCTCGAACCTGATCTGGGTAATGCCAGCGCAGGGAGTTCGGTCGACCTCCAGCCGCGTCGCCGTCCGGTGACCACCGGGCGCGGCGTGCGTCTTCTCCTGGTTCACCTCGACGAACTGGGAGCCAATCGTGAACCGTACCGACAGCAACCGCTGGCGTACCGTCGACATCGTCGTCGCCTCGGTCATCGCCGTCGCCTTCGGCGTCGTCTTCTGGGCCTGGGGCCTGCTCTGGAGCGCCACCGACGCGGCGTTCGCGTTCTTCCCGCCGGCGCAGGCAGTGCTCTACGGCGTGTGGCTGATCCCGGCGGTGCTCGCCGGCCTGATCATCCGCAAGCCGGGCGCCGCGCTGTACTGCGAGACGGTGGCCGCGATCATCTCCGCCCTGCTGGGCAGCCAGTGGGCGAGCATCGTGATCCTCCAGGGCCTGATGCAGGGCATCGGCGCCGAGCTGGCCTTCGCCGCGTTCCGGTACCGCTCGTTCCGCCTGCCGGTGGCGGTGCTGGCCGGTGCGCTGACCGGCCTCGGTGCTGCGATCTTCGACTTCGTCTACTGGAACAAGGCGTACGACTTCGCCTCCTACCGCCTCCCGTACGCGCTGATCACTATCGTCAGCGCCACTATCGTCGCCGGTCTGGGCGCGCACGTCCTCACCCGCGCGCTGGCGAACACCGGCGTGCTGGACCGCTTCCCCGCCGGTCGCGACCGCGCCCTGGTCTAGCCCTCTCCCCACTTCCGCCCGGTGATCAAGGAGTTTGCGTCCGCCGGGCACGGTTCTCCGGACGCGAACTCCTTGATCACGCAGGCTGGGCCGGGAGAGGGGGTGGTGGGCGGTGAGCGCTGTGGTGCTGCGGGGGTTCGGGTGGCGGCACGGAGGACGCAAGCGCTGGGCTCTGCGCGGAGTGGATCTGCGTGTGGAGAGCGGCGAGCGGGTGCTACTGCTCGGGCCCTCCGGGGCCGGTAAGAGCACGTTGCTGGCGGCGCTGGCCGGGCTGCTGCCGGAGGACTCCGGCGAGCAGGAGGGCACCGTCGAGATCGACGGGCTGGACCCGCGCAAGGCGCGTGAGCGCGTTGGCATCCTGTTCCAGGACCCGCAGACCCAGCTCGTCATGGCCCGCTCCGGCGACGACGTGGCGTTCGGGCTGGAGAACCGGGGCGTACCGGCCGGCGAGATCTGGTCCCGCGTCGACGAGGCGCTGCACCGGGTCGGCTTCCCGTACCCCCGGGACCGCCCGACCGCCGCGCTCAGCGGCGGGGAGCAGCAGCGGCTGGCCCTGGCCGGCACGCTCGCGCTGCGCCCCGGACTGCTGCTGCTCGACGAGCCCACCGCCAACCTCGACCCGGCCGGCGCCGGCCTGATCCGCCGGGCCGTCGCGAACGCGCTCGACCCGGACACCACGATGATCCTGGTCGAGCACCGGGTCACCGAGGCGCTGCCGCTGGTCGACCGCGTCGTGGTGCTGGAACCCGGCGGCGGCGTCCGCGCCGACGGGCCGCCCGAGGCGGTCTTCGCCGCGCACGGCGACGCGCTGGCCGCCGCCGGGGTCTGGGTACCCGGCCACGTCGCGCCACCCCGGCACGCCACCACGCCGCCCGGCGACGTGCTGCTCACCGCGGAGCGGCTCGGCCTCCCGCCCCGGCTGAACCCCACCGATCTTCGGGTACGCGCCGGCGAGGCGCTCGCCGTCCTCGGCCCCAACGGGGCCGGCAAGTCCACACTGGCGCTGCTCCTGGGCGGCCTGCTGAAACCCGGAGCGGGGGCCGTCACCGCGTCCGCCGAACTCGCCGGGCGGGACGCGCGCACTCCCCCGCACCGCTGGCGGGCACCCGCTCTGGTCCGCCGGATCGGTTCGGTGTTCCAGGACCCGGAGCACCAGTTCGTCACCGCCACGGTCCGCGACGAGCTGGCGCTCGGCCCGCGCCGCATCGGCCGGGCCGAGCCGGCGGTCACCGCCACCGTGGACGAGCTGTTGCAGCGGTTGCGGCTGGACCGGCTGGCGGGCGCCAACCCGTACACCCTCTCGGGTGGCGAGGCGCGGCGGCTGAGCGTGGCGACGGCGCTGGCCACCGCGCCCCGCCTGCTGATCTGCGACGAGCCCACGTTCGGCCAGGACCGGCGGACGTGGCTGGAGCTGGTCGACCTGCTCGCCGAGCTGCGCGACGCCGGGCACGGCGTGGTCACGGTGACCCACGACGAGGACTTCGTCGCCGCGCTCGCCGACCGGACGCTCGCCCTGCACCGCCCGTCCGCCGCGGTGCTCCCGTGATCAACCTCGAACCGGTCGCCGCGCCCGGCGCGCCGCTGGCCCGGCGCAACCCGGTGGCGAAGCTGGCCGCCGCGGTGGTCTTCACGCTCATCCTGGTGGCGACGCTCGATCCGGTGGCCCCGGCCCTCGCCATCGCCGTCGAACTCGCGGTGCTGCCGCTGTTCGGCGTCCGCTACCGGGTGCTGGCCCGCCGGGCCTGGCCGCTGCTCGCCGGCGCCGTCGGCATCCTGGTCACACTCGTGCTGTTCGCGGCCGACCGCTCCGGCCCGGTGCTGCTCCAGGCCGGACCGATCCTGGTCACCCAGGGCGTGCTGATGACCGCGCTCGGGCTGGTGCTGCGCATGTTCGCGGTGGCGCTGCCCGGCATCGTCGTGTTCGCCACCACCGACCCGACGGACCTGGCCGACGCGTTGATCCAGAACGCGAGGACGCCCGCCCGGTTCGCCATCGGGGCGCTCGCCGCGTTCCGGATGGTGCCGCTGCTGGAACAGGAGTGGCGGATGATCAGCATGGCCCGCCGGGCCCGCGGCGTGGACGCGGGCCGCAACCCGGTGGCCAGGTTGCGGCTTTTCGCGTCCACCGCGTTCACGCTGTTGGTGGGCGCGATCCGGCGGGGTACCCGGCTGGCGGTGGCGATGGACGCCCGGGGCTTCGACGCCGGCACCCCGCGCACAGTGGCCCGTCCCCAGCGCTTCACCGGCGCCGATGCCCTGCTCGTCGCAGGCGCCGCCCTGCTGGCAGGCGCCGCCTTGGCGACAAGCATCGCCCTGGGCACCTTCCGCCCCTTGATCGGCTGACCCCCTCCCCCCACCCCCGCCCCGTTCCGTTGATCATGAAGTTGACGGCACGGGTTGCCCGTTTTGTCGCCGCCAACTTCATGATCAACCAGGGCCGGGTGAGATCTTGGTAGGGAATGGCCCCTATGGGGGCCGGAATCTTCCAAGATCTTCGGGGACGCTCGGGCGGGGCTGTCGGTCAGCTGCGGCGGAAGGCGTAGAACCGGGTCTGGCCGGCGCGCTGGCTACGTCCGGTGAACCGGGCCTGCCGCCCTGCCGGTGGGCCCGATCTCGGCGGCGTCGCGGATGCGCCGGGCAGGACCGGGGACTCCGGAGACTCCGAGGGCGACACGGTGGGCGTCGCCGGCTCGGTGGGGAGCACCACGGCGGGCGGCGCCACGGTGAGCGTGTCGAGCTTCGGCGGGGTCACCTGCGGCGCGGACTGCTTGCGGGACTTCTTCGGATTGCGCTTCGCGGGCATTCGCGGGCCTCCTGTCGTGCGGGCGCGCCGACCGGGACGCGCCGAGCGGGGGCTCCGGTGCGAACCGATCACGACAGACACCGCGACCGACGGCAGCGGGGAAGGGATGCGGACGCCCGGAGCAGGACGGGTCCACGGCACTTCGGCGGTGGACCGGGCTCGGAGGTGAGGCGTCACTTACGCATGCGGCAACGCTATCCCGCCGCCCGGACCTCCCGCACCCGAATTACGGAGAAGGACCACCGGGAGGCGAGGCGCGAACGCGCCGCGGACGCACGGCCACCCACCGGTCACGCCCTGTCGACGTCCCCGCCCACTGCCCCGACGACCGCGATACGGTCGCAGCACGGCAGCACGAACGAGAGGTGGCGGTACGCATGGCAGAGCAGGCGACGGCGCAGATCGGAGTCACCGGTCTGGCGGTGATGGGCCGCAACCTGGCCCGGAACCTGGCCCGCAACGGCTTCGCCGTGGCGGTGCACAACCGGTCGCCGGAACGTACCCGCAGCCTCGTCGCGGAGCACGGCGACGAGGGCACGTTCGTGCCGTCGGAGTCCCTCGCGGACTTCGTCGGCTCGCTCGAGCGGCCCCGCGCGGTGATCGTGATGGTGAAGGCCGGCGCGCCCACCGACGCGGTGATCGACGAACTGGTCCCGCTGCTGGAGGAGGGCGACATCGTCGTCGACTGCGGCAACGCGCACTTCGCCGACACCCGCCGCCGGGAGGAGGCGCTGCGCGAGCACGGCCTGCACTTCGTCGGCACCGGCGTGTCCGGCGGCGAGGAGGGCGCACTGCTCGGCCCGAGCATCATGCCCGGCGGGTCGGCGGAGTCCTACCAGAAGCTGGGGCCGATCTTCGAGAAGATCGCCGCGCAGGTGGACGGTGAGCCCTGCTGCCGGCACATCGGGCCGGACGGCGCGGGCCACTTCGTGAAGATGGTGCACAACGGCATCGAGTACGCCGACATGCAGCTCATCGCCGAGGCGTACGACCTGTTGCGGGCCGGTCTGTCGGCGAGCCCGGCGGAGATCGCGGAGATCTTCCGGGAGTGGAACGGCGGCGAGCTGGGGTCGTTCCTCATCGAGATCACCGCCGACGTGCTCGGCCACACCGACGCGGCCACCGGCCAGGCGTTCGTGGACGTGGTGCTCGACCAGGCCGAGCAGAAGGGCACCGGCCGCTGGACCGTGCAGAGCGCGCTCGACCTGGGCATCCCGATCACCGGTATCGCCGAGGCCACGTTCGCCCGGTCGCTGTCCGGCCACGCCGACCAGCGCGAGGCCGCCCGCCGGGTGTTCGCGGACGCGGGCGACAAGTGGCAGGTGGACGACCGGGAGGCGTTCGTCGAGGACGTGCGCCGTGCGCTGCTGGCCAGCAAGATCGTCGCGTACGCGCAGGGGTTCGACCACATCCGGGCCGGCAGCCGGGAGTACGACTGGGACATCGACCTGGGCGGCACGGCCACCATCTGGCGGGGCGGCTGCATCATCCGGGCCGGTTTCCTGGACCGGATCCGGGAGGCGTACGACGCGGAGCCGGACCTGTCGACGCTGCTCGTCGCGCCGTGGTTCGCCGAGCGGGTCAGCGCCGGCGTTCCGGCCTGGCGACGAGTGGTGGCCGACGCGGCCCGGGCGGGCGTGCCGGCCCCGGCCTTCGGTTCGTCGCTGGCCTACTTCGACGCGCTGCGGGCGCAGCGGCTGCCGGCCGCGCTGATCCAGGGCCTGCGGGACAACTTCGGCGCGCACACCTACCACCGGGTGGACCGGGACGGCTCGTTCCACACGCTATGGGCGGGTGACCGCTCCGAAGTGGAGGCGTGAGCCCGGCCGGACAGGTCACCAGGCTCGCGGGGCATGCGGGTCGGGCGCCCAGCCGGCGGCCGGCTCGCCTGCCGCCAGTTCGCCGATCTCGCCGGAGCGGACCGCCGGGGTGTGCCCGAGGTCGGCGCACCACCGCTGCGCCACGTCGGCGCAGAGTGCCGCTACGGCGTCCCGGTGGGTCGCCTCCACCAGATCGGCGGCGGCCAGGGCAGCAGTCATCTCGTACCGGAGATCGCGCATCCTCCACCCCCCGTGGCGGGCGCGCACCCGGCGGCACGCCCTGCGCCGATCGTAGAGCGGAACGCCCCGCGCCCGGCGGGAAAGCCGGATGCGGGGCGTCACGCTCACGTCGGGTGCCGGCCGCGGCCATCAGGGCCGGACGTCGCGGTCAGAAGAACCGGCGACGCTTGGCCTTCTGCGGCCGGACCAGGTCGGCGCCCTTGGTCAGCAGACGGCTCACCCCGGACGGGCCGCGACGGGCCTCCAGGGTGTGGCTGAGCCGGCGCGCGCCGGCCGCCGCCAGCGGCACGGCGACCGCCATGAACGCCCACTGCGCGATCCGCTTCTGAATCATGTGGTTCACCTCCGCGTTTGCTGTCTGGAGGTATCGGTACCCACCGCGGCGCCTTGGTAAGCGTGACGTCAGGCGCCCGGGGCGACCGGGTTGGGCAGGGCACCGCCGAAGCGGCGGTCGCGCTGGGCGTACAGCTCGCAGGCGTACCAGAGGTGGCGGCGGTCGAAGTCGGGCCAGAGCGTGTCCAGGTAGACCAGCTCGGCGTACGCGGTCTGCCAGAGCAGGAAGTTGGAGATGCGCTGCTCCCCGGAGGGGCGCAGGAACAGGTCGACCTCGGGCACCTCGGGGTGGTAGAGGTATCGCGCGATCGTCTTCTCGTTCACCTTGGCCGGGTCGAGCTTGCCCGCTGCGACGTCGCGGGCGATCCCGGCGGCGGCGTCGGCGATCTCGGCCTGGCCACCGTAGTTGACGCAGAACTGCAGCGTGAGCGTCGAGTTGCCGCGGGACATCTCCTCGGCGGTCTGCAGCTCGGAGATGACGCTCTTCCAGAGCCGGCCGGCGCGGCCCGACCAGACCACCCGGACGCCCAGGTCGACGAGCTGGTCGCGGCGGCGGCGGATGACGTCGCGGTTGAAGCCCATCAGGAAGCGGACCTCGTCCGGCGAGCGCCGCCAGTTCTCGGTGGAGAACGCGTACGCCGACAGGTAGGGAATCCCCATCTCGATCGCGCCCTCGACGGTGTCGAACAGGCTGTGCTCGCCCTGCTCGTGCCCCTTGGTGCGGGGCAGGCCGCGCTCCTTGGCCCAGCGGCCGTTGCCGTCCATCACGATGGCGACGTGCCGGGGCACCGCGGCGGGCGGCAGCGCCGGCGGGCGAGCGCCGGAGGGGTGCGGGGTCGGCGGCACCGGCTCGCGGCGGGTCGCCCTCGTCGATCGGATCACTCGGTCATCTCCCTGTTCACTCCGGCGACGGGCCCGGCGCCGGAGCGCGGCGGGACCACATCCGGCCCCGCGCCGCCGGGCGGCGGGACCGCGCCGGACGCCGGGGCGCCCCGGTCGACCAGCGGCAGCGAGCGTAGCGCGCGCTCCAGATGCCATTGGAGGTGCGCCGCGACCAGTCCGCTGCACTCCCGGCGTACGCCGGTGTCGGCCGCGTCGGCGTACCCCCAGTCGCCGGAGGTCAGCGCGGACATCAGCTCCAGCGTGGCGGGCGCGGGGTGGGCGGCGCCGGGGGGCCGGCAGTCCGGGCAGACCGCGCCGCCGGCCGGTACGGAGAACGCGCGGTGCCGGCCCGGCTCGCCGCAGACCGCGCAGGCCGCGAGCGCCGGCGCCCAGCCGGCGAACGCCATCCCGCGCAGCAGGTACGCGTCGAGCACCAGCGTGGTGGCGTGCTCGCCGCGGGCCAGCGACTTCATCGCGCCGAGGGTGAGCTGGAACAGCCGCAGCGACGGCTCGCGCTCGACCGGGGTGAGCCGCTCGGCGGTCTCGGCGATCGCGCTGGCCGCCGTGTAGCGGGGGTAGTCGCCGAGGAACCGCTTGCCGTACAGCTCGATCGCCTCGACCTGGCTGACGGTGTGCAACGAGCTGCCCTGGTTGCCCTTGGGGTCGCCGGCGAGCTGGAGGTCGACGTGCCCGAACGGTTCGAGCCGCGCGCCGAAGCGGCTCATGGTGCGCCGCACGCCCCGGGCGACCGCGCGCAGCCGGCCGTGCCGGCGGGTGAACAGCGTGATGATGCGGTCCGACTCGCCCAGCTTCTGCACACGCAGCACCACCGCGTCGTCGCGGTAGAGCTGTCGGCGGTACCCGGCCATCGGGCCATTCTCCCTCCGGGTGCGATCTCAGGGTCGGCTCGGGGTGGACCGGCGGGCGATCCCCGATGTGCCGGGCGCCGGGCCGGTCCTAATGTGCTGGCCATGGCTTCGCTCCGCACCGCTCCCCGGCTGCGTGGTGTGGTGGCCGCCGCCGCTGCCGCCGCGCTCATCGTTCTCTCCGGGTGTGACACCCTCTCGTTCCGCCGCCTCGACTACGACCACACCGAGCGGACGAAGATCACGAAGATCACCGTGGACGACGACGGCGCCGGCGACGTCGTGGTGCGGGCCAACGGCCCCGCCGACCAGGTACGCGTCAAGCGCGTGGTCCGCTACCAGGGCGACGAGCCGACCAGCCGGTACGAGATCAAGGGCGACGAACTCGTCCTGCCCACCGACTGCGGGCACCGGTGCAGCATCTCCTGGGAGGTGACCGCGCCGCCCGGCGTGGTGGTCCGCGGTGGCACCGGCTCGGGCAACGTCGACCTCACCGACGTGGGCGCCGTCGAGTTCACGCTCAGCTCCGGCGACCTGACCGTCCGGGGCACCACCGGCGAGGTCCGTGCCTCCACCACGTCGGGCAACATCCGGGTCGTCGAGGCGGCCGGCCCGGTGCGGCTGCGGGCCCGCTCCGGCGACATCGAGGCCCGCCGGCTCGCCTCCGCCGTCGACGTGGAGACCACCTCCGGCAACATCGTCGTCGAGCTGGACCAGCCGGCACCGGCCCGGGTGCACGCCACCAGCGGAGACGTCGACCTCGCCGTACCGGCGGGCCGCTACCGGGTACGCGCCACCGCGACCTCCGGCGACACCGACGTGCGTGTCGACGACGACCCGACGGCTTCGGTGACGCTGGAGGCCTCCGCCACCAGCGGCAACGTCACGGTCAGCACCCGCTGAGCGGGCCGCGCCCCGGCGGCGCCGCGCCGCGCTCCGCCGGGGCTCAGTCGCCGGGCGCGCCCCGCCGGGCCGCCGGGACGCCGCCGGCCCGGCTGGGGTCCTCCGTCCCGCGGCGTGGCGCCGGCACCCGGGCGCCGACGCTCACCAGCGCGTCCTCCGCCCCGGCGGGTGCCGGGCTGGCCGGCGCGGCCGCCGCCCGGTCGGCCACGGTCCGCCGCGGCCTGCCGGGGACCAGTTCCGGGGTACGCCGGGCGGCCACGTCCTCGACCCAGCCCACGAGCAGCGTCACCACGCCGACGAGCGCGAAGACCAGCCCCACCCGCAGCCACAGGCCCACCGGGTCACGCGGCGACCAGCCGACCAGGCCGACGAGCGGAGTGAGCAGCACCACGAACGGCATGTGCCAGAGGTAGACGGTCAGCGCGCGCCGGTTCACCACGGTGACCGCCCGGCCGAGCGCCGGCACACGGTCGACCCAGGTCACCCCGACCGGTGCCCGGCCGATCGCCACCAGGATGAACGCGGCCGACCAGAGCGCGTTGCCGAGCGGGATGTCGTTGATGTCGTACCCGCGCGGGCCCGGGTGGGTGACGATCCAGGCCAGCCCGGCGGCGCCGACCACAGCGGCCACCGGCAGCAGCACCCGGTTGCGCATCCGGCGCAGCATCCCGTCGTGGTGGGCGAAGCCGAGCAGCCAGGCGCCGAAGTAGAGGCCGAACTCCCGCAGCACCGTCGGCGGGTTCGCCAGGACGCCCACCTCGATCGCGACGAGCAGCAGGTACGGTGCGGCGAGCGTGGGCAGCGGCGCCCGGCGGAACAGCCAGAGCACCAGCGGCGACGCGAGCACGAACCACAGGTAGTCCCGCAGGTACCAGATCGGGCTGAGCGCCAGCCCGCCCCAGTAGTTGGCCGGCGGGTCACTGATCGGGAACAGCCAGAGCAGCACCTTCGGGCCGAACGCCAGCCCGGTGAGCAGCATGGCCGGCACGAAGACCGCGGCGAGCACCCACAGCGACGGCAGCAGGCGGCGCAGGCGTCGCTCGACCGCGCGTACGCCGCTGCGGTCGAGCGACGCCGCCATCAGCGACCCGGCCAGGGCGAACATCACCGACATCGCCGGGAACACCAGCGTGAGGGTGGCGTAACCGGTGACGTGGTAGGTGACGACGCGCAGGATGGCCAGGAAGCGGAGCAGGTCCAGATAGCGGTTTCGCATCAGCTCACGGCGGGGTCCGGGGGCAGAGACAATGGTCCCTACCCTGCTCCGGGGCGCTGTGAAACAGCCAAGAACACCTATGGAAAGTGAGATGCCCCATAGGTCTGGCTGATCCTGATCACGTCTCGCCGGGCCTGCCCCGGCCGCCGGTCAGAAGCCGAGCTTGCGCAACTGCTTCGGGTCGCGCTGCCAGTCCTTCGCCACGCGTACGTGCAGGTCGAGGTAGACCCGGGTACCGAGCAGCTCCTCGATCTGCCGCCGCGCGGTGGTGCCCACGTGCTTGAGCCGGCTGCCCCGATGGCCGATGACGATGGCCTTCTGGCTCGGCCGCTCCACGTACACGTCGGCGTAGATCTTGGTGAGGTTGCCCTCCGGGATCATCTCCTCGACCACCACGGCGATCGAGTGCGGCAGCTCGTCGCGTACGCCCTCCAGCGCCGCCTCGCGGACCAGCTCCGCCACGAGCACCTGCTCCGGGTCGTCGGTGAGCATGTCGTCCGGGTAGAGCTGCGGCGACTCGGGCAGGTAACCGGTCATCACGTCGACGAGCGTGTCCACCTGGTGGCCGGAAACCGCGCTGACCGGCACCACGTCGGCGAACTCGCCCAGCTCGCTGACCGCGAGCAACTGCTCGGCCAGCCGCTTCTTGTCGACCAGGTCGGTCTTGGTGACCACCGCCAGCACCGTTGCCTTGAGGCTGGCCAGCTCGCCGGTGATGAAGCGGTCACCTCGGCCGATCGGCTCGTTCGCCGGTACGCACAGGCCGATCACGTCGACCTCGCTCCAGGTCTCCCGGACCAGGTCGTTGAGGCGCTCGCCGAGCAGCGTGCGGGGCCGGTGCAGACCCGGGGTGTCGACCAGCACGAGTTGCGAGTCCGGCCGGTGCAGCACCGCCCGGATGATGTGCCGGGTGGTCTGCGGCTTGTTCGAGGTGATCGCGATCTTCGTGCCGACGATCGCGTTCGTCAGCGTCGACTTGCCGGCGTTCGGCCGACCGACGAAACAGGCGAAACCGGCCCGGTAGGGACGCGCCTCGGGCGTGGTCACTCGACCACCGTGCCGAGGACGGTGCCGTCCGGCGCGGCCACGTGCACCGGCGCGTCGGCGGACAGGTCACGCACGGCGGCGTGCCCGGAGCCGTCCAGCGTCGACGCCTCGGTCACCACCACCGCGGCCTCCAGCCGGCTCGCGCCCGCCGCCACCGCCGAGGCCACCGCGAGCTGAAGCGCGGTCAGGGTCAGCGACGGCAGCGCCACGCTGGCCGCCGCGTACGTCCGGCCGTCCTGGTCGCGGACCGCGGCGCCCTCCACTGCCGCCACCCGGCTCCGCGCGCCCCGGGCCAGGATCACGAGCTTGGCGTCCTCCGCGCTCAGCTCGGCCGGGTCGGCGGGGGTGGGCAGGGCGGCCGGTACGGCGGGTGACTCAGGCATCGGCGGATTGCCTCTCCTCGGAACGGTTGTTGTCGCCACGGGAATCGGGCGGGTCGTGTCGGTTCGTGCCCTCCGGCGCGTCGCCCCGGTCGACCCGGCTCACCAGAACCGTGTCGATCCGGTTGCGCCGGCCGGTGGTGCCCTCGGCCATCAGCCGCAGGCCGGCCACCTCGGCCTCGGCGCCCGGGATGGGCACCCGGCCGAGCGCCTGGGCGAGCAGGCCACCGACCGTCTCCACCTCGTCGGTGGGCAGCTCGGTGTCGAACAGCTCGCCCAGATTCTCCACCGGCAGCCGCGCGGTCACCCGCACGGCCCCGTCGGGCAGGTGCTCGACCGGCGGGCGCTCGACATCGTACTCGTCGGTGATCTCCCCGACGATCTCCTCCAGGATGTCCTCGATGGTGACCAGCCCGCCGGTGCCGCCGTACTCGTCGACCACGATGACCAGGTGGTTACGGGCCGCCTGCATCTCGGAGAGCAGGTCGTCCACCGGCTTGGACTCCGGCACGAACGTGGCCGGGCGCATCAGCTCGGCCACCGGCATCTGCCGGGCGGCCTGGTCGCCCTGCACCCGCCGGATCAGGTCCTTGAGGTAGAGCACACCGAGCACGTCGTCGACGTTCTCGCCGATCACCGGGATGCGGGAGAACCCGGAGCGCAGGAACAGCGCCAGCGCCTGCGCGAGTGTCTTGCGCTCCTCGATCCACACCATCTCGGTACGCGGCACCATCACCTCGCGGGCGATGGTGTCGCCGAGCGCGAAGACCGAGTGGATCATCTGGCGCTCGCCGTGCTCCACCACGCCGCGCTGCTCGGCCAGGTCGACCAGTTCCCGCAGCTCCACCTGGGTCGCGAACGGCCCCTCGCGGAAGCCCTTCCCGGGGGTCACCGCGTTGCCGATCAGGATCAGCAGCGACGCCAGCGGGTTGAGCGCGCGGCCGAGCCAGCGCACCAGCGGCGCGACGGCACGGCCGACCGCGTACGCGTGCTGGCGGCCGATCGTGCGCGGGCCGACGCCCACCACCACGAAGCTCACCACGGTCATCGCGCCCGCGGTCACCAGCGCCGCCCGCCAGCCCGCGCCGAACGTGTCGACAGCCACCAGCGCGACGAGCGTGGTGGCCGTCAGCTCGGCCAGCAGACGCAGCAGGAGCAGCAGGTTCAGATGGCGGACCACGTCACCGGCGACCACCTGGAGGGCGCGCCCGCCGCGGGCCCCGTCCCGGGTCAGCTCCGCGGCGCGGGCCGGCGAGACCGCTGCGAGCGCCGCTTCGGTCATCGCGATCAGGCCGGCGAGCACCACCAGCCCGGCGGCG
Organism: Micromonospora sp. WMMA1947; assembly: GCF_027497355.1. Taxonomy (NCBI): domain Bacteria; kingdom Bacillati; phylum Actinomycetota; class Actinomycetes; order Micromonosporales; family Micromonosporaceae; genus Micromonospora; species Micromonospora sp. WMMA1947. The sequence continues at coordinate 3,387,943 of NZ_CP114909.1, read as the reverse complement.
AAGACCAGGAGTTGAAGATCAGGCAGACCGGCGGGGGTGCGGACCGCCGCCACGATGTCCATCACCGCGACCGCGTCGACCGCCAGCTGGCCAGCAGCCGGGCCTGGAGACCGAACATCTCCCGCTCTTCCTCGGGCTCCGCGTGGTCGTAGCCCAGCAGGTGCAGCACGCCGTGCACGGTGAGCAGGTGCAGCTCGTCGGCGGCCGAGTGCCCGGCCGCGGCGGCCTGCTTGGACGCCACCTCCGGGCAGAGCACGATGTCGCCCAGCAGGGCCGGCTCACCGCCGGCCGGGGCGCTCTCCCCCGGACCGTGGTCGACGCTGCCCTCGTCCATGGGGAAGGCGAGCACGTCGGTCGGGCCGTCGCCACCCATCCAGCGGTGGTTCAGCTCCGACATGTATTCGATGTCGACGAGCAGCACTGACAACTCGGCGAGGGGGTTGACCCCCATCTCGTCGAGAGCGTGCCGCGCGACGGCGAGCACGGCGTCGGTGTCGACGTCGACACCCGACTCGTTGGCGATCTCGATGGACAACTGTCTTCCTCTGATGATGTGACGGCTTCCGCCGGCCGGTCAGCGGCGCCGGCCGGCCCGGCCGCCCTGGGCGGTCCGCCCCGGTACGGCGTGCACGCTCTGCGCCTGCTGGTTCTCCCGCTCGGCGTCCCAGCGGGCGTACGCGTCGACGATCTCGCCCACCAGCTTGTGACGCACCACGTCGGAGCTGGAGAGCTGGGCGAAGTGCACGTCCTCGACGTTGTTCAGGATCTCCCGGACCACTCGCAGGCCGCTCGTCGTCCCGCCGGGAAGGTCCACCTGGGTGACGTCACCGGTGACGACGATCTTGGAGCCGAAGCCGAGCCGGGTGAGGAACATCTTCATCTGCTCGGGCGTGGTGTTCTGCGCCTCGTCCAGGATGATGAACGCGTCATTAAGGGTTCTTCCGCGCATGTATGCCAGCGGCGCGACCTCGATCGTCCCGGCGGCCATCAGCTTGGGGATGGTCTCCGGGTCGAGCATGTCGTGCAGCGCGTCGTAGAGCGGGCGCAGGTAGGGGTCGATCTTCTCGTTCAGGGTGCCGGGCAGGAAGCCCAGCCGCTCGCCCGCCTCGACCGCCGGCCGGGTCAGGATGATCCGGTTGACCTGCTTGGCCTGGAGCGCCTGGACGGCCTTCGCCATCGCCAGGTACGTCTTGCCGGTACCCGCCGGGCCGATGCCGAAGACGATGGTGTGGGCGTCGATCGCGTCGACGTACTTCTTCTGCCCCAGCGTCTTGGGACGGATGGTGCGGCCGCGCCGGGAGAGGATGTTGAGCGTCAGCACCTCGGCGGGCCGCTCGCTGCCGCCCTGCTCGAGCATGCCGACGGTACGCCGTACCGCGTCTGTGGTCAGGGTCTCGCCTTTCTCGATCAGTTCGAGCAGCTCACTGAAGAGGCGCTCGGCGAGGGCGTTGTCGGCGGGGGCGCCGGTGATGGTGATCTCGTTGCCGCGGACGTGGACGTCGCTGTCGATCGAGCGCTCGACGAGCCGCAGGATCTCGTCGCCCGCGCCGAGCAGGTTCACCATGATCTTCTGGTCTCCGACCGTGATCCTGGTCTGCACACGCGGCGTGCCGGGAGGTGGGGTGCCGGTCATAGGTCGGGCCCGTCGGGCCCTGCGCCACCTGCTCTCCGCTTCTCGGGCGCCGGGCCCTGCTGGCGCGGCGTACCCCTCCATCGTATCGGGTCGGCACCGTACGCACCGCGCCCATTTCGGGTGGCCGGCGGTCAGCCGCCGGCGCGGAAGTCGTACCCGTCGAAGGTCTCCTGGGTGCGGGTGAAACGGTAGGTCGCCCAGTGCATCCGGACCACCACGCCGCGCTCGTCGCGGGTCAGCCGCAGCAACTCCCCCGCCTCGCGGCCGGAGACCGTGCGGAACACGTCCGGCCGGTCCGGCAGCGGCGCGAAAACGGCGGGCGGCTTCCCGGCCGGGTCGTCCGCGCCACGCGCCCGCAGCGTCCCGTCGTGCCAGGAGAAGACGTACTCGAAACCCTCGCCCCACCAGCGGCCCAGCATGCCGCGCAGGTGCGCCGGGGCGGGCGGGCCGGGACGCCACGGCTCGATCTCCGCCGGGTCGTGCTCGGCGGCGGCGGCCAGCAGCCGGTGTACCAGGTCGAACACCTCCGCGCCGGTGCCGGACGAGCCGAGCACGGCGGCGCCCGTCGCCCCGGCCGTGCCCTGACCGCCGCGCCGCCCGTACACGGCGGCGAGGAAGCCGGGCATCGCGCCGTCGTGGCCCACGTGTGTCACCCGCTCCGGCTGCGGGATCAGGATCAGGCCCAGCCCGAAGCCCGCCGACCAGACCGACTCGTCGGTGGGCGTGAGCGGCCAGCGCATCTCCTCGACCGTCGTCGCGGCGAGCACCGCGCCGTCCGGGTCCACCGCCGCCGGGTCGGCCAGGAACGCGGCCCAGCGGGCCATGTCCGTCGCGGTGCTCCAGAGCTGCGCGGCGGGGGCCACCGCGCCGAAGTCGGCGGGCGGTTCCGGGTGGGCCTCGTCGGAGTACGCGTCGACCAGGAACCCGGTCGCGGCACGCTCGGTCGGGTGCGGGCCGGTGGCGGTCAGCCCGAGCGGGCCGAGCACCCGGTCGGCCAGAACCTCGGCCCAGGTGCCGCCGCGCAGCCGGGCGACCGCCTCGCCGAGCAGCGCCAGACCGAGGTTGGAGTAGTGGAAGCGCCGGCCGGTGGGCAGCACCCGCTCGACCCGGGCCAGGTCCGCCAGCATCTCGTCGACGGCCGGGGCGCGCAGGCTGTCCCACACGTCGCCGTGCGGCTCGCGCTGCATGCCGGCCGTGTGCGACAGCAGCCGGCGTACCGTCGCGTCGCCGTGCGCGGGCAGGTCGAGGTGCCGCCCGATCGGGTCGTCCAGGTCGAGCAGGCCGTCGTCGCGGCACTGCATGACGAGCACCGCGGTGAAGGTCTTGGTGACCGAGCCGATCCGGAAAACCGTCTCCGGCCCGAGCGGGCTGTCGTTGCCCGTGTCGCCCACGGTGCAGGTCCAGAGCGGCCGGTCGGCCCGGTGCAGGGCGGCCGACACCGCCGGGATCCGCCCGGTGGCCTGCGCCTGGCGCACCATCCGGGCGAGCCGGTCGGAGACGTCGGTCATCGGCAGAGCATCGGGCCGAGCGGCGCGCCGCCGAGCAGGTGCGCGTGCACGTGGAAGACCTCCTGGCCGCCGTACGGGCCGGTGTTGAACATCAGCCGGAACCCGTCCACGGTCAGGCCCTCCTCCTCCGCGACCACGGCGGCGGTCTGGAGCACCTCGCCGGCCAGTTCGGGCGCGCCCTGGGCCAGCGTGGCCACGTCCGCGTAGTGCTCCTTCGGGATCACCAGCACGTGGGTGGGCGCCTTCGGGTCGATGTCCCGGAAGGCCAGGGTGGTGGCGGTCTCGCGGACGATGGTGGCGGGAATCTCCCCGGCGACGATCCGGCAGAAGAGGCAGTCCATCGCAGCAGTGTAAGGAAGGGCCCCTTGTTAACGCCTCCGGTAGGGGAAGGGTCCCTTCTCAACGCCTCGGCCCGGTGCGGCAGGATGGCCGCCATGTCGGGACGGGCGGTGCTGGTGACGGGGGCCTCGCGGGGCATCGGGCGGGCGGTGGCGCGGGCGTTCGCCGCGGGTGGGGACCGGGTGGCGATCCATCACCGGGACTCGGCCGACCTGGCCGAGCGGCTGCGCGCCGAACTGCCCGGCGACGGGCACGTGGTGGTACGCGCCGACCTGGCCGACCCCGACGCGGTACGCGCCATGGTGGACGAGGCGGCCCAGCGGCTCGGCGGCCTCGACGTGCTGGTGAACAACGCGGGCGTGTTCGGGCCGGCCGATCCCCCGCACCCGGTCTTCGAGAGCAGCTACGAGCAGTGGCGGGCGCGGTGGCGGGAGGTGCTGGACACCAACCTGGTCGGCGCCGCGAACGCGGCCTGGTGCGCCGCGCAGCACATGCGCGAACGCGGGGGCCGGATCGTGAACGTGTCGTCCCGGGGCGCGTTCCGGGGCGAGCCGGCCAACCCGGCGTACGGGGCGAGCAAGGCCGGGATGAACGCGATGGCCCAGTCGCTGGCGGTGGCCCTGGCGCCGTACGGCATCGGGGTGGCCTGCGTGGCGCCCGGCTTCGTCGAGACCGACATGACGAACGAGCACCTCAAGAGCGAGCGGGGCGAGGCGGTACGCGCCCAGTCCCCGTTCCACCGGGTGGCCCGGCCGGAGGAGATCGCCGCGGCGGTGCACTGGCTGGCGAGCCCCGAGGCCGAGTGGGCCGCGGGAACAATCATCGACCTGAACGGCGCCTCCTACCTCCGCTCCTGACCCCGCCCCTCCCCCGCGATCTTGCACTTTCGGCCCCGACGAAGCGCCACAAAAAGGGCTCAGCACGGGCCGAAACCGCAAGATCGACGCACGCGGGGAGAGCGCGGGGAGAGCGCGGAGGGCGCGCGGGGAGAGAACGCGGGCGCGGGTTACCAGTGGGTCAGGCGGGTGGCCAGGACTGTCAGGGCTGCCACGCCTGCTGTGGACGTGCGCAGGACCGACGGGCCCAGGCGGACCGTGCGGGCGCCCGCCTCGGCGAAGGTGGCCAGCTCGTGGTCGGCGATGCCGCCCTCCGGGCCGACCACCAGCACGATCTCCCCGGCGGCCGGCAGGTCGACTGTGGTCAGCCGGTCCTGCGCGCCCTCGTGCAGCACGTACGCGCCGGCCGCGCCCGCGATCCGGCGGGCCACCGTCGCGGTGGACTCGTCCGGGGCGCCGGCCACCACCGGCAGCCACGGGCGGCGGGCCTGCTTGGCCGCCTCCCGGGCGGTGGCGACCCACTTCTGCCGGGCCCGTTCGCCCCGCTCGCCGCGCCACTGCGCCACCGAGCGGGACGCCGCCCAGGGCACGATCTCGTCCACCCCGACCTCGGTCATCGCCTGCACGGCGAGTTCACCCCGGTCGCCCTTGGCGATGCCCTGCACCACGACCAGCCGGGGTACCGGCGCGTCCGCGTACCCCCGGCTGGTGACCCGCAGGTCGAGCGTGCCACGGCCGACGGCGGTGACCACCGCGGCGGCGGTGCCGCCCCGGCCGTCGGCGAGCAGCAGCTCCTCGCCGGCGCGCAACCGCTGCACGGTGGCCGCGTGGTGGCCCTCCGGGCCGTCGAGCGTCAGCGTGTCACCGGTGGGCAGCGCCTCGACCAGGAACAGCGGCGCGGACACCTCAGGCGTGCCCGTTGAACGCGTCGCGCATCCGGGAGAAGAAGCCGCCCTGCTTGGTCAGCTCGGCGACCTCCTCGCCGCGGGTCTTGGCGAAGTCGCGCAGCATCCGCTCCTGGTCGGCGTCGAGCTTGGTCGGGGTACGCACGTCCAGGTGCACATAGAGGTCACCCCGGCCGGTGCCGCGCAGGTGCGGTACGCCCCGGGCGCGCAGCCGCAGCGTGCTGCCGGGCTGGGTGCCGGGCTTGACGTCGACAGCTTCCTCGCTGTCCAGCGTCTTGATGGTCAGCCGGGTGCCGAGCGCGGCGGCGGTCATCGGCACGGTCACCCGGCAGTGCAGGTCGTCGCCCTTGCGGGAGTACACGTCGTGCGGCCGCTCATGGATCTCCACGTAGAGGTCACCGGCGGTGCCGCCACCCGGGCCGACCTCGCCCTGCTGGGCCAGGCGGATCCGCATGCCGTCCTCGACCCCGGCGGGGATCTTGACGGTCAGCGAGCGGCGGGTGCGCACCCGGCCGTCACCGGCGCAGGTCGGGCAGGGGTGCGGGATGGTGGTGCCGTAGCCCTGGCAGACGGTGCACGGCCGGGCGGAGACGACCTGACCGAGGAACGTCCGCTGCACCGACTGCACCTCGCCCCGGCCGCCGCACGCCTCGCAGGTGGCCAGGTGGGTGCCGGCGGCGGTGCCGGCGCCGGAGCAGGTGGTGCAGAGCACTGCGGTGTCGACGGTGATCGGCGCCTCGACGCCGAACGCGGTCTCGTTGAGGTCCAGCTCCAAGCGCAGGATCGCGTCCGCGCCGGGGCGGGTACGCGGCCGCGGGCCCCGGCTGCCGCCCGCGGCGCCGCCGAAGAACGCGTCCATGATGTCCTGGAAGCCGACGAACGGACCGGCGCCGCCGGGCCCACCCGGGCCGCCCATGCCACCGCCGCCCGGGGCGAGCGGGTCGCCGCCCAGGTCGACGATCTGCCGCTTCCGGTCGTCCGAGAGGACCTCGTACGCGGCGTTGATGTCCTTGAACTTCTCCTGGGCCTCCGGGTCCGGATTGACGTCCGGGTGGAACTGCCGCGCCAGCTTGCGGTAGGCGCGCTTGATCTCGTCGTCGGAGGCGTCCCGGCTCACGCCGAGAATGCCGTAGTAGTCCCTGGCCACTGCGTTAGGTGTCCTCATGTTCGTCTCGCGTCGCTCCGGTCGTCGGCCGGAACCGGCCGTCGGCCCTGACTGGTCAGTTCTGGGCCAGCAGTTCGCCCACGTAGCGTGCCACGGCCCTCACCATGGCGATATTGCCGGGGTAGTCCATCCGGGTCGGCCCGAGCACGCCGAGTCCACCGACGATCGTGCTGCCCGGTCCGTAGCCGGTGCTGACCACCGAGGCGGCCCGCAGGTTGTCGAATTCGTTCTCGTCGCCGATGAGCACCCGGGTGGTGCTCGGCTCGGTCTCGCCGATCAGCTTGAGCAGCACGACCTCTTCTTCGAGCGCCTCCAGGATGGGACGCAGCGAGCCCTGGAAGTCGAGCAGGCCGCCCCGGGTGAGGTTGGCCTGGCCGGCCAGCGCGAGGCGCTCCTCGTGCCGCTCCACCAGCGTCTCGAGCAGCACGGTGGACAGCGTGGTCATGGCCGGGCGCAGGTGCGGCGCCGACTCGTCGACGAGCGCCTGCACCAGCGGTGGCGTCTCGGCGAGCTGGCTGCCGACGAGCTTCTCGTTCACCAGCCGGCGCAGGTCGGTCACGTCGTCGGCGGGCACCGGGGCGGGCAGCTCGACCAGCCGCTGCTCGACCCGGCCGGTGTCGGCGATCATGACGACCATCAGCCGGGTGGTGGAGATCGGCACCAGCTCCAGGTGGCGCACCTTGGAGCGGGCCAGGCTCGGGTACTGCACCACGGCGACCTGCCGGGTGAGCTGGGCGAGCAGCCGGACCGTACGGTGCACCACGTCGTCCAGGTCGACGGCGCCGACCAGGAAGCGTTCGATCGCCCGGCGTTCGGCCGGGCTGAGCGGCTTGACCCGGGACAGGCGGTCGACGAAGAGGCGGTAGCCGCGGTCGGTGGGCACCCGGCCGGCACTGGTGTGCGGCTGCCGGATGTAGCCCTCCTCCTCCAGCACCGCCATGTCGTTGCGGACGGTGGCCGGCGAGACGCCGAGCTGGTGCCGCTCGACCAGAGCCTTGCTGCCGACCGGCTCCTGCGTGGCGACGTAGTCCTCGACGATCGCGCGCAGCACGGCGAGTTTGCGGTCGTCGAGACCCATTCCCCACCTCCTGACGCACCTCGGCCGGGCCGGCACGCGACATCCGCCGGGCGGCTGGCACTCGACTGTAGCGAGTGCCAGTCTACGTCGGCACCCCCGCCGACGCGATGATCGCCTGACGGACCTGGGGTGCGGCCCGCCACACAACCCGGCCCACCAGGGCCGAACAGCCGGTCATCGTCGGTCTGTGTCGCTCTGGTGCCAGTTGCCCGGTGCCCCTACCGTGGCGACCATGACTGAACCTCCTCGCCCACCCGGGGCAGGGGACTCCGGCCCCCAGCCCGACCCGTCGGCGCCCTACGGCTCGTCGCCGGGCAGCGAACCGCCCACCGCTCCACTGTCCGGGGCCCCGGGCGCCGGCGGCTATCCCCCGCCCGGTGACTATCCGCCTCCGGGCGGCTACCCGCCGCCGGGTGGCCAGCCTCCGCCGGGCGGCTACCCGCCCCCCGGTGGTTACCCCCCGCCGGGCGGAGCGCCCGGCTACGGCGCCGGCTACCCCGCCGGTGGCGGGTACGGCCCGGCCTCGTACGCCAACAACGACGAGAAGACGTGGGCCCTGGTGGCGCACTTCGGTGGCGCCGCGGGCGTCATCGTCGGCGGCGGCCTGCTCGGCTGGGTCGCCCCGCTGATCGCGATGATGACCCGCGGTCAGCAGTCGCCGACGGTCCGCGCCCACGCGGTCGCGGCGTTGAACTTCCAGATCACCTGGACCATCGCCAGCGTGCTCGCCTGGGTGATCACGGTGATCTCCTGCGGGATCCTGTTCTTCGTCCCGATGCTGGTCTGGCTGGTGCCGCTGATCTTCGGGATCATCGGCGGGATCAAGGCCAACGAGGGTGTGCTCTACCGCTACCCGATGACCTACAACTTCATCAAGTGACACCGCCGGCCGGCCGAGGGGGCGGCCGGCCGGTGCCGGTCACGGCAGCAGGTCGCGTACTACCGCGTCGGCCAGCAGCCGGCCGCGCAGCGTCAGCACCACGAGCCCTCGCGCGTACGCCCCGGCGTCGAGCAGCCCGGCGTCCCGGGCCCGCTCGGCGCCCGCCCGGCCGGGCTCGTCCAGCACGTCCAGCGGCAGCCCGGAGGCGAGCCGCACCCGCAGCATCACGTCCTCCATGTGCTGCTCGTCCGGAGTGAGCCGCTCCCGGGCCAGCGCGGGCGAGGCGCCCTCGGCCAGCCGCGCCGCGTACGCGCTCGGGTGCTTGACGTTCCACCAGCGCACGCCGCCGACGTGGCTGTGCGCCCCCGGGCCCAGGCCCCACCAGTCGGCGCCGGTCCAGTAGAGCAGGTTGTGCCGGCACGCCGCCGCCGACGAGCGGGCCCAGTTCGACACCTCGTACCAGGAGAATCCGGCCTCGCCGAGCGCGGCCTCCGCGGCCAGGTAGCGGTCCGCCGCCACGTCGTCGGAGGGGTACGGCAGCTCGCCGCGCCGCATCCGCGCGGCCAGCCGGGTGCCGTCCTCCACGATCAGGGCGTACGCGCTGACGTGGTCGACCCCGGCGTCGACCACCTGGGCCAGCGAGGCGGCGAAGTCGTCGGCGGTCTCGCCCGGCGTGCCGTAGATCAGGTCCAGGTTCACGTGCTCGAATCCCGCGTCGCGCGCCTCCAGCGCGGCGGCGGTGGCCCGGCCCGCGCTGTGCCGCCGGTCCAGCACCGCCAGCACCCCCGGCGCGGCGGACTGCATGCCGAGCGAGATCCGGGTGTACCCGGCGGCCCGCAGCGTCTTGAGCGACTCCGGGCTCACCGACTCGGGATTGGCCTCGGTGGTCACCTCGGCGTCGGCGGCCAGCCCCCAGACGCGGTCGATGCCGTCGAGGATCCGGGCCAGGTCGTCGGCGGGCAGCAGGGTGGGCGTGCCGCCGCCGACGAAGACGGTGTCGACCCGGGGCGGCGGCGAGTCGCCCAGCACCCGCGCGGCCAGCGCCAGCTCGGCCAGCACCGAGTCGGCGTACGTCTCCCGGCTCGCCCCGCCGCCCAGCTCGGCGGCGGTGTACGTGTTGAAGTCGCAGTAACCGCACCGGCTGGCACAGAACGGCACGTGGACGTACACGCCGAAACCGCGCGCGCCGACGTCGCGGCGGGCGGTGGCGGGCAGCGATCCGTCGCGCGGGACGGGTTCGCCTTCTGGAAGGACGCCGGGCATGGCCACTAGTGTGCCCGGCATGACCTCTCCGGACGCTCTCGTGCGAGTCGCCACGGCCCGTGGGGTGACCACCCTCACCCTGGACAGCCCGCACAATCGCAACGCGCTCTCCACGCCCCTGATGACCCAGCTGCTGGCCGGGCTGGCCGACGCGGTGGCCGACGACGCGGTACGCGCGATCGTGCTCGACCACACCGGCCCGGTCTTCTGCTCCGGCGCCGACCTGAAGGAAACCGCCGCCGCGTACGCCAGCGGCACCGTGCCCGCCGGGATGCTCGGCGACGTGCTCGTCGCGGTGCGGGAGTGCCCGAAGCCGGTGGTGGCGAAGGTCGCCGGGCCGGCCCGGGCCGGTGGGCTGGGCCTGATCGCCGCCGCCGACCTGGCGGTCTGCGCGCAGGAGGCGACGTTCGCGTTCACCGAGGTGCGGATCGGGGTGATCCCGGCGGTGATCTCGGCGACCGTGCTGCCCCGGCTGGGCCAGCGGGCCGCCGCCGAGCTGTACCTGACCGGCGACACGTTCGACGGCCGCCGCGCCGCCGAGATCGGCCTGGTCACCGCCGCGGTGCCGGCCGACGAGCTGGACGCCGCCGTCGGGCGCTACTGCGACTCGCTGGTCAAGGGCGCGCCGGGGGCGCTGGCCGGGGCGAAGGAACTGCTGCGCCGGCCGGCCGGGGCCGATCTGCGGGCCGAGATCGCCGAGTTGGCCGCGCTGTCGACCGGGTACTTCCTCTCCGACGAAGGGCGCGAGGGCGTGATGGCGTTCCGGGAGAAGCGTCCCGCCGCCTGGGTGCCCGCCGGGGACTGAGGTGCGCGGCGGGCCCCCCCCGGGAGCCATTGCGGCCGTGGTGGGGCCCGCCGGTCGGCCGAGACACGCCGGTGCGGGTGGGACGTACGCTTGTCGGACTGTCGGGACTGGGGGTGCGGGTGCGGACGCGAGCGGCGATCGTGGCATCTGGGGTGGCGGTGTGCGTGCTGGCACTGCTCGCGGTCTACGTCGTGACCAAGCAGTTCGGTGAGCACCTGCGGCTCCCCCTGTCCAGCCGGACGTGCACGGTGAAGGCCGACGGCGAGGTGGTGCTCGGTGCCGACCAGATGGCGAACGCGGCCACCATCGCGGCCATCGGGATGCAGCGCCGGATGCCCGAGCGGGCGGTGGTGGTGGCGCTGGCGACCGCGTACCAGGAGTCGCACCTGCGCAACATCGCCCACGGCGACCGCGACTCGCTCGGCCTGTTCCAGCAGCGCCCGAGCCAGGGCTGGGGCACCCCGGAGCAGGTCCAGGACCCGCGGTACGCGGCGAACAAGTTCTACGCCGCGCTGAAGAAGGTCAAGGGCTGGGAGCGGATGCGGGTCACCGACGCCGCCCAGCGGGTGCAGCGGTCGGCGTTCCCCGAGGCGTACGAGAAGTGGGCGGACGAGTCGGAGGTCCTGACCCGGGCGCTGCTCGGCCACGCGACCGGCGCGGTGGCCTGCACCGTCTCCTCGCCGCCGACGATGCGCGGCCCGGCCGCGGCCAGCGCCGTGCTGGAGAGCCTGTCCCTGGACTGGGGGCTTCCCCGGCTGGCCACCGCGACCGACCTGACCGCGCTCACCGTGCCGGCCGGCGGCGACCGCAACGGCTGGCGGTACGCGCACTGGCTGGTCTCGCACGCCGACGACCACGGCGTGAAGAAGGTCCGCTTCGGCAACCTGGAGTGGACCGCCGAGCAGGGCTCCTGGGCCCGGGTGAAGGGCGACCCGGCCACCGAGGTACGGGCCGAGGTGTTCGCCGCGGCCTGACGGCCCGCCGGGTCAGCCCTTCACCGCTCCCGCCACCAGGCCGGAGACCATCCGGCGCTGCACCAGCAGGAAGAAGACGATCACCGGCAGGGTGAACAGCGTGGACGCCGCCATCACCGAACCCCAGGCGGTGTCGTCCCGGCCGAAGAAGAACGTCATCGCCACCGGCAGCGTGTACTTCTGCTGGTCGTTGATGAAGGTCAGCGCGAAGATCAGCTCGTTCCACGCGGTGATGAACGAGAAGATGCTGGTGGCGACCAGGCCGGGCGCGACGAGCGGGAACAGCACCTTGCGGAACGTCTGGGCCCGGCTGGCGCCGTCGATGGCGGCGGCCTCCTCCAGTTCCTTGGGCACCGCGGCGACGAAGCCGCGCAGCATCCAGACCGCGAACGGCAGCGAGAAACCGAGGTACGTGAGGATCAGGCTGGGCAGCGTGTTGTAGAGGCCGAGCCGCTGGATCATCAGGAACAGCGGGATGACCAGCGCCTCCAGCGGGATCATCTGCACCACCAGCAGCATGATCAGGAACGTGGTGCGCAGCTTGAACCGGAACCGGGCCACGGCGGTCGCGGCGAGCAGCGCGACCAGCCCGCTCAGCAGCACCGTCGCCAGCGCGACCAGCGCGCTGTTGAGGAAGAAGTCGGCGAACGTCACGCCCGGGATCAGGTTGCCGGTGAGGATCTCCCGGTAGTGCTCCAGCGTCGGCTCCGCCGGCACCGGCCGGGGCGTGGACGAGAAGATCTCCCGGTTGGGCTTCAGCGAGGTCGCCACCATCCAGTAGACCGGGAACGCGGCGAAGAGCGCGACCAGCAGGCCCGCGCCGTTGAGGGCGATCTTCTTCGTCATTCGTCCTCCTGCCGCAGCACCATGCGGACGTACAGGGCGGTCACCACGAGCAGGATCACGGTGAGGATGACCGCGATGGCGGAGCCGAGGCCGTACTTGGGCGGCGGCGAGAACGCCTCCGCGTACGAGTAGATGGACAGCATGAACGTGGACCGGTCCTGGGTGCCGCCGGCCAGCACGAACTGCTGGGTGAAGACCTTGAAGTCCCAGATCGTGGAGAGGACCACGAGGATGCCGAAGACCGGCCGCAGGACCGGGAACGTGACCGACCAGAACACCTTCCACGGCCCGGCGCCGTCGACCCGGGCCGCCTCCTGCAGCTCGGTCGGCACGCTCTTGAGCCCGGCCAGCACGCTCACCGCGATGAACGGGAACGAGTGCCAGACCACCACGAGCGTCAGGATGGCGAAGAACAGCAGCGGGTCGTTGAACCAGCCGTAGCCGGTCCAGTCGCTGCGCCCGAACAGGGCCGTGGAGAGCCCGTCCGGGAGCTTGTTGAACAACCACGTGACCAGGCCGCTGGTATCGTCGAAGATCCACTTCCAGACGATCGTGCCGGTCAGCGCCGGGGTGGCCCAGGCGAGCATCACGCAGCTCGCCACGAACGTGGCCATCTTCTTGCCCAGGCGGTTGAGCAGCAGCCCGACCAGGGTGCCGAGGATCATCGTGAGCGCCACGTTGGCGATCGCGAACAGCACGGTGTTGCGCAGCACCGTACGGAAGAACGGGTCGCCGAGGATCTGCGCGTAGTTGGCCAGGCCGACCCACGGCCACTCGCGGTCGCCGCGCAGCTGCCGGACGCTGTCCAGCTTGTGGAAGGACATCCACACGACCTGGCCGAGCGGCCAGAGCAGCAGCACGGCGATGATCGCCAGGCAGGGCAGGAGAAGCAGGTACGGAAGGTGGTCCACCCGGCGACGGCGCCGCCGCGCGGGGGTGTCCCGCGCGGCGGCGCCGTCGGTGGCCTCGGTCAGCGTGGTCACTTGGCGTTGAGAATGCTTTCCATCTCGGTGGCCGCGTCGGCGGTGGCCTTCTCGACCGTCTTCTGGCCCTTGATGACCGAGCTGTTCATCGCCTGGGTCACCGTCTTGGTCCGGCTGACCTCGACCCACTTCGGGGTGAGCGGGGTCAGCTTGGTGTTCTGGATGGCGGTCGCGAAGGCGGCCATCACCTTGTCGTTGGCGTAGTCGCCGCTGCTGACCAGGTCCTGGTAGACCGGGAAGAAGCCGAGGCTGCTGGCGAACTCCTTGTCCTTCTGCTTGCTCAGCAGCACGGTCATGTAGTCCCAGGCGAGCGCCTGCCGCTCGCTGTCCTTCCAGATGGCGATGTCGGAGCCACCGGCGAACGCCGGGGCGGGCTTGCCGTCCGGGCCGGGGATCGGGAACGTGCCCCACACCTTCTCGATGTCGGGGTTGTCCTTCTTCATCGCGCCGCCCTGCCAGCTACCGGCGAACGCCATGGCGGCCTTCCCGGTGGCGAACTGGGTACGGGCGTCGACCTCGTTCCACCCGGCGGCGGCCGGCGGGGCGACCTTGTGCACGGTGACCAGGTCGGTCCAGAACTTGACCGCCTTCTGCGCCTCGGGGGTGTTGTAGCCGGACTTCCAGCTGTCCCCCTCCTTGGTGGCGATCTCGCCGCCGGCACCCCAGAGGAAGGAGTAGAACGGCAGCTCGGAGTTGCCGGGCAGGGCGATGCCGTAGGTGCCGGGCTTCTTGGCCTGCACGGCCTTCGCGGCGGCGACCATCTCGTCCCAGGTCGTCGGCGGCTTCACTCCGGCCTCGGCGAACCAGTCGGTGCGGTAGTAGACGGCGCGGACGCCGGCGTACCAGGGCACGCCGTACTGCTTGCCGTCGAGCTGGGCGTTCTTGACCAGATCGGGCAGGATGTCCTTGCCCTCGGACCAGCCGTTGAACTTGTCCGAGACGTCGGCCAGGGCCTCCTGCGCGGCCCAGCCCTGGGTCTCGGTGTTGCCCAGCTCGGTGACGTCCGGGCCCTCCCCGCCGGCGAGCGCGGCCTGGAACTTCTTCGGCGCCTCGAGCCAGGGGATGTACTGCACCACGACGTCGGTCTCGGGGTGCTTCTTCTTGAACTCCGCCTCGACGCTGTCGAGGAACGCGGTCTGGGCGTCGCCGCCCTCACCCATCATCCACACAGTGAGCTTGCTGTTGTCGGCGGCCTTGTCGTCGTCGCCGGAGCCACCGCACGCGGTCAGCACCAACGCGGCCGACGCCACGATGGCGGTGACCGGAGCCAGCCGCTTCCACCTGTTCACGCCATATCTCCCTCAGGGCCGTTTGGCACTAACCTTCTCCGCCGCACCTTAGTAGGAAAATTTCCTTTACAACAGGGGGTGTTCGTGACGGAGGGCACAGGCGACCGTATCGCAGCCGCGGCCCGGCCGACATCGATGCCGTCCGGGCCAGCTCAGGGGCCGCACACGCCGACGGGCGCCCGGCCGCTGAGGCCGGGCGCCCGTCGAGGCGCGTGGTGCGGGGGTCAGTAGCGCGAGACGCCGCGGCGACGGCCGACGCCGGCCACCAGGGCCACACCGATCGCGGCGAAGAGCACCTGCAGCATCAGCTCGCGCCAGTCGATACCGGCGGTCTCGGCGAAGCCGGAGGCCCGGGCCACGATCGTGCCCAGAAGCGCGGCACCGACACCGATCAGCATGTGCAGCCAGATCGGCATGTTCTGACGGCCCGGCACGACCAGCCGGCCCAGCGCGCCGACGATCAGACCAACGACCAGCGCGGTGATGATGCCCCAAACGGTGAGCTCCATGGTCGCCCTCCTCCTTAAGAACCGGTCACACGTTTTCGTGTGGTTACTGTCGTGATCGCTAAGTTCCCGACCGCCCGGAAATCCAAACCGACTCCGATGACGAATTGTTCAGACGTGCTCTGACCTGCTACTTCTCCCCGAAACCCGGCACCCGGGGCGAGCCAGGGGCACCGACGGGGTTCAATGCGCCGAATACGCCGACGGGCGCCCGGCCGATACGGCCGGGCGCCCGTCGAGGCGCGTGATGCGTCGATCAGTAACGCGAGACGCTGCGGCGGCGGCCGACGCCGGCCACCAGGGCCACACCGATGGCGGCGAGCACGACCTGCACGGCCAGCTCGGCCCAGTCGATGCCGGCGGTCTGCGTGGCGATGCCGAGCGCACGGGCCAGAACGGTGCCCAGCAGCGCCGCGCCGACACCGATCACCATGTGCAGCCACATCGGCATGTTCTGCCGGCCCGGCACGACCAGCCGGCCCAGCGCGCCGACGATCAGACCCACGACGAGCGCGGTGATGATGCCCCAGACGGTGAACTCCACGGTCGGTCCTCCTAAGCGATTTCGCACGTTCTGTGCGTTTGCTGTCGTGTCCGCTCAGTGCCCGACGCATCGAAAAACGAAACCGGCCGCATCGGCCGCCGCTCCCCCTGCCGGGACGAACCCGCAGGTGGGAGCGCTGCCGCCGGCTGAAAATTTCCTGGGTACGCGAACGGCCGGCACCCTCGGGACGAGGATGCCGGCCGCTGCGCGAAGCCTGACTGCTACTTCTTGCCGGCGGGCTTGCCGTCGCCGGAGTCGGACGAGAGCGCCGCGATGAACGCCTCCTGGGGGACCTCCACCCGGCCCACCATCTTCATCCGCTTCTTGCCCTCCTTCTGCTTCTCCAGCAGCTTGCGCTTCCGGCTGATGTCACCGCCGTAGCACTTGGCGAGCACGTCCTTGCGGATCGCGCGGATGGTCTCCCGGGCGATCACCCGGCTGCCGATGGCCGCCTGGATCGGCACCTCGAACTGCTGGCGCGGGATCAGCGTGCGCAGCTTCGCCGCGATCGTCGTGCCGTACGTGTAAGCCTTGTCCTTGTGCACGATCGCGCTGAACGCGTCGACCGGCTCACCATGCAGCAGGATGTCGACCTTCACCAGGTCGGACGCCTGCTCACCGGAGGGCTCGTAGTCGAGCGAGGCGTAACCCTTGGTGCGGCTCTTGAGCTGGTCGAAGAAGTCGAAGATGATCTCGGCCAGCGGGAGCGTGTAGCGCAGCTCCACCCGGT
Organism: Micromonospora sp. WMMA1947; assembly: GCF_027497355.1. Taxonomy (NCBI): domain Bacteria; kingdom Bacillati; phylum Actinomycetota; class Actinomycetes; order Micromonosporales; family Micromonosporaceae; genus Micromonospora; species Micromonospora sp. WMMA1947. The sequence continues at coordinate 3,371,659 of NZ_CP114909.1, read as the reverse complement.
CGGCGGAGAGGTAGTCCATGCCGAGCAGGCTGCCCCGGCGGCCCTGGCACAGCTCCATCACCGCGCCGACGTAGTCGTTCGGGGTCAGCACGGTGGCCCGCACCGTCGGCTCGTACACCTCGGCGATCTTGCCGGTCGGGTACTCGCTCGGGTTGGTGACCACGATCTCCTCGCCGTCCTCCTGGATGGCCCGGTAGACCACGTTCGGCGCGGTGGAGATCAGGTCGAGGTTGAACTCCCGCTCCAGCCGCTCCCGGATGATCTCCAGGTGCAGCAGGCCGAGGAAGCCGCAGCGGAAGCCGAAGCCCAGCGCGCCGGAGGTCTCCGGCTCGTACACCAGCGCGGCGTCGTTGAGCTTGAGCTTGTCCAGCGCCTCACGCAGGTTCGGGTAGTCCGAGCCGTCGATCGGGTAGAGCCCCGAGTAGACCATCGGCTTCGGGTCCTTGTAACCGCCGAGCGCCTCCTTGGCCGGGTTGTTGTTGATGGTGACCGTGTCACCGACCCGGGACTGGCGCACGTCCTTCACGCCGGTGATCAGGTAGCCCACCTCGCCGACACCGAGCGCGTCGGCCTTCACCATCTCCGGCGAGATGACGCCGATCTCCAGCAGCTCGTGGACGGCGCCGGTGGACATCATCTTGATCCGGTCCCGGGCGGAGATCCGCCCGTCGATCACCCGGACGTACGTGACCACGCCCCGGTACACGTCGTACACCGAGTCGAAGATCATCGCGCGGGCCGGCGACTCGGCCTCGCCCACCGGCGGCACGAACTGCCGGACGATCTCGTCCAGGAGATAGGGCACGCCCTCGCCGGTCTTGCCCGAGACCTTGATGCAGTCCGCCGGGTCGCCGCCGATCAGGTGCGCCAGTTCCTCGGCGTACTTCTCCGGCTGGGCGGCCGGCAGGTCGATCTTGTTGAGCACCGGGATGATGTGCAGGTCGTTCTCGAGCGCCAGGTAGAGGTTGGCGAGCGTCTGCGCCTCGATGCCCTGCGCGGCGTCGACGAGCAGGATCGCACCCTCACAGGCGGCCAGCGAACGGGACACCTCGTAGGTGAAGTCCACGTGGCCCGGGGTGTCGATCATGTTGAGCACGGCGCTCTCACCGGCCCGGTCGCCCTCGCGGATCGTCCACGGCATCCGCACGGCCTGGCTCTTGATGGTGATGCCGCGCTCGCGCTCGATGTCCATCCGGTCCAGGTACTGCGCGCGCATCTGCCGCGGGTCGACCACACCGGTGAGCTGCAACATCCGGTCGGCCAGGGTCGACTTCCCGTGGTCGATGTGGGCGATGATGCAGAAGTTCCGGATGCGCGCCGGGTCGGTGGCACCAGGAGCGTTCGCGCCGGGATCGAGCGTCGGTGGCACAGCGGTCCGTTCTGGTCGGCTGACGTGAGCGGGCCGACGCGCCGCCGGCCCCCTCCATGGTCCCACGTCGCCCGGCGCCCGCCCGGACTCCCCCTTCACTCCACGGCTATTCCACGGGTGGCTCGGCTATTCCATGGGTGGCTCGACGAAGAGGGCGGCCAGCCTCGGCAACCGGCGGCGGGCCTCCTCCTCGTCGTCGAAGTCCCAGAAGTCGTTCAGGTCGGGCACCGGCACCGGGTCACGCTCGGCCGGCAGGTCGGACGCGGTGGCCTTCCGGTACGCGTCCCACGGCACCGCGAGCATCTGCTCGCACTCGAACTCCTCGCCGCTGAGCGCCGCGGCCCGGACCTGCGGCAGCTCGGCAAGCGCGTCCGGATCGCCGACCGCCCGGGCGAACACCGCCCGGCCCTGAGTCATCAGCCAGCCCCGGAAGTACTCGAAGCCGTCGTCCGAGGCACCCCCGTTGATCAGGTACGCCGCGCCCCAGAGGTCGACCTTGTAGGAGGCGGCGAGCACCCGCCGCTGGTGGTGGGCGTAGCCGACGATCTCCTCCGGGTCGCGCTCGGCCAGCAGCGCGACCGCCCGGGCCGCCACCGCGTCGGGCTCTCCCCCGGCACCGGCGCGGGCGTCGTCGATCAACTGCCAGAACTCGTCGGTCCTCATGGGGGGCAGTCTGGCAGAGCCCACCGACGCGCCGGACCGTCGCGCGCCGCCGGTGCGGCAGCATGGTGCGGTGCGCGCGATCTCCCTACCGCCCGTTCCGTACGGGTCGACAGCGGTCCGGCCCGGCTGGGCCGACCTGCCGGCCGGGCTGCGCGGCGCGCTGGCCGCCCGGATCGGCGGCGAACCGGCGGCGGTACGGGTGACGGGCGGGGGATTCACCAGCGGCTTCGCCGCCGTGCTGACCGGCCCCACCGGGGAACGCGTCTTCGTGAAGGCGGCGGCGCTGCACGGACAACGGCACCTGGTCGACTGGTACGCCCACGAGGCGGCGATCCTGGCCCGGCTCCCGGTCGGGCTGCCGGTGCCCCGGCCACGCTGGGCGCTCACCGAGTCCGGCTGGTACGCGCTCGCCCTCGACGCGATCAACGGGCACACCCCCGCGCTGCCCTGGGCGCCGGCCGAGCTGGACGCCGCCCTCGCCACGTACGCCGAGGTGGCCGCCGCGCTCGCCGGCCCGCCCGCGGAGCTGGCCGCGCTCCGGCTCCCCCGCCTCGCGGACCTGGCCCGCGACGACATCCTCTGGTGGGGCGAGGTGGCCGCCGGGCGCGAGCCGCCGCCCGAGCAGGCCGCCGGTGCCCCGCTGGCCGAGTTGGTCGCGCTGGAGTCGCGCCTGCCCGGGTACGCCGACGCGGCCCCCGGGCTGGCCCACGGCGACCTGCGGGTGGACAACCTCCTGATCGACCCCGACGGCCGCGCCTGGCTGTGCGACTGGCCCTGGCTCTGCCACGGGCCGGCCTGGTTCGACCTGGCCGGGCTGCTGCTCACCGCGTACGCCAGCGGCCTGGACGCGGACGCCGCATTCGCGGGTCACCCGGCGGCAGCCGGGGCGCCCGCCGACGCGCTGGACGTGACGCTCGCCGCGCTGGCCGGGTACTTCCTGACCGGCGCCGCGGCCGGACCGTCGAACGCCTCCCCCCATCTGCGCGCCCACCAGCGGTGGAGCGGGGAGCAGGCGCTCGGGTGGCTGGCCGAGCGGCAGGGCTGGTCCTGGGCACGCCGCCCGCGCCCCTCGTGATCGGATCCGCTCGGCACGGCCGGCTCGGCACGGCCGGCACGGGCCGGCCACTGTCTTCCAGCCGGCGACGGTCGACGGCAAGGCTCCCGGCTGGCGGCGGGCAGCGGGCTGGTGGGTGGCAGGCTGGTGGGTGGCGGCGGGCTGGTGGAGGGGCGTCTGTCCTGCCCGGGCTGGAGGCGTTTTGGCTCGTCCGGGGCCGACCTGGTAGCCTGGCTTTTCGCGCGGCGATGACGCATGCTCGTCGTGCGCGAAAGCAGACCAACCCGAGCTATCAAGACGAGGCTGTCGCGTGGCGAACATCAAGTCCCAGATCAAGCGCAACCGGCAGAACGAGAAGCGCCGGCTGCGTAACAAGTCGGTCAAGTCGTCGCTGAAGACCGCCATCCGGAAGTTCCACGAGGCTGCCGAGGCGGGCGACACCGAGAAGGCCACCGTGCTCATGCGTGAGGCCACCCGCAAGCTGGACAAGGCTGCCAGCAAGGGTGTCATCCACTCGAACCAGGCGGCCAACCGGAAGTCGGCGATCGCCAAGCGCGTCGCCTCGTTCTCTGCCTGACCAGCGCTACAGAACCCACCGGAAGCCCCGGGGCCACCGCGCCCACGGGGCTTCCGCCTGTCCGCACTCCCCCGCAGCGGGTCGCATCACGTGCGCGTGCGTCGCGCTACGCGCTGCGCGCGTCGGGAGCCCGGAGATCTTGGACGATTTCGGCCCCTATGAGGGCCGTTTCGTACCAAGATCTGCGGGGTGATCGCGTCACGGCCGGTCGGCGGAGGCTCTGGCTGTGGGAGCGCGCGTGTCCGGAGGGCGCAGTGCCGGGCGGCGGGAGAGCACGGGGCGTCCGGCTGGCGCAGCGCGAGGCGGCGGGAGGGCCTAGCGCGGTGGGTCGCTACTGCTCGTTGGGGCGGTCGAACGTGGCGCGTCGCGGATGGTGGTAGCGGACGCCCCGGGAATCGGTGGTCGCGCCACCCGGCAACGCACGGGCGCTCGGCGGCGCCGCACCGCCCGGCAGCGACCCGAGGCTCGCCGCGCCGCCCGGTAGCGCGCGGGCAGTGGCCGGCACCCGCGCCCGGCCGATCACCGGCTCCATCTGGCGGCGGAAGCGATCCCGCTCCTGCTCGGGCACCTGCGCGGCAGTACGGACGACCATCTCGGCCACCACGTCGTTGAGCTTGACCATGGCGGCCACCGCGACGGGCAGCACCACTACCGCCCACCAGCTCACCAGTTCGGCGAGGGCGAGCAGCACGGCCAGCGCCACCGCGCCCTCGAAGAAGAGGAAGCAGAGCACCCCACCCGGGTTGACGAAGCGCAGTCCCAGCACCCGGGCGTAGAGCGGGCGGTACCGCTCCTCGTCCGTGGCCACCGTCGACCACGCTCGGGTCACCGGGCGCCGCCCTGCCGGGCCGCCGCCACCGCGAACACGGCTCGCTCCAGCGCGTACGCCCGGTCGTCGGCGCCGCCCTTGACCGCCGCGTTGCACTCGGCTGCCACCCGCATCGCCTCGACGAGGCCTTCCGGCGTCCAGCCCCGGGCGCGTACCTGAGCCTTCTCGATCTTCCAGGCCGGCATGCCGAGCGTCTTGGCCAGCTGGAACGCGCTGCCCCGGCCGGCGGCGGCGACCCGGGCGACGGTCCGTACGCCGTCTGCCAGCGCGTCCGCGATCGGCACCGGGTCGACGCCGACGTGCAGCGCCCACCGCAGCGCCTCCAGCGCCCCGGGTACGTCACCGACCATCGTCGCGTCGGCGACGGTGAATCCGGTGACCTCGGCCCGTCCCCGGTAGTACCGGGCGACCGTGTCCGCGCCGATCCGGCCGTCGGTGTCGGCGACCAGCTGCGAGCAGGCGGCGGCCAGCTCACGCATGTCGTTCCCGACGGCGGCGACCAGGGCGTCCGCCGCGTCAGGCGTGCACTTGCCGCCGATGCGACGGATCTCGTCCCGCACGAAGGCGGCCCGCTCCCGGTCGCCCTTGAGCTTCACGGCCGGCACCACAGTGGCGCCCGCCGCCCGCAGGCCGTCGGCGAACGCCTTGCCCTTGGCCCCGCCCAGGTGCAGCACCACCAGCTGCACGTCCGGGTCGGGATTCTTCGCGTACGCCAGCAGCGCTGCGACGAGGTCCTTCCGGGCGTCCTGACCGGAGCGGAGCACGAGCACCCGGCGACCGCCGAACAGCGACGGGCTGAGCATCTCGGCGATCTCGCCGACGGTGAGCGTGCCGGCCTGGCATTCCCGCACGTCCACGTCGGGGTCCACCTCGCGGGCCCGGGCGACGGCTTCGGTGACCGCTCGCGTGGCGAGCAGCTCCTCGTCGCCGAGGACGAGCACAATAGGAGGCAGGTCGGCGGGGGTCACGTCGCCCATACTCGCACGCCCTCCGACCCGGCCGGGCCTGCTCATCGGGGACTGTGACGGCGCAGCCCGCACACAGCGCAAATCCAGACATTTGCCTTGATCTACCATCTACCGCGACAAGATCCCCCCTCTCTATCGCTGCGGCCCGTTGTCGGCGCCGCGCTTCACCACGGCGAGACCGGCGCCCGCCCGGACCGCGGCGACGTCCCCGTCGGTGTCGGTACGCAGCACCCGCGCCCCGCCCCGGGTCAGCCGGTCCAGCAACCCGGCGTTCGGATGCCCGTAGTCGTTGTCGACGCCCACACTCACCAGCGCCACGGCCGGACGTACCGCGCTCAGGAACTCCGGATCCTGGTACGCCGAGCCGTGGTGGGCGACCTTCAACACGTCGGCCCGGATCCCGGCGGCCGGTGTCGTCTCCAGCATCGCCCGCTGTTCCTCCGTCTCGGCGTCGCCGGTGAGCAGGATTCTTACCCCGCCCACGGTGGCGGCCAGCACCAGTGAGTTGTTGTTCGGGTCGGACCGGCTGCCCCGCAGCGGGTACGGCGGCCCGACCGCCACCAGGTCCACCGCGCCCGCCCGCCACCGCCAGCCCGCCTGCACCGCGGCGAGCGGCGCACCGGCCCGGCGGGCCGCCTCGCGGACCTGGGCGGCGCCGTAGGGCGGCTCGGACCAGGCCGGACCCACCACCGCACCCACCCGCCGCCCTCGGAACACCCCGGCCACGCCGCCCACGTGGTCGACGTGAAAGTGGCTGACCACCAGCAGCGGGACCTCCCGTACGCGGAGGCGGCGCAGGCAGGCGTCCACGCCGGACGGCTCCGGGCCGGCGTCGACCACGACAGCCCGGCCGGCGGCGATCGGCAGCACCACCGCGTCCCCCTGCCCCACCGCGCACGCCACCACCACCCAGCCGCGCGGCGGCCAGCCGGAGGCGAACAGCCGGAACGGCACCGCACCGAGCACCACCGCCACCACGACGACCACGACCAGTCGTCGCGCCCGGCGTCGCCGGAAGGCGAGCAGCAGCCCCACGCTCACCGCCGCCAGCAGCAGGGCCCCTGCCACCCCGCCCGCCCACGGCAGGTTCCCGGCGGGCAGATCCGCCCCGTGCCCGGCCACCGCCACCAGCCAGCGCGCCGGCCAACTCGCCAGCCAGGCCAGGAACTCCGCGCCACCCGGCCACACCGGCGACAGCACCGCCGCCAGTACGCCGAGCACGGTGGCCGGTGCGACGGCCGGCACCGCCAGCAGATTCGCCGGTACCGCCACCAGGCTCACCGTCGCCGACAGCCCGGCGACCACCGGGCCGCAGGCCAGCTGCGCGGATGCCGGCACCGCGAGCGCCTCGGCCAGCCCGGCCGGTACGCCGCGGCGCCGCAGCGCGTCCCGCCAGCCGGGCGCGAGCAGCAGCAGTCCTCCGGTGGCGCACACCGACAGCGCGAAACCCGGGTCGCCCGCCAGGTCCGGGTCGTACAGGACCAGCCCGGTGACCGCTGCGGCGAGCGCGGGCAGCGCCGACCGGGACCGCCCGGCGGCGAGCGCAGCGAGCCCGATCGCGCCCATCGCGGCGGCACGCACCACGCTCGGCGAGGGCCGCACCAGGATGACGAACCCGACGAGCGCGAGGACGCAGAGCACGGCGGCGGTACGCGGACCGGCACGCGCCCACCGGGCCAGCAGCAGCACCGCCCCGACGACGATCGCCACGTTGGAGCCAGTGAACGTGAGTTAGGGAGGTGTATATAGAACGGCCCCGGCAGGTGCTGGAACACCTGTTACCCGGGGCCTTGACGGACAACGGAGGTCCGCCCGGCCATGAGTGTAGCTGTGAAGCAGGCCCTGCTTGCGACGAAGGATCTCGGCAAGAACGAGCGTGCCGTGGCTATCGCCATCGCTGCTCACGCCAACAACGAGGGCAACGCTTGGCCGTCTGTGGCCACCCTCGCCGACTACGCCGGCTGCTCTGAGCGGACCGTACAGCGGGCGCTGGCCAAGCTGGTGCAGCTCGGTCGCCTGGTCGTCACCAAGGTTGCCGGCATCGCCACCCGCGTCTACCGACTGGTCACCGGCCGGGGGGTGACGAACAACGGTCCGGGGGTGACGAATCAGCCGGAGGGGGTGACGAATCAGCCCGCCGGGGGTGACAGCCAGGGTGACGCCCGAAGTGTTGAAGACCAAGGGAAGTTGAAGACGCGCGCAAGCGCGCGTGACTGGCGTCGATTCCTTCCCAAGAACAAGAACACCAACCCCGCCACCAACGGCTACCCGTACCCGGAGCGCAAGGGCGCTGCCCTGCCGATGACTGCCGGGGGCGACCGGTGCCACAAGCCGGGGCACGTTGGCCAGCCTGCCGGCGGGTGCATCCCCTGCCGCTCTGAGGCACTGGCGGGTGACCGATGAACGGCACCGCCGCCTACGCGCTCGGCCTGGTCCTCATCGGCGGCCCGGTCTCGATGCTCGCCCCGCTCGCCGTTGCTCGCCGGCTGGTCGAGCGGCACGCGCACCGGGTTGCTGACGACATCGCCCGCCTTCCCCGCCTCGACGCCACCGCTACCCGCCGGGAGCTGATCAACCGATGACCACCGCCACCGCTCCCAGCGCCTACCCGCGCGCCGTCGCGGATCTGCTCCCCGCCGTGCGGGACCTGGCCGACAGGCTCGGTGAGATCCCCTCGCGCAACCGGATCATGCGTGAGTTCAAGGTGGGTGCGCCCAAGGCTCAGGCCGCGCGCCTGGCTCTGATCGCCGAGCCCATCACCCTGCCCGACGAGACCGAGGCTGAGCCCACCTCGGACCCGTGGGAGTACGCCGAGCCCGCCCCGGTCCTGCCGGCAGCACCGGTCGAGACCACCCCGGTTCCGCTGATCCTGCCGACTGCCAAGGTCACCGAGCCGTCGCCGCTGGTCGAGCCGGGCGGACACCCGCCGGCCCCGGTCGAGCCTGCCCCGGTCAAGGCTGAGGCTGCGCCGGTCCGCCGGCTGTCCGCGTGGCCCGTGGTGCTGATCGCGTTGCCCGCGTTCGTGGCTATCTGGTCCGGGTGGGTCGGACTCGGCGGACTCACCGGGTTCGGCGTGGTGCACCCGCTGCCCGGGATCGCGAACGGGTTCAGCATCAACACCGCTATCACCCTGCCGATCGGGGTGGAGGTCTACGCCGCGTACTCGCTGCGAGCCTGGCTCTCCGGCCAGGTCCCGCCCCGGGCTCGCCGGTTCGCCAAGTGGTCCGGCATCGGGTCGCTGATCATCGGCGCGCTCGGCCAGGTGGCCTATCACCTCCTGGTCGCCGCCGGCATCACCTCCGCTCCGTGGCAGATCACTACCGCCGTTGCCTGCCTGCCGGTGGCGGTGCTCGGGATGGCCGCCGCGCTGGCACACCTGATGCACGAGGGGAGCGACCAGTGACCGAGCTGGAGCGGACTCTCCGCAAGCTGCGGCGCAAGCACACAGTTTCGCGGGTGGCCTACCGGTACGTCTCCGGTAGGCCGCTCAGCGGCAAGCAGGGTTACCCGTACCGCCACCGGGGACCGGGCCGGCTGGCCGGCTGGCAGCGTCAGGCGTACCGCCTCGGTGTGCCGGCCGCCGCCGGCCTGGCCCTGGCCTTCCCGGACGCCTCGCTCACTGCGGCCAGCGGCGCTGCTCTGGCTGCGGCGTGGCGTGGCCGGCAACGGCTGGTGCGTCGCCGGTTCCACCGGGAGTACATCGCCCCGACCCTGGCCGCTCTCGCCCCGGCGATGGGACTTCAGACCGGCGTGCGCCTGCACGTTGATCCGTCGTTGGGCAACCTCACGCCCCGGCTGGCCAAGCCGCTGAGCCCGGCGGAGAAGGCAGTACGCGCCTGGTACGGCGAGCACGTCGAGCCGATCATCCGGTGGCTTCCCGAGCGCGCACAGCGGGCAGCGTGGGCAGTGCAGCGCAAGGCAGAACCGATCACGTCCCGGCTGGCCGTGTTCCGCCGGCCGATCGACGGTGACCAGGGGCCGCGTATCGAACTGGAGGCGGACACCCCGTACCTGACCAAGGAGCAACGGCAGCTCGTCTCGTCCATCGTCAGCAGCAAGATCCCCGTCGCTGACCTGGTCGAGACCTGGCACCAGGTGGGCCCGCGCGTGCGTGCCGTCTGGACCGTGCGTAAGCGCCCGCCGGCCCGCGTCGGCGTCGACCAGGTCGCCGCCCACCTGCCCCGGCTCGCCGAGTGGGAGTTCTACATCGGCCAGGGAGCCGGCGACCGACCCGTCACGCTCTCACTGCGCGACGACTCCCCCCATATCGCCGTGTCAGCCGGAACGGGCGCAGGCAAGAGCGTGCTCGCCGAGCTGATCGCCGTGCAGGTACTCAACCGAGGCGGCCGAGTGGTCATCCTCGACCGCAAGGGCTCGCACCGCTGGGCCCTCAACCTGGCCGGCGTCGACTACTGCACCCGTCCGGCGCAGATGCATGACGTGCTCGTGCGCCTGGCCGCGCTCGCCGACGAGCGGAACACCCTGGCCATGCACGAGGCCGAAGATTGGAATCCCGGTCCCCGCGTGCTGGTCATCTGCGAGGAGTTGAACGCCACCATCGGACAGCTCGTTAACTTCTGGGCGGAGGCACGCGGCAAGGGTGACCCGAAGCGGTCGCCTGCCGTGTCGGCGCTGGCTGACCTGCTGTTCATGGGCCGAAGCGCCAAGGTCAACGTGCTGGCCATCGCGCAGATGCTCACCGCCCGCGCGATCGGCGGACCCGAAGCGCGGGAGAACTTCGGCATCCGCTGCCTCGCCCGCTACACCGCCAACAACTGGAAGATGCTCGTCCCCGAGGCGGCCATGCCGCGTGCCTCCCGCACCCTCGGCCGGTGGCAGATCGTCATCGGCGGACAAGCCACCGAGACACAGGCCGCCTACCTCACCACTGCCGAGGCCCGGCAGCTTGCATGTCCCCGGTCCCCGGAGACATCCCAGGTCAACGACCTATCAAGCCCTGCCGGGGACTTCCTGACGCTGCGCCAGGCGGTAGAGGCCGGAGTGCTGCCCTGGTCCTACGAAGCAGCCAAGAAGCGGCTACAGCGGCGCGTGGGCGAGGTACCCGAGGCGCGTGGCAAGGACGGAAACGCCGACCTATTCGCGAGGCGGGACTTGGAAGTCTGGTCTGGCAGCTCAAGCTGAAGGTCTTGACCCGATAATCCCCGACACCCTGACGGAGACTATCGGGACCCGGGTACTCTGCGGATCGTTGGACGTTCAACGCGACTGAACAACTAGCCAGTAACGTTGGATGGAGGAAGACCCCCGCCCCTGGTTCGCAGGCCGCGAGGCGGAGGACTTCCCGCTCGATGTGGGCCTAGCTGACGGTCGTCAGTTGGGCCCGCATCCGTTTCCGGTCAAGGCAATCGCCAGACCGGCGGCGTAGGTAAGCACCTTGAGTGCCAGTGCTACCCACTCCCCGACGTCCCGCCACCGGTTGGTGTTGGGCTGCCGGCATTTCCTTGGGCTTGAGGGCCCCTTGCGGCGCTTCGTCACTCTCCATCCTTCCGAGATTCAGAGGCCGGGGTCCGTCCCCCGCGCGCGCCAGGGCGGGCGTGCCGGCCTTGATCTCGGAGACCAGTTCGGTTCGTGTCGTGCGCCGGAGACACCATAGCGACCGGTGCGAGTGACCTGCGTGTCGGACTACATCTTCGTACACCCGTGCGATGTATGTGACCAACTCTCACTTCTGCCTGTTTCCGCAGGTCAGCCGGCATACATGGCCACCCGACGCTGAAGTATCAGGTCAGACGAGCCAGCCGGACAGCGTCGAGCCGGGGCCACGCACTGGAGGCCAAGGACCTTCTTGTGCAGCTCAGGCACGTCGGCGATGAACTTGCACAGGAACATGACGTCGACGTCGACGTCGACGATGCCGCTCGGGTCGAGGTGCCCAGGCAACACCCCGGCCGCTCAAGGCAGATGGGCGGCGCGACGAAGCCCACGATGAAGATGTCGTCAGTGAAGAGGCTGGAGGAGAGAAGGTACCGAGGCCATCCGGGCCAAGGTCAGGCGCGAGGCAGAGCAAGCCCACCATCTCGGATGCATCATCAGATCACGCCGAAGCCATCTACGACCTAGGCGCGTCAGCGCCCGCCCGCTCGCCGGTGTCATCTACTCTCGCGGATGCTCGGAGCAACACCAGGGACCAGGGGGCAGGACCGTAGGCACATGGGCAAGCGTCACAACAAGCTGATTGACGAGATCGAACGCGGCGCGCTGGACAGCAGCACATCGCTCGCCGACACGCTACGTAAGTGCGTGGCCCTCGGTGGGCAGGCCAGGTCGACCGAACTGCGGGACTGGGCGAGCCGGGAGCTGAACGGGTACGGCCCGGACGATGAACTCCCGAAGTGGCGGAAGACCCACGCAGCTCTACAGATCGACCTAATCAGCGCTAACCACCACATCACCAACCAGACCATCAGCCGCTGGGATCTCCCCGACTTCGCCCGGGATGGCCTCACCGAAGAGGTGCCGTTCGTCCAAGGCGTGGGCGCGATGGAAGCGATGATCCGAAACGCCAACGGGAACGTGGTGAAGCTGGGGCCGAACATGGCCGCGGACCTGGTTTCGTACATGAATAGCGAGAACACCAACCCGTATCAGCGCATCGAGCGGCTTTATTGGGCAGTCAGCACGACGGCGATACAGGCCATCCTGGACAACATCCGGACGGCGCTCACGGCCCTGGTTGCGGAGCTGCGAGACGGAACGCCGGATGATGCCGTCAAGCCGTCAGCGGAAGCCGCCAACCAGGCGGTCCAGTTCATCATCAGCGGGAAGCGCAATCGCGTAGTGGTCAACAGCGCCCAGGCGAGCGGCCACGCCAGCAGCAGCGTCGGTCAGGGGCAAGAGCAAGAGCCCGAGTCGCCCGGCTGGAAGCGATGGGCGCGGATCAGCGGGATCATCGGGTTGATCGTCGCTGTGGCCGGCTCCGTTGCAGGCGTTCTTCAGTACATGGCTGGTAGCTAACGCACCCGCATCCTGGCTTGGCCGCTACCTGCGGGGTGCTGCGACGGCGTAGGTGATCGCCGCGACCACAGCCAACAGGATGATGCGCGGCGAGCCCTCCGCGCCGAGCAGGCCAGCGAAGAACCACGCGACCCAACCAACGGCGACACCGAGCAGCACCCGGTTGCCCTTGCTGTCCCGCCATGACTGCCGCGCCGGCTGCGCCTGGTCGCCACCCGAAGCCAGGTGCCAGACCTCCTCGCGAGTCAGGCCGTATCGCCGTGCGATGTCGTCGACATCCTGCCCTGCGGCGTACGCGGCGATGATCTCGTCAGTCTCCGGATCGGGCTGCATGCCGAGCACCGTACTGCCGTTGCGGTGTGCTCGCTGTCCGCTGGCCAGCCGCTTCCGTTGGTAGCCTGACCACCCTGGATGAACGTCGATCCCTTCTTGAGGCAGGAACAGCGTGACCACCGCCGAGAAGATCACCATAGGTGTGAGCATCGCGAGCGCACTGGGCATCGGAGCCCTGATCAAGTCGATCTTCGACCGCCGGATCTCTCGACCTGAGCGGCGGATGGATCTGGCAGAGAAGTCGCTCAAGCTAGCGGACGCGATCGTTGCTCGGGTCGAGGCTGAACTGGCCCAGGTCCAACGGGAACTCACTGACGCCAAGCAAGAGAACGAACAACTACGCAAGCAGGCCGCGGAGGCGCTGACTACGCGGGACCAAGCTCTCGCCTCAGCCACTGTCGACAGGCTCGATAGGACCGCCGACCACCTAGCCAGTGCAGCAACTAAGGTGGCTGGCATCAGGATTGAACTGAAGAATTACAACTCGCTGATTATTCCGGCGAGTGAAGGCGAGGACTCCGACTTTGATAACCTGCGCCTACTGAAGGACAGCTATCGATACCAGGGCAAGCAGAGTGACTACCGCCGAGAAGATCACCGCTAGCGTCGCCCTCCTTGCCGCACTGGGTGTCGGTGCCGTGCTGCAAGCCTGGGTGACACACCTCCTCGCTCGGCGTGAGAGGCGAGTCAACATCGCCGACAAGTCGGTGCAGATGGCGGCGACCCTGATGATCAGGATGGAAGGCGAACTGAGCCGGACTCTCGACGCCCTCGCGAAGACGCAGAGGGAGGGCGAAGGGCTGCGAGCGGAGCTTGCGAGCACGACAGAGGTGTACAGCGCTCGCGAGTTGGAGTTAAGCGATCAGTTACAACGGGCCAACGCAGAACTCGCAAGAGCCAGGGCCTTCATCGAGACCGTGCGAAACGTCGATCAGCACGTCAAGGCTGCTCTTGCAGAGCATGGCCGGCAGACGAGGGCTGCCCTCGCGAGGGCAGCGAGGGAGTACCAACCGAGTCGACGGGAACCACCGCCTGTAGACGAGGACGTGTGGGCGGCGATGGTCGATCAGCATGAAGACGACGAGTACCGGCGCGGGGCCCAGTACGAGGGTGGGGGTATAACCCCCTGAGCCCGATCTCCCCCACCGCCAAGTGATAGCAGCGGCCATCTTGCCACGGTGTAGCAGTGATCAGGACGCCTATCGACCCTCCATCCCTGGCGCTACCGGGATGCATCCCCGGAATATGCGGTGCCACGGTTTCAGGGTCGATAGGCGCACTTCGATCAGCTCATCGTCGGTTCGTCGTCCCGGGTGGTAGCCATCCAGAGCACGTGATGGAACAGAGAGAGCCGGTCACCGAAGATCCGGGTGTGCGCCCGGTCGAATCGGGCGTGGCAGCTTCGGCACATCGGCGAGTAGTGGGCGGGGTTCGGGCTGAAGGGCTTGCCCTGCTCTCTGCCGTCGCCATCGCGGAGTACGTCAGGATCGGCGTGGGAGTACGCCCACTGCTCGGCCTGCTTCCCGCACCGGCAGCGGTGGGCGGTGGCGCTGCCCTTGACCTTGTTGACCAGCTTATGTGCTGAGTCGTAGTCGCTCGGCTGCTCTTGCCGGCCTCTGGGATCGGGGTGCTGGCTGCGGTCGGCGCAGTTGACGACCAGGCCGCGAGCGAGGTTCTGAAGCCCGGCCCGCTTGTCGTTGCCGCAGTCGCATCGGCAGAGAACGTACTGAGTGCCGTTGACCGATTCCTGGCGCTCGGTGAGCACCAGGTCTCCGAACCGGTGCCCCGGCTTGTACTTCTGCTGTTTCGGCCGGCTGCTCTGCCGTGGCCTCGGGGTGTAGGTGCGTGCGTGCTTGGCCTTGGCCTTGCACCTGTCTCCGCAGTAGGGGGATGCCGGCCCGCGCCTCCCCGGTGGCTTGGGTGGCAGCGCCCCGCCGCAGTGCCGGCACGCTCCCGCCGGCCCGGCCGCCAGCCGCCGCAGCCGCGCTGCCGCAGAGGCGCACCGCTTGGCGCAGTAGCGGGCTCCCGACCGCTTACCGGTCATCGCGCCGCCGCAGTGCTCGCACGTGCGCCGGTCGGCGTTGGCCGTCGCGGCTCGGCGTTCTGCGCGATCGTGCCGGCGTCGGCAGGCTTCGTCGCAGTAGGCGCGCTTGCCGCTGCGTTCCTCGGGTAGCGGCGTGGCGCACTGGATGCACTCGCCGTTGAGTGCCCGCTGTTGCTCGATGGTCATGCTCACTGAGGTTGGTCTCCATACAGAGATAGGGCGCTCTCCGTAGCCCGCTGAGAGCCACGGAGAGCGCCTGTCGTTGATCAGGGATGGATGGGAACGGGGGTGGCGCCTACGGCTTCTCGCGCCGCTTCAGTCGCTTGTGGTTGGAGCGGCACGCCTCCCGGCAGTAGAGGGAGGCACGACCGCTGTTGACCGGGACAGCGTTGCCGCAGCCGGCGCACGGCTCGGCCTGATGTAGCTCCTGGCCGACCCTCAACCGGGTGTGGCCGTTGCGCCTCCACCGGGCGTAGTGCGTGGCGCACAGACCACGCGCCCAGTGCGGCCGGGGGCAGTGCAGCAGCCGGCAGACGCGCCCATGGTTCCGGGATCGAGTCTTCATATGTGGGTGCTCTCGGCGAGCGGGCAGGGCACTCCGCGGAGCGCCCTACCCAACGCCACCGTCAGGCCGCAGCCTTGCTGATCATGACCGCGTCCGCCGTGACGGCAAGCGCCTGGCGGTCGCCGAAGAGGGTCGCCTTCTGGTCAACCACCTTGACCGACTCCACCCGACCGAGGCCGGGCGAGAAGATGCCAACGGCGTCCCCGACGCCGGCTGCCACGAACTGGGACAGCTCGGGGATGTCGACGTGCCGGTCGATGCCGTGCACGATGAACTGCACCCGGACCTTGCGCCGTACCGTGTCGCCGTCGCGGGTCTGCGATACCACCTCGCCGGAGGCTCGGCGATACATGATGGTGTGGATGTTCGCCAACCGGTCGGTACGCGGGTCGACGACGTACTCCTTGCTTCGCGTCGCAGCAAGCCCGCCGAGCTGCTGCGCCAGTCCGATCCCGGTGGCACTCGACTGCTCCTCGATAACCGGCATCAGCGGCTCAAGGTTCTTGAGGAAGACCGACAGCACGAAGTGGTCCGGACCGGTGGTGACACTGTCTCGCACCTCAGCGTGCCCAGCGTGGTGCACCAGCTTGTAGATGCCAGCCACGCAGGCTTCCTTGATCGTGTCCAGACCATCGGCGGGCACAGTCACCAACAGGTGCACCGTGCCGGTCATCCGGCCGGTGGCGGTGTCGTAGTCCGTTCCCTCGGTCTGGTACAGGTACGCCGCCGGAGCGGTCAGCTTCTCCGGCCGCTGCGACACCACCTCGACCGGCACGCCGAACATGCCGAAGTTGAAGCGGTTGGCCTCGATGACCGACCGCAGGTACTCGGCGAGCACCGGGTTGGTCTGACCCTCGAACAGCTTGACATCACGCTCCGCCTCCGGGATGCGCTTACGCGCCATGCCGAGCAGGTGCGCGGTGCGCTTGATCTCCGCCTCAGCGGTGGCCAGGTCGAGCCCAGTCACCGAGGCGTCGCCACTGTCGAGCCTGGCGAACAGCTCGGCGGCAGAGTGCTCGGCCTGCTCGTGCTCGGCCTCCCGCTCGGCGACCAGTGCGCGGGCCTGAGCCAGAGCCTCAACGGGGGTGGGGATGGTGTTCTTCTTGGCAGTAGCCACGGGTGATGAACCTTCTTCCGTGCAGGGTGAACAGGCGGCCGGTTGGCCGCACATGATGGGTTGGAGTTCCTGAGACGGCCTGGCGGCGATCAGGAGTCAAGGGCGGAGGCGGTCGCCCCCTACGGGCGCGCGTCTCGCCAGGCGATCCGATGAACGGTGGTGACCTCGTCGAGCGCCGCTCGGGCCTCAGCGACCAGAGCAGTTGCTCGCATCAGCTCGTTGACCGCTTCGACGAGTAGGTCAGGTTCGGCATCCGCCGCCCGCAGTCGTGCGACATCGGCAGCGGCAGAAGCCTTCAGGTCGAAGGCCAAGGCGTAGCGCTGTTCGGCGGTACACCGAGCCACGCGAGCGCCGACACGGGTAAGGGTCTCCACTGGTGATGCTCCTCAGGGCATGAGAAGGGTGCCGGCCTCCGGCCGGCTATCGCTGGTTCGTCAAGAGAGAGGTGATGGCTCGGCCTTCGGCCGGATTCGCCAGATCGTTGAAGGAGGGCCCTCGTTGGCTCTCAGCCGCCGCTGCTGGTGCCGCTCCGAAGTGCCGCCCCTCGTGAGATAGATCAAGAGGAGGTGGCACCGTTGCAGGTCAGCGAGCCGCGTTGTTCCCTGGTCTCATACAAGTGACGGTGAGATGTAGGGCTACGTCGTACTAACTGGCCTAGTTCTGCCTGTCGTCGTCATACAGCGGGGCGACGTACCCGCCGACGACGACGATCAAGGCCGACCTTGTGCCAGTGGCAGTCTCGACCGGTGCCGCCTCTGCGGACACCAACCGGTAGAAGCACGCACCGGAGACCCGAGCCGGGCAGGACCATGCCGAACGCCTCAGCCTGCTGAAGCGCGGAGTACAAGGTCTGCCGGCTGGCAGGGGTGAGGACGCGGTCATGGTCGACGTCGCCGAGGACGTGCAACATCTCCCCCGGCTCGAACTCGGCATGCCCGATGTCGTTCACCCTCGCGTACGCCGCGAAGACGAGGCGCACATAGAGGGGCCTGACCGCCACGTTCGCGGCCAGTTCTTCGCACATGTCGATGCTGAGCATGAGGAACTGTTCGCCGTCACCCCAGAGCTTGCGGGACATCAGCCTTCACCGGCTGGGTTGCCAGGTAGAGGTAACGCCTTCATGCCGCTGCAAGCAGCCGGCGCAGTCGTGCACGCACCTCCGGCGAGAACGGAGGCGCTTGGGCAACGATCCTGTCGATGTACTCCCGCCACGCTTCCGGGCAAGCGTTCTTGGTTTCGCTGGAGATGGTGACCATCCCCCTTCGGTGACACGAGCCCGCCGGTCGGGCTCCTCATCGCGTCCTTCCTGCCGTCGTTCGCCGCCGACCTACCGCCAGGTAGCAGCCGCCGCGTTCAGCGGCGTGAGAAGAGATTAGGCAACTCAGTCCCGGCATGTCAAGTCCAGACTGTCAGACCTGGACTTGACCATATCTACGGCGACTGAAACGATGGGACCATGACTGACAAGCACGCGATCGAGCGCAGCCGCACCGAGGCAGGTTGGAGCGTGACGGCTCGCTGGCTCCTCGACGAAGGCCAGCCGATCTCCCAGGGGCCGAGCGAGGTGCTTCTACGGCTGACCGAGGACGCCGACATGAGGACGCGAGTGCGCGGGATGACGTCGGGCATCATGCGCCGGATCGAGCGGCACATCCTTGAGATGCAGCAGGAAGTACGCGGCGAGCAGCAACCGCCCCGCCTGTCCGGCATCAGCGCACGCGCCCTTGAAGGCACGCTGAAGAGCATGCCGGCCTCCCCCCGGGAAGACCCTGGCGCCTACTACGCAGGGCTGCTCGCCACCTTCAAGAGGTTGGAGGACGCAGGGATCGGCGAACCCATCAACTGGCTCGCCGAGAGGTTGAAGTTGCCCAAGAACACGGTTCGGACCCAACTCGCAACCGCGCGCCGCAGGCAGCAGGGCTAACGGGGCGCTGACTACAGCGCGCCTTCACCCCACGTCTTGCTACTGCCTCGCCATCGGGAGTTGTCCAACCTGCGGGGGTCGAGCGTCCGTGCGCCCTTGTACGTCTTCCCCACCCGAAGGTCGAGCAGGAGCGTCACCACCTCGCGTTGCTGACCAATCGTCAGCCGTTCCCATCTCTGCTCAACGCCGGGGCCTACCAGATCCCGCAGCAAGGGCGGCACATCGACGTGTTCCGCCCGACGCTCGGCATCCTCGATCTCAGCGAGCAACGTCCGTTCGATCGAGGCGAGACCGGCAGGGCTGATCTCATCGCGTGCAGCCGCCTCGTACCACTCTTCAAGCCTCGCTCTCTTGCGCTTGGCCTCGTCCTCTGCCCGCTGGCGGCTGCCTGCCTCACGCTCAGGGTTGAGCAGGTCGAGCGCATCCGGCCGCGCCAAGCGGGCCATGAGTACAGCCACCACGAACTGCTCAAGCACGGTGGTCTTCACCGAGACGCAGAACTGCGCGGCGCACACATAGCCGTAGTGCGTCCGGTTCTTCTGCACCCGCAGCCGAGAACCGCATACGTCGCAGAGTGCGGGCCCTGAGAGCAGATGGCGCACGGCGGTATCCCGCTGCGTCTTCCGCCGCGGATCGGTCAGGATCGACCGGCACACGGCATACGTCTCCGCATCGAGCAGGGGTGGCCAGTCGGCGTCACCCACGATCTTGCCGAGGTGGACCCGCTTGCCGATGTACCCAGGGTTCTGCAACATCCGGCCGATCTGACTGAGCTGCCACCCCTTCTCGCCGGTCCTCGGTGTAGGGATACCTCGACGGTTGAAGTCCAGTGCGATCGACCGGCAAGGCTCCCCGCTGGCGACCCGCCGAGCAGCCTCCCGGATCACCTCGGCCTGCTCCTCATGGATGACCTGAGCGATGAAGTTACCCCGGTCGTCATAGGTCCGCCGGTAGCCGTAGAGCAGCTTGCCGTGCGGCTTCCCGCTGGCAGCCTTGGCGCGCACGGATCGCAAGATTCGCTCTCGCGTCTTCTCACTCTCGTACGCCGAATCAACGCCGTCCTCTGCGAGGGTGCGCCAGTCCCGAGGATTCTCAAGGTCGTACGTCCGCCGATGGGTAACGACATGGATGCGGACTTGATGGCGACGGCACAGGTTGAGCAAGCCAGCCCAACCCTCAAGCTCCCGCCCACCACGCGACGACTCCCACAGGATCAGCACATCGACGTGCTCAGCGGCGAGGTAGTCGAGCAACTTAACGTACTCTTCCCGCTGCTTGCGGGCGTAGCGGCTGGCCGAACGGTCGTTGTCAACGAAGACCCGAGCGACCGTCCATGACTGGTCGTCTGCGTCTTGCCGGCACTCCTGCTCTTGCTCGCCGACCGACCTGCGCCGCTTCTTGTCGTCGTCGCTCACCCGCGCGTAGATGACGGCGATAACTGCGGCCCGCAGACCCGGTCTCGTCTCCCCCATGACGTGGTACCGTAGCACTACCCCTAGCGAACGTTCGCACCGGACACCGCGTTGAGGTGGGTCATCCCGGTGGCTCGAAAGTCCTCCTCCACCTCCGGCAGCAGCCGGCTGGTGTCGCCCACCACGAGGCCGGGCAACAGCCCGCCCGGCGCGTCCGGCAGCGGCTCGCAGGCCCGTTGCAGCCCGGCGCGCAGCACGCCCGCGGCCCGTTGCGGCCACGACGCGGCGCCGCGCAGCGTGGGCGGGTCGGCGGTGGAGAGCACGGCGGCGGTCAGGTCGCCGCCACGCGGTGCGGACAGTCGCCCCCGGCTGGTGACCCGCTGCCCGGGCAGCAGCGGACGCCAGGCCGGGTCGGTGGCGAGCACCAGCGCGCGTACCGGGCCGGTGACGCGAGCGCCGTCGGGGCCGGTGAGCCGGATCAGGTCCACGCGGACGAGCAGCATCGGTTGCCGGCCGGGCGCACCGCGTACCGGGCGGGGATCGTCGCGCAACAGCAGCTCGGCGATGACCAGGGCGCGATCGGCGACGAGCGCGCGGACCGGGGCGGCGTCGCGGACCGCGACCCGGGCGCCGGTGGCCGCCGCCCCGCAGAGCACGCCGAGCAGCACGGCGACAGCGATCCAGCCGTAGCGGCGGACCGTCGCACCCGGCCGGCCGAGCACGCCGCACAGGTGCAGGCCCGCGAGCAGGGCGAGCGCGGCGGCGACCACGGCCAGCCACACGCTCGCACCGACGCTGAGGTGCAGCCCGGCCAGCGCGGCGAGCCAGGCCGCCACCGCCAGCCCGGCCAGCCGCAGGTCGGGCACGTCGCGGCCGGCCGCCTCCCCGTCGAGAGCCGCGCGAAGGCCCTGACCGCGCGGCCCGCGTCGGACGGTCACACCGTCACCAGTTCCTTGAGCTGCTCGTACCGGGCGTCGCCGATGCCGTCGACCTGGCGCAGGTCGGACACCGACCGGAACCCGCCGTTGCGGTCCCGGTGGTCGAGGATCCGCTGGGCGAGCACCGGCCCTACGCCCGGCAGCGCGTCGAGCTGGGCCAGCGTGGCGGTGTTCAGGTTGACCGGGCCGGCCGGTGCCGCCGAACCACCCGGCGCAGCGCCACCGGCTGCCGGGCCGGGCGCGGCCTGGCCGGGTGGGGCGGTGACGCCGACCAGGATCAGCTCGCCGTCGGTGACCTTGCGGGCGGGATTCAGCAGGGCGATGTCGACGCCGGGCAGCGCACCGCCCGCCGCCTCGATCGCGTCGGCCACTCGCGCACCGGCCGGCAGGCGGACGAGGCCGGGGCGGCGGACCTTGCCGGCCAGCGCGACGACCACCTGACCGGGTGTGCCGGCCGGCGCGGGCACCCCGGGAACCGCTTCGGTCGCCGCGCTCACCGGCGCCTCGGCGGACGCCGCGGCCGGCTGGACGGGCTCGGCGCTGGGACGGGAGCGCCACGCCCAGACGGCGGCCACTGTGACCACCACTGCCGCCACCGCCGCGAGCGCGCGTACGCCCCGGCGGCCGGGATCGAACGCCCCGGGACCGGGTAGCCGGGACGCCAGGCTGCGCTCGGCTGCCGGCTGGTCGTCGAGCCCGTGCCCGTCGGCGTCCGGTTCGGCGGAGGCCGGATCAACTCCGAACGGATGCTCCCGCCCGCCGTAGCGCTCCGGGAGGCCGGGACGCAGGCCGAAACCCGGCTCGTTTTCGTCCGGCACGGGCCCGAGCCGGCCTCGGACATCCGGCCCAGCCCCGCCCGCGGCGTGCCCAAAGGCCGCAACGGAACCGCCGTTGAAGATCGGCCCGGCTTTGTCAGGCCAAGGGCCGGAGTCCGGTCCGGACCGGGAAAGCCCGGACCGCCGGGAGGACCGCGCCGCCCGGCCGCCCTGCGCGCCGAGATCCGGGCCGAGCTTAGCCTCGCCGGCGCGATGGCCGGCCTCGCCCGAGCGGTCGGCGGGGAACGGCGGGACGGCGGCGGCGTCCTCGAACCCGGACAGCCGGGCGAGCCGCCGCCGTACCGTCGTCTCCTCGTCGTCTGGCACGGCTCCGGACGCTACGGCGACGGCTCGTCAACCGTCGGCCGGTGAAGCCTCACCTGTGGACGACGCGGGCACTGTGGACGGCGACCCGATCAAGCCCTGACTGTGCTAGGGCCTGGAGGCGAAGCTCAGCGCGCCTCCGGGTCCAGGCCGAGCGCGGCCCGGCCCCCGTCGACCGGCACGGTCGCGCCGTTGACGAACGAGGCGCGCTCGGAGAGCAGGAACGCGACCACCTCGGCCACCTCGTCGGTACGCCCGATCCGGCCGACCGGATGCAGCCGGGCCATCTCCGCGTCGACGTGCGCCACCGCAGCCGGGTCGAGCCCGGCGAGGTAGGCGGCGTGCCGTTCGGTGTGGACGGAGCCGAGCGCCACCGCGTTGGCGCGGATCCCGCGGGGACCGTAGTCGACGGCGAGCGCCCGGGTCAGCCCTTCCAGCGCGGCCTTGGCTGTCGCGTACGGCAGGGCGCCCGGCACCGCCCGGCGGGCCTGGTGGGACGAGACGTTGACGATCGCGCCGCCGGACCCGGCGGCCAGGAAGCGGCGTACGGCGGTGCCGGCCCCGGCCACGGCGGGGCGCAGGTTGAGCGTGATCAGGTCGACGACCTCGGCCGCGGGCGCGCGGTGCAGGTCGGCGTCGCGGAAGACGGCGGCGTTGTTGACCCAGCCGGCCAGCGGCGCGGACGCCTCGGCGCGGTCGGCGGCCCGGCCGGTGACCGCCTCGTCGCCGGCGTCCCCGGTCACCGCGTGCAGCCGGTCGGCCAGCGGGTGCCGGGCCAGCCAGTCCAGCGCGCCGGTGTCCCGCTCGACCACGACCACAGTGCCGCCATCGGTGGCCAGCCGTTCCACGATCGCCCGCCCGACGCCGCGCCCGCCTCCGGTGACGACGTACGACAGTGGGCTCATCCGGCCACCCTAGGGCGTGCGGCGGTGGACCACCACGCACGCCAGCCCCGGCCCGGCGTGCGCGGCGACCACGGCTCCGGCCTCGGTGACGTACGTGTCGTGCAGGCGGTCGCCCAGCCGCTCGGTCAGCGCCGCCAGCAACTGCTCGGCCCGTTGCGGCGCGGCGAGGTGGTGCACG
This sequence comes from Micromonospora sp. WMMA1947, assembly GCF_027497355.1. NCBI lineage: Bacteria > Bacillati > Actinomycetota > Actinomycetes > Micromonosporales > Micromonosporaceae > Micromonospora > Micromonospora sp. WMMA1947. The sequence continues at coordinate 3,348,669 of NZ_CP114909.1, read as the reverse complement.
GCGAGGTCCACCTCGGCGTCACCTGCTGCCTCGACGGCGAGGTCGACCAGGCGTGCCACGCCCCGGCTGGCGGTACGGACCTTGTCCTTGACCACGATCGCGCCGTCCGGCATGTGCATGATCGGCTTGACCGAGAGGGCGGTGCCGAGCAGCGCCTCGGCCGCGTTGATCCGGCCGCCCCGGCGCAGGAACTCCAGCGTGTCGACGTAGAAGTAGATGGTGGTCCGGGCGACCGCGTCCAGCGCCGCGTCGCGTACCCCGGTCAGGTCGGCGCCCCGCGCGGCGGCCGCGGCGGCCGCGAGCGCCGGGAAGCCGAGACCCATGCCGGTGGATCGGCTGTCGACGACGGTGACCCGGTCGTCGCCGACCTCGGCGGCGGCGAGCCGGGCGGCCTCGACGGTGCCGGACAGCTCGGCGGACAGGTGCACCGACACCACGCCGTCGGCGCCGTCGGCGAGCAGCGCGCGGTAGACCTGCGCGAACTGTTCCGGCGCGGGCCGGGACGTGCTCACCGAGACCCGACGGCCGCTCAGCGCCCGGGTGGCGTCGGCCGGGGAGGTCTCGATGCCCTCCAGTCCTTCCGCGCCGTTGAGCACGACGGTCAGCGGGACGACGGTGAGCCCGCGTGCGCGGACCAGGTCGGGGGGCAGGTAGGCGGTGGAGTCGGTGACGACCGCGACGGGCATGACCGGCACGCTAGCCGATGGCGCTGTGAGGTGCCGGGGCTGGAGGTGTCAGACCGCGTCGGTGAGCGCCGGCTGGGTGATCAGCCCGACGTTGTGCGCCCGCAGGTGCCAGCCCCGAACCTCGTCGTGGCGCAGTTCGGTCCAGTGGCAGTTCGCCAGGGAGCCGAGGCTGCGCAGCACGGTGTGGTCCCAGCCGAGCAGGTGCCCGACGCCCTGCCGGGCCCCGCCGCCGTGGGTGGTCACCACGACGGTGCCGCCGGTGGCCAGGTCGGCGGCGTCCTGGAAGCCGGCGCCGAGCCGGGCGCCCAGGTCGCCCAGGGGCTCGATGCCGGCGCCCGGGTCGGGGTCACCGGCCCGCCAGCGGGCGTACTCGTCGGGGAACCGCTCGGCCACCTCGGTCAGGGTGAGGCCCTGCCACTGGCCGAAGTGCCGTTCGCGCAGCCGGGCGTCGGAGCGGACCGGCAGCCCGGTCAGCGCCGCGAGCGCGGCTGCGGTGTCGGCGGCCCGGCGCAGGTCGCTGGCGACGATGGCGTCCGGGCGCAGCGCGGCGAGCACCGGCGCGGCGGCGCGGGCCTGTTCCCGGCCGAGGTCGTTGAGCGGCACGTCGGTCTGCCCCTGGACCCGGCTCGCGGCGTTCCAGTCGGTGTTGCCGTGCCGCCAGATGATCAGGCGGGTCATTCGGCGGTGGCGGTGCCGGCGGCCGAGTCGGCCAGGTCGCGATCGGTGAACGGGATCTGCGGGCAGTCCTTCCAGAGCCGGTCGAGCGCGTAGAACTCGCGCTCCTCGGTGTGCTGGACGTGCACCACGATGTCGACGTAGTCGAGCAGCACCCAGCGGCCGCCGCGCTCACCCTCGCGGCGCACCGGCTTGGCCTTCTCCGGCAGCTCGAGCAGGCGCTCCTCGATGGCGTCGACGATGGCGAGCACCTGACGCTCGTTCGGAGCGGCGGCCAGCAGGAACGCGTCGGTGATCGCGAGCTGGTCGCCCACGTCGATGATGACGATGTCCTGTGCCTTCTTGTCGGCCGCGGCCTGGGCGGCGGCGATCGCCAGCTCGTGCGCGCGTTCGGAAACTGTCACCGTTCTCCTTCGATCAACCGTGCGACCCTCCAAGCGTCTCACACCCGGCGGTGCGGCGACTTGTCAGTTCTCGTCGATTACAGGCATGAACCGGGACACAAAGGGGCGAATCACCGCTGGTAAAGACGCCGTTTCGCGATGTACTGCACCACACCGTCGGGCACCAAGTACCACACCGGCTCCCCCCGGGCGACCCGCGCGCGGCAGTCGGTCGAGGAGATCGCCATCGCCGGCACCTGCACCAGGCTGACCGAGTCGGCCGGGAGGTGCTTGTCGGTGAGTTCGAAGCCGGGCCGGGTCACGCCGATGAAGTGGGCCAGTTCGAGCGCCTCGTCCAGGTCCTTCCAGGAGAGGATGCGCTCCAGGGCGTCCGCACCGGTGATGAAGAACAACTGCGCCTTCGGGCCGTACTCGGCGTGCAGGTCGCGCAGCGTGTCGACGGTGTAGGTGGGACCACCCCGGTCGATGTCGACCCGGCTCACCTGGAAACGCGGGTTGGAGGCGGTGGCGATCACCGTCATGAGGTAGCGGTCCTCGGCGGGGGTGACCGCTTCCTCCGCCTTCTGCCACGGTTGCCCGGTCGGCACGAACACGACCTCGTCCAGGCCGAACCGGTCGGCCACCTCGCTCGCCGCCACCAGGTGCCCGTGGTGGATCGGGTCGAACGTGCCACCCATGATCCCGACCCGCCGGATGTCTTCCTCCACCCCGCGATCGTAGGCTGCCCGCCGGACGGCCCCGGGCGGGGTCGGTCACGCCGGGCGGGTGAGCCCCGCCCGGCGTGCCCGGTCAGGCCGCCGCGGCGGCCACCGCCGTCCGGGCCACGAGCGCCCGGCGCATGTCGTCGTCCAGGTCGGTCACCCACCGCCGCAGGCCGGGCGTGAGGTCGTCGCGGGTCAGCAGCGCCGCGGCCATCTCCCGGGTGGTCTGCGCCACGGCGTAGCGGGGGTACGCGGCCACCGTGACCGCGTCGGCCACCCACGCGGTACGCAGACGCGCCGCCATCGGCATGTCGGTGAAGTAGCGCTGCACGTACCCGGCGGTCAGTTCGGCCTGCTCGGGCTGCCAGAAGCCCTCGGCGGTGGCCTCGACCAGCCGGTTGGACAGCTCGGTGCTGCGGGTGACGATCTCCCAGGCGGCCCGCTTCGCGTCGGCGTCGGGCAGCGCGGCCCGACACGCGGCGGCCTGCTCGGCGCCGGTGGAGCTGCGGTCGGCGGCGGCCTCGGCGTCGATCTCCGATGCGCCGGCCGCACCGAGCACCACGAGCCGGCGCAGCACCGCCCAGCGCAGGTCGGTGTCGATCGCCAGCCCTGGCGGCACCCCCTTGCCGGCGAGCCAGCCGGTCAGCATCGCGGTGTCGGTGGTGGCGCCGACCAGACCCCGCGCCGCCGCCAGTTGCAGGGAACCGCCCGCGGGCGCCGAGTCGAGCAGCGCCGCGCAGGCGTTCGCCACCCGCAGCAGCGCCGCGTCCCGGGCGAGCGGGTCGAGGTAGCGGTCGATCAGCCGGCGGCTGAGCAGCAGCACGTCCTCGACGATCGTCACCTCGGTCTCGGCCGGCAGCGCCGCCCCGATCAGCCCGGCGAGCGCGCCGGCCGGCCGTTCCCCGTCGGTGACCGCGTCCAGCGTCTCGGCCCAGAGCAGCGCCCGGGCCAGCGAGTCGTCGAGGCCGGGAAGCAACAGCGGCACCGCGTCCGCCGAGGCCGGATCGAGCCGGATCTTCGCGAACGTCAGGTCACCGGCGTTCGGCAGCACGAGCCCGGTGGCGGGCCGCCCGACCAGCTCCGGCAGCGGAGTGCGGCCACCGTCGGCGTCCGGGTCGAGGTCGACCTCGAACCGGTACGCCGGGCCGTCAGCGATGTGGTGGGCCACGCCGATGCGGTGCGGCCGCAGCACCGGGTGGCTCGCCGGGGCGGTCTGCACGATCGCCACCTCGGTCCACCGCCCGTCGGCGTCCACAGCGGTCTCGACCCGCAGCGTGTTCACCTGCGCGCGGCGCAGCCAGCGTTCCGCCCAGCCGTCCAGGTCGCGGCCGCTCGCCGTACCCAGGGCGGCCAGCAGGTCGGCGAGCGTCGCGTTGCCGAACCGGTGCGCGGCGAAGTGCGCGTTCAGCCCGGCCAGGAACGCCTCGTCACCGAGCCAGGCGACGAGCTGACGCAGCACGCTGGCCCCCTTGGCGTACGAGATGCCGTCGAAGTTGAGCAGCGCCCGCGCGGCGTCGGCCACCTCCTCCGGCGCCACCGGGTGGGTGGAGGGGCGCTGGTCGGCGGTGTAGCCCCAGCCCTTGCGGCGGCTCGCGAACGTGGTCCACGCCCGGTCGAACCGGGTCGCCTCGGCGGTGACCCGGGTGCCCAGGTATTCGGCGAAGGACTCGTTGAGCCACAGGTCGTCCCACCAGCTCATGGTGACCAGGTCGCCGAACCACATGTGCGCCATCTCGTGGGCGATGGTGGTGGCGCGCAGCTCCCGCTGGGTGTCGGTGACAGCGGAGCGGAAGACGTAGTCGTCGCGGATCGTGACCAGGCCCGGGTTCTCCATCGCGCCGGCGTTGAACTCCGGCACGAACGCCTGGTCGTACTTGCCGAACGGGTAGCGCTCGGCGAACAGCTCGTGGAAGCGGTCGAAGCACTGCCGGGTGACGGTGAAGATCTCCTCGGCGTCGGCGTCCAGGTGGGCGGCGAGCGAGCGCCGACAGTAGAGGCCGAGCGGGATGCCGTCGTGCTCGGCGCGCAGCACGTGCCAGGGCCCGGCGATCAGCGAGACGAAGTAGGTCGCGAGCGGCTCGGTGGTGGCGAACTCCCAGCGGCCGGGCGCGGGGCGGTCGGCGTCCGCCCCGTTGGCGGCGACTGTCCACTCCGGCGGCGCCGTGACGGTCAGCGTCACCGGCGCCTTCAGGTCGGGCTGGTCGAACGCGGCGAAGATGCGCGGCCCGTCGTCCAGGAAGGACATCGCGTACAGGTACGTCTCGCCGTCGGCCGGGTCGACGAAACGGTGCAGCCCTTCGCCGGTGTTGGAGTAGACCATCTCGGCCTCGACGGTGAGCGTGTTGTCCTCGGCCAGGCCGGTCAGCGGCAGCCGGTCGCCGGCGAGCAGGGCCGGGTCGAGGTCGCGGCCGTTGAGGCGGGCGGCGAGGAGTCGGCGCGGCTTGACGTCGACGAAGGTCTCGGCGCCGGGGGTGGCCCGGAACCGGATGGTGACGGCGGAGCGGAACCGCTCGGCGTCGCCGGTCAGGTCGAGGTCCACATCGTAGGACTCGACACTGATCGACGCGCGGCGCGCGGTCGCCTCTGCACGGGTGAGGCTCGGCATCCGCTTATCCTGCCCGATGAGGTCCGCTCGGGCCGTCTCGTTACGCATGGCGATGGAGGAACAGCGATGGGTCAGCACCCCAAGGGCGATTTCGACCTCTCCCGGGCGGTTTGGCAGCGGGCTGAGGGCGACACCTCCGAGGGAGCGGTCGAAGTGGCCTTCGTCGATGACCTGATCGGTATGCGCAACTCCGCCGAGCCGGACGGGCCGGTGCTGGTCTTCACCCAGGCCGAGTGGGATGCGTTCGTCGCGGGCGCCCAGGACGGCGAGTTCGACCTGGACTGAACGCGCTTCAGTCACCGTCGCCCCAGCCGAGTCCGCCCGGACCGGGCGCGTGGTGGAAGCCGGGGTGACCGGCCACGTCGGCGCAGCGCTCGCCGTCGGGCCCGGCGGCGTCGCAGAACAGCCGCTCGGCGCGGTGCCAGGCGTCCGCCGGGGACAGCGCCGCCGCGCCGAGTGCCAGCTCCGGGCGGAGCAGGCCGAGTGCTTCGGCGTACGCCACGGCGTGCTCCCGCGCGACGGCGGGGTCGGCGGCGGCGAAGCCCAGGTGCACGGTGAAGTAGCGCGGAGGGCGGCCCTCGGGGCGCCGGGGCCCGCCGATCAGCGGCCCGTCGCGGCCGTCGCCGCGCAGCCGGGCCGCTGCCTCGCGGTGCCGTAGCACCGCCCTGTCGTCACGCATCAGTGCCCTCCCCCGTCGTCGGTGACCGCCGCCGGACGCCGCGCCGGCGGTTCGCGGACCGGTCACCGCCGGTCCGCGAACCCGAGGGAACCAGCTTTTCCGCCCCCGGGGAGGGGCCAGCACCGCCCCGCGTGGCCGGCCCCTCCCCCGAAGGGCCCGAGCTGCTGAGATGGAGGGTTCGGCCGCGCCGCGCCGGGTAGGTAGGCAACGCCGCCGAACCGCATCAGGAGCAGTCGAGATGAGCACCATGCCGAGCGACCGGAGCCCGGACAGCACGATCGCGTTTCTCCGGGAGGGCTACCGCTTCGTCGGCTCCCGCTGCGACCGCCTCGGCACCGACGTCTTCCAGACCCGGCTGCTGCTGGAACCGACCATCTGCCTGCGCGGCCGGGAGGCCGCCGAGCTGTTCTACGACGAGGAGCGGTTCGTCCGGCGCGGCGCCATGCCGATGCGCGGGCAGCGCACGCTCACCGGCGTCGGCGGCGTGCAGGGCCTCGACGGGCAGGCGCACCGGGTCCGCAAGGCGATGTTCATGTCGATCATGACCCCGGCCGCGATCCGCCGCCTCGGGGAGATCTTCGACGAGCAGTGGCGGGCCCGGATCCCCGACTGGGCCGAGGGCGGCCCGGTGGTGCTCTACGACGAGGTGGGCGAGATCCTGACCCGTACGGTCTGGGCCTGGGCCGGGGTGCCGCTGGCCGAGGCCGACGTGCCGCGCCGCACCGCCGAGATGCACGCGATGATCGAGGCCCCGGCCGCGCTGGGCCCCCGGCACTGGCGCGGACGGCTCGGCCGTCGGCGCGCGCAACGCTGGGCCGGCGAGCTGATCGAGCGGGTACGCGCCGGCGCGGTGCCCGCCCCGGAGGGCAGCGCGCTGGCGGTGGTGGCCGGGCACCGGGACGAGCGGGGTCTGCCGCTGCCCCGCCGGATCGCCGCTGTGGAACTGCTGAACGTGCTGCGCCCCACCGTCGCGGTGGACCGGTACGTGGTCTTCGCCGCGCTGGCGCTGCACGACCACCCGCACTGGCGGGACCGCCTGCCCGGCGACGACGCCGCGACCGAGCAGTTCGTGCAGGAGGTACGGCGCTACTACCCGTTCTTCCCGGTCGCCGCGGCCCGGGTGCGCCGCTCGTTCCAGTGGCGGGGGTACGCGTTCCCGCAGGGCCGGCGGGTGCTGCTCGACCTGTACGGCACGAACCACCACCCCGACGTGTGGCCCGAGCCGGAGCAGTTCCGCCCCGAGCGCTTCGCCGGGTGGCGCGACGATCCCTTCGGCCTGGTCCCGCAGGGCGGCGGCGACCACTTCACCGGCCACCGCTGCGCCGGTGAGTGGATCACGATCGAGCTGATGAAGCGGGCCGTGACGAACCTGACCGGCGCGATGAGCTACCGCGTACCGCCGCAGGACCTGGCGCTCGACCTCGGCGCCATGCCGGCGTTGCCGCCCGGCGGGCTGCTGCTCGACGGGGTACGCCCGCTCGACGGGGCACGCCCGGGCGGGGTACGCCCGCCGCGCTGAACGGGCGCACCCCCGGACGGGTCAGGCGGCCTGCGGGTGCAGCACGGTACGCAGGCAGCCGTCCTCCTTCTTCTCGAAGATCTCGTAGCCCCGGGCGCCCTGCTCCAGCGACATCGGGTGGGTGACCAGGTAGCCGGGGTCGATCTCGCCGGCCGCGACCCGGTCCAGCAGCATCGGGATGTAGCGCTGGGCGTGCATCTGCCCCATCCGCAGCACCAGGGCCTTGTTCATGGCCGCGCCGAGCGGGAACTTGTCCACCAGGCCGCCGTACACGCCGACGATGCTCACCGTGCCGCCCTTGCGGGCCGCCATGATCGCCTGCCGGACCGAGGTGGGGCGGTCGGTCTGCGCGCGTACCGTCTGCTTGGCCTTGTCGTACGCGTACGCCGGGCCGACGTCGTGCGACTCCATGCCGACGGCCTCGATGCAGGCGTCCGGGCCGCGCCCGGCGGTCATCTCCCGCAGCGCCTCCAGCACGTCGGTCTCCGCGTAGTTGATCGTCTCCACGCCGAGGCGCTGCGCCGCGGTGGCGAGCCGTTCCGGCAGCCGGTCGATGACCACGACCCGCTCGGCGCCGAGGATCTGCGCGGACCGGGCCGCCATCTGGCCGACGCCACCGGCGCCCCAGACAGCTACCACCTCGCCGCCCTTGAGATCGCAGAAGTCGGCGGCCATCCAGCCGGTCGGCATGGCGTCGGAGGCGAACACCACCGAGTCGTCCGGCACCCCGTCCGGCACGGTGAACGCGCCGACGTCGCCGAAGGGCACCCGGATGTACTCGGCGTGGCTGCCCGCGTAGCCGCCCGCCGCGTGCGAGTAGCCGAGGATGCCGGCGGGCGAGTGGCCCCACAGCTTCTCGGTGAAGACCGGCTGCGGGTTGGAGTTGTCGCAGAGCGAGAACTGCTCGGTGCGGCAGTACCAGCACGAGCCGCAGGCCACCACCGAGCCGACCACCACCCGGTCGCCGACGGAGATGCGCCGCACGTCCGGACCGGTCTCGACCACCTCGCCCATGAACTCGTGGCCGAGGATGTCACCCTCGCGCATCGCCGGCAGGTAACCGTTGATCAGGTGCAGGTCGGAGCCGCAGACGCTGCTCGCGCGCACCTTGACGATGATGTCGCCGCCGGACCTGATGGTCGGCTCCGGCACGTCCCGCACCGCCAGCTTGCCGACGCCCCCCCAGCACAACGCCCTCACGGTCGTCCTCCCACCATCAGCTTCTCGCGTACCTTGTCCGTCGCCCGTTCCTGGCGCGGGCTGCGCCCGGACGGGTCGTGCCGGGTGTCGAGCACCTGCCCGGTCTCGACCAGCGACTTGATCCGGCGCAGCGCCGTGCGCAGTCCCAGGTCCGGGTCGCTGCCGCCGACGAGGCCGACCGCCCGCCGGATCGGCCCGGAACGCCACCACAGCTCGGCCCGGATCTCGGTGCCCCGGTCCTGGGGGGCGGCGGCCAGCTCGACCCGGCCGCGCTGGGCGACCGGCCCGTCGGTGACCCGCCAGCTCAACCGGCCCGGCCCGTCGACGGTGATCTCGGCCCGCCACTCGGTGCCGCCGCCGGCCGGGTCGGCTGCCACACAGCGCCACCGGTTCGCGTCGAGCTGCTCCAGCGTGGCCCACTCGGCCAGCCCTCGGTCGAGCCGTTCCCGGTCGGTCCAGAACCCGATCACCTCGTCCACCGGCCGGTTCACGGTGATCCCGCGGCGCACCACGTACCAGCCGTCCTCCCGGTCGGGCTGGTGCCGGTGCCGCCGACGGGCCACCGTCCGGGTGACTCCGAGCGCGGCCACCGCGGCAGCGCCGGCCAGCGTCCATCTCGTCGCGTTGCTGGGCATCACGTCTCCCTCCGACTCGGACCGTCCGTATCCGGCTGCGCTACCCGACACAGCCCGCCCGAAACGGTTTCAGCAGCCGCATTCCGGGCAAGTCGCGTCACCCCGACCCGAAGGGAGGCGACGTGACCCGACCGACCGCCGCGCAGCCGCGCGACCAGGCCGCCGCGTCCGCGCCGGTCCGGCTCCCGATGGCGTACGTCCTGCCGCTGCGCGCCCGCGACGACGAGGGCCTGGACGAGCTGACCGGGTACCTGCGCGAGCTGAGCCGCTGGGTCGACGTGGTGGTGGTGGACGGATCGGCGCCGGAGCTGTTCGCCCGGCACGCCGACGCCTGGCGCGGGCTGGTGCGGCACGTACCGCCGGACCCGGCGCTGCGCGGTCGCAACGGCAAGGTGCTCGGCGTGCTCACCGGCGTCGCGCTGGCCCGGCACGAGCACGTGGTGATCGCCGACGACGACGTCCGGTACGACCGGCCGGCCCTGTGCGCGGTGCACCAGATGCTGGACGGGGTGGACCTGGTCCGGCCGCAGAACCACTTCGACCCGCTGCCCTGGCACGCCTGGTGGGACACCGGCCGGACGCTGCTGGCCCGCGTGGTCGGCGGCGACTGGCCGGGCACGGTCGCGGTGCGGCGGAGCACGTTCCTGGCGATGGGCGGCTACGACCCCGACGTGCTCTTCGAGAACCTGGAACTGGTCCGGACCGTGCGCGCGTACGGCGGCAGCACCGCCACCCCGGCGTGGCTGTACGTGCGGCGACTCCCGCCCACCGCCGGGCACTTCCTCGGGCAGCGCGTCCGCCAGGCGTACGACGAGACGGCCCGGCCGGTGTGGCTGCTGGCCGCGCTGGCGGTGCTGCCGGCGACGGCCGTCGCGCTCGCCACCCGCCGGACCGGGCTGCTGCTGCGGGCCGGGCTGGCGACTGTCGCGGTGGCGGAGCTGGGCCGGCGACGGGCGGGCGGTGCCCGCGTCTTCCCGGCGCACACGAGCCTGGCCGCGCCCGCCTGGGTGCTGGAGCGCGGCCTGTGCGCCTGGCTGGCGGTGGGCCGGCGGCTGCGCGGCGGGGTGCCCTACGCGGGCGACCGGGTGCGGACGGCGGCCAACTCCACACGGGTTCTCCGCCGGCGGATGACCCGGCGCCGCCCCGACGACCTGGTGCTCTGGGTGGAGACCGGAGCCGTGCCCTCACCACCGCTGCGCGCCGAGGTGTAAGGAAGGGCCCCTTTTTATCGCCTGGGCGATAAAAAGGGGCCCTTCCTAACCGGAGGTGCGGACCTTCAGGACCGCACCTGCTCGGCGCTGTGCCGGACGTCCTGGGCGGCGGCGCGGCCGTCATCCTTGACCGTGTGCGCGGCGTCCTGCGCGGTGGCCTTCACCGACTCGGCGGCGTGCTGCGCCGGCTCGCGCAGCTCCTCCTTCAGCTCACCGGCGACCTCGCCCAGCTTCTCCTTCACCACCCCGCCGTGCTCGGTGGCCTTCTCCTTGACCTGCGCGGCGACCTGCTGCTCGCGACGGGTGGCCGGGATCAGCGAGGAGACCAGCATGCCGACACCGAAGGCGATCACCCCGGCGGCGATCGGGTTGCCCTCGGACTTGCGCCGCACCACCTCCGGCGCCCGGTGCGCGGCGTCGCTCACCGTGGCGGCGGCGGACTGTGCCCTGTCGCCCACCGTGGACGCCATCGAGGAGGCGTGGTCGCCCACCGAGTGGGCGGCGTTGCCGGTGCTGTGGCCGAGGTCCGATGCGGTTCCCATCACCTTGTCCTTCACGTTCGTCAGCGCGCTGCGGACGCGCTGCTTGCGGTCGTCGACGATGCGGCTCGGGCTGACCTTGTACGCCAGGGCGTCCACGTCCGAGCTGAGGTTGTTGCGGGTGGCTTCGATCTCGCGGCGGATCTGCTCGGGATCGGTGCTCATCGGGTCACTCCCTCCGGGTGCGGCTTGAGCGCGTCGGGAATGCGCTGCACGCTGTCGTTGGTCTGCTTCAGGCCGCGGATCCGCTCGGCGTTCTTCTTGCCCATCGAGTACAGGACCGCCGCGACAGCGGCCCAGATGACGGCCACGATCAGCGCGGCCAGCCCGGAGTCCATGACGTTGTCGAGGAACTGCCAGATCGCGATCGAGACGAAGAGCGCCACCATGTAGCCGCCGAAGCCGGCGCCGCCGAACAGTCCGGCGGCCTTGCCCGCCTTCTTGCCCTCCTGGCGGATCTCCGCCTTGGCCAGCTCGACCTCCTGGCGCATCAGCGTGGACAGGTCCGTGGTGACCTGACGCATCAGGTCGCCGATCGAGCTGCTCCGCACCTCGTCGGCGTGGGGCGGGGCGCCCGCCGCCTGATAGCCGGGGTCCTGCGTGGGTACGGTCATGCCGTCGCCTCCCTTCTGCCGGTGCGGCCGGTCACGGGCGGGGAGCGCCGGTCGACGGGACACCCGGCAGCGGGTCGGTGCGCTCCGGCGGCGGCAGCGGCTGACCGGTGCCACCCGCCGGGTCGGCCCAGGTGTTCGGGGCGCCGCCGGTCGGGTAGGTCGCGCCCGGCGCGGAGTAGCCCGGGTCCGGCTCGGCGTAGCTGCCCGGCGTCGGGTCGAGGTAGCCGCCCGGCGGCACCTGGTCCGGCATCTCACGCGCGGTCGGGATGACGGCGGTACGGTCCGGGTCGTACGCCGGCCGCGCCGCGCTGTCGTCGCCGAGCGCGGTGATGTTGCGGGTGAGCCGTCCGGCGACCACGCCCAGCAGCGCCGCGCCGACGAGGAACGTGCCGGGGTTGCGGCGGGCGTAGTTCTTCACCTCGTGGAGCAGGTCGCCCGGCTCGCGCTGCTCCAGCCAGCCGGCCACGCCGTGCACCCGCTCGGCCGCCTGGTGGGCCAGCTCGGTGACCGGCCCGGAGCCACCGCCCTGCTGCGCCATGGTGCGCATCTCGTCGGCGAGGGAGCGCAGTCCGCTGGCGGCGCGCTGCTGCTGCTGACCGGCCTGCGCGGTGACCTGGCTGCGGGTCTCGCTGTAGAGGTCGCGGGCCTGCCGCTTGGCCTCGCCCACGACCTCCCGGCCCTGCTCCTTGGCGGTCTGCGCCACGGCGCCGCCCGCGTTCGCGGCGTCGGAGCCGACCTGGCGGGCCTGGTCCCGTACACCGCCACCACCGTTCGTCGACTGGTACGTGGCCGAACTGGGGGAAAGATCCTGAGTCATGATGTCCCTTCCGCTCGTGTCTTCCCAGCGGTTGTCTTCGGGGGGTACGCGGATTTGTTTCCGCGTGACAATCGCCCTACCCCGGGTCGGCGCCTCCATGCCTGATTCGTGAATTCTCTGCGGAAGCGCCCCACCCCGGTCAGACAATGGGGTGCCTGCCCGCCCGGGCGGCGGCGAGTTCCACGGGGGTGACAGGGATGGCACGTGACGTGCGCGAACACGCCCGGCCTGCGGTGCAGAAGGTCGCCCTCGCGGCGGCCGCCGTCTTCGCGCTCATCGGCGTGCTCGGCTTCATTCCCGGCATCACCACGCACTACGGCGAGCTGACGTTCGCCGGGCACCACTCCGAGGCGAAGCTGCTCGGGGTGTTCCAGGTGTCGGTGCTGCACAACCTGGTGCACCTGCTGTTCGGGCTGGTCGGTCTGGTGATGGCCCGGTGGCTGGCCGGGGCGCGGGTCTTCCTGGCCGGTGGCGGCGCGCTCTACCTGGTGCTGTGGCTGTACGGCTTCGCCATCGACCGCGACACCGCTGCCAACTTCGTGCCGGTGAACGACGCCGACAACTGGCTGCACCTGGTCCTCGGTTTCGGCATGCTCGCCGCCGGCCTGCTGCTCAACAACAACCTCGGCACCGGCACTCGGGTGGAAGCCCCGTTCGACCGCCCCTGACCAGGCGCGACACGCCGGTGCGGCGTTTGCCCCGGCCCGATGCCGGGCAGGAGGGCAACCGCGAGCGGGTCGAGGAGGTCCGGCGATGCCACGGTGGTTGCGCGACAACATGCTCTCGGTCGCCATGCTCGGCGCGTTCCTGGTTTTCCTGCTGTTGCAGAGCGTGTTCGGCTGGCAGGTGCACAACGAGGAGCTGAGCCGGTACGGCGCCGAGCCGCTGAGCTGGTGGGCCTACCTCGGCACCGGGCACTTCGCCGAGGCGGTGTTCGAGAACTGGGAGTCGGAGTTCCTCCAGATGGGCGGGTACGTGCTGCTCACCGCGTACCTGGTGCAGAAGGGCTCGGCCGAGTCGAAGCCGGAGGACCAGACGGACCGGCCGGAGGACAACCGCGACCACGCCCGCCCCGATTCGCCGTGGCCGGTACGCGTCGGCGGGCTGCCGCTCGTGGTCTACCGCAACAGCCTCTCCATCGCGCTTCTGATGATCTTCGGGGGCGCGTTCCTGGGGCACCTGTTCGGCGGCGTGGCCGCCTACAACCAGGAGCAGGCGCTGGAGAGCGGCGCCGCCCCGATCAGCGCGTGGCAGTTCCTCGGCACCAGCGACTTCTGGTTCCAGTCGATGCAGAACTGGCAGAGCGAGTTCCTCGCCGTCGGCGTGCTGATCCTGCTCAGCATCGTGCTGCGCCAGCACGCCAGCCCGGAGTCCAAGCCGGTCACCGCGCCGCACGCGCAGACGAGCGCCTGAGCGTCAGGCCGCCGATCAGGCCGCCACCGGCAGCCGCTTGGCGAAGCAGACGCTGTACGGGTTGTCCACGTACTCGCCGTACACCGGGATCGGCTCGTAGCCGCTGGACCGGTAGAGCCCGATCGCGGCCGGCAGGTAGGTGCCCGTCTCCAGGCACACCGTGCGGTGCCCCGCCTGGAACGCCAGTTCCTCCAGCGCCACGAGCAACTGCCGGGCGATGCCCCGCCCCCGGAACGCCGGCCGCACGTACATCCGCTTCAGCTCGCCGGTGTCGGCGTCGAGCGCCTGGAGTCCGCCGCAGCCGACCGCCCGGCCGCCCACCACGGCGGCCAGGTAGTGGATGTCGGTGTGCACGACGGTGACCTGCCCGTCCAGCCCGCCGTCCGCGTCGCGCAGCTCACGCTGCTGGGCGACGACGAGCGCGGCGATCTCCGGATCGGCGGCGGGACGGGACTCGATCAACATGCCCGTACGCTAGATCGGCCGGATTTCGCGCAGGTTTCCCGCCGCCGACCCGGAAACGGCTACTCGGCGTCCGCTTCCGCCGCCGGCGCGGCCTCGACCTCGTCCTCCGGCCGGACCCGGCGGGCCTTGCGGGCCGCGAGCCGGTCCGACGCCGACGGCCGGTTCGTCTTCTCCTCCAGCCGCACGTCGGTGCCCCGGTTGCCGGGTACGAAGTCGACGCCGGCGTAGAGCGTCGGCTGCCAGTCGAACTCCCGGTCACCGATGCGCACCAGGTCGCCGGCCTGGGCGCCGGCCTTCGCGAGCTTCTCCTCGACGCCGAGGCGGGCCAGCCGGTCGGCCAGGTAACCCACTGCCTCGTCGTTGTCGAAGTTGGTCTGCTTGACCCAGCGCTCCGGCCGGCTGCCGCGCACCGTGTACGAGCCGTCCGGCTCGGCCTCGATGGTGAAGCCGGCGTCGTCGACCGCCTTCGGGCGGATCACGATCCGGGTCGGCTCGGCGGGCGGGGCGGCGCGGCGGCCCTGGTCGACCAGCTCCGCCATCGCGTACATCAGCTCGCGCAGACCCTCGCGGGTGGCGGTGGAGACGTCGAACACGCGCAGGCCGCGCGCCTCCAGGTCGGGGCGGACGATGTCGGCGAGGTCCTTGCCGTCCGGCACGTCGACCTTGTTCAGCGCGACCAGCCGGGGCCGGTCGGCCAGGCCGCCGTACTGGGACAGCTCCGACTCGATGGCGTCGATGTCGGCGAGCGGGTCGCGGCCGGGCTCCAGCGTGGCGGTGTCGATCACGTGCACCAGCACGGCGCAGCGCTCGACGTGGCGGAGGAACTCCAGGCCGAGGCCCTTGCCGCTGGCCGCACCCGGAATCAGGCCGGGTACGTCGGCGACGGTGAAGGTGTGGTTGTCCACCCGCACCACGCCCAGGTTCGGCACCAGGGTGGTGAACGGGTAGTCGGCGATCTTCGGCTTGGCCGCGGAGATCACCGAGATCAGCGACGACTTGCCGGCGGACGGGAAGCCGACCAGGCCCACGTCGGCGACGCTCTTGAGCTCCAGCACGACGTCCAGCCGGTCGCCGGGCTCCCCCAGCTCGGCGAAGCCGGGTGCCTTGCGGCGGGCGTTCGCCAGCGAGGCGTTGCCGCGCCCGCCCCGGCCGCCCCGGGCCGCCTCGAACGTGGTGCCGACGCCGACCAGGTCGGCCAGCACCTCGCCGTCGAGGCTCTGCACGACGGTGCCGTTCGGCACCTTGATGACCAGGTCGCGGCCGTTGGCGCCGTCCCGGTTCGAGCCGGCGCCGCCCTTGCCGTTCTCGGCCTTCAGGTGCGGCCGGAAGTGGAAGTCGAGCAGCGTGGTGACCTGCGGGTCGACCACCAGCGACACGCTGCCGCCGTGGCCGCCGTTGCCGCCGTCCGGCCCGCCGAACGGCTTGAACTTCTCCCGGTGGATCGAGACACAGCCGTGCCCGCCGTCGCCGGCCTGCATGTGCAGGACGACCCGGTCAACGAACGTCGTCACGACGCCAATCCTTCCAGCGGGGTCCGCCCCGCACGGGGAAAAGCGAAGCGGGCCGGGACTCGAGGTCCGCGGCCCGCTTCGCAGGAGAACTACTGCTGCGGCACGATGCTGACGGTCTTGCGACCGCGCTTGGTGCCGAACTGCACCGAACCGGCGGCCAGCGCGAACAGCGTGTCGTCGCCGCCACGGCCGACCAGGTCACCGGGGTGGAACTTGGTGCCACGCTGACGGATGAGGATCTCACCCGCGCTGACGACCTGACCACCGAAGCGCTTCACGCCGAGTCGCTGGGCCGCGGAGTCACGGCCGTTACGCGAGCTGGACGCACCCTTTTTGTGAGCCATTGGAGGACGACCTACTTCCCGCTGGAGATGCCGGTCACCTTGACCTGGGTCAGCGGCTGGCGGTGACCCTGGCGCTTGTGGTAGCCGGTCTTGTTCTTGAACTTGTGGATCCGGATCTTCGGGCCCTTGGTGTGCGCGGCGATCTCGCCGGACACCGCGACCTTCGCGAGCTTGGCCGCGTCGGTCACCAGGTCGTCACCGTCGACGAGGAGCACCGCGGTGAGCTTCACCGCGTCGCCGGGGGCACCGGCGAGCTTCTCGACCTCGATCACGTCGCCCTCGGCGACCTTGTACTGCTTGCCGCCGGTCTTGACGATCGCGTACATCGGAGGCGGACTCCCTGTCGTTGAGGCTACTGGCGTCTATTCCACCGCTGTCGGCTGTCACACCGTTCGCGGTCGTTCCCACGGCGTCTCGCCGGGAGCCGTGACACCGGCAGCGCGGGCACGCGGGAACTCGGCACACCAAAGTGCGCCGCAGGCAAGCGTACGGCATACCCGGCCCGCCCCCCAAACCGGGCCCGCGGTCCGCGCCGTCCCGGCGGGGCGACGGACACGACAGAACCCCCGAATCCACCCATAGCGCGCGGATTCAGGGGTCCTGTTCGAGCAGGTCAGAGCCTCACGGCCGGGTACGCCGCCGGGCCCCGCCACGCCGCGCCCGCCGGCGCGGGGCACCGCTGTCGTCGTCGTTGTCCCCGTCACCGATCGCGTCCGGGTCGTCGGCGGCGGCCAGCCGGGCCGAGTCGCCCTCCTGGCTGTCCGCGACCGCCGGGGCGGCCGGCGTCTCCGACTCGAACCGGGACAGGTCGTAGCCCTGGGTGTCGTAGTAGTCGTCGTCGTTCTCGACCACCTCGGCGACGGTCCGCTCCGGCGGCGCGACGGCCGCGGGCGGCTCGGCGGCAGCCTGCGGCTGCGCGGCCGGCTGCTCCGGCGCGGCCTCCACGGCGGGCTTCTCCGCGGCGGCCTTGCGGCCCCGGCGCCGGCCGCTCTTCTCCTCGGCCGGCGCGGCCACCGCCGAGGCGACCGCCTTGACCTTCTCCCCCGCGCCGCCGCGTGGCTTCTCCGGCACCGGCTCGGTGTGGATGATCACGCCCCGGCCCTTGCAGCACTCGCAGGTCTCGCTGAACGCCTCCAGCAGGCCCGCGCCGATGCGCTTGCGGGTCATCTGCACCAGGCCGAGCGAGGTGATCTCGGTGACCTGGTGCTTCGTGCGGTCCCGGCCGAGGCACTCGGTGAGTCGTCGCAGCACCAGCTCCCGGTTCGACTCCAGCACCATGTCGATGAAGTCGATCACCACGATGCCGCCGAGGTCACGCAGCCGCAGCTGGCGCACGATCTCCTCGGCCGCCTCCAGGTTGTTGCGGGTGACCGTCTCCTCCAGGTTGCCGCCGGAGCCGGTGTACTTGCCGGTGTTGACGTCGATGACAGTCATCGCCTCGGTGCGGTCGATCACCAGCGAACCGCCCGAGGGGAGGAAGACCTTCCGGTCCAGCCCCTTGAGGATCTGCTCGTCGATCCGGTACTCGGCGAACACGTCCGCCACCCCGGCGTGCCGACGCAGCCGCGCCACCAGGTCCGGAGACACGTGCGACAGGTACGACTCGACCTCGCCGTACGCGGACTCACCCTCGATGACCAGTTCGCGGAAGTCCTCGTTGAAGAGGTCCCGGACCACGCGGATGACCAGGTCCGGCTCCTCGTAGAGCAGCACCGGGGCGCCACCCTCGGTCGCCTTGGCCTGGATGTCCTCCCACTGCGCCTGGAGCCGCTTGACGTCACGCGCCAGCTCGTCCTCGCTGGCGCCCTCGGCCGCGGTCCGGACGATCACCCCGGCGCCGTCCGGCACCAGCTTCTTCAGCACGTCCCGCAGCCGCTTGCGCTCGGTGTCGGGCAGCTTGCGGCTGATCCCGGACGCGTTGCCGTTCGGCACGTACACCAGGTGCCGGCCGGAGAGCGCGATGTGGCTGGTCAGCCGCGCGCCCTTGTGCCCGATCGGGTCCTTCGTCACCTGCACCAGCACCGAGTCGCCGGAGCGCAGCGCCTGCTCGATCGAGCGGGCCCGGCCCTCCAGGCCGGTGGCGTCCCAGTTGACCTCACCGGCGTACAGGACCGCGTTGCGCCCGCGCCCGATGTCGACGAACGCCGCCTCCATGCTCGGCAGGACGTTCTGGACCTTGCCCAGGTAGACGTTGCCGGCCATGGTGCCGGACGAGTTCCGCGTGACGTAGTGCTCGACGAGCACCCCGTCCTCGAGCACGGCGATCTGGGTGCGGTCGCCGCGCTGGCGGACCACCATCACCCGGTCCACCGCCTCGCGGCGGGCCAGGAACTCCGACTCGCTCAGGATCGGCGGCCGGGTACGCCGCTGCTCGCGGCCGTCCCGGCGGCGCTGCCGCTTGGCCTCCAGCCGGGTCGAGCCGGAGACGCCCTGCACCTCGTCGACCGGCTTGCGCGGCTCACGGATCTTGACGACGGTCGGCACGCCGTCCTCGGCCGCGGTGTCCGACTCCCCCGCACCCCGGCGACGACGGCGGCGACGGCGGCGGGTCATCCCCTCGCCCTCGGCCTCCTCGTCCTCGGCGGTCTCCTCGGCCTCGCCCTCGGCGGTTTCCGCCGCGACGGGCTCCTCGATGTCCTCGTCGTCGGCCTCGTCCGCGCCGCCCTTGCCCCGGCCACGACCCCGGCGACCCCGGCGACGACGACGGCGGCCCGCGGCCGTCTCGTCGTCCTCGTCCGCCTCGGCGGTCTCCTCGGCCTCGGCGGCCGGCTCCTCCTCGGCGACCTCGGGCTCGACCTCGGCCTCGACCGGCTCGACCTCACGACGGCCACGACGGCGGCGCCGGCCGGTCTCGACCGCTTCCTCGATCGGCTCCTCCGCCGCCGGGTACGTGACCTGGACGGCGGGTGCCTCGTCGGGCTGCGGCGCCATGAACAGGACGGTCGGCGCGGAGAGCGCGGCACGACGACGGCGGCCGGTGGCCGGCGGCGTCTCGGCCGGCTCCTCGGCGGCGCGCGGCACGGCGGCGCCCGTCGACACGACGCCCGTCGCGTCCGCCGGGCCGCCGCTGCGGGCCAGGTCGACCTCTGCGGTACGCGCCGACGCGCCGCTCGCGTCCTCGACGGTCTCGCTCTCGGCGTCCTCGTCCTCGATGTCCTCGCCGGTGGGCTCACCGATGGCGGCCACGCCGCCCGTGCTCGCCTTGCCGGTGCCCGCGGCCTCGTTCCCGCCGGTGGTCCTGTCGCCGGCGGCGGTGGTCTTGCCGGCGGCGGCGCGCCGTCCGGTGCGGGTCCGCCCGCCGGTACCGGCGGTCTCCCCGACGGCGGTCCCGTCCGGGGCGGTTGCCTCGCCGCCGTCGATGTCGGCGCGTCCCTCGGCGATCAGGTCGCCACCGGCCGCGGAGACCGGCCCGTCGATCACGTCCGCGGACGTCTGCCCGGCGGTCTCGTCCGGCGCGACCGGCTCGGCAGCCGGCGGCGTGGCCTTGCGGCGACGCGTCCGGGTCACCTTGACCGGCGGCACGACCTCCTCCGAGGCCGCCTCCACCCCGGCCGCGGCCACCGGCTCCTCGACCGCCTTCGCCGGGGTGGCCTTACGGCGCCGCCGGGTGGTCTTCGGCGCGGTGTCCAGTTCGCCGGCCACCGGTGCGAACACCTCGGCCTGGGGCGACTCGCCGCTGCCCGTCGCGGCCGTGGACGCCTCGACGGGCGCGTCGGTCTGCTCCGGCTGGTTCAGCGGGGCGACCTTGCGACGGCTGGCCCGCTTCCGGGCCGGCGGCTTGGTCTCGGCGACGCCCTCCACGGTGGCGGTGCCTTCCGCGGTGGCTGTGCCATCCACGGTGGCGGCGCCTTCCGCGGTGGCTGTGCCCTCCACGGTGGCGGTGCCCTCCGCGGTGGCACCCTCGGCGCCGGTCGGCGTCGTGTTCGCGGCGCTGCCGGAGGCGGTGCCGGCACTGTCGGCGGTCGTCCCGGCCGGCTCTGCGCCGGTCCGTTCGCTGCCCTCGGGCTCGTTCTCGAGCATGGACGTTCTCCAGTTCTGGCCGCCCCGGGCGCGGGTGAGCGCTGCCACGCAGGGTTGCCGCAAAGGTGTTTCCGCCGGGCGCGCAGGCGCGCGACCGCCGAAGTCTGCCTGCCAGAGCGTTGACCGACGGTCAGCGCTCTCCGATGGTTGCCCCGTCGCGATCCGCTTCCAACGGATCGACGATCTCGCCCTGCGCGGTCAGCGTGCCCTGCGCCAGCCGGATCACCTTCGGGGTGACCGGCGGCTCCAAGGCGGCCACCGCGCGGAGGCCGGACAGGACGTCATCGGGCCGAACGGACGGGGTGACCTGCCGCACGACCAGTTCGAGTATCGCACACGGCACGGCCGCCGCCCCGGAAGGCGTCTCAGCCGGAGCCACGACATCGATCGACACCACTGCCGCGCGGGCGTCGAACGTACGCCGTCCCTGCTTGGTCATCCGCTCGACCTGGATCTCCTCGGCGGCGGTGAACGCCGCCACGGCGGCCGCGAGCACCTTCGGATCGACTTCGGGCAGCTCGATCCGCCAGTACGACGCCTCGATCCGGTCGGCCAGGCTGCCGCCGGTGGCCTCCACCGCGTCGAGGACGTCGAGTCCGGGCGAGAGCGCGGCGTCGAGCGCCTCGCGCAGCCGCGCCGGGTCGACCGGCTCCCGGAGCCCGATCTCCAGGTACTCGGCCTCGCTCGCCACACCCGTCGGGGCGGCCGAGGCGTACGAGATCTTCGGGTGCGGGGTGAAGCCCTGGGAGAAGGCGATCGGCACACCGGCCCGGCGCAACGCGCGCTCGAAGGCCCGGGCGAAGTCCCGGTGCGAGGTGAACCGCAGCGGACCACGCTTGGCGTACCGGATACGGACCCGCTGGACGACGGGGGCCTGGCCGCCCTCGGGTTGAGGCTTTCTGGCGATCGTGAGCTCCTCGGCTGTGCCTGCGTATCGGTCCCATCCTGGCGCAGCGCCCGCCGCGCCCCACACCCGGGGCCACCCCACCCACCCCAAACCCCCACAAACACCGCCGCCCTTCCCTCCACCCCACCGCCTCCCACCCCGCCGCCTCCCACCCCACCCCGTCCAACCCCGTCCAACCCCGTCGATCATGAAGTTGACGGCGAAGTTGATCTCTGATCATGCCGCCAACTTCATGATCGACGGAGCGGGGCGGGGCGGGGCGGAGCGGAGCGGAGCGGGTGCGGGGTGCGGGGTGCAAGGCGGGACGCGCGGGTTGGGGGCTGCGAGGGCGGCCTGCGGGCACCCGAGCTGCGGGCGCCGGGCGCCGGGGCCGGGCGCTCGGCGCCGGGCTGCCGGATGGCCGGCGGGTGCTGGTGCACGCCGCCGGGCCTCCGGCGCGGGACGGGTCAGGAGCGGTTGTCGCCGGGTGGGGCGTACGGGCTCTGACCGGGCGGGGCGTGGGGAGCCTGGTCCTGGGGCGGATAGGCGCCCGCACCGGGTTGGGGATACCCGCCCGGCTGCGGATGTCCACCCGGCTGGGCGTATCCACCCGGCTGGGCGTATCCGCCCTGCTGCGGGTATCCGCCCGGCTGAGGTTGCGCGCCGGGTGGCGGGTAGCCGCCGTAACCGGGCGGTGGGGCGGCCGCGTGACCGGCGGGCACCGGCGGACCCTGCCCACCGCCGTTCATCCGGTCCAGCGCGTCGTCCGGGATCGAGCCGGCTTCGGCCAGTTCGCGCCGGTGACGGCGGCGGTTCCAGATCAGGAACACCACGAGCGCCAGCAGCACCACGACCGCCACGGCGATGCCGATGCCGATGACCATCACCTGCTGGTCGGTGGGACCGCCCCGGTCGCCGTACTTCGTCACGTCGAAGTTGTCGTCCTCGGCGGCGGCCGGCGGCGCGGACCCGCTCGCTGGGGCGGCCCCGAGCAGCGGGTTCGCCGACACCGACGGCACGTCGGCGGTGAGCGCCGCCACCGGGTCGATCCGGCCGAAGCCGAACCGGGGGTCCCGGCCGGGCGGACCGGCGTCCCGGGCGGTGCGGATGATCCGGTTGATCACATCGGGCGCGGAGAGCTTCGGGTGCTTCGACCGGATCAGCGCCACGACGCCGGAGACGACGGCGGCCGCGTCGGAGGTGCCGTCACCCCAGCCGTAGCCCCGGTCCGGGCCGATGTTGTAGACCTCGTCGCCGGGCGCGGCGATCACCGCCTCCGGGCCCTGGGCCGATCCGGACCAGAAGCCTCCGCCCCGCACCGTGCCGGTCACCGCGATCACGCCGGGGATCTTGGCGGGTGAGGTGACGTCCGGGCCGGCCTGCCGGACGTTCCCGGCGGCGGCCACCACGACCACGTCGCGCTCCAGCGCGTACCGGATCGCGGCCTCCTCGACCTCCTCCACGGCTCCGGCGCCGCCGTACGACAGGTTGAGCACCTTCGCCCCGCCGTCGACAGCCATCCGGATGCCCCGCGCGGAGTCGTCCGAGGTGAACGCGTCGCCGGCGGGCTTCCGGATGGGCAGGATCCGGGCGTCGGGCGCGATGCCCACCACCCCGGTCCCGTTGGCCGCGATGATCCCGGCCATGTGGGTGCCGTGACCGTCCGGGTCGCGCCGCCCGTCGCCGGAGTCGCGGGTGCTCCCCCCGGCCAGCAGCTGGCCCCGCATGTCGGGGTGCCCCGCGTCGACGCCGGTGTCCACCACGCCGACGACGA
Source organism: Micromonospora sp. WMMA1947 (assembly GCF_027497355.1). Classification (NCBI taxonomy): domain Bacteria; kingdom Bacillati; phylum Actinomycetota; class Actinomycetes; order Micromonosporales; family Micromonosporaceae; genus Micromonospora; species Micromonospora sp. WMMA1947. The sequence continues at coordinate 3,325,971 of NZ_CP114909.1, read as the reverse complement.
CGCCCCGGCCGGTGGAGATCTGGTGCGCCCGGTCGATCCGCAGCTCGTCCAGATACCACTGCTCGGCGCGGCGCGGAGCGGCGACCGCCGGCTGGGCGGCACCCAGCAGCATCAGCCCGGCGAGCAGGCCGGCCGCCACCGGCCGGAGCGCACCGACGTGCACCTTCATCCGTCCGTCCTCATCGCAGGATGCCCGGGGACGCACCGTCACCGGCGCCCCACGGATCGTCGTCCTCAGTCAACCATGACGAGTGCCCTGCCGCGTCGCCGCCGTGACCGGCGCCGCCGTGGCCGCCCATCATTCCGCCGCCCATCATCCCGGCGCCGGCCATCCCGCCACGCGTGCCGGCCGCGCCACCCGGTCCCGCCCCGGCCGCGGCCTTCAACGCGCTGGCCGCGCTGGTCAGTGGCGGGACCTTGCCGTTACCGCCGCCGACCATGCCGGGCAGGCCGCCCATGGCCATGCCGCCGGCCGCGCCGATCCCGCCGCCGCCGATCCCACCGGCCGAACCCAGGCCCGCGCCACCGCCGCCGACGCCGCCACCACCGGCGCTCAGTGCACCCGCGCCACCGCCGCCCAGACCGAGGGTGCTCGGCCCGCCTGCGGTGATCGTGCCGGGCCCGCCCGCGCCGGCCAGACCACTGCCGTACTCCGGGGTGCCCGAGCCGGGGGCGCCACCGAGTCCGGGCGGTCCGCCGGCGGTCGGCGGGGTGTAGGAGCCGCCGCCGGGGATGCCGCCGCCGGGCGCGCCGGGCGGCGGCGTGTACGAACCGCCACCGGGCGTGCCGCCACCGATGCCGGTGCTGCCGATGGACGGCATCGGGCCGCCACCGCCGCCGGGCATGCCGCCACCGGGCATGCCGCCACCGGGCGCGCCGCCACCGGGCAGGCCACCACCGGGTACGCCGGTCGGGGGAACGCGCGGGTCGCCCCGGTAGCCGTCGCCGAAGTCGCCCTTGTGCTGGGGTACGGCCAGCTTGGGGCGCTCGGCCTCCACCGCGGCCGGCAACGGCGCCATCGCCGCGTTGGCCGCCTTCTGGTTGTCGTTGTACCAGTTGTCGAGGTGCGACTTGGTGTCCCACCAGCCGCCACGCTTCTGGTCGCTGGCGTTGCCGTCGATCTTCATGGTGGCTTCGAGGTCGTCGGCCTTGTCGCGGAACGCGCCGTCGGCGTACAACGCCTGGTTGCCCTGGTAGTCGCTGCGCAGGGCGGCGAGGAAGCCGGACTGGCTCTCACCGTCGCGTGCGTCGTCCAGCTCGGTGCCGCCGGGCAGGCTCCACTCGTTCCAGCCGAAGTTGTCCATCAGCGGGATCGGGATGCTCGCCACCGTCTTGCGGATGTCGCCCTCGATCCGCGACAGCGCGCCGCCGACGTTGCTGGCGTGCGTGATGAGTTCCTCGATGTCCTTGCCGATCTCGGACAGGTGCTCGCGGTACGCGTCGCCGCCGCTGCCCTTCCAGCCGGCGAGCATCCCGGGCAGGCCGCCGGTGTGCGGACGCTCCTGACCGGCCGCGATCGGGCCGACGAACGACCGGCCGACGAGGGAGTCGCGCAGGTGGCCGAGAGCGGTGGAGAGGTTGCTCCACCCCGAGCCGACCAGGCCGACGGTGTACGGATCCGCCGACAGCGTCACCTCGCGGACACAGCGTTCCCAGGTGGCTCCAGCCATGACCGTCTCCTCTCTTAGGCCGTGTACGGGTAGGTGGGCGGCTCGGCGCCACCGGGCGGCGGGGCAGCGGACTCCAGCAGCCGCTCGATGTCCTTGCCGTTCGCGGCGTTGCGCTCCTCGGCGTCACGGAACGCCTTGGCGATGTCCTCGGTGCCCTTCTTCAGGCCGGCCAGCTTGGCGGAGAGGCCCTTGAGGTGTGCCTCCATGTTGGCCGTGGAGCGCTCCAGCGCCTGCCACTGCAACCGGGCGTCGGCGAACGCGCCGAACGGGGTGCCGTTCGAGACGATCTGCGGGCTGTTGCTGTCGCCCTTCATGTTCTCCTTGATGCGCTCCATCTCCCAGGAGATGGTGTCCTCGACGTACTGCTTGAGGCGCTCGATGTACTCGGCCGCCGCATCCAGGTCCTCGACGCTGACGTGCAGATCGCCGGTGTCCGGCGGATTGATGCCCATGCTGCCTGTCCTCCCCGCTGCCGGCCCCGGCCGGTCCATTACGGACGCAGCGTATCGAGGAAGGACCAGTCGGGGCACCCCCACCCCGCGTACCGCGCCGGTCACCGGGAAAAGACGACGGAGCGCGGGAACCCGGTCGGGTTCCCGCGCTCCGTGGTGGTGCCGGCGGCCTCAGCCCTGGGCGGCTGCGGGCAGCTTCAGTCCGTTGACCGGGGTGAGCGGCAGCAGCTTGCGGCCGGTCGGGCCGATCTGGATCTCGGTGTCCATGGACGGGCAGACGCCGCAGTCGAAGCAGGGCGTCCAGCGGCAGTCGTCCTGCTCGTACTCCGACAGCGAGTCCTGCCAGTCCTGCCAGAGCCAGTCCTTGTCCAGGCCGGAGTCGAGGTGGTCCCAGGGCAGGACCTCCAGCTCCTCGCGCTCGCGGGTGGTGTACCAGTCGAGGTCCACGCCGTACGCCGGCAGGACCTCGGCGGCGGCGTCGACCCAGCGCTGGTACGAGAAGTGCTCGCTCCAGCCGTCGAACCGGCCGCCGTTCTCCCAGACCTTGCGGATCACCGCGCCGACCCGGCGGTCGCCCCGGGACAGCAGGCCCTCGATCAGCGACGGCTCACCGTCGTGGTAGCGGAAGCCGATCGCCCGGCCGAGCGAGCGGTCGCTGTTGATCGCCTGCTTGAGCAGCTTGAGCCGGCCGTCGATGACCTCCGGCCGCTCCATCGAGGCCCACTGGAACGGGGTGTGCGGCTTCGGCACGAACCCGCCGATGGAGACCGTGCAGCGGATGTCCTTGGACCCGGTGGCCGCGCGGCCGGCCCGGATCACCTCGTGCGCCATGTCGGCGATCTCCAGGACGTCCTCGTCGGTCTCGGTGGGCAGGCCGCACATGAAGTAGAGCTTCACCTGGCGCCAGCCGTTGGAGTACGCGGTGACGACGGTGCGGATGAGGTCTTCCTTCGACACCATCTTGTTGATCACCTTGCGGATCCGCTCCGACCCGCCCTCGGGGGCGAAGGTCAGACCGGTCCGGCGCCCGTTGCGGGACAGCTCCTGCGCCAGGTCGATGTTGAACGCGTCCACCCGGGTCGAGGGCAGCGACAGCGAGACGTTCGTGCCCGCGTACTGCTCGGCCAGGCCGGAGCACATGTCGCCGATCTCCGAGTGGTCGGCCGACGACAGCGACAGCAGGCCCACCTCGTGGAAGCCGGAGAACTCCAGTCCTTCCTTGACCATCTGGCCGACGGTGGTGATCGAACGCTCCCGCACCGGGCGGGTGATCATGCCGGCCTGGCAGAACCGGCAGCCCCGGGTGCAGCCCCGGAAGATCTCCACCGCGTACCGCTCGTGCACCGTCTCGGCGAGCGGGACCAGGGGCTTCTTCGGGTACGGCCAGGCGTCCAGGTCCATGGTCGTGCGCTTGTGCACCCGGAACGGCACGTCCGGGCGGTTCGGCACCACCCGCTGGATCCGGCCGTCGGGCAGGTAGTCGACGTCGTAGAAGCGCGGCACGTAGACGCTCTCGGTGCGGGCCAGCCGCAGCAGCAGCTCGTCCCGGCCGCCCGGGGAGCCCTCGGCCTTCCACTCCCGCACGATGGCGGTGATCTCCAGCACCGCCTCCTCGCCGTCGCCGAGCACCGCGGCGTCGACGAAGTCGGCGATCGGCTCCGGGTTGAACGCGGCGTGCCCGCCGGCCACGATCACCGGGTCGGCGTCGGTGCGGTCGGCGGCGAGCATCGGGATGCCGGCCAGGTCGATCGCGGTGAGCAGGTTGGTGTAGCCCAGCTCGGTGGAGAACGAGACGCCGAACACGTCGAAGTCACGCACCGGGCGGTGGGCGTCGACGGTGAACTGCGGCACGCCGTGGGCGCGCATCAGCTTCTCCAGGTCCGGCCAGACCGCGTACGTCCGCTCGGCCAGCACGTCGGGCAGCTCGTTGAGCACCTCGTACAGGATCTGCACGCCCTGGTTGGGCAGGCCCACCTCGTACGCGTCCGGATACATCAGCGCCCACCGGACGGTCGCGGCGTCCCAGTCCTTGACCACCGCGCCGAGTTCTCCACCCACGTACTGGATGGGCTTGGTCACCTGCGGCAGCAACGGCTCCAGCCGGGGCCAGACCGAGTTGGCGGCGGCGGGACGCGGGGTCGTGGACGGGGCACTCATGATGCCCAAGCGTACGCGGTGCCCCCGCCCTCCCCCGCGCCCGCGCCCGTGTCCGCCGGGTTGATCAAGGAGTTTGTGCGCTCTCCGGCGCTCCCGACGGACACGAACTCCTTGATCACCGGAGTGGGGCCGGGGAGCGGGCGAATTCGTCCTGGGTGGCGGGGCGGTACTAACCTCGCAACGGGCGCGAGAGGAGATAGCCGCGATGCCGCAGCCGCAGCCGGGGGCGGACCGGCCGGCCGACGGGGCCGAGAGGCCCTCAGTCACCGAGCCGCCGACCGCCGCCGACACCGAGGACGCCACCGGCGCCTCGGCTCCGGCGTCCCCGTCCGGCACGCCGGAGGCCGCCACCGACGACCGGACCTCCGACGGGGTGCCGGCCGACCAGCCGTCCGGCGCCGCCGAGAGCGGGCCGCACGACGGTACGCCCCACCGCCGGCCGTCCGACGTCGCGCCGGCCGAGCAGTCGGAACAGGCCGAACCCGCGCGGCTGGACGAACCGGCCGAGCAGGCTCTGCGGGACGACCAGGCTGAACCGGCACCGCGAGACCGACGAGCCGGACCGGCACCGGCGGACCCGGCCGGCACCGCCCCGCTCGACGACGCGAGCCCGCACCCACCGGCCGACGACGCCACCGTCCCCACCGGCACGGCCGACGCCCACGCGAGCGCGACGGCCGCCGACGCCCCCACCGACGACGCCGGAATGCCGGCCGACGCGCCCACCGGCGACGAGGCTCCGACCGTCGACGCCGCAGCGCCGGACGGCGTCGACGCCACCCCGCCCGTATCTGTCACCCGGGCCCGGGGATCCGCGGCGGTTCCCGGCCGCACCACGCCCGTCCCCACGCCCCGGACCGGGCGCCCGCCGGATCCGACCCGGATCGACGTCGCGCCGCAGCCGCCCCGGCCCGCGAAGACTCCGGACCCCACCAGGGTCGAGAACGCCCCGGCCTCCGCGCGGGCCGCGAACACGCCGGACCCGACCCGCGTGGAGAACACCCCGGATCCGACCCGGGTCGAGGCGGCCGCGCCCCGCTGGAGCGGTTCCGCCGCCGTACCGCCACCGCCGCCGCGCCGGCCTGCCTGGGGCGAGTCCGCCGAGCCCACGCCGGTGCCGCCGCACGCGTCGCCGGAAGAGGCCACACCTGTCGACCCGTGGGCGGGGGTCGACACCACCGGCTGGGAGCTGCACGCGCCCGAACTGCCGCCGCTGACGCCGACGCTGCCCTACACCGCGCCCTGGGCCACGCCGGGGAACCCCCATCCGGCCCACCCGGCGCCACCGGCGGCCCACCCGGCCCAACCCGCGCCGCAGTCGGCGCCACCGGCCCATGCCGCGCCGCCCGCCGCCCGCCCGGTCTCACCGCCGCCGCACAGTCCGCCGTACCCCGGACCCGCCCGGCCGGTCTCACCGCCGCCCAGCCCGCCGTACCCCGGACCGGCCCGGCCGGTCTCGCCGCCGCACCATCCCGGCCCGCCGGCCGCGCGTCCCCTGCCACCGGCGGCGCCCGTCGCGCCGCCGGCGAAGCCCGGACGGCCGCCGAAGCAGCGCCGGGGCAAGGCCGGGCCGCCGGTCGCGCCGCCGCCGGGCTGGCAGCAGCCGCCCAAGCGGACCCGCCGCCGGCGTCGCTGGCCCTGGGTGCTGCTGCTCTCCGTCGCCTGCTGCTGCGGTCTCCCGCTCTGGTGGTTCCAGCCGATCTCCAGCCAGTACCCGGCCAGCGCCAGCCTCCCGGACCAGATCGACTCGATGCGGCTGCGCCAGGACGACACCAGCCGGGCCGCCGCCGAGGAGCTGAAGTCCCGGGTACGCGAGTCGAACCTGCTGGCCGAGGACACGTTCGCCGGCATCTACAGCACGAGCGACGGCAAGCGGGTGACGCTGTTCGGCAGCACCGGGCTGCGGTTCAACCCGGAGTCGGACGCCAAGTCGGAGATCGAACGTCTCGCCGGGGACTACGCCCTGCAGGAGTCGGTGGTGGTGGACACCGGCGTACGGGGACGCCACGAGCGCTGCGCGGTCGGCCGGGCGGACGGTGACTCGGTGGTGGTCTGCGTATCGGCCGACCACGGCAGCCTCACCACGGGCGTGTTCACCCGGCTGTCGGTGGACGACAGCGGGCGGCTGCTGAACGACCTGCGCAAGCGCGTGGTGGTGCCGAAGTCGTGACCGCTCAGGCGGTCTGCTCGCCGCCGGCCTGGTCGCCGGTGGCCTGGTCGGCGCGCTTCGGGGCGTAGCGCGGGACGTACTCCTGGCCGCTGAGCTTCTGGATCTCGGCCATCATCTCGTCGGTCATCGCGCGCAGCGACGTGCGGTCGTCGGGACGGCCGGTGAAGTCCAGCGGCTTGCCGAACTTTATGGTGATCTTGGCGCGGCCCGGTCGCGGGATCCGCGTGCCGATCGGCTGGGCCTTGTCGGTGCCGGTCACGCCGACCGGGATGATCGGCACACCCGCGGCGATCGCCAGCCGGACGGTGCCGGTACGCCCGCGGTAGAGCCGCCCGTCCGGGGAGCGGGTGCCCTCCGGGTAGACGGCTACCAGGTCACCGGCCTTGAGCACCGGGATCGCCGCGTCGAACGCGGTCAGCGCCGCCCGGCCGCCGGCCCGCTCGACCGGGATGGCGCCCAGCCCGGTGAGCACGAACTTCGAGAAGCCGCCCTTGACCCCGGTGCCCTTGAAGTACTCCGACTTGGCCCAGAACGCCAGGTGACGGGGCACCACGGTGCCGAGGAGCAGCTCGTCGGCGACGGAGAGATGGTTGCTGGCGAAGATCGCGCCACCGGTCGCCGGGATGTGCTCCAAACCCTCCACGTGCGGACGGAAGGCCAACCGGAGCGCGGGCGCCACGGTGAGCTTGCCGATGGTGTAGAGCAGGGGCACGGGTCCTCCGGCGGTCGTACGTGAAACAGGCGCTGTCACGGTAGCGGACGCGGCCGTCCGCCACCGAGCGGGTGGCCCGCAGTCCACTCGCTGGGGCCGGGCCCTCCTCCACCCGAGGGGGTGCAGGAGGGCCCGGTCCGCTCACACCTTGCGGACCGTCACCGTCACGCGCTCGCCCTCGCCGGCCTCGCCGGCGAAGCCGTCGAGGCCCTCGGCGAAGTCGATGCTGTCGGCGAGCACCTCCCGGGCCACGAACCCGGTGTACGCGGCGACCGCCGCGCGCACCTCCTCGGACGCGGAGACGGCCACCGTGATCCGGTCGGAGACGTCCAGGTCGGCCTCGCGGCGGGCCTGCTGCACGACGCGGACCACGTCCCGGGCCAGCCCTTCGGCCGCCAGTTCCGGCGTGACCTCGGTGTCCAGCACTACCACTCCCTCACCGCCCGGCAGCGGCGCGGAGTGCTCGGCGTCGGCGGCGACCAGGCGCAGCTCGTACTCGCCCTCGGCCAGCGTGACCCCGGCGGCGACCGGGGCGCCGTCGCGCAGCTCCCACTCCCCCGCCTTGACCGCCTTGATCACCTGCTGCACGGCCTTGCCGACGCGCGGGCCGAGCGCCCGCGGCACCACGGTGAGCACCTGCTGGCAGTACGCGGACACCTCGTCGGTGAGTACGACCTCCTTGACGTTCACCTCGTCGGCGACCAGGTCGGCGAAGGGCCGCAGCTGGTCCGCGACGGGCGACGCCACGGTCAGCTTCGCCAGCGGCAGTCGCACCCGCAGACCCTTGGCCTTGCGCAGCGACAGCGCCGCCGAGGCGACCGCCCGCACATTGTCCATCGCGGAGACCAGCTCGTGGTCGGCCGGGAACTCGGCCGCGTCCGGCCAGTCGGTCAGGTGCACCGACCGCTCGCCGGTCAGCCCGCGCCAGATCTCCTCCGCGGTCAGCGGCGCCAGCGGCGCCACCACCCGGCACAGCGTCTCCAGAACCGTCGAGAGCGTGTCGAACGCGTCCGCGTCCCCGGCCCAGAACCGGTCCCGGGACCGGCGCACGTACCAGTTGGTCAGCGCGTCCAGGTAGGACCGCACGGTGGCGCACGCACCGGAGATGTCGTACGCGTCCATCTGCGCGCCGACGGTCGCCACCAGCTCGTTGGTCTTCGCCAGCACGTACCGGTCGAGCACGTTCGCCGAGTCGGTACGCCGACGCGCGGTGTAGCCGTCGGCGTTGGCGTACAGCGAGAAGAAGTACCAGACGTTCCACAGCGGCAGCAGCACCTGGCGCACCGCGTCCCGGATGCCCGACTCGGTGACCGCCATGTCGCCGCCGCGCAGCACCGGCGAGGACATCAGCATCCACCGCATCGCGTCCGACCCGTAGGAGTCGAACACGTGGTAGACGTCCGGGTAGTTGCGCAGGCTCTTGGACATCTTGCGTCCGTCCGAGCCGAGCAGGATGCCGTGGCTCAGGCAGTTGCGGAACGCCGGCCTGTCGAACAGCGCCGTGGCCAGCACGTGCATGGTGTAGAACCAGCCGCGGGTCTGCCCGATGTACTCGACGATGAAGTCACCCGGGTAGTGGTGCTCGAACCACTCCCGGTTGGAGAACGGGTAGTGCACCTGGGCGAACGGCATCGAGCCGGACTCGAACCAGCAGTCCAGCACCTCCGGCACCCGGCGCATCATCGACTTGCCCGTCGGGTCGTCCGGGTTGGGGCGGACCAGGTCGTCCACCGCCGGCCGGTGCAAGTCGGTCAGGCGTACGCCGAAGTCCCGCTCGATCTGCTCCAGCGAACCGTAGACGTCCACGCGCGGGTAGTTCGGGTCGTCGGACTTCCACACCGGGATCGGCGAGCCCCAGAACCGGTTGCGGCTGATCGACCAGTCCCGGGCGTTCGCCAGCCACTTACCGAACGAGCCGTCCTTGATGTGGCCGGGCGTCCAGTTGATCTGCTGGTTCAGCTCGACCATCCGGTCCTTGAACTTGGTCACCGCCACGAACCACGACGACACCGCCTTGTAGACCAGCGGGGTGTCGCAGCGCCAGCAGTGCGGGTAGGAGTGGGTGTAGGTGTCCTGGCGCAGCACCACCCCCCGCTCCTTCAGCTCCCGGATCACCGGCTTGTTCACGTCGAAGACCTGCTCGCCCTGGTACGGCGGCACCAGCGCGGTGAACCGGGTGTGGTCGTCCACGGTCACGACGGTGGGGATGCCGGCCGCGTTGCAGGTGTTCTGGTCGTCCTCACCGAAGGCGGGCGCCAGGTGGACGATCCCGGTGCCGTCCTCGGTGGTGACGAAGTCCGCGCCGAGCACCTGGTAGGCGTTCGGGCCGGCCGGCTCGACCAGGAAGTCGTAGAGCGGCGTGTAGCGGCGTCCGACCAGGTCGCGGCCGTACACGGTGCCGACCTGCTCGTACCCCTCCAGCTCCTTGGCGTACGCGCCGAGGCGCGCGGCGCCGACGACGTAGCGCTCACCACTGCGCTCGCTGTCGGGGGAACCCCGGTGTTCCAGCACGGCGTACTCGATGTCGGGGCCGACGGCGAGCGCCAGGTTCGACGGCAGCGTCCACGGCGTGGTCGTCCAGACGCCGAGCTTGACCGGCCCGCGCAGCGGCTCCGGCGCGTTCTCGTCAGCGGTCAGCTCGAACCAGACGGTGAGCGTCGGGTCGTGCCGGTCCCGGTAGACGTCGTCCATCCGGGTCTCGGTGTTCGACAGCGGCGTCTCGCACCGCCAGCAGTACGCGAGCACCCGGAAGCCCTCGTAGACCAGGCCCTTGTCGTGCAGGGTCTTGAAGGCCCACATGACGCTTTCCATGTAGTCCAGGTCGAGCGTCTTGTAGTCGTTGGCGAAGTCGACCCAGCGGGCCTGCCGGGTGACGTACCGCTCCCAGTCGTGGGTGAACTCCAGCACCGACGTGCGGCAGGCGTCGTTGAACCGGGCCACGCCGAGGTCGAGGATCTCCGCCTTGGTGGTGATGCCGAGCTGCTTCTCGGCCACCACCTCGGCGGGCAGGCCGTGGCAGTCCCAGCCGAACCGGCGCTCGACGTGCTTGCCGCGCATGGTCTGGTAGCGCGGCACCACGTCCTTGACGTAGCCGGTGAACAGGTGGCCGTAGTGCGGCAGGCCGTTGGCGAACGGCGGGCCGTCGTAGAAGACGTACTCGTTCTCGCCGTTCCGGCCCGCGTCGCGGGCCTCCACCGACGCCTCGAAGGTCTTGTCGGCCGTCCAGTGCTCCAGCACCCGGCGCTCGACCGCGGGCAGGTCCGGGCTCGCCGGGACGCCGGCGCCGGTCGGGTCGTGCAACGGATAGGCCATCGCCTGTCGCTCTCCCTCAGCAGCTCACTCGTCTGTGGTCTGCGAGGACGAGCCGAATCCGGTACGCCGTGACCGGCGCCCGGGCGTGGCCCGCGGTACCACCCCGCTTGGCGGTCGAGGTGCGACCGCCCGCTCGTTGGCCGGCTGTGACGGGCCGTCCCGTCCGGTTCTACTGAGCCGGTGACCCGGCCGTTCTTCCGGAGGCTCACCGGTGATGGCCGGGTCGTCGCCTGTGCGCTCAAGCGTACTCGACCCCCCGCCCGCCGCGCCGCCGAGTATCGCCCGCCCCGCCCCGGCGATCATGAGGTTGACCCGGTCATGACCACCGTCACACCGCCGTGCCGTCACACCGCACCCGCCGTGTCCCGTCCTGTCCGCGTACCCGAACCTCAAGGAGGCGGCGATGAGCCGGATGGACATGGCAGCGGTGGCACCCGAGGCGTACCAGGCCGTGCTGGGCCTGGAGAAGTACGTCCGGACGAACGTGGACCACACCGTGCTGGAGCTGGTGAAGCTGCGGGCGTCGATGCTCAACGGCTGCGCGTTCTGCGTGGACATGCACAGCCGGGAGGCGCTGGGGGCCGGGGAGGACAGCCGCCGGCTGTTCGCGGTCGCGGCGTGGCGGGAGGCGCCGTTCTTCGACGAGCGGGAGCGGGCCGCGCTGGCCCTCACCGACGCGGTGACCCGGCTCGGCGAGCACGGCGTGCCGGACGACGTCTGGGACGCCGCGGCGAAGGTGTGGTCGGAGAAGGAACTGGCCGACCTGGTGGTGGCGATCGCCACCATCAACGTGTGGAACCGGGTCGCGGTGACCTCTCAGACGCAGCCGCCGGCGTCGGTCTGACAGCCGACACACGACGGCCCCGGTCCCGCGAAGGCGCGGGCCGGGGCCGTCGGCGTATCGGTCAGGCCAGCTCGGGGAACCAGAGCGCGATCTCGCGCTTGGCGCTGTCCGCCGAGTCGGAGGCGTGCACCAGGTTCTCCCGGTTCGACAGCGACAGGTCACCGCGGATGGTGCCGGCGGCGGCCTTGCGGCCGTCGGTGCTGCCGATCATCGCGCGCACCACCTCGATCACCTGGTCGCCGGAGAGCACCAGCGCCACCAGCGGGCCACTGGTCATGAACGTCTTCAGCGGCGGGTAGAACGGCTTCTCGACGTGCTCGGCGTAGTGCTGGTCGGCGAAGTCGCCGTCCATGGTCCGGCTCACCATCGCGTCGATCCGCAGGCCCTTGCGCTCGAAACGGGACAGGATCTCGCCCACCAGACCGCGGCGCACCGCGTCGGGCTTGATCAGTACGAGCGTCCGCTCGTCCGGGCTGCTGCTGGACACGCTGGGTTCCTCCTGCGCACTCAAACGGGGTTCGGCTGGGTACGGTCAGCGTAGCGACCCGGTCCCGGCGCCGGTGCGGCGGCTGCGTCTTCCCTGGCCCGCCGCGGCGGCCTAGCCTGGCCCTGGAACCCCTGGGAGGTCCACTGTGGCGAATGGCGGGAACCGCACGATCGCGCCGGTACGCAAACTGATCGGGGCGGTGCTCGGCACCGTCGCCACCTTCGTGACCGTGTTCGGGCTCGGTATGACCAGCTGGGCCATCGTGGCCCTCGGCGTGGCGCTGCTGGTGCTGGCGATCGCCCTGGCCACGGTACGCGGCGGCGGCCGCACCTGGGTGATCGGCCTGGGGCACGTGCACAGCGCCTCCGAACCACCCACCCAGTACGCGTTCGGCCGGTGCGAGCTGCAACTGGTCATTGACGCGCCGGGGCTGCCGCCCCGCTCCAAGAAGATCATCGAGCCTCGGGTGCCGGTCGCCAAGTGGCCCTCGCTGGGCCAGGCGCTGCCGGTCCGGGTGGCGCTGGACGACCAGCGGCACGTACGCGTGCTCTGGGACGAGGTGCCCACGCACGCCGAGAGCGCCGCCGCGGTCGCCGACCTGCCGCCCGAGTACGCCGCCGAGCCGGACCCGCTGGACGAGCCGCTGATCGCGCAGGAGGCTCCGCCGTGGGCCGGGCGCGCGCCGGAGGACGACTTCCGCGACGACTACCCGCCCGCGCCGGACCCGTACCTGGACGACGTGCCGCCCCGCGCCGAGGAACGCGAGCCGGTGGTGCTGCACCAGAGCCCCGGCGGCCCGGTGGTGCTCGAGGGACAGCTCGTCGAACGGACCGACCGGGCGGCCGGCCCCGGCCCGCTCCCCCGCCGTGCCCCGGTGCCCCGCTCGCCGGCCGAGGAGCCGGTGGACACGGTGCCGGTCCAGACCGTGCTCGTCGACCCCGGGCCGGCGGACACCGGGCCCGCCGACACCGCACGGGCCGGATCGGGACCGGCCGACACCGGGACCGACCCGATCGACCTGGCGCTGGACGACCCGTCGGACGCGCCTCGGCGCTCCGACGTACCGCCGACGGCCGAGGAACTGGACGAGGCGATCTTCGGCCCGTCCGGCGCGGCCGAACCGGACGAGCTGGCCAGCCCGATCAGCGGCGTCGGCATCACGCTGCTCGTCACCGACCTGGACCGGTCCCTCGACTTCTACCGGGAACTCGGCTTCGACGAGCTGGACCGGGGCGAGGGCAACGCCGTGCTCTCCTCCGGCCCGACCCGGCTCGTGCTGCGCCGGGTGACCGGTGCCGCCCCGATCAGCCGCCGGCTGGTGCACGTCAACCTGGAGGTCGACGACATCCAGGGCGCGTACGAGCGGCTGCGCGACTCCGGCGTCCGGTTCACGTACGCCCCGCGCGTGGTCAACCGGGGCACCAAGCTGGAGGTGTGGGCGGCTGCTTTCCGCGACCCCGACGGCCACGGCGTCGCGCTGACGCAGTGGCGCACCCTCGCCCAGGTGTAAGGAAGGGCCCCTTCTTAACGCCTCAGGTAGAGGAAGGGGCCCTTCTTAACACCGCGCAGCCCGCAGCGACGACGCTCAGCCGAGGATGACCCGCCGCACGTGCAGCGCGAACGCCCACACCAGCGCGAACATCACCCCGAGCGCGAACAGCGACCAGTGCAGCAGCCCGGAGAGCAGGAGCAGTCCCTGGATCGCGGTGCCGGCGTGCCACGCCCACGGGCGGCGCATCATGCCGGCGAGCACCACACAGGCGACCGCCAGCGCGACGATCGCGCCGATCGCCGCGCCGCTCAGGTCACCGCCGACCACCCGGATCGGCTGGATCGCCAGCAGCAGCACCAGTGCCTCCAGCGCCATCGTGCCGGCGCCGAGTCCGCGTACCGCCTTGTCCGGGTTCCGCAGCCCGGACCGCCGCACGCCACCCGCCGGCTCCGAATCGCCCGCCGGCTCCGAACCGCCCGCCGGCTCCGGGCCGGTCGGGCGGGGCTGCGGGCCGGTCATCGCTTGAGCAGCCGGCGGGCGTCGGCCACTGTCACCACCGATCCGGTGACCAGCACGCCCACCCCGGACAGCTCACCCGGTACGTCCGACTCGGCCTCCGCCACCGCCGCCTCGATGGCGTCGGGCATCTCCCGGGCCACCTGCACCCGCTCCGGCCCGAAGATCTCCCGCGCCAGCTCGGCCAGCTCGTCCACCGGCATCGCCCGGGCCGAGCTGTTCTCCGCGACCACGATCGAGTCGAGCACCGGTTCGAGCAGTTCGAGCAGGCTCGCCGCGTCCTTGTCGCCGAGCACCGCCAGCACGCCGACGAGCTTGCTGAACGCGAACTCCTCCTGCACCGCGGCGACGGTGGCGGCCATCCCGTGCGGGTTGTGCGCGCCGTCGAGCAGCACTGTCGGCGCGCTACGCACCCGCTCCAGCCGGCCCGGCGAACTGGTCGCGGCGAAGCCCTCGCGGACCGCCTCGATGTCGAGCTGCCGCCGGGCGCCGGCGCCGAGGAACGCCTCCACGGCGGCCAGCGCCACCGCCGCGTTCTGCGCCTGGTGCGCGCCGTGCAGCGGGATGAAGATCTCCTCGTACACTCCGCCCAGGCCTTGGATGGTCAGCACCTGGCCGCCGACCGCGACCGCCCGGCGCAGTACGCCGAACTCGGCGCCCTCGCGCGCGACAGTGGCGTTGACCTCGGCGCAGCGTTCCAGGATCGGACGGGCCGCCTCCTCCTCCTGCGCCGCCGCGATGACGGTGGCGCCGGGGTGGATGATGCCCGCCTTGTGCAGCGCGATGTCCTCGATCGTGTCGCCGAGCCACTCGGTGTGGTCCAGGCCGATCGGGGTGATCACGGCGACGCCGGCCTGGATGACGTTCGTCGCGTCCTCCGCGCCGCCGAGCCCGACCTCCACCACCGCCACATCGACGGGGGCGTCGGCGAACGTGGCGAACGCCAGCGCCGTGGTCATGTCGAAGTACGTCAGCGGCTCGGCGAACCGCTGGTCGACCAGCTCGGCCAGCGGCGCGATCTCACGGTACGTGGACACGAACCGCTCCTCGCCCACCGGCTCGCCGTCCAGGCTGATCCGCTCCCGGACGGTCTCCAGGTGCGGGCTGGTGTAGCGGCCGGTGTGCAGCCCGAACGCCCGCAGCAGCGAGTCGATCATCCGGGCCGTCGAGGTCTTGCCGTTGGTGCCGGTCAGGTGGATCGACGGGTACGCCCGCTGCGGGCTGCCCAGCAGGTCGAGCAGGGTTTCGATCTTCTCCAGCTCGAAGTGCATCCGGGTGAAGCCGCGCGCGTTGAGCGCGGCCTCCACCTCGGCGAACGCGGTGCGGTCGGTGCGGTCGCTCACGAGGGCAGCGCCTCCAGGGCGGCGTCGATCCGGACCAGGTCCGCCTCGGCCACCGCCAGCCGTTCGCGGATCTTCGCCACCACCGGCTCGGGCGCCTTGCCGACGAACGCCGGGTTGTCCAGCTTCGCCCGCGCCTGGGTGGCCTCCTTCTCGGCTGCCGCCCGGTCCTTGGTGAGCCGGGCCCGCTCGGCGGCCACGTCGATCGAGCCGCGGGTGTCGAGCGCGACGCTCACCTCACCGGGCATGGCCAGCGTGGCGCTGGCCTGGAAGTCGTCACCGGGTGCGTCGAGCCGGGCGAGCGAGCGCACCAGCGGCTCGTGCGCCGCGATGCCCGCGCCGGCCAGGCCGTCGAGGCGCGCGGCGACCCGCTGGGTGGGACGCAGCCCCTGGTCCGACCGGAACCGCCGGACCTCGGTCACCACCCGCTGCAGGGTGCCGACTTCGCCCTCCGCGGCGTCGTCGATCAGGGTACGGTCGGCGACCGGCCAGGACGCCGTCAGTACGGTCTCGCCGCCGCTGAGCGCGGACCACAGCTCGTCGGTGACGAACGGGATGACCGGGTGCAGCAGCCGCAGGAGCTGGTCCAGCACGTGGCCCAGCACCCGGCGGGTGGCGTCGGCGGCGGGGCCGCCCTCGGCCAGCACCGGCTTGCTCAGCTCCACGTACCAGTCGCAGACGTCGTCCCACGCGAAGTGGTAGAGCAGGTCGCAGACCTTCGCGAACTCGTACGCCTCGAACTGCTCGTCGACCTCGGCGGTGACGTGCGCCAGCCGGGACAGGATCCACCTGTCGACGGTGGAGAGGTCGCCGGCGTCCGGCAGCGGGCCGTCGGTGTGCGCGCCGTTGAGCAGCGCGAACCGGGTGGCGTTCCAGAGCTTGTTGCAGAAGTTGCGGGAGCCCTGGCACCACTCCTCGCTGACCGGCACGTCCTGCCCGGGGTTGGCGCCCCGGGCCAGCGTGAACCGGGTGGCGTCGGCGCCGAACCGGTCGATCCAGTCCAGCGGGTCGACCACGTTGCCGAACGACTTCGACATCTTCTTGCCGTGCTCGTCGCGGACCATGCCGTGCAGCGCCACCACGTCGAACGGCTGCACGCCGTCCATCGCGTACAGGCCGAACATCATCATCCGGGCGACCCAGAAGAACAGGATGTCGTAGCCGGTGACCAGCACGCTGGTCGGGTAGAACTTCGCCAGGTCGGGGGTGCGCTCGGGCCAGCCGAGCGTGGAGAACGGCCACAGCCCGCTGGAGAACCAGGTGTCCAGGACGTCCTCGTCCTGCCGCCAGCCCTCGCCGGACGGCGGCTCCTCGTCCGGCCCGACGCAGACGATCTCGCCGTCCGGGCCGTACCAGACGGGGATGCGGTGACCCCACCACAGCTGGCGGGAGATGCACCAGTCGTGCATGTTGTCGACCCAGGCGAAGTAGCGCTTGGCCAGCTCGGCCGGCTCGATCTTCACCCGGCCGTCGCGCACCGCGTCACCGGCGGCCTTCGCGAGCGGGGCGGTGTTGACGAACCACTGCAGCGACAGCCGCGGCTCGACGGTCGTCTTGCACCGCGAGCAGTGCCCCACGGCGTGCAGGTACGGCCGCTTCTCGGCGACGATCCGGCCCTGCTCGCGCAGCGCCGCGACGATGGCCGGGCGGGCCTCGTACCGGTCCAGGCCCTCGAACGGGCCGGGCGCGGTGATGACGCCGCGCTCGTCCATGATCGTCAGTGAGGGCAGGTCGTGCCGCTGGCCGATCTCGAAGTCGTTCGGGTCGTGCGCCGGGGTCACCTTGACCATGCCGGTGCCGAAGCTCGGGTCGACGTGCTCGTCGGCGACGATCGGAATCCGCCGGTCGGTGAGCGGCAGCTCCACCTCGGTGCCGATCAGGTGCCGGTAGCGCTCGTCGTCCGGGTGCACCGCCACCGCGGTGTCACCGAGCATGGTCTCCGCCCGGGTGGTCGCCACCACGACCTCGTCGCCGTAGCGGATCGAGACGAGCTCGCCCTCGTCGTCGGTGTGCTCCACCTCGATGTCGGACAGCGCGGTGAGGCAGCGCGGGCACCAGTTGATGATCCGGTTGGCCCGGTAGATGAGCCCGTCGTCGAAGAGCTTCTTGAACATGGTCTGCACGGCCCGGGACAGGCCCTCGTCCATGGTGAAGCGCTCGCGGTCCCAGTCGACGGCGTCGCCGAGCCGCCGCATCTGGCCGAGGATCGCGCCGCCGGACTCGGCCTTCCACTGCCAGACCCGCTCGACGAACTTCTCCCGTCCGAGGTCGTGTCGGGACAGCCCCTCACCGGCGAGCTGCCGCTCGACCAGGTTCTGGGTGGCGATGCCGGCGTGGTCCATGCCCGGCAGCCAGAGCGCCTCGTACCCCTGCATCTTCTTGCGCCGGGTGAGCGCGTCCATGAGCGTGTGCTCGAACGCGTGGCCCATGTGCAGCGAGCCGGTGACGTTCGGCGGCGGGATGACGATGGTGAACGGCGGCTTCTCGCTGTCCGCCGACGCCCGGAAGTGCCCGCCGGCTACCCACTGCTCGTACCGTCGCTGCTCTACCTCGCCGGGCTGGTACTGGCCGGCGAGGGTCGGGGCGTCGGGGCGTCGGGCATCCAGTCTCTCGGTCACCCTGAAAGTCTACGGAGCGCTTTCGGGGACCCGACGTGCACCACCTGTGATTCGCGTACGGTGGCGGTCATGTCCGACGCGCACCTCACCGAGCGCCCGGTCGACGGGGGTTCCGATCCGGTCGAGCTGACCGATGAGCCGATCGAGCTGAGCCGCCGCGATCCCGCGCAGGAACCCGAACGCCGTCCTGTCTCCCGGCGCCGAAAGATCATTCTGTCCGCCCTGCTGGCGGTCGGCCTGGCCGGGGCCGGTGCGCTCGGGCTGAGCGGCTGGCGGGTGATCCAGCAGAAGGACACCACGCTCGGCCAGCCGGCCGAGGTGGCCGGGCTGGTCCGGGACGACAGTGAGCGGGCCCGCAGCACGGCCGACTACCTGCGCGACGGGCTGGCCGCCGACATCGAGCTGGACCGCGGCTACGGAGCGGTCTACTCCGACCGCGGGGACGCCAAGCGCTCGGTGCTGCTGTTCGGCGGCACCACGCTGCTCTGGCAGCCCGAACGCGACCTGGACACCCTGTTCGGGCTGATGGCCGACGAGACCGGCCGGGTGGCAGGGCTGCGCGAGGTGGACGCGGGCCGCCTGGGCGGCGTCATGAAGTGCGGTACGACAAGCGGCGACGGCGGCGACTTCGCGGTCTGCGGGTGGGCCGACCACGGCAGCGTGGTGATGGGCATGTTCCCGGGCCGCCGGGTCGACGACGCCGCGGCGCTGTTCCGCGAGATCCGCGAGTCGGTTCAGAGCCGCTGATTGAGGGCCGGCCTTCGGGCCGGCTTCCCGTAAACGCAATTCAGGGCCACCCCCGTTTGGGGGTGGCCCTGAATTGGAAAGGTTGTCCGGCGGTGTCCTACTCTCCCACACCCTCCCGAGTGCAGTACCATCGGCGCTGGAGGGCTTAGCTTCCGGGTTCGGAATGTTACCGGGCGTTTCCCCTCCGCCATGACCGCCGTAACTCTATGAACATGTCAACCAACCCTGGTGGGTGGTGGTTTGTTCAGAGTTGCACAGTGGACGCGTAGCAGCTTGGTAGTCAAGTCCTCGGCCTATTAGTACCGGTCAACTGAACCCGTTACCGGGCTTACATTTCCGGCCTATCAACCCAGTCGTCTAGCTGGGGGCCTTACCCCACAATGTGGGTGGGATACCTCATCTTGAAGCGAGCTTCCCGCTTAGATGCTTTCAGCGGTTATCCCTTCCGAACGTAGCTAACCAGCCGTGCCCCTGGCGGGACAACTGGCACACCAGAGGTTCGTCCGTCCCGGTCCTCTCGTACTAGGGACAGCCCTTCTCAAGTATCCTACGCGCACGGCGGATAGGGACCGAACTGTCTCACGACGTTCTAAACCCAGCTCGCGTACCGCTTTAATGGGCGAACAGCCCAACCCTTGGGACCTGCTACAGCCCCAGGATGCGACGAGCCGACATCGAGGTGCCAAACCATCCCGTCGATATGGACTCTTGGGGAAGATCAGCCTGTTATCCCCGGGGTACCTTTTATCCGTTGAGCGACACCGCTTCCACATGCCAGTGCCGGATCACTAGTCCCGACTTTCGTCCCTGCTCGACCTGTCAGTCTCACAGTCAAGCTCCCTTGTGCACTTGCACTCAACACCTGATTGCCAACCAGGCTGAGGGAACCTTTGGGCGCCTCCGTTACCCTTTAGGAGGCAACCGCCCCAGTTAAACTACCCACCAGACACTGTCCCTGAACCGGATAACGGTCCGAAGTTAGATACCCAAATCAACCAGAGTGGTATTTCAAGATTGCCTCCACCCATACTGGCGTATGGACTTCACCGGCTCCCACCTATCCTACACAAGCTAATTCAGATACCAATGTCAAGCTATAGTAAAGGTCCCGGGGTCTTTCCGTCCTGCCGCGCGTAACGAGCATCTTTACTCGTAATGCAATTTCGCCGGGCCTGTGGTTGAGACAGTGGGGAAGTCGTTACGCCATTCGTGCAGGTCGGAACTTACCCGACAAGGAATTTCGCTACCTTAGGATGGTTATAGTTACCACCGCCGTTTACTGGCGCTTAAGTTCTCCGCTTCGCCCCGAAGAGCTAACAGGTCCCCTTAACGTTCCAGCACCGGGCAGGCGTCAGTCCATATACATCGAATTACTTCTTCGCATGGACCTGTGTTTTTAGTAAACAGTCGCTTCCCCCTGCTCTCTGCGGCCATACAACGCTCCACCCGCGCGGGGCTTCACGTCTCCGGCCCCCCTTCTCCCTAAGTTACGGGGGCAATTTGCCGAGTTCCTTAACCACAGTTCGCCCGATCGCCTCGGTATTCTCTACCTGACCACCTGTGTCGGTTTGGGGTACGGGCCGCTAAGAACTCGCTAGAGGCTTTTCTCGGCAGCATAGGATCACTGACTTCACCTGAATCGGCTCGGCATCACGTCTCAGCCCTGATGGTGTGCGGATTTGCCTACACACCGGCCTACACGCTTACCCCGGCACAACCACCGGCCGGGCTCAGCTACCTTCCTGCGTCACCCCATCGCTTGACTACTACCCGCCAGGTTCCCACGCTCCCCGCTTTTGGTCCGAAGACCGCCGGCAGTTCGGGTGGTTAGCACAACGAGGTTCGTCAGGGTCGCTCTTTCGCGGGTACGGGAATATCAACCCGTTGTCCATCGACTACGCCTCTCGGCCTCGCCTTAGGTCCCGACTCACCCAGGGCGGATTAGCCTGGCCCTGGAACCCTTGGTCATCCGGCGGAAGGGTTTCTCACCCTTCTTTCGCTACTCATGCCTGCATTCTCACTCGTGCCGCGTCCACAACTGGGTCACCCCGCTGCTTCACCCCCGGCACGACGCTCCCCTACCCATCCACACACCTGCATACCCCATCAAGGAGGCACGAAGTTGAAATGTGAATGCCACAGCTTCGGCGGTGTGCTTGAGCCCCGCTACATTGTCGGCGCGGAACCACTTGACCAGTGAGCTATTACGCACTCTTTAAAGGGTGGCTGCTTCTAAGCCAACCTCCTGGTTGTCTATGCGACCCCACATCCTTTTCCACTTAGCACACGCTTAGGGGCCTTAGCTGGTGATCTGGGCTGTTTCCCTCTCGACTACGAAGCTTATCCCCCGCAGTCTCACTGCCGCGCTCTCACTTACCGGCATTCGGAGTTTGGCTGATTTCGGTAAGCTTGTGGGCCCCCTAGACCATCCAGTGCTCTACCTCCGGCAAGAAA